>NZ_JACOFW010000043.1 GCF_014284305.1 Affinundibacterium seohonense
CCAATTGGCGAATCGTCGCTTTACAGCGCCTGCCAAGTTTAATGTATAGCTTCACCGCCCGAAGACGTTCTTCATATGAGTACATGAACCACTCCCAAAAGTAGTCCAAGATTTTATCCGCACCCCCTCCCGACTTCCGGATGCATTTTCATAATATCCCACTCGCCCTGATCCAGTTTACCAGGCTTGAGCAAAACTGCATCTGGTGTCGCGATCTTACCGATATCGTGCATAGGTGCGGCTTGTTTGAGAATTGCCGCTTCATCAGGATCCATGCCAGACGCTAAAGCGATTAAATGACAAATCTCCGACATCCGTCGCACATGATTGCCCGCTTCTGAAGATCGAGATTCGACCACATCACCGAGCCGCATGATCAACTCACCTTGTGTGTCGCTAATTTCTTGATTAAGCAAAATATTGTCAAAGGCAATCGCCACACCGGAAGAAAAAACTTCCAATAATTTCGCATCAATTTCACTAACGCTTTCGACGCCTTTCAACACTAATAGCGAGGCCTTCCCACTCTCATTTGGAAAATAGCCAACATAAGTATCACCAAACAAATGCGAAATGCGGTTCACAGTTACTTGCTGTAAGTGTTCGAGTAATTCTTGATTAAACAACTGTTCGTCATCATCAAAATTGCCGATCTTCGCCAAGACTTCATAGGAATTTTCACCTGAAACACCACTGGCACCTCGCAGACGCAACAACATGCTTTTTTCCAATCGCAGTAAAGCGACCACTTGCTGCAACAAACCATTGGCAAAGTCATGCATATTTCTCTGCTGATAAATATGCGCTGAGGCTTCAATTACTCGCTCTAAGCCCTCTCTATAGGTGACTTGAAAACGGCGCGCTTCTTCCACGGTATAGATGTCACGATAGGCACGCAAAGCGGCAAATGTCGTCGTAAACAACTTGGTGCGGTCGAGTTCAGTTTTTTCTTTATAGTCATTGATATCGTAATCAACGATGACGCTTTCTTCTGGCGCCTGTCCAGGCTGTCCAGTACGCAAGACAATCCGGGTGAATTGATTTTTTAAATCTTGACGCATCCAACGTGCCACTTCTAAGCCACTGTTTTCCGCTTCCATCACCACATCAAGAAACACAAGAGCAATGTCAGGCTCGCGACTTAAAATTGCTTTCGCTTCAGGACCACTATAAGCATCAAAAAATTGCAGTCGCCTACCATCCAATTGAAAGCGATGCAGGGTTAATTTGGTAACATCATGAATATCTGGCTCATCATCAACCAAGAGAATTTTCCATGGTGCTAATTTTGATGATGGGTATGGGGCATTCGGCATAAACTACATTTCCTTTATTCAAAAAAATGAAGCACAAGATATAACATGAGAATGGAGATAGAAGACTATCACTGGGGGGAGTCTACCGAAACCGACTACCTTCCATTTTATGCAAGCAGGATATCTCTCACGCATATTACACCGAAGCAATAAGCATGCGTTAAAAAAAACAGCAATATGAAAACTCTCCACAAAAAGTGAAATTTCCAACACAACATCTCAATGCAAATCGCGGTTTAAAAATATGTAATTTTTAATACTCCTATTTACACGATCAGTTTGCGTAGCAGCTTGACGTATCAAAATAGAGACTTTAGTTCAACACAGTCATTTCACATCGTGGTATAAAGAGATTTATTGCAATGCACCATCCACATTATGAAAAACGACGCTCCCATCTCAGCTGAAAAAACTTCGATACAAGTGATCGAGCGCATGGTCTCATTATTAGATGCGCTGTCTCGCTATCATGATCCTGTTAGTCTGAAAGAACTCGCCAGTGTGACTGGCTTACATCCGTCCACCGCGCATCGTATTTTGAATGATCTGTGTATTACCCGCTTCGTCGATCGCGCCGATACTGGCACGTATCGCCTTGGCATGCGACTACTGGAACTTGGCAATATCGTTAAGAGTCGTCTCGATGTGCGTGAAGCGGCATTAGAATTTATGCGCAACTTGCATCGCATTACCAATCAAACGATTAATTTGTCCGTACGTCAAGGAGACGAAATTGTCTACATTGATCGTGCCTTTTCAGAACGCTCGGGGATGCAGGTTGTCCGTGCGATTGGTGGTCGAGCACCATTACATTTAACTTCCACCGGCAAATTATTTCTATCGATAGACGAACCGAAGGCTCTGCGTGCTTACATCACACGCACTGGCTTGGCTGGACATAACAAAAATTCGATCACCGATGTCGCTAAACTAGAACGTGAATTAGCATCCGTGCGCAGCAATGGTTATGCGCGAGATAATGAGGAATTAGAACTAGGTGTACGCTGTATGGCTGCAGGCATTCATGATGACAGCGGAAAAATGATCGCAGGTTTATCGATTTCTGCACCAGCAGATCGCCTGCAGGAAGCGTGGTTGGGAGATTTGATCAGCACCGCTGAACAAATTTCAGCGGCACTTGGTTATATTCCTAAATTAGCTAAATAATGTTAATGGTCGAGTTTCGCGCCAATCCGCTCGATACGAGGCAAATAATAATTGTCGTAATCAAGTGAGAACATCAGACGTTTAACTCTACCCGTGATTAATTCACGTTTCACCAATCCATAAAAACGCGAATCATTGCTGTTGTCGCGATTATCACCCAACATCATATAGTGCCCAGCTGGCACCGTGACAGGATCAAATGAGCGTAGCGCTGCACGCTCTGGCATCACGATAATATTGTGGTGCAAATTACCTAGTGACTCTGTGTACATCAACTGCTGATTTGGGTATTCCCGCTTAGGCGTCAAGAAACTCGGATCTGGTTCTTCAATTTGCGCATAGTCAGCAGGTAGCCCATTGATAATCAATTTCTGATCACGCATTTCCACCACATCACCAGGCAAACCAATCACACGTTTAATCAAACGTACGCCGTCAGCTGGTGAACTAAACGTCACGATATCACCACGCTCTGGCGCACCAACTTGTTTCAAAATCACATCAGTAAACGGCACTTTTATGTCATACGCTATCCGGTTGGAAATCACGCGATCGCCCTCGAGCAAATGCGGATACATCGAACTTGATGGCACGACATACCAATCAGCAAGAGCGCTACGCATCAAAATCATGCCTGCAACAAATAACAAGAAGGTTTTATTATCGGCGATTAGTTTGCGTGGACTTAGATCCATGATGAACTCCTAAAATGAACAGCACATTCTTCTGACACACAAAAGCCCCGAAAGTTCGGGGCTTTTTGTTTACTACTTGTTACTTGCGATAAACAAATGCAAATTATTTTGCACTCATCAATGCCACTGTCGTATCCAACATACGGTTGGAGAAACCCCACTCGTTGTCGTACCAGCTAGATACTTTCACCAAACGGCCATTCACTTTCGTTAATGTTTCGTCGTAAGTTGATGATGCTGGGTTGTGATTGAAGTCAACAGAGACCAAAGGCGCTGTGTTGTAATCCAAAATACCTTTCAAAGCACCTTCAGAAGCGGCTTTCAATACTTCATTGATTTCAGCAACTGTTGTGTCGCGCTTAGCGATAAAAGTCAAATCAACCACAGAAACATTGATGGTTGGAACGCGCATTGCGTAGCCATCCAATTTACCATTCAACTCTGGCAGTACCAAACCAACCGCTGCAGCTGCGCCAGTTTTGGTTGGGATCATACTCATTGTTGCAGAACGCGCACGACGTAAGTCTTCGTGCATCACGTCTGTCAACACTTGATCGTTAGTGTAAGCGTGGATCGTTGTCATCAAGCCGCTTTCGATACCGATCGCATCGTTCAATGGTTTTGCCAATGGCGCTAAGCAGTTTGTTGTGCAAGATGCGTTAGAAATAACGGTGTCAGTTGCTTTCAATACGCCGTGATTCACGCCGTAAACAATCGTTGCATCAACGTCTTTGCCACCTGGTGCTGAGATGATGACTTTCTTTGCGCCGCCAGCGATGTGTGCGGATGCTTTTTCTTTAGTCGTGAAGAAGCCAGTGCATTCCAATACCACGTCCACGCCCAATTCACCCCAAGGAATATTTGCAGGATTACGTTCCGCGAATACTTTGATCTTGTCGCCATTGACGATCATTGTGTCGCCTTCGACCGTGACTGTGCCTGGGAACTTACCGTGGGCTGTGTCATAACGTGTCAAATGCGCGTTAGATTCTGCGTTACCCAAATCGTTAATTGCAACGATTTGAATTTCATTTTTAAACTTACCACCTTCGTAATGTGCACGAAGGATGTTACGACCGATACGGCCATAGCCGTTAATTGCGACGCGAATCGTCATGGTTCAATCTCCAAAAAGACAAACAGCAACAAAAAATAAAACACAAAAAAATCTTAACATCTCGCCGCAGAGGCGCAGAGTAGGCAGAGAATGACTAAAAAAAACTCTGCGTGCTCTGCGCCTCTGCGGCTAAAAAGTTTTCCCGCTTCAACAACAAATCATTGAAGCGCCTTCGGAAATGGCAAGGCATCAGCCGACGCCATCATCACGCTCAAATCACTCCAACCATAACCAACTTCGGTAAGGTCTAATCCATCCCAGCTAAAATCTTGCTCGATGAGGATCTCTCCACCGAGTTCTTCGTAAAAATTGCGCGCTTGGGAATTGCCGTCAATCACCCAAATCACACAACTACCGCAACCCATCGCTTGTAAGGATCGAGCCGCTTTGTGCAACATGCGCTTACCTATCCCACAACGTTGCCATTGTGGTCGAATATAGATCGCATTGATTTCACCATCTTTGTCCAACTTCGGTTCAGATAACTTCATCGCCGAAACAAAACCAACGATTTCATCTTCACTAACCGCCACATACACGCACAAGCTGTCTTCTTTCACAGGCAATGCTTGCAAAATCGCACGCCAGTGCAGTACGTTTTCGTTCATGTCCATCTCATTAAGATAGCTATCAGGGATCATGCCGCGATAAGTCGTGCGCCAGCCTTCGATGCGTATTGCTGCTATCGCTTCCGCATCGGCGACTGTGGCACGACGTAATTGGATTTCCTTGATTTTATTCATATTGAGTCTGGATCACTTGCGCGTGGTCAAAATAAACTGACTTAAGCTAAAACAGATTTCACTTTTGCCACCACGTTCTCTACCGTGAAGCCAAAGTATTTAAACAAAACGCCTGCTGGTGCAGATTCACCGAAGGTATCGATACCGACCACAGCGCCTTCTAAGCCTACATATTTATGCCAGAACGCTGTCACACCAGCCTCGATCGCCACGCGTGGCAAACCTTTGCCCAATACACTCATTTGATAAGCCTTATCCTGACGATCAAATACGTCAGTCGAAGGCATAGACACGACACGTGCTGGAATACCTTGCGTAGCCAATTCGGCGGCGGATTTAACTGCGAGTTCAATTTCAGAACCGGTCGCAATCAACACCACTTTCGCATTCGGTGCGTCTTGCAAAATGTAGCCACCACGTGCGATGTCGGCAACTTGTTGCGAAGTACGTTCTTGGAACGGCAAATTCTGACGTGAGAAAATCAAAGTCGATGGGCCATCAGCACGTTTGATGGCTTCAGCCCAAGCTACTGTCGATTCAGTCGTATCGCATGGACGCCAGTTATCCAAATTCGGGATCAAACGCATGCTGGAGATATGTTCTACGGATTGATGCGTAGGACCATCTTCACCGAGACCGATTGAATCATGCGTGAACACGAACAAAGTGCGGATTTTCATCAACGCAGCCATACGAATCGCATTGCGGCTGTAGTCTGAGAAAGTCAAGAAAGTCGCGCCAAATGGTAAGTAACCGCCATGCAAAGCGATACCATTCATGATCGCGCTCATACCGAATTCACGCACGCCATAATTGATGTGATTGCCAGCTTGATTTGCGCGTACAGCTACGCACTCTTTCCAGTTAGTCAGATTCGACCCTGTCAAATCGGCAGAACCACCGAGGAATTCTGGCAAGCTTGGGGCAAAAGCTTGAATCGCATTTTGACTAGCTTTACGCGTTGCGATCGTTTCTTTTTTCTCGACTACTGTTGCTAAAGCGGCTTTCACGACATCATCGAAATTAGTCGGCAACACATTATTCATACGACGCGTCAATTCAGCCGCTTTCGCTGGTTGAGCCGCGCTGTAAGCAGCAAATGCTGCATTCCATTCTGTTTCTGCTTTCGCGCCATCGGCTTTAGCATCCCATGCATTGTAAACGTCTGCAGGAACTTCAAACGGTGGATAGTTCCAATCAATATTCGCACGTACCGCAGCGACTTCTTTGTCACCCAAAGCAGCGCCATGCACATTGTGCGTGCCTTCCATATTCGGCGAACCTTTACCGATCACGGTACGGCAGCAGATCAAAGTTGGCTTATCAGAAGCTTTCGCAGCGACGATTGCTTGATTGACCGCATCGACATTATGACCATCGACAGCACGAATTACATTCCAACCATAAGCTTCAAAGCGTGCTGGTGTATCGTCAGTGAACCAACCTTCTACATGACCGTCAATCGAGATGCCATTGTCATCCCAGAATGCCGTTAATTTATTCAATTTCCACGTGCCAGCTAATGAACATGCCTCGTGCGAAATGCCTTCCATCAAACAACCATCACCCATGAAAACATAAGTACGGTGATCAACAATATTTGCACCGTCAACATTGAATTCTGCAGCGAGTAATTTTTCAGCTAATGCCATACCAACTGCATTGGTAATACCTTGACCGAGTGGACCTGTGGTTGTTTCCACACCAGGAGTGATGTGAACTTCAGGATGCCCAGCCGTTTTCGAATGCAATTGACGGAAATTGCTGATCTCAGACATCGGCAAATCGTAGCCAGTCAAATGCAACAAAGAATAATGCAACATCGAGCCATGGCCGTTCGACAACACGAAACGATCACGATTTACCCATTTTGGATTGGTTGGATTATGGCGATAGTGACCTGCCCACAATGCCACTGCGATTTCAGCCATCCCCATAGGAGCACCTGGATGACCAGAGTTGGCTTTTTGAACAGCGTCCATAGACAATGCGCGAATCGCATTGGCCATCTTGGAAGTATTTTCAGGCTGGAAAGTGGATGTCATAGCGGCAGAAGAGGTAAGTTTATAAAATCGAGCAGGTGAATGAAACTGGCTTTATCCTAGATGCGAGGCAAATAACTTGCTCTAAAATTATCGTTTCATTCCATAAAGTCCGTTATTTTACCAGAGCAGCGCGTCACAGAATACAATTGCGACTTTCACATCATTTTTAGACGGATTTATGGAAGGTTTGCACCTCACTGCGGATTGCTTTGATTGTCGATGCGATCCCACGCTGTTATACGAAGAAAATCGCTTGAGTGAATTAGTTCGTGATCACACCAAGCAAGCAGGTTTGACGATCGTGGGCGAGAAGTTTCATGCATTTACGCATCAGGATGGGAGTGCCGCTGGCGTAACTGGCACCCTACTTTTGGCTGAATCACACGTCGCGATTCACACTTGGCCAGAACGTCAAGCGGTCACTTTAGATGTCTATGTCTGCAATTTTGAAAACGACAATAGCGCGAAAGCACGTGACATCGTCGACCGATTGATTGCCGTTTTTCAACCACAACACGTTTCGCGTCAAGAATTGCAACGAGGTTTAGCACCATCTAACGAGGTTGCTCAAGCAGTAGAATATTTAAGCCCTTACACGACTATGCAAACACAGATTGGCGAAGTGCTTGCCGAAGTTCAAAGTCCTTATCAGCTCATTCAAATCGCGGACACACCGGAGTTCGGCAAAATCATGCGCATCGATGGCGCCATGATGACGTCGGAAAAAGATGAGTTTTATTATCACGAAGCTCTTGTACATCCGGCCGCGATCTCGCATGGTAATCCAAAAAATGCATTGATTATTGGCGGTGGAGATGGCGGCTCAACTGAAGAATTATTAAAATACCGCAGCATACAAAACATCACCCTTTGTGAAATCGATGAACAAGTGATTGCTCTCTCTCGGCAGCATTTAGCGACTATTCATCAAAATGCGTTTGACTCGCCTAAGGTAAGTATCATTCACACCGATGGCTTTGCTTTCATCCAAGAGAATCAAGAAAACGGTCATGAACTTTACGATTTGATCCTATTGGATCTCACCGACCCCATTGCGCCGAATGGCAACAATCTATCAGAGTCATGTATGAGCGAA
The DNA here is from genome assembly GCF_014284305.1 of Affinundibacterium seohonense. Lineage (GTDB taxonomy): Bacteria > Pseudomonadota > Gammaproteobacteria > Burkholderiales > Burkholderiaceae_D > Undibacterium > Undibacterium seohonense. The sequence goes on from NZ_JACOFW010000043.1 coordinate 8,180, forward strand.
GAGTTTTTCCGCGCTTGTTATGTACGATTGAATAACGGGGGCGCTATTGTTTTGCATTTGGGCAGTGAGTTCTATCATCAAGCGCGCCATCAAACTACACTCGATCGTCTGCAAATCGTGTTTGATATAGTCAGTCCCTACTCCGTTTTTATTCCTCTGTATGGCGCCATGTGGGGAATGGCGATTGCCAGCAAATCACATGCAATATTAGCGACAACGGATCCCAAGCTGCTCGATCAAGCGACCATTCGAGATCGCCTAGAAGCACAAGGCATTTCGCAATTGCAGTTCTACAGCGTGGCGCGACACGCCAGTTTATTTCCTAGCTGAGTTGAAGTAAAAAAACCAAATACAAACCAAGAAACAACAGCCAACCAACAACGGTAAAACAAAATAAGGAACACCATCACAAGCAAAGATCGGCACATTACAATAACGAGTCAACTCAAATCTAATTTCCTCGAAGAGAAAAAGGAGTGCTCATGAGCACAAACCAAAAACTTAAACGCCGTAGTTCGCAAACGCTGCCACTGGTTCTAGCAACTTCGGCTGCAGTAGCAGGTTTAAGCGGCTGTGGTGGTGAAACGAATAATCTCGCGAGTGTTCGCGATGAATACAAAAGTCTGGAAGATTGCAAAGAAGATTGGGGCAGCACAGATCCTTGCCAACCCCAACCCGCGCCACCAAATAGTAATGCGATAGCAAATACCGGCAATTACTCAGGTGGTCACATTTATAGTGGGCGTTATTGGGGACCAAGCTATTACGAAGGGCAGCGTGATGTCGCTCAACGTAATATTCTTGGTAATCGCTTTACAGGCGCCAGCTCTCAATTGAGCGATCGCGCGGTAAGTCGCAGCATCACTCGCAGCGTTAGCCGCGGTGGATTTGGTTCAAGCTCACGTGGTTTTTCTGGCGGGGGCTAAAGCGCATGATTCGCGAATCATTAACGCCACGTACAAACTGGCAAAGACAATTTGAAGATCTAGGATTTAGCTACCATTCTATTGATGGCTTGTACTGGGATGAGCGTTACACCTATCGCTTTACCGCCGCGCAAATTGATGTCTTAGAACAAGCGACAATTGATCTCCACCAAATGAGCTTGCAAGCGGTTGAGCATGTTATTCGCCAAGGTCAAATCGAACGTTTTGCGATTCCTGAGGCATTTTGGACTCAAGTTGAAGAGAGTTGGCGTGACAAAGAATTTTCTTTATTTGGTCGTTTCGATTTAAGCTGGAATGGCACCGGCGCACCAAAAATGTTGGAGTACAACGCTGACACGCCGACGGGTTTAGTCGAGTCCTCTGTAGCGCAATGGTATTGGCTGCAAGATGTCTATCCGACTGCGGATCAATTTAATTCCTTGCACGAGAAACTGATCGATCAATGGAAAAAATTTGACGGCAAAGGTGTCTTACATTTTGTTTGTGCCGATAGCGAAGAAGATATTGGCAATCTCTCTTATCTACGCGACACCGCGATTCAAGCCGGATTTGCAACCAAACAAAATAGTATTAGTGATCTTGGTTGGGATGAAGCGAACGCCGAGTTGGTCGACGACAATGATGTAAAGATAGAAAATTTATTCAAACTCTATCCTTGGGAATGGCTATGCCGCGAACAATTCGCAACCCATTTATTGAACCGCCCTGCCCGCATTATCGAACCAGCATGGAAAATGCTTTTGTCTAACAAAGCCATCCTGCCCGTGCTTTGGGAATTATTTCCTGATCACCCCAATTTGTTGCCAGCTTACGCAGAAGCATGGCGCATCAGCGGTAATTTTGTGAAGAAACCTTTGCTATCGCGCGAGGGAGAAAACATTTCCATCTATGCTGATGGCAATGTCATGCATACTGAAGGCGAATACGGACAGGAAGGCTTCATCTACCAAGCCTATGCGCCTCAACCGAAGTTTGATGATGGGATTACGCCTGCATATACCTCGATTGGTTCTTGGGTGGTGGGCGATGAGGCCGCTGGTATAGGCATACGAGAAGACGAAACTTTGATTACAAAAAATACCAGCCGCTTTGTCCCACATTATTTCATCGACTAAGTTATTTGAACCAACAAATTTCTACTATTGATTTCGACTATTGATCTCCACCATTAATTAGAAAGTACATCATGAGCGCACAATTTTTAGCCTATGGTTTCCCTGCTTTTATTAGCCACTTTGGCTCGGCACTAGCATTTTTATTTCTCTTTATCGCGATTTATATTCGCATCACACCCTACAAGGAAATTGCATTAATCCGTGAAGGTAATACCGCGGCATCTGCCAGCTTATCAGGTGCGGTTTTAGGTTATTGCATCGCCTTAGCATCCTCAGTTGCGCATAGCGTTGATTTGCCAGATATGTTGATCTGGAGTGCGATTGCACTGGTCATACAGTTACTGGCATTTGTCATCGCTCGAATTTTATTACCGGACTTAATCAAAGATGTACCAAACAATAAACTCGCTTCTGGTATTTTTTTAGGCGCTCTGAGTTTAGGAATGGGCATATTGAACGCAGCCTGCCAATCTTACTGATCTAATCTATTAAATTAATCTATTCGAACACACCCCATGCCTCGTTTTTTCTGCCCACTTCCGCTGAATATCGGCGCGCAAATTGATCTGCCTGCCGATACTGCACATCATATTTTTGTATTACGTTTAAACATAGGTGAGCATGTTGAACTCTTTAATGGTGAAGGTGGTAGCTATCTAGCGACACTCACTTCGATCAGCAAAAAACAAGTGAACGCTGAGGTTAAAGTTTTTTTACCTGAAGAAGTCGAACTCCCATTCAACTTAAGCTTGGCGCAAGCATTGCCAGAAGCGTCGAAAATGGATTGGATCATCGAGAAAGCCATCGAACTTGGGGTCAATCATATTCAACCACTCGCAGCACAACGCAGTGTCGTTAAATTGAATCCAGAACGCGCTGAGAAAAAAATGCAGCACTGGCAAGGCATCATACAAAGCGCGACTGAACAATGTGGACGCAAACGCATCGCCCATTTAGCGGAGCTGACCGATGTGCAAAAATGGCTGATGCAACAAGATATGCATAAACGAATTCTGCTATCGCCACGTGCCGATCAATCTCTTGCTGACTGGCCCCGACATCACCCAGCACAAGCACTAACAATCATGATCGGGCCTGAAGGTGGTTTTTCAGATAGTGAAGAACAACTTGCGATTAAACAAGGTGCAATCATGTTGAGTATGGGGCCGCGTGTACTCCGAACAGAAACCGCCGGACTCACTGCGATTAGTGTGATTAGTGCCGCATGGGGCGGCATGTGAATTCAACGTTAAGATTCAAAATCTCATCCAAATAAAAATATGAAAATCAACTTTTTACCAGCATTGCTTTTGGTTTTATTCACAGGCCAGGCTAATTTAGCGCAAGCCCAAGTCAAACAAGAAGCACCATTAGTCTCAATTTCTACACATGATGCGTTCTTCGATCAGCTTCGCCAACTTTGTGGCAAAGCTTTTGAAGGAAAAGTCGCAGTCGACAATCCGAAATCCGAAGGATTCGAAGGAAGACTCCTGATGCACGTTCGCAAGTGTACCGACACCCAATTGCAAATCCCGTTTCATGTAGGCGACAATCATTCGCGCACGTGGATCATTACAAAAACCGGTTCTGGTCTCTCACTCAAGCACGATCACCGGCACGCTGACGGTAATCATGATGCACAAACCATGTATGGCGGACATACGCTGGATGCTGGCTGGAACAACGTACAGTCTTTCCCTGCCGATCAATATTCCAAAGAATTATTTGCTCGCCTAGGTGGCGCGCATTCGATTACCAATGTCTGGCAGATCTTTATTTATCCTAAGACTTTTAGCTATCGTTTAACGCGAGAGGGTCGTGAGTTCCGTGTTAATTTTGATCTTACAAAAGCCATCGACCTGCCACCAACACCATGGGGATATTAAAAAGCATCGCTTTGTTGACAGGCACATTACAATTTGATTCTTTTATCCTCAGAAATTGTACAATTTCATCGTTATAATGCCCTTTCTCTTTTAAATTAACGTAGGTCAATTGCGATGAAATCAAGAATGCGATTTATGAATAAAAAATCCATCATAGCGAGCACACTTTTGGCAGTCACGCTTGGACTGGGCGGCTGCGGTGGTGGTGATAGTTCCAATACAGGCACTGATGTCGCTGCACTAAGTGGGCCGCCAAGCGCACCGCCTGCACAACCCGCACCATCTGCGGATGTTGTGACTATCAATGCCTCCCGCAATGACTATATTATTAAAACCAATGCTTACGGCTTTTCAATTGTCAACAAAGCGTCATCTAGCGACGTAACGAATCTATCGTCCACGCAAACCACCGTGAAGTTCAATGACTTCACCGTTAGCCTTCTAGCCGGCAACAAGTCTAAAACGATCGATCAAAAAAATTTGGATTCCTTGATTGAGTTATACATCGCCTTCTTTAATCGTGTGCCTGACGCAGAAGGCATGATTTACTGGATCGGTACGATTAAAGAAGAAGGAAGAACAATTGAGCAATTGGCGGATAATTTTTATACTTCTGCCATTAACCCAGAAGTATCTGATATCACGGGCTACACGGCGAGTATGAGCACTGAGCAATTCATTCGCAAAATCTATAAGAATGTCTTGGGACGCGATGAAGTCGATCAAAAAGGTCTTGAGTATTGGACCAAAGAGATCGAAAGCGGTGCAAAATCACGTGGCAATTTAATCCGCGATATCATTAATGCCGCCCATGGTTCTAAAGCGAACAATCCGGAATATGCTTGGGTAACAGATCTACTAGTCAACAAAGTCATCGTTGGTAAATATTTCTCGATACAACTCGGGCTCAATTACAACACCCGGAATGAATCCATCTTAAATGGCAATGCAATCGCTAAATTGGTATCACCAACCGATACAACGGCCGCAAAGAATGGAATAGGTATCACAGATACCGCGCTCGATTTGACTCTCGCAAAACTGATCCCTCAAGTCATGATCAATACGTCAATGGGGAATATCTTAGTTGAGCTCGATCCGATTAAGGCACCAATCACAGTCACCAACTTTTTACGCTACACCGATATCGGCTTTTACAGCAATAAGATCTTTCATCGTGTGATCAGTAACTTTATGATTCAAGGCGGTGGCCTAACGACATCCTATGTTCCAGCGTCAACTTACTTCCCTATTAAACTTGAAGCAAACAATGGACTTAGCAATCTGCGTGGCACTATTGCGATGGCACGAATGAATGATGACGACACGGCAACCTCCCAATTTTTTATTAATGTCGTTGATAATCCATTTCTTAACCCAAGTGTAAATAGTTCAGGCTATGCAGTTTTTGGCAGAGTCATTGCGGGTCTAGATGTGGTTGATAAGATCAAAGTCGTACCGACCGAAAGAAATAAATATGGGTACACCGACGCGCCAAAAACAACCGTTTTAATTAATTCAGTCACAAGGGCCAACTGAGTTTGGATTCCAGTGATTTCACTTGAGTATCAATTGAGGGTGCAGTTCATAAACTGCACCCCAGATCGCTGACAAACCCCGTCTTTTATTAAAAGCGGGGTTTTTTATTGGGTAATGATTGCGTCTCTAGTAGGCACTTTAAAAATAAAAGAACTTCGCCACGTATTTTTCAAACGAAGACTCAATGC
>NZ_JACOFW010000044.1 GCF_014284305.1 Affinundibacterium seohonense
AGGAGAAGATCTGTCTTTTGCCGACCAATTTTATGCTTTGGCAGGAAAAATCCGCTCTGTTTAAGTAAGGGCGGAGGCTGTCTGCCATGATTCCGCATTGGCTTCGCTATTGCGACAGAACCGATGTACAAAGCATCGTGTCCGCAGCGATTGGCGGGGACAATATCGGCGAAACCATCGAGGGCTTGCAACGGTTTCCGATCAATGTACGTTATCCGCGAGAAGTACGTGACTCAGTCGAAAAGCTCCGGCAACTGCCGGTGCTGACTGAGCGTGGGGCTCAAATTCGGCTGGGGGATGTTGCAGAAATTCGCATCAATGATGGGCCACCCATGCTCAAGAGTGAGAATGCACGCTTGTCAGGATGGGTGTATGTCGATATCCGTGACCGTGACCTCAGCTCAGCAGTACATGAAATGCAGGCAGTCGTTGCCAGGGAAGTGAAACTTCCACCTGGCTATTCGATCGCGTGGTCCGGCCAGTTTGAATATCTGGAACGAGCAACCGCCAAACTGAAAGTCGTGGTACCAGCGACCTTGCTGATTATCTTTGTCCTGTTGTACATGACCTTCAAGCGTGTCGATGAAGCGGGGCTGATCATGGCGACCTTGCCATTTGCTTTGGCGGGCGGTATCTGGTTGCTATGGGCGCTCGGGCATAATCTTTCGGTCGCCAGTGGTGTTGGCTTTATTGCCTTAGCGGGTGTATCGGCGGAATTCGGCGTAATCATGCTGCTGTACTTAAAGCACGCTTGGGAAGACCGGTTAGCAGCAGGAAGAACCAGCGAAATAGACTTGTTGGATGCGATTCGTGAAGGCGCAGTCTTGCGCGTACGTCCCAAAGCAATGACGGTCGCTGTCATCATCGCTGGTTTGGTGCCGATCATGCTAGGAGACGGTGCTGGCTCGGAGGTAATGAAACGGATTGCCGCGCCGATGGTTGGCGGCATGATTACCGCGCCACTATTGTCTATGTTCGTGGTGCCTGCGGTTTATCTGTTATTGCGGCGCAGACAACTAAGTAAGGAAAACGAAGATCAAAAAAATCAATGACAACCGCCTCCATGACTGCCTAAGTTTTTACTCGACAATCCCTCAGTGGTCGCAAGATTGTGCAGAATCCCGCAATCTTTACCCGCTGTAGGATTGTTGCAATGGCTGCGTAGATGCGTCAGTTGCTTTTGTAACTCAGTCAATTCATGAATGCGATGTGCGACATGGTCAATATGTTTATCTAAAATTTGATTCACTTCCGTGCAGGTTTCCTGAGGCGCATCCTTAAAAAGTAAAAGCTGACGGATTTCATGCAAGGTCATATCCAATGATCGACAGTGGCGGATAAATAAAAGTCGTTCAGCATGGCTGTCACCATACAAACGATAATTTCCTTGCGAGCGTATGGCTGGGGGAAGTAAGCCTTCTTTCTCATAAAAACGAATGGTTTCTACCTGACAACCAGATCGTTTTGCGAGTTCACCAATTTTTAATTCCATTCGATTCATCCTCATCGCAAAATAATGCTTGACCCTATACCTACTACAGGGTTTTTAATAGCACTATACGCCTTAAGGAGCTTCTATGTCATCGACAACTGAGCAAACATCCATCTGTACCAGCAATCAACACGACTGTGCTTGTGGAGATACGCCGCTGATCACTGCAACGTCACCGGAGTCAACCGCTGCCGTCGGTGCGTCATCGGTGGTATATCGAATTGAGAACATGGATTGCCCCACGGAAGAAACCTTGATTCGTCAGAAACTGACTTCTGTTGAAGGTATTACGCAACTGAAATTTAATCTGTTAGAGCGAAAACTCACAGTCGAACATCGACTAGCCGATGACAAACCGATTCAGCGCGCTTTACAGGAAATAGGCATGCAAACCGAGTTGATAGATGCGATGGATCAATCTCAGAAAAGAGTTAATGCACCCACAATCTCGAATAAATCGTGGTGGTTTGCCGGTTTGGGAGTTGCCAGCGCAATTGCGGCAGAATCGATTGCCTGGGTGAGTGGTAACGAATCAAGTTGGGCTGTGATTGCCCTATCTTTATTAGCCATTCTCATCAGTGGCATTGGCACCTATAAAAAAGGATGGATCGCGCTCGCCAATCTCAATTTAAACATTAACGCCCTGATGGCAATTGCTGTCACAGGTGCCGTGATCATCGGGCAATGGCCAGAGGCAGCAATGGTGATGGCTTTGTTTAGCCTGTCAGAAATGATCGAAGCCTTATCCTTAGACCGTGCGCGCAATGCCATTCGGGGATTAATGGCGATGGCGCCCGAACAAGCGACGGTGAAACAGGCTGATGGTACTTGGCTCACCGTAGGAACTGACCAAATTCAAATTGGGGCGATTCTACGGGTCGCACCCGGAGAGCGCGTTCCGCTTGATGGCATATTGACTGAGGGGGCTTCCGCAATTGACCAGGCACCCATTACAGGAGAAAGTATGCCAGTCGCAAAAAATATTGGGGATCAGGTATTTGCTGGGACGATTAATCAAAGCGGTTCCTTTCTGTATTGTGTCTCTTCTTTAAAATCAGATTCGATGTTGGCACGCATTATTGTGCGTATTGAAGAAGCGCAGGCGAGTCGCGCGCCTACACAACGTTTTGTGGATCAATTCGCCAAAATTTACACACCTGTGGTCTTCTTGTTAGCGTTGGCAGTCATGATTGTGCCGCCTGTCTTTTTTGGGCTGTTGTGGTCTGTGTGGGTCTACAAAGCCTTGGTATTACTCGTGATTGCTTGCCCTTGTGCACTCGTGGTGTCAACACCAGTGACCGTAGTGAGTGGACTGGCCGCAGCAGCTAAAGCGGGCATCTTGATTAAAGGTGGGGTTTATCTGGAAGACGGTCGAAATTTAAAAGTGCTTGCACTGGATAAAACCGGAACCATTACGTTGGGTAAGCCTAGTGTCACCAATGTCACGCCACTTCAAGGGGATACCGCCACACATTTAGCGCTTGCGGCAAGTTTGGCCAACCGTTCAGACCATCCTGTCTCTGGTGCCATTAGTCGGTATTGGCAAGCGCAATTTCCGACTGTTTCTCTCACTGAAGTATCTCAGTTTGAAGCTTTGATGGGACGTGGTGTAAAAGCACGCGTGGATGATCAGTGGTTTTATTTAGGCAATCATCGACTGGTTGAAGAATTAGGTATCTGTAACACGAGCCTGGAAGCGACTTTGCGCACCTTTGAGGGGGATGGAAAAACTGTGGTCATTCTCTGTAATGAAACTACACCGCTACTGATGATCGCCGTAGCCGATACAGTTCGAGAAACTAGCCGACAAGCCATTGCCGAGCTACATGCAATGGGCGTGCGTACCGTGATGCTGACTGGTGACAATACGCTCACGGCTAAGGCGATTGCCAAGCTGGTCGGCATTGACGACGCGCGTGGTGACTTATTGCCAGAGGATAAATTAGCGGCCATTCAGCAAGAGATAACACAATATGGTCACGTCGGCATGGTGGGCGATGGCATTAATGATGCCCCAGCACTGGCCAAAGCCCATATTGGATTTGCAATGGGTGCCGCTGGAACGGATACCGCATTGGAAACGGCCGATGTGGCATTAATGGATGATGATCTGCGTAAGATTCCCCAGTTTATTCAATTGAGTCAACGTACCTCTCGCATTCTGAAACAAAACATTAGTTTAGCGCTGGGGATAAAAGTAATTTTCTTAATACTGGCAGTCTTTGGTTCTGCGAGTCTTTGGATGGCGGTATTTGCAGATATGGGGGCAAGCCTGTTAGTCATTTTTAATGGCTTACGTTTGGTCAAACCTCCCACGCCCAAGCTTGCTGCGAAATCGGCAGTCTAGATAACAAATTTGTCATCCAATAGAGAAACAGATCAGGTATATAATTCGCGTCATGTGTAAAAAATGGATCATCCTGTTAGTCCTTTCGTTGACCTTCCAACTCAATTGGACGGCGGCAAGTGCTTTCTGTCAGCATGAAACAGATAAATCCACGCAACATTTTGGGCATCATCCTCACCAACATCACACTGCGGATCAAGAGGATCAAAAGAATAAGACAGGCAATAAGAAGCCTGTGTCGCATCCAGATTGTACGACGTGTCATCACGGCGCTTCAATGACTGCTGATGCACAAGTATGTCCATTTGATGATCTAGGACGTCAAGATTCCCGATCGCTCACACAACTTCAACTTCCCATACCGTTTTTGGCAGAGCCAGAACGTCCCAAATGGATGCGCGTCGTTTAATCCGGCGCCAATTCACTGTCATTCTTCATTATTTTCTTTTGTACTGAGATCCAAGAGTTGACAGCGCACGACCGGATTTTTCCTATCGCTTCATTTTAAGAATAGTTTCAGGAATTATTTCAGGGGAGTTCCATGCAAAAATTGCTTTTGCCGCCCACGTTATCGTGGCTCGCGGCAGTATTACTAACGTCTTCACCCGCATACCTTGTGGCGCAGATATTACCGACTAATACCCACATTAAAGATCAAGCGAGCACGCAAATGCTCGCAGTCAATCTATCCTCCAACAATCTGCCCGACACCGTTGCAGGTGGCCGTTTAGGCTTACAGGAAGCGATACGTTTAGCCCAGCAATACCATCCGGATGTTGCTGCCGCCAAACGAGAGATAGCGGCGACCGAGGCAAGCTTACGTCAAGCAGGCCTACTACGTAATCCCGAACTGGTTGCGATGATGGAAGACGCCCGGACTGAAAATCGCAATACGACTTGGCAACTCAATCAAGCGATCGAACTTGGTGGCAAAAGGCGTGCCCGCCTATCGGTGGCCGAAAGCGGTTTGAATATCGCTAAAGTCGAGTTCACCATAATGTTGAACGAGATTCGGGCCACCGTTACAACGCGCTTTAATGAGGTACTGATTGCACAAGAGCGTCAACGATTGGCGCTCACTTCGTTGGAGCTAACACAGCGCGCTTACAGTGCAGCTAAAAATCAAGTCACCGTGGGTAAAGTGGCGCCCTTAGAAGAGAGTAAGGCGCGGGTGGCGCAATCGAGCGCACAGCTTGAATTAGCTAAGTCTGAGAGTGAATTAATGATTGCGCGTCAACGATTGCAATCAGTAATCGGCAATAGCCCCCATCCATCAACTGAGTTCGTGGGACGTTTTGATACTTTACCTGTGGTGCCTGATAGCTTGGATGTGGAAAAGCAACTAATGCAATCACCACAGATCATCAAAGCAAAAATAGAAGTGGAAAAACGCGTTGCAATGGCCGATGTAGAGCGCAGCAAACAAATTCCAGATATCACTTTAAGCCTAGGTGCCAAACGGGAACAACTGACAGGAAGACAGCAGCCTATGATCGGCGTCTCTATACCGATTAGCCTGTTTGATCGTAATCAGGGCAATGTGCAGGAAAGCATCAGTCGTCTGGATAAAGCGAAAGACGAACTGCAATCGACACAGATTCGTGTGCGAAATGAATTGATGCAAGCTCAGCAGCGACTCCGATTTGCGGTCGACGAGGCACAGCTAAGCAAAGCAGACGTTCTCCCTAATGCCCAAAATGCCTTTGACCTTGCGCTCAAGGGCTTTGAATTTGGGAAATTCGGTTTCTTAGACGTACTCGATGCGCAGCGCTCTCTCTTGGCTGCAAAAGCACAATATTTACGTAGTTGTGGCGATGCCCATCTTGCCGCAGCGGATATTCAAAGACTGCTGAATGATCAAGCGTTTGAATTTTATCCAGCGACTGACTCATTTTAGGAATAATCATGAAATTTTTATCTCAACTGACACAATCATCACCCCTCAAATATCGGAATCAGGCGATTGCCGTGGTCATCGTTCTTGTGGTCGGCATTGTTTTAGCGATCGCTATCCTTTTTTCAAATAAGCCGACGTCTAAAAAAGAAGACCACGAGAAAGCTAGTCATGCGGGAGAGCATGCAGAAAAAGCCGGAGAGGAACCAGCGAAAGATCAGAAAGGCCCTCATGGCGGACGCCTATTTACGCAAGGCACTTATGCCTTAGAGGTCACTATTTTTGAAGTGGATTCGGCACCCGTCTTTCGACTCTATCCCTACCAAAATGGCAAAGCGTTGGCGCCAAGTGCTAACGATGTCACGATCTTGGTACAGCGCTTAGGTCAGGAAGCGAAGACGTATCGCTTCAAGCCTGAGCAGGATTATTTGACCAGTGCGGACGAACTAGAGGAGCCGCATTCCTTTGAGGTCAAAATTAAGGCGACATTTAATCAACAGACCTACGATTTTCACTATGAACAGATCGAAGGTCGCGTACAAATGAGTGAGCAGCAACGCAAACACAACGGGATAGAGACGCAAGTTGCTGGACCGATGTTATTGCAAAGCACGACGTCACTGTTAGGTGAAATTCGTTTAAATGCTGACAACACGGTGCATGTCGTGCCACGCCTGACGGGATTGGTAGAACGTGTATTGGTGAATGCGGGAGATAAGGTCAAACAAGGGCAAGTATTAGCCGTCATTTCGAGCCAGCTTTTAGCGGATCAACGTAGCGAAGTGCTTGCTGCGCAAAAACGGTTTGCGTTAGCGAAAAAAAGTTTTGAGCGAGAAAAGAAATTATGGGAAGAGAAGATTTCTGCCGAGCAGGACTATCTAGCGGCACAAAACTCCCTACAGGAGGCCGAAATAACATGTCAAAGTGCAGAGCAAAAATTAGCCGCTTTAGGAGCGAACTCTCCTTTCAGCGCGGCGGGCGGATCACTTACACGTCTGGAAATTCGATCACCCATTAACGGCACCATCACAGAAAAAAATATCGCGATGGGACAAGTATTGAAAGAAGATGCCACGATCTTTACGGTGACCAATCTGGATACGGTGTGGGTTGAAGCGGTGATTCCTGCGAAAGAATTGGGACTAATTAAAGTCGGACAAAAAGCAACGATCAGCGCAACGGCTTTTGAATCCAATACCACTGGCAAAGTGAGCTACGTCGGCTCAGTGGTCGGTGACCAGACACTAAGTGCGATGGCACGCTTGGTGGTGTCCAATGCCAAAGGTATGTGGTACCCAGGTCTACCGGTCAATCTGGTTGTGCAATCTGCCGCGGTGAACACACCGGTTGTTGTTGCTAGCGAGGCGATTCAAAATGTGAATGAAACCTCAAGTGTATTTATCAAAGTCGGTGATCAGTTTGAAGTACGTCCTGTGGAATTGGGGCGAACCAATGGTAAATTTACCGAAGTACTGAAAGGCTTACAGGCGGGTGAAACTTATGTCTCAAAAAATAGTTTTCTGATGAAGGCGGAGTTGGGTAAGTCGTCGGCAAGTCATGACGACTGATTCCGATTCAAATGATCTTCTTATGAATTATTCCATTCATTTCAGAAAGTAAAAATTATGTTTGAGAAACTTATTCGCTTTTCCATCGATCACCGATGGATGGTGCTGGCCGTGACCTTGTGTTTTGCCGCACTAGGTATCGTGAATTATCAACGCTTACCCATCGATGCGGTACCCGACATTACCAATGTTCAGGTGCAAATTAATACGGTATTACCAGGGTACTCACCCTTAGAGTCAGAGCAACGTGTGACCTTTCCGATAGAGACCGTGATGGCAGGTCTGCCTTCTTTGCAGCAAACGCGCTCGCTTTCCCGTTATGGTTTGTCGCAGGTGACGGTGGTATTTAAGGACGGTACCGACATCTATTTCGCTCGTCAGTTGGTCAATGAGCGTCTGCAGGAAGCGAAATCGAAATTGCCTGCAGGTGTGGAGCCTGCCATGGGGCCGATTTCAACCGGACTTGGTGAGATTGTGATGTGGACGGTCGAAGCTAAACCGGGTGCGCTCAATGCCTCCGGCGAACCTTATTCGTCGACCGAGCTTCGAGAGATCCAGGATTGGATCGTCAAGCCTCAATTACGTAATGTCCCAGGTGTCACCGAGATCAATACGATCGGCGGGTATAACAAAGAATTCTTGGTTGCTCCCAGACCAGAAAAACTCGTTGCCTACGACGTCACTTGGCAGGAAGTCGCTGCCGCAATCGAAAAAAATAATGCCAATATAGGTGCTGGCTATATTGAGCGACGCGGGGAACAATACTTGGTGCGTGCACCTGGCCAACTCAACTCTATTGCAGATATTAAACAGATCATCGTGAAATCCATCCACGAAACACCGATTCGCATTGAAGATGTCGCAGATGTGGAAATCGGTAAGGAGTTGCGCACAGGAGCCGCTACTGAAAATGGTCGTGAAGTGGTGCTGGGTACCGTATTTATGCTAATGGGCGAGAATAGCCGGAAGGTGTCACTTGCTGTCAGTAAAAAAATCGAAGAGATTAATCATACATTGCCAAAAGGCGTGATTGTTAACACTGTTTATGATCGAACCATATTAGTGGATAAAGCGATTAGTACAGTAAAGAAGAATCTGCTTGAAGGTGCCGTTCTGGTGATCGTAATTCTGTTTCTATTCCTAGGAAACATCCGTGCTGCAATTATTACGGCGATGGTAATTCCACTAGCAATGCTGTTCACGTTCACAGGTATGGTCGGCAACAAGGTCAGTGCAAATCTGATGAGTCTTGGGGCATTAGATTTTGGGATCATCATTGATGGTGCCGTCGTCATTGTGGAAAATTGCGTGCGGCGTTTAGCCCATGCACAGCTTCACCATGGCAGGCTATTAACGCGACATGAACGATTTAACGAAGTGTTTGAAGCAGCAAAGGAATCCCGTAGACCTTTGCTATTCGGTCAGTTAATCATCATGGTAGTGTACTTACCCATATTTGCATTGACGGGCGTCGAGGGCAAAATGTTTCACCCTATGGCATTCACTGTCGTTGCCGCATTGATTGCAGCGATGATTCTTTCAGTGACTTTCATTCCGGCCGCCGTCGCACTATTTATTGGCAATAACATTGTTGAAAAAGAAAACGGCGCCATTAGTCGTATTCAGAAGCGTTACCAATCTTTATTGGACTGGACACTGCGTAGTAAAGCCTTGGTGCTCAGTATTGCAGGTACTACGATCATCCTGAGTGGCTTACTCCTCACTCGTATGGGAAGTGAATTTGTCCCTAGCCTGAACGAAGGTGACATCACGATGCATGCGATGCGCATCCCGGGTACTGGCCTCAATCAGGCTGTACAAATGCAACAGGATCTTGAGCGTGTTATTCAAAAATTCCCTGAAGTTGAACGGGTATTTTCAAAAATCGGCACAGCAGAGATTGCGACCGATCCAATGCCGCCAAGTTTGGCTGATACATTCATCATGCTCAAGCCAGAAAATGAATGGCCTAAGCCAAAACGAAGTAAAGACGGATTAATTGAGGCAATCCAAGAAGCTGTCGCCAAAGTGCCGGGAAATAACTACGAATTTACGCAGCCTATTCAAATGCGCTTCAACGAATTGATTTCCGGCGTCCGTAGTGATGTAGCGGTCAAGGTATTTGGTGACGACATGGACACCATGAATAAGTCGGCTGAAAAAATCTCTCAAGTGTTGGCGAAGATTGATGGTGCGACCGATGTTAAGGTGGAGCAAACAACTGGCTTGCCGATGCTCAATATTCAAATAGACCGGGATAAAATCGCTCGTTTAGGCGTCAACGTTAATGATGTTCAAGGTGTCATCAGTCACGCCATTGGTGGGCAGGCAGTTAGTACGATGTTTCAGGGCGATCGTCGTTTTGATATTGTGGTTCGCCTGCCAGACCATTTGCGCAATGATGTGGATACGATTAAACGCCTGCCAATTCGCTTGCCCAAAGATGGTATCAGCCCAGATAAAGCGGGTTATTTGCGATTAAGCGATGTGGCAGCGGTCAGCATGGGAACGAGCCCCAATCAAATCAGTCGAGAGGAAGGAAAGCGCCGCGTGGTCGTCACCGCAAATGTCCGTGGGCGCGATATTGGGTCATTCGTGACCGAAGCCCAGCAGAGTATGCGGAAAGAAATTAATATGCCTACAGGCTATTGGATCACCTGGGGCGGCACTTTTGAACAATTACAGTCAGCGAGTAATCGTCTGAAAGTGGTTGTGCCAGCTGCATTGGTGCTGGTCTTTATGTTGCTCTTCGCCATGTTTGGCAATATGCGAGATGGTTTATTAGTTTTTACCGGCGTGCCTTTCGCATTAACCGGGGGCATTGTCGCCTTATGGCTACGAGATATTCCTCTTTCAATTTCAGCCGGTATCGGCTTTATTGCCTTGTCTGGTGTGGCCGTCTTGAACGGTCTGGTGATGATCGCCTATATTCGTTCACTCATTGATAGAGGTATGGATTTAGATGCCGCAATTAGTGAAGGTGCGGTAACAAGATTGCGTCCCGTACTGATGACAGCTTTAGTCGCTTCTTTAGGCTTTATTCCGATGGCCATAGCTACCGGTACTGGCGCGGAAGTACAACGACCATTAGCGACTGTCGTCATTGGCGGGATTATTTCTTCAACCTTGCTGACCTTATTGGTGTTGCCATTGTTGTACAAGCTAGTGCCTTCTTATTTTACGAAAGAAATCGAAACGTAGTTGTCATTTAAGTTTGCTCCACATGGTCGGTAATGACATGTGGAGTTCTAATGAAGTCATGGCTTACTTAACCGGTGCATTGGCGGAGACTTACTTAAACTCTGCTCGATACGTTGTTGAGAAAATTGATCAGCCACGTCGACATAACGCATTGCTGATTGAATATTTTTCCAGCCAACATATTCCATTAGCGTCTTTAGATCCCATCCATTCGCTGTAGCCCAAGTAGCGAAGCCGCGTCGAAGCGAATGGCCGCTATACAAATTAGCCGATTCGATTCCGGTCGCGTGTAAAGCCGAACGAAAAATAGGAATCAAACTGTCTTCGTGCAAACCGATCTCAGATAGATGTCCCCATCGATCAATAGCACGAAATACCGGGCCAGAAGTTAATTGTGCGGTATGAATCCAATCGATAAATGCGTCGACTGGGCAGAGCCTTGATAAGGCTGGAGTTTTAAAACTGGTTCCTTGGTACCTCCTATCACTTTTCGTTTGTGATAGATAGCAAACCATACCTTCACTTGGTGATACCGTCACATCTTCTACTTGCAGTCGTGTTAGTTCATCGCCTCGGAAGCCGCGCCAAAATCCAAGTAGTAAAAGCGCTCTGTCTCGAACATAGCGTAGCTCGGCGCTACGGCTGCTTTCAGCGCGGGCGCGCTCAATGGCTGATGCCAACCATTGGTCTACCTGTTCAAGCTGGTCTAGTTGCAGAGGCTTGGCCTGTTTTTCTTTGGCAGGATGAAGTGCTTGTATGCCACGAAAAACCTTTCGTACGACGGGTGATTTGGTTGGATCTGGAAAGCCCTGCGAAATATGCCACTGTGCCAAGGCGGCTAAACGTTGACGTAATGTATTGATCGCGAGTGTCTCAGCGTACTCAACCAAGTAGTTAGCGATACTGTCGGCCGTAGCGGGCAAGAAACCACCCCATTCAATTTCAAAATGGCGCACAGCAGCTTGGTAGCTTTGACGGGTGTGGTCTCGGGTGGCTGCTTGAACGTATTGATCAATCTTGCTCATGATTTTGATGATTACACATGAAATCAGTAATTTACCTCATTTTTCACACATCACACAGGATAACTCTATATTATCCGCTACCAATTTCAAGGAAATTAAACTTGAATTTCCACAATATTTAGTATGTAATTACATATTACGTAATACAGTACGATATTTGATGGAGTGACCATATGGCACGAACTGGTTTATACAAATCGGAAGTGAAAAAGGCACGCGACGCCGTAATGGCACAGGGGCGACATCCTTCTGTCGACGCAGTTCGTGTCGCCCTTGGGAATACCGGCTCCAAGTCGACCATTCACAAATATCTCAAAGAATTAGAGATGGAAGATGGAGGGATTGCCGATCGAAAGACATCTATCAGTGAGGCCTTGCATGATCTGGTGGCGCGCTTGGCCGTCCAGCTGGAAGAAGAAGCCAATGCGCGGATTGGTGAGGTGCAAACACAAAGCACAGAGAAGGAACGGCAACTCAATGCATCAATTGCCGCATTAAACGCCGCCAATGAGGTGCTAAGCGATAAACTAAGTGTGGCCGAAGCCAGAACTCAAAGCGAAGTGGCGGCGCACGCCAGAACAGCAGAATCCTTGCAACGTGAAACCATTACCAGGCATACGCTAGAACAACAGGTGGCCGATCTGAAAGAGCGCCTGGTTGAAAACGATACACACCGCCAATCATTGGAAGCAAAACACACGCATGCACGAGAAGCTTTAGAACATTATCGTGCGTCAGTAAAAGAGCAACGCGACCAGGATATTCGACGCCACGAACATCAAGTACAGCAGCTACAGGGCGAAATTCGCCACTTGCAGCAAAGCCTAGTGCTCAAACAAAATGAAATTACAGGACTCAATCAGGATGGCGCCAGATTAATAACTGAGCTCTCTCAGGCGCAAAAGTCGATCTACGATCTGCAAAGTACCGAGCGCCAGCATATTAGTGAGATTGAGTCGCTCAGGGTCGCAACGGGTCGCATTCCGTTGTTGGAATTTGACTCAGCAGCGAAAGATGTCGCTATGGATGAATTACGCAGTCAATTGGCTGAAATCGCTGTTCAAAACAATGAGTTAAAGGCACACGCTCATGAACAACAATTAGAGTTGGTCAAATGCACAGCCGTAGTCGAAACCCAGAAAACGATTCTGACGGAGTTACAAGGGCATTTAGGTGTCAAAAAGAGGGAGTAAGCAGTGGCGGTGCATTAAAATAAGGTGATGCGTCGTCCGCTTAACGTACAATTTTTTCCGTTTATTCAATTCGCCCCTATAGGGATACCGCCCATTCCCTCGAAAAAGTAAAAGTTCTAATATCCAGGGCATTCTATTACTGGATGCATACGAATCAATAAGAAATAGCAGATTGTTTTGGTGAAATATTGCAAGTAATCAGTGTTTAATTTTATTTCATGAAGAAACTTTTACCTTTTCGAGGGAATGGGCACAGATAGTTATATATAAAATTTACTATGAAGCGGTGGTGGCATATTACTTTTGGTGTTATGGATGTTTTTTACCTGTATCTCGGCACGACCCCTATTTTTAGAACGCTAAAGTCTACACTAAGGCTACGATGCCTTACGTTAATGCGACACAACCGTTAATTTTTCTGGTCAATATTCGTTGCGCAAAACTGCGTTTACCTGGTCAATTTTGGATGGGCGTCAACATTGCCGGCACCCCATTCGACATGAGAAATTCGAAATTCGAATTGTAATGAATTTCAAATTTCATCGGGATCGTCAACAAGGGGAGTTGGAAATGTGGC
>NZ_JACOFW010000045.1 GCF_014284305.1 Affinundibacterium seohonense
AGGAGAAGATCTGTCTTTTGCCGACCAATTTTATGCTTTGGCAGGAAAAATCCGCTCTGTTTAAGTAAGGGCGGAGGCTGTCTGCCATGATTCCGCATTGGCTTCGCTATTGCGACAGAACCGATGTGTTTGGTGTTGCGAGCGCTATGTGGTTTGTCGCTGCTTTGACGTTCTTGTCTGGTGTCATTGCGGCGGTGCGTATGCGATCGTCTGTGTGAACGCACTAAAAGAATACTGCTTTTAATTGCAATTTCTGACTGCAACGAGTAGCCTAACTAAGTGTCATCGAAATTAGTTCCTGTTCAGATTTTTGTTAGGTCGCTGAATCAAATTCTTAGGAGAAAAAAATGGATTTAACCAATGCCGTTGGAAAACACTCGGAATGGAAAACGAAATTTAGAGTTGCAATTTCAAAACAGGAAAACATGGATGCAGCGACAATTGGGAAAGACAATTATTGTGAGCTTGGTAAATGGCTGCACGGCGAGGGTAAGAGTAAATTTGGGCATTTGGCTTCGCACGGCGATTGCATCTTAAGACATGCCGCCTTTCATGTTGAAGCAGGTAAAGTCGCAAATGCTATTAATGCAAAAAAATTTACAGAGGCAGAAGCTATGATTAATTCTGGAACGACATACGCTAGCGCCTCATCGGCTGTAGGGGTATCTATTATGAAACTTCAAAAGGAGATCGGCATTTAGTTAATGCACTTTTGCTTCTTTTATGTATACCGAGTTGTTCCGAGAATTTGAATACTAATGGTCTGTTCAACTTTATTCATACCCATTTGTGATTTAGTCAATTCCGCTTGGTTCACCTCAGCCGAGAGCAGCCAAAACCGGAGGCAGCTTTATGTCGACGGTTTCGGCTGTTCCCGAGCTTCCGAAGTAAATATGTTAACAAAAGGGGTAGGGAGATGGGATAATACGAGCGAATTACGGCATCTCGCTTGTTAACACCTTTACTTCGGGTGACGTCTCCGCAGTGATTGTATTTTGGAATACGGCATATCTTAAACATACCATTCAAGCAATGAGCGATGCCGGGCAGACAGTACATGATTCATTATTGTAATATTTATCACCACTAGGTTAGAAACATATGAACCTTCCTGGTGACTATATTTGACGCCAAAGTAAACGCCTAGATAATAGTGAATTCCGGCCATTAAGAAAGAACGGAAATCCTTATCGTACAATTTCTTCCGTTTCCTCAATTTGCCCCTACAATACCCTTGCAACTTGTGTAATCGCATTTACGGGCGAGCTTGCCTCAACATATGTCTTGCATATGCTAAGATTGGATGCTATATTGCATCTGTTAGTCATATGAAGGAGGCGACTTTATGCGCACTGTATCAATTTTCAAAAACGGTAAAAATCAAGCAATTCGGTTTCCCGCTGATATGTCTTATGAGGGTGTTGGTGAGCTCGAAATTACGCGCAATGGTGACACCATTACACTGCGCCCCGTTCGTCCGAGCTGGTCATCGCTAGCTGAAATACCGAAAGCTGATGCAGACTTTCTGCAAGATCGTCATAGCATTATTGGCGATGAAGGTAGGTTTAAGCTGTGACTACCTACATGCTAGATACCTGCATTTGTTCTTTCATCATGCGCGAACAGCCATTGTCTGTATTGAGGCGATTGGCTGAAGAGGTTGCAAAGAATAATCGGATCGTTATTTCTGCGATTACTTACGCCGAAATGCGATACGGACAAATCGGCAAGAAGGCATCGCCCAAGCACAAAACGCTAATTGATGAATTCGTGAAACGTTTGGATGAGGTCTTGCCGTGGGATCAGGCTGCGGTTGATGCGACGATAGCGGTAAAGACTAATCTCACCAAGGCAGGGTTGGTAATTGGCGATAACGACACTGCTATTGCTGGTCACGCGATAGCTTCTGGGTGTTTGTTGATCACAAACAATGTGAGTGAGTTTAAGCGCGTTTCTGGACTCTCTTACGAAGATTGGGTTAACTAAGAAGCACAAAAAGTGATCAAAACAACAAAAGAATAAAATAGTAGCCTTATATGATAATTGTTATTATCAGATAAGGATTAATGTAGAATTACCGTAAAATATGGTTTAATTCCAGCAAATAAATTACATATATAGCAATTTATTTCTGACGAAGACATTAATTTTTCTTTGAAAAGAATGGATTTTTTCAGTCGTTCACCAAAGACAGATGACGGAATGGGTTAATGCCTTTACTTACTTATCGGATATTTTATGACGCAACATGCTGAAATCGTTTTGCAGGAAATGACTTTCACCCGAACCGATTTTGCGGCCATGCGTGCATACGCCCAAAAGATTCCAATTCAAACTATCGCAAGTTCATACTACTCGGAAGACAGTCCTCAACTTGATCTGGGCCTTGAGCGATTTCTGATTGAAATGCGTAATGCTCTGGTGGAACGAGCCATTCAGCATAATCCACATTTTGCGGAGATATTGAAGGGAGCACGCCAGGGAGGATCGCTGACAGTTAAAGCTTTAGATATTTTAATTAAAGCAGCAGATGCACCTAAAGCCACACCACAATTAACTGATGCAATTTCCAAATGGTTCCGTCCCAAGACCGTTGTAGCGCTTCGTAGTGAGGGTCTACTAACGCTATCAGATTTGATCAACATGATTTACCGACGTGGTGGCGGTTGGTGGCGATCAATACCTCGAATAGGTAAGATGCGAGCTGATGTCGTTACCAAATGGATTAATACCCATTCAGAAACATTGGGTAATGTTGTTGTCGTCGAGTCCTCAACAACGAATCTGATTCAACTCACTCTAGATCCAAACCGCCCTTCTGAGCTTGTACCTATTGATCGTTTAGGACTCCCTAGCGAATACAGTGGAACATTCGGCATAAATAGAAGTCCCTCATTCTGCTATATACAAGCGAACAATGACAAAGATGCCCTACTCGCATATTTGACCAGGTTTGCGGATCAACCTCACACGTTCAGAGCTTACCGAAAAGAACTTGAACGTTTCTTACTATGGTCTGTAATGGTACAAAGAAAGCCAATGTCATCACTGTTGGTTGACGATTGTGAAGACTATAAAGTATTCCTTCGGGCTCCACTACCTTCATTCACAGGTATGAAGGTACCAAGATCCTCGTCCAGATGGAAGCCTTTCACAGAAGAGCAGATGTCGGCAAAATCGCAAAAACACGCGATACTCGTCATTCGAGCCTGCTTCAAATATCTAGTTGATGTGAGGTATCTAGCCGGAAATCCATGGTCTGTTGTGAAAGATCCTTCCGTGACGCAGGAGGTTAATCCAATACGAATTGAACGTGCATTAACCGACGATTTATGGGAACGTGTTGTTGAGTACTTACAAGAGAATGCTAATGAGAGTACAAAAGTCCAAGAACGAATTGCGTTAGCCGCGCTACTTTTAATGGGTGATTCTGGGTTGAGACGGCAAGAAGTAGCAAACTCCCAACGTCATAAACTCAAGTTGTACAATCATGAACACATGATTTACACATTAGAAGTACACGGTAAAGGTAATAAGAATCGACTCGTACCAGTGAGCGTTCGAACTGTTGATGCGATTAAGGCACATTGGAAAGATCGAAATATTGATTTTGATACCCATCGAGAAGAGACACCATTACTATCCCCCATCACCATACCTCGTCATAAAGCAGCACTCAAGAAGCATGAAGAAAGACGGATTGAAGGATATTCCGGAGATTCACTTTACCCAGTCATTATGCGAACCTGGAAGAAGATTCAAAATATCGATGGATTAGCTGAAACGTTTTCTATTGATGACATTGATAAACTCGCGACTTCATCACCACATGCTTACAGACATACATTTGGTACTCTAGCGGTTGAAGCAGGCATGCCGCTGGATGTTGCTCAAGCAATCCTTGGACATGCTTCATCAGCTACAACAGGAATCTACGTTCGCACAAAAGAGAAGAGAATGGTTGGAGAGGCCGCAAAATTTTTTGGTAAAAAAAATGATGCCAAAATATAGTCCAGACTTACGTTCATTAGAAATACCTACTCAAACGAAGAATGTCGTTTCTTGGAATTGCTTACGCTTAAAGTAGAAGCGCTTTAAACTTAATAGAAACAGCTTAAATTATTAGCTGCTAATAAACCGGAAAATATGCTTTTTCATTTTCTAATAAAATGAAAGTGTTAGATTATTCTACTAGAATAATTTTAGTGTTACTGGATAAGTCCGCTTTTAACACTTAATAAGAATTCTAAGATTATTCTATTAGAATAATCTTTGGGATATATTCCAAAGTCAAACCGTAAAATATGCTAATACGCTTCACATCACACTCAAGCCTTTTTTAGAAATCCAACAAAAGTTTCTTCTTAACTGCAATCAGGTTATTTACATCGTCCCACCCTAAAAGATTGGGACGATGTAAATTGAACGAATTTTGAGAAAACACTAAAAATTATTAGCTGCTAATAAACCGAAAAATATGCTTTTTCAAATAATTTTCAGATTAACGCTTAAAACCTCGTCCTTCAGCGGGGGATTGTAATTGCAGGAAGCAAAGCATTCCTTCAGGTGATGGTCGCACATGCTCAGCTACTGTAAGAATGAAACGACTTCCAGCCTTTAACGATGAGCAAGAAAACAATATGCGCCGTTTCGCCCTTTCGTGCAGGTTTGTCTACAACAACGCTTAAGCATTACAAAAAGAAAATCACGAAAAATGTAGCAGTGATGCTTTCTGCTAGCCGGGCGCCAAATTAATCAAACTCGATCAAGTCAATAGCCGCATCTTCTTGCCCACACCTAGATGTCAACGATGCCGCAACAGCTGTTGTGTTCTCGGCGAAGTCCGAAACGTCACGGTCAGGCTACTTGGTAGTAAGTGGTTCGCCTCGATCCAGTCGCAGCAAGAGATTGTACAGCCAGTACCTCCCACGACCACTTCGATCGACATTAATGTCGGTATTTCTCAATTTTAGACAATGAGTGATGAATACTTGACTGCGCCGCTTAATAGCTTCAAGAAGCATCAGCAGCACCTTGCGCGCTACTAAAGGCACATGAGTCGCAAGATTAAATTTAGTAGTAGCTGTAAAAAGGCGAAAGCCAAAGTCCAGAAGATTCATACGCGTATAGCAAATGCACGTAAAGATCTCCTGCACAAAGCCATGACAACGGTCTGAACCGATCCATCCTGGGGCAGGATTAAGGTGGGTTTTAATGGCAACTAGCCTATAAGGCGATGTGGCACTGAGGCATTTTCCTGCTGTAGCAACTCACCAAACAAGTCAGAAGTTCCCATGTATTGTTCACGTATCAAAAGACAACTGATATCATCGCGCAGTGCCGTAGGAATCTCCGCTCTTTAGCCGCTGGGAGAATATCAAGTCAACGACCTTTAAGAAAACATTAAAAATTATTAGCTGCTAATAAACCGGAAAATATGCTCTTTCAAAAATCTTCAAACCGTATTGATAAGCCTCTAATTGTGAGACATTCAAATTAGGGGTCAATTTAGAAATATATCAAAACTGAGCATTCACTTAAATCTGAATTACTCAGCAAAGATTCGAGTTGCGATTGGTTGGTAGTGATTGCCAGTGCAAACCTAGAATCTGTTATGCTCAGCCCGAGTGCTGGTTTCGGCTAGAACTCTCTCACGGTATCCTTATGAGCACTAATACTTTGCAAGGCCAGTCTCTTGTGTATGAGAGCAAAGTCTTATTCGTTATTCACATATCGGTGAATCGCTTAAAATTGGTCAACAACGGATCAATTATACTAGTAGCAAGCTTCTTCTTTTAAGCAGTGGGCGTTGACTGTAAGTGAGTAGTCACTTGAAACATCAAAGCATTCAAACTTCAATGAAGCTTCCATTGAAAACGAATGCATACCAAAGAGCGCTTCATTTAGATTCCCTCGCGAATTACACTGGGACCATTTGAAAATATCGGACTTCATCTTCATCCTATACACCACCGATCGCAACTAGGCCAATACCACTTATTTGTGTTCACTGGCTTTCCTGAAGCTTCTAGCTGAAGAAGATATTGATAGATCGAGTGAGCGATTCCCAATAGCGAACAAAACCTAAAAATATGCCTTTTCAAATTATTGGTTAAATCATGCCAACGCATGTTAAGTTTTCCCAGAACGTTAAGATTTGCAAATATCAGTAATGCCCAATTAAAGGTTCACAATAAGTAAGGCAATTTAAATCAGACAGAATTTAGTTACATAAAAAACCTAAATTATTAGCCGCTAATAAACCGGATAATATGCTTTTACAAGAAATGGGGTTTTACATCTTTGAAAAAAATAGATTTAGATGACTGAGAAAGCTCAATGGATAAAGTTATAGATGCAGGTAATTCACCTAAATATTTTAGTTAGTATATGTAGGTTAGCTCATGACAACCTAGAGGCTAAAATATAAAAACTTCGATATGCAGATAAGATTCATATTTTTTTTTGATCATCGAAATTATTAGCTGCTAATAAACCGGATAGTATGCTACTACCTGAATACATCGAGCGAGGTTGAAGAGACTTGGTCTATACAATCATAGATATTTAATTCAGGACCAAAGTTTAATGGTAGCGAGTTTTCACATTAAGTATCTATTTGATTGATTGATTTATTTATTTATTTATGTAGTTTAAAAGAAAATGACTGTTCGTCTAATTGAAGGAAATCCGAAAATTACTTGATTATGCGATAAAAATTATTAGCTGCTAATAAACCGAAAAATATGCTCTTACGTTTTATACAGAACCAGAACAAAAAAATACCCCGCATATAGCGGGGTATTCTAAAAAAGAACAACAGCCTTAATTACTGCTTAAAACAAGATTTCTCAAAGCTTCGATCATAAGAATACTGACCGCGCTTTTATCAATACTATTGTCTTTAATATCAATAACAATCTGGTTATTTTTTGATTTTACAGTGAACATTGATTGTCCCTGAGAATTAGAGACCACAGTCGGTTTAACTATTGGATTCCTTGTTCTATTTAATAAGGCTTTTTCCACAAAAGAACGTAAATGGTCGCTTGTAAGTTCACTATTATCAATTAACTGCTCAATACCTTGAATAATGGTATCGATACCTAGCGGGAACTCCTTTACTAACTCAGATACAACGATTGCATATCGATATCCAAAAAGACCTGGATACTTATCGAGAATATCTTTAACTTCAATAGGAAGTTCTAAAAGGCTTAGGCATTGGGATACACGTCCTTGCGTACAACCAAATAGTCGGGCTATTTCAGATTGATTTTTTGCGAATCCTCTTTCTTTAGCACGCTGATAAGCTAAGCCTTTTTCATAATCTGTAAGGTCAACACGACCTTCATTACTTACCAAAGTAGCTAATTCGGCGTCTCGATCAGCCAATGCGACAACTTGAGCCTTAATTTCACTCCAGCCAATTAATCTTGCAGCTCGTGTTCTTCTATGGCCCGCAATTAGTTCAAAACGACCACTGGCAAGTCTTCTCACAATTATAGGATCATCTTGCCCACGATCTTGCAGCATCTCACCTAAGGCTTGAATGTATCCTTCATCATATCTTGCTCTTGGTTGCCAAGGCGAGTCATCGACCAAATTGACAGAAATTATCTCAATACGATTAGAACCATCTAACGTTGTTTCTTGTGACTTTTGAGCACTTTCAATAAGTGCCTCTAAACTTTTTGATTTAGTCGTAGGTGGTTGAGTCATGACCATACCGTTGCCTTTTAAAGCCAGGTCATGCTGAAATTTTGCCCGAAGTTCTTGGTTGAATTCAGATTCTGTTTTCTTTTCGTTCATAAGACACCCATACGTCCAGCTAAAGCTTGTGCGACAGCGCGTAATTCAACGGAAGCATTACTACTAGGTTTAGCCACAGCTAAAGGTAGTTCATAATCTTCAGAAGAAAGTACTTTTTTGAATTCCTCGGAACTACTAATTGATTTATCGACCCATGAATCTTTATATTGATTAACTAAAGTAATGACTTGGGCTGCAACGCGTAATCTGGTTTTGTCGTAGAAATTACCTAAAATTAATAGCTCAGGATATTTACCTAAACTACTTTCCATTTCCCCTAAGACTTTCGCTAAGTAAGAAACCGATTTTGTAGAATAACGTTCCATTGATACGGGAGCAATTACATAGTCACTTGCGAGCAACGCACCTCTTGTAGTTTGATTTTTTGCTGGAGGGGCATCAAATAAAATGATGTCATAACTCGATAAATCGAGATCAGGATTGGTTCCATTCATACCCTCGTATAAAAACTTAGCGATAGTAGTTTCAGGGTTTTTACCTAATATTGTATCGAGCGTAAAAAGGGCTTCTAACCGATCTAAGGACACTTCACTAGGAATTAAATGAGGTCCAAATTCTCCGTATGGTTTTTTAATAACCTCACTCAATGGTGGAATTGAAGAAGCTTGCCATTGTGGCATTAAATGCCCGAAATGAAAGTCGATACATTTATTTACAGGAATATTTTCCTCAAGTGCTTGTTCATGAGTAAGCTCAGCATCGTATCCATAAGACATAGATAAATTGGCTTGAAAATCAAGATCAATAACTAGAGTTTTTAATCCCATCAGAGGGAAAAGCGTACTTAAATTGGACGCTACCGTAGTCTTTCCAACACCACCTTTGGGAGCGTAAATTGTCATAATGACTTTACGCTTAGGGGTTAATCCAAGCTTTTTAGCTCTGAATTTTGCTAATTCAAAGACATTTTCAATACTAAATAACCTTGTCTTTGGTCCATCACCAGTTTGTCTTTGAATTAAAATTCCCGACTCATCTGTATCACGTCGAATTGAGTCAACCGTAGTTCCAAGTAAGTTAGCAACAGCTTGAACCTTGAAAGGTTTTCGTTCCAAGATGAGTCTCCTTTTATTAAGAGACTTCATAGTAGCAAATAGAATTTACAGTTGCAAGGATTTTTCATATTTTTTAAAAAAAACCTAGCAAGCATTGTTTTTATTGATTTTAAGCTTCTTGCTGAAAAACACAACATGTACTTGTTGTTGTTTACTTTTAAAGAACAACATCTTTAAAAACGTTTACATAATGAAGATCGTTGGTCTATAAGGCTTTCCGGCAAGATACAGCATAGTATTCGGGATTAAAAAGCATATTTTCAGGGATTTATTGAATTCAAACAGCAGTGTTTACGGGATGGTAATTATCGTTAAAGCATATTTTACGGTGGTGAATATTTTGTAAAAGCATAGTTTAAGGGGTGTCGTAAATTTGAAAATGAAATAGCATATTTTAAAGAAATGGAATATGCTATTTCATAATGTTAATACACTCATATTTTTGATTTTGATGACTACAGAAATTTTAAGTACAAAAAAGGAATTAAAGAAGCATGTAGCTACTATACACACTAGTGGTGTTCTGTCGTTTTCAGAACGGAAATTGCTTAATGTACTTTTGTTGAATGCCTTTGATAATTTATTGGACAAAAGGATTCATAGTATCCCTGTCAAACTTTTAATGCCATTAATCGGCTGGACAGATAGTTCAAATACTGTCGATCTTAAAAAATCACTCTCAAAATTAACAACGACAGAAGTCAAATTTGATCTTTTAGGTGACTCAAAAGAAGAATGGGGTACAACGGCTTTTCTTGCGCATGCCAAAATTAAGGATGGCATTTGCACGTATGAATATAGCTCGTTTTTATCAACAAAAATGGCTAATCCTGAGATTTACGGAACAATTAATATTTCGATGCAAAATCAGTTTTCAGGGGGTTATGCATTGAACTTATATGAGAACTGTAAGCGGTTTAGAAAAGTGGGTTCCACTGGGTTTATAGAAGTAAATAAATGGAGGGATTTATTGGGCGCTTCGGCGGCTATGTATGATGATTTTAGGCATTTCTCAAATCATGTAATTAAAAAAGCGATGAACGAGATTAATAAAGTGTCTGATATTCATATCGAAGTTGAGTATCAGCGACACATAAGAAAAGTTACTCACCTAAGGTTTTTAATTACAGATAATTCTCAGAGATCCATATATGAGATAGCGATGGAAACGCAGGAAAATGGCTTAAATTTGTTGCGAGAAACCGCTGCATATAAACGACTATTTGAGCATGGTATTGGCGATAAACTTGCGTTATCAATGATCAACGAGCAAGGCGAAAGTCGAGTAATTGATCTGATTGAATACGTTGAAAATAAGGACAAGAAAAAACAAATAAAAGGATCAACCGCTGGCTATATTCGAACTCTAGCGAACGTAGGTGCAATAATAAAACCGACGTACGAAATAAATAAAACAAAAAATGAGATCGAGGCAAATGCCTCAATAAATAAAATCGATAATGCAGAAATTCAAAAACAAGCTACTTTTAAGAAGTTTTTGAAAGATATGACGTTGGAACAAAAACGTGATTGGGTAACGAAATATTTTGCCACTGAAGGGCTTGGTCGCGAGAGTTTTTTTAATGCAGAAAAATGTGAGTTTTCAAAAGGTGAACCGAATATTCATTTTATGAATTGGATGCGAGCTCAATTCGCTACATAAATTGTATGTTCCACTAGCCTCAATTTTATCACTTAGCGTGCATGATACAGTGAGAGCTCATTTCCCATCAGCGTGCACTTGAGGCTACCATGCTTCCGCCCTTGGGACTTGCTCTATTCAGATCGAAGCAATCGTCTGACGATCACCCGGGATTAAGCAACGAAAAAAATCCGACTTTTAAGCCGGATTTTATAAAATCTAGTAATACCACTTTTTATCAACTGAAGCTAAACGTTTGATCTGAGAAACTATCAGGTACTTTATATGGGATCGCTTTTTGAGCTTCCTTTAATGTTGAGGGGGTGCGGATAAAATCTTGGACTACTTTTGGGAGTGGTTCATGTACTCATATGAAGAACGTCTTCGGGCGGTGAAGCTATACATTAAACTTGGCAGGCGCTGTAAAGCGACGATTCGCCAATT
>NZ_JACOFW010000046.1 GCF_014284305.1 Affinundibacterium seohonense
TTCGAGTAATATTCATTTGGACTTCTCCTCTGTGAACTAATCAGTTTTACCTCTAATTAGTTTGGCACATTTGATGCCGTAGGGGGAGGAGTCCATTCCATTGCCTTACGAAAAGATTGCGCCTTACAGGGCTTGTTAGACATCGTCGTCGAGAATGCAGATCTCGTAGAGTTCGGGGCTAAGAGATTCAAAATCTAGGCTTTCTAGAGCGAGATTGACTGGTATTTCGAACCCGAGTCGACGCAAGTGATCTGCATGACTTGCGGGAATTACTGTGCCAGATGATCCATCGTGTCCTGATCCGTCTAAGTTCACCGAGTAAAGCTGCTTTCCGCCACCGTTTGGCTTGGCATATACGTGCGCATGCCTCTGAGTTAGAGTACTTGTGTTCTGTGGATCAATACGTAACGAATTCTGGGTGCCTGAAATGTTTTTATACGTTTGGTGCTCGAGTGCAAGGGAGAGCTCTGTAAGCTTTTTCTCTTTGGATTCATTCAATTTTACTTCTTTCAAAAATTCTTTAAATCGTTTCATGTTGAGCTTTATGATGTTATGTCTAACGCTAATTTATAGACTACGTAGCGGTACCGAAAATTACTCGTTCTGCAAGAAATCTGAGAAGAGGGATAAATTCCTCAATGACATTCTCTGACTCTGAGAGAGGGATGTGACAATCTTCGCGTTTGTAGCGATCGCTGGAATGGACGATCGCATTGCGGATATGCTTCAATAGTTTGGCGGAATTGGCGAGAGCATGGTCCTTCGTTAAATTTATTTGAAATTCCTCGCCAAACACCTTTCGTCGTTTCGTATATATTTTTTCGCCGCATGCGTCCTCAAACTTTTTGATGTATTCAATGAGATCATCTTCCTGAACAAATCGGTCGAGAACATTTCGCAACATTTCCGTTTCATCAGATCTTGCATCTTGGCCACGGACTGCCGATATAACTTTGTCGAGAGCCTCTCGATTGGCGCGGAAACCGGTACTATTAAGTAATGAACTAAGCCGATCATGAAGTAATAGTTCTGAAACACGAAGGAAGTAGTACTCCAAAACATGGTAATACGCGAGAAAA
The DNA here is from genome assembly GCF_014284305.1 of Affinundibacterium seohonense. GTDB lineage: Bacteria > Pseudomonadota > Gammaproteobacteria > Burkholderiales > Burkholderiaceae_D > Undibacterium > Undibacterium seohonense. The sequence goes on from NZ_JACOFW010000046.1 coordinate 1,080, forward strand.
CTTTGGCTAGAAAATGGGCTCGCCTTTGCCACTTTGTAATAACTAACGACATTTTCATCATAGGTAGCAAACGGAATCGATTGTTCCTCTATCGGTGTCTCTATGTATATCGACTTAATTCGTCGAGTGTTGGGTTTCCAAAGCACCATTGAGTCATGTTGTTCGACTGCGATTTTAAACAAGCTATTTCGAATTGCAGAAATAGCTTTTTCTTTTAGACCGACTGGCGTCTTACGTCCCTTGTGATTGTAAGTTGCAGTATTTGGCATCCAGATAAAATTGGGAAGACGGCGAATGAATAAGTTAGTTTCATATAGCCTTTTTTTGACGCGACGATTGAAAAAATCCTCATACTCTTGGGAATCAAAGAACGAAAATGCAAACGCGAATGATGCTGTGCCTACATTCACGCTATTTCCTTGGCGATCGTTCAGTGTGTACTGTTCAGGTGCCAAAATAGGTGCTGGCGAGAGTCTAGAGACCATTACTTCTACCGAGTTGTTATAAACCATCGTTCGCAACTCATGATCGTATGTCAGACTTCGCGCTCGTTTGTAATCTCGAAATGCGTCACGCCATTCTTCTTCAAACCTGAGTTTGACCGGTTTAGGGTCTCTTGGAAAATGCACTTCGTCACCAACGACGGAGCAGTCCACCCCGAGTGCGTTTAATCTATTGCAAATATGGAGTTCTAAGGTCATGGGAAAATATAATGTAACAGTAATCGGACGACCGATCACAAATTCATAAAATACTGAACCGCATTGCGGCCAGTCCGATCGACCATCTTGTTATGCATTGCTAAGGCCTTCAGGAATACCACTTGCCCCGTTTATTTTTGAAATTTTCCATTTGTTCGAATTGTTGTTTTCGAAATCAATTTTATATTCAAACGACGAATCAACTGCGAGCAATAGGACGCAAAATGTTAATCCGTTCTTTTTCCAAACAAGTTCGCGGAGCTCTGATCCCAAGGCGTTGAATTTTTCAAAGAAACTCTGGAGTTCAAACGGGTCGAACAAAAAGACCCCCGCGTCCGTAACATAAGATCCATTTGAACCGAATTGTGCATCGGTAGCGCTGAATCGAACAAATGCTTTTTTCCAAGACGGAGCATGAGTCTGCATTGTCTCAATCAATGCTTTCGCAAGTTCAATCGTTACCTCAGACTCTCGATCATTCATATGGAAGGCTCCGCTGAAATCATTGATGCATAACGCAAAAGTGAGGTGAGCCGCGTGGCACAAGAAAAACGAAAGTTCAACAATATCACGGCTTCACCTTCGACTGTCTTGTTATGCGAGTCCAAATGGACATAATGAAATACCCTGAGAAATAACCGATAACGCAGTACAACAGAATAATCATGAATAGAAACGGCACCATAACTATTGCAGATCCTCGCGCCGATTCGAATAGCAGACTGATCGTGAATGTGACAACACCGAGTGCAGCGATACCCCCAAAGTACGCCGATGGTTGAGAAATTTTCGCACCACCGACAAGAACATTAAAAATAAAGAGGCATGCAATTGCGATGCTGCTTACCTCACCACTTAGCCAGCATAATGATAAGAATATGACGACAGTAGCGATGCTCAGTGAACCTGGACTATTTCTAATCATTGAAAGTGTCATGACGCATAACTTCAATTTAATTTAACAAAAATGCATATTAACTTGGCTCGTGAAAAATGACAATTTGTTTCAAGTCTGTTGAAACCCGCATAGCGCTTGATTGATAATCGTAATGCTGTATAAACCTTTGGTATAACCAAACCAACAAAAAGTGCACGTCACAGAATTTCAAAACAGCGAGTTTAATCATCGAAATACCAACAAAAAAGGGCGACCCAAAGTCGCCCTTCATCATCCGAACTTAAACCAACAAATTAGAAACGCACATGACCAGGTGTACGTGGGAAAGGAATCACCTCCCGCACATTACCCACACCAGTGATGTAAGACACAGCACGTTCAAAACCTAAACCAAAACCTGCGTGTGGTACTGTGGCGTAGCGGCGCAGGTCGCGGTACCAGTAAAATGGGGTCATGTTAAAACACGACCCCATTCGTCTTTCATTTCGTATGATGTAAGACAAAAGAAAAAATGTCTGCCATTTTTTCTAAGCCATTTTTACGTGAAGTCGCGAAGTGCCCTGTCTCGTAATTCACGCGCAACAATGCACCAGGCACATTTGTCGATGCAGCTTGCATACGTGCTGCAAATTTTCCGACCTGCCATGGTTCTACACGCAAATCATTTGCACCTGTGATGAGCAAGCAGGCTGGATAGCGCACGCCATTTTTGACAGCATGATAGGCATCCATTTTGAGTAAAGAATGGAATTCATCTTCTTTCTTGACAGTGCCAAATTCGACATCATTGCCGGGGCCGTTCGCCGTGAGTTCAAAACGCAATACATTAAATGCACCAACTTCGCCGATGGCTACAGCAAACAAATCAGGACGCTCGGTGATGGCGCGACCGACCATAATGCCCCCCGCGGAGGTACCCCACAACGCCAAATGTTTTTTATCGGTCCATCCCAGTTTAATTAGGTGTTCAGCTGAGTCAATCGCATCGCGCCAAGTATTCGGTTTAGTGGCTTTTTTCCCCGCCAGATGCCAAGCATCGCCTAACTCGCCTCCACCGCGCACATGGGCATAGACTATGACACCACCCGCATCAAGAAAGGCCATATTCGCTGAACTAAAGCCCTGGTCGAGGATAGTGCCATAAGCGCCATAAGCAATCATCAATAGTGGATTGCGGCGATTGAGGGTAATGTCTTTCCTATGCAAGATTTCCAGTGGCACTTTGACGCCGTCACGCGTCGGCGCGTCGATGCGTGTCGTCTTGAAGCGCGAAACATCGAAACCTAGCGGACGTTCAAATTGATGTTTCTGGCTATGAAGATTTTGTGCATTGACTTTGTAGGTCGTACCTGGAATGGTGAGGTCGTCCATGTTGTACCATGGACCATCTTCGTCGAGTGCCCCGAACATACCCCAAACCGAGCCAGCTTGCGGCAAGTGTAGGCGTTCGACCTGGTCAGTTAGCGAGATTCGCTGTAAGCCATACAGCCCACGAGCGAGGTCTGCGACGTAGATGCCATCACGGGCAGCGACCAATGCATTGAGGACGCCTTGTTTGGCCGGTAAGACGATTTTTCCGCTTGCGAAGTCTTCTTTATCAGTATGGATTTTAACGATCTCGCCACGACTTTCTCGGCCTTTGGCTAGGGCATAAATCGTGTCGCCAATGAGATCTATGGCTTTAACACCTGCAGATTTGCCGGCAATTTTTCGCCACTGCGGTTTACCATCGAGCAGGTCTTGTGCTTTGGTGACATAGACTTGGCTGATATCATTTCCATTTAGTAAATGCATCCCCAGTATCCAATTGCTACCCAAGGCACCACGGACCACTGGTAAATCGTCTTCCATACCATCGAAATCTGGTCCTTCACTGTTGCGAAAAACTTCTCTATCCGTATTGGGAGTGGTTCCTAATCGGTGCATCCAACAGCTACCGCCGCGTCCAAAATCAGGAGAGCCAGGAACTGCATCTGCTCGCACGCGGTAGTAGAAAAAAACAGATCCATCACTATTCCAACCTGAACCGCGTGACAAGATTTTTGTAATCTCTACTGTATCGCCGGTGCTGACGTTTTTGATGTAAGTGGTGGAGATTTCGGAACCGCCAATTGAAACCCCGTAGGCGATATGCTTGCCAGTAGGCGAGGGTACAAAATAGTCTACGGTTGCCGGCACATCTTCTGACTGGCGATGAACATCGGGGTCAATCAATACCCGTTCGGCCGATTGTAGCGAGTCACGCACAAATACTTTGAAAGCTTGCTCACCCTTCAAACGTTTTTCGATGAAAATGCGTCCACCAGCGGGAAGAACATTTCGTAGTGAGTCAGCATCAGATGAGAACAATTCCAAACGTTTAAGCATCGCTGCGCGCTCAGGTAAGGCATCTAAGTTAGCGCGTGCGTAGTCGGCTTGCGCACGCAGCCAGCTGTCCCATTCGGCGGTCTTGGGCTGTGTTTCCATCCAACGATAATCATCACTGACTTCTACGCCCCAATATTTGTCGACCACAGTCGCTATCCTAGCCTTGGGCGGCAAGCTAATGCTAGCTGGCGCTATTTTTTTTGATTGAGTGGCAGTTGCGACGCTAGGGATCAAACTGCTGGCCGCAGCCCATTGAACAAAGTCCCGACGTGAGATGGCGTGTGACATGAGATGGTAATCCTATTAAAAAAATGGAATTCCATCGATCTTATTTGAATCTATTTGCCTTGGTCAAATCATTTTCGGCTGGCTGTGTTTGATTTGGCTGGCGATCCTAACAAGGCTGAGATCCAGCTCATGTCGACAACAATTTCGTAGAAAAAAGTGACCTACAAGCCGCATTTCTTTTAAGTACTCAATCAAACTTTAATGATCGAGTATTTTTAGTTTGCAATAGCACTCTTGACCTCAATGCTCGATATAGCCATTCCGCAAGCTATTCATTCTTCGGCGCTGCGTAGTGCTTTGCATGTGAGCAGCTTTGGATAGACAATTTCCAAGTTGTCGACAATAGGCAATCCTTTAAGTTGTCGATGGCAGGTTTCGGCGGTGAACGCGGAATAAGAGCTTTTTTCTAATTCTTCAAATTTAAAAATCTCATCCGCAATTCGATGCATATGTTGCGCCAATATTTTTTCTTTTGATATCGGCATAACGCAACGGTGAACGGCTGGCCGCCCACAAATAAATAAAATACTGAACCGCATCACAGCCAGTCCGATCGACCATCCTGTTATGCGGACTTCATATATTCACGGATAACAGGCGTCGTTGCCACGAGCAACAACATATCTACCCCAATCGAATAAACAAACATGTGATAGAGCGCGCAGAAAGCCGCCGCGAAACCTACTCCAACTATTACCCAATTTGGTCGGGTTCGAATTACTAACGTAAGCAAAAGAAGTACAACGACAAAACAAAGTTCAATTGCTGCAATCCCCGGATGCTGAATCAAACGGCCGAAACTCGCTTTTGCCGACGGATGCCAACGTTCATCTAGAAATTGCCTAGACCAGACGGCTATCGTGAAAATAATCCAGAAATATAGAAAAAAAGTTGGGCTATTGAAAAAGCGTTTCATTTGATTGAGGCATAATGTAGAGTTAAGCGGCGCGCGTCAGCGCGCCCGGAGGAACGGAGTGGAGTTCACTTGAACGCCAAGTTGGACGAAGCCGCTACGCGGAGAAAACAAAGCATACCAACTCCGAAATTCAAAATTACAATTCTATCTCAAGCCTTCAACGGTGAAGGCACTATTTTGAGGAGAATTGATTATGAATCACGACTGGCCTGCGGACTTTGAATCGCATTACCAAACCCATCTACAGCGGCTTCGACTTGCTGGCTTTCGTCCTAAAACAATCGAAGCTTATTCGCAAGGTGTGCGGCGTGCTGGACTGTATTTCCAATATCAAATTAATGCCTTAACCGAGGCGCAGTTAACGCAGTATTTCTCTAAATTACTGAGCACCCATTCGTGGAGTACTCTCAAGCACGATTTGTATGGACTCAAATTTTATTACGATAAAGTCTTACACCAAGATTGGCCTGCACCGAATTTGGTGAAGGCGCCTCACAGCCAGCGCTTGCCCGATATCGTCACAGTAGAACAGATGCAGCAGATTATTGCCAACACCAAGGTACTCAGTTATCGCGTGTTTTTTTATGTGCTTTACAGTCTTGGCTTGCGCCTTGGTGAAGGTTTGCGCTTGCAAGTTGCTGATATTGACGCGGATCGTCTGCGGGTGCAGATTCGGGACGCGAAAGGCAATCGTGATCGTTTCGTGCCGCTGCCAGTTTCTACCTTAACGGTGCTGCGTCAATTTTGGATGGTGCATCGACATCCCCATTTGCTCTTTCCGAATCGTGCTGGTGGTTTAAAGAAAGCGCATCTTGCGCCCACGCACTTAGACGATGGTGGCGTACAAAGAGCCTTGCGCGCTGTGTGCGTCGATATCGGTTTAAAAAAAGAATTTCACCCCATAGCTTAAGGCATAGTTATGCCACGCACTGTATCGAAGCAGGCATCAATCTCTCAGACTTACAGCAGTTCCTCGGCCACCAATCCATCCTCACCACCACGCGTTACACGCATCTGACAAATCATCAAACCGAGACCGCAGTTGAACGCCTCAACCTCTTGATGAGTCGACTCTACATCCATTGGGGAGAGATCAAATGATCCGTTTGATCGATATCCTGCAACGCTTTGAAAGTGATTTCCTACACACCTATGGCACATCACTTTTACCCAGTCAACGCCGCGCCCTGAGCGCCTTTAAGCATTGTCGAACAAAGCTTTCGGCACAGATGCGCGTGCAGTGTGAGGCTTGTTTCAAAACCGATTATTTGCCACATTCGTGCGGACACCGATCCTGCCCGCATTGCCAAGCCCATGAGTCCCAGCGCTGGATCGAACAAGAGCAAGCAAAACTACTGCCCGTCGATTATTTCATGCTGACATTTACCCTCCCAAAAGAGTGGCGAACACTGGTGTGGCAGCATCAGAAATCACTCTATGATTTGCTCATCAAAACTGCCTGGGACACCATCAACACGTTTAGCCAGCATGATAAACACTTACAGGGAAATACCGGTGCCATTGCGGTACTGCATACGCATAACCGACGCTTAGATTTCCATCCGCATGTGCACATGGTAGTTCCCAGTGGGGCGATCAATACCGAGCAACAGCGCTGGCGGATCAAGCAAACCAAATACCTCTTTCATCATAAAGCGCTTGCGAAAGTCTTTCGTGCCAAGATGTTGGACGGCATCACCAAACTAGGGTTCGTCGTACCGAAAGGAATCACGGATAAATGGGTGGTGGACTACAAACAAGTTGGTAGCGGTGCCAAGGCGATCGCTTATTTAGTACGGTATTTGTACCGAGGTGTCATCCAAGAAAAAGATATCCTCTCTTGCGATGATCAACATGTGCGCTTTCGGTATATCGATTCCAAAACCAAGACAACGCAAACCAGAACGGTCACTGGCGTGGAATTTTTAAGCTTACTACTGCAACACATACTACCCAAAGGCTTTCGTCGCGCCCGCAACTTTGGCTTCCTTCATCCCAATTGCAAACGACAAATCACCTTGTTACAAATCCTGTTGCGAGTCCAACGACCAGCGATCACACCGGCGCCAAGACCGGTGATGATTTATGCTTGTTGCGGTGGGATTAAACGGATCCCACAAACGCGAATCGAATCTCGATATCGTCCCAATGTCAAGGATGTATCCATGCCACATGTGGTTCCAACCAGCAAGGGAATCATGATGTAAGCGCTCTGGCTAACCCCAAAAACAACCGTCGAATGACGGCTAGATAAACTCGTCTTTACATTGAGAAAAACCAGCAAATACGCGGTAAAAAATAAGGAGAAGTGAGGAAACCACCAGAAAAACGACGTCAATTTCAAGCTCAGCTAAATCTCGCCAAAGTCAAGACAGCGACATTCCAACCAACAGTGCAAACAGGCAAAAGCTATTTGCATAAGCCATCCCCAAACACACGCAAATAAATCGGGCTCGTCCAACAAACGGTTCAGATCGTGGCCGCTTCGCGTCACGATCTAACCTTACTCGTTGGGCATCAGCGACTGCTTTGCTGAAAGAGCGAGCCTCGGTTAAGAGCCAAAGTAGTAGCGTCCGTTTCTCAGTCCAAAGATAAGGACATCCTTGTAAGTTGAAACAACCCCTCCTGGTAGTTTATTCGGTGCGAATTCGACTAGCAGCCAACCTTTCGGATCGATGGTTGGCTTGGCTCCCTGGCTAACGGCCTGCTTGTACTGTGCTTCGTATGCGGAAAAGGGTAGTATCTTCGCTGAGGTAATAATCGCGTTGGCACGCTCCCGGAATTGCCACTCGATTGCTGAGCGGTCCTGTTCTTTAGAAAGCGAGACCAACGACATGTATGCCTGTAAGTCTTTTGCCAGAAGCGCACTCTTGTACGCTTCTACCAATTGCTGTGGTGACTTGGCTCCTTGCGCAAATGCCTGCATCGCGACGAGGAAGAGAATGGCTGTGACTGTAAATTTCCGCATGACGCTTTCCTTCAGTGGTGAACGGTTTGTGATGCCCAACGTTTGAATTCAGCGGCCGCCGGAGGCTGTCAGCTGGGATGATTTGTTAGGCCATGAATCTACCGCTCTGTATTTCACATACGAAACCAATTGCCGCTCCAGAAACTCGCAGAGAATATCTTTCCATTGGGGGTGCTGCATTGGCCTCCACCACCGCTCCGACTTGCAGATACGTAGATGAGCTCACATGTGAGTGTGCTTCCATCTGTGGGCAGCAGTGTGCCCTTCAACGAGCCATCGCGTTGTCGCTCAAACCGTACTTGACCGGTTTGTCGCTGGCCATCCATATCAATCTCTAGCTTTCCGCTGGACTGATCCAGGGTGCCTCGGTATCCTTTATCCCCCAAGATTTCAAATCTATTTTCTTTGGAGTCAATTGGGTACGTGCAGCCGGCCAACAATGACAATATGGACGCCAAAATTGCGAATGTGCTCTTTAGTTTTGGCATTGAAAATCGATGAATATTTCTATAGTTTCGCATGGCCTAACGAATAGCGTTTATCCGCCGCACCGGAAACGCAAAAATAAGAATCCGCGATCATTGCGGCGGATAAACCTTGTTGGACTGAACCGACTGTGAGTCGATTGATTAAGGGGATTGTATGCGAATTG
>NZ_JACOFW010000047.1 GCF_014284305.1 Affinundibacterium seohonense
TTGTATTAAAAAAAACCATGTCAACTTCAGGCAAAACTTGCGCATGAATAAAAAAATCATCGATTGGGATGATTACGATGGAACCAATGGTTCTTCTTTGGCGAGCTACCATAATGACCTGCTAACGCGATTTAATTTTACAAAATGCAAAGATAACCGACTGCAAAAATAAATGCAATTTGTTTCAACTCTCTCGAAACCCGCATGTGGCTTGCTTCGTTTTGCTTATACTGTACAAAAATACGGTTTAACCAAAACGACAAAAAGTGCAGTAGAAGTTCAATACGAAAACTTCTAACCTAACGCGATGTTGCGTGAAGCAACTGACTTTATCCAGCAACAAAAATCGTCCTATCGTTGCCTACTGGACTTGATCCGGTATCCAGAATTCACCTTTAAGCCTGTCAACTCTAGATGCTGGATCAAGTCCAACATGACAGCTTAGTAGGCCTCAGCCTACTCCAAGGGCAAGCGTAAGCTCACCCTCACTCCACCTTCAGGCAAATTCTCCAAACCAACCTCACCACCATGCAAGCTAATGACCTCGCGCACAAACGGCAATCCCAAACCCGTGCTCTTCGCCGCATCAGCTCTAGGCAGTGAATAAAAACGCTCAAAGATTTTGGCTATGGCGTAAGCAGGAATACCGCTGCCTTGGTCGTCTATGTATAAAGTAAAACTGTTGCCGTTTAATTGCTGATGCAAGCGAATTTCAGCACCATGTGGGCTGAAAGCGATGGCGTTGTCGATGAGATTGCCAATTGCTTGACGCAGTAAGAGTGGATCGCCCTGTATGGTTTGGGCTTGCACATCAAATTGGATGCGTAAGTTTTTGCGGGCGATAGCGTCGCTGAAATCGATTAGTACCTGATCGAGTAAATCAACGATGTTGATGCTAGTAATTTGGCTTAATTGCTGTTGCTTCTCGACTTTGATCAATTCTAAAAGCTTATCGATCAATTGTTTTTGGCGTTGATTTTGCTCGATGATGTTGTTGAGAAATTTGCTGCGTTCGGCGGCTGGTGGGTCTTCGCTGAGCAATTCCGCCGAGCCTTGTATCGCTGCGATTGGGCTCTTTAATTCATGCGCAAGCGTGTGCATCAGGGTTTCTACATATTCCTTACCTTCGAGTTTGTGTCGCATACTTTCTAGCGCGCGGCCTAGTTCGCCGATCTCGTTATTGCCTAGCTTTGGCAAGCTGATTTTATCGTCTCGTTCTACGGCTTGCGCATAGTTGCGCAATTGCTGTAGCGAGCGATTGAGCCACCAAGAAAAGCCTATGCCGATGATCAAAGAGGCGAGCAAGATCCAAAAGCTGCGTTGCAAGATTTTTTTCTGACTGCGTTCGATGAATGGGCCTATGGTGGAAGTCGCTTTGGCGACGGTCAAGACGCCGATAATTTTTCTTGCTTGCCCCGTTTGATTGTTGTCTAGAATAGGCGCGGCCACATGCATGACGGAACTATTTTCATCATTCGGATCGGTGCGGGTGCTGCGGGCACCGTATTGGCCGCGCAAGGTCAGATACACGTCATTCCAACGCGCATAACTTTTGCCTACATCTTTTTGCTCAGTATCAAAAATCACGATACCTTTTGCATCGGTAATATAGATACGGTAATCGAGGCTGGCTTTGCGCACCCCACTGATTTCGACATCAACGCTGCGATCGGCATAATTTTGCATGCGTTGTAGTAATGCCAGATGTTGGATGTCGCCATTCTTGACATCTTCGGCCACGAGTTGCGCGAGTAATTGCGCGGTATCGACCAAAGTGTCTTCTAAGGTAGCACGCACCCCAGGTCTGACTTCGGCGACAAACACATTTAAGACAAACCAGGCTGCTAAGCCCAGAATCAGAAAATAACTGAGTAAAATCCGCAGGCCGATTTTCATAGTCTAGGCTAGTGCAATGCTGTATCCCATGCCGCGATGGGTTTGGATAGGGTCATCTTGAGCGTTGATCAATTTGAGTTTAGCGCGTAAAGATTTGATGTGCGTATCGACAGTTCTGTCCATGGTGTTGGCAGCATTGGTCCAAACTAAATCCATCAATTGCGCGCGCGAGAATAAGAAATTAGGCCGCTCGATTAAGGTCTTGAGCAAGAGATATTCATAACGCGTTAAGGTCAAACACGCGCCATAATAAAAAATCCGCGCCTCATCAGCGCGCAATTCAAAACGCTCTGGCACTTGGTCAATAGGAGTCTCGGCCGCAACCGGCAATAATTGACGGCGCAAGATTGCACGTACACGCGCCACTAATTCACGTGGGGAAAATGGTTTCGTCACATAATCATCAGCACCAATTTCCAAGCCAACGATGCGATCAATTTCATCACCGCGCGCGGTTAAAAAAATCACTGGCGTCTGACAAAATTGTCGTAATCGACGGCAGATTTCAAAGCCATTGAGATCTGGCAAACCCACATCCAAGACGATCAAAGCAATCTTGCTCTGATCCGTTTGCAGCATATCCAGTGCGGTCTGCCCCAAGCTCACATGCACAGGCGTGAAGCCATCTGTCGCTAAGGCGTAACACAAGTTTTGCGCAATGGCGACTTCATCTTCGACAATCAAAATAGTTTGCGACATAATCTGAGGTAGACTTTATTCAGTAGGGAGTTAGGGTGTTAATGGTAGCAGATGCTGCAGGCGCTGAATGCACGCAAGTCGTCTCCAAACTTGAATCTTTAATGCTTATTAATGAACGACATTTACAAAGGCCAAGTATGTCACAACTAGTTCGTGTCGCCATTGGTGAAGATTTTCCGGAAATTCAATGGCCGGCTTGCTGCCCGGAATGCGGCACTACCAAGTCGCTCATTCGCAACACCAGTCGGCTAGGTAAAGTCAAATCGATACGCCCGAATTTACTTGGCGGCATGACGATGAAAAGCGAGATCATGTATCTCAATTACTGGATTTGTCCAGAGCACGCAGCCGAGACCAGATGGGCAAATCGTCTATTAGAAAAAAGCCCAGTCATGCATTTGATTCGATTTGTCTTTTATCTGGGCGCGCTGTTTGCCCTCGGCTTATTACTTGGCCCGCGTCGTTTGGCAACTTTCCCAGACTTGGGTCCGCTACTCGCCTTGCCCTTGATTGGGATACTTGGTGTTGCTAGTCTGATCTGGGCAAGAATCGCGACCAGCTTGTGGCCGATTCGTTTTGATCCGGATCAGGATGTGATTGAAATCCAATTCCGACAAGCGCCTTACGCCACCCGCTTCCGCGTCATGAACCGCGAAGCAACCAGCGCACAAAATACGGAAGAAACGCCGTGGTTTAAGCGCAGTCTATTGTGGAAAGTGGTCGTGATTGTGGTGTTTCTCATGTTCATGGCGCAATTGATGAAATAAGCTATTTCATCATCGCTGCATATGCGAGCTTTTTAAACTCAAACGAATACGGATGCCAGAACGCCATTTGGCGCTGTGTCATCAATAGCCCCGCGATATTGTGGCGTGGTGAAATCCACCAATGGGTGCCGGCCAAACCGCCCCATTCAAATTCACCCTCGGCATGCTCCGGATCATTTTGACTCGGGCGCAAAGTTACTGCACCGCCGAGACCAAAGCCTTTACCCGGCACATCGCCGACGCCAGGGAAGGCAATGCCCCACCCCGCTGGCAAGTGATTTTGCATCATCAACTGTATTGATTCTGGCTTCAATACCGCATGACCACCCGGTAAGAAACTGCGCATCAATGCCAGCATGTCGCGCATACTCGACACCAGACCACCGCCACCTGAGAAGCGAGGAATCGGTCTTAAATAGGCCTCGGGATAAGGCGACTTTTCTAATCGTTTGAGATCACGATTGAGTGTGTTCATCGTATCGCTACCGGAATAATAAGCGGTGAGGCGATCATGTTTATGTGGAGGAACCCAGAAGCCGGTATCGTTCATGCCTAAGGGCGCCAAAATATGGGCGTGCAAATACACGTCAAAATTATCACCGCTGACCACTTCCACCAAGCGCGCCAACACGTCAGTCGCGATCGAGTATTCCCAACGCTCACCCGGGTGAAAACTGAGTGGCAATTCTTCCAGTATGTTGATGAGTTCAGATAAAGGCTCAAAGGCATTTAAAACTTTGCGCTCGACATAAGCTTTATAAATCGTGCTGCCATGATCGAGCAAGCCGTAACTCAAACCTGAAGTATGCGTTAGTAATTGGCGCACAGTGATGGCAGAACGGGCTGGCTCGGTTTGACTGATGTCGCTTGCACCGGGAATCAAAACCTGACGTTTGCCAAGTTGTGGCAAATAGATTTCCACAGCATCATCCAAGCCCAATTTGCCTTGTTCAATCAATTGCATGATCGCCATGGAGGTAACAAGCTTGGTGTTCGAAAACACGCGAAACAAATGATCGTGACGCAAAGGAATTTGATTTTCGATATCAGCCCAACCCGCCGCATGGAAATGCACCAAATCTTGCCCCGACAAAATCGCAGACGACACGCCAGAGAGAATTTTTCTATCGACATAGCTTTGCATAGCAGGCGCAATCGCGCTGAAATCGTGGTGACTAGGTGTGATGATCATGGGTAAATGTCGTCAAAAGTTTGGTTGAGGGCGTCAAAAGCTGGTATTTTAGCCGCTCAGGTACTCAACGCCAAACCAAGATGACAAACTGGACTCAAGCACAGGCTTTAGATTTTTTACGCGACTTATTTAAAGCCGCCGTTGCTGCTGTCGATCCGCGTCACTGTTTGCCACCGCATCTACCGCCTTTTCCCGCTAGCGGGCGCTGCATTGTGCTTGGTGCAGGTAAGGCAGCAGCATCGATGGCGCAGGCATTGGAACAGCATTGGTTGGCCTCAGGTTTGAATGCGTCCTCAAGTGATCTGGCGCGTTTAAGTGGCATGGTGATTGTGCCGTATGGCTATGGTTTGCCTTGCAATCACATTCAAATTCGCGAAGCTGCGCATCCCGTACCCGATCAGGCTGGCTATCAAGCCGCATGTGACTTGCTAGCCTCGGTGCAAAACCTCAACGCCAACGATACCGTAATTTGCTTATTGTCCGGTGGTGGTTCATCGCTGATGAGCTTACCCGCGCCAGGCATTAGTCTGGCGGAGAAACGAGAGATCAATCGTGCCTTGCTTCGCAGCGGTGCGCGAATTCATGAAATCAATTGTGTCCGCAAACACTTGTCTGCGATTAAAGGTGGACGTTTAGCTTTAGCGTGTGCACCCGCGCAAGTGCTGACCTATATCATCTCTGATGTGGCGGGCGACGATGCGAGTATCATCGCCAGCGGTCCAACACTGGCGGATGCCAGCACCGGTGTTGATGCGCTAGAGATCTTACAGCGTTATGCAATTCCAACTTCGCCTGCTGTACTCGCCCATCTGCAACAGGCGTCATCAGAAACACCAAAGCCAGATCACCGGGCATTCATCAAGCCGCACGTTCACATCATCGCCAATGCGCAAACGGCTCTGCAAGCGGCTGCAAATTGGGCTCAGTCAAAAGGCGTAGAGGTAGAGATTTTATCGGATCGCTTAGAAGGAGAAGCACGTGAGCTGGGGTTTGCTCATGCGCGGTTGGCAACTGAATTGAAAACTAAGTTCGCAACCAAGTTCGCAACTAAGTTCGCAGACCAGAGTCATCAACGTCCGTATCTATTGCTCTCAGGTGGCGAAACTACTGTCACCGTCAAAGGCAGCGGGCGCGGTGGACGCAATACCGAATATCTCTTAAGTCTCTGCCAAAACCTAAACGGTCATGCCGGAATTTACGCCCTAGCCGCAGATACTGATGGACGCGACGGCAGTGAGCAAAACGCGGGAGCATGGTGTACGCCGGATAGCTTGCAACAAGCGGCAGCCTTGTCACTATCGGCGACTACAAGCTTAGCGAATAACGATGCTTATACATTTTTTGCCGCGCTCGATGCTTTGTTGGTGACCGGACCGACTTACAATAATGTGAATGATTTTCGGGCGATTTTAATTTTGTGAGCTTGAAATCATGCGTTGCACTTGCTGATTTCTTAGTGATTATTCGCTCGTGTTCGCATCGTGTTCAAACTAGCGTTCAAGCGACTTCAGCAGAGCCGGTATCGCGTCAATTCCAGATTGCGCCTTGACGCTAAGCGGTGTTTTACCAGTCAACCATGATGCTCGAAGTACCTCAGATTCTAATTGTTGTTCTGCACTAAGTTTTGTTTCGAGTTGCGCCATGTGTGCGAGCAGTTGTTTTGAGGGTTCTGGCATCGTCGCTTTGAGTAACAACGCTAAAGCGTAGCTCTTCACCAGATTCGGTGAAGAGGAATTTGAAAAGTAATTGGACAAATACGCGGTCGCCGCCATGTTGCCTTGTCGTGAGGCACGTTCCCACCAAATCGCGGCATTTTGACTATCACGCATTTTTGCAAAGTGCATCCCGACGTCGAATTGTGCCAAGTCATAACCAGCTTCGGCAGCTCGCATTTTGAACTTGTGTGCATCGGCTTCATTAACGGGAACAGCACCCGGAAATTGACCCGCCAAATAGCAACCCACCTTGTAGGAGGCAAGCTCGTGCCCTAAGTCTGCAGCCTCAGAAAAATATTGAAAGGCGGCCTTGTTATCACGAGCGGTACCGATACCGTTATTCAAAAACATCCCAAGATTGTATTTGACGTCAGCGTTACCACTAGTGGCTAATGCGGAGAGTCGCGTGAACATCATCTCTTTAGAGATCTCTTCTGCCGTCGCAGGTGATAGGGAAATAATGGAGCTGAAAATCAGGAGATATTTGATGAATTGCATGAATTTTCTTAGGACGAAAAGTAAGTGAGTTACCGCAACGAACCGCATATTACACGACGTCGATCTCATTGAGCTACCAGCGAGATCCTTGATCAGAATGGTCAATGACGAATTATTGAATGTTTGCCTAAGCCCTACATTTCAACACCACCCATCCAGAATCCACGTTGGCTCTGAATCAGAAACAACGCAGTCGAAGGGTAGGCGTAACTTGCGCTGCCGAAATACAAGCGCGATTTGGCTATATGCGGCGTCGGTGAAACCTGCTTTATGGTGCGAGCTAGGGCATACCGAATTTGACTGTTTTAGTTGTTGTCGCATTTCCCATCGTGACCGTATCCGTATTCGAGATCGAAAGAAGACTCGACCAACTGCCAGTAAGTATCATTGATAAAACTAAGATTTTAAAAGCCTGAAAATAGGTGATGGTCTTTAAACCGAAAACATCTGGCATCGTTGTGTTCCAGAGCCATTTTAAAATCCATATGAGGATAAATACCCCAATGATCATTAATGGAATCAAAATCCAGGGTGAAAAGAAATTCATCTACGCCTCCTTTAGATTGTATTGTGTCTATATAATTTATAAAAATACATACTATCTTGGATATATCTAAAAGGCAATTTATTTCAAGCATATCAAACCGGCTAGAAGGGTAGTTTGCTTGCTCTGCCCTCCGACTTCAAATACTTACACACTCTCGTTTGCCGACGTTGGCTGGTAGCACATACACGGTCACCTGACGCGTCAAAACCTGCAACTGTTAAAAAAGAAGGCGCATACCAGCCTGCGTTACCAGCAATGACAATCTATGCCGAACTCAAAAAATCCACATGGCTATTTACGTTAACCCACTATAAGTCATTCAAAAATGAGATATGCTCAATCCAATTACCACCCTTGTAGAATCGGATCTCCGCATTAGCAATGCCTAAATGCAACACATCGGTCAGACTTGTTTTTAAACAAAACAAATAGTGCAGAGTCACACTAGACAGTCCCTGCGAGTTTACTTCTAACAGCAGTTTTCCGGAGTCAGCGCCTATGAACGACACCCAAGCAATCTCAGATCTGAGTAAGTCGGTCGCGATTAACCAAGGTTTGAAACAAGTCGTCGATATCTCCCATCAAATTAATTTGGTCGCAATGAATGCGATTTTGGTAGCGAAGCGCGCTGGCGCTCAGTCCGCGGGCTTTAAAGTGGTGGCAATGGAGCTCAGGATGTTCAGCCAAAAAATGGAAGAGAGCATGGACAAACTCAGTTTGATGATCTTTCAACTGGTTCGCCGTATTGCTGATTTACGTAAATTAGAAAAAAACCTGCGCTCAATCACGACTACCATGCAAAAAAACGCCAATGGCGCACATAAGTTTGAGTATGCCTACACACACAAACAGAGCGCCTACCAAAAGTTGAAAGATGCTACTGATCTTGAGTGGCACACCTTGGAGAAAGAAATTCGTCGTTCACTCAATCTCTGTAGTTCCGGTGCCATGCTGTCACACAACGCGCGCATCGAAGCCGCCTACGGCGGCAGCATGCTAGCCGACATGCAGCAAGTAGCGGGACGTATTGAAGAGATTATGAATCAAGCGATTTTTCATCTGAAACAATTAACCAAATCGACCAGATCCTCATGAAAAAATACCAAACTATTTTCGAACAAGGTAACCATCAATGGGCTGTCATTACACGCGATCCTGAAAAGCCTGACTATCTGATCGATACCAACGAATATCTGGTGATTCAAGGTGATAAAGCGATATTGACCGACCCGGGTGGGATGGAAATTTTTCCAGAAGTTTTTTCCGCGATCAATACCGAATTCGATGCGAGAAACATCCAAGCTTTATTTTCTTCGCATCAAGATCCTGATGTCATTTCCTCGCTCGCTTTATGGTTAGATTTCAATCCCAACTTACAGTGCTATCTGAGTTGGCTGTGGAGCTCGTTCATTCCTCACTTTGGCGGCAACGCCACAACTTTTATATCGATACCAGATGACGGCTTAGATATTCAATTGGGACGTTTGCGTTTGCGTGCGGTACCAGCGCATTATCTGCATTCGTCTGGCAATTTCAACTTATACGATCCGGCCGCAAAAATTCTGTTTTCAGGTGACATCGGCGCCGCGCTTTTACCGCCCGGAGAAGACGATTTATTCGTCAAAGATTTTGATCGCCACGTCCGCCATGCCGAAGGATTTCATCGCCGCTGGATGGGCTCGAATGAGGCCAAATTAGATTGGTGCTGTCGCGTGCAAGATCTGGAAATCGATATGCTGTGCCCACAACACGGTGCAATTTATCAAGGTGCCGATGTGATGCGCTTTATCAATTGGTTCTCGGATTTGCAAATCGGCACGGGGATACGGCGGTAAGTAGTCAACCAGCCTTTGAACATAACTATGTGGGAAGTATGGCCCAATGTATTGCGCCTTACCCGTTTGTCATACTCATCAGAAGAATGATCAACACTGGCAGGCCGACCAACAAACCTAACATCCAAAACGCACCAGCCCGCTTTGCAAGATTGAGTGTCCAACCCATCCACGGAACCGACTTCGGAACCCATGTCCGGCTATCTTTTTTACTAAAATACAGTCCGGCAGACCAATTCTCAGGATTAGACCATTCTGCATTGTTGGTTTCTGTTTGGTTCATCTTACCCTCCGTTTATTCACTAATTTAACTCTGAAAAACAAGTACTAGCTTGAGCATTTGAACATGACAATGAATTTTAGTCAGCTCAAGTTTCGTAGATCCTATGATAAAGAAAGAGTCGACAAGCAAATAACAATCCTTAAAATAAAAGCTCGACCAATTAAATCAAGGAGAACGACATGCTTGCGACTCTTAGGAATGATTTTACTGCAGAAAAAGTG
>NZ_JACOFW010000048.1 GCF_014284305.1 Affinundibacterium seohonense
TTCCCGAGCTGTGCTTCTAAAAGTCATCTTTGCCGATTTTATTATGATGGTAAATTTGCCTGCAAAATCTGGGCGCTCATAGTAAAGTGTCCTTTATTTTTGCAGGCAAATTTGCCGAGGTCTACGGTGGCCGACGGTTTGAGTTTGTTAGCCAACACCGTAATGGCATGGAATACGATGCAGATGCAGGGAGTAGTGAATCGCTGGGCAAATCGACGGCAAATCATTGAGGCAGACATTATGGCAAAGATCGCTCCGACGCGCCTAAGCGGTATCAATTTACGGGGAGTTTTTAGGTTTCCTGTGGAGCGTTACGCTGCAGATTTGATGCCTTCACTGGTACCGACGATAAATGCGGTGATTAGCTAAAACCGGCGACAGTTTGACGCCACATAACCGATGAAAAACAGCGAGCTGAAACCTTAATGAAATCATTGACTTACAGAACTACCCCCACGCCAGTGCTCGATCTCCTACCGTCACTTATTGCACCAAAAACAAATCGACCCCTTATTGCACCAAAAACAAATCGACCCCTAGGCAAGCGCGCCGACATGCTGGTGCTCGATGAGCAGCATCCTAACCTGCAAGATCTGCCCGCAGTGGAAGTGCTTAATACCTGGATATTTGCTGGTAACGATAACCTGGTGCGCGATGTTTATGTCGGCGGCAAGCAGGTGGTGCAAGCCGGGCAGCACGTGGATCAAATGCGCATACAAAGCGAATATGTCGCTTGCATGCGCGAGCTGCGCCGGCTCTGATGCCTACTTTGGTGCCGGTTCTGATCGCCGGCGCCGCGTTCGTGCGCACAAAACATCATTGCACGACCACACTCAGTGGTCGCTCGCGCCGGTTTAGTTGGCGATGCGCTTGGGCATCCCGCCTGAACCCGGGTTCCTTTGCGCCGATGCCGGTGCACGGTGAATCGCCCCTTTCACCATTGGATTGTGCTCCAGACGGAAGAGGGACACGGTCTCGACAAGTTCCAGCGCCTGCATCTTCAGCGTGGTCGCAGCGGCGGCCATTTGTTCCACCAGCGCGGCATTCTCTTGCGTGACCTGGTCCATTGCCATCACCGCCTGGCCCACTTGCGATACACCCTGGCTTTGCTCGTCACTGGCGTTGCTGATTTCTCCCATCAGGTCGGTAACACGCTTAATCGAATTCACCACTTCTGTCATCGTAATGCCCGCACGGTCCACCAGCGCCGTACCGTGACTGACCTTTTCTACGCTGGCACTGATGAGTGATTTAATCTCCTTGGCAGCCTCAGCGGAACGCCCAGCAAGACTGCGCACTTCGCTGGCGACCACGGCAAAACCGCGCCCTTGCTCGCCTGCACGAGCAGCTTCCACTGCAGCGTTCAGCGCCAGAATATTGGTCTGGAAAGCGATGCCGTCGATGACACCAATGATGTCCGATATTCTCTTGGATGAATCGTTAATGTCTCTCATGGTATCAACCACTTGGGCGACAACTTCTCCACCGGTAACGGCGACGACCGAGGCGCTCATCGCCAGCTGATTGGCTTGAAGCGCGTTGGCCGCATTTTGTTTGACGGTAGAACTGAGTTCTTCCATCGATGCTGCCGTTTCTTCCAGTGCGCTAGCCTGATTTTCGGTCCTTGCCGACAAATCGATGTTGCCTTGCTCCAGCTCTGAACTTGCCAGCGCAACGTTTTCAGAGCCTTGCCGCACGTTTGTCACCACATCGGAAAAACTGGTTTGCATCTGCGACATTGATTGCAGCAGGCGCGCGATTTCATCATTGCCCTTGGACTGGATTTTGACGGAAAGATCCCCTTCAGACATCGCCTCCACGACCCTGACGGCCTTGCCGATGCCACGCGCTACCGAGCGCGAAATGACAAACGCGATCCATCCTGTGAGTAGTACCAGAAAAAATATCACCATGCCCAAGCGTGTTGCCTTGACGATAAAATCATCCCACAAATCGTCCGTATATAAACCCGATCCCACGACCCATCCCCAAGCCTCAAAACCCTTCACGTAGGAGATTTTTTCGACGGGAACATCCTTACCTGGTTTCGGCCACATGTATTCAACAAATCCCGCTTTGTCATTGCGTACCTTGGTGACAAACGATTCAAAAACCGATACGCCGTTAGGATCGCGAATGCCGCTACCGCTCTTGCCATCTAATTCCGGTTTGATGGGATGCATCACGACATTTGCCGCCATGTCGTTGATCCAGAAATAATCGTTCTTGCCGTAGCGCATCTGGGCGATGGCAGCCTTGGCCAATGCCTGCGCCTCTTCGCGCGGCATCTTGCCCGAGGTTTCAAGCTGATGCGCCCATGTCAATATGCTCGACGCCACTTCTACCGTATGGAGAACCAATTGCTGGCGATCTTGCCGGCTTTGCTGGTATTCATCCCATGCCAGATAGGACGATGCGGTTAACAGACTCATCACGCTGATCAAGGTCAGCAGCCCAAGTTTGTACATGACCGGTAGTCGGTTCAGCAATCGTTTCATTTCATTTTCCTCCAGAGGTTTTTATTGGATAAAGCGTATTGCAAAACCTGTACGACAAGGCGGCACAACAATGCTTGGGCGGTTTTGCGTCAGTTCTATTAATGTGAATTCAGCATTGCGCACTATATTAAGCGGTTGCCAATAGTTCTCCAAAGGAAATGACTTTCTGCCAGAACGAATGTGGGGTTTATTCACAATTTTTTACATAATTTGAAAAATTCACTTAGCTTGCCTCGTCGTTGAATTACTCATTGAGCGGATTTTGGGTACGTTTAAACAAACGACATGAATCTCCCACAGAATTGATAAATTAGCCGTTTTTTTGCCCCAATCTATACTTTCCCCTCGGCTAGGACATTATCGTTGATTGTCGCGCATTCTGATAAGTCCTAATTATTCGAACTCTTGTTAAAAATGAATTCACAGCCAGTAATTCAGGATAGAATCTCGCCCCCTATTTTTAATTTCGCGAGACTACCTGATGGCCAGAATGAACATTTTCAATACGTTGGAACAGGAGAGTTTCGATTCCCCGCCCGTATTCAGCAGCGCTGAGCGTATCAATTTCTTTTTTGCCCCGTTAATGTTTAGCGACCTGATGGAGAGTATGCGAACGCCGACCAACAAAGTTTGCTTTATTGTGGCAGCGGGATACTTTAAAGCACGTCGTCGATTTTTTGGACGTCAATTTCGTCAAGCTGACATTGAGTTCGTCGCCGCACAAATTGGCGTGAAATCTTGTGACGTTCATCCAACCGCCTACAGTTATGAAACCTTTGCCAGACACCAGCGCTTAATTTTGAATCACTTCGGGTGTAGCCCCTTCGATGACATAGCGAAATCATTCACAGTCAACGAAATCAGGATGATGGTACGCGTTCAGTTCCGACCCAAACTGGTTCTGCTCGAAGTGATTGAATTACTGACGAACAGAAAAATTGCACTGCCAAGTTACAATACTTTAGCCGATTTAGTGGTCGCAGCGATTAATTCATATCAGCAGGAACTAGGTGCAATTATTAATGCTCGGCTGACCGAATCACAACGCAGCAAATTGGATTCTCTTCTGCAAAAACACGTCAAAACTGGAAATGACGAGAGTCGACGTTACTCTATCACTTTTCTGAAAAAACCTTTCCAGTCCACCAAGCCATCAAAGATAAAGGTCAATCTGACAGACCTGGAAACTTTGCTCGCGTTCTATCTCGATCTAAGACCAATCATAGATTTACTTGCGTTGTGATACGAGTGCATACGTCACTACGCCCATTCCGTGATTAAATTTCAGATACCACAAGTCTCACGTCGTGCAACTGGTGATCGGTATTTACATTTAATTGCCTTCATCGTTTTTCAAACATACAAACTCAACGATACGCTTATAGATACATTATTGTTTGCTGTACAGTCATCGCTCAACATCGCCGAGAAGGCGCACAAGGAATCCTATTATCAAGATCGTGAACATCGTGAGGAAAAATTTTTCATTCTCGCTGATCGGCTTGGCCAGAGCATCATTGGAACTGTATCGTCAATCAAGTACATCATTGCCGATGCTATTTTGAGCGACCGTGAAAAAGTTGCAGCGATTGATACTTTGCTTTCTGCGCAGGAGCCAAACGAAACACAGGTTGAAAAGCAGATTGACACGTTCAAAAAAAGTATGGCTACCATTCATCGCGGTCAAGATTATTATGACCTGCTTGAACAGCAGTCTTTAAAGTTGCAGAATCGCGTCGCAGAAATTGTACGTCAAGTGCAATTCGATCCACATTGTCGCAAGCCTGAATTACTTGAAGCCGTTTTGCATTATCAGCAAAAGAGCGGTGCCATCGACAAGAATGCGCCCATTACATTTTTATCTCAAGAGGAGTGTGTAGTCGTCACTGAACAGAACGGAAAATTTCGCATTTCACTCTACAAGGTGTTGCTCTATATAGCGATCGCCGATGCTATCAAGTCTGGTGCCTTAAATCTGATTCACTCAGAAAAATATCGTTCATTAGACGATTACCTCATTCCGAAATCGGAATGGGATATCGGTCGCGACATGTATTTGCAGCGTGCACAACTCGAACAGTTCACTGATTGCGCAGCCACTTTACAATCTCTCAACGTTGAGCTCGATGCACAATACGAGGAGACCAACGCGCATTTCACTGCAGGTGAAAATGCATTTCTCAAGCTGCGCACAAATGGCAGTTTCCATGTCACCACACCGAAGCTCGATGAAACAGAAGCGCTATCGCTCTCTACATTTTTCCCAGATCGAAAATACATTTCGTTGCTTGAGGTCCTGGCCACCGTTGATCAAACCACTGGCTTTCTTGATGAACTCGAACATTGGCAACCTAAATATCAACCCGTGAAGCCACACAAGAAAGTCTTCTTCGCCGGTATCATCGGTTATGGCTGCGACATTGGTCATAGAAAGCTTGCTCAGATATCTAAACAGATTAACGAGAACGAACTTGATACTGCAGTTAATTGGTATTTTTCTTTAGCTAATATTCATAGTGCTAATGATCGTATTTTACAGTTTGTAGATCGAATGGAACTGCCCAATCTCTATCGGCAAAAGCCAGACGTATTACATACGTCGAGTGATGGACAGAAGTTCGAAGTGGCCGTGGACTCCTTAAACGCCAATTACTCATACAAATATTTAGGGAAGGACAAGGGTGTCAGTGTAATTAGTTTTATCGACATGCGCCATTTGTTGTGGCATTCGACCGTCATCACTTCTGCCGAGCGAGAAGCAGCTTATGTGATCGATGGATTGATGCATAACGATGTGATCAAGAGTGATATTCATTCAACAGATACCCATGGCTTTTCTGAAATTCTCTTCGGCTCAACTTACTTATTGAAGTCTATGTTTGCACCGCGCATTAAGGGTGTTGGTCGTCAGCAGCTTTATGCTTTCAAGAACCGAAAATTTTATGAAGACCTAGGGCAAACTGCATTGCTTCCACACCGTGTTATTCGTGAAGCTTTAATTGAAGCGCAATGGGACGAAATTTTACGTTTCATCGCGACCATTCGGCTGAAAGTCGCAACAGCATCACAACTCTTTAAGCGCCTAAATTCATATTCTCGACAACATCCTTTGTATCAGGCATTGAAGGAATTCGGCAAACTCCCCAAGTCACTATTTATTTTGAAATATGCCGACGACCCGGCACTGAGACAGTCAATTGAAAAGCAACTCAACAAAGTCGAAGGCTCGCATAAATTTGCCAAGGCAATTTCGTTCGGTCACAATCATGAGTTCATTCAAAGCGAAAAAGAAGATCAGGAAATTGCAGAGGGATGTCGTCGGCTAATCAAGAATGCCATCATCTGTTGGAACTATCTTTTTTTAACGCGCGCTTTGGACGAAGAGATTGATGAGACGCGTAAAGCTGAATTGATTGAGGCGATTCGCAATGGTTCCGTCGTTACTTGGCAGCACTTTAACTTGCATGGCGAATTTGATTTCTCAGATGATCGAATGCTTGATTCCCTCGGCCTTCTTGATCCAAAGGATAAGTTGTCAGAGAAAATCTGAGAAATTTATTGAGTGTGCTACGGATAAAAACGACCGCTTAAAACGACCTGTATAAGGCGATCAGATGCTTGGGAGATGTAAAGTATCACTCGGCTTTAAAAAAGACCTAATTTATCAATTCTGTGGGAGATTCATGTCGTTTGTTTAAACGCACCCATTAGTAGTTCCGCAAATACAGTCTGTTTCAAGTAGTCTGTTAATAGGTTTAAAGGACAAAACGAATGGTTCTTCTAGGGTATACCCATATAATATCCATTATATTCTTAGCTTTTTTCTTTGGTTTAAAAGCTATTAACGATCAAAAATTTTATCTAAACATCAAGAATGATGCAGGTTGTGGTGGCATGGGCATATAATTTGCCATCAGGCCCTACAATTTTGCCTTCAGCAGTTGCTGTTCTCCGACCAGCATTGTCAAACAGCGTGCAATACTTTCCAGATTAGGGGTGGAAACAGCGTCCAATAGTTTCCACCTCAGTGTGTCACCATCCGGTGTTTTAGCCGGAGGTATCTGGAGTGTTTTATATGGACATCATTTACGAAATTCGCAGGCGCCATTCAATTCAAAAGCAGTCCATCTCAGCTATCGCTCGCGATATGGGTCTTTCTCGACCGACAGTGCGTAAGCATCTCAATACCATTACGGAACCGAAGTACGAACGAGAACAACCCGCGTCGCCTAAGCTTGGCCCATTTGAAGAGCAACTAACGACTTGGCTGGAAGAAGAATCGAAGCTTATTCGATCACGCCGTCGTTCGGCGCATCGATTGTTTGAAGGCTTACAAGAAATCGGTTACATCGGTGCCTATGACAGCGTGCAACGTTACGTAAAGCGCTGGAAATCATCTAAGCATGGACCCAAGATAACAGAAGCTTTTGTACCACTGGTGTTTCAGCCAGGCGATGCCTGTCAATTTGACTGGAGTCAAGAACAAGTAGAATTAGGCGGCGTATTGCAGACCATTAAAGTGGCGCACTTTCGCCTAGCTTACAGTCGTCAGATGTTTGTCGTGGCCTATCCAAGAGAGATGCAGGAAATGGTTCTCGATGCCCATAGCCGTGCCTTTACTTTCTTTGGTGGTGTACCGGCGCGTCTCATTTACGACAATCTTAAAACCGTTGTTGATGCCGTGTTCGTCGGCAAAGAGCGCCAATTTAATCGACGCTTCCTCACACTTGCCAATCACTATCTCTTTGAACCAGTGGCCTGTACACCAGCCTCTGGTTGGGAGAAAGGTCAAGTTGAGAATCAAGTGGGTAATGTTCGGGAATGGTTGTTTACACCGTTGGCACGTTTCACTTCCTTTGCTGATTTAAATCATTGGCTTGCCACCCGTTGTAAAGAATTAGCGCTGCGCAGTCACCCGCTGCAGACTCAACGCACCATTGCAGAATGCTTTGCAGACGAACAGCCAGCTCTGCGTCCGATTACCGCCAGCTTTGACGGCTATGTAGAACAAATGATGCGAGTATCTTCTACCTGTTTGGTCAGAGTCGATAGAAATCGTTATAGCGTTCCTGCCAGTGCTGCTGGTCAGGCGGTGTCAGTACGCATCACAGCGGATCAAGTGCGCGTGGTGGCGCATGGCGAAATTATTGCAGCGCATTCACGTGTGTTTGGCCGTGACCTGCTCATTTGCGACCCCTGGCATTACCTGCCCGTGCTGGAGAAGAAACCTGGTGCACTTAGAAATGGCGCTCCCTTTGTGGATTGGGAGTTGCCCAAATCGATACGTCTAGTGCGTGACAAGATTCTTAAACAACCTAAGGGAGATAGAGCCTTTGTCGAATTGCTGATGCTCGCGGGTGAGGCTGGATTAGATGCGCTGGCCGTGGCCTGTGAATTGACTCTGGAGGCTGGGGTGGTAAGTGCTCCTATTGTGATGAATGAATTGCGCAGACTGATTGCGCCGCATTTACCAGCAGCAGCGATCCACGTGCCTGATGGGATTGCCTTGACGATAGAGCCGATTGCCAACTGCCATCGTTACGACTATTTGCTGGGAGCGAACAATGTCCACTGATCAAGTTGGCAGTTTAAAAACATTACACCTGTACGGAATGGCGACGGCCTGGAGTGAATTACAGGCTGAGAAACGTAGACCTCGGCAAATTTGCCCGCAAAATGACGGTAAAGTTGCCTGCACGTCGATTTTGTAAATAGCTTTCACGAGAATCTCTTTTGAATTCAATAGTTTAGGCAAATTTCCCATTAAATTTACCTACATAAAAGTATTTCTCGACAAATTTGCCTGCAGAATTGCTAGTTTAAATGTAAATAAATATGTAATTTATCCAATAAAGATATCAACTAATTTCTTAAACATTTAGTAACAATTCACTTTATTGAATTAAGAAAATTTCATACTTACACAGCCGTATTTATCACCTAAATCGTTTACGTTACCGCAAATTCCTTACCGTTTAACGACGATCAGTTAATTTCTACGGGGTTAGAAACGGAATAACCAATGAGTAGGGCAATCAGAAATAATTATTTTTCTTCAGTTTCAGCTAAAATCTTCAAACCAGATGTCCCTTTCACCACTATCTTTACACGAAAACATGAATAGTGTTTCCACACTATCGAAATGAATTCTAGTTGAAGATAATTCCCCAATCAAAGTGAAATTCCTTCATGAATTCTTCATGATCTCAATAACTTACGCCACATCCCGTCTTTTCAATGCCGCGAAAAGGCATATTTCCCGAGCTGTGCTTCTAAAAGTCATCTTTGCCGATTTTATTATGATGGTAAATTTGCCTGCAAAATCTGGGCGCTCATAGTAAAGTGAGCTGTATTTTTGCAGGCAAATTTGCCGAGGTCTACGTCAGAAGAGATGTCTTTTGCCCACCAATTTTATGTTTTGGCAGGACAAATCCGTGCAGTGTGAGAACGAATATAAATCCTGCCAAAATTTCGACTTGCAGTTTTTAACGCGACAGAACCCATTCTCC
>NZ_JACOFW010000049.1 GCF_014284305.1 Affinundibacterium seohonense
GTTCCACCTCTTAACTCGCAAAAAAGACTTCAGCGTGGACATGGCAACGATAGCAATTAATATGCCTAACGAAGTTAACGGGGGAAGCTCTGCGGAAAATCGCGATTAATGAAGGGTTAATGCTGTGAATAATAAAAATGACATGTAAATCACATGTCAAATTCATTGAGATCGACAATAGCTTGGATACAGGCGACATTCGTAAAATTCGGTCTTACTTAGCATAGGCAAGAACGAATCTAGCTAAACAACAACAACATCATCGTTGCAAGTCATGGGTTTGTCGCATAAAGAACTGCAATAGGAAATTTTGGAAAGATTTCTATTCGTTCCCAATTTGAACGGATTTTTCCTGCTAAAGCGTCACTCGAAGTAAACGTGTTAACAAGCGACAACACGTAACCGTAGGCTTTCAGTGAGCATCTTTTATTCAGTAACCCTGTGTACAAAAGAATCAAAATCAGACTCAAAACTCAATCTAATAGAATCAGCCAAAAGTTGCTTCCCAAGTTCAAGATTGTATTTTGGAAGCGAAGACGACGCATAAAATTCCTTGTCATCACCATCAATATGGTCTTCATAAAAAGCGTCAGCCAATCCATCTAAATTAACGATCAACGCCAAATTATTGGTGAGACCGAGTTGAATAGTATTTGAATCGTGTGCCAAACCCAAAGCGTAAAAATCACCCTGAGTGACCTCACCTTTCAACGCAGATTCGACCTCCAACCATATTGAACCATTGCGACAAAGAACCAGAATTTCTGCATCTGGCAACGACAAGACAAATTTCTCCAACTCACGTCTAACCAAACCAGAATCAAGTGCGGTGCGATTTACCATTTTCCTTAGTCCTTAAAAATATTATTGAAAATTCAATTGAGTCTCTATACCAAAGTAGAAAGCAATAATTGGTTAAGAGTGCAAATCGAGTCTAACTCAAATTATTTTTAAAGTCCCATCGCCTAAACAGGGAAAAAGGGGCTATTTAGAGACCTCATGTTCAGCCACACTCTTTTCAATGCATGTGCCCCTTTGAAAAAGTAGCTCCAACTTTATTTACATACAGCGAGAGTTTGAGATTACAAACCTAGTCTTGCAAAAGCAATCGTTCAAGACAACGAAGATCATAAAATGCATACTCGGTTGAACAAAATAGTTGTACTGAACGAGTGCACCTTTCAACCTGGTTTTCACTCATCTTTACCCTATAAAAAGCTTGAATCAATCTTCTAAGCTTCTTTGGTATAAATCCTAAATAGCTCAGCTTGTTGAATCACAAATTTGCTTGACTTCAAAATGAGCGACCTTTCTTCATTAGTGAATTCATCATTTAATGCCAGCGCATCGGCATACTTTGCTGCACTATTTGCCACTTTCACGGCTTCTCGGTGCAGAAGCGTAAGCGGGATTTGACAGCACTGCGCAAAATTGGCGAAAGCAAATCCCTTCACCTCTTTTAGTTCAAAAACATCACCAAACCCCATCGCCAATTCGTGGGAAATCTCTGGGTATTGCATCACACTAACCAGATCGTTCCAAGGTGCTGGCTCAATTCCATCTCGCAAGACAAAGAACGAAAAGTTCTTGCAGTGCGCATCGCAATTACCAATCAAAAATTGGAACAATGCCGATCCAAACACAATTTCTCATTCTTCGACATGATATGTTCTGTCGTATATCGTCACATCAAATTGAATATATGAATTCGCTTACGTCGTTGAATCTCTAGATCAAGAATGCGTTTACATTTAGATGTGGTAATTTGGATTCTGACATTTCAGAATACTATTCTCAGAAACTAGAAATATTTTTGACTATGTATCAAGAAGAAAGTATCGTGCTCTCTTGAATTGCAAAAGCACAAAAAAGAATGATTCAAATTATTGAAATAATTGGCCGAGCTCACCAAGGTGTGACCAAACCATTTCTGTGCAAAGGTGATGACGACCTCCTTTATTACGTCAAAGGTACTGGTAGTCACGCAGGGCATCGCAGTCTTTTAGCAGAGTGGATATCTGCTCATCTCGCACGAGCATTTGGCCTACCAATCGCACCTTTTCAATTAGTTGATGTTCCGGAAATTCTCATCGAAATCGCGATTCCTGATTGGACATCGCTTGGATCGGGTATTGCATTCGCATCCAAGCAACAGACTTTCGCTCAAGAACTGCAATGGTCTCAAATCAAACAAATTCCAACCCAGCTTCAACAAGATATTTTAGTCTTTGACTGGTGGATTCATAATGCAGATAGAAGCCTAACCGACAAAGGTGGGAACCCCAATTTACTTTGGGACACGCAAGAAAAGAAGTTGGCGGTGATTGACCACAACAATGCTTTTGACATCGGATTCAATCCCATAGAGTTTTGTGAAAGTCATGTGTTTAGAGGGCAAATTCCAGCCGTTTTTGAAGATTGTGTTGTAAGAGCAACTTATGTTGAACGAATGGAACGGGCATTTGCAGCGTTTGAAACGGCATGCAATAATAGTCCTCTTAATTGGTGGTGGATTGGTGATGGGGTTCCTTGCTCCTTTAACAAAGACGATGCGCGGCGTCTATTGGCCCGTTTCGATAACCAATCTTTTTGGGGGATAGCTTCATGAAATATGCATGTCAATACGCTATCGTTAGATTTCTTCCTTATGCAGAGACCGGTGAATTTGCGAATGTTGGCATCGTGCTCACCTGTCCGCAAACAGGCTATTTCGACTTCAAGTTATTAACTCGTGTTCGACGTATTAGCGCATTCTTTGAAGAACTTGATATAAGTATCTTTAGAGGTGTGAAGGCATCTTTCAGTGCAGAATTAGATCGTGTTAAAACGATGCTAACTGCCGCCCATACAAATGATAAAGAACCAGCAACGCCGACCAATAAAGCACTCTTCAATCATTTATTCGCTGAAATTGTTAGACCACGTGAAGCGATGATCCGGTTTGATGATCCAAGGGTTATCCTGACTGACAATCCAAGCGATAAACTTAATGAGTTGTTTGAGCACTATGTCGCAAGAAGTTTTGCCACAAAACAATATCAAGAACAGCTAATTGAGCGCCACGTTTCACAAGCGCTGAAACAAGCTGATCTTATGAAATTGTATGCGCCTGCAGTTTTAGGTAACAGCGCCTATCACGTGCGTTTTCCGTTGGTCAAAACGTTAAACGAGAAAGCTCAAAAAGTGATTAAACCGTTACACCTTGCACAAGACGACCCAACGTCGCTTTATGACCACGGTTGGGAGTGGGTTGGTAAAATTCGCAAGCTGAAACGTGGGCATTTTTTACCGAATGCAGTCTTATTTACAGTGAATAGACCAAATATTGAGAGCACCGAATGCTATGCTGCATTTGCCGAAATTATGGATGAAATGAAGAATCAGAACGTCAAGGTTATTTCATATGATGATACGGAAGAACTGATTAAATTTGCTCACGAGTAATTTGTTTAGGCTCTAGATGTTATCGAAGCCCTGCTTGCGCAGGGCTTTTTTTATACAGAAAGAAATTTCATATATCATTTTTTGTCGCGCAAATTACGAGTCTGGACTTCCCCTAATTTAGTAGACAACACTTAACTTCCAAATTGGCATTGCTCGAATGCTAGGGTGCTAATCCGATTTATAACTGAGTTTGGTGATCGTATTCAAAAATACGACCACTGATTTGTTCCGTTACATTTACATAGAACTTCTTACAAGCCCCCTTAAGACAGATTTCGCACAACGCGGACTGCGCTCTTAATATCGCTGTCAAATACCAAATTGAATCCGTCGATAGCGGACCGCCCTATCATTTGATTTACGGCTTCTTGCATAATGGCATTGGCAGTCGCGATAGAGGCGCCTTCACCAAACATGTCAACGATCTCAGCAAAACTCATGTCTTCACAAAAACACGCCCTTGAATTTGTCATCCAACGCAAAACGAACTCACACAAATGCTCTTTTGTGGGCAATACGAAGTGCACCTTTTCTGTAAATCGTCCACCACGCAGTGCCGCGGGATCTAGTTGGTCTGGATGATTAGTTGCTGCAATGAACACTAGATCACGAACTCGCCCCCCTGCCCCGTCCATCGCAGTCAGCAATTTATTTGTGATTGACGCCACATAGGAGTTGCCCCTGCTGGCGAGGACATCATCCGCTTCGTCAATAAAAATAATACAGGGGCGGATATCTCTTGCTTCCTTCAATAATCTCTCTATCTCACCTGTCTTATGGATCAAGTCATTGCCAGAGGTGTTCAAAAATGCAAACTGCGATTCTTTAGCAAGAGCCCGCGCCGTTTCGGTCTTGCCGGTACCAGGTTCACCATAAAACAGAAGCCCTGAAGGTATAGTGCCACCCATGGATTCAATATGGTCGACATTTTTCATACGCGTTGCAATGGTCGTTAATTGTGCACACAACTCGTCTGAAAGAATGAGGTCGGCCAAAGAAAGCGTGTTCTCTGGGAGATGCCCTTTTCTTCCCTGCAGGCTCCGCATGGCACGGTTGAGCAAATGACTATCGATCCGATCAAACTCTTCTTCCTCTCGTATTGCATAGAGTTCTTGTCCAATAGATTGTATGCGTTTGACCGAGAAACCTTGCCAACGTTTTGCATATGTCCTAAAGAATTTCTCCTCTTGCGGTGTCACATGAAAATATCGATCAATAGCCCGGTATAAAAGTTCACCACGAGCTTCTTCATCAGGTGGATTAATTTCGATTTTAAAATCAAAGCGCCCCTCTCGTATCGCAGCCGTATCGAGTTGGTCGAAGAAATTCGTCGCACCAATAAAAAGCACAGCATGCTGACGCAAATTGACAATTTCAGTCAGAAAGACATTGGTTGATCTCGCCGTTTCATCAGTAGAAGATGCAAGCGTTCTATCGGAAATCAAACTATCAATCTCGTCAAAAAAAAGGACGCAAGGTGCTTGCTCTCTTGCATCGGCAAAGACCCGCATCAGATTCTCTGTGGTGTCATTGATCCATTTACTGGCAATATCGCCATAAGATACAGAAATGATGGGGAGATCTAATTCACCAGCGATTGCATCGGCAAAGAATGTTTTTCCATTCCCTGGTTCACCAAAAAAGAGAATGCCATTTCTGGTCGTCTCTAGATTTTGATTGGCATCATCGTCTGTGATTTGATTCATTGCCCTGGCAAGGTGACTCTTTAACTCATGCATACCCCAAATCTGGTCAAATGTTGTTCGAGATGGTTTAGCCACATATCGAATGACTGGGAGTTCTGACGAATTCTGTTTTTGATGAGTCAGGGCTCTTTCGGAGATCGCATTCGGTGTAGGCAGTCCAGTGCTCAACATAGGCTCTTGTGCCTTTGTGATAGGTTCAGACAGTGCTGCGATATAGGCCATCCATTTCCAACAAATGACCCAAAGTAAGCTGTTCGCACCTAAGAAGACGATGATTTCACCTATTCCTACTGTCGATGCTGGTCCAATCACGGTCAGAATTGCTTCTGCCAACAAGAGCGCAACGGATGCACAGAACATATCAAATCGAATGCCAGAATAAAACAAGAAGAATAGATAGGCCTTAGCAATAGCGATTAACATTAAAAGGCAGACAAAACTGTAGTAAGTAAAGGGAGAGTCCAAGGGTGATGCGCGCCAATAATGGACAATGAGTGCTAAATTGAAGGTTGTAATCATCAGTGCGTAAAGCGACACGCCGATGCGCCACATTACGTCGATGATACTTGACTTGGTTGAACGAAAATCTTGCATAATGTTTTCTCCTAACCTGAAACTCGACATGACCGAGTTGATTTTTTCCAGACGGTTAAAGTTCGATCGATCTCTCAACTAGTCTTTTTTCTGATGATCAAAAAATTGATTGATACGATTGGTGATCCAATCCCGCCTGCGCAGAATATTGACAATCCTCACAATCGCCATCAAAAAGATCAGTGTGTTCAGCGCCCAATAGGACATGAGTCGCGACACTTCCATGTGCTTGGCAAAAAAGTCTGCGAACCAAAACTGGACGAACATCCAATTAAGCAAGGAACTGGCGATAACGCCAGCTAGTGGAATGAAATATGAATTGTTTTTACTAGGCATGAATATTCCCGATTGCGTTAGTCGAAAGTCAGTGACCAAGTGAATTACTTAGTACTAGACACGACTACCCTACAATAGGTTTTGAGTTCGTCAAGTCGATTTAGGGAAGAAAGAATTGGTTGAATCTTAAGCAGCGATTTAAGCTCTAAGAACTCAAGAGCTCGCAATACTGGCTTGATCTTTGCCAATATAAAATTAGCTCAACGATAGGGGATTGCCTATATGAACATCGACACAATGAAGAATGCTTTGTATTTCACAAGCGAGAGTTCAACAGGCATCCTTTTGTTTCTTCTATACGCTGTTGACGCGCATCCAAAATCGACCACGCTGGAGTTCAGGTAGAACACCTGTTGAGAGTCGCCGCAATAAGCTAACCAAGTTTGATGTAGCGTTTTACAGTTCGACTGTGGTGTTCATATAGATACTCAAACTTCCTCCATCCAATCTAAGTTGTTGTCCGTCGCCTTGGCATTTTGTGCAACGAATATTGATCAGAGAAATAAACCTATCCTGACTGTTCTTCTGCAACAGAATCCAAGTCAATAGGACAGAAGTCATTTAGTGACGTTCTGATTTCAAAAAATCAGAAGAAACTCCATATGATGAAGGCAATTGACAGCTACATTCTGTGTGGTTTAATTGATTTGGACAGTATTCAAGGCAACGATGATCGCTATGCAGGAATATATAGACTTAACGCATTATCGAGAAGAATGCCCAATCAAGACTAACCATGTATTGATAACGATCGCGTAGAAAATCATGAAGACACATTACTTCGAAATAAAGAAAAGAATCGCAAAACAAAATTTTAGAGCAAATAAAGTCCCCAATTGGATGAGCAGTTTATCGCCATGCAACATTCGATTCGGAGAGGCAATGGCAGAGCGAAGCTGGTATGAAAATGTCGTAACTTCAATCAACAACTACCCTCTTCTCATACAATGGAGCCATCCTCGTAAAATTTTTTTTCAACGTCTACAGCAAATGACGACCGTGGAAATTTTTACCAAAGAAATCTATTGGAACAAAAGGCAAGGCAGAGAAGCTGAATCTATTGAGCTTCATCGGCAGTGGTTTCATTTAATCCCTCCAGGCGAAAATCGTCATGAAGTCACGGAAACCATTTTAGATTCTGACAATTTGAGAGTAGTACCGAGTTTCCATTCAACATGGGAACCATTCGGTAGAATCGTCACCGTTTGCTTACCGCTAGAAGTAAGAAATCTGTTAGAGCTCGAACAGCTAATTCAAACAGTCAAAAGTATTGCTACACATTCGACATCCCTTGCAAAGCAATTTCCTGCATATTCTTATTCTGCGCATGACTGGCGCACAGACCGTGATTTTCTTAGAAGTGAACGACACGCACCAATCGCTCTCTTGTGATCGGATAACCTTCCTGACGCCAAGCATTTCTACCTACTGCAAGCATAACAATATTATGAAAGGGTACTTTCCTTGACAAAGTCGTCCATACCCATTCAATGCATTAACGGCAGCCAATGTTTTTGTCCGTCCCACACGCGGTTGCGGGAAATTCACGCCACATTGCTAGTAAAAATAAATCGCTATAAACTTTCATCATCAGAATGAGTTAAACATGACTTTACGCACCGTCATCAACGAGCATTTTGCGAAGCGTCCCCCGCAGCATTTACGCCGTGCAATGCAAAGATATCTTTAGCTAAATCCATGCCGAGAACGGTAACAATATGGCTCTCGTCACTAGCATTTTGGAACGACATAGTGTTAATCTTGTCCATGATTTTTCCTTTCACGAGGTAATTACATTGCACTGCATCTCTTACTCTACGCCGCTTTGGCTGATTGTAATTACCTCCCTAGCTGTTCTGGATGAGGAAGCCTCTTTCATTCGTTAGGCATTTACCCACAAGGAGAACATTATGTATTTGAACCTCAAGATGCTGGTATCGACAATTTTTCTCATCACCTTCCTAACCGGCTGCTGGAAACAAAGCGATGTTGTAACAATAAAATCGGATGGCTCGACAGAATTTGAAACAGATATTGTCATTACGGAAAAGGGGTTTACTACGAAAGATGTCGAAGAATTAACTTCCGAATTTGTAAAAGGGCTCAAGTCCGCTGGTTGGCAAGTGGAAAAGAAGTGGGTTTCAAAATCTGTGCCCTTTAAGCTTTCGTTTTCTGGTCGAGGCAACATACGCCAAGTAAAAAGTGCGTCAGATTTTTACAAAATACAAAAGATCAATGAAGACACTTACAGCATTCGTTTTGTTCCAGCAGAAGCGAAAGGCGGTAAAAGCTCAAGAAGTATGCAGTTCAAACGTGGATTTTTCGGTGGCGCAAAAATAATTGATGAGCGTGGAAATGAAGTAAAAGCAATCGATAATGTGTTGGGAAATCAGACCTACAAGATCGTTTTCTGATCGAGGAAAAATGCCTAGCCCATCATTCCACCGGACGTTGCGCGATAAAGCAGCGCAATGCCAGTGAATTCAAACGTTAGCCGATATCGTTGCAAGCATGCCCGATAAAATCATCACATGGGGGTGCGGATATTTTCTTGGACTGATTTATGTTGTTAAACCCAAGCGCTCTCTGTATTCAATCGGGCTGAGATAGCCTAGGGACATTTTAATACGCTTTTCGTTATACCAGCGAATGTAGGCATC
>NZ_JACOFW010000005.1 GCF_014284305.1 Affinundibacterium seohonense
GGAACCAGTTGTTCCAAGGTGACCATTTCTAATTCGTGTTGGAAAGGTGTCGGTGTTTTTAGCATGCCGCTATTAAACCAAAAGGCCTCGCACTTGGCGAGGCCTTTTGGGGTTTGTCAGCAGTCTGGAGCCGGAAATATTTCCGGCTTTTTTATGTCCGCACGGACAAGTGATGTTTGCAGCTAGCTTGACAATGCTATCATCTACGCTCTCGTCATTTCTGCCAATCACATGACTCAGCTCGCCCTAAATCTGCAACAAGTCGTCAAACATTACGACAAAAAAACCGTCTTAAAATCGATCGACTTGGCGATCGCGCCTGGTGAGTTTTTTGGTCTGGTTGGTATGAACGGTGCAGGCAAAACCACCCTACTTAAATGTCTACTAGATTTCTGTGAACTAGACCAAGGCAGCATAGAAATTTTTGGCGTCAGTAATCAACTCACCCATGCCCGTGAATCCTTGGCGTTCTTGCCCGAACGCTTTATGCCTCCCTACTATTTGACTGGCAAAGATTTCATCAAATATATGCTGCGCTTACAGAATATACCGTATCAACAGGCGCTCGCGGAGCAGGCTATGCACGACTTAGATTTGGATTTATCCGCATTGAGCAAGCCCGTGCGTTCCTACTCAAAAGGCATGACGCAAAAGTTAGGTTTAGTCGCTTGTTTTTTGGCGCAGAAAAAACTCTATGTTTTAGACGAACCTATGAGTGGCTTGGATCCCAAAGCGCGCGCATTATTACGCGCGCGCTTACAATTACTGCGCGAACAAGGTGGCACTTTATTCTTTAGTTCTCATGCACTGGCGGACGTTGAAGGCCTTTGTGATCGTATGGCGATTTTACACGAGGGACATCTACGCTTTGTCGGTTCACCGCAAGCCTGTCGTGAACAATATGCGGCCGAGAGTTTGGAGCAGGCTTACATGCGCTGTATTTCGTCTTAATTTCGTCTTGAATCAAAGTCCACGATTTACATTAGCCCAAGAGTCGCGAGAAATCATCGACTGGCACCCCCTTAGAAAAATAAAAACCTTGATACTCGTCGCAAGCACATGCCAGCAGAGTCTGCAGTTGCGTGACGTTTTCTACACCTTCTGCCACCACCTTCAAACCTAAGGTTTTCGCCATTGCCACGACTGCCAAGACAATCGCCGTGTCGTTGCTATCGCCAGGGATATCCATAATAAACGAACGATCAATTTTTAAACTATCGACCGGGAATCGTTTTAAATAAGCGAGCGATGAATAACCAGTACCAAAGTCATCAATCGATAGCGTAAATCCTGCCGCCTTCAAGGCGTCCATATGTCCTATGGCTTGCTCATGATTATTCATCACCATACTTTCGGTGATCTCAAACTCAATCGCGCTACTAGGTACCTTCCAAAAGGCAATCACTTTTTGCAGGACTTCCAGTAAGCCCTCATCGTTAAATTGAGCACCGGACAAATTAATGGCGATCCTGCCAAACTGTTTGCCGACAGCTTGAAAATGCGCAATATCGCGACACACAATATCCAACACTTGCATGCCTATCTTACCGATCAAACCTGCTTGCTCGGCGAGACCAATAAAGTCGCTAGGATAAATCATGCCATTGTCAGGATGATGCCAACGCACCAATGCCTCGGCGCCGACAATCTTGCCAGTGGCGACGCTGACTTTAGGTTGGTAATGCACCACAAATTCCCGGTTATCCAGCGCTCTACGCAATTGCGCTTCGTAAGCCAATAATTCGATTGTGTGCACATTCATATTGGCATCATAGAACTGATAATTGTTCTTACCGTTGTGCTTGGCGCGATACATCGCAATTTCAGAGTTCTTCATCAAGACCTGCGCGTCTTTACCGTCGTCAGGATAGACCGCAATACCAATGCTGGCACTGATTTGCAATTCTTGTCCGGCGACCTCGAGAGGCATGGCCGCAGCCTGCAATAAACGATCGGCGATTTCTGTCAATTCACGCGGGCTCTTGTCGCGATCCAACAGCAACATAAATTCGTCACCACCCACTCGCGCAATCGTTTCTGACTCGGAGATGCATGCCTTCAATCGAGTCGCGACGTCACGCAAAACCTGATCACCAGCTTCATGATCGAAGCTATCGTTAATCGCTTTAAAGCGATCTAAATCCAACATAAATACCGCTAAATTATCCCGGCTGGCTTCCGCGTAGAGCAAAGCTTTGGAAACATATTGGCTAAACAAAAAACGATTCGGTAGTTTGGTGATGTCATCATAATGCGCCAATCGGATCGCTTTTTCTTCGGCACGTTTACCTTCAATCGCGATACTGGAGACATCGGTCGCAATGCTGATTAAACTCAAATCCTCGTTGCTCAATGCCGCCGTGGACTCCGTGAACAAGGTGAAGGTTCCTAGAATCGCTCCCGTCTTACCCATAATAGGCCACGACCCGACAGCAGCATAATTGGCCAGCAATTTGCGCTGCGCGATAAATTCCATCGCCGACGATTTAGGAATTTCTTGGGTCCACACCGGAATCATTTCAAGTACTGCCTCACTCCACACGCCATTACCATGACAGACTGGTGCCTCGGTCAATTGGCGACGCAAAATGTCTGGGAAGTGATGACCAATCGTTTCGGTAAACAGACGTTGATCGACTGATAGTAACTGGACGCCGCAATGCCAATGTGGATTATTTTTTTCCACAAAATGGCAAGTATCAATCAAAATCGACTCGAGACTTTCACTACTACCAATCAGTTGCAAAAGCTGATTTTGTCCCTGCAATAAGCGTTCAGCATGTTTGCGTTGTGAGATATCGCGCATCACGCAAAATACGATGACGTCGTTGGAGATTTTGATGCGACTCAAGGTGACTTCACTAAACCAGTCTTTACCCCGTCGATGCGCCATCCACTCGAATTTCTGCACCGTTCCTTTAAACGCAAGGTCGACAAATTTTCTGATCGACTCAGCTTTTTTTGCCGCCACGGTTGGTTGTGTGTAGCGCCAATCGGCGGAAAACTCGCCAATATCGAGACTTAGTAAATCCGACTTATTATCGACTGCCAACATCTCTAGCGCGTTTTGATTACCATCAACAAAATGGTAAGTCTTATTAATCAACAAAATCCCATCTTGAGCGTCTTGAAACAGCAGTCGATAACGCCGTTCGCTGTCTGTCAATTTTTCTCTGGAAAGTTTGAGATGTTGCACTTTTTTGTACAACAACAGCGCCAGCAAAAGGGTAAAGATAATCGACAAGGCGGCGAAAACCAAGCGTTGTTCCAAGCGTGTATGCCACTCTAATAAGATCGTATTGAGATCACGACCAAACACGACGACCAAGGGAAAATCACTCATTTTCAAGTAAGTATAATTAGTCGCATGATCTGCGCCAATCACCGCACTTTCAAAACGCCCTTCTTCAGCAAAACTATTTTTAATGCTAAGCGCCACTGCACTATCGACTTCAGCTTTAAAAGCAGCATGATTCGTCATGGCTTGTACAATCACCCGCCCTTCTTTGTCATATAAAGAAATCTTAGCACCAGCGTCTTTCGCCACGCGCTCATAAAATTCTTGAAAATAACTTAGACTAATTTCAGCCTGCACCTGACCTATCGGTTGCCCACTAGGGTCAAAGACGTTTCTAGCCATAGGCAAGATCGCTTGTGAAGATTTTTTAGGCGTGTACGGCGAACCAATTTGGATCCCCTTTTGATAAGCGTTCACGGACTTATTCAAATAGGCGATATGATCATGTGCAGACAGGTCGATGGGATCAATGGGGAAACGCAAAGAGGAAGCCCACAGCATGCCGTGACGATCAATCAAAGATAACGCGGCGATAAAC
Source organism: Affinundibacterium seohonense (assembly GCF_014284305.1). Classification (GTDB taxonomy): domain Bacteria; phylum Pseudomonadota; class Gammaproteobacteria; order Burkholderiales; family Burkholderiaceae_D; genus Undibacterium; species Undibacterium seohonense. The sequence continues at coordinate 3,837 of NZ_JACOFW010000005.1, forward strand.
TGCGAGTCCCGACGCTGATTACTCAGTATGCTGCGCACACTCGCCTCGTCGCGCAGGACACTCTCATTTTTGGTTTGTAATTCCTCAGCAGTTGCCACCGTTGCCCGGGTCGCATCGTGTAAAACGCGATTGGCGTGTTCTTCCAGAATTCTGAGATTCAATAAACTATTCTTGTTTGCGGCAGCGACAGTGATCGCTTGATCTTGGGTAATCGACCACCAGGTTTGGGCAAGGATTGCCGCTATGATGAGGAGAACACAACTAATCAACAGCCAAACTGGCACTTCCCGAATCTCGTTTTTTTTCTTACTACTCGGCATGCATCACCCCTGATTCACTGACGGTTCTGCGCTTCTAAATTGAATCGCAATTCGTCATTCATTGATTGTGATCGAAGTGTAACATTGCCTACACCGTACACCAATAAACTGCGCAAATGAACTTAAGAATGTGTAGGAAGTGTGGGCAATCGGGTGAGAAGCCGACTTGAATAGTCGAGGTATCTGTGGTGCTGGGATGGTGGGATGGTAAAAATGAAGCAGGCCGATAGGCCGGATTCTGTTACGGCGCTTTGCATCGCTACATCGCGCTATGACAATCATTCCTCTAGGCGACGGATTGCTCCGCCGCTCAAGCTTTCTACCCGCACGCTCAGCGAGCCACCTCAACGCGTGCCTATTTGAAATTGCTCCGGGTGGAGGTTACCGCGTTTCACCCTTTGTGGTTTAGCATAGGCTTGCGCCCGCTACTCCCCAAAGACTCGTCTCTGTGGCCCTATTCCTCGCCTTATACCTCAGCTTGCGCCTTGGCTTTCAACGTACGGCCGTTAGCCGTCACCCCGCTCTATGGAGTCCGGACCTTCCTCCCGTCACCGTGTGAACACGGCAACCAGCGATTGTCTGGCCTGCTTCGGTTGGCATTGTACCAGTTAGCAGGCTATTGGACTCAAGCTTCGAGAGAAATCCCTGTTACCGAAGATTATTTTGCGTTGAGCATCTTGTCTTTGAGAGCGTCATCTGCTGGATGTTTGCCTAGCCAAATTTTTAAGACGGCATTATAGAACGTAGGGTCATTGATCGTTTCACCGATTTTTTGACCATTGAATTGACACACGATTCCAGTACCTGGGATCCAATCAAAAGTCAACACATCGCCTTTTTTCAACACCGGCACTAAGGAAAACATTTGTCCAAACGTGATCATTGGCTTAATCAATTTACCGCGTTCATCAATATCCAAATTATTCCGCAGACCATCCATAAAGCGCTGTCCGAGATCATCATTGCTGAGCTCGCGCAACATCACCAAGGTCACACGCTTGGCACCTGGTAGTGCTAAAACGTCTTGGGTGGTCGATTTCGCTTCTGGTAAGTAGAGAGCCGCAACATACACTTTGAAAATCACTTTATAACGAACGCCAGCACCATTTAACTTGAGAGTTTGGTTGCCGACTTGTGCGGTATCTTCCAATTTGACGCCGGATATCGTGACCGTATCGGCGAAGGCAGGTAGCGCGGATCCCGTGAAAAACACTAACCCGCACGCGGCTCCCAAACGGCATAGTTTTGAAATGATATTTGTACTAGTTTTCACGTTGTCTCCTAACGTAAGTCAATAGTCATTACAAAACAATATTTGAACGACCGTGCTTTTTTTATTCCCTTTACGATAGTGTTAAATTCGGTGTCTTGCAAGCGATTCCCTTACTTTTCGACCGATTAGCTAAACTAAATTCACATCCATTGAAAGAAAGTAAAATCGAACAAACCACAATAACGACAACATTGACGACTGCCTATGTTGTCATAAGTCTGGTTAGTAATCATCGTTCAACATGATGTCTGCTACGTTAAGCATGTACTAAAAATAAATAACTTGGATTCAATAAAATGGCGCTAACTAAAACTATGCAATCACGCTCAGGTGGCGAAATTCTGATCGATGCATTAACTATTCATGGTGTCGAACGTATTTTTGGCGTACCTGGGGAAAGTTATTTGCCAGTGCTTGATGCACTACACGATAGCGCGATCACTTTCACAGTCAATCGTCAGGAAGGTGGTGCCGCCTTTATGGCAGAGGCGTACGGCAAAATGACCGGGAAGCCTGGAATATGTTTTGTCACGCGTGGCCCTGGCGCCACCAATGCATCGATAGGCGTGCACACCGCCTACCAAGATTCCACACCGATGATCTTGTTTGTCGGTCAGGTCGGCAATGACTTTGTCGAACGTGAAGCCTTTCAAGAAATTGATTACCGTCGTATGTATGCACCAATGGCAAAGTGGGTTGCGCAGATTGACCGCACCGATCGTATTCCCGAATATATTGCGCGTGCTTTTCAAGTCGCCACAAGCGGAAGGCCGGGCCCGGTCGTTTTGGCATTGCCCGAAGACTGTTTATTTGGACAGGCGACTATCGCCGACACTCGCTCCTATCAAGCAGTGCAAGCCAGTGCTTCTGATCGACAACTCCAAGAATTACACGAGCGCCTAAGTGCAGCCAAACGCCCGTTGCTACTGGTCGGCGGTGGCGGTTGGGATGTTCAGGCTTGCGAACAACTAGCTCAATTTGCTACGCGTCAGCATTTACCAGTGGCCTGTGCATTTCGCTTTCAAGACTTGATCGCCAATACGCATCCGAATTACGTAGGTGACGTCGGTATAGGTATTAATCCTAAACTTGCACAAAGAATTAAAAACGCAGATCTGGTGATCGCCATCGGCCCACGCTTGGGCGAAATGACCACTAGTGGCTACACCTTATTTACAGCACCTTGCCCACAACAATCCTTAATTCACATCCACAGCGATGCATTAGAACTAGGGCGCGTCTATCAGGCCGATATGCTGATCAATAGCGGCATGCGCGAAATCATGACAATGCTCGCTGCCCTTCCCGATATCAAAGCCGAAGGCTGGCAAAATCAGTTAGCACAAGCTAAAGTAGACTTAAGCGCATGGCAACAAGAACCAGCCATCTTCGCGCAAGAACAAGCGCCACTCAATTTATGGCAAGTGGTACATGACATTCAAACCGCCTGCCCAGCCGACACCATCATCACCAACGGTGCTGGCAACTATGCGACCTGGGCACATCGTTACTTTTTGTATGGTGGCTTTCGTACCCAATTAGCGCCGACTTCAGGTGCGATGGGCTATAGCGTACCAGCAGCTGTTGCCGCCAAAATTGTCGATCCTGATCGAACCGTGATCGCCTTCGCCGGCGATGGTGAATTTATGATGAATGGACAGGAGTTAGCAACAGCCATGCAGTATCGCGCTGGCGTCATCATTATCGTATTTAATAATGCTATGTTCGGCACTATACGCATGCACCAAGAGCGCGAATACCCGGGCCGCATCTCTGGCACGCAATTACACAACCCAGATTTCTCTGCCCTCGCTCGAGCTTACGGCGCACATGGCGAGGTGGTTGAACGCACCGAAGACTTTTGTGCCGCCTTACAGCGCGCAGTGACGCATACACGAGAACAGCATTTGCCAGCTTTGATCGAATTACGCTATGACGGTAATTTGATTACACCCGGTGCGAGTTTAGAGAAGATACGACAAACGGCAATCGACGCAGGCAAATGAAGTTTGATCTTGATTAAGGTCTTGGGTTCTAAGACATCGCTTGGCAACATCTTTTCGACTTATACTAAAAAATCTAACTCGGCGTCTTGACGCGCAAACCCATTCATCATCAGGAAACGACAATGAAAATCTCCTTCCATGGCGCAGACAAAGACGTAACGGGTTCATGTCACTTAATCGAATGTGCGGGTAAAAAAATTCTGATTGACTGCGGTCTATTTCAAGGTGGGCGAGACTTATCAGAAGAAAATGCCGAGGATTTTGGCTTTGATGCCGCGAGTATCGATTTTGTGCTATTGACGCATGCCCACCTCGATCATTGCGGTCGACTACCGCTCTTGGTCAAACGTGGTTTTCATGGTGAGATCATCACCACGGCCGCCAGTAAAGATTTAGCGCGTTTAGTCTTGTTAGACTCGGCACATTTACAAGAAGCCGATGCAAAGTCGCAGCAACATCGACAACAGCGACATAGAAAACACAGTCGCGAGCAAAACCATCCCGAAGAAGCTCTGTACACGATTTACGACGCCACGCGTTGCTTCGATTTTTTTGGGCGTGTCGCGCATTATGAACAAGCGATCAAAGTCGCACCGGGCATCACCGCCACGTTTTACGATGCAGGACATATCTTGGGTTCTGCCAGCATTGCCATCGATCTGAAAGAACGTAGCAAAACTTGTCGCATCATCTTCTCAGGTGATCTTGGTAGCGATGGTCGTAAGATCCTGCGCGACGCAGTGGCGCCACCACCAGCCGATATCGTGGTCATGGAAACGACCTATGGTGATCGCTTACATCGCTCACTCAAAGAATCCGTCAAAGAATTTTATCTGGCGATTAACGATACGTTTAAGCACGGTGGCAACGTCATCATTCCCACCTTTGCACTCGAACGTTCACAAGAGATATTGTGGTATCTGCGCGAAGGTGTAGAAAAAGGTTTACTACCAGCAGCGATGCATGTGTTTTTAGACTCGCCGATGGCGATTTCAGCAACTGAAATTTTCCGACAACATCCTGAGTGCTACGATGAAGAAGCGTCCAAACTCTTCCAACAAAAACGCGATCCATTTCAACTAAATAATTTACACATTACTCGCGATGCAGCTGATAGCATGGCGATCAATCGCATCACTAGCGGCGCAGTTATTTTGGCTGGCTCGGGCATGTGTACCGGTGGTCGTGTGCGACACCATTTAAAACATCATTTATGGCGCAAAAATGCCAGCGTTGTGTTTGTCGGTTTTGCCGCCCAAGGCACACTAGCAAGACAAATTATCGACGGCGCTAGGAGCATACGATTATTTGGTGAAGAGATTGATGTCAACGCGACTATTTACACCATCAATAGCTTCTCAGCCCACGCCGACCGCAATGAATTACTCGCATGGCAGAAAAAAACGCAAGCAGAACATACTATCTTGGTGCATGGCGAAGAAACTGTGATGCAGAGCTTTGCTACATGCTTGAAAAATACGTCTGTATTGATCCCTGAGAAAGGCCAGAGTTTCACTTTGCCTGCATTGAAAGCTCTGTAAATTCCGATCACGCGACGCGGTGCAACGCGCCTTTGGCGATTGCCATTACTTGCCACCAACGCGTTGACGCAAGTCACGTGTCCGAGCTTCAATTTCACGCCGCAAAACCTGCCCTTCGCTAGGTGGTGGCGGAGGCACGAGTGGGCGAAGCGCTGGCGGTATCCAGGGGTCGCGCAATGGCGTTTGCAGTGCCTCAGTCGAGGGCACTGAGTTGATGCCAATCTCTGTAAAACTAGGTGGTGCTGCCAGTACACTCGCCATTTCCCCCTGGATATTTACCTGAGTTCCTTTCAACGTACCACGATAAAATGCCTGCAAATCGGTCTTACTTACCACCCGGGCAGCATCGTCCAGATAAGTCATGTGACCACCAGCGTAATTACGTAGCAGCACGCGTGCGGGTAAGTTGAGCCGCGCCAAATCTAGTTCGGTCTGATAAAAGGGAGTCGCTAGGTCGTGATAGCCATTCAGTGCCAAGACACGTAATTGTGGATTCAACACCAATGCAGCGCCGAGATCAGGCACTGTGTCGGGCAAATTTTTTCCTGCATGACGGAAATCCCAAATCTCAATCGCGTTACTGGACAAAACATAAGTTGAAGCATTGCGGTAACGCAGGGTATCGCGCAAGTAAGCGCTGATGGCGCTGGAAAAAGACGCACTAATGAGCGTACTCGACGGATCACCTTCACTAGCTAGTGCACTGCCAACTGGGGCTGACACTCTGGCGTCATAGCGGCCAATCAAGCTACCTGGAATGAGCTGATTGCGAAACAAACTTGCTTGCATGTTGAAATTGCTGCGCCAATGACTAAGCGCCAATCCAGTCATATCGCTAAGCAGTTGCGGCAGCTCTACAGGTAGCACCCCACCTGCGAACAATGCTTGCACGGCAGGAGTGTATCGCTGTGCACTAAAGTCACGCACTTGTGCCAGATGGGCAGACAAATCGCTTACCGATGGTCGACTCAAACGATGATATTGACCAGTCGCCGCATAGCTAGGTAGATAGCCACCACAACTTACTGTCGCTTGACCAATTAGGCCGCAATTGCTGTTGTAATTCAAAACAGGAGCTTGCAGAACCAGGCCTGTAAGTTGTACGCCCGCACTCTCAAGCAATGCCGCCAACACGGCGGTACGCGGCCCACCATATGACTCGCCGAACAAGTATTTTGGCGAGGCTTGCCTGGCATTTACCGTGAGATAACACTGCACAAAATCACGAAACACCGCAGCATCAGCATCGACACTCCAAAAACTACGATTGGTAAATGGGGCGATTGCTTGAGACAAACCACTGCCCACCGCATCCACAAACACCAGATCGCTCGTATCCAACAAGCTTTCGGCGTTGTCTATCAAGGCAAATGGTCGCGCCAAGCTAGTAGACGGCATGCCGGTCACTAAGCGCTTGGGACCGTAGGAACCTAAATGTAGCCAGACACTGGCTGAGCCAGGGCCGCCATTATAGAAAAAGGTGATGGGTCGAGACGCAGCAGGTACATTATCTGCCGTGTAAGCAACATAAAAAAACGAAGCCTGATCCTGCCCAGTACCCGTCGCTTTTGCCGTGAGATGGCCGGCTTTGGCGGTGTAGGGAATCGTCGTACCATTCAAAGTAATACTGTGCGAGGTGTTGGCACTAGTTTCCACTGCCGAGCTTAAGGCGGCATTCGCACTGGAGGAATAGTTAACAGGATCGACCAAGGTTCCAGGTAATTGTGCAATCGGATCAGGCGTACTACTGCCGCTTTGACTGCCCCCGCCACCGCAGGCACTCAGTCCAAACAACAATACCAAGGCACTAGCTCTTAAGCATTGATTTACCGATGTATTCATCCTCCACCTCCATGCACATAAATCCGCGGAAATTCAGTCATTCCTCGAAAGCAATTCTTAAGAAGTCGGACACACAATCTTCTTGTCGACATTTACCAGCCCAGACCCTGTTTGAGGAACGCCAGATGGGCGCCGCAAACTCGATTTGTCCATTGTCCACACTTTCAACAAGAATTACGACAGTCCGATCAAGCCACTTGCTAATTTACACCTTGCTGACATAAAGTAGTAGCCTACTTTCTTGACCGTAGCAACTGAGCATAATGACTTCTTCCGCTGACAACCAAAAAAACGCCACAGACAATCCGTCACCCCCAACTAAGCAGCAACTCCCCAAGAGCATTTGGGTACTTGGCATGGTCAGCATGCTGATGGATATTTCTTCAGAAATGATACACAGCCTGCTGCCCTTATTTATGGTCAGCACTTTGGGATTGAGTGTATTTGCCGTAGGCTTAATCGATGGCATCGCGGAGTCAACTACCTTAATTGTAAAAGTATTTTCGGGAGCGCTGAGTGACAAACTCGGTAAGCGCAAAACTTTGGCTGTGATTGGCTATGGCATGAGCGCTTTTACCAAACCTCTGTTTGCGATTACGAATGGCATGGGCTTATTAATCACGGCCAGACTGATGGATAGAATTGGTAAAGGCATACGTGGAGCCCCACGCGACGCCTTGATCACAGACATCACCCCAGCGCATATGCGCGGTGCCGCTTTTGGTTTACGCCAATCCCTAGACACTGTTGGTGCATTTGTTGGCCCCCTACTCGCTACCGGCTTAATGCTGTTATGGGCAAATGATTTTCGTAGTATTTTCTGGCTGGCTGTGATTCCCGGTGTCGCGGCCATGGCGCTATTGTTTTTTGGCGTGCAAGAGCCCAATACGAATATCAGCAAACGTCCGAGCAACCCTATCAGTAAAGCCAATTTGCAGCGTTTGGGTTCTTCGTATTGGTGGGTGGTTTGCTTGGGTGGCATTTTTACGCTGGCGCGTTTTAGTGAAGCTTTTTTATTGTTACGGGCGCAGCAATTGCAAATCCCCCTGGCTTACGTCCCTTTGGTGATGGTAGCGATGAATATGGTGTATGCCGCCAGCGCCTATCCTTTTGGCAAACTATCAGATCGTCTGGCACCTGCCACCTTGCTGGGCATCGGCCTCTTTGTTTTGATTCTGGCCGACCTCTGTCTGGCGCTCAGCACTGACTGGTCTGGCTTACTAGCTGGTGTGGTATTGTGGGGCATCCATATGGGCATGACGCAGGGTTTGTTATCCGCCATGATCGCAGGATGTGCGCCTGCTGATTTGCGGGGGACCGCCTTTGGTTTCTTTAATTTGGTCAGTGGTATTGCACTCTTACTCGCTAGTATCATTGCGGGACTGTTATGGGAAGGTTTGGGTCCCGCGTTCACATTCTATGTTGGCGCTATGTTTGCTGGTTTAACTTTGTTGGGACTAATCGTTTTCTCACAGCGTTTTCCAAGCACCAATGCCAACACGGTAAATTAGTAAAAATCCACTGCAGCTCGCCTTAGCAGGTTAAAATTTGCCGTTTTTCAAACTTGGCATCGCCTAGCGATTTACCCTAGCAATTGCCAGCAACACCTTATGTCGACCGGAGTCATTATGTTTTCAAAAAATGTTGTTCAAGTCCTCGCTGCCAGCCTCATGTGCAGCGCCTCTGCACTCGCCACGGCAGGCACTGACTTTACCCAATTAAAAACCTTAAGCCAATCTGAATTTGGACGTCTCGCCACTGACTTCACTTCTGCCGCCAGCTATAAAGGTGTAACGCCAGCGGCGGCGACTGGGATTACTGGATTTGATCTCGGTGCTGAATTAAGTTTTACCCAGTTGGCTAATAGTTCGGTTTGGAAAAAAGCAGGAGCGGATGTGTCTACCTTGATCGTTCCTAAGCTGCATGTGCATAAGGGTCTGCCGTTCAATATCGACATCGGCGCATCCTTAAGTGCGGTACCTGATTCCGATATCAAATTGATGGGTCTAGAAGCGCGTTATTCGCTATTAGAAGGCAACGTTGCCCTACCCGCCATTGCCATTCGCGGTGCCTATTCGAAATTATCCGGTGTCAGCCAACTTGGATTTGATAGCACCAGCGTTGAAGTCTTGGTGTCCAAGGGCTTTGTCATGTTCACACCTTATATTGGTGCTGGCAAAGTCTGGGGTAGTGTGACGCCGAATGTGAATGGCTTACAAAAAGTTTCACCAACCGCCAATAAAGTGTTCGCTGGGGTGAATGCGAACTTTGGTTTAATGAATCTGGCGGCAGAAGTGGATCGCACTGGTGACAATGATACTGTCAGCGTTAAACTTGGTTTCCGTTGGTAGGCATGACGACTATTAGCGCCAACATTTCACATTGATGAAGCCCGAATTTTCATTTTATTTGCTGGGTGAGCGGACTGCAGTCATGCAGTCCAAATCGACGCAAATCGATGTCAATTGCCAACGAACCATTTCGGGTATCGCACACCAGCTCAAGCAAATGGGCACCTGCATCGATATCGTTCCGGGGATGAATAATTTAAGTGCGATCGTCGATCCACAACAACAAAGTGCAAGCGCTTTATTGGAGACTCTACAAGAACTGGCGCAGTCAACGGAACCCTTAGAATTTCAAGCGCGACAGATACACATTCCCGTTAGCTATGGCGGTGACAATGGTCCCGATCTAGAGTTGGTTGCGCGACATTGTCAACTCAGTCCAGCCGAGGTGATTGCCCATCACAGCCAAGCTGAATACCTAGTTTATTTTCTAGGGTTTCAACCGGGCTTTGCTTATCTCGGCGGCTTAATGCCACAACTCCATACGCCACGACGCGCCGAACCACGCTTACAAATTGCCGCTGGCTCAGTGGGAATCGGGGGCAGTCAAACAGGCATTTATCCTGCTGCCAGTCCTGGTGGCTGGCAAATTATAGGACGCACAAAATTACGTTTATTCGATCCACAACAGAAACAGCCCAGCTTATTACAAGCGGGAGATATTGTTCGTTTCGTGGTGGAGCGCAGCGATGTCGAATAATGCAAATACCGCGTGCATCAGTATCACGAAAGCGGGCATACAAACTACCGTGCAAGATCTTGGTCGCACTGGCTTACGTGATTTAGGCATTAGTCAAGCGGGTGCATTAGACCGCCAATCTTTGATTCTGGCGAATAAACTAGTCGGCAATCCTGAACACTGCGCTGGTCTAGAAATCGTGATCGGTCCAGTCGAGATTCAATTTCATCGCGATAGCTGGTTTGCGTTGTGTGGAGCCAATTTTGCTGCCGAACTAGATGGAAAATCCATCGCCAAAGCCTGGCGTCACTATGCCCGCGCAGGGCAGAGTTTATTGCTGCGTGGTGCACATAAGGAAGCGCGGGCATATCTTGCGATTGATGGTGGTATCGCCGTAGCTGAAATATTGGGAGCGCGAGCAACCGATTTACAGGCGCGCTTTGGCGGACATGAAGGTCGCGCCTTGCGTAAGGGAGATATCTTGCCCTTAGGGCCACCACAAAATATTGGCCGCTCTATCGGCGTGCAACAACGCATCTGGACACCGGAAGTGAGAGCAATCCGTGGTCCTGAATTTATGCAATTTGACGCCTGCGCCCGTAAAAAGTTTTGGCAAGAGGCATGGAAAGTTAGCAGTCAAAGTAACCGTATGGCATTTCGACTCAGCGGTGACAGTTTACAGCGTAGCGAATCCGGCGACATGCTGTCGCACGCAGTCTTACCGGGTGTCGTACAAGTACCTGCCAACGGCCAACCGATCGTATTATTGGCGGATTGCCAGACGACTGGCGGCTATCCGCGTATCGCGACGGTGATCGAGGCGGATTTATGGAAAATTGCCCAAACCCCGATAGGCCAGCATTTTTGTTTTGTGGAGGTGGATATCGCCACCGCACTGGACGCGAAAAAGAAATGGCAACGCGAATTGGCCCGCCTTAATTGCGTTAATTCAATCAATTACAAGCCAGAGAGAAAACATGTCTGAGGCGATATCAGCCACTGTATCCGCACCACGCAAGATCGACTTGAACGCCGACCTCGGCGAAGGCGGCGTGCATGATGAAGCAATCCTAGCCATCGTCAGTTCGGCCAATATCGCCTGTGGCGGTCATACCGGTGACACACACAGTATGCGTACCGCAGTTCGATTAGCAAAAGCCAATGGCGTTGCGATTGGTGCCCATCCCAGCTTTGTCGACCGCGACAATTTCGGCAGAACCGCACAACATCCACCACTCGATTTATTGTTCACACAATTATGTGAACAGGTCGATCAACTCAGCGGCGTTGCCACTCAGGAGGGCTGCGTACTGCAACACCTCAAACCGCACGGCGCTTTATACAATCAAGCAGCCAATGATGCTGCCCTCGGTAATGTCTTGATTCGTGTGATTCAACATTGCAATCCGCAGCTACGCTTGGTCGCTTTAGCCGGAAGCAAATTGGTGAAACAAGCCCAAGCAGCCAATCTTCAAGTTATCCAAGAAGCTTTTGCCGACCGACGTTATAACAGCGATGGCAGTTTGCGTGCGCGGTCTTTTGCCGATGCGTGTATCGATACTGCGGCAGAAGCGGTACAACAAACTATAAGTTTGGTCGAACATGATCAACTGCGTAGCGTGGACGGTGAACTGATTAACATCCATGCCGAAACGCTGTGTGTACATGGTGATGGCATCCACGCTTTACGTTTGTTGGAATCGATACGAAGCGAGCTCATTACTCGTGGTTTTATCATCGCAGCGAATTAACCTAAAAAATAGCCCAACAAAAATACAGGAGACACACAATATGGATGCTAATTTATGGTTGCCCTTAGTCGGCATTCCCATTATCGTCGCCGGTTTTGCGCTGCGTTTTAATCCTTTAATGGTGGTGGTTGCCGCTGGTTTAGCGACTGGTTTAGCGGTTGGTATGGACCTCGGTGTCTTACTCGAAACCTTTGGCGAAAAATTTATGAATAGCCGTCAGATCGCGAGCATTATCTTGATTCTGCCCATCATTGCCCTACTAGAAAAGTATGGCCTAAAGGAGCGTGCACAGAGTTGGGTCGCCAGCATACGTAGCGCCACGACCGGTCGTATCTTGATGTTATACCTGTTCGTGCGCCAATTTACTTGCTCACTGGGACTCACCAGCTTAGGTGGCCAGGCGCAGACCGTACGCCCACTATTATTCCCGATGGCCGAAGGCGCGGCGCTATCCAAATACGGCGAATTGCCCCAAGCCTTGCGCGATAAGATTGCGGCGCACTCCGCCGCCTGTGACAATATTGCGTTGTTCTTTGGTGAAGATATTTTCATCGCTTTTGGCGCGGTTCTTTTAATGACTAGTTTTCTAAAGGAAAATGGCATCACCGATGTTGAACCCTTAATGATAGGGCTATGGGCAATCCCCACCGCTATTTGTGCCTTAGTCATCCACTTAATTCGACTGTCTTGGTTAGATGCGCAGATTGCCCGTGAAGTACAGCAATGGCAGCAAGGCGGTGCAGCATGAACAATGTCAACAGCTTATTTAGTATCCAAGTCGTGTTTTATCTTATCGGCAGTATTGTCATGGCGATTGCCTGGATGAGTACGCGCGATACCAGTAATCCCAAGCGTTACACCACCGGCTTGTTTTGGTTTTTATTCGGCATCGGTTTTTTATTTGGCGACCTAATGATCGCCACCTTGGGTAAACCTCTTAGCTACAAAATTCTCGGTGTGATCGTCATGCTGCTTGCCTTGATTGCAGGCGGCAACTTACTCGGTGGCGGCCAGCATCAGCCAAAAGGCATTTGGGATAAAGCGGCACTCGCTGACAAGTTAAAAAATAAATTGTTTCTACCCGCCATTGCCATTCCTGTCATCACTGTCATCCTGACTTTGGGTGGCAAAAATCTCCAAATTGGCGATGTTTTTTTACTCGATCAAAAAAACCTGACGCTCGCTTGCCTAACCGTGGCTTGCCTGCTGAGTATCGTCTATGCGTACAAGATTACTGGTGGCACCCCCATCGTCGCCGTGCAAGAATCTCGTCGCCTATTCGATGCGATTGGATGGGCATTGATCTTGCCCATGATGTTGGCGATGTTGGGCGGCGTCTTCGTCGCCGCTAAAACCGGACAGTCGATACAAACCTTGGTAACGATGTTAGTTGACCCTAGCAGCAAATTGGTCTTGGTCGTAATTTACTGCGTTGGCATGGCTATGTTCACTATGATTATGGGAAATGCTTTTGCAGCCTTTCCGGTCATGGCGGCGGGTATTGCGCTACCTTTCTTGATTGTGCAGCACCACGCCGATCCTGCTCCGTTGGTGGCGATAGGGATGTTATCCGGCTATTGCGGTACGCTAATGACGCCGATGGCTGCTAATTTCAATATCATTCCCGCAGTGCTATTGGAATTGAACGATAAATATCTGGTGATCAAGTATCAAGTACCAACTGCACTTGCTGTGTTGGCCTGCAATATCGTATTAATGTATTTTTTGATTTAAAGTGAGCCGCATGCCTACCATTTTACTGACTGGCTTTGCCCCTTTCGATCATGAAACCATGAATCCCTCGTGGGAAGTCGTGCGACGCTTTGAGGGCAAACAAGTTAACGAATCCCATCATATCGTCGTTGCCCAATTAGCTTGTGAATTTGGACTGGCAATTCATCAGCTACAGCAACTACTAGACCAGCATCAACCGGCATTAGTGGTTTGCGTGGGACAAGCTGGTGGACGTGCAGAAATCAGCGTAGAAAGAGTCGCTATCAATATTGATGATGCAAGAATTCCCGATAACAATGGCGCACAACCAATTGATCAAGCCATCGTCGCTGATGGTCCTGCTGCTTATTTTAGTAGCTTACCAATCAAGGCCATTGTGCAAAACTTACGGCAACACGGCATTCCAGCCAATGTATCGCAGAGCGCTGGAACTTATGTTTGTAACCATGTTTTTTATGGTTTGATGCATTATGCCAACACTCATCCGGATTTACACCGCGCGGGGTTTGTCCATATTCCTTACCTACCGGAACAGGCATGTCACCATGCAAATACACCCAGTATGTCTCTGGAAACCATGGAAAACGCTTTATTTCTCCTCTTAAAGACTTGCTTATTGCAATCCAAGGATATTCAACTGAGCACTGGAACAATTTGCTAATCACCTGACGTATAAGATTTACCACAAAGAAATATTTCCTTTGTGAAGTTTTTTTAATGCAAGAAGCGCAAAATATTGTTTAGAATCAGTCATACAGCAATAGGCAAGATTAGAATTTGCCCATATCAACCACAATGCATTAGCACCACCAACACACAAACAGCTTAGCAACGCAGCGTCACTCACTAACATCTCGTTTAGGATAAGTAATTATGCAAAGAGATTTTTTTAGACTACCAGGTTTTGCTTATCTTGTTGGATTCATCGCTATCACCTCCTCCTTAGCATTAGCCTGGCGGCAAGCGAGTTTACTTAGTTTTTCTTTATTTGCCTTGATCGCAATCAGCGTCATTTTGTTGGTGGTAAGTTTGTTGCGTAGCTATATCGTGCAAGACACATTAGAAGATATCAGCCAACAAAATCAGAACGATGCTGACACCGTGGATGGTTTGCGTGACTTGCTAACCAATGTCTTGCCTCTTTGGGAAGCCCATATAGACTCTGTTAAAAGTCAGACCGAAGCCTCGGTACATCAATTAATCATGAGTTTTTCTTCCATGGTGGACGAATTTGACAAAGCCGGCTTTGGCGGTGTCAGTAATGTCGATAAAGATGCGTCACGCAATGCTGAAGCCACCATCACCCTATTACAACTATGTAAAAAAGAACTAGCACCATTGATCAATTCGCTTTCCCAGATGATTAATAGCAAGGATGAATTACTCAACTGTATTCGCGACTTGGCCAAAACGACCAGCGACATGAACAATATGGCGAATGAAGTTCGTCAAATTGCGGCACAAACAAATTTATTGGCAATTAATGCCGCAATCGAAGCTGCACGAGTGGGGATACAAGGACGCGGCTTTGCAGTGGTGGCCGACGAAGTGAGGAAGTTGTCACAGATGTCCGCAGAAACGGGTAAGCGTATGACCGAAAACGTTGGCCACATCTCCAACATTATGAAATCCGCATTGAGTGTAGCGGATCGGTCTGCGATACAGGATAAACGCATATTGGAAGTATCTGGTGCCGTGGTCAAAGATGTGTTGTCCCATGTCGAAACGATGGGAGATTCAGCGCAACAAATGCACCACCACGGCAATATCATTCGCAGTGACGTTGAAGACTTGCTCGTCGCTCTTCAATTTCAAGACCGAGTCAGCCAAATACTACAGGTCGTACGCGATGATATATCCAAGTTTGAACAGCTCGCACAGAACCTGCGAACAACTGGACTACCGGCCACAGAGGTCTGGTTGAATCACCTTAAAAGCACCTATACCATGAATGATGAGCATCGCAGCCATGGCGAAAAAAATGCGGCAACTACGCCACAAGATTCTGAAATCACATTCTTTTAGGCGACGTTTCAGCGCCTACTCTATCAACGGCTGTACGTGACGAGCGCACGTACAGCAATTCTTTTCCCCTGCTACAACGGAGTTTTCAATGTGGTCCTCGTTGAATAAACCAAGAGTTCTAATCGTTGAATGCGACGAGCTGATTGCCATCTTCGTACAGCTAAAACTAGAGCTATTTGGTTGCCAAACAGTAGGACAAACTAAAACTGGTGCACAAGCGATCACGTTAGCGGGTGAACTACGGCCTGATTTGATTTTAATGGACACGCACTTGGAAGGTGACATTGATGGCATTACAGCGGCAGAAACAATCCGTAGTCAATACTCCCTCCCCGTTATTTTCCTCACTGGCAAAAATTGCGATGACATCATTGGACAGCTTAACCGCTATAAATCTTTCGCCTACCTAACCAAACCATTCTCAGATCAAGAGTTACGTGCTGTCATACAGATGACACTGTATCGGCATCAGGCCGAAACAAAACTGCAAATCAGCGATTTAGCATTAAAAGCCATCTCGCAAGGTGTCATTGTCGCGACACCAGATCATAAAATCGTCTCTGTCAATGATGCGTTCACCCAGCAAACTGGGTATAGCACGCAAGATATTTTCGGTCTGACCTGTGCGATTTTGCAAGGCCCTTTGACCGATCAAGCGACGATAGCTGCAATCGATCGAGCCTTAAAAGGCAATACACCTTATTTTGGCGAAATCTTAAATTACCGCAAAGATCAGACGATCTTTTGGAATGAACTGACCATTACACCAGCCTTCGACGAATTAGGTCAGCTAACCCATTTCATTGGCATTACACGCGATATCACGCAAAGAAAACACACTCTCGAAGCGCTACGCCAAAGTGAGTACGACTTACTCGAAGCCGAACGCTCAACGCATGTCGGGCATTGGATCTGGGAATCGAGTAACAATAAAATTGTTTGGTCTGATGAAATGAAACGGATATGGCAGCGTGATCCGGCTGAATTCGATGGTGATTTGTTTGAAATGATCAAACACACTGCCTATCCAGAAGATCAGCCAACCGTCATCGCATCTTGTAAAGAAGCTTTCGAAGACCGGGAAGAATATGATCCATTTGAATACCGAATTATCCTGCCGGATGGCCGTTTAAGAACGATCTGGGCGAAAACTGGTCGCAAGCAAAAAGATGCGAGTGGAAGAATTATACGTCTGACCGGAACGGTACAAGATATTACCGAACGCCGCCAAGCCGAAGATGAGCGCCGTTTAAATCATGCCTTGATGGAACAGGCATTTGGCAGCTCTCCGATCGGTATGGCATTGATCGATATTGAAGGAAAATTTCTGCGAGTGAATCGCGTTCTATGTGATATGTTTGGCTATACCGAGACGGAACTGTTGTACCAAGAAGCTAAAAAATTTACCCATCCAGACGACGTCAACCTAGACAAACATGCGATACAACAACTACTGATGGGTGAGATAGAACGCTTCGAAATACACAAGCGTTACTATCACAAAGATGGCACCTTAGTATGGCTACAAGTCAATGTCTCGCTGGTCAGAAATTCGGCAGGAGAGCCAGTCAATTTTGTCACACAGATTCAAGATATAACACAAAGATTAATGGCGGAAGCGCATCTCAACCAGTTGTCTCAAGCAGTAGAACAAAGTACTGAAGCCATTATCATTACGGACGTGATCGGCAAGATTGAATACGTCAATGATACCTTTGTCAAAAAGTCGGGTTTCAGTAAACAAGAAACTATAGGCCGCTACCCAAATATTCTCAACTCAGGGCTGACACCTCAAGAAACGTTCACCACACTATGGAGAACGATTCGCGCAGGAGAAACCTGGAAAGGTGAGCTCATTAACCGACGTAAAGACGGCTCGCTATCGATCGAATACGCCACCATTTCTCCTCTACGCCAAGCTGATGGCACGATCTCCCATTTCGTGTCCACTCAAGAAGATATCAATGAAAAGAAAAAACTCGGTGAAGAGTTAGAAAAACACCGACATCATCTCGAAGAGCTGGTTGACAGTCGCACACAAGAATTAGCCATTGCCCGTCAATTAGCGGAAGCGGCGAACCGCGCCAAGAGCGATTTCATCGCCAATATGAGCCATGAAATCCGAACGCCAATGAACGGTGTTTTGGGCATGACCTACCTAGCCTTAAGTAGTGCGACGGATACCAAACAACGCGACTATCTGCAAAAAATTCATTTATCAGGCCAACATCTTTTACATATCGTCGATGATATTTTAGATTTTTCCAAAATTGAAGCTGGCAAGATGACTATTGAAGGCTTGGATTTCAGCTTGGATGAATTAACTGCCAAGCTCTCGGCAATGATGCATAGCAAAGTCGCAGGACGACAACTAAGTCTAAGTATTGAGGTCGGCCCAGGCGTACCACACCAGATGCATGGCGATCCTCACAGACTGAATCAGATTCTGATTAATTACACGAATAATGCGATTAAATTCACCGAGCAAGGTGAAATAAAAATCAAAATTACCAAGGTGCACGATACGCCAAGTGGCTGGCTGATACGCTTTGAAGTGGCAGATCCAGGCATAGGAATGAGCGAAGAACAGCAAAGTAAATTATTCCGCTCGTTCGAACAGGCCGATAGTTCAACAACTCGTAAATATGGTGGAACTGGGTTAGGTCTAGCAATTAGCAAACAACTGGCAGTGTTGATGGGAGGCGACGTTGGCGTTGAGAGTCAACTCGGTCGCGGTAGCCGCTTTTGGTTCACGGCAATGCTAGAACAAATTAAAGGGCCACCGATTGAAATCAAAAACAGACAAGAGGTGCCACCACATCAGAATGCTTTTAAACGACTCCAGAGTCTGAGCGAGAAATCGCCGGTTTGCATATTGTTAGTGGACGATAATGAATTCAACCAACAAGTCGGCAGTGAGTTATTGGAAGCTGCACATTGTCGCGTTTTATTAGCAGGAGATGGGCGCGAGGCGATCGAAAAACTACAGCAGGAAAAACAAGAGATTCACTGCGTCTTGATGGATATACAAATGCCAGTGATGGATGGCTTGGAAGCGAGTCGGTATATTCGTACGATCCCTGAATTTGCCACATTGCCGATTATTGCCATCACTGCAAATGCCATGAATCAAGACAGAATTCATTGCCTGGCTGCAGGAATGAACGATTTCATTGCCAAGCCATTTGCACCAGATTTATTGTATACCTGTGTTTTACGCTGGCTTAGCGACGAGGTATCCAATCCCCAAGCAGCACAGTCTGAAAGCGCTCAGCCGCTCGCAGCGACTATCAGTGATGGACTGACGATTGACCTAAGCATACTGGCAAAACTAGTCGGTAATTCACCTGAAAAAATTGGTAAATTTGCGAAAAAATTTGTCGACTCGGCGCGCGCGAGTCTGCTCGAAATTCAGGGTCTACAACAAGCAAAAGATCTAACTGGTCTGTGCGCTGTAGGACATCGTCTAAAATCGAGCGCACGTACGGTAGGCGCGTTGCAGTTCGGGGAATATTGCCATCAATTAGAAGCGCTCAAAAATCAGGGCACCTTACAAGACGCTGCCAGTCTCATTCACCAGCTGCAAGAGATGTTCTCAAAGATAGAACAAGAAGTTGAGGTCTATCTCACGAGCAATCTACATCCTGCCTCCGGCGTCAGCACCGCACTAGCCGCTAAGGCCACCATTGCTGCCCTTCCAGAAAAAGTCAGGCTCAAAGACAATTTGCATGTACTGGTATTAGAAGACGAGGCTATTGATATGGAAGTCGCTTGCGGAGCCTTACGGAAATTAGGTGTCGCAAGGATTTCTAATTGCACCGAAGGAAATCAAGCCTTAGCTGTGCTGCGCACCTACGAGCCAGATATCCTCATCTGCGATTTGAACCTACCGGGCATGGATGGTATTAGTTTTTTAAGATTGGCCGCGGAAAATTCTTACAAAGGTGGCGTCATTCTTCTCAGTGCGGTCGACAGAAGCGTAATGCGAGCATCCGAAAATCTAGCTAAAGCCTATGGATTAAATTTACTCGACTCGCTGCGCAAACCACTCGCAGAGGAAGAGTTACTACAAGCTTTAGCAAAACAAGTGCCTCTTCCTAAGAAACTGCAAGACACCTCAAAACTCAGTCAATTGAGTTTTACCGAGCTACAAAATGGCTTAACAGAAGACAGGATAGAGGTGTTTTACCATCCCAAAATTAACCTTAAAACGGGTAAAGTTGTCGGCGCTGAATGTCTGGCACGTTGGCGTCACCCTACCCATGGCCTATTGGGGCCGAACGTCTTCGTTTCCGTGATGGAAACCCATGGCATGATCGATGAACTAAGTAAAATCATCTTAGAAAAAAGTGCTGCTCAATTGCGCAAATGGTACAACCAGGGGCATCAACTAAAGCTCGCAGTTAACGTCTCCATGGACAATTTGAATCAACTGCATTTACCAGAGCAGTTTGAATCTATCTTGCAAAAAGTCGGCATCCGCCCATCCCAATTCATCTTGGAATTAACGGAAACACGTCTAATGGAAAACTTGACGGTCAGCTTGGAAATCTTGACACGTCTGCGTTTAAAAGGCTTTGGATTGTCGATCGATGATTTTGGAACAGGCTTTTCTTCCATGGAAAATTTAAAACAACTCCCATTTACAGAATTAAAAATCGACCGAGCCTTTGTCAATGGCGCCAGTCATGATGAGGCATCTAAAGCGATTCTCAATTCCAGCATACAGTTAGGGAAAATATTTCATCTAAATATAGTGGCAGAAGGAGTCGAAACTCAACAAGATTGGGACTTTATCGCCGATTCCGGTTGTGACGAAGTCCAAGGATATTTTATTGCTCAAGCCATGCCAGCAGACCAATTTATCGAATGGAAAATACAACAGGAAAAACGAGCAAAAAAATGACCAAGCTGACGAAAACGACTTGGTTTATTCTTTAGTTATGGCACAATGAATACAAGAAAAGATGACTTTTTAAGCAATAAAACAGCAAAGATTTAGTGCTTTCACTTGGCTCCGATTCAGCAGCATATTCGAGACCTGGAGACAGCTTCAAGACAAATGATGAAAAAGGATAAAAACCATGGGTAAGCAATATTCAGATCTAAACGTCCTAATCGTTGACGATGACGAATTCCAAGTCGAATTCGTTTCCGATTTGCTGCAGGAACTTGGCGTCAAAAACATCACGACTGCGAACGGTGGCAAAAAAGGGCTAGTGGCCTTTGATATCGCCAAAGTCAAACCAGACCTATTATTGTGCGATATACAAATGCCAGATATCGATGGTTTCGAGTTTATGAGCGCGATGGGTGAACGCCATTTTTTCGGTGGCGTGATCCTGATGTCTGGGCAGGGTTCGCGGGTCTTACACTCCGCTTCACTGGTCGCGCAATTGTCCAGACAAAATTTTCTCGGTAATATTGAGAAACCCGTCAGCAAATCTGACCTAGAAGATAAAATCAAACAGATACTTGCTTCATAATCAGCGATATCGATTGAGCAAGACCACGTTCTTTGAATCCATTTTTGAACGTTAAAATTTAACAACGCCATACCGTATTAGCGAGGTTCCAACACCGATCTGGTGAGTCACTATCGATATCTTTGCGCATTGCCTTATAATGCCCGCAAATTCTTTGCGGGCATTTTTCATATCATTTACTTTTTTCTACCTCCATGAATACTCTGCTTTGGTTAGTTGTCATTTACTGGGTTATCTCGGTTGGCCTGGGACTCTATGCAGCACGTTACGTTAATAACTCCAAAGATTTCGCGGTCGCTGGACGTTCCTTGCCAATGTACATCGTGACCGCAACCGTATTTGCGACCTGGTTTGGTTCCGAAACCGTGTTGGGTATTTCATCCACCTTCGTGAAAGAAGGTTTAAAAGGTGTGGTGGCTGATCCATTTGGCTCCTCTTTATGCCTGATCTTTGTCGGGCTTTTCTTTGCTCGACCACTCTACAGAATGAATCTGCTGACCATAGGTGACTATTACAAAGCCAAATATGGTCGTACCGTTGAGGTTTTGGTATCGCTTTGTATTGTTGTTTCTTATCTCGGTTGGGTCGCCGCCCAAATCAAAGCACTCGGCCTCGTGTTTAGCGTCGTCTCAGGCGGCGCCGTTGATATGAATACAGGCATGATGATCGGTGCTGGCAGCGTCTTGATCTACACCCTGATGGGAGGTATGTGGTCGGTGGCAATTACCGATTTCTTACAAATGATCATCATTATGATCGGCATGTTGTACATGGGCTGGGAAGTGTCCAACATGGTTGGTGGTGCCGGCACTGTGATTACGCATGCAGTCAATGCTGGCAAGATGGAATTTTGGCCCGCGCCAACTACCCGTGAGGTTCTATGGTTCTTTGCCGCTTGGATCACTATGATGCTAGGATCAATTCCACAGCAAGATGTATTTCAACGTGTTGCCTCTGCCAAAACTGAAAACGCGGCCGCTAATTCCGCAGTACTTGGTGGTAGCTTGTATTTCTTGTTTGCGTTCATTCCTATGTTTTTGGCCTACTCCGCAACCTTGATTGATCCTGCGATGGTAGCTAAGCTGATCAACACCGATTCTCAAATGATCTTGCCAACATTGATCATGACGCACATGCCCTTGTTCGCTCAAGTGATGTTCTTTGGCGCGCTGTTATCTGCAATTAAGAGTTGTGCCAGTGCCACCTTATTGGCACCATCCGTGACTTTTTCTGAAAACATTTTGAAACCTTTCTTCCCAAATCAGTCGGATAAACAGTTCTTGTTCATGATGCGCGTGGTGGTTTTAGTCTTTACCGCGGTCGTGACTTTGTTTGCGATGAACACGGAAGCGAGCATCTACAAAATGGTGGAGAACGCCTATAAAGTCACGTTAGTGGCAGCGTTTATCCCTCTGGCATTTGGCTTATATTGGAAGCGGGCAACGCGACAAGGTGCGCTTTTGTCTATTATTCTCGGACTCAGCTCTTGGATTTTGCTCGAAATCAATGCACCTGAGGAGTTCTGGCCTCCACAGTTGGTTGGTGTGCTAATGAGCTTGGCAGGGATGTTATGTGGTTCTTTGTTGCCACAAATCCGGCCTGAAAAACCACAAGGGCAAACTATCTAGCCAAATTTTCCATTTGGATTTGTGGTGCTTACTGAAGCACTTTGGAAATAATTTTGTTGCGATAGTGGCGTCAATAACGAGTTATTGACGTCGAAGAGTGATAAAAATGTCCAAATATAGGCTTGCAGCACACAAATAGCATTGCAGTTGCGCCTAATGGAAAATCTAGCTTAAAGCCTACATATCCCTGAAATATTTCTTTGCTACTCTTGAGCGTCTGCCCTTTTTTGTAATTTCGAGGTGTAAACCGTTATAATTCAGGGTTTTACAAGTTTTCCTGAGGATAAAAATGCCTATCTACGCTTATCGCTGCGATGCCTGTGGCTTTGCCAAAGATGTGCTGCAAAAAATGTCGGACGATCCACTCACGGTTTGCCCTGAGTGCCAACAGGCTAACTTTAAGAAACAAGTCACCGCCGCAGGATTTCAACTGAAAGGATCGGGTTGGTATGTCACCGATTTTCGTGGCGGTGCAGGTAATGCTAATAGCACTGGTGCAGCTACTGGTGTCAGTGCAAGCAACGACGATGCAGGCAAAGATAACAGTAGCGGTGCAACAACATCCGCAGCAACTGAGTCTGCGCCAGCGAGTACGACAAGTGTCGCCCCGGCGACTGGCAGTGACCAAGCAGCATAAACCAAATAAGCGATCTCAGATCTATGCGTAAATATTTTATAACTGGCTTATTGATTTTAGTTCCCCTAGCGATCACCGCTTGGGTACTGCACGCTGTCATTAGCACCATGGATCAATCCTTATTGCTGTTACCGGAACAATGGCGGCCTGAGGCACTAATCGGTTTCAGAATTCCCGGCTTAGGTGCCGTTTTGACAGTTTTGATTATCTTTGTCACTGGCCTTTTGACCAAGAATTTCATCGGTAATTATGTTGTCGCCGCGTGGGAAGCTCTGTTGAACCGAATTCCTATCGTCAACTCGATTTATTCTAGCGTGAAGCAGGTTTCCGATACGCTGTTTTCCTCCTCAGGCAATGCCTTTAGTAAAGCGGTCTTGATTGAATACCCACGTCAAGGCTCGTGGACCATTGCATTCTTAACTGGCAAACCAAGTGGTGATGTCGAGAAGCATCTGGGCGCAGACTTCATCAGTGTCTATGTTCCTACCACGCCAAACCCGACCTCCGGGTATTTTTTAATTATCCCCAAAAAGGATGCGATTGAACTCGATATGAGTGTCGATACGGCGCTCAAATACGTAGTTTCTATGGGAGTCGTTGCACCTGAAGTCACCGAAAAGGTGGCCGAACACACAGCCCGAAATAAGGCAATTTAATCAAAGATTTTAACTTTTTAGAAAACAGGTAAGAAATTATGTCCATGCGTACCAACTACTGCGGCCTTACTACAGAAGCATTACTCGGCCAAACCGTCAGCCTGTGCGGCTGGGTGCATCGCCGTCGTGATCACGGTGGGGTTATTTTTATCGATTTGCGTGACCGCGAAGGTCTGGTGCAAGTGGTGTGTGATCCTGATCGCGCTGAAGTCTTTAAGAATGCAGAAACAGTGCGTAATGAATTCTGCTTGCGCATCACCGGTATCGTTCGCAATCGTCCAGATGGCACGATTAATAATAATTTAAAGTCGGGCAAGATCGAAGTCTTGTGCCACGACTTAGAAATTCTGAATCCATCCGTCACGCCACCGTTCCAATTGGATGATGACAATCTGTCAGAGACAACACGTTTGACGCACCGCGTATTAGACTTGCGTCGTCCGCAAATGCAAAACAATTTGCGTCTGCGCTATAAAGTCACGATGGAAGTGCGTAAGTTCCTCGATGAAAACGGCTTTATCGATATCGAAACACCGATGTTGACCAAATCCACACCAGAAGGCGCACGTGATTATTTGGTGCCATCCCGTGTGAATGCTGGTAACTTTTTTGCGTTACCTCAATCGCCGCAATTGTTTAAACAATTGTTGATGGTCGCAAACTTTGACCGCTACTACCAAATCACCAAGTGCTTCCGCGATGAAGATTTGCGCGCTGATCGTCAGCCAGAATTCACCCAGATCGATTGCGAAACTTCGTTCATGAATGAACAAGAAATTCGCGATATGTTTGAAGGCATGATCCGCGGCGTATTCAAAAAGACTTTGGATATCGATTTGCCAAATCCATTCCCAGTCATGGACTTCGCGGAAGCGATGGGACTGTATGGCTCCGACAAACCGGATATGCGCGTTAAATTGCGCTTCACCGATTTGACAGAAGTGATGAAAGACGTCGACTTTAAAGTCTTCTCCAACGCAGCCAACATGCACAATGGTCGCGTAGTCGGCATGTTAGTTCCAGGCGGTGGCAGCATGCCTCGCTCTGAAATTGACGCTTACGATCAATTCGTGCGCATCTACGGCGCTAAAGGTTTGGCTTACATCAAAGTTAACGACAAAGCCGCTGGCCGTGATGGTTTGCAAGCGCCTATCGTGAAAAACTTGCACGACGCAGCTCTGGCAAAAATTCTGGAATTGACCGGCGCAAACGATGGCGATTTGATTTTCTTTGGCGCTGATAAAGCGAAAGTGGTCAACGATGCGATTGGTGCACTACGCGTGAAAATTGGTCATAGCGAATTCGGTAAAAACAATGGTCTGTTCGAAGATGCATGGAAACCATTGTGGGTGATCGACTTCCCGATGTTCGAACACGATGAAGAAAATGATCGTTGGACTGCAACGCATCATCCATTCACTGCACCAAAAGATGGTCATGAAGATTTGATGGAAACGGATCCAGGCAAATGTATCGCTAAAGCCTACGATATGGTCTTGAACGGTTGGGAACTCGGTGGTGGTTCCGTCCGTATTCACCGCGCTGATGTTCAAAGCAAAGTCTTCCGCGCATTGAAGATCAATGACGACGAAGCACAATTGAAATTCGGTTTCTTGCTCGACGCCTTGCAATACGGCGCGCCTCCGCATGGTGGCTTAGCGTTTGGTCTGGATCGTATCGTTACCATGATGACGGGTGCAGAATCCATCCGTGACGTGATCGCTTTCCCGAAAACCCAACGTGCGCAATGCTTATTGACACAAGCACCGTCTGAAGTCGACGAAAAGCAATTGAAAGAATTGCATATTCGTTTGCGTGCTGCGGAGCCCAAGGTCGTTTAACGGAATTTAAAACTACGTTTGAAACGACTTTGGAGCGACACATATCGCGACAAAACCAAAACGGCAGACTTAGTTCTGCCGTTTTTTATTGTTCTGTCACGACTTACAAAGCTCCCCTCAACGCACTTGGCTCCCTTGCCGACTTATCGTCGTAGGGTTTTATGGCATACTGCGGACACGTTTAGTTAGAAGCAACACTATAAAATCATGAGCAACACTTTCAAAATCCCCGAATCCGTTTTAGTCGTCATCTACTCGCCAGACCTAGAAATCTTGTTACTTGAACGTGCAGACAAGCCAGGCTTTTGGCAGTCCGTAACTGGCTCAAAAGATAGCTTAGATGAAGTACTGGAATTCACTGCGCAACGCGAGGTCATGGAAGAGACAGGGATCGATACACAAGCTCACGCACTCAGCAATTGGCATCTGGCCAATGTCTATGAAATTTATCCCACCTGGCGTCATCGTTATGCACCAGGTGTGACCCACAACAAAGAATACGTCTTCGGCCTTTGTGTGCCACGCGACACCTCGGTTACACTAGCACCAAGAGAACATTTGCGTTATCAATGGTTACCACTGCAAGAAGCAGCTGACTTGTGTTTTTCGGCCTCGAATGCTGAAGCAATTTTACAGTTGCGCCAACGTCACAAAACGAGCGGCGAGCATTGATAAATCCGACATCCGATTCAAACGCACCATCAAGGGCAAGATCATGAAGCTACGTATTGCCACCTACAATATCCACAAAGGAGTAAGTGCATTCGGACGCAAAGCACGTATTCATGCCTTGAAAGAAGCCATCAATTTACTCGATGCTGATTTGGTGTTTCTGCAAGAGGTTCAAGGTCAACACGATCATCATGCAAAAAAACACGCAGACTGGCCGGAATTGGCGCAGCACGAATTCTTGGCTGGCGATTCACATGCTTCAGCGTATGGCATGAATGCTGTCTACCAGCATGGACATCACGGCAATGCGCTCTTAAGCCGCTTACCGATTCTGCATTCAAGCAACCACGATGTTTCCGATCATGCCTATGAGCAGCGCGGCATTTTGCATGTGCGAGTGCAATTGGGCGAGATCCTGGCCCATTGCTTTGTAATCCATTTGGGTCTGTTTGCAGCCAGCCGCAGACGTCAGATTCAGGCATTAATCGCGCAAATACAAACAGAGGTCGACGCCAAGCAACCCTTGATTATTGCGGGTGATTTTAATGATTGGAGTCAAGGTCTTAGTCATACTTTATATCGAGAGTTAGGGGTCATCGAAGCTTTCGATGTTGCCAATCACAGCCACACCGAATTGCCGCTCAAGCGCAATACGCTAGCTGCAGTAAAAACGTTTTTCCAAACGAATTCTACCCATGCTCGCACCTTCCCCGCGGGATTGCCTTGGCTCAGTCTGGATCGCGTTTACCTACGCGGTTTTCAGGTTGAACGAGCCAATGTGCTCAGTGGAAAACCGTGGTCACAACTCTCGGATCACGTGCCTATTTGTGTTGATCTGCGAATGAATTCGCTACGCTCAGATCATGGCTAAACTCGTATTTAGCGATAATAATCAGTGCCAGTTATTGCACACAGGTGAGCATTTTTTTTCATCTTTGATCGAAGCGATCGACCATGCTCAGCAAGAGATATTATTAGAAACCTATATTTACGCCAATGATGCAACTGCCCAAACGGTCACGCAAGCACTATGCAATGCAGCGAAACGCGGCGTCTGTGTACAAGTTATTATCGACTGGATTGGGGGCGCGAATCACACGCAACAGTTGCAGACACAGTTTCAACAAGCCGGTGTGCAATGCCGTCTTTTCAATCCCTGGTTTAAACGCGGACTGGCACGTACTCATCGCAAACTAGCCGTAGTGGATCAGGCGCTCGCGTTTATTGGCGGGATTAATATCATCGATGATTATCTTTCCGATGATGGCAAAAATACACCCTTACCTCATCCACGCTGGGACTTTGCCGTGCGCGTTAGCGGCAATTTAGTACTGAACATACATAAAGAAGTGAGCGCCCAATGGTTAAAAATGGGCAAACTCCAGTTGTTACAACGATTAAAACTCGCGGTCACTTTACGCCTACCACCAGTCAGCACCAGCAGTCATTCCAGTCAGGCCGCCTTGGTCATACGCGATAATTTGCGTAATCGCAGCACCATACAAAAAGCCTACTTGAAGGCGCTAGGATCAGCCAAGCACACGGCTATTTTAGCGAATCCTTATTTCGCTCCAGGGCGTAAAATTCGCAATGGCCTGATCAAAGCAGCACAACGCGGGGTTGATGTCAGCCTCCTATTAGGAGTCGGGGATTTTCACTTACAAGACGCAGTGGCACAGTCGTATTATCCTAAGCTATTAGCCTCTGGCGTAAAAATTTATGAATACCATAGAACCAAGCTACACGCTAAAGTCGCTGTGATTGACCACGACTGGGCTACTGTAGGCTCCAGCAATTTTGATGGTTTGAGCCTATTTGTCAATCAAGAGGCCAATATTATCGTGGTGGATCAAGCCTTTGCGGGCCAGCTAAAGCAACATTTACAACAAGGATTACAAGACGCAGTGCGAGTCGATCCCAACTGCCTAGTTCGCTTATCCTGGCATCGCCGTTTCAAGCATCGCGTCGCGTATTGGTTTTATCGTACTATTATGCGCATCGCCACTTTAGGTCAATACCGCTAATTTGCTATGACTATCACGAATTTAACCAATACCAGAATCGACAAATGGCTGTGGGCAGCGCGTTTTTTTAAAACCCGCAGCTTGGCCACCAACGCCGTCGAACTTGGGCGCATCCTGCAAAACGAACAGAGAATCAAACCTGCGCATGCAGTGAAAGTTGGGGATATGTTAGAAATTCACCATGCCGAACAAATCTGGCAGGTCGAGGTTTTACGCATCATGGAAGTACGTAGTTCCGCCACAATTGCGCAAACGATGTATGCAGAAACCGCCGAAAGTATCACTAAGCGCCAACAAAGAGCCGAACATAAACGTTTACATACTGAACCTGCAGCGCAACTCCAACAGCGTCCGACAAAGCGCCAGAGACGGCAATTAGCCAATGTGTCAGTTGAATGAGCGCATAAAAGTTTGATGGCATTTCGACCACATATTAACCAAAAGAATGCATAAAAAAGCTACAGCATTTACGCAACTGAACTTTCAATTACATCAAATTTCTTAAGCGGTGGTGCGCAGTTCAGCGTATATTATCCGCTGGCAACAGGTCTCTCATTTATTCCTAAATACTTATCCGAAGCACTGTAGAAATCTTCCAAGGAGATTCAAATGCAAGCGTTCTATGATTTAAGAATTGCCACCAAGTTGATGCTCGGCTTTATTACAGTTCTCTTGCTGACTTGTTTTCTCGGAATTTTTTCCATTACGCAATTGACCGCGGTAAATCGTGCAGCAGACGAAATCGGGAATGATTGGATGCCAAGCTCGATTAATGGCATGGGGATGAAGGAAAGCGTATCCCGCATGCGTTCCCAAGAAGCACAATTAGCGACCGCGGAAAATGGTGAGGATGTTAAAAAATATCAAGACCGCACCAATGAAGCCATAGACGCGTTTCGGAGCTATCATACTTTGTCAATGAAGTCCGCCGATTCTTCTCAGGAAAAAAAAGCCTTGGATGATTTGCTTGGTGCATTCAATGATTATGCGCAAATTTCGTCAAAAATCGGCAACTTCGCCAAAGAGGGTAATACTGCTGAAGCTCTAGCGGTTTTGCGCAAGGAATCGTCCGACAGCAATAAAAAAATGCGTAGCATGCTCGACAAAATCGTCGACGATCATATCCAAGGTGGGCAGACAGCATTTGCCGAAAGCAGCGTGAAATTTACCCATGCCCGTAACTTGATCATCGGGGTCATGCTCGCAAGTATTGCGATTGGATTGATCATGGCCGTGTGGCTCGCAAAAATTGTCTCATCGCCACTTAAAAGCGCCGTTGATTTAGCGCAGTCTATTGCCTCAGGCGATCTGACTCAGAAAGTCGAGGCAGAAAGCACCTGTGAAACTGGGCAACTGATACGTGCACTTTCAGACATGAACAACAGCCTACTCAATGTCGTCACTGAAGTACGAGCGGGGACAGAGCAAATCAATGAGGCGGCGTCCGAAATCGCCAATGGCAATCTCGATCTCTCTTCCCGTACTGAAGAACAAGCAAGTTCTCTAGAAGAAACCGCCTCATCGATGGAAGAAATTACCGCTACGGTGAAACATAACAGCGATAACGCGAGACAAGCCAATATCCTTTCACAAACCGCCACCTCGATCGCAGAAAAAGGTGGTAGCGTGGTTTCGGAAGTTGTGTCCACCATGACCTCGATTAATGACTCTTCCAAGAAAATTGTCGACATCATTAGCGTGATTGATGGCATCGCATTCCAAACCAATATTTTGGCCTTAAATGCCGCCGTAGAAGCAGCACGAGCAGGCGAGCAAGGTCGCGGTTTTGCGGTCGTTGCCTCTGAAGTACGTAGCCTCGCACAACGCTCTGCTAGCGCAGCAAAAGAAATTAAAGAACTAATCAATGATTCAGTAGAAAAAGTCGAACAAGGCACACGTTTGGTGGACGCCGCCGGCACCACCATGCAAGAAGTTGTTCAAAGCGTCAAACGTGTTAGTGACATGATCAGCGAGATTACTGCAGCCGGCCAGGAGCAGAGCAGTGGCATTGATCAAATTAATCAAGCCATCATTCAAATGGATAGTATCACCCAACAAAACTCTGCACTCGTTGAAGAAGCCGCTGCGGCCTCAGCGACCATGCAAGATCAAGCAGCAAAATTAGTTGACGTCGTAAGCGTGTTCAAACTCGATAACAATGGCACCTATAGTGCTCCCAAAGCGAGTGCAGCGCCAAGACGGGCAAGCAGTAGTCCAACTCGTAGCAACAAAGTGCAGCCTCCTCGTATTAAAGCCTCGCCGGTGAAGCACACTGAAAAAGCCGCGAGTGCAGATTCTTGGGAGGAATTCTAGATCCGCACCGACACGATCGACCATTCCAATTAATGAAAATGCCCACATGTGAAATACTTGCGACATGTGGGCATTTTTGTAAGTATCTGAAATGCCGTTGCGATCTCGCACACTGTTGTAGGTATTCCATTCTAATGACTTTTTTCTGATTGACTTTTAAAGTGGCATGTTGAATAGTACGGTCGTTCGATTATTTTCTAAGGCACTGCTTTTATTGCTTTATGATTATTCTCTCCCTATGACTTGTCGCCTGCAATTTGAAACCCATTTGAATTCATGAATATCACATCGAAGTTTATGCGCAAAGGTGAGCTCACCCGCGCTGCGATATTAGAAACGGCTCTGACGTCAGCTAGCCGCCATGGACTCGAGGGCTTGACGATAGGTTTGCTGGCAGAGCAAATGAATATGAGTAAGTCTGGCGTGTTCGCCCATTTTGGTTCACGCGAAGACTTGCAAATTGCTGTACTCAAGCTGTATCACCATTTATTTGAACAAGAAGTTTTTTATCCTAGTATGAAAGAAGAACGGGGCTTGCCACGCCTGCGTTCTATGTTTGGCTTGTGGGTCAAACGGGTGACTCGGGAAATTGCGTCTGGCTGTATTTATATTAGTGGTGCAACGGAATACGATGACCGCCATGGACCGATTCGCGACGAATTGGTCGGTATGGTTAACGCTTGGCAAGGTGCCTTGTTAAGAGCCACCATACAAGCACAGGAATTCAAACACTTGCAATCTGATGTTGATCCTGAACAGATCGTGTATGAGATGTATGGTCTTATTTTGGCACTTCACCACGATGCCCGTTTTTTAAAGAAGTCAGGCAGTGTGAATCGCGCTGAACTTGGTTTTGAAAGAATGATTCAATCTTATGCGCCGTTGAAATCAAGCGGTTAAAACATTACAAAGTCACATTATCAGTTTTTAGTTTTACAACTTATTTAAAACTTATTTTAGTCCAGAGGAGATAAATCATGGGTCAATACATCGCTCCGTTACGCGATATGCAATTCGTTTTACATGAATTGTTAGGAGTTGAAGCAGCACTGAAAGAATTGCCTAAGTATGCTGAAGTCGATGCCGACATCATCAATCAGGTGTTGGAAGAAGGCGGTAAGTTCTGCTCTGAAGTGATTTTCCCAATCAATCACTCCGGTGATCGTGAAGGCTGCCACCACGACAAAACCACCCACACTGTCACTACACCAAAAGGCTTCAAAGAAGCCTACCAGCAATATGTAGAAGCTGGCTGGCCAGCACTTGCTTGCGACCCAGAATACGGCGGCCAAGGCTTGCCACTGGTGATGAACAATTCCATGTACGAGATGATGAACTCCGGTAATCAAGCTTGGACCATGTACCCAGGTTTGTCACACGGTGCTTACGAGTGTTTGCATGAACATGGCACACCTGAACAAAAAGCGCAGTACTTGCCGAAGCTCACTTCTGGCGAATGGACAGGCACCATGTGCTTAACTGAGCCACACTGCGGTACTGATCTCGGCATGTTGCGTTCTAAAGCAGAACCACAAGGCGACGGCACTTACAAAATCACAGGCGCGAAGATCTTTATCTCCGCCGGTGAACATGACTGTGCAGAAAACATCATTCACTTGGTGTTAGCACGCTTGCCAGATGCACCTGAAGGTTCTAAAGGTATTTCCCTGTTCTTGGTACCAAAGTTCATGCCAAATGCTGATGGCAGCTTAGGTGCACGTAATCCTATTTTCTGCGGCGCGATCGAAGAAAAAATGGGTATTCATGGTAATTCAACTTGCCAAATGAATTTGGATGGCGCAGTCGGCACGCTGATCGGCGCACCACACAAAGGTTTGAACGCGATGTTCGTGTTCATGAACGCCGCACGTTTGGGCGTGGGCATGCAAGGTTTGGGCTTGACTGAAGTTGCGTATCAAAATGCGCTGATCTACGCTAAAGACCGTATTCAAATGCGTAGTTTGTCAGGCGTCAAGGCACCGGACAAACCAGCAGATCCTATCATCGTTCATGCTGACGTACGTCGTATGTTGTTGACGGCAAAAGCTTGGGCCGAAGGTGGTCGCGCATTCTGCTCTTACGTCGCTTTGCAACTCGACAAAGAATTAAATCACCCAGATGAAGAAGTACGTAAAGAATGCGCCGACGAAGTCGCTTTACTGACACCTATTATCAAAGCCTTCATCACAGATAACGCATGGACAGCCACTTCTGAATGCTTACAAGTATTCGGCGGTCACGGTTACATCGCTGAATGGGGCATGGAGCAATATGTACGCGATGCTCGTATTAACATGATCTACGAAGGTACGAATACAGTGCAATCATTGGATCTGTTGGGTCGTAAAATTTTGCAAGACAACGGCGCAAAACTCCGTAAATTCGGTGCAAAAGTACAAGCTTTCGTTGAAGAAAACGGTACGGATGAAGCGATGTCTGAGTTCGTCACCCCGTTGGCAGAGCTCGGCGATAAAGTCACTAAACTGACGATGGAAATTGGTATGAAGGCTTTCCAAAATCCGGATGAAGTTGGCGCTGCGGCAGTTCCGTATTTACGCGTTGCTGGTCATTTGGTGTACAGCTACTTCTTCGCACAAATGGCGAAAATCGCTTTGGCAAAACAAGATTCTGACGACACTTTCTACAAAGCGAAATTGGCAACGATCCGTTTCTACTTTGCACGTTTGTATCCAGAAACAGCGATGTGCATCCGTCAGGCACGTTCTGGTTCTGCGAATTTGTTGTCCTTAGAAGCCGATTT
Source organism: Affinundibacterium seohonense (assembly GCF_014284305.1). Taxonomy (GTDB): domain Bacteria; phylum Pseudomonadota; class Gammaproteobacteria; order Burkholderiales; family Burkholderiaceae_D; genus Undibacterium; species Undibacterium seohonense. The sequence goes on from NZ_JACOFW010000005.1 coordinate 37,374, forward strand.
GTTTTAAATAGTTTTTCAGCCCCCTCTCCCGCAAGCGGGAGAGGGTTGGGGTGAGGGTGTTTGAGAAAGATGAAGATTATTTTTTCTCGAATTGAATGAGCAATCAGCTAGTAATAATTGTTGCGTATGCTGAACTTCCCTCACCCCTAGCCCCTCTCCCGCTTGCGGGAGAGGGGAATAAAAGATGTAAAAAATGGCGAGGCGGTTTACATACGCCTTACCCCCAACCAAGTCTGATTTCGTATTTCAATTTTATTAGAAGGTACGTCAATGCCTAATTTCATCGTCAAAAAAGTCGCCGTACTCGGCGCAGGTGTGATGGGAGCGCAAATTGCTGCGCACTGTATCAATGCCAAAGTTCCTGTCGTTTTATTCGACCTGCCAGCTAAAGAAGGTCCGAAAAACGGCATCGTTCTCAAAGCGATTGAGAATCTGAAAAAACTCAACCCAGCACCACTCGGTGACAAAGACGATGCAGCATTGATCGAAGTCGCTAACTACGAAGACAATCTCGACGTTTTGGCTGGCTGCGATTTGATCATCGAAGCGATTGCAGAGCGTATGGATTGGAAACATGATCTGTACAAAAAGGTTGCACCACATATCGCGCCAAATGCGATCTTCGCGTCTAACACATCCGGTTTGTCGATCACGGCATTGTCCGAAGGTTTCGACGCAGGCTTGAAAGAGCGTTTCTGCGGCGTTCACTTCTTTAACCCACCACGTTATATGCATTTGGTTGAATTGATCCCAACTGCAGCAACGCGTTCTGACATCTTGGATCAACTCGAAGGTTTCTTGACAACGACTTTGGGTAAAGGCGTAGTTCACGCAAAAGACACACCGAACTTCATCGCGAATCGCGTTGGTATCTTCGGTATGTTGGCAACTATCTACCAAGCAGAACAATTCGGCTTGAGCGTTGACGTCGTCGATGATTTGACTGGCAAAAAATTAGGCCGTGCTTCTTCCGGTACATTCCGTACTGCTGACGTGGTTGGTCTTGACACCATGGCGCACGTGATCAAAACCATGCAAGACAACTTGCAAGATGATCCGTTCTTTGCTGTCTATAAAACACCAGAAGTCTTGGCGAAATTGGTAGCAGCGGGCACGCTCGGTTCCAAATCAGGTGCAGGCTTCTACAAAAAAGTCGGTAAAGATATTCAGCGTTTAGATTTCGCTAGCGGCACTTATGTTGCTGGTGGCGCAAAGGCTGACGACTTGGTCGGTCGCATCTTGAAGGAAAAAGATCCTGTCAAGAAGATGAAATCCTTGCGTGAATCGACGAACAAGCAAGCGCAATTCTTGTGGTCTATTTTCCGCGACGCTTTCCACTACATCGCGATTCATGGCGCAACGATTGCTGACAATGCACGCGATATCGACTTTGCTATGCGTTGGGGCTTTGGCTGGAATGTCGGTCCGTTCGAAACATGGCAAGCATCTGGTTGGCAGCAAGTCGCGACTTGGGTCAAGGAAGATATCGAAGCGGGTAAAGCGTTGTGCGCAACACCGTTGCCAGCTTGGGTATTCGAAGGCCCAGTGGCTGACAACGCTGGCGTACATAGCTCCGCAGGTTCTTGGTCTATCAGCCGCAACACCTTCGCACCACGTTCAGGTTTGGCAGTCTACGATCGTCAAGCATTCCGTGCCCCAGTAATGGGTGAAGGTGCAGCAACTGGCGCCACCGCTGGCGTGACCTTCTTTGAAGATGAATCTGTACGTATCTGGCATCAGAATGATGATGTCTTGATCCTGTCCTTCAAAACGAAGATGCATGTGATTGGCCCAGGCGTTGTTGCTGGTATGGAAAAAGCCTTGGCAGAAGCTGAGAAGAATTTCAAAGGTTTGGTGATCTGGCACGCTGATGCAGCTGAAGGCGGTGCCTTCTCTGCCGGTGCAGATTTGCAAGCAATGTTGCCATTGTTTATGTCTGGTGGCGTGAAAGCCATCGAACCAGCAATCTCTCAATTGCAAAATGCGCACCAAGCATTGAAATATGCGAATGTTCCTGTGGTCGCTGCGGTTGCTGGTTTAGCACTCGGTGGCGGTTGCGAATTGATGATGCACGCATCGAAACGTGTTGCAGCTTTGGAATCGTATATCGGTTTAGTTGAGGTAGGCGTAGGTCTGGTTCCAGGCGGCGGCGGTCTGAAAGAAGCCGCAGTACGTGCAGCCAAAGATGCCAAAGGTACTGACCTCTTGCAATTCTTGAAAAACTACTTCACGAATGCAGCAACAGCGAATGTATCTAAGTCAGCCTTAGAAGCACAGAAGATGGGTTACCTCGATCAAAACGACGTCATCGTTTTCAATGCGTATGAGTTATTGCATGTTGCTAAAGTCGAAGCACGCGCCATGTTTGACGCTGGCTATCGCCCACCTATGCGTAAATTGGTACCAGTGACTGGTCGTCATGGTGTTGCGACGATCGGTGCTCAATTGATCAATATGCGTGACGGTGGTTTCATCTCAGCGCATGACTTCAAACTCGGCAAAATGATTGCGGAAGTTGTTTCCGGTGGCGACATCGACAACGGCAGCATGGTCAGCGAACAATGGTTGCTCGATATGGAGCGTAAAGCGTTTATGGAATTGTTGAACCATCCAAAAACGCAAGAGCGCATCATGGGCATGATGCAAACCGGCAAACCAGTACGTAACTAATCGAGGACACGACAATGACTACTCAATTACAAGACGCTTACATCGTCGCGGCAACTCGTTCCCCTATCGGTAAATCGGGCCGTGGTATGTTCCGCAACACACGTCCAGATGACTTGCTGGTCGGTGTATTGAAATCCGCTTTGGCGCAAGTGCCAAATCTCGACCCTAAACTGATCGAAGACGCTATCGTTGGTTGTTCTTTCCCAGAGGGCGCGCAAGGCTTAAATATCGCTCGTATGGGCGTGCTTTTGGCTGGCATGCCAAATACCATCGGCGGTGTGACGATCAATCGTTACTGCGCTTCTGGCATCACAGCCGTCGCTATGGCAGCAGATCGTATTCGCGTTGGCCAAGCTGACGTGATGATCGCAGCAGGTGTGGAATCCATGTCCATGGTTCCTATGATGGGCAGCAATCCATCGATGAACATGGCGATCCTGAAAGACGAAAACGCTGGTATCGCTTACGGTATGGGTTTAACAGCAGAAAAAGTCGCAGCACAATGGAAAGTCAGCCGTGAAGCACAAGATGCTTTCGCTTTGCAATCGCACCAACGTGCATTGGCGGCGCAAGCAGCTGGTTACTTCGACGCGGAAACCACACCATTCGAAATCATCGACCGTGTACCTAATTTGGTCACAGGCGAAATCGAACTCAAGACACGTACAGTGAATCGTGACGAAGGTGCCCGTCCAGATACGTCACTCGAAGGTTTAGCAAAACTCAAAGCGGTATTCGCGGCCAAAGGTTCTGTGACTGCAGGTAACAGCTCACAAACTTCTGACGGTGCAGGTGCTTTGATTTTAGTTAGCGAAAAAATCTTGAAGCAATTCAACCTGACGCCATTGGCACGTTTCGCCTCTTTCGCAGTGCGCGGCGTTCCACCAGAAATCATGGGTATTGGTCCTAAAGAAGCGATCCCAGCAGCATGTAAAGCAGCTGGCATTACACAAGACCAAATCGACTGGTTTGAATTGAATGAAGCGTTTGCAGCGCAATCTTTGGCTGTGGTACAAGACCTCGGTCTCGATCCGGCCAAAGTGAATCCTATGGGCGGCGCGATTGCTCTCGGCCATCCACTGGGCGCGACGGGTGCGATTCGTTCCGCGACTACTATCCATGCTTTACAACGTAATAAATTGAAGTACGGTATGGTGACGATGTGTGTGGGAACAGGAATGGGTGCGGCAGGTATTTTTGAGAGAATGTGATTTCGTTTAAAGAACCATCTGGACACAGTAATGCTGTCCAGTTAAGCTCAAAACAGCGAGGCGTCATCCCTGCGAAGGCAGGGATCCAGTGTCTTTAGGCTTTTACGTCTCTGGATTCCCGCCTTCGCGGGAATGACGATACGTGGAATATGGCTTAACTGAACGGCATTACTCTGGACAAAGAGGTTTTGACTTTAATCAAAATTGTAGGGCGGGTGAAACCCGCGCCGCCAGCCCATCGATCACCTGAACAGCGCGGGTTTCACCCGCCCTACGAGAGGTTTTGGATTTTAAAGAATTAGGAAACCATGGAAATTCTGACTCAAATCAACGACGGTATTTTGACCATCAACTTCAATCGTCCAGAAAAGAAAAATGCGATCACGTTTGGCATGTATGAAGCAATGGCAAATGCGATCAATGCATCGAATGAGGACAAAAACGTCAGCGTTATTTTGATCACAGGCAAGCCAGAAATTTTCACGGCAGGAAATGATCTTGAAGACTTTATGAAACATGCGGGCAGTCTAATGTCTGAGGAAATGCCGCCCGTCTATCAATTCATGCATGCTTTAAATGATGCAAAAAAGCCTGTGATCGCTGCCGTTTCGGGCGGTGCAGTCGGTATCGGCACGACCTTGTTGATGCATTGTGAGTTAGTCTATGCAGCTGACAACGCTAAGTTTTCTATGCCGTTCACGCAATTGGGCTTGTGTCCAGAATTTGCATCCAGCATGGTCTTGCCGCAAATCGCTGGCTATCAACGTGCCGCAGAAATGCTCTTGTTAGGCGAAGCCTTCAGCGCACAACAAGCACATGAAATGGGCTTAGTGAATAAAGTATTGCCGCTCGAAGAATTATTGCCGTACGCGGAAAAACAAGCAGCGAAGATCGCCGCATTGCCAGCGAAATCCATACGTTTGACCAAGAGCTTGATGAAAGCCAATCAACCGCAAGCCATTCGCGAAAAAATGACCGAGGAAAATGCTCACTTCGGCGCGATGTTGTCACAACCCGAAGCACGCGAAGCGATGATGGCTTTTTTTCAAAAGCGTAAACCGGATTTTAAGCAATTCAATTAATTTACTCAGAATCGATCTTCGTCGAGAACGATATTAGTAAGATAGAAAAGAGAAGTCTGTTTTTAGACTTCTCTTTTTTTATTAGCTAAATTCCTGACGCGGTATCTTGCCAGGGAACGACAGCGAACCGTTCCACCAGAAAATCAAGCAATGCCCTCACCGCAGGGGATAAGTGTTTGCGCGACGGATAAAGGGCGTAAATCGACATTTCTGGCAAGCGCCATTCCGGCAAAATTTGTTGTAAGCGACCATCGCTTAAATACGGGTTAGCTAAGTAAGTCGGTTGTAGGGCAATACCGCCACCCGCCAAACAAGCTTGCAATAAAGCGGTCGCCTCGTTCGCACTGAAATAGCTGCCGACACTGACTTGTGCAACCTCGTCGCCTCGACTCAGCTTCCAAATGCTCTTTCCAAAGTTCGCGTAGCTGACACAACGATGCGTGGTTAAATCGCTAGGAATTTGCGGGGTACCATGCTCTGCCATATAAGCAGGAGACGCAACTAAGACCGAACTACACGGCGCTAGAACACGTCCGATTAAGGTGGGATCGGGAGCCGCGCTAATGCGTATTGCCAGATCAATCCGCGCTTCGACCAGATTTAAAGCGCCTTCGCTCGCGTTCAAATCAATTTTTAGTTGTGGATGCAAACGCAAAAAATCAACAATCGCGGCAGCCAATTGCGCATAACAAAGCGATACGCTGCAAGTAACACGAAGTTGCCCGCGCAATTCGCCTTCGCGATCACTGGTTTCCTCTTCCACATTTTCCATCAACGCTAACATTTGCTGACAACGGCGCAAGCAATTTTCACCAGCATCAGTCAAGGTCACACTGCGGGTAGTACGTTGCAGTAGCCGCGCCGCCAACCAACGTTCCATCTCGCCGACATATCTCGTCACCATCGCGCGTGACATCTCTAACTTATCGGCTGTCGCACTAAAACTACCGCTGGTGGCGACTTCCACAAATACTTGCATTGCAGTTAATCTATCCATAATTTGCTCGAAAAATGAAATAGTTATGCGCAAATTATGGTGTTTATCTGCGCGATATTAGCAACTATAGTGCAATCCAACGCAATGATGCGTACTTTTTATCAGACTAAAGGAGCACACCATGATTCGCACGAACTTAATTACCAGCACGATCGCCGCCACACTTGCCATCACTCTTGGTACAGCACAAGCAGCGCAACCCGCCCCATTGAACGTCAAAATCTACAACGCCGGTAGTGGTAGTTTCAATGTCAATTCCACGCTCATCTACGGAGACAAAGAAGCGATGGTGATTGATGCAGGCTTCACCCGTGCAGACGCCTTACGTATTGCCGCTAACGTACTCGACAGCGGCAAACAGTTGAGCATCATCTATGTTAGCCAAGCAGATCCTGACTACTACTTCGGCGTCGAAGTCTTGAAAGAATTCTTCCCACAAGCGCAAGTCGTGACCACGCCTGCAGTGCTAGAAAAACTCAGCGCGAAGATGGCAGGCAAGGTCGCGTTCTGGGGGCCAAAAATGGGCTTGAATGCGCCACGCACACCAATCGCGCCACAAGCATTAACTAGCAACACTATTACACTCGAAGGTCAGTCCATAGAAATTCGCGGTACCACTGGCTTATTGGCGCACCGTCCCTATGCGTGGATTCCATCGATTAAAACCATCGTCGGCAATATCGCTGTCGTCGGCAATATGCATGTGTGGACCGCAGATACTCAGAGCAGCGCCGAACGCGCAGCATGGATCGCACAATTAGATGACATGGCAGCCTTAAAGCCAGAACTGGTAGTTCCTGGCCACATGAGCGCGGGCACAACTGTCGATGCGAGCGCGATCAGTTTCACAAAATCTTATTTGCAAACGTTTGAAAAAAATCTCGTCACAAGCAAAGATAGCGCTGCACTGATCAATGCCATGAAGCAGTCCTACCCAAAACTGACTGAAGGTGCACTGTCACTGGACATCGGTGCCAAAGTGAACAAAGGCGAAATGAAGTGGTAAACACAGAAAATCTAAGCACTTTGCCATACTAGAAATACGCGAAAAAGCCCGGAAATTTACCGGGCTTTTTTTCGTCTCCACATTCTCTCCACAAATTCAAACTACGATTCTGCCACTAATTATGCGCAGTGCATCTGCTGCGATGTTAGATCAATCAACTCACATGCGGTCATTTCAAATTCTCTCTCAGGAAAACGATCTATGCGCTTACGCACATTCATATCCACCTTGCTCATCGCGAGCATTTTGACCATCTTCACTTTACAGACACATGCGCAAACGACAGTTCCTGCGCATCACTCCTACGTCATGAAACTAGACCGCTGGGGCAATACGACGTATCAAAGCCTGGAGCTGGATGAGCAAGACGGCAAGATCAGCGGACATATTGATCGTGATCCCTTTGTCGGCGTTCGCAAAGACGACACTTACCTCTTTACAGCAACGGCAGCAGATAAAACCATTTACAACTATCACGCCAAAATCACCTCAGACGGTTTGCGTGGCACTGCTGATTTCCCAGATAGTAATCACCCACAAGTACGGGTTCAACATACATTTTCTGCAAACAGAATTCCAGATCGGATCAGCAAGGTTCCGCATACCCATCGCTATGTTCCGACTTCCTATTCCAACACCTTTTCACCTGATCGCCAGCCAGTATTAACCATCTGGTCAGGTGATACCGTACAAACGAAAACTGTCGACTCTGGCGGCGTCGACGAGCACGGTGCGACGGTCGCCTTGTATGGCAATCCACAAACCGGTCCCTTCTATGTCGCCGATGCCGATGTCGGCGATGTGCTTGCGATTCATATTAAAAGCCTGCGCTTAAACCGCGACTATGCGGATAGTTTAGACATGATCGTACACAAAGCACAAACCACGCGCTTAGCATCCCGCAGCACAGAATTAGGACAAGCCGTACGCTGGAAACTTGATTTGAAAAATGGCCTAGCCAGTCCAGATAAGGCTGGTGAAAAGCTAAAGAATTTCAATGTCCCTGTGAAACCGATGTTGGGCGGTTTGGCAGTCGCACCAGGTAATGGCATGCCGGCGATATCGACAGGTGATGCTGGCAATTTTGGTGGCAATATGGATTTCAACGAAGTCGTCGAAGGCAATACGATCTATCTAGCGGTGAATCAACCAGGCGCCCTACTCTACCTTGGCGATGCGCACGCATTACAAGGGGATGGTGAGACTTCGCAATATGCATTAGAAACCTCAATGGCTGTGGAATTCAGTGTCGAAGTCATCAAGCACAAACAAATTGCCATGCCACGTGTGGTGTCGCCAACTCACATCATGACGCTGGGACAGGCAGGCTCCTTGGACGAAGCACTCAAACTTGCAACTAGTGGCATGACGCAATGGCTGGCAGAAGACTATGGTTTGAATCTATCCGAGAGTGCGCAAATTTTGGGTAGCTCGATGGAATATCGTGTCGTCAATCTGGCTGGGCGTAGCGTTGGTCTGGCTGCAAAATTAAATAAGAGCTTGCTGAAGAACATCCCGATGAAAGTAAAATAGTTTGACTTGACCACCATCGATAAGCTCATTCACAAGAATGATTCGGCGGACATTTTGCTCAGCAGAAGATGAACTTTGAGATAGGATGCAAGTAGTGATATCGGGAAGCAATATCAGTAGGCTATATAAATATGGCATGCAACAGGCATACTGACGAGACTAAATTTCGATGAAATAGAACATGATGAATCGAACTAATCACCTACTTGCGGTATCCTATGCGCTGCTTTGAATTTCAACGACTCTCCATTTTAATCAGCGCCCATGACACTAAAATCCATTTCACAACACCGCCACTCGACGCTGCGCCGAGCTCTACTAAGCAGCTTGGTAGCGATTACTCTTAGCAGTACTTGCCAAATCACATTTGCCGCCAATGAGCATGGCCCAAAAATCGCCAAAGCACCAAAACTCATTTTGGTATTGGTCGTCGATGGTTTGCCAAATGAGCAGGTACAACGATATCGCCACCAATTTGGTGAGGGTGGTTTTAAGCGTTTGATGGAACAAGGTGCGTGGTATGGGAATGCACATCAGGCACATGGTGTTACCGTCACGGCCGTTGGTCATAGCGCGGTGTTAACTGGCGCTTATCCCTATCAGCATGGCATCATCGGAAATAGCTGGTTCGATCCCAACACGTCGTCTTCAGTTTACTGTACCGAAGATACACAACATACCTATATTGGCACGGAGACAAAGGCCAGTGATGGCACCTCGCCCGCGAATTTGAAGGTCAGTACAGTTGGTGATGAATTGCGCTACGCTACCGGCAATCAATCCAAAGTATTGACCGTATCTGGCAAAGATCGCGGTGCGATTTTATTGGCTGGAAAAACCGGTACCGCGTATATGTTGATGAAGAAGACCGGTGGTTTTGCCAGCAGCACGTATTACATGAATCAGCATCCTGCCTGGCACACCACCTTCCATGCGAATAAGCCGCAAGATCGTTTTTATGGCAAACAATGGACAACCATGTTGCCCGAAGCGGCTTATCACGGTGATGCGCACGATGATCTGGTCGCACCAGCCAATTCCAGTAGCAGCAAACGCTTTCCCTATACCTACGACAGTGCATCAGGAAAACCCGATGCTGAATATTACGAAAAATTATTCACCGGCCCTTACGTTGATGAACTCACTTTAGATTTCGCGCGTGCGGCGATTGATGGTGAACAATTAGGGAATAATCCAGCAGGTGTGACCGATGTCTTAGGCGTCAGTTTATCCAGCCATGATTATGTCAATCACACCTGGGGTCCAGAGAGCAAAATGTCACACGATCATTTGCAACGCTTGGATCGTTTATTAGCGAAATTTTTGAGTGATGTTGACAAGAAGGTCGGGCTAGACAATACCTTAGTTGTCCTCACGGCCGATCATGGTTTCGCCAACGTCCCTGAATTCTCAAAGAGTATCAAACGTGATGCGAATCGACTCGATGGCAGCAAAATATCAAGCGCATTGAATCAGCATTTAACAGAAAAATTCGGCGTCGAAAAACTCGTCCGTAAATGGTCAGCGCCCTACGTCTTCTTCGATTACAGCAAAGCGGAAGCAAAAGGTATCTCGCGCGCTGACTTAGAAAATACAGCTGCTCGCTTCATGATGAGTTACAACGGTATCGCTGCAACTTATACACGTACCCAATTCGAAAACGGCCAACTACCGAATGACCGCATCAGCCGTCTGATGCAGAGAGCATGGCATAAACAATTGTCAGGTGACCTGACGGTCGTCGTCAAACCTTACTGGTACTTCGGTTCCACGAATTCTGGCACGTCACACGGCACGCCATATACTTACGACACCAATGTACCGCTGATCATCATGGGCAAACCTTGGATCAAAGCAGGTGCATATGGCCAGTATGCCGAGGTGATGGATATTGCGCCGACCTTGTCCCATTTATTACGCATCCGATTACCATCAGGTTCGGAAGGACGCGTATTGACTGAGACTTTGAAGTAAACTTAAAGACGTAAAAAAGCCGCAAGCTCTTCGCGTTCAAACGCAGCGCTTGCGGCTTTTTTTGTGGCGATATTTATGCCTTGCGATAGTTATCCAACATTCGATAATTACGTGCATACATCGCAAATAGGAACGCAGCAAAGAGACAGAAGCCCGCGAAGAAGAACATCTGGAATGCCGTCACACTAAGCCCCAAAGATTCAATATAAGTCGTGACCGCCGCCCCCTTCACACTGGAGTTTGCGAGCAAAACCCACAAATTACCGACCGTCACGGACAAATACCAAAAACTCGTAATCACGCCCTTCATCGACAATGGCGCTTGACTGTAAGCAAATTCCAAGCCCGTCGCTGAAACTAACACTTCGCCAAAAGTCATCAGTGCATACGGAATAATTTGCCAGACAATCGTGATTGGATCGCCACCATCAATCGCTAATTGCAATCCACCCACAACGATCCACGCCAGACCAGTAAACGCAATGCCAGTTCCCATACGGCGCAAAGCGGTAACCTTGACACCAGCGCTATTGAGCATCGGATACAAGACAAAATTATTAAATGGAATCAAGATCATCACCAACAAAGGATTGAGCGCTTGCATCATGGACGACTGAAATCATTCTGGCTTAGTCATATGATCCGCTTGCAATACCCAAGTCGAGGCTTTCTGATCAAACAAGGACCAAAACGGCGTAATCAACGCGAACAACACCAATAAGCGCAGCACATTACGCACACCGTCAATCGCTTCATCAGGATGTTGACCACGGACACGGTCCAATTGTATCCAAGCCCCGACACCACCAAAACCCATTACCAACACCAAGGCAGAACACAAAGCCGACACTACGCCGATCTGTGGGATGAAATACAGACCGACCAAGGCTAGTGCGAAACCAATGACGGTCAACCACAAGCCTGGGCGACTATCTACACGACTCATTCCACGTGACAAGATAGCGTGACGAATAACGACCAAAAACGCATGCGGATCATTACTCACAGGCGCTACACGTACATATTTTTTGCGTCCTAACCAAAATACAAACGTCGCGACGAACATCAATAAGCCCGGAATCCCAAACGCAACACTGGCACCGAACTTCTTTAAGAAAAATGGCATTAACAGCGATGCGAAAAAGGAGCCAAAATTAATAATCCAATAAAAGCCATCAAACACTTTTTGCGCCAAGGAACGATTGGTCTGATCGAACTGATCGCCAATGAACGACGCCACCAAAGGCTTAATCCCGCCGGAGCCGAGTGCGATTAAAAACAGGCCGGTGTAAAAACCATTTTTGTTATGCTCAAACATCGCCAGACAGGCATGTCCGGCGCAGTACACCAGACTTAACCAAAGTATCGTGTTGTACTTACCAAAAACACGATCAGCCAACCAACCACCTAATAGAGGAAAGAAATACACGCCAATAACAAAGGTGTGAAAAATGTCTTTGGCCTCGCCTTTGCGCATATCTTCTGGAATCGACAACAGCAAACTGGTCATCAAGAACATGGTCAAAATATTGCGCATGCCGTAAAAACTAAATCGTTCGCAACCTTCATTGGCAATGATGAAGGGAATTTGCTTAGGCATCGTTGGTGCTGAGTTTGGTAGCACTGAAGTACTCATATTGTGGTTTTCTTTCTCTTCTTGGTACTAATATTAGATAGCGTAACGGCCTCTGAAGAGGCCGTTACAGAACATTTTTCTGTTCTTACACATTTGCAGAAACGTCAGTGAAGACGTCAATCTGACATCTTATTTTTGGTGACTATAGCGCCCTTTACCAGAAATGATTCCGAATAAGGCCATCAACAAACGATACACCAAACGCACGAAAATCAATGTCAAGATCGCTTCGATCAAAGTCACGATGAAGGCAAAGAACGCATTCCAGCGTTGCGCTCGACGTCCATACTTGGCAATCATGCGATCACGTGCAATCTCGATACTGTCGTAAAAAGTTGGCACGACCAACAGCGTGAGTAACGTCGAGGTAATCGTGCCACCGATAATCGCAATCGCCAAAGGACGATAAAATTCGCCACCCTCGCCAACCCCAATCGCCACTGGCAACATACCGGCAATCAACGCAAACGTGGTCATCAAAATCGGCCGCAAACGCATACGACCTGCATACATTAGAGCCTCTTCACGACCGACTCCCTCAGCTTCCCGTTTGCGCGCGCAGTCGAGCAAGAGAATCGCATTCTTCGCAACCAAGCCCATCAACATAATAATACCGATGAAGCTCATTAGATTGAGTGTGCCGTTGGTCAATAACAAAGCGACCACAACACCAATCAGACTCAATGGCAAAGACAACATGACTGCACCAGGTGCGGTAAATGAACCGAACTGCATCACCAAAATCAAATACATTAAACCGATACCCATGACCAGCGCTATCGTCATTTCCGTAAACAATTCACTTTGATTACGTGCAGAACCCGCTAACTCAATCCCGTAACCTGCTGGGAAATTAATCGCCTTGGCGATCTTTAATGCTTCAGATGTCACTTCACCTGGCGAACGACCTTGGACATTGGCAGAGACCGCGATCATGCGCTTGCCGTCCGCATGTTCAATCCTTGAAGGACCTTTGCCCATGGTGATCGTGGCGATTTGTTCTAACGGCACCATCTTATCGGCACCAGTCACCGCGATCGGTAAGGTCTCGATGTTGTCGGCACTGACGCGATCTTCAGGATGCAAACGCACTGATACGTCACGAGTTTCGCCAGTTGGATCAACCCAATCACCAACTTCTACCCCGGCGAAAGCGACGCGCAGAGCCTGTGCCGCATCACTGGAGGAGATGCCCAATGAATTCGCCAGACCACGGTTCAATTCAATCTGCAGCTCATCTTTAGGATCTTGTTCCGACAAACCAACGTCGACAGCGCCCGGGACTTTACGTAATTTTTCCATAAAGTCGCTGGTGATCTCCATTAATTTGCGTGAGTCTTCACCAGAGAAACGAATCTGTACTGGCTTACCACCACCGTTATTCAAATCGTCCTGCACCACATATTCCGCACCAACCAAAGTGCCCACGGCGGCGCGCAAAGCCACTGCGACTTGTGCTGCTGAACGCTTACGTTCTGTACTCTTACCAATATCCACATACACCCGACCACCCGTGATATTGATACTACTATTGGTCGCTACCGTCTCAGGTAAGGTCCGCGCCAGCTCTGCTGCTTTTTCCACTTTCAAACGAGAATATTCGAGGCTGGAACTAGAAGGTGTACGTACGCTGATCATGATGGTGCCACTATCAGAGGCTGGTAAGAAACTGGTGCCACCAAACATGCCATGCAATACCAGTGCAGAGACAAAACTCAACATCGCAATGACTGCCATCCAACGACGATGGTGTAATGCCCAGGCGATCACGCTGCCGTAGGCTTCGGCTTTACTGTCGAACCATTTATTGAAGCGTTCCAATACGGCACTGATGCCTGTTTTTGGCTGTAAATGATGGCCGATCGGATCACCCCAGAACGCCGACAGCATAGGATCAAGCGTAAAGGAGATAAACAAGCTCACCATGACTGATGATGTCACCGTCAAAGCAAAAGGGCGGAACCATTCACCAGAAACGCCGGGCATAAACGCCACCGGAATAAACACTGCCATAATCGAAAAGGTCGTCGCGGCAACTGCCAAACCAATTTCAGCCGTACCATTTAAGGCGGCAGTGCGACGGTCCGAACCATTTTCCATGTGGCGTACAATATTTTCCCGCACCACAATGGCATCATCGATCAGCACACCAATTGCTAAAGACAGGCCAAGCAAAGTCATAAAATTGAGTGTAAAGCCACACAGCCAAACCGCGATAAATGCAGCGATCACAGAGGTAGGCAAACTCAATGCAGTAATCAAAGTCGAACGCCATGAATTCAAAAATACGTAGACCACAAAGATCGTCAAAACTGCACCAAAGATCAATGACTCAATGACGTTATTTAAATTTTTCTGCGCGTTTTTACCACCATCTTGGGTAATCTCAAGTTTGGTCCCTTCGGGCAGAGTTTTATTGATTTCATCGACTTGCTTGCGAATTTTGTTAGCAACAGAAACGGTACTCGCATCACGTGACTTCATCACCATGATACCGACATTCGGATTGCCATTACGGACGCTAAAACCATTGATTTCGGCAAAATCATCTTTGATCGTTGCCACCTGAGCCAATCGGATTACTTCACCACCACGACGTTTGACCACGATTTGTTCAAATTCTGCTGGAGACTCTAAACGACCGACCAAGCGTATGCTTTTTTCATCCATCGTTCCGCGCACTTTACCAACTGGTGCAGTCGAGTTTTGGGTGCGTAAAGCCGAAACCACTTCCGAAACCGACACATTAAATTCACGCAGTTTTTGGGCTCGCAATAACACACTCAATTCGCGTTTCAGTGAGCCATTGACCGTCACCACGGCGACGCCATCGACACCACGGAATCGATCTGATAAGTCATCTTCAGCTAAACGTGAAATCTCAGCATGCGTCTTAGTTTTCGACGACAAGGCCAATTGCATAATGGGTTGATCATTCGGATCACGCCGTTCAATAATTGGCTCGCGCATTTCAGTCGGCAATTTATAACGTACGGAAGCAATCGCATTGCGCACATCATCCGACGCCTCGATCATGTTACGGTCGAAGTTAAAGCGCAAAGAAAAATACGCACCACCCTCACTAGCCGACGCATTCAATTGGGTAACGCCAGAAATGCTTTGCAAAGATTTCTCGATACGATTGACAATCTCACGCTCTACCGTTTCAGGCGAAGCACCTGGATATGGTACAGAGACGCCCAGCACAGGTTCTTGCACGTTCGGAATTTCGTTGACCCGCAGTTTCGACAAGGCCAGTAAACCAACGCACATCAGGGCGATGATAATGACAATAGTCGCAACCGGTCTCTTAATACTAAAGTCGGATAAGAACATATTATTTTCCTGTCGCAGAGGCGGGTGCGGAAGCGCTAGCTGGAACCGATGCAGCTACATTACTAGCTGCGGCAGGTATGGGACTTGCAGCGGCGGCATTACCTGCAGAGGCAACAAATAGCACTTTTGTACCGTCTTTAAAGGTTGAGAGAGGCTGACGTAAGACTTTGTCACCTTTCTGCAAACCAGCGGTAATTGCAAAGTCACCACGGCGGACGTCACGCTCGCCCAGCACAACGGCAACCCGCTTCAACACTCCTTCTTGTACCGCCCACACATAGCTCTTATCACCATCACGGATTACCGCCGAATTAATGATGGTCAAGGCTTCGGTACTGCCAGCTTCAATACGTCCTTCGGCATACAGACCGGAGACGTGAGGCTGGTCTTTGCCAACGAAATCAACCAAGACTTCGACCTGACGTGTGGTCGCATTCGCGGCTGGATCTACCCGTCGAACTTTACCGATGAATTGTTGATCGTAGCCATTGATACGAAAGCTCACAGCCTGCCCGGCTTTAACCGAGGTCACCGCATCAGCGGAGATCAAGCCTTGAAAACGCAAACTATTGGGATCAATCACTTTCATGATTTCTTTACCGATTTGCGCGGTGTCGCCATTGGAAACTTTACGCTCACTGACGATGCCATCAAAAGGCGCGCGGATTTCGGTACGTTGCGTCTGTTGACGAGCAGCGACCGCGCGTGCTTTGGCAGCGACTAATTCGCTCTGTGAATTATTACGGCGAATCTCCGCATCTTCTAATGCTTGCATTGATGTCATGCCCGACGCGCGCAAGGTTTTTAATCGTTCTAACTGGCGTTCCGATTGATCCAAGCTCTGTTGTGCAGCACGGGCGGCCTGTTCACTAGAGGCAAGCTGATCGCGAAAACTAGTGTCATCAAGACGCGCCAACAAATCGCCTTTGCGTACGGCTTCACCATTTTCCTTCAAAACTTGCATCACGATGGCTGACACTTCAGCGCGTAAATCTGCTTTCCGCTCAGGCTGAATTGAACCTGTAATCACCGGACCGGAGGCGAGTGCATTATTTTGTATCGTGACATAATCTTCGGCGGTAATCTGTAGAGGTCGTTCTACATTTGCAGTCTTATCAGATACTTTACTATCCTTTGCCCCTTGTCCGCATGCCGCTAAAGCAAGGCATAAAGTGAGGATAAGTAAACTTGGTCGCGACATATTAAAACCTCCGAAAATAGAATCAGTCTTTGAACCCGCTACCATACGTAAAGTTCAATATTTTGTCACGAGAACCTTTGATCAATTGGCTAGGTCGACACAAAATATTCGTAAAAAACCAAGACCTTACAGAATACCCGCCAAAACAAAAATTGATTTTGAATTAATAGAACAAAAAAACGACCATCAATATTGACGGTCGTTTTTTCTATAAATTGTCACGCTCTTCCACTAGTATATGTCGTTACACGATACGTTTTGCAAATTAGCCAATCAAATTTACTCAACGATGTTGACCTAGCAAGCAAGGTGTAAAACATTCGCTAGCAGAAAGTGGCTATACGAATACCATTATTTTGGGATGATTACGGTATCAATTACGTGGATAACACCATTGTCAGCCACGATATCTGTTGCTGTGACCGTCGCATTATCAACTTTCACACCGCCAGCAGTTGTTACTGTGAAAGATGCGCCTTGCACTGTTTTCACTTTGCCTGCTTTCACATCAGCAGCCATCACCTTGCCAGCAACGACGTGATACGTTAATACGGCAGTCAGTTTTGCTTTATCTTTCAACAAAGCATCGAGATCCGCCTTTGGAATCTTGGCAAATGCCGCATCAGTTGGAGCGAATACAGTGAATGGACCTTTACCTTTTAAAGTATCGATCAGACCAGCAGCTTTCAACGCAGTCGCTAGTGTAGTGAAGTTGCCGGCACCAACAGCAGTGTCAACGATGTCTTTAGCTTGCACAGAGAAAGTTGCAGCGATGCTCAAAATGGAAGCGAGAATAATACGTTTCATAACATACCCCTTAGTAGATGGATTTAGCTTAACAACAGAAACTGAATATAAATTATTTGGATTTGTACCTAATGGAGAATCAACACGAATCTGCAATCTCTCCGTTTTTGCGCTACTTGATTTACAACGCCATCGAATCTTATACTAATCAGTAAAATTGTCTACCGATTAGTATCATTTAATACCGCTAAGTATCGCGTCGTTTTGAACCGCTATGGAACGCATAGTTTCCAGTGGAGTTTGGCGCAACGGCGCAGGTCGACAACGTTTCAAATAAGCCAATAGAAAGCGAAGCTTGGTGCCCTCTGAGTTAACATATCGACTACATAAGGGATTCGTGTTTACCGGAAACGAACGACGAATCTCGCAACAGCACCCATGAAAGGCGCCTCAATAGAAAGCACTATTCGTCGAACTCAATCACGAATCCAACTTGAGTTTATAAGGTCTTACCCGTATACTTCTGCGCGCGTGACACAATCACCGTTTCTTCGCCGGCTACCCGCTTGGTGAAAACTTGATTTACCAACCATTTTTCCTTTTCATCCATTCATTTTTTTTGCGGCACTGGATCAAACTGGCGCATCTGCCAAATTGCACCACATCCGCGCGGAGCCATAAGCATGACCGCCTTTGTATTCAACGAAGTCAATTTTGACAATCACGAACAAGTAGTTTTCGCCTCTGAACCTAAGTCTGGCTTACGCGCCATCATCGCGGTTCACAACACAAATTTAGGTCCTGCCATGGGCGGTTGCCGTATGTGGAATTACGCCACAGAAGCCGAAGCAGTGCGCGACGTTTTACGCCTCTCCCGCGGCATGACTTACAAAAACGCCGTAGCTGGCCTGCCTATTGGCGGCGGTAAGAGCGTCATTATCGGCAATCCAAAAACAGATAAAACACCCGCTTTGTTTGAAGCGCTCGGCGAAGCCTTAGAACGTCTCGGTGGCCGTTACATCACCGCAGAAGACGTCGGTACTAGTCCAGCGGACATGGCAAACGTCGCCAGCAAAACCAAATACGTCGCAGGTCTTGGCGATCGTGGCGATCCTTCCCCATTCACCGCATTAGGCTGTTTCGTTGGGGCACAGGCTGCCGTAAAACATCATTTCAAACGCGATTCCTTTGACGGTTTGACCGTTGCATTACAAGGTTTGGGTCACGTTGGTTACGACTACGCACGCCGCCTGCACGAAGCTGGCGCAAAATTGGTGGTTGCCGATATCGATCAAAATTCTTTGAAGCGCGCACAAGAAGAATTCGGTGCAACAGTGGTCGACGTCAATGCCATCTACGACGTGGAAGCTGACATCTACGCCCCATGTGCTCTCGGTGCAACCTTGAATCCAGACACCATGAATCGTCTGAAAGTCAAGATCGTTGCAGGCGGTGCCAACAACCAATTAGCGACACCAGAAATCGGCGAAGTTTGCCGTCAAAAAGGTATCTTGTACGCGCCAGATTTCGTGATCAATGCGGGTGGCATTATCAAAGTTTGCTACGAGTACAACAACACCCCAGAAGATGGCATGGATGCGCACGTACGTCGTATCGGCGATACATTATCTGAAGTGTTTGCTCGTGCAGATGCAGAAGGTGTACCGACTAGCGTGATCGCTGATCGTTTGGCTGAAGAGAAGTTTAAGAAGTAAACCTAGATTGACCGATTTCGAGGTCATGACAGAATAAAAAAACCCGAAGCATGAATCATGCTGCGGGTTTTTTTTCGCGCTACAAATTCCCAACTACGGACTAGTATAAACCACCTTCACGCTGGCATTGACGGCACTCTTCTCCATAATGCCGATGCAATTCGGATTTGAGGATATCAATTTCAAAATCTCAGCCGAATCGCCGACCTCACGAGGAGCACTGCCTTTGCCGCTGAACACTAGGCGCGACCAAATTGCTTTTGCTTGCGCTTCGTTTTTGCCTAATACTTTTTCAAAGAATTCAGTCCGTACTGCACCAGACCCAACCAATAATGGTAAGGCTTGGCCACCGCCCGGAAACTCCTTGCTGTTGCCTAAAAAGATGTCGGCAATCTGATCTTTACTCAAATTAGCGACGCTACTCTTGGATGAGACCACAACAACATGCTCTGCATGCGCGATATGAGCACTCGTCAATAGAGCGAGTCCCAATAATGTCTTAGTGAATAATTTCATGTCAGGCCTCGCTTAGAATACGAAATCAAGATTGAGCGTAAACATCGATACGCGACCGTCGAAACCGTTTGGTTTGCCAAGCAGAGAAGTCTCATAACTTTGAAAACCCGAAGAAGCACCAACGGCAGGCAACTTCATTTTCATGCGTTCGTACTGTGCCTTTAAAGCGAGGTTACGAGCGAAGTCCCAACGCACACCGATTGTCATCGCATCACGTGAAGGGTCGCCTGTTCCCATGTACGACTGATTGAGATAATTTAACTGCGCCTTCAGAGCCACCGGTGCGGCGACGCCTGCTGCCAGATCAGTGCGCTTAGCATCCACGTTGTAACTACTAAAACCAGCGTATGGTGTAAAGTCACCTAAACGGTAGCCACCCATCACATTCCAGCCTGAGACCGATCCAATGACCACGCTGTTCGTGTCACGTTTGCTCCATTCCGCCTGACCTATCCATTCACCATTGTCAAACGTTGCGCCTATGGTCGAGATCTTCGCATCAATCCCCGTACGTGTCGCTTGATTGGCGATCACGGATGCACAGTTCGTGCAATACACTGACGGTAGAGAAATCAACGTTTTAATATTTGCTTCGACCGTCGGTGCAATGACCGAAGCGTCGTACCATGAGTATCCAGCACGCACACTCCATGAGTCCTGGCCCCACTTTGCTGACAGTCCTTTCACACGACTTAAATCAACGTCGCCGCCTGAAACACTGACTTTGGTTTTACCAAAAAAACCTTCAAATTGCAGCATGCCAGAGCCAACTTTCTTCTCCCATCGTGCGGTTACGCCGTCTTGAAAAGTGATAGGGTTGACCTGATAAATTTCGGTCTGAGGACGTGCCATCGTTTGGGCGTAATTCAGATTCCGATAGTCAGACATCATAAAAATCGGCGCTACTGTGCGGCCAATTTTAAAATCAAATTCTGAAGTCACTGGGTACGATACATAGGCCCATTCCACAGTTGGCTTATGACTGCCATTGATATCTTTTTTCGAGATCAATTGCAATACTGCCTTGAGCTTGCCATGTGGATTTAGCGTTGCCTGAATCGACGCTTGACTATCGCCATCAAAACGCCAATCGTTAAACGACACAACGCGTTGACGTTGGTCGGTGCGGACACCTGCGACATCGCTACTTCCTTTGTAAGTTCCAATAGTGCCAAAGCCATCGATTTTTAACCAATCGCTTAATTCATCGGCGTGCGCTACTGGCATGACCGAGATACTGGCTACACTTGCTAAAATTAACGGGTAGATAAATTGCGCTTTCATATTGCTTTCCTTTATTTTTGTAAGCAAACGGCATAAGTCTTGACGGGGCTTAAGAGATAGACAAAAAACCAAAGACAAAAAAAATTGAATCTAGAATAAGAAATGCGGAAAAACCGAAACTAGCACTGAGGTGAACTTTTCATGACGCTGAATTCATACTAGCAACAATCAGAAATTCGTCAAAGATATTTCCATTCAAAAACTATTTTGCTATTTTTTAGCAACATTTTGTTAGTTCCGCACCAAGAAAAAACCATTTTTCTTTCGCTCGATCAAGCTCACGACAACACGTACAGACAAATTCAATTGCGCAAATTGGTATTCATCCAACGCTCAAGAAGAATGATAACAGAAGGAAATTGTTGCCGTGCATCATCTATTTATCTTTAACGTTCTTTCACAATTGAACGGTACCTGTAGATCCGAAGTATCATAAAAAAGTCGAACACCAATTGCTGAAACTCATTCAAAATCCAGAAAGAAATTCATGCACAGAAAGAACATTTACCCATACAAATCAATAATTTACATTGATATCGATCAATAACAGCTAGAAAATATCATTCATACAACAAGACATCTCGTCGACAGGACCTAAATCGAAAAAGCAACAATATTCATTTCACAATTTTGATATTCGAAGGAATAAAACGGCCCCCAAATAAAAGTTCCATCAGGCAACTGGTATTGTTACAAGAGAAAAATAGAGCAAGCTCTAGGATCATTCTCCATATTTATCGACACATTTTCAGCGATACCAATTCAGCGTCAACCTGCTCTGCGCTATACAATCAAAACACAAACACGACACCTCACCGACCCATCGTCACTGAAGCAATTCATGCATACCAAACAAAGTTTCGCACCAGTTGTTGATCAAGAAACGCGTCTGTTAATTTTGGGTAGTTTGCCCGGAGATGTCTCTTTAAAGCAGCAACAGTACTATGCGCATCCGCAAAATCGCTTCTGGCATTTATTGTCTGATGTGCTGGAGTTCAAGCTAGTAGAGCAAAGTTACGAAGACCGTTTACAAAGTCTGCGTATCCATCACGTAGGCTTGTGGGATGTCATCGCCCGTGCACAACGTCGTGGTAGCTTAGACAGTCAGATTCGTTCGCGCGCGGATAATGATTTGCTAGCCTTGATCGGCACTTTGCCGCACTTAAGGGCAATCGCCTTTAATGGTGCGACTGCGACCAAAATAGGCAGCAAACTATTAGGAAATATCGCCAACCAGTATCAGGTCCTTAGCCTGCCCTCTAGCAGTCCAGCATACACGCTGCCTTACGCATTAAAACGACAAGCCTGGCTGGCACTGAGACAAGTCGATAGAAAAACGCCTCGCGTTCAACATGATGTGTTCGGCGAAATTGATAAGTAAAACCAGAAAAGCGAATACTGGCAACAGTTTTGACAGGCCTAAGAGGGCCACGATTTGAATTTGAAATTGACCATTTTGGATGATCTCTGAAAACTGGGATTCAGGATGAACGTGGGCAAAACGCGGCATGCGCTAGTGAGAGAATTTACAATATGGAAAAGTGTTAGCGGCACCGTCGATCGGCACGATGACGGCGCTGGTCTAAGGAATCTGCGTTGGGCTGATTTTTTGAGAAAAAATTTGGCCATTGTATTTGTCGCCCAATCTATGACGACTAACAACGACCAAATTCTTCTACCAATGGATCAATAAGAAACTAAGGCAACGTAGCGACGTTCACATTAGGTGCAGTGCCTAAAACAGGACGCGTAAAGCTTTGCCCCAAAGTCACATAGTTGGCAAAAAAACCGCCGTTGCGCATATAGAATTTACCGTTCTCTAAACCACCTGCAAAATCCA
This sequence comes from Affinundibacterium seohonense, assembly GCF_014284305.1. Classification (GTDB taxonomy): domain Bacteria; phylum Pseudomonadota; class Gammaproteobacteria; order Burkholderiales; family Burkholderiaceae_D; genus Undibacterium; species Undibacterium seohonense. Next base: position 60,122 of record NZ_JACOFW010000005.1, read on the forward strand.
TGCGTTGCTTGTTAGCTGCGGTAGCATCACCGTTAAATGTCATCTTAGTGACTTCGGACCAGACTCCCGCTGTATTGCGAGCCCATTGGTTGTTTAGCAAAACTTTCCGTCCAAGATAACCTTTGGTGTCGATAAAATTCTCGAGGAAAGAATGTGAACCAGTTAAGTAGCTTGAAATATTAGGGCGTTTCCAACTCGCCATAAAACGCCAAACGGCGGCTTCTGGCGCGTAAAACCAAGCAGAGTATATCGTGCTGCCAGCGCCGTCAGGTGTTGCCTTTGTGATGAACTTGTAGGTATTGCCCGCTAACCAGTTATAGACCAAGTAAGCTTGACCGCCTGTGCCTTCACCACCAAAACTATTGTCGACCACATTCGGCCCTTTTCTAACCAAAGTGGTTTTTGCGCCATTGTCCGCATCCCACACTGAAAAGAGTATCCAGCGCTCCGTCGTTGATTTGACTTGTATGCCGAAATAACCTTCACCAAAACCATTTGCCATGAAATAAGAACCGATTTTATCTTCCCCAGCGGGTACCGTCAGTTCGTTATAAAAATACTCGGTATTGGCGGGCGTTACATACCCAATATTCACGGAAGGGCCACGGCGTGACCAATAATAATTGGCGGCGTCATCGGCGTAATTCATGCCGGTAGTTGCAGCAGTACCAGCAATCTTGACGGCAGATACATCGCCAAAATAACTACCATTTTTACTGACGCCTTGAATATCAACTTTGACGTAGCCGGCCGCAGCGATATTGACCGTCCCTACATCGTAAGTTTTTGATGAAGCGCCGCTCAAACTCACATTGAAAGGTGTGCCGTTAATCGTCACTTTAACGGTGCTTGCTGTGGAGCCAGTCAGTCGCGCCACTAAACCCAATTTTAGTTGGCCCGCCTGCGCCAAACGAAAATACACACTGGTCACTGTCGACGCGCTAGTCCAATTCGCTAGCCCGCTATCATTAATAATTTCCGATGCAGAGTTACTGGCACTGGTAATAAAGGCATTGCCGCCGAGATTGACGGTGGCGTTATAGACAGTCGCCGCAGGTGGAGCTAAAGGGCTACTACCTGTGGCATTGTTAGATTCGGTTTGACCGCCACACGCCGCTATTAGGCTAAACAGACTACCGATTACGAAAACGATTCCCATTCTTTGCTTCACTTTCATGTGTCTCCCCCATAGATTTGAATTTGCAAAGGCAACACCAAGTTGACTTTGCGATGCGAGAAATAATTGCTGTTAAAGAAAAATCCCTTGTCTGCGCAGGTTTGATTTTTTAATAATTATTTCCAGACTGGATTGTAGAGAGATGGCAACGAGCCTGACAGCGACATATTTTTGGCGCGACGTGTACAAAAAATTGAGGAATTAATACCTTAATAAACTGCTGAAGTTTCGAATTAACTATTCCCTACTGGCACGGATAAAAGCCGTTAATTTTGATGGTCATAGTTCAAATTGAGTCACTTTGAAATGTGCCAAATGCCTGATAATTTTTGCGGATTTTCAAATAACAAATACTGAAAACGCAATGCTAGTATTCAACAACGCAATTAGAAATCTCAACAATATCTTTAACCACTGGTGTTCGTTAATGTAGATATTTGAGAAAACCGAGATTTCATACGCCTTTTAGATGGATGGCGACATTCCTGAAATGGCACCCACAGCGAATCAATTAAATTTATTTGATTTTTAACCGAACACTAGCGATACCAGCATCGAACTAATTTCATCATTGGTACTCCAAGCTAGAGGGATTGCAATAACAATAAATTTCCATTTCATCCCTAATGCTGTTCAGTTAAGCCTTATTCCACGTATCGGCATTCCCACGAAGGCGGGAATCCAGCGACGTAAAAGCCGAAAGACACTGGATCCTTGTATTCGCAGGGATGGCGTCTCGACATTTTGAGCTGAACTGAACAGCATTACCATTTCACACCCCTTTTTGGAGACTATCAAATGCGTTTAAGTTCATTGCTCATGCTACTCTGCATCAGCGTACCGGCGATTGCCCAATCGCCATCCGACGACAAGTTTCGACAGTTAGAAGATCTTTTACCAACCCCGACATCGATCCGTGCCGCCTCAGGTGCACCGGGTCATGCCTATTGGCAGCAACGCGCCGATTACGTGATTCGCGCCAGTTTAGATGAGGACAAGCGCGCGATCACTGGTGCCGAGACCATCACCTATCACAATAATTCACCTGACACGCTGAATTATCTGTGGCTGCAATTAGATCAGAATATTTTCAAACCAGACGCCGATGCGAATACCACGGCCACCTATCCTTCGCGCGATGCATGGAAAAATCCCAATGCCATGAGCTTCACGGCGATGCATAGCCTGAACGAGCATGCCAAGTTTGATGGCGGCTTCAAAATCGGTACGGTGAAAGCGGCGAATGGCCAAGCACTCAAATACGTCATCAACCGCACCATGATGCGGATTGATCTGCCACAAAGCTTGAAACCTGGTGAAAAATTTGTCTTCGATCTGGATTGGAAATACAACATCAATGACGGCATGGTGTTATGGGCACGGACGGGTTACGAACATTTCAAAGAAGATAAAAACGATATCTTTGAAATCGCCCAATGGTATCCACGCATGGCTGCCTACTACGATGTGTATGGCTGGCAGCACAAACAGTTTTTAGGTAGCGGTGAATTCACCTTGGAATTTGGTGATTACGATGTACAAATCACCTTACCTGACGATCACATCATTTCCGCCACAGGCGAGTTAAGCAATGCCGACAATGTATTAACAGCGGTTCAGCGTGAACGATTGAAACAGGCACGTACGGCATCGAAACCGATCGTCATCGTGACCCAAGCAGAAGCAGAAAAAGCAGAAAAATCCCGCTCCACTGCGCAAAAAACATGGCATTTCAAGGCCAAAAATGTGCGTGACTTTGCCTGGGCTTCGTCACGCAAATTTATCTGGGACGCACAAGGCTACAAAACTGGCAGCAGCTCAGGTTTAGCAATGTCCTTTTATCCGAAAGAAGCGAATCCATTGTGGGGACAATATTCCACACAAGCGGTCATTCACACGATAGAGCAATACAATAAATACAGCCTTGAGTATCCCTATCCAGTCGCACAATCAGTGAATGGCCCGCAAGGCGGGATGGAATATCCGATGATTGCCTTCAACGGCGGTCGTCCAACCAAAGATAAAAAGACTGGCGAGCTGACTTATTCCAAACAAACTAAATACGCGATGATCAGCGTCATTATTCATGAAGTTGGTCATAACTATTTCCCGATGATCGTCAACTCAGATGAGCGTCAATGGTCGTGGATGGATGAGGGTCTCAATTCGTTCATGCAGACCTTAGCAGAACGTGCGTGGGAAGAAAATTATCTCGATCTCTTTCCAAGTGAACCACGCGGCATCGTCGATTACATGCGTAGTAAAAATCAAACGCCGATCATGACCAATTCAGAGTCTGTTCTGCAGTTTGGCAATAATGCATATGCCAAACCAACTGCTGGTTTGCACATTTTGCGCGAGACAATTTTAGGTCGCGAGTTGTTTGATTTCGCATTCAAAGAATATGCGCGCCGTTGGAAATTTAAGCGCCCGACACCAGCAGACTTTTTCCGCACTATGGAAGACGCTTCTGGCACGGATCTCGATTGGTTCTGGCGCGGTTGGTTCTACACTACCGACGCCACCGATATCAGCATCGATGGCATCGCACAATATCAAGTATCCAGCAAAGATCCGGAAGTGGAAAAAGCTTGGCGACGTGAACAGAAAAATGCCGAGCCAACATCAACCGCCGTACAGCGCAATAAAGGCACATTGACGCGTCGCATTGATACCCAACCAGGCTTAAAAGATTTTTACAACGAGCATGATGATTTCACTGTCACCAATAAAGATCGCAATACCTACAATGAGTTGATCAAGTCTTTGGATGAAGATGAAAAAGCGATGCTCAAATCAAGTAAATATTATTACTTGGTTGATTTTTCCAATATTGGCGGTTTGGTCATGCCTTTGATTTTAGAAATCGAATTACAAAGCGGTAAAAAAGTCATCGAACGCATTCCTGCGGAAGTATGGCGCTACAATTCGAAAAAGTTGACGAAGTTGGTAGTAACGAATGAACCGATGGTCAGCCTGACGCAAGATCCGTATATGGAAACGGCCGACATCGATATGAATAATAATTCATGGCCACGCAAGATCACGAGATCTCGCTTGGAATTATTCAAGATGACTCCTCCCGCTGGCAATATGATGATCGACTTCAATACGCTTTTGAAAAAGGATGAAAAAAAGGACGACACAAAAGCCGACGGTACAACAGAAAAATAAGTATCGATTTGATCGAAATAAAGCGCGTCAAGGAGACCAATCCTTGACGCGCTTTTTTCATCAACTCACGTTATGCGAGATGGCATGACTGTACGACAGAGACGTTGCCATTGCTAGGGATTTGCTGTTGACAATACTGCTGCGTAGTACCTGTAACGGTCACATAGGTATAAGTGTAGTAACGACCATCTGGCCCGGCATGAGGCTGAATGAATTTATAAACGCCAACCCAGTTACCAAACGGCGCAGGACCTGGATCTTTTGGCACGCCGGTTCCCGTTGTCGCAGCGATGGCTGTGAATGCTGCAGCACTCAATACTGCACCTAATAATATCGTACGTAAATTCTTGGTTTTCATTAAATTATTCCTTTATAGTTAATTAAAAATCATCCGGTTTCCTCTCTCGATTACACCGAAAAATGTCCCTCCAAATCAGGCTAGCTAAACAAACCTACTACGCTTTCTAGCCCCAATGAATTATCTTGCCGACTACAATTAATATAAAGTCTTGCTTTAATTAAGACACAATAATTCACACAATATGCACAACTTCTCGATGACAACAACCCACCGAGACAAAAGCAAAACACCACTATTTACTCGCAGGACCGGAGACAAACTCGACAACAAAATTGGTTTCGGCTGGGCATGCATAATCACTGCCCGCATCGCCATAGGCAAAACCATACACATTCTTAAATTGGGATGATTTTTGGATATTCGTGTTGTAGGTCGACGTATTGGCACCGATACTTCCAGGAGGAACATCGCAGGTCCCAGGTGTGTTGTACGAACCAGTGCAGCAAAATTGATTCACCGTATCTTGCGTAATGCCATTGCTCCCAAGATTGGCGGTGGCGTAAGTACAAGGACTCATACAACCAGCAAATTGGCCCGATGTCGATGCCTTGACTAAGTTCCATGGCGTTGGTGGTGTGCGTTTTTTTCGGCTAGGCGCCAATTTTGCGGGCAACTGTGAGCTGGCGGCACACATTTTCGCTAATGCTGTGCCACTAGTCGGCACCAACTGTGCCAATGGCGATTGTTGGCTGTAATAGCCAGCTCCTAATACATTTGAATTTTCTGGCGGGACTGTGTAGGTGCAATACGCCGGCGATGCTGGATAAAATTTCACCCCTATGCTGTAACCATCAACCGCCGAGACATCAACATTACTGGCACCATTTGGCACACCATTTGTGACCGCTAAAATAGTCGGTTCTATCTTGGTCGCATAAGGCACCTGACCGGGGAAATAGCCACCAGTACACACCCAGTTTGCAGGCGGTGTCGGCGTTGGTGTGCTCGAACATTGCGCCACAGTTGGCGGTGTACCGCAAGCAGCCGCGGCACTAGTGCAATAGCTAGACATATAAAACGCAGCAGAATTTAACCCCTGTAAACCTACGGTAACAGTGTGCGAAGCACCTTGCGCGATGGTAGCGATAATTGGTGAATTTTGGCATGATGGTGCCGAATTAGTGGCGTTTGCTGGATTACATGACTCACCGATTTGTATCTTGGCATATTGCGTGCTGTTGGTGAATGTCAGGGTTCTCTTACTGTAATCCGTTGCGACGGGATTGTTTGGCCCATTGGTTTGTGCAGTCCAAGATGTCGCCGCCAATCCCACTGTGTACACATTAGAATTGGCACCATTTTGCGATGCAGGTGGATTAATCACAGCGCCTGGACACGTCGTATTTTTGGCGTCAATACTGCCCGCTTTCAATGCCAAATTACAGGAGTACCAAGTCGAACTACTTTGATAATACAACTGATAACTGCCATTGGTCTTACCCTTCGTATATGGTCCTACAAACACCTGCAGTGAATCGCTAGGGATATAGCTCACTTGCGAGCCACCACTGTAGACATACACTGGCAATGAAATGCTAGACCCCGGCATTTGCCACATCAAATAATTTTGCGTCGCCGCTCTTGCAGTAGCAAAACCCATTAAGAGCAAACCCACTAACATCGTACAGCCGTACCTTATCAAATTTTTTTTCATGATTGCATTCCCTCGGTTATTTTTTAGTCGCAAACAGCTAAACGCAGTGCAAAGATTGATCACACGATCAATGAGTCATTGTCATGTATGGATCAATCCACACAACTCATGCTTGTGAGCCCAATCATAGAAATGGCGTTAAGCCATCCCTATGATCAGCAGCACTACCTCAACTAGCAATTGCCATGCCCGATCACTCAGATCAGCCCTAAAAGTGAGAATACGTAGTCTCTTTCCTCCTTCAGTTTTAACAATAGATGACGATGCTTGCGACAATTTTTAGGTCATGATTATTTGAAAATCCGTGAATTAAATTGAAGATATGTAGCGCGACTTAGGTGCGCCAAAAGATACTAAAGTGAGTTCCGCTATTTTTTTGTAGCGACATGTAAAAAGTAGTTTTTACGTGCGAAGAAAATGTGCGCAAGCGTCTTAAAACAGAAAACCACAACGAAGAAATCGTCTTAACGACTGCCCTCTACCGTCTTCAATGCGTTGACCGATTGTTGGAAAACGCTAGGCACCTCGGATAGTTTGCGGACCGTTGCAGCGCAATTTTTCAGCCATGCCTCCGTCACACCACGCATCATTTGACTTGCCTTATCCAAACCATGCTAGTCGAGCTGGGCTAGTTGTCCAACCGCAAGTTCCCCAAGACCAGCGAGTAGTGCAAATGAATCGCCAACGTTGACTTGGGAAAAGGCCTCGTCCAACCGGCGCATTATCGGTTTATCGCGCATTGACCCAGCCACCTACCGTAACTATATGTGAAGGCGCAAGGCGCGCAGCATCCAAGGCCAACGAAGATGATCCTACCGTCATTTGCATAGACAAATATGGATCTTCGGTTCTGGTATCAATATAAGTGAAGAATCTGGGGTCATCCAAAAACAGCTGTTTTTGGTCGGCTCCATCACTGATATTCCAGCGGCCAGCGCAACCGTTACATTGTTCGGCTCTTTCATGCTTATTTTGCTCGAAACAATCAGCCGCTTCGCGCACCACACCGATCACTTTTCTGGAACCTAATAGATTTGTTTTCCAAATCTTCGTCTTCGACTTTTTGCGTTCTCATGAATTTCCCCTGTACTAATGCTTCGCCCTCGACTTTTTGTATTTGCATTCCAACCGTTGTGGAAAATTACATACGAAAATTACATGCCGCCAGACAGTAATAAACAAAAACACATTCAAATCACCACTCTAGAATCTCGGCAGGCAAAATAAAGTGCGCTAATCTGTCGATTACATGTCAACTCAAACGTCATTGTCTTGAAACTGGCAAAGATCGATGGAGTGTAATGGTGCTTCATGTTACTTCATGGCGCTTCATACCAATCCTGAACACGATAGAAACAAAAGCCAGCTTCCTACTGAGTATGATTTTTTGATTATTTTTAGGAGAACAACATGCAATACATGCTACTCATCGCCACCAGCGAAGCCGTCGAGGCCGCCATGGATCAAAGCACATTGGGCGAAATCATTGCCGCCTATGGCCCATACACGAACGCCATGATAGAAGCAGGCGTCTTAGTTAGCGGAGAACGCTTGCGCGAATCCACAACCGCCACGACGGTTAGTATCCGCGATGGTAAACCGATTGTGCTTGACGGTCCCTATGCCGACACCAAGGAACAACTAGGTGGCTTTTATATTATTGAGGTTCCCGATCTCGATACGGCGATCAGTTGGGCAGCACGCTGTCCTAGCGCGCACATTGGTTCTATCGAAGTTCGCCCCATCTGGCCGATGTAAGGCAAAGTTACATGCAAACGCAAATCGACCACAGCAATCCGCGCCTGATTGAGTCAATAGTGCGGCGTAGCTATGGTCGTTTGTTAGCGATGCTGTCAATGCGTTCTGGCGATTTAACAAGCGCAGAAGATGCGCTTGGCACAGCGTTTGAGATGGCATTAAAGAACTGGCCAGAACAAAGCGTGCCGAGTAATCCAGAAGCTTGGCTATTTACTGTCGCACGTCGCCAATTGATTGATCAGGCACGCAGCGCACAGACACAACAACGTCATCAGGAAGAATTCAGCTATCTGGTCGATGAAGCGGCCGCCGAATGTGACCCGCTCGCGATACCGGATCAAAGGCTGGCGTTAATGTTTGCCTGCACCCATCCCGCGATTGACCGCAGCATACGTGCACCGCTCATGCTACAAACCTTGCTAGGATTTGATGCCGCCAGCATCGCCTCGGCATTCTTAATCGCACCTAGCAATATGGCGCAACGCTTAGTAAGAGCAAAAAACAAAATTCGTCTCGCAGGAATACGCTTAATCATTCCAGACCAAAGCGCAATTAGCGATGGCTTAGATGCAGTGCTCGATGCGATCTACAGCGTCTATACCGCCGCTTGGTCGCAGTCGAGCGATGGCGACATTCTGCAAGGCAATCTGGCAGAAGAAGCACTGTGGCTTGCAAAACTCCTGAGTGAACTAGCACCGCAAGAGCCCGAAGTATTTGGTTTGCTCGCATTAATGCTTTATGCAGAATCACGTCGCGCAGCTCGTCACGATGCACAAGGCAATTATGTGCCACTGCAAGAACAAGATTGCCAACACTGGGATCACGATAAGATTGATCAGGCTGAGCAATGCTTACGCCATGCCAGCCACATGCGCAAATATGGTCGTTTCCAAATCGAAGCTGCCATCCAATCCGCTCACACTGTGCGCCGACACCAAGGCAAAGCTGACTGGCAGGCAATCAACAAGCTATACGCCCAACTCTACCAACTTACTGCCTCACCCGTAGTGGCGATTAATCATTCAGTGGCACTAGCAGAAATAATAGAACCGCAAATCGCACTCGCCCAATTAGAGCAGCTATGCCATGACAAGGATTTGAAAGCAAGGCTCCAAAACTACCAACCTTATTGGGCGGCCAACGCGTATTTGCATCAACGATGCGGGAATGACGATGCTGCAAAACATGCCTACCAGCTAGCCATTGGTCTTTGCACAGATCAGGCAGCTCGGGGATTTTTGCAGATGCGTTTGAAGAACTTGGATTCTGCACCAAACAAAAACTAATCTCGAATATGTAGAAGTAAAAGCGAAACTCACTGATGTGCTACAGAAGATATTCATTCCGCCGCTTCACTCCGCACTATTCTAAACAATGGTATTTAACCAAACCGATTAGCGCGGCAAAATTTACGCAAATATTCCCTTCTCCCGCAAGCGGAAGGCATCTACACAAGTTCTTCTGCAGCATGAGGAAGTAAGAAAGCCAAAGCAACAGCAAGGCTCGTCATTCCTGCGAAGGCAGGAATCTAGCGGCGTCCGTTACTCACCAAAAGACGCTGGACTCCTGCCTACGCAGGAGTGACGGTTAATAGGCATCGCACTTGGTTTGACTTGTGCAGATGCTACTGCCTTCGAAGGTGAAGGCGGGGATAAATTTCAATCAGATAAACAAGCACCTTATTCAAGCGCACCAAGTATATGTTCAGTAATGAGTTTATCTGTAATCTGATGCGGATTACGCGCACCATAGTTGGTCGTCGTCACCAATGCCACCATATTGAGATCAGGAAAAACCACCACCTTGTTGCCACCTGTTCCGGCCATTTGATAGGACTGATGCTTCACGCCTTTTGCGCTGTACGGATACAACCAAAGCAGATAACCGTAATTGCGTTCTTCGTCGACTTGCGCCTGTGGAGAGACAGATGCTTTTACCCAAGCCGCTGGCAAAATCTGCTGCCCATGCCATGTGCCGCCATTGGCAAGCAACTGTCCAAGCTTCAAGAGATCGCGACTACGCAAACCCAAACCACCACCTCCTTGCGCTAAACCTAAGGGCGAAAATTGCCAATCCGCTTTCGTGATACCCAAGGGCGCAAATAGAGTTTTCTGGGCAAAATCCTGCAACGGCATTTTAGTCGCGCTTTGTACCACAGCACCTAAAGTTGTTGAGCCTGCCGTGCAATAACTAAACGAGCGGCCATACGGTGACGCAGAAGGTTTTGGAATCCAAGCTGGAAAGCCCCTAATCGGCAGGTCGAGATAAAACTTCACCCAATCTTCGATCAAATACATACGCTCTTCATTCCCGCGAGAGAACTGATTTTGATCATCACACTCCAGCATCGAGCTCATGGTCAATAAATCTTCGACGGTAATTTTGGACTTGCGCGGATCAGGATTTTCTAATGCTTTCTTTGGCTTTAATTGGCTAAGGATAGGCGTCGTGAGCGCCATGTGACCACGATCAATTGCGGCTCCCGCTAGCATCCCAGTAACTGTCTTCGTCGCAGAGCGGGTATTGCGCGATCCTTCTACGCCATCGGCATCATAATAAGACTCATGAACCAGCTGACCGCCTCGGGCGATCAATACGCTGGTGATCTGCTGAAACGTGCCCTTCTTGATCGCCTCATCCATCGCTGCCAATTTCGCCGCATCTAATTTTTGTGTGGCGGGTGATGCTTTCACCCAATCGTTTTTGTCATTTTGCAGCGCTGCAAATGCATAGCCGTTCAACAGCATTGTGCAGATCAAAAATCCTATGGCAGGTCTACGTTTCATATCAAATCTCCATTCGCTAAGTCGCTAAATTGTTAATTCATTCGTGTAAATAAGGCAAATCTTGAACGAAGAGTTCAGTGAAGTCTTGGATATTTGAAACCTGCTTTCAAACCACTCTGTTTCGTGAACCATGTTGGCGTGAAACCCCAATGCTGCATGAATGCCCGATTTAAATGACTTTGATCACAGAACCCACAATTGAGCGCAATGTCAGTCAATGTTTGATCACTCGTCATCATCAGCTGGGTTGCGCGTTCCACACGACGCCGACGTAAATCATCTCCGGGCGTACAACCCAGGTGCCGCAGGTACTGGCGCGCCAAGTACACGCGATGTACACCAATAGCCTCCGCGATATCCGCAATCCCCAAATCCTGATCCGATAAATCGGCGATCATTTCTTGCGCACGTTGCAACCACGGTGGCGGATTAATCGACAAGGGAATTTGCGTGTTGATGCTGCTTAACACATTCAGGGTAAGGGCTTCCAAATCAAGCTTAAGCGCGTCACGAGAAGACGCGGCTTTGAGCAATCCAAACGCTTGTTTGATGACTAGTGAATCATGATGGCGAAGTGCAAAATCGGGCAGCTTGACTTGTTCATAGAGTTCTCGCGATTCTTCCGCATCAAAACTAATCGCAAAAAAACAACCGCCTTCGCCCGCAAATCGATCGCGATGCACCACATCCGGCGGGTTATAAACCAACACAGGTCCCTCACGCTGCGCCCCTGCCGCCGAAGTCACGTAACGACCCCGTGTCGCCAACACCATATGCGCGCCCGCATGACTATGCTCTTTCACCTCATGCTCAGGCACTGTGGCACGCAAATGACTCAAACCAATACGCGGAAAACGCCGATCAAATGCATTCGTACCGTAATACTGCCCTGCTGGAAATTTATCTACTTTGTCTTTCATACACAACGCCTCAATGATCTTGAAAATACGTTCATGCAAAGTCTGAACGAAAAGCATGATCTTAGAGACAAGCGAATAAGCCTTCCATCAACATCAGATCAAACGGCAAATCGGATGCATAGCCTGCAAAAATTGAGCGTAAAGCACAATTCTGTTTAAAAATAAAAAAACTTCATCTTATCTCTTGACCCTCACACTACGTCAGGCTTTATAGTGCGCTTCAGGTTCTAAATATTCTATTGATGTTCGATCAAAGAGGCACCCTATGTTGTTAAAAATTGGCGAATTAGCCCAACGCACCGGGATTACGGTGCGCACCTTGCATCACTATGACAAGCTGGGCTTACTCACGCCCTCGGTCCGGTCAGAGGCTGGTTATCGCTTGTACAATCGCCACGACATCGCCCGCTTGCATCGTATTCAGGCGTTACGCCGTTTGGATTTAACCCTACAAGAAATCGGTGAGTTAATTCAGGGCGACACTGCCGACTTGCGTGGTGTAATTAGCCAGCAAATTCTCAGCCTAGAAGAACAGATCAAACAAAACCAAGAACTGCGCGAGCGCTTGTTGGAATTGGGCGAGCAACTTGACCAAAACGATGATCTCAATATGGATTATTGGTTATCGACTTTAGAAATGATGAGCCTTCGCTCTAAATATTTCAGCCCTGAAGACATCGCTTTGTGGCGTCAACAAAAGGATCTCATTAGCGGAAAAATGGAATTAGCGATGCAGCCTATCGTGGCAAAAATCCGCGAATTCATGGACGCCAAAATTACGCCAAGTGCGCCACAAGTTTTGGTCCAAGTACAAAAATGGCTAGAAACTGTGCATCAATCCGTGCCAAATCCAAGCTTGTTAAAAAAATTCGCTGACATGCATAGAGACGAGCCCTCTATGCAAGCCATGAGCGGGGTCGATAACGCCATGATGGATTACATCAACGTTGCGGCAATCGAGATACGTTATCAAATCTATCGCCGCTATTTGAGTGAAGAGGAATGCCAATACTTTCGCCCCTCATTTATGCGCAACGTGAATAACTGGACCGAGTTATTTATCGATCTCAAAAAATTCATTGACGCTGGAATTGCATTCAGTGATCCGCTGGCATTAAAGCGTATTCAAGACTGGCGCGCGATGTTTCTTGATGCTTGGGGTAACCGGGTTGAGACGATACAAAAGGTGAGACAAGTCCATGAAAAAGAACCCAGACTCACCATAGGTGGTGGCCTGTCGCAGGATGTGCTTGATTATGCCGTGGCAGGAATGCGTTATATGGAAACGCAGAATTTGGCTATGCTAACTTCACCAAAGACCGCTAAAAAGATTACCAAAAGCCGATGAAACGATAAGCGTATCGCCGAAGAAAGTGCGATTTCTTGTCCTGTCCCTGCGAAGCATAGGGTTCAACACAAGACATTTGACATGATGCAAGAAGGGGGAAAGCAAATTAACAGGATCGCATGTCATTCATGCGTAGGCAGGAATCTAGTGGCGTCCGTTGCTCAACCAAAGACGCTGGGCTCCTGCCTACGCAGGAGAGACACAAATAGCTTTACTCTTTGAGTCGACTTGTGTCGACACCGATACCTACGAAAGCAGGGGGCGAGGCGACTGCAACGACACTAGGGCAATTTTGCGTAAGTCCTTTAAATATCACATTACATAAACCAGCCAAGTCCGGCGGACAAGGCTATCCCTTTATTTGGAGTTTTTATGAACAAGGATTCAAGGCCAGCACGCGGCTTTATGCGTGACCGTAATTTTCTGTGGATGCTAACGGGTGGCATCACCTCGATGCTAGGCGATCAATTTACGCTCATCGCCCTACCTTGGTTGGTACTACAAATGACTCATGACACGCTTACTTTGGGCATCGTGCTGGCACTACTGGGCATCCCGCGCGCGCTATTTATGTTGATTGGTGGTGCCGTCGTTGATCGCTATGATCCCAAGTCGGTGATGATGATTACCAAGTACATCAATACCGTTTTACTCGCGGTTCTGGTCGTGCTGCTACTGACTTCCAGTCTGAGTTTATGGATGGTCTATTTGATCGCTTTATTATTGGGACTATCGACAGCATTTAGCATTCCGGCGGGAACCTCGATGCTGCCACGCGTCGTCGCGGCAGACCACTTACAAGCAGCCAATGGCATGATGCTGGGCTTACGTCAGATCACCTTCTTTTTAGGTCCTTTGATGGCGGGTGGTTTAATCGCGCTGTTGGGTGATCACGCTACTACATCACAAGCTGGAGTAGCAACGACGTTGAATGCTGCAAACATGATGGATATCGCCGACAAAAAAGGCTTGGCGATGGCGTTTTTTGTCGATTGCTTTAGTTATGGATTTTCTGCATGGACTTTATCGCATGTGAACATGCTACCCATCGCCCCCGACCATTCGACATCATCAAAACAATCCTTACTCAGCGCGACCATGAGCGGGCTGCGTCATTGCTGGAACGACACCATGATGCGCACCTGCTTTTTATATTGGTCTGCCATCGCTTTTTTAATCATGGGTCCAATGCAAATCGCCATGCCCTTATTAGCGCAACAACTCGGCAACAACGCAGGTGTGCTCGGACTCTTGGCCGGTGCACATGGCGCAGGCACGCTGTTGGGCATGGCGATGTCATCCATCTTTCCCAAGTTGCGACTTGGTAGTTTGGGTAGCACGATCTTGCTGATAGACACTTTGGTTGCGCTGCTATTTATGCCTATGGGACTAATCCATGTAGCGTGGCAAGGTGCTATGGCTTTGTTAGTCATAGGCGCACTCGGCGGCTATTTGCATGTAGCGGTATTCACTTGGATACAACGTCAAGTACCACCCGCCATGCTAGGGCGCGCGATGAGTATTTTTATGTTCATCTTTATGGGCATTAGCCCTGTTTCGGCAGCATTGACGGGATGGCTAATGCACAGCATCAGCCTCACCCAATTGTTCGCAGGCAGCGGTGCTCTGTTGATTGTGATCGTGGTTTTCGCTTTGCTGATGTCACCGATACGGCAGATGCGTGATGCTGGCGGAGTGAATTGACGTGGCGTGGTGTGTTGTGTTGTGTTGTGCCAAAGCACCACTAAAAAGTCTCCTCCCTTTCAAGGGGGGCGATGGTTTATTGGTTAATGTGAAAACACCACGACCTACATGACTTTATGAAAATTTACCGGACTTTATTTACATGCCCGCCGACTTCTCGAACCAGATCTAACATGGCTTGGGCGCTGGGAGATAAACGATGTTGTTTGCGAGTGATGATGCCATAAGCATCCATACGCAAACCAAAATTGAAGTCGAGCTCAACCAACAATCCAGAGCTTAAATAATATTGTACGGATTCTGGAGGCAGTGCCACCACAAAATCCCCTCCCAACAAAAGACTTGTAATGACTGGGATCGCGTGTGTATCAATTGCTTCAACTGGCATATCCACACCTTGCGACAAAAATAGAGCGGTTAAGCGATCACGCAACACACTACCAGTCGGGGGAAGTATCCATGCCGTCTTCGATAAATCCTCAAAACTTAAATTGTCTTTTTTTACCAATGGATGTTCCGCTCTGACGATCAAACGATGCGGCTCATCCTGCAATACTTCGAACTTTAATTCATCATTCATTTCGCCAACAGAAATCAAGCGCCCTATCATCAGATCAAGTTCGCCACCACGCAACTGCTGCAGCAAATTCGAGCTAGTATCCACACTAATTGAAACATTGACCCGCGAATGCGTTTGCTTAAAAAGTCGTACCGCTTGAGGAATCAAACTAGTTGATGGCGTCATCACAGAACCAATTGATACTTGCCCTCTCAAACCAGAAAATACTTCCATCACCTCTTGGTGTGCGGTGTTCATCTCAGTCAGCGCTGATCCAGCGCGCCTTATCATGATTTCGCCATACCAAGTCGGAACGATACCGCGCGGCAAACGATCGAATAATGGTACCCCTAAGGCATACTCTAAATCGGCCAGTAATTTGGACGCTGCTGGTTGTGTCATGTGTGCCGCCTCTGCGGCGCGCAGTATTGAGCCGTGTCGCCCTAATTCAACGAGTAAAACCAAATGCTTGGTTTTCAGGTGAGTCCGGACAAAACGATCTGCAATAGGGTCTCTCATTTTGGTTTTTCTATTTTCTTTTTCTATTCGTGGTACAGCTGAGAACGTCCACCATCGATTAAGATATCCGTGGCGTTGATAAAACGTGCTTCATCGCTTGCTAGGAACAATGCGGTGTATGCAACCTCTTCTGGCTGACCAATACGACCACATGGCAGCAACGCTGCTTGACGTTCTCGTTCAGCTTCTGGATCGGAACAACTTGCAAACCAATTCTGAATCGCTTCCGTCATGATCAAACCCGGTGAGATAGAGTTCACGCGAATTCCTCGTGATGCATATTCAATTCCTAAGGAACGCGTTAGACCGATCAAGGCATGCTTGGCAACAGGATAGGGAAAACATCCGGGAATAATTTTATGCCCATGAACAGAGGCGATGTTGACGATCGCACCAGCACCGCGTTTCAGCATCTCTGGCAAAACCGAACGTGTCGCATTCCACACACCGTCGAGATCGACGGCAAAGCATCGTTTCCACTGTTCCGGAGTCATTTCCAATGGATCTGCGAATACGTTCATACCAGCGTTATTAATTAAGATATCGACCCGTCCAAATCGCGCTATCGCTTCATCAACAAGCATTTGCATCGCATCAGCATCTGCCACATCTGCTTGCACAAACATCGCATTCGCTTCGCCCAACTCTGTTTGGATTTTCAGCGCTGCGGCATCATCTAGATGACTATTCAGGACAACTTTCGCGCCCTCTCTTACAAACAGACGCGCTGTGGCAGCGCCGATACCAAGCGTCGACCCAGTAACAATAGCAACCTTGTCTTGCAATCGCTTCTGCGAATATTTTTGCAAACTCACTTGAGAAATTTCAGTCACGGTGACCTCGCATTTTCATTTGATCAAACATAACAGCTGCCAATAAAATCACACCTCGCATTAAGTACTGATAGAAGGTGTCTACGTCTTTCAAATTCATGACGTTTTCCACAGTTCCCATAATTAAAACACCGATAAGAACGCCAGAAATTCTCGCTTTCCCACCCTGTAGCGATACACCACCCAAAACACAGGCAGAAATTACATCCAGTTCAAACCCCTGGGCGGCATTCGGTTGTCCGCTAGTGATACGCGAAGCGAGTATCAAACCTGCGATTGCTGTCACCAAACCTTGTATTAAGAAAATCCAGACACGCATAGATTTCACATTCACCCCTGCGAGATTCGCAGCCTCGGGATTGCCTCCAATTGCCAAGGTATTTCTACCGAATACAGTGTGATTCAACAAAACACCAAAAACTATAAAGCACAAACTCAATACAATCACCGGCATGGGAAGTCCAAAAATACGCTGCTCGCCAAAACTAATAAACGCTTCATTGGCAATGCCTACAGCTTGGCCTTTCGACACAATAAAAGCAAGTCCGCGCACCATCAACATGGTGGCTAAGGTAGCGATCAATGCATTCACTCTGCAATAGGCAATCAAAACACCGTTACCCGCACCGATTAAGGCACCAGAGAGTAAAGCGCCCCCCACCGCCAAGCCGACACTGTCCGTCCGTTCTAAGATCAAAGCCCCCAATACTCCGGAAAATGCGATTGTAGACCCGACAGAAAGATCGAAATCACGGGAAGCCAAACACATCATCATCGTGCAAGCCACCATGCCAATCTGCGATACCGATAACATCAGGCCGATCAAATTACCAGTGGAAAAAAAATTCTCCACCGTCAATGACAATACGACGAATAAGACAAGATAAGTCACTGGCATGCTTTGAGCCAGTATTTGACGTTTCAATTTATGACTAACTCCGGGCGTCGCCAGGTTTTCAAGTTTACTCACACCAACCCCATGATTTAATAACATACCTCATACTCCAAATTGAGTGCTCAGACATAATCGGGCAGAGCGAGCTTTAATACAGCAGCCTCACTGGCATCTTCCCTTTTTAGCTCACCACTAATCTGGCCCTCACGCATCACCAAAATACGATCCGAAATACCAAGTACCTCAGGCAGCTCACTCGATACCACAATCACACAACAACCAAGTTTGGCAACTTCAAAAATAATGTGATAAATATCGTTTTTCGCGCCAACGTCGATACCCCGGGTTGGCTCATCCAGAATCAACACCTTCAAATCCTTTTGCGCTAACCAACGCGCCAGAATCACTTTTTGTTGATTGCCGCCAGACAGTAGTGAAATTATTTGATGCCGATCTGGTGTCTTAATTTTGAGTTGTTGAATAAAGTGTTCGGCGCGTTCCGCTTCATCTTGATGCGCTAAGAAAAAACCTGCTTTCAGGCCGTGGCGGCGTGAACTAATATTGATATTTTCGGTGATGGATGCCTGAGGCAATATGCCTTGCTCTTTTCGGTCTTCAGGGCAAAGCACCATACCCGATGCGATCGCCGCAGCAATGTTGTTGGCAGGAATAAGTGCGCCGTCTATGCGTACTTCACCGTCAACTTTACGGCGGTCGGCACCATACAATAGCCGCACTAATTCGGTACGACCAGCACCAACCAAACCAAATAGACCAAGCACCTCGCCAGCGTGTACCTCAAAACTTTGTGCCTGTTCAATTTTAGAACCAGACAGATTCTTCACAGACAATCGCGGTTCTCCTATCGAACGCGCTTGGTAGTTATATATATCGCTCAACTCGCGACCAACCATGTCGTGGATCAGCGTTTCTTGAGAAACGCTGACCATGACGGGATGGGTAGCGATATGTTTGCCATCTCGAAAAATCGAACAGCTATCGCATAATGCATACAATTCTTCCAGTCGATGCGAGATGTAAATAAGCGTATGTCCGCTAGCACGTAAGTCGCGAATAATCTTAAACAAGACTTCAGTTTCACGATGCGACAAACTACTCGTTGGCTCATCAAAAGCAATCACCTGTGCGCCTTGCATCAGCGCTTTACATATCTCCACCATCTGACGCTGCGCAATCGATAGACTGTCGAGTGTGGCGTCGGGATCGAGCTCCACCCCCAGAGCGTTTAGACGTGTCACCACAAAGCTACGTGCAGCATGGCGATCAACGAAACCATATTTGCGTGGCAATCGACCAAGCAAAATATTTTCCGTCACACTCAAGTCAGGAACATATTGCAACTCTTGATGAATGACTGCAACACCGGCATTGATCGCATCCGCCGCTGATTGAAAACGACGTTCTTGACCATCGATCAACAAACGACCAGCATCCGGCCGATATTGCCCGCCCAATATTTTTAATAAGGTCGATTTACCAGCGCCGTTCTCACCTAAGAGGCCATGCACACGTCCCTTATCGGCCGCAAAACAAACATCGTCCAAGGCGACGACACCTGGGAAAAATTTGGAAACATGTTCAAACTGAAGGTAGGAAGACATCGACAGGGATACCTTACAAACCAAATTTTTCGCGGACAGCGGCTTGATTGGTGCGCGTCAACAATGCACCGTTTGTTAAAGTCAAGGCTGGTGGCAAACGATTCGCAGTTATCCATTCATACATCAGTAACGAGGTCTCATAACCGTGGCGTTTTGGGCTAATCAATATGCTGCCGTAAAATGCCGTTTGTTTTGGCTTGGCAAATTCATTTAGCGTACTTTTGCTGCCACCGATGCCGATAGCGATGACGGCATCTTGTGCCAATTTACGGCCTTCGGCAGCACGCACTGCACCTAACACTGCTTCGTCATTCATACCGAAAATAATCCATCGCTTGAAGCTGCTTTGTTTGGTCAATACGATATTGGCGGCATTGTAGGCACTTTCGGTATCGCTCTTAACCGAAGGAGCATCAATCACATTTTTGACGGGGAAACCAGCCGCCTTTAGTGCATCAACTGCGCCCATGGTTCTTTCACGTGCAGTGGGCAACTGATCGAATGCGATCCGCATTGCTCCGATATCCGCCATATTCCAGCCGCGTTTCTTAATCTCCGCGGCCAGCTCTTCACCAACTTGCTGACCAATCTTGTAGGCGGAAATACCCATGTGCGGGATCGTTTCAATCGGCTGGCCACTACCATTTTGCAGCTGATCATCGACAGAAAAAACTCTAAGCTTATTACGTTTTGCAGCGCGTTCAATGGCCGTTCCCAATTTCACATCCGGCGCGCAAACAATAAAGCCTTGCGCCTTCTGCGCGCCTAGGTTGTCGATCGCCGCCATTAGTTTTTCACCATTAGGGACACCAATCTTGATCAAGCTAAAACCCTTTTCGCGTGCAGCTTGTTCAGCATAACGCCATTCATCTTGAAACCAAGGCTCCTCAGCTTGTTTCACAAGGAATCCAATTTTTATCGGATCTTGCGCATACAAACTACTGCTCAACAAGACCATACCCAGTTGTAATGTCCATTGAAACAATTTCCTTTTATTGATACTTAACTTCATCGTCGTCTCACTCATTGTATTTTTGTCAGCGCAATTTTGCGTAAGTCCTAAGCATTTTCAGTGCTATCAGCACTACATAGATTTCAATCGCTAATCTCGTCATCAAACAACACCTCTGGCACACCAAGGGCGTCCTCTAAAGTAATGCAAAATAAGCTGCCGGCATCGGGCATTTTAAAAAGCTCTTCTTCACTCATATCTTTACGTGAACTAGTGACCATCAGTTGATCAAGTTTAGCGCCACCAAATGCCGGGCAAGTAGGATTTTTCACTGGCACCTCGATCACTCGCATTTCAATTCCATCCGGCGAATATTGCACCACTCGTGCGGCACCCCATTGCGCATTCCACAAACAACCATTTCTATCAATGACAGATCCGTCGGGACTTGCCTGCGGATGAGATGGTTTTGCAAAAAAACGGACATTACTTACCATCGCGCTTTCTGCATCGTAATCACACCGTTGTATTACACCAGCCAAGGTATCGGCGAAGTACATCGTTTTACCATCAAGACTAAAACAAATGCTATTTGGAATAGCGACCTTAGGAAGAGCTAAACGTCTTAGTCCATGTTGCATAGAAAATTGGTAAAAACTACCAATCGCTTGTTTTGGCGAGTCTTGATCGAATGTTCCAAAAACAAAAAAACCGCGCCTGTCGGTGCGACCATCATTGATACGAGTACGGTTCTGATCCGCTTCCACCTGACATAAATCGGAAAATAGCATCGCGCCATTGTCGATCTGCATGCTGGTCAAGCTATTTACCGAACCTAATAGCAATTTACCAGAACGACCATGAGCGAATGAACCAACTCTGTCAGGAGTGAGATAGCGTGTTGGCATCACATCGTTTTTACGCAATCGATACACAGCGGAGGCTTCAATATCCGTCCACCACCAAGCGCTCTGTTGCGGATTCCACAAGAGACATTCACCCAAAATCGCTTCGTGCAAAAAATGTCTATGCATAAACTTGCCTAACAGCTGCATGCTACCCAATCTCCATTTTCTTGTTTTCGTTTTGACACATTAATCGCCTTTGCTTATCTTCATTCGATTAACAGCTACCGGATTTCGTTAAATATCTGAAGTAAAAATTTAAGATGATAGTCACTGTTCGCTCACTTGCAAACGTCCCTCAATAACTTTTTTTCACAACAATTGGCAATTGCCCACAAGCCGATCGGTGCAGTATTTGACAAAATACTCACGTCATCAACACCACAGTAGGAAAGTGCCTGAGCGTAGAGACCACACAAGCTGCTATCCCCAATCAATAACAAGGGCGCTTGTGCCAAACCCGCGGCCAAACGCCATGCCAATCCCGCTTGAATTTCATGCCCGATCAAAAGACCTGACAAATAATCGTCTAAAGAAGCAGCTGGCAACATCTCCATCAAACCTAGAGTACGAACAGCAAATAATTGGTGCGCCAATCCAAGGTGTCCTCCGGAGCACGCGTCTCCAACCCCACGTAAAAAAACGGATAGATCAAGTGCATTTTGTGATTGCGACATCAACCTGCCCAGTACAGTATGCTGGCACAACACGGCAAACAGCTCACCAGTCATATGGGTAGAAAGGGAAAGAACTTTGCCATGCTCGATATGCACCCATTTAGAATGGGTGCCAGGCAAAATCAAGCAAGACTTTTTATGGCAATCAGGACGCAGTGTGAGAGCACCAATAATCTGCGTTTCTTCGCCGCGCATGACATCAGGCGGCACGTTTGCTGGCATGAAAGCGAGACCAGGAACGATATGAACTTGACGCTTCTGTCCGTCACTCACGGTGCGTATACCAGATGCAATCGCCACGTCGCCAGCCGCGCAGATGACGTATGGCACTTCCAGCCAACCATGCTTACTGCCAACCATACCGCAGGCCAAAATTTGGATCGCTGGATATTCCTCTAACCAATCACCCGCCAACTCTTTCAGACTTTGTTCGTAGTCATTTGCTGAGCCGTTGATACTTGAAATACCTCGTCCATTAGACCTTGTAGCCAAAACTTCACCGCTAGACGAAATTAAAAATATCCGTAAACAAGTACTACCCCAATCGATCCCGATAAGCTGCACGGCTGAGTTCATTGGCATTACCATTCCGCCATGCTCCCGTCTGGATGACGCCATATCGGATTGCGCCAATCTTCAGCATTTTTACTTGCTTCAATAACTCGCTCTTCATTAATCTCTACACCCAAACCCGGCTTGGTAAATGGTTGAATATAGCCATCGGTCATTTTAAAGTCGTCACGATTGAGTACATAGTCAAGCAACTCAGCCCCATTATTGTAGTGAATACCCATACTTTGCTCTTGAAGCACGGCGTTATGCGAAACAAAATCCACATGGAGGCACGCTGCAAGTGCGATGGGTCCCAACGGACAATGCGGTGCCAAGGCAACATCATAAGACTCCGCCATACTGCCAATTTTGAGACATTCTGTGATACCCCCGGCATGCGATAAATCTGGCTGCACTATCGAGATACCGCCCTGCTCAAAAACCCGTTTAAACTCCCAACGCGAATACATGCGCTCACCCGCGGCCAACGGAATTGATGTACAAGCCGCCAGGTGCGGATAATGCTCCGCGTTTTCCGCTAACACGGGTTCTTCGACAAACAAGGGCCTGTAAGGTTCAAGTTCACGCAATAAAACTTTCGCCATTGGCGCGCTCACTCGCCCATGAAAATCGAGGCCAAATTCAATTTCATTACCAAAGGCGCTGCGAATTTCAGCAACGCGAGCCACAGCTGCATCGATTGCGATCGACGTATCGATCATCGCTAGCTCCTCGGTACCATTCATCTTAAAGGTGTCGAAGCCACTTTCGCGCAATTTACGGATGCTGTTGATGACATCTGCTGGGCGATCACCACCAACCCAGCTATAGGTCTTCATTTTATCGCGCACTAAACCGCCCAAGAGTTGATAGACAGGCACCCCTAAAGCTTTCCCTTTAATATCCCATAATGCTTGATCAATCCCAGCTATCGCGCTCATCAATATTGGGCCACCGCGGTAAAAACTGCCGCGGTACATCTCATGCCACAAATCGTTAATACGTGACGGATCTTTGCCAATGAGATTTGGCGTAAATTCATGCACCGCCGTTTCGACGGTACGTGCTCGTCCTTCAATTACCGGCTCGCCCCAACCGACGATGCCTGCATCAGTTTCAATTTTTAATAACATCCAACGCGGTGGAATGCGGTAGGTCGTGATTTTAGTAATCTGCATAATTCAATAATGTGAGGAAGACGGTCTAAAGTGTATGACTAAGATGCAGATCAAAAATATGAAATAAATAGGGTTTGCTATATCAATTTGGAATGGTCGACAATCATTAAAAAAGACGAATTGCCAATTGCGGTAGACGGCAATCTTTCCGCACAACATACTGGCACAGATACCAATGCGACATTGCCGCACAATTCCTTAAACTTGGAGAATAAAAACGACAGGATAGTGACGACTGAGGCTGTAGCCATCCAACAGCTACAGCGCTCACCACTAGTAAAATTCGAACGATGAAGTGAATTTCACAATCGTTTTTTATTCACATGATTACGCCAAAGTACGTTCCAGTGAGACTGTTTTGGCTTGTGTTTGATGGAAGTCGAAAATCAGAATTTGATTGTCGCCCTTTTTCAACCAAGAGGCTGGGCAATAAAGGCGTGTCTGCGGACCTAATTTCCAGTAGCGCCCGATGTTGTGACCATTGATCCATACCACGCCCTTGGTCCAATTTTTCATATCGATATAAGTATCGCCAATTTCGTCCAATTTCAAATGTAATTTAAAAAAGCAACCGGGACGATTTTTATTGTCTTTACTCGTTGTTGGACGCAAATTTTGGATAAATGGCTCATCGACAGGCAGTAAATAGGTATTCCAAGCTTGTATCGTATCCACTTGCTTGTTGTCACCCAAAACAGTCACCGCCGAACAAATACCTTTTCTGTCGATCGCACCAAATCTGCCATAATTAATACGTCCCATCGCTTCAACCAAAATATCCAGTTGGTTCTCTACGCCTTGGCCTGAAGTGAGCGCGATACTGCCGCCTTTATTGACTACTTTCAGCGCAGACGACATGTCGTTAGGGATTTTTGCCCTCGAAAATCCACCTAGGTAAGTCTTATTGAGGTGCACCGTTGCATAGTCGTTGACTTCATCAATTTTTAAGTGCCCAGCGGCCAGTTTTCCCAGCATTTTCCGATACAAAATAAAACCGGAATGCTGTCCCAGCATTTCCATCGCTTGTGGCTGCTCGGTTGCAATCGGTTTTGGCAAGTTATCCCAAATTGAGGCATAAAATTTCGGTAACAATGGAACAGCCGCACTAGATGCTATCGTCGGAATAGGTTTTGGCACTGCAGGCAATTGAATCTGCAAACTGTCTTGTATGACTTTTCGATAGGCAAAATAGGCCTTCGTCGGTGCACCTTGTTCATTGATTGGCGCTCCATAATCATAGCTAGTAATGTCAGGCTGATATTGACCTTTTTCGGTATTGGCACCCGCGCTAAAACCAAAATTGGTGCCACCGTGAATCACATAAATATTGAAGGAAATTTTTTCCTTCATCATCCCTGCCAAGGTAGCGCTGACATCGACGTCCATACCTTGAAACTTCGGATCACCCCAATGCGTAAGCCAACCTGGATATAACTCACCCGACATCACTGGCACATGAGGATATTTCTGGCGCGCGGCGTGGATATCGACAACCTCACCACCGCTCAATCCAATCGCGCCATTTTTGATTGACGTTTTATTTTCTAATAGCTGCGGCAAACCATCCTGTGTATAAAATGGTCCATCAATACCCAAATTTATCCAATATTGGCGAAGTTCTTCCAGATACTTATCGTCACGACCGTAAGAGCCAAATTCATTCTCAATTTGCAGCATCAATATCGGACCGCCATTGTCGATCATCAACGGCTTCACGATCTTTGCAAGTTGTGTGAAGTAACGCTTGACGCCGGACATATAGACTGGCGCTTCACTTGAATTAGCCCTGATTTTAATATCGGAGTGGCGTAATAAATAGGCAGGAATACCGCCCAGATCCCATTCGCCACAGACATAAGGTCCTGGTCGCAAAATGACATATAAACCTTCGTCCTGACAGATTTTCATAAAGGCCGAAATGTCTCGATTCTCAGTCGAAAAATCAAACACGCCTTCTTCAGTCTCATGATAATTCCACATCACGTAGATCGCGATGGTGTTCATACCCATCGCCTTTGCCATCTGTATTCGGTGTCGCCAATATGGCGCTGGGATACGTGCCGGGTGCATCTCGCCACTGCGAATTTGCACTGGCTGACCATTCAATAAAAAGGTATTTTCCGTCGCATGAAAAGCGAATTTTTGCGCGTTGTTGGATGTCGCAGCGGCATGTAAGCCCAAGGGCATGAGCGCGGCGGCCGAGATGAACTGTCTTCTATTAAACATATTAAACCTTACGATGTTGAGGCACTTACCAATACGAAAAAAAGCTTGGGGTACGGTTTCCCCCGCCCCCAAGCTTAGGCAAGAAGTAAAAGGGGGTAATCAAAGCGTGTTTCATTTTCGCTTTTTCCCTTTACTTTTTTAAGCATTCTTTCGAACGCTTGCCACTTTCAAGCATGTTGAATTAAACCACTTTTCAGACCTAAAAGAAGGAATAGCGCAACACCAAAGATGCCCGACGCGGCGCTTGGTATTGACTCGGGATTCCCCAATTAATATCTTGAACAATAGTGTTGTCGGCATTGACATCAGCACTATAGGTATTGTAGCGATCGACAATACCGCGACGGTTGTTCAGATTTTGAATACTCAAGTCTATGCTCAGCTTATTGTGTTCACCAAACTTCACGTCGTAACCGATACCAAAGTCGAACTGCCAGAAGAAAGGCAAACGCCCACTTGTGCCAGCTGCTTTGACTCCCACCGGCGTCTTAGAGGCGTCGCAGTAATGACCCCAAGAGCCCCAGTTATACGAGAGACTATCCACGTCTGGCTTCAGACCAATACAGCTCATGGGCTGACCCGTATTCATGCTAAGCATGCCACTGGTTCGAATACCGTTACTGAAGTAGTACGCGCCTGATGCCCTGGCCGCATGCCTGACGTCATTGGTCAAATTGCCGTTGGCTCCTCTCATAGTCTCAGGAAAGTCGTAGATACCAGTCTGACCGATGTAGCCAGCATTGCGCCGTTCCAGATCGAGAAAGCCGTTGTCATTGCCAAAAGAGCGAGTCCAAGTGTAGCTCATGTTAAGGTACCATGGCTCAGCGGCACTACGCGAGTGACTAGCATCAAACGTCATGTGAATGTACTTGTGCTTAGGCTTCGGCAAACCAAATGCACTCGCTGGGATTGTCAGTGATGTCAGCGTACCATCGCCACGAAAATCACGCATTACCGTCACATCTTCTCCCGGATTAAGCACAAAACACTCGTAATCACTCGGGTACTTTGGGTAACCATGGGAATTGGCCCAAGCCGCAATGCCTTGACCGTAACAGGTCGTGTTGACGACGCGCTTAAGGTCGGCGTAGCCGAAGTCGACCTGTCCCACCCAATTGCGACTTAGTGCCTTCTGTACATAAAGCTGTAACTCGTCCTGATAAGGTGCCTTCAAATTGGTTGTTGACACTTCATAAGCATGCGGCGGAATACCATCGCGACCCGGTGCCGTATAGGTCGCACCTATTTGAGTCAGTCCGAGCGGTGCCTTGGTTGCAGGGTCAATCCCAGTATAGCGGTACCACTTGCGCTGCTCAAGGTGCGACTCACCCACGCCGAAGCTGAAGTTAGATGGCATCGATAGCGAATAGCGTCCTAGGTTGCCGCCGACTTTCAAGCTGGAGTCGCCATTCACGTCCCATGCGACACCAACACGGGGGGAGGTCATGGGGAATGAGAACATGGGACGTGCCAATGCGTCTTTATTCACGTACTTATCGAATCGCAGTCCGCCATAAACGATGACATTGTCCACAACTTTCCAATAGTCTTCAAGGTACATGGCCTTATTTTCCGACACCATTTGACCAGACTCGCGGTTGAAATAGTAGCCGACGTACTGACCACTGACTTTCTCACCATTAGACAACTGAACCGCACTAGATCTATCGTAATAGGTGTACCAACCCGCGTTGGGCGTATGCCAGTCTTGCCCGAGGAAATGCTTGTAATACTCGCCACCAAAAACGATCTTATGATTCCCTAGACGCCAAGTCAGATCGCCCTTGAACCCACGACGCCAATAATCATCTGGACGGAAGTTGACAGTGCGATCCTGAACACCAATATTGGTCGTTCTCTGCGTCTTACTGTCGTATTGGTCAACGTAAGGAACGTCTTCGGCACCATGTGCGCGGTCATTGATCTGACCAAGAAAGCCACCCATGAGGCGAACATCCAAGTCATTTGTTAAGTTGCCATGGTAATTGGCAATGAGCATGCGCTGTCCTACTGGCGCATCGGAGTGAGATGAAAATGCGCCAACCTTAGTGGAATAGTCTTCCGTCAAACGGTAGTTGTCGGTACTACTGCGTGACCAATTGCGTGAGCCAATAAGATTAACCGTGTGGTCATCATTGATGTTCCAAGTCAGATTCAGCAAAACATTGCTACTACTTCTCGTTGTGATCGATTCGCGGTTCTGACTAAATCCATAACTCATCGACGGACGCGCATCACCCAACAAAACAAATGCAAAAAGCTTGTCCTTGATCAGTGCACCCGAACCCCAAAGATAATGCGTCGTGCTGGAATCACTCCGGTTGTTTCTGCTGTAACTGTAGTAGGAACCATCACCAGCATAAATATCCTTAGTAGGTGGACTCCAGGTACTCGACGTGGCTGGCGTAAAATACATCGAGTAGCCTGCTTTGAATTGGTTTGAGCCTTGACGTATGGTCTGCGACATAATGCCACCTGTGGCGTTCGTCCACGAAGCACCAAAGCTGCCACCCATTACCTCGGTGTTCTGGATCGCTTCGCGTGGTAGGCGGTTGGAACCCAATGAGGTGCGATCGTTGGTCGTATCGAACTCGTTCAGGTAGTAGCGATTCTCTGCCGGAGATGCACCACCGAGCTGCACCAGCCCAGTCGTGTTTGAGTCGTGGCGCACACTAGAGCGCAACAGCGCAATGGTTTCTGGACTTGCCGCCGCTGCCAGCGGCAGATGATTGATCAGCTCTTGACTGTAGGAGCTCGTCAACTCAGGCGTGGATACGTCAATAGGAATTACCACCGTCTGCGCAGACTGACCGCTCACGACAACCATGGGCGCCGTACTCTTGCCACTAGCGTCCTCTGCCGTGATCGCCACGACCGCAGATTCGCTATTTGGTTTTACGTTCACCACGCGCTCGGCGATGACTTTGTCGCCCTGCATAAATTTAATCGTATAAAGGCCAGGGTTGAGCCCTGACGTCTTGTAGCGTCCCTGTGCATCGGTCTGCAACTCGCGCTTGAAGCCAGTTTCAGAATTCGTGACAATCACACCCACCTTATCGCCGCTTGGCACCGAGCCATAGAGACCGCCAGTGATCGATTGAGCATGCGCGCCATGCATCATGGACATGCCGGCCATGAGGCTTAGGACGAGCACCGTCTTTTTGAAAACGAAGTCGCGTGTCTCATGTGTCTTTTTCATTTCTGTAGTCCTTTCCTGTCTATTAGAAAAATGTTTGACGTACTGTTTCAAACATTGCACTGTCTGCTGCTTTTTGCACACTCGACACATGACCATTCATGCTCACGGGGGCCGAATACGCAAAAACATGCAGCTTCACCCCACTAAGACTTTTTATCATCGTCATCTCCTTCAACTTATGGCCGTCTTATTTCCTGTATTTATCGTTTAACAGACCATACAGCTTCAAACGTTCACTGGATTTTGCACAGACTGGACTGCGGTCCACCATGGCAAGAAGTGGTGCAAATTGATAGTAATCTCAGTGACAATTAAGAAAGTATGAAAAATATCAGTGGAGCTATATCTATTTCAGATACATAGATATGCGCCATACAGGAAGGGGATTTTCGTCAGAACACTTCGGTTCGGCGCTTGTTGTTTTATGGCGTCAGGACCGCTGTCTTGTTGGCTTATAGCGCTTGCAATTGTCTTCTTTAAGGAGATAAAAATCTCAGAAAGAAAACAAACAGAGACCACAATTGGCCGTCATTTCTGCATGCTTTCGGCAGGAATCCAAGGGTATTCGCTAATCGATAAATACAGTCGGGGAAAAGCATGCAAATTCCTTTTATTTGCACAATAAATACAAAATATTGAGGTAAACAATTCACCTAAATCGACAACGTCTTAGGTCATATTGGAGAGACACGCTGCACGGCGAACCGAGCGCGCGGTAGAGGACTAGCGCTAGAAAATCTAGCTTTGCAACGAAGTCCAACTCATGAATGTACGAAGTTGCAAATGACATCTTGAATTAGAAGATGCTGAAGAGCTAGGGATTTAAATCAATTGCATGCAAATCGTAAAAGCCTAGAAAAATATCTTGCTGGTAACCGCGCCAACATAAGCGGAAAAATCAGCCACTGTGCAAAGCAAGCCCAACTCGCGGCAAAGGCATAGCTAGTCACGGTGTTCGTTTGGCCATCAGCCGAAGTTTCAACCGCAACGAACACACCACCATCTGTCAATCAGGCTTCAATCTGCACGCAGGGTCAATTCGGTGGTGACGAGGCCGTTCTTTTGTTCTGCTTCGTTTAGGTTACTTCTTAAATTGCGGCTTAGCAGAATTAAGATACCAAGGATGTCTGGATGTTTGGCTGGGCGAGTTCGGGGCATATTGGCTCGTTGACGCAAAAAGTTCTATTTATCTTTTGAATACTCATGAATCTTAAAAGCATTTTTTGTACTTTGCACAGAGCCGTAAAACCGTTTGCCTCAATTGACAGAAAATTGCAGGAAACAACCGGAAGAATCGAATTAAATTCTCGCTTCTGAGGAGGCGATTTGTGCGGAATTCTTGTAAAAGCGACTCCTGAGCTTGACAGTATGGGTAAAAAATATGGTTGCAATCGACTTAGGAGATAGATATATTGCCTTTTCGATTGGCTAACTTGTCACTTCCACTTATGGATTTAGTACTCCGAATCGACGATATCATCAGCAACTTCTACGAGGGGATCATTGACCCCAGCAAACAAACCAATGCCTTGCGTCAGCTCGCGGATTTATATGGTAGTGAGCATGTAGCCATCACTAGCTTGCATAAGCGGCACAAGGCAACAAGTGTTATTCAGAGCAGCGGATTGTCAGACGATGCAGTTTTCGCATTCCAAAATTATTATCACGTGTTAGAACCAAGTCTTGCTTTTCTTCATCAATTTGTACGCGGACAATGGTATGTAGACTATGAACAAATCGGAAGAAAAGCCATGGCCAACTCAGAGTTTTACCAAGACTTTATGAGACCAAATGGATTTGGTGCACTCTCTGTAACACCTCTCTTAAGTGACCAAAATCTCGATTGCTTCTTAACAGTTCAATACAAAAACATCGACAAATCAGAAAAAAGCAATGACTTAAGAAACATCAAATCTCTCCTTCCCCATCTTCAACGCAGCCTGCAATTACAATCCCATTTCGACTCATTAAAACTCGATAAACAGCTTTTGGCATCGAGCTTACACGCCAGTAGTTTGGGTATGATCATCGTGTGTGAAAACAGGATCGTCCATTTCATTAATCAAGCCGCTGAATCCATCCTACGCAGAAGACATGAAATCAAAATCACTGGCAATAAATTTGAGGTTCCCAACAGTAGTTCCAACAAAGTCGTCAACGCAATAAACGCAGCTTGTGGAATCAAAGGGCCGAGGGTGTCAAGTGGAATAAAACTAGGCCTGAACAACCAATTAAATCTGCATTTAATTGTGACGCCGCTTCCCTCGTTCTTTCATCCACACCACACCTTTTCAAATAATTTCGCGTTAATTGTCGTCCAAGACTTAAGCATTCCCATGCATACCAAGGAATTTTTGCTAACCCAAATGTATGGCTTAAGCGTCGCGGAAGCGAGGGTCACCTGTGCACTACTCAAGGGCTCCACGCCGAAACAAATCGCTACCGACTCAGGGGTCGCCATTTCAACGATACGATCGCAGTTGAAATCGATTTTTAGTAAGACTGGTACCACGAAGCAGACTGAATTGATGCAGATTTTGTATCCGATTTTGTCGATTCAGGCTTAAATGCTGTCTGAACTTTCCCTAATGTCGTAGACAACACTTCATTTCAGGTTTTGTACTACACAAATAAAAGGTGATTTAGTTCGCTGAACAATGAGTCCATTGACATCGGTTCTCACTATTTTTGAACGAATACTGTCTGACTCATTTCCACCAATCGTTAGTGCATATCGACCATTGGAATCGACTCCGGTTTCAACCACAATTGCCGAATGCGAAGGGTAATCGCGATGTGCACTTGCGTAGGCATAGTCAAAGGTATTCCCGCCACGATTATTTTGAATAATGTCGCCAATTTTTGGCGCATATTCATTAATCTTCCATGCTCTGAAAACACCCAAGTTGCTTACTTTATTCTCGATCGCTTTGTGTACAAATTTTGCGTGTGCCGATGCGAATTTAAACTCACTTGCATTTGCACCTGCTTGCTTTAGGCACCAAGAAACAAACACAGCTGACCAAGCCTCTTCTAGACCCGGAAAAGCAAAACCTAAATCTAGCCAATAATGCTTAATTTGATCCGAGAGTGGCACATCGTTTTCATCTATTTGGTGAAAACGGGAATGCTGACCTTTGGCAATATTGGCAAGTTGAGATGCGAATGGTGATGGCGCTTCCATTTCGTGCTCCTAATAAAGAATTGCTTATCAATAAGTTGTGATGAGTACGTAATCTTTGCTAGTTATTTCTCTTCTGGTTTATTGTTCTGCGCAGGCTTAGCCATGGTCGCTCCTAAGGTATCAAGTCCTAGAGTGACGTTATGCTTCGAAACCAAATCGTCCGCCGTTTCTAGACCAGCAATCAAGCTACAAGCGCCATGATAAGTAGCGACATCTGCTAAAGCCATTTCTATATTGTATGATTTGATAGAAGCGGTCTTAGCTTCTTGTATTTCATCAAATATGACTTTGCGTCGCTTTGAAATCGCCTTAGTAATCACATGCGCCATCACGTCAGCATAGTATTCTTGGTTGTATTCAGCCCTAATACCTGTTGTTAGTCCAGCCAATGCGGCAAAATTTTTGGCCGCCTGTGCACCATTCGCAATTGCACCTCCAGCACCAAATATTGTTGCCGCTGAGCCTAGTATAAAATTCATGTTGGACTGTTTTCGCTTCAACACCGTTTTGTACTCTTCACATAGACTATTAGAGGCGAGGATTAACCTATCTTGGATATGATTTCTGCCATTTTCATCTTTAATTCGCGCATTTTTCAATGCTTGTTCAAACGCAAATGCGAATTCTTCATTTTCTAATTTTTGACCACTCACTTTTCCATCCGTCAAAAGAGCAATGACATCGGTTGTCTCGACTGGTTTCTTAAACACATCAGCAGCAGAAAATTTGTCGACTGCTTTATTTTCACGGCCAGTGTTACCCAAAATGCTCGCACAACCACTAAGGCAAAGTGCTGCAAATACGACGAAGTAGCGTAGGCTAATGAATACAGCGGTCTGATTCATGTTTGCGTTCATTGGGTAGACCTCCTATGTGTTTAGTTACTAACATTAATTTAAATTCAAAGAAGATAATTAAACTACTCTTCAAAAACAAAGCTTAAACATTTATGTAGTTCAAAACATCCCCCATTTGAAGGATGCGTCCATATGCTGGATACCTTAAGCTTCAGGTCGCCCCTATAGAGGTCAGTAAGATCTCATGGTCTTACTCACAGTTAGGCTATTCGATTCTCACAATCGAACACATCGCATTTATCACGGAGAAAAGTCAATGGAAGAGGTCGTTCAGCTTCTGCAAACCCATAAGGCATGGCTGGGAATTGAAAATTTGAGAGCCAAATTACTAGAGGCCAAAAGTTCTCTCGCAGGCTATCCGCAGGTCTATTCCGATGTCAGGTCGAATGAGACGCTGATGGAAATACTGGACAAGTGTCCGTATATTTTTCGTGCCAAAACCAAGCCTAGAGGCTACGCTGGGGACGCTGTGATGATGGATTTCATCTACGGTATTTACGAACCTGAGTTTATCAACAACTTGGATTTGACGGCGGAAGAAATCTTCAGGCTCACGACCAACTCGTCCGCCTCTAAAGCGGTTCGTCATAGAAGGCGGTTGATTGCGAATACTATTGATTCAGTTTGCCAACATAAACAAGCGAACATTTTATCCGTGGCTTGCGGTCACCTCCGAGAAGCAGAAATTTCAACGGCTGTGCAATCACGAACCATAGGAAAATATTTCGCATTAGACCAAGACATCGAGAGTCTAAAGGTTGTTGAATCGGATTATGGACACCTAGGGATCACGCCTATTCAATGCAATGTAGCAAAAATAATTGCGGGGAAAGTGCCAAATGAAATTCAGGGCATCGACTTCATCTATTCAGCGGGTTTATATGATTATTTAAATGACGATGTCGCTGTCAAACTCACGACCAACCTAGCGAAGTTATTGAATAAAAATGGACAGATTCTTCTAGCCAATTTCATTCCGCATCATCAAGATGTTGGCTTTATGGAGTGTGTGATGGATTGGGACTTGATATATAGAACACCAGAAAACTTGAAGTCGATATTGTCAAAATCAGGTTTATCGCTTGTTAGCTGTCACATCGATCCGACTGAATCTATCGTTTACGTCATTGGTAAAAAAAGTGAATAGGAAAGCGAACCGGCAATCATTCCGTTTTTTGATGTAAGGGTTTTGACACAGATGAACACGATGCTAATTGCATACTGCTCGCGTATTCCCATATGCAAGATGCAAAAACAAATCCCCCCATAAAAGGTTGAATCAAGAGAAACTCAGCGATGAACAGCAATGTCTCTCGTTCAAAAATCCACTCAAATCGCCTGCGCACGTTGCTTATAAAAATTTAAAATCGCTTCGGCTGTATCGCCAACCAAATAGCGCGCACAAAAATCGGCGTACCAATTGAAATGCGTACTCACCCGTGTACCAACCTGCACCGTCAAACGCGTGCCTTTGCCTTCGGGAGTGAGTGTGTATGAGGTATCTTCGATATCGAAATATTGACCGCCAATCACCACATGAT
The DNA here is from genome assembly GCF_014284305.1 of Affinundibacterium seohonense. Classification (GTDB taxonomy): domain Bacteria; phylum Pseudomonadota; class Gammaproteobacteria; order Burkholderiales; family Burkholderiaceae_D; genus Undibacterium; species Undibacterium seohonense. Next base: position 94,703 of record NZ_JACOFW010000005.1, read on the forward strand.
CATCTAAAGAGCCACTTGGAAAAGACCCAGGCGTGAACAAATACTTCCAGGCGATGCGACGATTTTCTTGCCACTCGGTGATCTCTTCTTCAAAACGTACACCACGCTCCCACACCAGTTGGCGCTTGCCACCAACCCGTCCTTCTAAAGTGCGTGCTTCGAGCGGATACGGCACGCCGATTTGATAAGCGAAACCATTTTTCAACTCTTCAGGGCGGATATCCAAGGGAAAATTAATCAAGTTCCAAATTTTTTCCGGGCTGGCAGCGATGTACACAGAACGCTGCGTCTGCTGTCTAAGTGTAGGCGAATCCATATTTTGCTCAACACTGCCAAAGACAAAAGGCAACATGAGCGCCACCACAGACAACTTGCCCGACTGCTTAGGACTAGCCCACGATGCGATCAGAGAAATCAAAGCGCCGAGTAACATCAAAGGAATAAACAAACCCAAAGCCATCACCAAACAGATCGTGCCCTCACGAAACAATGCGCCCACTGCAAATGCAAACAAACTTAAAGCCAACACAGAAACACCACTCGCAGCGACCATCCCGCCCATCTTTTTTTTCTCAGAAAGATACGCCACCAACATCCCCATCGCTACAGGCACGCCAACCAAAAAAGAGGTCAACATCACACCACTACCAACGGATAAAAATTTCACAAAAAATGTATACGCGGTCACACCATAAAACGCCCCCAAACTCGCAATCCCAGCACCCCAAATCATAAACGCGATCCCCTTCATCAACGTCTGGTACAGAGGCCTAGGGTGCGCTTCATTAGTCACTGACGATTGAATCGGATTGACACTTAGTACGACGCCAGAATCAACAGCGACTGACGCGGGATTTTGTTTGGCATTATCGGAATTATGTTGGCTCATGGATTGTGGGCAGTCAGCGTTTGGTTAGGTAAATTGAAGACGTAAAAATTGATTGCTTCATAAAAGGCAATATTTTACGTTACTTCATTTCACTAAGGAGCTTGTTTTACTGAGCCGCACGAGCAAGGCAGACGGCGGACGTCAAATGCAGAGTTGGGGAATTGGACTTTTAGATTCCAATAAAAGTATTGAAACCTAATTGCTGATCGACTTATATGTTGCTGCCATTTCGAAGATACTGAACCACCCTCACCCTAGCCCTCTCCCGCCGCGGGAGAGGGGACAAAGCAATCACTGTATCTGAAAGGTTTCGCTTAAGTTAAAAACCGAGCTTACGCGCGATGAAATAGGTGGCGGTTGAGACTGATGCGGCCAGCGTTGCGCCCCATACGAGATCAACGATCGTCACTAGCAGTGGCCAGTCTTTGATCGTCGCGAGATTGCTGAGGTCATAAGTGGCGTAGGTGATGAGTCCGAACAGTGCGCCAAATAAAAGCGCGTCCGTCCAAGATTTTTTCTCGAAGGCAGGCGCAATAACGAACAGCACGAGCCCGACAATAAACAAGAGATAGAAAATAATTGCGGCTACCCAATCGAGCTCATCTCGCATCAAAAAACCAATTTGATTGCGATAAAAATTGGTGGCCACGAACCCCAGCCATAGCATATCGATGACAAAGAAAACAGGCAGCGCGATCGCATAGAGTTTGATGAACATATTGAAGGGTAATCGCATGTTTAGCTATTGAGGTAGGTGATCGATATTTGCAATACTGTCGCAAACAATCCCCATAAAAGGTAGGGAATATTGGCATAAACCACCCAACGTAAATCAGGGGATGCCTGCCACACAGCGACCAATGCCCAAACGAGCGTCGCCACCACAAGTAAAATATCCACAGTTGCTAGCAGATTGTTTTTGAGCCCAAATTGTATTGGCGTAAAGGCGATATTGAAAACAAGATTCAGGGCAAAAGGTAAAGCCACGAACCACGAAATTTTTCCGGTAAACGCTCGATAAAAAACAGTGCCATAGCTCACAGCAATAATCATATACAAAACGGTCCACACCGGCCCAAAAACCCAGCTTGGAGGCGACCATGTGGGTTTAACTAATTGCGAATACCAGTTAACTGTGTTCATCGAATTCAATTTTTTACTCCAATAAAATAATGCCGACACGCTAGATGCACGACCTCTGTGCGGCTTGCCAGCGATTACACATGAATCGCATTCACCGTAAGCATTACCAGCATTAGCGCATCAAAGGTGTTCACTATATCGCACAAATGTTGAATGCCTTCCAATGCCAAGTTCCTACGTCAGAAAACGGGGGAAGCTTGATGCAGTAGTTTGAAACAGCATCGAGCATACATAGACACCGCGACAGAATCAGTGTGCTACACAACATATCAATGAAAAGCACGAAAGGCAGGGATCTTAAATTGCGACATCGTCATTCGAATCGATAGCAAGTAAGTTTCTTAACTCCCTTCTCCCGCAAGCGGCGGGTTTCAAATGCAGGGTCGGGGATGAGGGGCGTTTAGATTGGAATAAAGTCATTGAAACCTAATTGATGATTGATTTATGCCTTTCAAACACTTCACAAATACTGAACCAACCTCACCCTAGCCCTCTCCCGCGTGCGGGAGAGGGAACAAATACCCTACCCCAACACAGACCGCGCCATATCAAACGCCAAACCATAATAAGGTCGTCCGTTAAATTCAAACTCATCAATCACCGTCATCCCCAGCTTCTTCGTATGCGCATGATAGGAATGCGGATTAAGACGATTGATGAAAGTCACACCAATCGGATAACGCTCACACATCCCCAAACGCATAGTCTCAAACAAACGCGGGAACACACCCAGCCCACGATACGCCGCATCAACGCACACAGGACCATACTGAAAAGAATTCGCCTCGGCAATGACCCGTCCATCAAAATCCAAAGCAGGCAAACGCGCCAACATAAACGGAAAAATCGGCCACTGCGCAAAGTAAGCCCAGCTCCCCGCAAAAGCATAGCCGATCACGGTTTCTGTTTGATCTTTTGCTGAAGTTTCGACAGCGACGAACACACCGCCATCCGCCATTAATACTTCAATCTGCGCGACAGTAAATGCGGTGGTGACGAAGCCGTTCTTTTGTTCTGCTTCGCTTAGGTTGCTTAATAGGTTGCGGCTTTGCAGAGCTAGGATGCCGGGGATGTCTGAGGGTTTGGCTGTGCGGGTTTGGGGCATTTTTTATTTTTTGGATTTAATTAGGGATAAATTTTACGTGTAACTTTACATGTGAAATTTAATTCAATTTTCTACATATAACATTAAACCAATGGAAAGTAATCAAATTACCTCATGGCATCAAAATTGCTTCACCGCATCCTAAAAAAAGAAAAAAATTGCGCGCTTGCGGAATCAATTTAACGGACATCTCGATGTCTGTGCGACTTGAATTTTAATCTCAACAGTTTTTTCACATTAAGTATAGAGAAATAGATTTTGAAAAAAATAATCGCATATCTAATTGCTTCGCTAGTTCTAAATATAGCGAGTTTTATCACCTTAAATACTTGGGTACTTCCGGCTTGGCTAATAGAAATGAAAATGACAATTTACTGCGGACTAGTAGCCAACAGTGGTGGCTTACTGTATTGCCTGCGAGCAGTCTATCTAAATAGATGTGTTCATAATCGATGGGACCGAGAATGGGAGGTTTGGTACTACCTTCGCCCACTTACAAGTACGATCTGCGGTGTAGTGGCCTACCTTTTTCTAAAGGCAGGGCTCGTGATATTAGATGCGTCACAAAACAAGGAAGCCGGGTCGTATGGATATCTTGCATTTGCTTTCTTCGCAGGCCTAAACGTGGATAAATTTATAGCCAAAATTGAAGACGTAGGGAAATCAATTTTTGGTATCGAGAAATCGAGAAGTTCACAGTCTTCAGACTCTAATCCCAAATAACCGGAGCTAACAATGGTCGCAAAAATTACATTTTTCCCTGTAGGAAATGGCGATATGACGCTAATTGAAACCGATAACAATAAGAAAATATTAATTGATTGCAGGATACGCAAGGGTGAAGATTATCCAGACGTCTTAAAGCAATTAAAAGAAAAACTAACGTCAGATTCTCAGGGGAGACTCTATATTGATTTACTAATTTGGAGCCATCCGGACGAAGATCATTGTCAAGGTATTAAAGACAATTTTCATTTGGATACGCCAGAAACATGGGACAAGGAAAAAAACCTCATATTCATTAACGGAATTTGGTCGAGTCCCTTGGTATACCGCCGCGCAAGTAATAATCACAAGCTATGTCAAGATGCGAAAGCACTCAATACAGAGATAAAGAGAAGAGTGAATTTTTTTAAACAAAACAAATTTCAGAACGATGGCAATGGAGTTCTTATTTTGGGTGAAGATGAAAATGGTAAGACAGACGAAATTCTGGATATTGTTCTTAAGTTAGATAGCCAAACATCTAAAATTAATAATGATGAGGATAGCTCGTTTCTAGCTAACCTATTAGCTCCGTCTCCAAAATCAGAAATAGATGAAGATGAAGAAAATCTAGGCAAAAATCACTCAAGCGTAATAATGAACTATCAACTTACTTGCGGAAATACTTCTGCGAATTTTCTAAGTGGTGGCGATGCTGAGGTAATTTGCTGGGAAACATTACACACACGTCTGCTGAATACAAAAAGGATATCCGATCTAGAATACGATATCTTACAAGCGCCTCATCATTGTTCCTGGCATTGTTTATCTCACGATAGCCTCTCGCAAAAAAAAGAGCGTGCGGCAACATCCCCTGAAGCACTTGAAGCGCTTAGCCAAGCAAAGCAAAATGCTTTTATCATCGCAAGCAGTCAAAAAATAGAAGATAACGATGTTGACCCACCAGCTTTCCGCGCAAAAATTGAGTACGAAAAAATTGTCGACAATGTTAATGGGACATTCAAATGCGTCGATGACCACAAAAAAAATGACAAAAATATTCCTCTAGAAATCGAAATTTCCTCAAATGGTATTAAAGCTTTAGCGGTATCAAGTCTATCCCAGTCAAATAGAGCATCTGAATCATCGGTCAACCGCAAGGGTGGCGACGGATATGCATAAAGTACCATCTGCGATATGCAATGAAATTGATTTATTGTTGTCGCCTTATGGCGCACGGCGATTAAGCAGTAAAGAAATAGCTAATTTAATCACACAGAGCGCTTTGTTTGGATGGCAAATTACTACTTCACTAGTTTACAAAAATGAACCAGTAGTAATTAACCTTTTGTTCTGTGATAAATCCGAATCACAAATTCCAATAATTGCTGTCGCGGCTCCTGAAATTGAGCCTTGTGAAATACCACATATCGAGGAGCATGGAAGACTTTGTGTTTGGCCAAGCCGATACATCGTGGATAAAAAGAATAATAGTTACATATTAGAACTGTTGTCTGATGCTGAAGCATTGCTGAAAGAAGCTTTCGACGGAAACTTAGATACTCATTTCGAAGATGAATTCCAAAGTTATTGGGCCTACCATCCCCAATGTACAAAAAAAACATTAAGCCTATGCGATCTTGAACGTACCTCTACACGTCTAATCGCTACGTTTGAATCCAAGAAATTGGGAGTCATCATGGCTGACTCGAGCGCGCAAATTGAAAATTGGCTGGATAACCAAGGTCTTTTACCAACCCATTCAAAGAAGAAAATACGTCGCCAATTTCTGAACCGTATTGAAAAAAGCGTTCTCCTTCAACTTAAACATACGTGGCGCCCAACAGATTTTCCGAATACGGCGAAAGAACTATTTTCTATAATAAAAAAAGAATTCGCTGATCAATACTTCGAAATTGCGACGATGCTCGCGATATCACTCACGAAGAAAACGTCGGAAATTCCGACCATCTTAGTTCAGTTCAATACATCTAACGGTGTTGCCTTAATTGCGATACATTTCTCCCGGAGTATATTTCGAAGAGTGAATCGACGTGCGATCATAGACGGTTTTAGAAATGAAATGCCTCTAAGCCATTTCATTGAACGCACAAGTACGATAAAAATTACTGGAGGAGCAATTAATCGTGCTGACAAGAACTGGCTGGCAGGTCGAGACTCAAATCCTTCTCACAAAATTGTAGGCCAACACAGAATTGTCTTGATTGGTTGTGGCTCAGTTGGGGCAGCAATCATTAGATTACTGATACAGTCTGGCTTCACAGATGTTGTACTAATCGATTTCGATAAATATGGCACAGAGAACAGTTCGAGACATATATTAGGTCTAGATTCATTTGACACTTACAAAGCGACAGCACTAGCAAATAAACTAGGAAGAGAATTTCCTCACATATCCATCAACGCTATCAACAAGCAATGGCAAGGAGATGCGATTGCAAGAACTTCTATTAGTCGCGCCGATATAATTCTGAGCTGCACAGGTGATTGGCAATCGGATCAATCATTACTTCAGTTTCAGTCGGAAGAGGAACTAGGTGTCATTGTTTTTGCATTCGTTGAAGCCCATGCAATCGCTGGACATGTAATTGTGAACCCACCAAACTCAAATGCATTCAATTCAATTCACTACGTCAATGGCAATAAGATTGGAACATTAATCACACCATGTACAACTTGGCCACATGAAACGATTCAAAAGATACCAGCATGCGCTGGTGAGTTTCAACCATACGGGGCTATTCCTTTGACGCACTTACAAGCAATAGCTGCAAAAACAATACTATCTTTGGTTTTAAATCCGTCTGAAAAAGACGTTCTCCCATATATCAAAATTTGGCTTGGTGATCGTAGCGAACTAGAAAAATTAGGCGGTCATTGGAATCACAATTGGATATCATCGTTCGGAGATCCGGGCTTCGGAAATAAAGAAGTTACTCTTATTTTTGAAAAACAAAAATGGAAGGAAAAATATGTATGAATTCCGATGTGACGAGATCGATATCACAATCACATTTCCCAGCAGCGTTGTAGAAAATCTTATGAAATTTCGACAAACCATATTCAGAAAAGAGGCTGGTGGCTTACTATTCTGTTCTAATCCGAATACCAATCACATAAATATTTCTTATATTTCGTCACCATCGATCTATGATCTTAGAAGTAAATATTTTTTTAAGTCAGATGAAAGAACTTCGCAGGACATAATCAACAAACAATTTCATCAAGGTCATCATTATGTAGGTGATTGGCATACGCATGCTGAAAAAGTGCCAACACCTTCTGAACAAGATAAAAAAACAATTTGCGACATATACAGGAAATCTAACCATCATCTCTTTTACATAATTTTTCTTATCGTGTCATCAGAAAAAGATTTTTCTAAATCTTATCTCGCACTTGCAGATGGGAATAATTTATATTCGTGTCGACATATATAAACCAAAAGAGGTAGCAGCGAAGCCCTAAAATTAAACTAGTTAAGTCAAAGGAACTAAAACAGAGATACTAACTCTCACCAAGGCAGGCTAACCTTGTAAACAATCAACCAAACCCAAACCCAAACCCAAACCCCATGATCAATAAAATCCTAATAGCCGTTTTATTCACGATCATCACCCCAATCACCGAATCCAAAGCCCAAGAAACAAAAGCACCACAATCTCAAAACGTACCAATACAAATCGACAAAACCTTGACACCCGACATCGGTGACATCAAACAGGTTGTAGAGATCAAAACGGATGATGCGAGTAAGCCTGTTTTACTCTTTTTATCTGGCGGACCTGGTAGTTCGATGATCAATGGTGCGCCTGCTTTTACTTCTCTTTTGAAGAGCAGATTTACGATAGTGCAGTGGGATCAGCGTGATGCGGGTAAGACTTTGAAATTAAATCCTTCGCCTGCTCAGCCTTCCGTTGCGTTGATGGAGAAGGACACGCTGGAGGTCATCCAATTTATTAGAAAAGAATTGAAGCAAGAAAAGATCTATTTGCTGGGTAGCTCTTGGGGTAATGTTTTAGGCTTTTATATCGTGAAGAATCATCCTGAGTTATTGCATGGCTATTTCGCTTCTAATCCTGTAGTGAGCCAGCTCGCGAGTGAGCAAGAATTGCTGGTGATTTTGAAGAATCACTTCAAAGACAATGAGGTCGCGACTAAGGAATTAGCGACGGTGAGTATGCCTTCTGTCGTGGATGAGGATATGTTTTATTTAAGGAAGTGGCTGTTTTTTAAAGAGGGCAAATCCTTTGCAACGAGTGAGGGTTTTAAGACGGGTTTTCTGCAATGGTCAAAAACTTGGTCGCCAGTTTGGAACGAAGTGACGCGGATTGATTTGCCTAAAACTTTAAAGTCAGTTGAATGCCCAATCTATTTTTTCGTGGGTAAGAACGATATTCAAACATCGACAGCGATTACGGTGGATTATTTCAAAGCGTTGAAAGCACCGAAGAAAGCATTGTTTATGTTTGAAAATTCTGGGCATCAGATTCATCAAGATGAGGCTGAGCGGTTTCAGAATGTGATTATTGGTACGCTGCCTGTGATGTAGTTGTCGTCAACATGATTTGATCAATAGACGAGACTCTTCCTGCGTGGCCAGGAATCTAGCGGTATCCGTTGATCGTCAGAAGACGCTGGGCTCCTGCCTTCGCAGGAGTGACGGTGAATAGATTTTGCTATTCACTGAATTTGTGTGGATACCTATGAATAGACGAGACTCTTCATTTCTAAGTAGGCAGGAATTTAGCGGCGTCCGTTGATCGACAGAAGACACTGGGCTCCTGCCTTCGCAGGAGCGACGGTGAATGGATTTTGCTATTCGCTGAACTTGTGTGGATACCTATGAATAAACGAGACTCTTCATTCCTGCGTAGGCAGGAATCTAGCGGCGTCCGTTGATCGACAAAAGACACTGGGCTCGTGCCTTCGCAGGAGCGACGGTGAATAGATTTTGCTATTCGCTGAACTTGTGTGGATACCTATGAATAGACGAGACTCTTCATTTCTACGTAGGCAGGAATTTAGCGGCGTCCGTTGATCGACAAAAGACGCTGGGCTCCCTCCTTCGCAGGAGTGACGGTGAATGGATTTTGCTATTCACTGAACTTATGTGGATGCCTATGCTTTGAAATGGGAAGGAATTAAAAGCGCAGTACCGAGGATGCAAGCCGCACTGTTCATTGGGCGAGCTAGGTTGCTCGATGTGGCGGCGGCACGGGTTGCACTCGCCCTACTTTTTTTCATTTGTGAACGCTTGGTAATTGCAGAATAAAAAGCTCGTAGATATCAACGAAAATCCATCACCATCCCGGTCTTCTCCTCGAAGACATTGGTGTCTAATCAAGTCAAATACAAGAATAAACGTTTTGATGTCGCTCCTGCGTAGGCAGGAGTCCAGCGTCTTTGCTTAGGCAGCGAACGCCACTATATTCCTGCCTACGCAGGAATGACATGCGACGCTGGTATTTCAGCTTTCTTGTTTCATCCTATCAAAGCGAGTTGTATAGATAAGTGTACCTTGCTGGAAAAGGCGTTAAAAGTATCTCGGTTTGTAGAGCAGGTATAAGCCGCGCTGTTAATGGGTCGAACATGGTTATTTGACGTATTGGCGGTGCGGGTTGCACTCGCCCTTGCGTTATAAATGAGGCGTCAGTTTTTTTGTTAACTGATGTTTTAGCGGGTCTTGGTAGGCATAGGAACCCAAGACGGCTCGACTCCTCGGACGAATTGCAGTATTTTCTCTGCGAGTGCCATACAAAGAGAGGTATTTCACTAGTTCACTGTGACGTGGATGAAGTGGTCTGCTGAATTCAACGTAACTAAGTCAACGTAGCTTTTTTCCCAAAAACAATACTTTTAAGCATTATTTCAACATGATTTACAATGTTAACGAGGTGCAAGTCTGTATGATGCATAAATTCGTTGCTGACACATCAGGATTACACTTTGCTCATGGAAAACGCTATGCTGATCGACCAAAAAGTACCAAATATCATTTCAAGAAATAACGTCAAAGTATTTGGTTCGCATGAGAAAACGATCCTATATGCGCATGGTTTTGGATGTCATCAAGGCATGTGGGATGCGATCACGCCAGCCTTTGCATCGAGTCATAAGCAAGTGGTATTTGACTATGTTGGCTCTGGCAGTTCCGATCTGTCGGCTTTTGATCCGCAGCGATACGCTGAGTTAGCTGGTTATGCGCAAGATATCTTGGAGATATGCGATGCGCTTGAGCTCACGCGCGATGTCACTTTTGTTGGACACTCAGTCAGTTGCAGCATTGGTATCATGGCTTCCATCCTGCGCCCGGGGCTCTTTGCCAAACTCATTTTGGTTGGTCCTAACCCTTGTTTTATCAATCATCCACCCGATTACCTAGGTGGTTTCGAGAAAAGTGATTTGGAAGATTTGCTCGATCTGATGGATCAAAATTACATTGGATGGGCAAATTATCTCGCCCCTGTTGTTTCGGCAGAACAAGCATCCGATAGCACCACGCTCGCACTTACTGATAGTTTTTGTTCAACCGATCCGATTGCGATGAAAGTGTTTGCCAAAACGACCTTTTTCGCCGATAACCGCAGTGACCTGCCCAAAGTCACCGTGCCATGTTTAATCCTTCAACATCGCACCGATAGCTTGGCCCCCGTATCGACGGGTGAATACCTTCATACCCATATTCCAAATAGCCAGTTAACAATTTTAGAGGTGCAGGGACATTGTGCTCACATGAGCGCACCTGACTTAGTGATTGATGCTATTCGCCAATTTATCGACTAGCGATACGCTATCGCTATGATTAATTTCGATCTCATCCCTTGTCCGATGTTGCTCACTGATACACAGGGCAATATTCGACTTGCTAATCGCGACTTGCTCACTATCGTCGGTAAGTCTAGCGAGGATGTCGAATCACAATCGATGGAAAATTTCTTTCCGCTGGCAAGTCGCATTTTTTTACAAACGCATGTGTGGCCAATCTTACTGCGCGAAGGGAAAGTCAGTGAGATTCGTCTGGCTATCAATCATCATCTCGGCGACAAAATTCCGGTACTCATGAACTGCCAACGCACCACAATCGATGGCATCGAGGCTTATGCGTGGCTCTTTTTTGTCACGACGGAACGAGGACGTTACGAACAAGAGTTGTTAGAAACAAGAAAAAGAACTGAAAGCTTATTGGACGAGACTGTCAAAAACACGCGATTTATTCGCACGCTCACCGACAGCTTCCCGAACATGATCGCATATTGGGATAAAAATTTAATTTGTCAATTTGCGAATTTAGCTTATTTGCAGGGTTTTGCTCGTCCAGCTAGCGAAGTAATCGGTATCACGCTACAAGAACTTCTCGGGGAGAACCTCTATACACAAAGCGCTCCCCACATCAGCGCGGTACTAGCAGGCAAAGCACAGGAATTTGAGCGCGAAATTCCAAAAGACGATGGAAGTGTGACCAACATTTTAGTCAATTACTTCCCAGAACGCGCCAGTAACGGTGAGGTACAAGGTTTTTTTGTACTCATAACGAACATTACAGAATTGAGAAAAGCAGACGGCAAGGTACGCCTGCTAGCAAGCGTCTTCAATGCGACTTCTGAAGGCATCATGGTGACCGATGCCAATTCCAACATCCTATCGGTCAACCCTGCATTTTGTACACTTACTAGTTATCGGGATGAGGAAGTATTAGGCAAACCCGCCAGCACCCTCAATTCTGAACGTCATGACGCAATTTTTTTCCAGAACATGTATCAGCAGTTACGCTCAAGTGGAGAATGGGTTGGGCAAGTCTGGACCAAGCGCAAAGATGGACAACATTTTTTGGCGAAACTCACACTATCCAGTATCAAAAATCATGCGGGGGTGGTGAGTCACTACGTCGGCGTTTTTCACGATATGACAGTTGAGTGGGAACGGCAAGAAGAGATAGCCCATTTAGCATTACATGACAGCTTGACCAAGCTACCTAACCGATTGCTATTAATGGAGCGATTAAAACAATTGCTCGGCATGGCGCAACGTCAGGAGCGAATGATCGCTATTTTATTCCTCGACCTAGATGGATTTAAAGAAGTGAATGATCGCTGGGGACATGATATGGGTGACCATGTATTGAAGACCGTCGCGTCACGCCTCTTACAACAAATCCGCAGTGCCGATACCGTCGCTCGATTGGGTGGTGACGAGTTCGTCATTTTATTAGATCAACCAGACTGCATCGACGATATCGCTATGGTTGCCGCACGCCTGATTCACGAAATCAATCTACCAATCGAATGGCTAGGCAATCCAACCACAGTCGGTGCATCAATTGGTATTACGGTCGTCCATCATGCAGATGCCGAGGTAGAACAACTACTCAAACAAGCAGACGCCGCGATGTACCATGCAAAAAAATCGGGCAAGAATCAATTTTCTTTTTACAATAATTCGAATTTATAGGAAGCTGATTGATTCAAGAATTCAAAGATTCTGCCAACAACGTTCAGTTATCGTCGCTATTACGTGGTATCGCTTGTAGCCCTGAGGACTCATATCCTCTTCGAAACAAAAAACCTCGCTTACTTGTCAAATCTGAGTTGCACTAAGTATCTCCCACTAGAAACACCAACATGCATCATCCAACGAATAAAAAGTGTCTCTAAACTAGTTATTGCTCGCCATGAACTTTCAAGCAGAAAAATCAAAAATTGGCTGCATGACGTGTTCATTCGTGAAATAATAAAGTGGGAATTGACCGCTTCAGCGAGCGCTGGATATTGTGCCTAGCCGAAATGAAGTTTGCGCTTTCGAGACACCGGACATCTGTACCGCTCTTGGCATGATGACCGACTTAATGTGAACAATTTACTTGCTTCACCCGTTTGAATTAGTTTCCCCACTCTCGTTTGACTCTCAGCACTCACGTTACATAACAAAGCAGCGTCTAAATTAAAGGTACAAATTCTATGATTTCGCTTAACAATTTAGGAATCGGCAAACGCATGGCAATTGGCTTTGGCGTTATGCTGCTCTTGTCAATTTTGATTTCTGTCATCGGCGTTTGGCGCCTACAAACCGTGGCCACTGCCACCCGAGAAATGATGCAGGTGCCTCTCGCCAAAGAACGGCTTATCGCCGATTGGTATAGCAAAATTGATAGCGCGATTCGACGCACTACCGCCATCGCCAAAAGTACAGATACCTCACTTAGTACCTACTTCAAAGAGGAGTCGGCACAATCATCCCAAATTTCGGCTGAACTTCAAAAGAAAATCGCACTATTACTTAGCAGTGACGCCGAAAAAGCACTATTTGAAAAACTCGGTGAACAACGCAAACTCTATCTTGCATCACGTGATGAAATTGCCAAATTCAAAGCGGCTGGTCAGACTGACGATGCCGACAGAGTATTTAAAGATACCTTTGTTCAAGTTGCTGCAACCTACCAAAAAATGGTGAACGATTTACTCAGCATGCAACGTAGTAGTATCGATGCCACAGCAAAAAAAGTGGATGACATTGCAAACACCAGTCGTAACTTAATCTTAATTTTGGCTTGCTTGGTCGTGCTGTTTGGCTTGGTGAGTGGATGGCTACTGATAGGAAGTATTGTTGGTCCGATTAATACCGCATTGGACGCTGCACGCCGTGTTGCCAGTGGCGATTTGACCGGCGACATTGTTGTGAACTCGACGGATGAGGCGGGTCAACTATTAGAGGCTTTAAAAGTCATGAACAATAATTTATTGAACATCGTGACGGAAGTACGCAGCGCTACGGATAACATCGTCACTGCGTCATCAGAAATCGCTGCGGGCAATCAAGATTTATCATCGCGAACCGAAGATCAAGCCAGCTCTCTAGAAGAGACCGCAGCTTCCATGGAAGAACTAACATCGACCGTCAGACAAAATTCTGACAATGCCCGACAAGCCAATCAATTGTCTCTGTCAGCCTCAGAGGTGGCGGTCAAAGGCGGCAATATGGTCGACCAAGTGATTCACACCATGGAATCCATCAATGATTCTTCGAAAAAAATTGTGGACATTATTTCCGTCATCGATGGTATTGCATTTCAAACGAATATTTTGGCTTTAAACGCCGCGGTGGAAGCGGCACGAGCGGGCGAACAGGGACGCGGTTTCGCTGTTGTGGCGTCTGAAGTGCGTAGTCTGGCACAGCGCTCGGCGGCGGCAGCAAAAGAGATTAAATCTCTGATCAATGACTCAGTGGAGAAAGTAACAGAGGGCAATTCGCTCGTTGCGAATACCGGTACAACAATGGTTGAAATTGTGAGCGGTGTGAAACGCGTCACCGATATCATCGCCGAGATCAGTAAAGCCAGCAAAGAGCAAAGCACAGGCATCGATGAAGTCTACAAAGCTGTTGAGCAAATGGATCAAGTCACGCAGCAAAACTCGGCGCTGGTTGAGCAAGCAGCAGCTGCAGCCGAAGCGTTACAAGATCAAGCCGTGACACTGGCAAAGGTGGTGAGTGCGTTTAAAGTGAATCAAGCAGATATAGGTTTTAATGCAAACGCTAAGGTCAAACCTGCACGCGCTTCTGCGGTCAGGAATCATGCAGTTGAACCAACTCTACGACGATTGAGTTAAGAAGCCATATTGGTTTTTTTCCCTATGCTCACGATGCCAAAATAATAGCTGTCGACGCAAGCCTGATCTAAAAAAAAACACCATGTTCAGCATGGTGTTTTTTTTCGGGAAATCTCACCACGATTAATGGTGATGACCATGTTCTCCGTGGACATGACCATGTGCGACTTCTTCTGGTGTCGCAGCACGGATATCTAACACGTGCACGCTGACTTTTAAAGAACTACCTGCGAGTGGGTGATTGCCATCTAACATGACTTGATCACCTTTGACTTTGAGAACGGTATACACAGTCTCTTCACCCGCATCGTTATAGCCTTGCATCGACGCACCAACTTTGACGCCTGGCGGAAAATCTTTTTTGGAAATCGTTCTGAGCAGGCTTTCATCACGTTCACCGAATGCATCTTCTGGTGTCAGGCTCATATTCGCCTTAAAGCCAATTTCCTGCCCTTGCAGAGCTTCTTCGATTTTTGGTAACAGATTGTCGTAACCATGCAAGTACGCGACTGGGGTTTTGCCGTTTTCGAGGACTTTGCCTTTGCCGTCAACGACGGTGAGGCGGATAGTAACGGCGCTGTCTTTATCTATGATCATGATGCTGGTCTCAGTTTTTAAATAGGAAAACGCGGTATCTTAACCTAAGACGTAAAGACGAGGTGACTTCCTGCCTGTTTGCGTGTGATTAGGGTGTGATTTACGTGTAATGCTGTGTATTCTTTATCGTATTTTCAACTTGCTATGCAGCGGTCCAAAGAGCGACTGATTGGCATACTACTTGCTAACTTTTCTAAACATTCGGAAAAGCCTGGACTTACCCAGTCTGCAGGTGTATCCGCGAATGTAGCCCATAGCGCAAGGAGAAAACCATGCAAGATCACGCCCCAAAAGCTTCCAACAAAGACCACCCAATCAAAGATCGAATTGAGCAAATCGCCGCCGAGCGTGATGCCAGGCCGAATATCTTAATGATTATGGTAGATCAATTATGCTACCCAAGTAGTGCTGCCAGTAGTGCTGCCGACCGTGCTGCCGATCAGGGTGGTTTCGCACCCGATATCAAATCTATTTTGTCGTTTGTTGATAGTTTGGAAGGCAATGAATTTGTTCAGCACTATCCGGGATTTTGTAAGCTACGCGAGTACGCGACCGTGTTCACCGATCACACCATTGCGGAATCCGCTTGTATTCCTAGCCGCGCCAGCATCATGACGGGGCAATACGGACCACGTACTGGTGTGACGCAGACCGATGGTTTGTTTAAAAATGGTGATGCTTCCAACTTTCCGTGGCTACCCGCCAATGGTGCGCCGACAGCGGGAGACTACTTCCGTGAGCTCGGTTATTCCACGCATTATTTTGGTAAATGGCATGTCAGTGATCCGGCCGATCACACTTTGCAGGCATATGGCTTTGGTGATTGGGAAATGTCCTGGCCTGAGCCACATGGGTCGTTGACGAATAACATGGGTGTGTATCGCGATTATCAGTTTGCGGATCTGGCTTGTTCTTTCTTGCGTCGTCGTGGACTGGGCGTGCCGTATTCTCGTGCTAGCAGCACTGCTGGTGACCATCATCCGAATCAAAGTTTTGTGCCCACGCCTGCGCCATTTTTTGCAGTGTGCTCCTTTACCAATCCCCATGATATTGCGACCTATCCAACTTTGCCTCGAGCATTGATGCCAGCGGTTCCCGATGCGAATGTGAGCTTACGAGAATTGATTGGGCCTGGGGGCTCGGTGCCAATCCCAACGCAGGGAACAGTCAGCGCGGTACCGCAAGATGGCACATTCCGTGTTCCTTTAAATCCAACGGGATTGCCGCAACATTGCGCGACCGCGACTTCAACGCAAAACGAAAACCTACTGAATAACAAACCACGCGCGCAATTTGATGCTTCTTACAAAGTGGCTTTGGGATTAGCTGCCAAGACGGGTTTAGCAGCGGCGCAAGGCAAAGGTGGATCGCCGGAGGATGTGCTGGAAAATGCGGTAAAAGCGACGCTGGCATCGACCATTCCATTTCAATTGCAAAAGCATGCAGACGCCGCGTCCGTGGGCTTTTTGCAGTATTACGCGTATATGATTTCGATGGTGGACCGACATATTTTGAATGTACTGACAACACTGGAACAAGCCGGCCTGCGTGAGAACACCATCGTGGTATTCGTCTCTGACCACGGTGAATTTGGCGCCGCGCACGGTATGCAGATTGAGAAATGGCATGGTGCTTATCAAGAGGTGGTGCATGTCCCATTTTTGATTTGTTCACCGACGTATAACACCGCGGCCGATGCGCCAATTGCCATTGATGCACAGACCAGCCACATTGACCTGTTGCCGACCTTATTGGCACTGAGCGGCGCGCAGCAAGAACAAATCGAACGTGCTCGCCGCAATCTTGCCAAGACGCATAAAGCCGCCCCTTTACCCGGCGCCAATCTTTTACCAGTGATGGCGGCTGGCCAAGGTCCTGTTTGCAATCCCGATGGTAGTGAACGACTAGGCGTCTTGTTTGCGACGGATGACATGATTACTGAGCCACTGCCTATGGATGACGATCCGCATAATCAAGCATCGTGGCAGCAATATGCGGTGTACGCAACGACAGTGGAATTATTACGCACTGAGCCAACAGCAAATTCCACCCATCCTTATGTACCCGAACTGACTGCCGGTCCAGTTGTGCAACCCGCACACGTAAGGGCCTTACGCTCGGCGGAGTGGAAACTGGTGCGCTATTGTGATCCTTGGAGCGAACGGCCAGTCGCGGATCAATGGGAACTGTACAATTTACGTCTTGATCCGGTGGAAGCAATTAACTTGCTGGTGTATGACGGCGTATTTCCCACGCCGATTGATCATTTGCCGGGTGAGCTGAATGCTAAGTTGGTGATCAATATCGCCGAGAATTTGCGGGCAGAATTAGCCAGACAAGAAGCGCATTTGCTATCGCCCTATCCTAGTCAATATCCGAGTGCGAGCTTGATTTAGATAACACTTCTTTCCCTTGAAAGCCAAGGTATCGACGCGAGTTCTATTCGAGCGTAAATGACGCCCCCACAACCCTCTTCTGGTCACACCGGACTTGATCCGGTGTCCAGAGTTTACCTTTAAGTCTATCACTCCTAATCGCTTACATAGACAGCCGTCGAATTAAGTTAGGATGGTTAGCGCAAATCAAATTGTAGCAGTCCAGGTAGCCCGTTCGATATGACATGGCGCTAGCAATAAATGCGCTAATTGGTCGATATCCTGTGTTTGCATTTGCGTTGCGAACTCGGCTAAACGAGCATCGTTGGCCGTACTGAGTGCAGCGATCAAATCACGTGCCACGTCGCGTGCTACCGGTCTTCCTTCTTCATACTGTGGACTACCTTTAAAGTGCGACAACAAATGCTCCCTATAATTTTGATACAAAGCACTGCTGGTAGCTGCTTCTAGCCTAGCCTTTTTGGCGGCAATCTCCGCATCCATTTCAGCATCGGTTTGGCAATAACGCATTTTTTCAGCATCATCCCAATGTGGCGTGTCACCATGCTGTTCCCGCAGAATCGCCATCGAGCGCGAATCTAAATCTATCTGCGATTGGGTATGAATATCTTTGAACACATGCACCAAATGTTTGCCCTCACCCTGAGTCCCCTTGTAACGCATATCGGCAGCGACACGGCGCGGATTAAAACGGAACTGACGGCTGCAAGTAAGTACCAACAGGTCCATTAAGGCTGCGATTTTCTTGGGATTCATAGATTATCCTTGAGGTGAGGATCAAAACAAAAATTTGTTCTTCGTGGATGAAGAACCGGATGTGCCAAGCGTGTGACACATGAAGATTGGATACTCACTATACGTGAATTTCCTCCTCACTCTGCGATTTAAATTTTGCAGTATTTGCGGTGCAAGGGCAGGAGTGTCTTCGACTAGCGTTTTGACTGCCTAATTTCTAATTCTGGAGTCGATTAATCACGAATTTCAACAACATGCGGTATCAACAAGTCCTAAAAGAAACAAGTGTGATTTTTTTAGGAAAATCCTTCACTGATAAAATCCTACGAGTCGTTGCACCAATAGAAAACGGCAGCTAATTTTGATTTAGCTGCCGTTTCTATTGGTTCTCATTTACTGCCAAATTACATGGCCTCAACGATTATTCAATTACATTTTTTTACTAGCTGCCGAAGCTGCGGATGCCGCGGACGCTGCAGGAGCAGCTGGTGCTGCGGCTGGCGCTGCTGACGCCGCAGACGCTGCTGCTGCCCCCACTGCCGCTCCAGATTTCGTCACAGGAGCGTGCTGACGCTTACCACTTGCCATACCAGTCGCAACATCGCGTGGCGCCTTCACTGCACTCGCTGCTGCGCTAGCTGATGCGGCAGGCGCTGCTGCTTTGGCTGAATCTGCTTTACTTGCCGCTGCGGCTTCAACTTTTGCTGCAGGCGCTGGGGTTTGTGCCATAGCTGTGCCCATAGTGATTGTGGCAACCGCAACTGTCATCATGAATTTGTTCATTGAGTTTTTCATTTTGCTTCCAATCTTAAAGTTTGTATGTGCCGTAGAAAATCGCTACGTGTGTCCATAACGAGGTGGTTTGCAAAGCTGTTGACACACACAGAAAATTTTTTTGTTTTGATCGAGCAATGACTTTTCCAGATTGAAGCGTAGAAAGCAAACCTAGGATCACGCCGACCTTTGACGTTTATGCCAATACTGCATAAAGAAAAAGATCGGCAAACTAAACGCGCCCAAGACCAATACCCACATCATGGACTCCGCACCAACACCATAAAACACCCACAAACAATACAAACTAGCCAGTACCGCGCCCAGCGGTAAAATCACCGACGACGGACTAAGACCGTCTAGACGACGCAGATACCATAATTTCAATAAGCCTAAAGCAGCGATCAAATACAAAGGCATATTCGCGGCAGTCACCATCACACTTAAAAAGGTAAATCCCTGAGCTAAGCTTCGACTATAGTTCATCGCAATCATAATGCTTGCCAAAATACCGGTGAGAATTAGAGCAGCTGCTGGCGCACCACGCGCACTTTGTTGTTTTAAGAATTCTGGAAAGACACCATGATTCGCCATCGACACCGTCATCTCACCTGCGATCATGGTCCAACCATTCAATGCACCCAGCCCACTAATTATCACAAACAAGGCCACCCACATACCAGCATCGGCATTCAGATAACGATGAAACAGATCAACAAAAGGCGCATTCGATACCGTCAATTCCGCCTGCGGAATCAGTAATAACGGAATCGCCGATACGCCGATATAAATTAACGCGGTAATGATGGTACCGAACATCGTGGCACGGGGAATCGTGGTTTCAGGGTCGACGACTTTACCCGCAGGAATGGTGGCACTCTCGACCCCTAGCATCGCGAATAAGGCAATCGTTCCTGCCGCCGCACTCGCTTCTAAACTAATCGGCGTACGCGGCAATTGCGCAGTAAACACACCTGGATCTGCCAGCAACAAATATAAGCCCAGCACCAGCACCGCAAGCATGGGCAGTAATTTCAAAATCGTCGTCATCAACTGCACTTGCCCTGAGGTTTGCAAACCACGTAAATTGATCAGCACAAACACCCAGATCAAGGTAATTGCCAAAGCAGGAGCGAGATACCAGGTCGCTGCAATAGCCGGGAACAGGCTACTCAGATAGCCAACGATACCGATCGCCAATGTCGAGTTGGTGATACATACCGACACCCAATAACACCACAAAATAAAGAAGGCGAAAACATTACCAAACGCGATTCTGGTATAGGCATAGGGGCCGTCGGCCTGAGGAAATGCCCGGGCAAAAAATTAGCAAAGACGTGCGCGACAAAAATGCAGCCAAATAAAGTGACGGCCCAACCGATGAACGCATTCATCCCATATGGCGCGAGCGAGGCTGGTAGCATAAAAATTCCCATGCCGATCACATTGCCAATAATGAGTGCCGTACACATCCAAAAACCCATCGGTTTGTTTTGATTTTTTGAAGACACGGGTTTTCCTTGAAAAGTCATTGCCTTTAGCAGACCGAGGCAATATGAATAAAAGCGGCAGTCTGTGCATGCTACTGGCTTCACCACACCGCGACCAGTAAAGTCGCGTTTTGTTGGTAAATGACATCACAAGAATCGAAGCGTCAAGTATCACCAAAGCACGCCATCACGATTGCAAGGCCATTGTCCTGACATCGCCAAGGAAAAAAATCCCAGAAAGAAAGGCTAATATCTAATAGAATTCGCGTCTATTGAACTACTTTTTTATTTGGTAATTGGAAACAAATTGGAACTATTAAATATCGATTGTCTGGGCAAGCCGCTCAGACTGGAAGGCTCACTGGCGGGTTGGCAACAATTATTTTGGGATAACAACTTAGTCTCACAAAAAAATGCCAGTGCTGACAATGAAGGCTTACATGCGCATGAATTTGAAGTACGGGTGACATCTGGCGCCGAGAATCAAGATATGGGTGCAAATGATAGTGCGATTACGCCGTCGCCAATCACCAAGACGCTGATCATTCGCCTCGAGAGTGATCTTCAATGGCAACCGTTTTCCATCACCTATCGTCTGTTAGTGAACGATGAGATGGTCGCCGAAGGCAAGCGAGACACCAAAGATATCGAGAGGCAGGTGCGTACCGTTGAAGTGGTGGCGCCACAAAAATTCAGCTTACTCGGACTGGCCTCACTCGGATTTAAATTACTCAAAAGTGCCAAGATCATCAAAGTCTTGTTGGCTGGTGCGAGTCTAGCGGCCTATTCTTGGTTGTTCTCATTTCAATTTGCTGTCGCATTGATCGCTTGCCTGATGGTGCATGAGTATGGACATATTCGTGCCATGCAATATTTCGGGATGAAAACCAAGGGCATTTACATCATTCCATTTCTGGGCGGTCTGGCGTTATCGGACGATAAAATTAATACGCGTTGGCAGGATGTGACGATCTCGATTATGGGACCGGTGTTTGGTCTACTACTGTCACTGGTCTTAATGCTGGTGTACTGGATGACGGGGAATATTTTCTTTGCCGGACTAGCGAATTTCAATGCCCTAATTAATTTGATTAACTTGCTACCTATCTTGCCCTTGGATGGTGGTCATATTCTCAAGAGCATAGGCTTTTCCATCAATGGTAAATTTGGCTTGGTGGCGATGGCAATTGGATCGGCAATCGGTATTTTCGGTAGCTACACCTTGGGATTAAGTTTTCTGGCTTTCTTTATGCTCATCGGTACCGTTGAAATTGCGATGGAATGGAAGTTGCGTCATCAAAGTCATCTGTTGCCGCTGGATCGTTATGGACAGATTTTCTCAAGCATCTGGTATGTGATCACGGTCGCCGCCTTGGTCGCAATCATGTGGTATTTCGCCCATAGTGGTGATGAAGTTTTATCGACACCGATGAAGATTCTGCGAAGTTAAACATCAACAAGATCTGAACACAACAGGGAGAAAATAATGGCTAGTCTGCGTGCGATTATCATTTGCACCGCATTAATGCTTTGCGGTTTTCTCCCTGTCCATGCAAACGCACAGGAGCACGCAAGACCCACAGTCGCAGGGATCGATTTACAAAACCTGCGCTGGATCGTGGGCGATTGGCAGTCTAGCCAAGGGAAACAAACGATCGATGAACATTGGTCGTTAGCGGGAGATTCTTTACTTGGCATATCCCGTAGCGTAGAAGAAAACCGCAGCAAAGCGGTCGAGTTATTGCTTATCGAAAAACAAGACAATGACTACCTATTGCGCTTACGATTTTTTGGCCCGGCAATAGAAAAAGCAACGCGCGGCAAAGATCAGCCACTGCGCCTCAAAGTTGTGCAAGCGGATGGAGAAAAATTGCTTTGTGAAGGCATCGATGCGGAAACTGGCACGACCGTAATTTATACAAATTTAAGTCCGCTCAGCATGATTGCACAGATCAGAAAAATCCGTGATGGCGCGGTAGTCTGGCAAGAGGATTATGTATTCAAACGCATGCCGCAGTAACTCATCTCTTCGCAAACCCGTAACAACTTCAACACTGATTAGATAGCATCCGAGGTTTCCTATGTGCAGTCGTGCCGGAGGCAATCCGACACGACGATAGAACATTCTCCTATTCCGACTTTACCGGCACAAACTGTCCCATCACATCACGCTTACCGCGTTCCAAATACGGTACAGGTTTATCCATCCATTCAGGGCGCGGTTTGTTCAATAAGTAGTGATCGAAAAATTCGTTCATATGCACAGTGAAGTGTTTCATATTGTCACGCTCACGCAGGCCATGTTTTTCGCCGTTGTAGTTGAACCAATACGCTTCCTTATTCAAACGACGCAAAGCGGTAAAGAACTCAATCGCTTGATACCAAGGTACAGCATCATCATCATCGTTATGGATCGTCAAAAATGGCGTCTGTACTTTATCGATCGCGAAAATCGGTGAATTTTCTACGTATTTCGCGGTGCTATCCCATGGCGTACCACCTATACGGCTTTGTTGTTTTTCATATTGAAAAGCACGGCTGACACCAGCGCCCCAGCGGATGCCGCCGTAACCACTAACCATATTCGCCATCGACGCACCAGCTTCGGCAGCGCGGAAAATATTCGTACGCGTAATCATGTAACTGATCTGGTACGCACCCCAGCTGTGTCCCTGAATACCGACACGCTTAGGATCAACATAGCCCTTGGCAATCACTTGTTGAACCGCTGGCACGACCGTATCTAAAGCGCTCTTACCAGGGTAACCGGTCTTGTACACAATATCAGGACGCAACACGATATAACCATTGCTGACATAACGCGTGACGTTAATATTTTGTGCTGGTGCTGGTGACACGAAACGATGCAAATTGTCTGTCATCTTTTCGTAGATGTAGACCATCATCGGATATTTTTTCTTAGGATCAAAATTCTCAGGTTTGGCTAATAAGGCTTTGAGTTTTTTACCATCGGCGCTGGTGTATTCAATGGTCTCTTGCGTTCCCCAGTTGTACTGCGCTTGCTGCGGATTAGCGAAGCTGATTTTTTTCGGTGCGCTAAAAGTCAAATCGGCGCTCCATAAATCGGGAAACTCGGTGAATGTTTGCTGGGTAAATAAAATCGTGTCGCTGTCTTTTGCCTTGCTCAAATCAGCGATGGCTTTATCCGCATGAATCAAGCGCGTTGGTTCCATAGGTACTGGCGACTTCGGATCAATACGGTAGTAACCAGTCGATTGATTTGTGTCATGCGTGGCCGCCAATATCCAAGGTGCGTCAGAAGGAAGTGCCGTGGTTTGTGGCGTTTGACGACGATCACCTAAATGCACGTAGCGTAATTCCAATTGATTTTTGCGCCCAAATCCCGCGCTCAGATTGCGAGTCGCTTTGGTTTGCAAATTCACCTCCCACAAATCAAACTGATCGTATAACACGACACTGGCATCATTGGCTGTCCAGCCTGCTACACCAAAGGCATTCTTCGGTTCTGGCGTATCACGTTGTTGGTCTTCGAATTGCGTTTTGATATGGCTCGTCAAATTACTTTTCTTACCATCTTGCATCGCGTAGGAGTACCACACGCTTTTGTCAGAATCAAAATTAATGAGGTAGTTTCCTGCTGGCGAAAACTGCGGCATAAAGCGCGTTTTCTCTATCAGCATTTTGGCTTGACCACTCTGCAAATCAACAACGTAGGCATCGTAATATAGACTGTCCCAAGACAACAACTGGCGATAGGGCAAACTACTCAGTCCCATCGCAAATTGGGCATTGTCATTGACCATCACCTGCGGAATCAGCGTATTGGCAAGCTGCACAAATTTGCCATCTGCAAGATGCATTACTGCACGATAGGACTTTTGCTTATCTCGTTCTACATTAGCTTTTTGCATGGACTGCAAATCGGGATCTTTCCAATGCCAAAGATCGACCTTCATTGGCTCTGGTGCATTTTTTGGCGTGACTTTCGGCAGTTCTGCCGTACTCAAAAACAGACGCTGCCCATCTTTGCTAAAACTCAAATCCGCATGTTCACTCGGCGTCCAGCCTTTGGTCATGCCATTGGAATCAGCGTTTAACACATAGCTTTTTGCGCTGTCTAATTTCCAGTAGTACAGACTAAAAACATTGCTGTCAGAATTGGCATCGGCGCTTTTACTTTCTGCCGCTTTTTTCTTTTTCGCTAATTGATCTCGATTTGTCAGTACGGCGAATTGTTCGCCAACTTCATCAAAACGCATGTGCTTGTAACTACCGGCACCAACGATGAGCGGCTTAGTTTCTTTGGTAAGGTGATTGAACAGATAAACACCCTCCGATACCTGAGGATCTGCCTGAACAGTTGTATCCGTTTTTGCTGCTACGGAGCCCTCGTCCGGCTTGTCATTCGGTGCTGCCTTGTTATCTTTCGTCACCACGTCTTTTAAGGCGATTGAGTATGCCAACATGGTTCCACTTTTATTCCAGCTCGCTTCCCACACATGTTTGATCGTTTGCCGCGTATTGGTATCCAAATCCCACACGATCAATTCGGTGCCAACATCTTTCTTCTTCGCGGCGGGGGCATTGGCCGAGGCAGCAGCTACGGCTTGATCAACATCAATTGATTCATCCGGGAATTGATCTTCGTCCTTAGCAGGCGTATCGCCCTCTTTTTTCACGTCTTTCTTCGCTTCCTTCGGCGCTTCTAACAACACTGCTAAATTGTGGTGTCCCTCTTCAGGAAAACTAAAGCGTTTGACTCGTTCAATGACTTCCAATTTACCCGTTTGTAAATCAATCACACCGACACCCGGCTTCGGTGCGTCCTCCGGTTTTAATTTCTCTTTCTTCGCTTTATTTAATTCGACACGGGTCGGCGCAACGGCGAAAGCGACATATCTTCCGTCATAACTAAACACTGGTGTATGGCCGCGCGGCGCGCGCCATTCTTTACCATCGCGCACATTTTTCACGACGATTTCGCCGTCAGACTCTTGTCCGACCAAGGCATAAGCAGCCCACACGCCATCACGACTTAAAGTCGCATTTTGTATGCTGCGCCAATTGGCATAGATATCGTAGGTGATGAGTTTTTTTTCTGCTGTCGCGCCAGCCACTGCGCTGTTAAGCTTCGTGGTGCGTTCTTGCGCCATCAACGTTTGCGGCACACTTGCAGCGCATAGAGATGAGACAATCACTAATGCACTGACAGGACGTGCCAGGTAATTTGAAGTAAGACGCGATACGGTCTGTTGATTGATGAGATACATGATTTCTCCTTGATAATTCGCGTTGATAGGTCGATTACAGGGTTTGAAGTTGCAAGGTCTTAGTCACTTTTCCCTCACCTTTTTCACCCATACCTGAACCGCTATTTTTACTCTCTTTTTTTAGGGCGACTAAACGATCTCCGACCGTGGCATACACCCATTCTTCTTCGCTTTTCATTTCGAAACTAATCACGACAAAAGCGCGTCCGGATACCACCTGACTTGTCTTGCTAGCCAAAGGCGTACCATCAGAGGCAATCCAAACATGAATTTGCCCGTCAAATTTCTTCATGTATTTACGCTCTTTTTCGCCCAGCTTATCCATGGATAAATCAAAGCTCAGTAGGCGAGCCGGTTTGCCGTTGTAGGCATCCATTTTTTCACTTTTGAAATTAGCTTTCTCAAGGCTGCGGCTCAAACCGCCAGCGGCAGAAATCATCGGCCGCAAGGACGAAGAATTGACTTCGTTGAGCGCAGATAACGTTGGCGTCTTGGCTTTTTTATCAGCTTCTTTTTGACGTTCTTCTGACTCTAGTTTTGCCAACATATCTTTACTGTATAGCACTTGCAAACCACGTGGCGTTTCCTCCACGCTGACAGAAGCCAGACCATGAGTTTCTTCGGCTTCTTTGCCTTCTCCTTGGCGATTCCAAGTCTTTGCTTCCACCAACGCCTTCAATGGCGTCTGCCCCTGCAAGCGCGCTAACGCTGCCTTCAGATCGATTAAACCGTCAGCGTGGGCGAGGTTAAAATATGTGCTAAGGCAGATTAAGCCTGCACCCGCGATTAATTGCTGTCGACTTGACATGGAAATCCCTTATTGTTCAAGTTGAAAAATTTTTTACAACAAACCAAAGGGACTAAGACCACTTTTTACAAAGTGAGTTCATTTTTACTGGTTTGCATGTGGATGAAATCTCGTGACATCACTCGCAACACGGGCGAAAATCAAGGCGATGATACTAAGACTATCTACACAGTCGATTGTGCGGTCGCGGCAAGATAAACCAAGAGGGCTGACTGCGCATCATCGGCAGCATATTTTAGCTGGCGCTCATGCAAATGCTCAGTCGCCCAGTTCGATGTGGAAACTCGCTTGGACTTTTGTAACACCTGTCCAAAATATTTTTCAACAGCGCGTTTTGCGCCCATCTGCTTTTTACGACTATCACTGAGGCTACGCGAAAGGTCGAGAACGTTGGTGATATTGATCGCCAATTTGTTTCGCAACATCTGATTATCATCGGACAAACCAAATCCCACTTTACGAATCTGCGTTGACTCTAAAACATCTTTCAAAACGCTCTGACACAAAGCAATTTGCGCAGCATTCACGATAGGAAATAGATACGCTCGCGTCTCCGTCGCCAATTGAATTAAGTGCGGGCCATCTGAACGCTGGCCTACCGTGAAGACCGGCTTCGACTCGGTGTCATATCCCAAGACCTTAGCCTGCATCAGATCTTGCCTTGCAGCCGCCAGCTGCTCCTCATTACTGACTACACATATCTGCGCCAGAGCGATGCCAGGATAAGCTGGCAAAATTACTTCCTTAGTTACTTCCTTAGTTACTTCTTCAGTCATATTGTCTTTCTGCGCCCTTGTCAGCATTTTTTGTCTAATACGGAAAGAACACTTGCTCGGCATTAGCTCTAAATTCAGCGATTTTCTTCTTTCCTGCATCAGAAGTAAGCCATAGTATTAATTTCATTACCGCGGCATTTTTGATGTCGGGATGCTTAGCCGGATTGACGACGATAATGCCATAGGGATTGAGCATACGCGGATCAGACTGCACTACAATTTGCAGTCCTGTTTTCGCTTTGTACGCAGCAAAAGTGGCCGATCACTCAAAGTGTAGGCCTGCATCTCTGCAGCCATGCTCAATACCTCACCCATGCCCAAACCTGCCGAAACATAAGCACTTCCCCTAGGTTTATCCCCTAGCTGTTTCCAGTATTTTTGCTCCATTTGATCAGTACCTGAATTATCTCCCCTTGAAATGAAGCGCGACTTCATTTCGACGAGTCGCTTCAATGCCGCGAGTAAATCTTTTTCTTTTTTTAAACCAGCTGGATCTGCTTCAGGACCAATAATGACAAAATCATTAAACATCACGTCGCGCATGTTCACGCCATGCACGGCGGCGACAAACTGATCCTCTGCTTCACGTGCATGCACCAACGCGACATCAACATCACCATTTTTGGCCAACTCTAAAGCCTTACCGCTACCGACGGCAATGACGTGAACTTTGAGCTTATTATCCGCTTCAAAAGCTGGAAGCAACGCTTTGAGCAAATGAGCACCTCACCTTTGCAACATTGCATTGGACAGGCGCGACTCTACGGTCAGCAAAAGTAGGAAGTTGAGACATGAGCAACATGATAGTGATTCATGCTAAAAAGTGCAACGCTAGCACCTGCCGGCAATAGAAAGCAAAAAGGCGATCATTTAATCGCCTTTGGTTCTTACCCGGTGCAATGGATTAGATTAAGGCTGGGAGCCTTTACGGGTAACGCTACCCGATCCACCAATAGACTTGCTGACACGCGGGTCGCCATAATAACTGACCTTTCCAGAGCCACCGATATTGACGTTCAGATTGTCTGTCACCCAAGTTTGTACTGAACCAGACCCACCAATACTAATACGCACGTCCTTCGCCGCCAACTTGGCTAAATTCAATTCACCTGAGCCACCAATCGAACCAGAGACTTGCGGCACATTGCCACGTGCGGTGAAATTACCACTACCACCAATTGCTACCTTGAGTGACTCTGCTCGCAAATCATTGACTTCCATCTCCCCTGAGCCACCTATGCGTAACCGCAAGTCATGCCCGACGATTTTGTCGCTCTTAACGCTACCAGAACTCTCTAAAGCAAAATCATCGATATCCTTGAAATTCACCACGATCACCAAATTACGTGTTTTGGGATAGACATTTTTTTCTTTCGAACGAATTTTCAAGGTACTGCCTTCCACGACAACTTCCAGCAGTCCTTGAATATTGTCATCAGTTTCAATTTGCACCGATTCGGACGAACCTTGCTTCAATTCGACTTTACCTGGAACCGAAATTTGTATCGCACGGAAGTCTTTGACGGCATGTTCTTGCTTGACAAGCTTACCTGAGCCTTCCACTCCCTTGCTCCACCAATTACTCCAGTTTGCAGATGCTGGCAACGACACCCCAGCGCTGGCGACCAATGCAATGGCGATGCTAGCAGTATGTAATCGACGAGCTAAATTCAAGGTAGACATGAGATTCTCCAATAAGGGCTAAGGCGACTTGATTAAGCAACTTTTTTACGTGAGTTACGCGTAATCAAGGCGAACAAACCATACAAAATCAAGAAAGGAATCAGCAAAGGCAACAAGGCAAGTGCAAACGAACCTAATACTGCACCTAACACGACCACCAAGACCAGAGCGACCACTGCCAACACAATTCCAGTAATACTCAATGCAAAGAACAAAGCACAAAAGCCAACCACACATGCAATCAAAAATCCGGTAAATCCACCAAAGTCGCCAATTTCTTCCCCATCAATCACGATGTGAGAAGCATCGATAGATAAATAGCTAATGAAGAGCAAACTCAAGATAATAGCGATGGCGATAAAAATATTGCGATTATTAGTTTTCATTTTATTTCCCCTTTTTATATAACAACTCAGTAACAACGCAGTTACAACTCAATGACTTCGACTTAAGAACCAACAAGTGCTGATCCGATGATGCTAGTGTAGGCAGCAGTGCTCGGCGCTTCCATCGAATTGCGACAGACTGCAAAAACGGGGGAATAAAGTGCAGTTTGCGTCTAAAACACCCTAATTCAAGTGCTATTTCGGATCGCGTTGCTTGGCCATTAGTGTTAAATACACCAATAAATTCTGTAAATCATCCTCAGAAATTATTTGACGATCAAAGCCTGGCATCACAGCGAGCTTCCAACGACGCACTGAGGCGGGATCACGAATCAGCTTACGCAAATACGCTTCTTGAAAATACTCAGTCGGATTAAAAGGTAGATTCAAATCCGGTCCAATAGACGCGTCGCCACCGCCATTGATCGTATGGCACACAGCACAATGTTTTGTGTACACCTGCATGCCTTTCACGGCGAGCTTTGCTTGACTCATCTGCGCCGTCGTCGCTGAGGGCGTCAATTTAGGAACAATTTGTGGATAGCGCTCCGACAAAGTCAGGGTGACGCTAATCTTTGCGACTTGATATGGCCATTGTTCATTGCTGATATTGCCAGCCTCTGGCGTCAGCCAGACCAGGTAAAAAGGCCCTGCACTCGCGCTCTTATGAGGATTATCTGGATTCACCGCAGGCCAGCTCTGCTCAGCAGTTTCTATGGCGACGTAGGCCTGCCCTTTTCCTGCTAAATCTTTACCACTAATATTCGCCACAAACCCATCCGATGCCACAAATTGCACCGACACATGCTGCTCCACTTGCGGCATCAACTTAGCGTAAGGCACCGCACGATAAGTCATGCGCCGTTTGTATGCAGAATCCTTATCTATCTGTATCTCTACCGCCTCGGCCAACAGCGCCGAACGGGTCCAAAGTTTCAAGTGCTCGCCATTTCTCACCTCCAAGACCGGTTCTTGTGCCGCGCTCACTGGTACCAAGAGATTCGACAATACCCAAACCAATACCACGCCAATACACGAAGAAATCCGTATGTGCATCGCCAACTCCCTAAGCATGTCAATGAAAGACAAAAGTATAGGCCAAAGCGGGGAAAAATCTTATTGAATCGATTTAGTACCCAACGAACGCCCAAAAAGCCTAGTTTTAGAGCGAAAAGCTCAGTCAAAGCCATGGCCGCACCGCAAAAAAAGGTTAAAATCAAAGGTTTATAAAATCCTTAATTTCGTGCAGAAAATCGATGCTTGCACGAGTCAATTAAGTCACCATCCAGCAAAAAAGGTAGAAGAGCTATGCTCACTTTTCAACAAATTATTTTGACATTGCAAGACTATTGGGACAAACAAGGTTGCGCCCTGTTACAACCAATTGATATGGAAGTGGGTGCGGGCACTTCGCACACGGGTACTTTTTTACGTGCGATTGGTCCAGAACCATGGCGCGCTGCCTACGTACAGCCATCACGTCGCCCGAAAGATGGTCGTTATGGCGAGAACCCGAATCGCTTGCAGCACTACTATCAATATCAAGTCGTATTGAAGCCAGCACCAGAAAACATTCTCGATCTTTACCTCGGCTCTTTGAAAGCTTTGGGTCTCGATTTGCAACAAAACGATATCCGCTTTGTCGAAGATGATTGGGAAAATCCAACTCTGGGTGCTTGGGGCTTGGGTTGGGAAGTCTGGTTGAACGGCATGGAAGTGACGCAGTTCACTTATTTCCAACAAGTTGGCGGGATTGACTGCAAACCGATTCTTGGTGAAATCACTTATGGTATCGAACGTCTGGCGATGTATTTGCAAGGCGTGGAAAACGTCTACGATCTGGTCTGGACTGAACGCGAAGAAAACGGCAAGACTGTGCGTTTGTCTTATGGCGATGTGTTTCATCAAAACGAAGTTGAGCAATCAACTTTTAACTTTGAATATTCCAATACAGATTTCTTGTTTTCTTTGTTCACCAACTACGAATCCGAAGCGAAGCGTTTATTGGAAATTACAGAAAACGTCGAAGAAAAATCTTTAGCTTTACCTGCTTACGAAATGATTTTAAAAGCTGCGCACACCTTCAACTTACTTGATGCGCGTGGCGCGATCTCGGTGACGGAGCGTGCTGCCTATATCGGACGTATTCGTAATCTGTCACGCGCTGTCGCCGCTGCCTACTATGCCTCCCGCGAAAAACTCGGTTTCCCTATGTGTGCCGCGGATGACAAACATAAGCCTGCAATCACTACAACAACAGCAGCCGCTTAAGTCAGAATAAAAGAACAGGATCGAGATCGAAATGAATCAAACACTTTTACTAGAGTTATTTACAGAAGAATTACCACCAAAAGCACTCGCCAAACTCGGTGACGCCTTTGCTGCAGGCATCGTCAATGGCTTAAAGTCACGTGACTTTTTGGAAGCAGATTCTGTCGCTACTAGCTTTGCTTCACCGCGTCGTTTGGCGGTCAGCATTACGAAAGTACGCGCGACTTCTCCCGACAAACAAATGCGCGAAAAAGTTTTACCGGTATCGGTTGCTTTGGATGCCAATGGCAACGCCACACCACCATTGGCAAAAAAACTCGCGGCGCTCGGCTTCCCAAATTTGCAAGTGGCAGATTTGGAACGCGCAGTGGATGGCAAAGCGGAAAGTTTTTTCTACAGCTACACCGCACCTGGCACTGCCTTGGTTGGCAGCTTGCAACTGGCGCTCGAAGAATCGATTAGCAAACTACCGATTCCTAAAGTCATGAGCTATCAACGTCCTGATGGTGAAACCGTGCATTTTGTACGCCCAGTACACAGCATCATCGCTTTACACGGCGCAGACATTTTGCCTTTAGCCGCATTGGGTTTAACTGCTGGTCGCATCACACTCGGTCATCGTTTCTTATCTGCTGGCGAAGTCTCCATTGCTCACGCCGACAACTATAGCCAAAACTTAGCTGAGCAAGGCAAGGTGATTGCTAACGTGAGCGAACGTAAAGAAAAAATTCGTTCTGCATTACAAGCAAAAGCGAATGGCGATCAAGTTCTGATGCCAGAATCTTTGCTCGATGAAGTTGCGGCTTTGGTTGAATGGCCTGTCGTCTACGAATGCCATTTCGAAGAAGAATTCTTAGCAGTGCCACAAGAATGTCTAATTCTGACCATGCAAACCAATCAAAAATATTTTGCCGTCACCGACGCTGCCGGTAAATTGCGTTCACGCTTTTTGATCGTCTCTAACTTAGCAACGGATACGCCAGAACACATCATTCAAGGCAATGAACGCGTGGTACGCCCTCGTTTGTCGGATGCAAAATTTTTCTTTGAACAAGACAAGAAAAAAACTTTGGCAGATCGTTTGCCGCAACTGGCGAATGTGGTTTATCACAATAAACTCGGAAGCCAGGCGGAACGTACTCAACGCGTAAAAACACTGGCAGGTCATATCGCGCAATTACTCGGTGCTGACGTTGCTTTAGCAGAGCGCGGTGCAATGTTAGCAAAAGCGGATTTGCTAACCGATATGGTCGGCGAATTCCCAGAGCTGCAAGGTATCATGGGCACTTACTACGCTAAACATGATGGCGAACATGCAGATGTTGCCGCTGCTGCTTCTGAGCATTATCAGCCTCGTTTTGCCGGGGATGCTCTGCCAGCGACCGCAACTGGTACTGCCGTTGCGTTGGCTGACAAGCTTGAAACCTTAGTCGGCATCTGGGGCATAGGCTTGCAACCAACTGGCGACAAAGACCCGTTCGCATTACGTCGTCATGCACTCGGCATTTTGCGCATGTTGGTAGAAAAACGCCTGACAATTTCTTTACAAGCACTGATCGCTGCAGCAGCAAATCTATTCGCGGGCAATGCGAATTTCAAAGACCCAAGCGCTGATGTGCTGACTTTCCTCTACGACCGTCTGCGTGGTCAATTACGTGAACGTGGTTTCTCACAAAACGAAGTCGAAGCAGTCGTGGCACAAAATCCAGATACTTTGGATAACATCGTAGAACGTCTGCAAGCGGTACAGAGTTTTGCCGCACTGCCAGAATCTGCTTCATTAGCTGCGGCGAACAAGCGCATCACGAATATTCTAAAAAAAGCCGAAGGCACACTGGGCGCCATCAATCCCGCTCTGTTGCAAGAAGCTGCGGAACAAGCGCTGTACAAAGCCATGGGCGATGTCAAACCTGGCGTTGATGCGGCGTATGCTGCTGGCGACTTTACCAGCGCATTAAAAACGCTGGCTGCCTTGCGTGAAGGCGTGGATAGCTTCTTTAATGATGTGATGGTGAATGCTGAAGATCTGGCTTTACGTAATAATCGTTTAGCCTTGTTGGCGTCATTGCACGGCATGTTGAATCAAGTGGCGGATATTTCTAAGTTGGCGGCGTAAATCAGCTTGATATCCCCTCTCCCGCATGCGGGAGAGGGTTAGGGTGGTTCAGCAGCGATAAAGATATTTCAGAATCTAAGTCGTAAAAACTGATTGTTCAAAATTTCTCAAATGTATTGATGAATCTGAACCGCCCTCATCCCCGCCCTTCTCCCGCTTGCGGGAGAAGGGAGTTTAAAACCAAACATATTACGAACCGCGTTGAAAAATTTACGAAAGCTATGATGACCCCCACCACCAAACTCATCATCCTCGACCGCGACGGCGTCATCAATCATGACTCTGACGCCTTCATCAAATCACCTGATGAATGGCATGTCATTCCAGGTTCGGCACAGGCCATTGCCCGTTTGAATCAGGCTGGTTATACGGTGGTGGTGGCGACCAATCAATCGGGCGTTGCGCGCAAGTTGTTTCCGATGACGACTTTGAATGCCATTCACCAAAAAATGCATGCAACAGTTGAGCAAGTGGGCGGCATGATCGATGCAGTGTTTTTTTGCCCGCATAGCGCGGATGATAATTGTGATTGCCGCAAACCTAAGCCTGGCATGCTGCAAGAGATCGCCAAGCGCTACAATGTTTCCCTCAAAGGTGTGCATTGTGTCGGAGATTCACTGCGTGATTTGCAGTCGGGATTTGTACTTGGCTGCATCCCAAATTTAGTATTATCCGGTAAAGGCCAGGGCACCATGGATAAAGGCGGGCTGCCACCGGGGACGCAAATCCATTCTGATTTGGCGACGATGGTGGATGCGTTACTTAACGCACAGACCGACAATATCGATTAAAGTAATTTATTGAAATTTTGATTCAGGACATGCAATGTTTTCAGCTTTTTGTTTTATCCGTTCTTTGATTTTTGCGGTAGTGATGATCCTCGCCACTGTGATCTGGGCGCCTATTTGTTTCTTGTTCGCACCACTTCCCTACAACCAGCGTTATTGGGCAACAGCACGCTGGAACGTGTTCATCATCTGGGCGGCCAAAGTCATCTGCGGCATACGCTATCAAACCCGTGGATATGAGAATTTTCCAGATGGTCCGGTCATCGTTTTATCCAAACATCAATCCGCTTGGGAAACGATTTTCCTATTAATGTCGACGCCACGTCCGCTGGTGTTTGTCTTTAAAAAATCCATTACTTACATCCCCTTCTTTGGCTGGGCAATTTCTTTGATGAAAATGATTCCTATTGATCGTAGCAAAGGCAAAGACGCCTTCGCACAAGTCGTGACCATTGGTCGCAAACGCCTCGCTGATGGTCAATGGGTAATCATGTTCCCAGAAGGCACACGTATTCCAGTTGGTCAAAAAGGTAATTACAAAGGTGGTGGTACTCGTCTGGCCATTGAAACCAACACACCAGTAATTCCTATCGCCTTAAACTCTGGCGAATGCTGGCCCAAAAATTCCTTCATTAAACGACCTGGCGTTATCACCGTGTCGGTGGGCAAGCCCATTGCGCCTGGCAACATGAATGCGACGGAATTAATGGCCAAGGTCGAAGAATGGATAGAGGCCGAAATGCGCGTCATCTCGCCACAAGTCTACAAATAAATCGCAAAATCAAAGCCGTGCTACACTCTTAACGCGCGTTCTGAACTCCTGATTACTCAAGGTTCAGGGCGCGACAGTTTGATCGTTTTGAGAGATCCTTATGCCCGCCGCACTTCTTCCTAAAGCAGCAAAACCCACCAAGTCTTCCTTCATCGAAGGTCTGCAACGTGCTCTGCAATTGGATTTCTTTAACGATTTGTTTGGTAGCAATGACGTGATCATTGACAATCACGCTGTCTCACCAAATGCATCTAACGACGCCACCGACAGCACTGCACAAGCACGCAAGCGTCAAATCCTGATTCAAGATCAAGTGCTCGAATACGAGTTACGCCGTTCGAAGCGTCGCAGCATAGGCTTTTTAATTGCTGATGATGGCTTGCGCATTACCGCGCCACGTTGGGTCACATTAAAGGATATTGAAAATGCGATTCACGAAAAACAGCACTGGATAATCAGTAAGCTACGTGAAAAACGCGAGCAGACAAACAAGCGCAGACTAAGCACGATGCGGTGGGAAGATGGTGCACGTTTACCCTTTCTGGGAAAGCAACTGACGTTACGTATCACGCATCAAGCTCGCGTATCGATTAAGCACGACGATGAGCTAGACATCTTACACATCACTCTACCGCCTGATTTTCAAGAGCAACAGCTAAAAGACCGGATAAAACATTGGTTGCAGCAAGAAGCGAAGTACATCTTCAATCAACGCATGCCTGTGTTTGCGCAGCGCTTAGGTGTCAGTTATCACTCCATGAGTTTGTCATCGGCAGGGACACGTTGGGGTTCGTGCACATCACAAGGAAAGATACGTTTAAACTGGCGACTCATTCACTTCACTCCTGACATAATAGATTACGTAGTTGCGCACGAACTATCGCATTTGCGCGAAATGAATCACAGCGCTAAATTCTGGGCGACTGTGGAATCTATCTATCCTGAATATGAACACGCCAAACGCAAATTGCGTCAACATGCGAGCGCTGATTTACCTGTCTTTTAAGTACGCCACTTTCATGGCCAAACACACTGGCCCTCTACACGACTCTCTATGATGGACATCGCAGAAATCGCTCTGACATCAAGTGTATCCTCTTCTTACACTGGATCTGACGAAGCATGAATTGGCGTCCGCAAGATATTCGACAAGGTAATTGGATTTTTATGAAATGAGCGTCCAAAAACGTTTCATCAAACTCAGCGTTACAATAGCGTTTTCACTTTAACGGTAAACTCACCATGCGCCTACTCCACACCATGCTACGCGTCGGCAATCTGCAACGCTCAATTGATTTTTATACCGAAATTTTAGGTATGAAATTATTGCGAACTTCTGACAATCCAGAGTATCAATACACACTTGCATTCTTAGGATTTGGCAGCAATCCCGAGCATGCGGAATTAGAATTGACCTATAACTATGGCGTTGAATCTTATGAGATGGGCACCGCCTATGGACACATTGCAATTGCTGTGCCAGATGCCGCAGCGGCTTGTGCTGCGGTCAAAGCGCGTGGTGGGAACGTCACGCGCGAAGCTGGGCCTGTCAAAGGTGGTAGCACCGTGATCGCCTTTGTACAAGATCCAGATGGCTACAAAATCGAATTAATTGAACGACTAAGCGAAGTCAAACTCTGAACCAAATACGCCACCGTCGCATCAACAACGATGGTGGCGTATTTCAATCGTGAATCTCTACCTCATCACAAAGCGAATAACACCATCGCCACGCCTAAAGCGCCAATCACCAAACTCACTTTGTCTTTGGCTGCATAAACGATAGGATCGTCATGCATCAGCCCACGGCCAGTCGTAATCCACATTCGACCTATCCAATACAAACATAATGGGCACAGTAACCATAAAAATTTAGGGTGCTGGTAGTGTCGCGCGACATCGGGGCTGTTGATATACAAAGCTAGAATCACCACCGCACCATATCCCGCTGCAGTCCCCAAACTAGTGAGCTGCGGAATATCACTAACAACATAATCACGCCCGTGTGCCGCATGCTTTTCTTGTGATTTTAAGGATTTCAATTCAGCACAACGCTTAATCAACGCTAAGCTGGTAAAGATCAACATAGAAAAAGCCAATAGCCAAAAGGATGGCTCTACTTGAATCGCGATAGCACCGGCGATCACGCGAATGGTGTACAGGAAAGCCAATAACAAGACATCCATTAAGACGATGCGCTTCAAATAAAAAGAATAAGCACTAGTCAAAATCAGGTAAGTACCAAGAATTAAGCAAAATTCATTTGAGACTAACTGAGCTACTAACAACCCTACCAGCAATAACACAAAGACTAGAAAGACCGCTGTAAGTATCGATAAATTGCCGCTGGCAATTGGACGATTTCGCTTACTCTTATGGGCGCGATCAGAGTCCAAATCAAGCAAATCATTAATCAAGTAAATTGCCGAAGCGCACAATGAAAAGGCCACAAAAGCCATTGCGGAAAAATAGATCGCTGTCGTTTGATACCACTGGTGGGCGACAAATAGCGGCACAAAAATCAGCAAATTCTTAACCCATTGATAGACACGAATTGCTTTGAGAACTGACTTGACGACATTCTTCGGCGACGAAAATACATGGCTGATCTCCGCAATTGATCTGGCTTTTTGTTCAAGTCCTGCTGAGGCGTTCACCACAATGGCCCGTCTCGCATGCTGCCAAATTTTCAAATCTGGTGTCGCATTGCCTGCATAGTCAAACCCTTTTTCACCATAGGCTTGCAGCAAGACTTTGGCCTTTTCTTCTCCGGCTAAATTACGCTCAGCGGTTGTACCCCAAACATCAGAAAAAATACCCAAATGTGCGGCAATTTGCTGTGCATAACGCATGTCAGTGGCGGTTGCCAACACCAACTTTCTATGAGCGCGAAACTGTTCCTGTAAATAACTAAGAAACTCCAGATGGTAGGGCAACAAGGCACAAGGGATCTCTACACGCTGGGCAATTTGCGTCTTCAATTGGCGCTTACCTTGGCATAACCAGAGAAAAATCAGAAACACATACAAGGGATTACGACGAACCAATCGAATCGCGGATTCAAGTAGCATGTCACTGCGAATCAAAGTGCCATCAAGATCGACTACTAATGGGACTTCGGTAGATAAATTAGGCGAGGTATGAATAGTCATTATGAAAAAGAGAAACTAAATTGCGAGAAAAAACACCACTACGCTTTGCTATCAATCGCGATTAACAACACGCCAGAGATCACCAGACAGGTACCAAGAAAGCGCTGCAAAGTAATCGCATCGCCGAGAAATAATTTACCAAACACCATGGTCAAAATGAATCCTAGACCTACGAAAGGATAAGCAAAACTCAACTCGACTTTCGCTAAGACTTTGAGCCAAACCAAAGCACCAAAAAAATAGAGACCGAGTCCACCCACTACCCAGTAATTTTGCATCAGGGCGAGTATCGATGTGAGCCAATTGGCGTCGGCCGCCCTGTTTTGCATACTGGGCTGAGACATGCCTATTTTGAGCAATAGTTGCGCCACTGCAGACGAGGAAACACTAAACAAAATGAGAAAATAAATCTGAAATTGGGAACTGAGCACTGCAATCACCTAGGATGAATAAAAGAAAGAAACCAGCATGATACTAATGCTGTTCCGTTAAGCCTAATTCCACGTACCGTCATTCCCACGAAGGCGGGAATACAGCGACGTAAAAGCCTAAAGACACTGGATCCCTGCCTTCGCAGCGATGACGCCTCGATATTTTGAGCTTAACTGAACAGCATTGCCAGCATGATACTGTCTTAATGTGACAATCCATATAGTTGAATTGATCATCGCGTGTAAATTACACTTAGTTGGCGACAGGATCGATTTGACATTTGACGTCCCTCCAACCATCCATCAAAGGCGAGTCAAGTTAAGTCAATAAAGGGTTTAGTTATTCCCATAACGCCGGAAATATGCGATCAACCCCCGCGTGGAATCATCAAGTTGCGCGTCGTAAGTTTGATTCCCTTCCAAGGCTGGCAATAGACTATTGGCTAATTGCTTACCCAGTTCCACGCCCCATTGATCAAACGAATTCAGTCCCCACACCACACCTTGCACGAAGACTTTGTGCTCGTACAGAGCTAATAACATACCGAGTTGGAAGGGATCGAGACTCGGCATTAGGATCGTCGTCGATGGTTGATTGCCAGCAAAGACTTTATGCGGTAATAACTTCGCAATCGCTACGTCCGTCAAACCGGTCGCCGCTAACTCTATGCGTGCTTGTTGCTCAGTTTTTCCAAATGCTAAGGCCGAACTTTGCGCCAAACAATTCGCCAACAACGGCGCTTGGTGTCCGGGCAATGGGTAATCACTGCTCGCAGCCACCACAAAATCACAAGGAATTAGCCAACCGCCCTGATGCAGTAATTGGAAAAATGCATGTTGGCCATTGACGCCAATTTCACCCCAAACGATAGGATTTGCACGGCAATTTAGAGCTGCGCCATCGCGCCCGACTGTCTTGCCGTTCGATTCCATTTCTAGCTGTTGCAAGAATCCTGGCAAATGACGCATGGATTCGTTGTAGGGCAAAACTGCGGTGGTTTCGGCACCAAGAAAATTCGTGTTCCAAATAGAAATCAAAGCCAATAAGACGGGCAAATTTTTCTCTAGCGGTGCGCTGCAAAAATGTTTATCCATGGTTTCAGCGCCCTCTAACAAGCGCTCAAACCCACGCATGCCGATCGCCAATGCAACCGACAAGCCGACCGCTGACCACAAGGAATAACGACCGCCTACCCAATCCCAAATCTGCAAGATATTCGATTCTGGAATGCCAAATTCTTGTGCTTTACTTGGATTGGAAGTGACCGCAATAAAATGCTTGGCGATGGCCCACTCTTCCATCGCGGATGCCAACAACCAAGTGCGCGCGGTATGCGCATTGATACTGGTTTCTTGGGTGGTGAAGGTTTTCGAAGCGACGATGAACAATGTCGTATGCGGGTCGAGCTTCTCAAGTAACGGCGCTAAATGTGCGCTATCGAGATTCGATACGTAATAGAAATTCAATCCCGGATGTTGTAAGGCAGAGAGCGCGCGGGTTGCCAGCTTAGGCCCTAAATCTGAACCGCCGATCCCAATATTCACGATCGTTTGTATCGCGTCACCTTTGAAACCGCGCCACAAACCACTACGTACGCGCTCAACGATATCGCGCATTTGTTTGCGCACCGCATGGACTTCAGGCATCACATCATTTTCGGCATTGGGAAATGGTGTGAAATCGGTATGACGCAAAGCCGTGTGTAAAACCGCGCGGTTTTCGCTGAAATTAATTTTTTCACCAGCGAACATACGATCACGCCATGCAGCGACTTCGG
Organism: Affinundibacterium seohonense; assembly: GCF_014284305.1. GTDB lineage: Bacteria > Pseudomonadota > Gammaproteobacteria > Burkholderiales > Burkholderiaceae_D > Undibacterium > Undibacterium seohonense. Next base: position 135,375 of record NZ_JACOFW010000005.1, read on the forward strand.
AATGTTCGGCCAATGCCAATAAGTCTTTCAAAGCTGCGGCATCAATTCTCTGCTTGGAATAATCGACCAATAAACCATCAAGTTCCAAGGAAAAATGCTTAAACCGTTCCTCGTCTTCGGCAAACAAATCGCGCAGATGTTGATCTTGCAGGCGCGCTTTGTGAACCAATAAAGCTTGCCATTCAGGAGTATTGGTGAGATTCATTGTTATGTTCAGTCTATGCAGGCAAAAGATTAGCAAGCGCAACGTATTGCTCTAATGGGATCGCTTCCGCACGCAGTTGCGGATCGATCCCGACCTCCATCAATTGCTGCTCGGTGAATAGACCGGCGACACAATTGCGTATGGTCTTACGACGTTGCGAAAACGACTTGGTCACGACTTGTTCCAAGTTCTGTAATTTGCACGGCAGTTTTTCTTTTTTGGGAATCATCCGCACAATCGCAGAATCGACGCGCGGTGGCGGATCAAACGCCGTCGGTGGGACGATGAAGAGCAGTTCCATGTGATAGCGCCATTGCAGCATTACCGATAAACGACCGTACTCTTTACCACCCGGCTCTGCCACCATGCGCTCAACGACTTCTTTTTGCAGCATAAAGTGTTGGTCTTCCACTTGCTCGGCGTACTCGGCAAGATGAAATAGCAAGGGGCTAGAAATATTGTATGGGAGATTGCCAACGATGCGCAGCTTCTTGCCTTCGTTCACCGGGATCGATGCAAAATCAAATTGCAAGGCATCACCTTCATGAATGATCAATTTAGTTTGATCAAAACTTTTCTTCAAACGTGCGACTAAATCACGATCGAGTTCGACCACGTGCAGTTGATCCAAACCTTCTAGCAACAGACGTGTCATCGCTGCCAGACCCGGGCCAATCTCCACCATGCTCTCACCAGGTTTGGGACTAATGACGCTAATAATGTCACTCAAGACCTGCTGATCAGTGAGGAAGTTTTGACCAAAGCGTTTACGGGCGATGTGTTTCATATTATTTGTATTGTTTCGTTATGGCGTAGCGATGTCATTCACACGCGAGGATAACTTAGTGATGGCTATTCGCCGGATTGGAGTTGGCATGCTGGCGTGCCACCATTTCTGCCGCAATACGAATCGCGACTTTCATACTGCCTGCATCGGCTAAACCTGTGCCTAATTTTGCTAAATCTAAAGCGGTACCGTGATCGACCGAGGTGCGTATCAGTGGCAAACCCAAAGTGATATTCACACCCAAACCAAAACTCGCATGCTTTAACACTGACAAACCTTGATCGTGATACATCGCTAGCACGCAATCGGCGTCTTTCAGATACTTTTGTTGAAACAATGTATCGGCGGGAAATGCACCATGGACATCCATCCCTAAATTACGTGCATGTAAAATCACAGGATTAATCACGTCAATTTCTTCCTGTCCAAGGTAACCATTTTCACCCGCATGTGGGTTCAAACCAGTGACATAAATCTTGGGCTTGGCAATACCAAATTTGTCTTGCAAATCGCGGTGAATAATCTGCAAGCTGCGTAGCAGGTCATCAAATTTGATCGCATCAGGAACTTCACGCAAGGGCAAATGCGTAGTGGCTAATGCAACACGCAAAGGCTGCGGCAAATGGGCCGAGGCTTCACACGCCAACATCATGACAACTTGCGGCGTATGGGTTTGTTGTGCCAAGTATTCAGTGTGTCCGGTAAATGCAACGCCAGCATCATTGATCGTACTTTTTTGCAGCGGCGCGGTAACCATGGCATCACACCAGCCTTGCTGTATGCATTCGATGGCTAAATCCAAAGTCGCTAACACTGAGCGACCGTTCCGTGGATCCAGTTGACCTGCGACGACATGCGCAGAGAGTGGACTGTCGATAACGGTGATTTGATCTTTACCACAACCGGGCAAACCGTTATTGCGTAGCGCCTCCTGCGAGATGCCCATGAGTCGAATATTTTTATCCAAATCATGCGCCAACATCGCCAGATAAGCGGCGTCACCAATCAATATGGGCCGCACCTGCGCACGCAATTCCCAAGCCGCCAGCAAGGATATTTCTGGACCGATGCCGGCTGGCTCACCAACCGTAATTGCAATGACAGGTAGACGCGATCCCATTATGTTTGATGATGACTCTGATTATTTCTGTTCGTTGCGAAACTCAACATAGGCACGGTCGCGCAATTGACGCAACCAGTCTTGCAAAGCGTCTTCGGATTTACGTGCGCGCACGGATTGACGCGCTGCAACGCGCTTACGCTCTTTAGAGTCATCACTGACCTTACGTTCCAAGACCTGCAAAATATGAAAACCCATTTGCGTTTCGATAGGATCACTGACCTCATTGATCGCCAATTTATTCATTGCTGCTTCAAAATCAGGGAAGGTGTCACCTGGATGCACCCAACCTAAGTCACCGCCTTTAGCTGCAGACGTATCAACGGAATTGGCTTTAGCTAATTCCTCAAAGGTCGCGGTTTTGTTGACGATTTTTTGCTTGAGTTCTGCCAAGGTATTTTTAATTTGCGCCGCAGTTAAGAGCGGTGTAGGACGCATCAAGATGTGACGTACATTGGATTCTTGTACCGTTCCTGTTGCTGCCACTGGAGCGATATCACGCTTGCCCAACAATTTAAAAACGTGAAAACCATTTGGGCTGCGCACGATTTCAGAAAAACCACCGACGAAACTAATTTTATTCACAGCCTCGATAAATACCGGTGGGATTTTATCTTGTTCACGCCAGCCGACCTCGCCACCTTTTAAGGCTTCATTCGAATCGGAATATGTTGCGGCCAATTTGGCAAAATCATCGCCGATACGCAGTTTCTTATACACTTCTTGCATCCGTGCATTTCGTTGCGCAATGATTTCTGGGGTTGCATTCTCTGGAATACGCACCATGATGTGCCCCAGATTAATTTCCTGATTTTTGCTTGGTGCGACTGCTTCTGCCGCTAAAAAGTTATCGACTTCGAGTTCGGATACCTGCAACTTGCTTTCCACTTCACGCTCACGTATGCGTTGCATCATGATGTCATTGCGAATTTCTTCACGGAAGGCAGCAAAAGACGTGCCGTCTTTTTCAATCTGATTGCGCATGTCTTGCATGGTGGTCTTGTTTTGTTCCGCCATTCTTTGCAAAGCACGATCAAGCATCAGGTCGTCAATCCGCATCCCCTGCTCTTTCGCCAATTGCACTTGCAAAAGATCGATAATCATACGCTCCAAAACCTGTTTTTCCAGATCTGCACGCGCTGGCAATTGTGTGCCTTGTGCTTTCAAACTACGCTCAATGGAAGTGATACGATCTTCTACCTCCATTTTGGTGATCACTTCATCATTGACGACAACCGCGATACCGTTAATTATTTTGGCTTTTGAGACTTTTTTCGGGGCAGCTTTGGCGCTATTTGCCAAAGGGTCTTCAATTGGTGCCACCGGTGAATTGACCGGCGTTTGGGCAGCGGTCGCTGACTGTGTCCAAGCAGAGCTAGAAAAAGAGAGCCCGAACAAAGCCGTCAGGCATACAGATACACAGAGTGCTGCTGGGCGTTTCCATTGATTCATGTGCAAATTGTGTCGCATAGTGGTCCAAAATTCATAATAAAAATGAGGCGCTTGCTAAGTTACCCCGTCTTTTATCGCCGTTTTCTGGCGAAAGCTGCAATATACACGCTAATTCGTGGCCTGATAACCTGAAATATTCTTTTTCAAAGTTTCCACAGGATTTGAGCCGAAGCCAATTCTCGCTAAGCCATTTAGCTCTAGCTGGATAGAAAACCCCGAATTATTCGAAAGATTGGTGGTGGCAAAGCGATGTGCCACAAAACGCAAAGCCCAGCAATCTGCACGATATTCAAATCCCGCTAAACCCTCAACCATTTTATTATTTTGCAAAGAGTAATTGCTTTTACCAACCACATACCAACGGTGAGCTACTGGCCATTGACCGGATAACTCCAATTGCTTTAAGACCTCACGTTGAAATTGATATTGCAAGTTGAGAATTTTTTTCGGTGCGGGTTGCCAACGGATTCCATAACTCGAACGCTCGGTTTGGCGGTCACTTTGACTCACCTGTAATGCGGCTTCAACATTCAAGGTATCGGAAACTTGTCCACTACCTGCCAATAATAAGTCGGAGCGGCTAGGATTGGTTTTACCATCCAGACTGACTTTTTGCGTATTAAAATAAAATCGTTGGCCGAGCGCAAATTTAAATCGTTCAGCACCATTATCCTCAATAAAACGCGACACCAGCGCGGTTGTGACCTGATTGGCATCGCCGATGCGATCATGTCCGGTAAAACGATTTTCACTGAAAATTTGTGCAAAATTAAAATCAGCCAATGCCGTATCAAATAAAGGAAAATCTCTTTGATCACGATATGGCGTATTCACGTAAAACAAACGCGGCTCTAGCGTTTGCGTCATCTTCGTTCCCAACAAACTAGCACGACGTTCAAAAATCAAACCACTATCTAAAGAAACGCTGGGAACGGTTCTTTGCAAACGATTCGTTTTGGAGGTCAGCGGATCTTCAATTTGATAGCTGGCTGCATGTAAAGATACTTTAGGAACGACAAAAAACCCCGGCTGAATATACGGATAGGATAATTGTGGATTGACCACTGTCCGGATTCCGCGAGTCAAAGTTGGGTGCCAAAATTGGGTTGCCAAAGCATCGATTGACCAATCCATACCCCACACATCGCTTTGCCCTGCATGGACAGTCAATTGCGGCAATCGCTCATACGGCGCGGTAATCGGTGCAGTAATATCTTGCAACACTTGAAAACTAGTAGAGCGCAATGAGGCATTCCAAAAAGAACCGTAGTAATCAAAACCAATATCACGCACTAATAAGCGCTGCGCCGTCTTGTTGGTCGAATTCGAAAAATCAGCAGGATAATCATTATCCGATGCCTTATTCATGTTCCATGACAATACTAAATTTGGCATTACCGCTTGTCGGTGAATCGAGGTCCCAAAATAACGCGTCGTTTCCGTCAATTTATCGCGAATAATTTCGACCGCAGATTCGCCCGCGTAGGTTTCACCTAAATAGCGTCCTTCCATACCCAATTGCAAACCACGTCGGGCAATGAATTTAGGGTGCAAAGTCAAATCACGATTGGGCGCGATATTGAAATAATACGGCACGCCAAATTCCACGCCGCCTTTATTCGAGTGCCCAACCGTTGGTGGCAAGATGCCTGAGTGACGGGCACCAGATAAAGGAAAGCTAAACTTCAACCACGACGGCGTGCCCATAATTGGCACACCTTTAAAGTACAAGACCGATTTACCAGCAACCCCAGTATCGATCCCCGTATCCAAACTCATGGTATCCGCCTTGAGATACCAGTCCGGCGATAAGCCATCACAGGTGCTGTAAGTACCGTTGGTGATTTTGGCTTTTTCTTCGCTTTCAAATTCAATTTTTTCGGCGCGTCCCTGCCCATTATTTTTGGCTAGAAAATAGCTAGGATTGTGAACATAACCAACCCCAGTTTCCAAAATAAAGCGCATCAAATCGCCGCTGTAACAATCACCATTGCGTCGAAGTTGGACATTGCCGCTGGCATCTAGTTGATCTTCAATTTGCAAATAAGTCGCTTTATCGGCAGTGAAATTCAAATCACCACGAGTCACCTCAACCTGGTGATCCAAATGCACGACGCGATCTGGCTGACCACTCACTTGCTCCGCCTGAATGACGGTCGTGCCGGGTTTAAGTGTCAATTGCGGATCGACTTTGAGAACTAGACTGTCTGAATTTTTTACAAGAGAAATCGGATTTGCTGATTGCGTTTGTGCCTGAACTGGTGCAAATGCGGCGAGCAAACAGCCTGTAATAAGCGTCTTGGCAAATACCGGACTTGCTGGAAACATAGCGACCGATGGCGATGAATGCGATAATAGCGCTTTTGTTGAAGGGCTTTTACGACGCCTGAAATGATTGTTTGATGACATTAATTTAAGTGTTTCATAGCGATTGCGCTAAAGATACTAAGGATAATACCCATGCCGACTTGCCGTTGCCAATATTACCAACTGAGCTGCGAGCGAAGCGAATAAATCCGATAGCCAATAAGGCGTCTATTATAGGCGGAAACACTGGGTCAAAGAATTTTCATGACTAGATTAGCAAGCGAGGAACTCCATTCGTTATTAATTATTAAAGATTAAATAGCGCATTCTTCAACACCACCGATTATTTTTGTTATACGAGCTCACCAATGACGTTGCCAATTCAAACCACCACAACAGAGCAAGACGCACAGCGCCTGCAAGACTTACATCTCTGGCTAAGCAACATCGCTAGCCCAAAACTAGATCTAAGCAGCATACGCCCCGCCTCCGCCGACGCCAGCTTCCGCCGCTATTTCCGCATCGACGGCGAAGCCGAAGGCACAAAGTACAGCTTCATCGTGATGGACGCACCGCAACCGCAAGAGGATGTCAAACCTTTCATCCAGGTCGCGCAATTGTTTAAGCAGATCAACTTAACAGTGCCAGAAGTGTTGGCGCAAGATACCGAGCAAGGATTTTTGCTGTTAACCGATCTCGGCACCACCATGTACTCGCACGTGCTCAACAGCGACACTGCACACAAACTGTACATGGATGCGATCGATTCTTTGGTACTGCTGCAAACCCAAAGCCAGCCTGATGTGTTGCCCGAATACGATAGAGAATTTCTCAAACGCGAATTGATGATATTCCCTGAGTGGTATATCAATAAGCATTTGGGCGTGACGCTCACTGACGAACAAAACGCCAATTTACATAAAGTCTTCGACGCATTGCTGGCGAATATCATGGCGCAGCCACAAGTCTTCGTGCATCGCGACTATCATTCTCGCAATTTGATGTTGATGGACAAAGGCAATCCCGGCATTTTGGATTTTCAAGGGGCTTTGTACGGTCCACTGACTTATGATTTGGTATCTTTATTGCGTGACGCTTATGTGCAATGGGATGAAGAAATGGTCTTGGATTGGGCGATTCGTTACTGGGAAAAGGCGAAAAAAGCTGGCCTGCCAGTCGCACCCGATATCGATAGTTTCTATCGTGATTTCGAATTCATGGGCTTGCAACGTCATTTAAAGATACTCGGCATCTTCGCCCGTCTCGCCCACCGCGACGGCAAGCAGCATTATCTCGCCGACATGCCAACAGTGATGGATTATGTACGCAAGACTTCCCATCGCTATAAAGATCTGATCCCGCTGTTGCGCTTATTGGATGTGTTGGAAGAAACCGCTCCCCAATTCGGCTACACTTTTTAAAAGGATCGCAGCATGAAAGCAATGATCCTTGCAGCTGGTCGTGGCGAACGCATGCGTCCGTTAACCGACACTTGTCCTAAACCGCTATTGAAAGTACGTGGTCGCCCGCTAATCGTTTGGCATATTTTGAATTTAGTCAAAGCCGGCATTACCGAGATCGTCATCAACCATGCGCATTTGGGACAAATGATCGTCGATGCGATCGGTGATGGCAGCAAGTTTGGGGCACAGGTGTCTTACTCCGCTGAAGAAACTGCCTTAGAAACCGCAGGTGGTATCGCCAAAGCATTGCCACTACTGACGGATGGCGAAGAGCCCTTCATCGTAGTTTCTGGTGACATCTACATTCCGCACTTTAACTTTGCTGAATGTTTAAATACCTTAGAAGCCGAAGACATGTGGGGCAATCCGCATCCTTTAGACAAGCGCGATGTGGCTTGGTTGTACATGGTGAAGAATCCTAGCTTTCATCCTAAAGGCGATTTTTCTTTAAGCCTAATGGGATTATCAAACGAAGACAATGCCGGTGCAGAACGCGTCACTTTTGGGAACATCGGTGTGTATCGTCCCGAAATGTTCGCTGGCATTCAAGCAGGTGACTACGCTAAACTCGCTCCCATCTTGCGTAAATATGCTGATCAAGGCCAACTCGGTGGCGAGCTTTATCGCGGAGAATGGCATAACGTCGGGACGCCAGAGCAATTGGCTGCTTTGAATGCGCCACCGATCGCCATCACAGCACAAAATAATCCGCATTAAATTAATTCACCGATTAGATTTTTTAAAGTCACACTGAGTAAACACGCAAAGCATGTCGAATCCAAGCTCCAAAAACCGACGCAGCAAAATCGCAATCTGCGGCGCAGGTCCGGTTGGTCAGGCCTTAGCTCTGATGTTGCACCAACATGGATTTGCAGCTGCTGATATCGTTTTGTTCGACGCAAAAACCAGTGACCAAGCCAGCCAGGATGCCCGCAGTATTGCGCTCTCCCATGGCAGCGATCAGATTCTCAGTAAGCTACATGCACGACCACTAAAGACGACTGCGATCACAGAAATTCACGTATCGCGCCGTCGTCATTTTGGACGTAGTTTTTTGACTGCAGCCGATTATCAATTACCAGCACTCGGCTATGTAGCTCGATATGGCGATATTGTTAGTCCTTTAGAAAACAGTTTAGCGCAAGCTGGCATCATCACTCATCGCCCTGTACAAGTTATCGCTATCAATGACGGCGATCAATCTGCCAATATTCATTTGCAAGATGGCAGCGTGCATAGTGCTGACTTTGTGATTCAAGCTGAAGGCGGTACGTTTACGGATCAAGAACAAAGACAGCAACATCACGATTATCAGCAGACCGCGCTAATTGCCCACGTGTTGGTAGATAGTCCGATTGCGCATCGCGCTTTCGAACGTTTTACCGATCAAGGACCGATTGCCTTGTTACCGCAAGATGAGGGTTATTCCTTAGTCTGGTGTATGCGCCCAGATATCGTGCCAGCGATGCTAGCCATGGATGACGCCGACTTTTTACAGGCTCTGCAACAAGGGTTTGGTGAACGTCTAGGACGATTTACTTCAGTGAGCAAACGCGTCTCCTACCCGCTTGGCTTAAACGCCCAAGCACATGCAGGGCAACGTACGGTACGCATAGGTAATGCCGCACAGACTTTACACCCCGTGGCAGGACAAGGCCTCAACTTGGGATTACGCGACGCATTTTGTCTGGCGCAATGCCTGAGTCGCGATTTCTCTTCACTAGCTTTGCAGACATTTTTAAATCAACGCAAAACAGACAGACAGACTACGATCAGACTCACCGACACTATGGCAAAAATATTTGCCAGCAGTCCGGATGGTAGCTTGATGCAGGCTTTGGTCGGCTTGGGTTTAGGCGCGGTCGATTTGCTGCCAGCTGCAAAAAAGACGCTCGCAGAACAAATGATGTTTGGTTGGCGGTGAGCCGTCGCGATGAAAGACCATGCTATTCACTCAAGATAAAACTGAATCATTAAGCCGCTTAGTATTCATTTTCTATCACAGCCATTTACTCTAAATCTCAAATTCAAAACCCCTCAACGCAGAGGAGCTGAGACGCCGAAAAAACGAAAAGAGAGGAAGCAAACAGGCATCAAGGTTTTCTCTGCGCTTCTCTGCGCCTCCGAGTCTCGGCGTTGAGGGGTTTTAACCATTAAGTCTATTTATATATCTTACAAATGGACTACAAAGACGGACGCTTTTTAGCCCCAGCCAATTTCTGATTCGCAGCAAATGCAAACGTCAATGTCGGCACATCATCCGCCTGCAATTTCACATTAACTGTCAATAATTCATCACGTCGGAAAGCATGTACCTGCACTGTTTCACCAACGCTATAAGCAGCGAGCAAATTCGCTAAACCATTGCCCGCATCGGCAGCAGTAACACGCAAACCATTGATCGCTACCAGGACATCACCAGCGGACAAACCAGCACGATGCGCGGCGCCATTTTCGTACACATGCGCCAACTTGCAATCAGCACCGCTCTTACTTAAGCGCGCATTCAAAGAGGCTTTTTTCGCAGTCGATTGATCTTTCACATCCACCGCAAAGTCCGCATACAATTTCGCCAGCGGCACATCTTCTATACCTTTGATGTACTTGTCGATAAAGCGCTTAATCTTCACGCCAGTCACTTGTTCGACCAAGCTTTCAAACTCATCTTCACCGAGACCTTGTTGCTTACCAGACTTCGCTTTCTCGTAAAAATCTTTACCGTATTTTTTCCACAGCGCGCGCATCACATCATCGAGTGATTTCTTACCTTCGGTTTCATGACGTATAGTCAAATCCAAGCCGAGTGCGACCAAGGAACCCTTAGCGTAATAACTGACAATCGCATTCGGCGAATTTTCGTCTTGGCGATAATATTTAGTCCAAGCATCAAAACTAGAATCGGCGACACTTTGCTTTTTACGTCCTGATCCACGCTGTACCGCATTGACAGTTTTTTCGATCAATTTCAAATACGCCGCTTCATCAATCAAACCGCAGCGACGCAAGAACAGATCGTCGTAATAACTAGTAAAGCCTTCAAACAACCACAGCAAATTGGTGTAATTTTCTTGGCTCAAATCGTAGTTGGCAAACACGGCTGGTTTGATCCGCTTGACATTCCAAGTATGGAAATATTCATGGCTACACAGTGCTAGAAACCCACGATAACCATCGCTAAAACTAGCATCATTTTTGGTCGGCAAATCAGCACGATTACAAATCAAAGCGGTTGACGCACGATGTTCCAAACCACCATAACCTTCACCCACTGCCATCGTCATAAACACATAACGATCCATCGGTGCTTGCTTGGTTCTCGGTTCAAAAAATGCGATCTCGGTTTCGCAAATTTTCTGCACATCTTTAGCGATGCGCGCCAAGTCGATATTAGGCACTTTGCCTGTGACCACAAAATCATGCGGCACACCATGCGCTTTAAAACTCACCAACGCAAAATCACCCATCTCAACCGGATGATCCATCAAATCATCATAATCACTCGCGATATAAGTACCGAAGCCATAACGCTTGGCTTTTAATTCAGGCAAAGAAGTGGCGACACGCCAAGTCTTGGCTGCGGCATGTTCTGGTTTTTGAATATCCACGATATGCGCAAGCTGCTCTTGTCCATGCACTTGCAAGAACACGCTGGTGCCATTGAAGAAACCGTGCGATTGATCCAGATGCGCGGCGCGCACCGATAGATCCCACGCATACACTTCGTAACTGATTTGCAAACTGGCGTTAACATCGCAAGCGGGGGCTTGCCAACTGGTCTTATTTAATTTCTTTAATGCAATTTTTTTGCCATTCGCTTGCGCACTAATACGAATAATATTGCGCGCAAATTCACGCACCATATAACTGCCAGGTATCCACACTGGCAAGGACAGGACTTGTCCATTCGGATCAGGATTTGTGATCGTTAAAGTCACATGAAATACATGGGCAGCTAAATCATCGGAGGTAATGCTGTAATGCACAGCGGCGAGTTGCTTAGTCATCTTTAGCTCCACGATTACAAACGAATATTGGCGGCTAGGAAGGTAAACACTTGCGTCGTCACCACCACTGCCGTCAAACGAAAACGCAGCTCGACGAACCAAGATGGCATCGCAAAGCGTTGATACATACGCTTATCGTATTGATAGGAATAGATAAATGCCGCCATCTGAATCAAGAATCCGACCACAGTGATTTGCGACAAAGCAAACCACGCAATGATCACTGGCAGTACGCCAGATAGCAAATCACGTTTCGCATCTTGTGCGCTACGGTCTTTACCAATCAGCGCCAGTCCCCAATGCAAACCGCCCAAAAATCCTAAAATGGCAATGCCATAAACTAACTGCGCTTCAACGAAGAATTGCATCCATTCCGGATGCACAATCCAACATAACAAAGTCAGCAAGACAAAAGGAACCAGGCCAAGCAAACCAAGTCGCGTGGCAAATTGTTTATCAATATTATTCATACAGACAAGAGATGGTCGCAGAAAATGCGAAAGTGAAGTAAAGACGCTATTTTAGGCGAAATTTGAGGGGAATACTTCGAAGTTGCTAGGAACAGCAATGAAAATGACGTAACTTTTTACTGACATACCTGACACTGCGACCTTATGAATGCATCACCACACGCATCACAGCATATCTTCGGGTCTATCGATATCTTGCAAAATACCAGCATCATGTAAAACGATCTCCGTCACTGGTGCGCTTTGCAATAGTTGACGGGCGCCACGATCACCTTCCAATCTAAGTAATTGATCCACATATTTTTTTGAAAAACCAACAGGATTGCCGCGCTGGCCGGCATACACGGGAACCACAATCTCAGCTCCAGCCGATAGGCAATCGCGAATGGCCTCAATACTCTGCACACTCACAAAAGGCATATCTGCCAGCGCGATGATAAATCCATCCACACCATCTGGTAGATGTTGCAGCCCTGTACGTAGCGAATGTGCCATACCTAGATCGGCATCAAGGCAAGGATAAGTAGGGACTTGCAGCGCATCAAGTGCCAAGCGGATTGCATCAGGGGTTTGAGCAATCACAGCAATACTCAATGGCAGAGCTTGTTGCAAATGCTGTGCACTAGTCGTGATAACAGAAGTACCCGAACTCAAGGTTTGCAACAATTTATGCTGTTGACCTGTCGGATCAAAACGCCTCCCCCGCCCGGCTGCCAGGAGTATGCCGCAGCATAGAAAAGCGTTGTTCATCGTGATTGATCAAATAGGTGATACTACTTTGCCGCGACCGATGGATTTTTGATGCTGGCAAATTTATCTTCTAAGGCTTTCATATCCACCATGCCTGGCAACCGCGATCCATCGGTAAAAATCACAGTTGGCGTTCCAGTCACCTTCAGCTTTCTGCCCAATGCCAAGACTCTTTCATGTGGTGCCGTACAACTAGCCGCGGCTGCATTCGCCACTTTGCCATTCATCATCCAATCATCCCAAGCTTTGCTACGATCAGCAGAACACCAGATATCACGCGATTTAGTGGCTGAGTCATCCGACAAAATGTTATACATGAATGTGTAGATAGTGACATTATCAATTGCCTGCAAAGACTTCCTGAATTTTTTGCAATAGCCGCAATTAGGGTCTTCAAATATCGCCATCACGCGCTTACCATCACCTTTGACATATTTCACCGCAGCGTCTAAAGGCAACTCAGAAAAGTTCACGCGATTCAATTCATCGGTGCGTAGCTTCGTGTAGTTAACCGTCCCCTTCACATCGATAATACTGCCAACGAAAACGTATTTCGCTTTTTCATCGGTGTAGACGATTTCACTACCCATCCGCACTTCATACAAGCCACCATACGGTGTTTTCGTGACAGAATCGACCGTGGCACCACCGGCAATATTGGTCGTAATCATTTTTTTTATGTAGGCTTCAGTTTGTGTCTGCGCGAACGCTGATTCAATCGCTCCAACAAAAACAAGAGCCGATACGGCCAATGCAAAAACACTCTTTTTCATAATCGCTTTCAAAATAATTTCATATTCAGATTATTTTCCCATGGCATGGGAAATCAATTTTCTTTTTAAGACAGGTAAGCTATTTAGTAAGTTCATTCCCACATTGCGCGCCAGACGAACGGCAGGAAATGGACTACCAAAGAGACGCGCCAAGCCGTCTGTTGTGATTTGCATCAATGCGACCTCTTCGCTGCGGGCTCGACGATAACGACTCAATAGTCGCGAGTCTCCACAATCTCGATGCGCTTCACGTTCACTCAAAATTTTCAATAATACCTGCACATCACCAAAGCCCAGATTCATTCCATGTCCAGCCAAAGGATGCACCGCATGAGCTGCATCACCAATTAATGCGACGCGCTCGGCCACCATGCTATGCGGACGAATCAAGCGCAATGGAAAAGACTTAATCGATTCTGGCTGCAAAGGCGTTAATTGCCCCAAATCTGACGCCGCGTATGGCGCAAGTCGATGTGTCAACGCATCCAAAGTCCCAGCCATCAACTCCGCAGCCAAGGCATCGGGTGCGGACCACACTAAGGACACCTGATTGCCAGGCAACGGCAACAAAGCAATGATGCCCTGCTCTTCTACAAACCACTGACGGGCGATCCCGTGATGCGGTTTTTCGCAAGCAAAGTTGGTCACCACGCCTTGCTGTCCGTAAGAACGATAATCCAAACCGATATCAGCCTGACCTCGCACCCAAGACTGCGCTCCATCGGCACCGACAATCAACTGCGTTTCTACTTGCCGACCATCAGATAAATGAATCTGCGCGCCGCTTGAATCGGTAACAAGTTTTTCTGCCTGACCAACGACATATTGAATATTTGGCGCAAAACCCAAAGCGGCATCCAAAGCATGGTTCAAATTACTATCTTCAACTATCCACGCCAACTCATTGATATACGCACCATAGGCATCAAAGTCGAGCTTACCATCCACCGCCTCAGCCGCATCTTTCACTTCCATACCTGTAATGGGCGCTATCCGAGACGCATCCAAGGCACCCCAGACTTTGAGACTATCAAGCAAGGCATGTGCGACATGATTCAGAGCAAACACGCGCACATCCCATTCCTTAGAAAGCGTCCGTCCAACATTCGGGGGCGTCTTCGCAGCACTTAACAAAGTCACCGACAACCCAGCCTGCGCCAAGCCCAAAGCGGCAGCCTTACCAACAACCCCATCGCCAACCACACAAATATCCGAACGAATCATTTGATGACTCATGGCTAACCTCTATATAACGGAATCCAGCAAAACCCACCCAAGCTGCCTATTATACGTGAGCTGATTCTCTTATTAAGAACCCCTTGATTTGTCTTGATGTGAGGCCATCAATGAGGTCAAAACAGAAAATATTTGCTTTTTCCCGAATAGGTGTCTATAATTCTTGGTCTTGGCCTGGTAGCTCAGTCGGTAGAGCAGAGGATTGAAAATCCTTGTGTCGGTGGTTCGATTCCGCCCCGGGCCACCAAGAATAATGCGGCTCACAGCGATGTGGGCCGTTTTGTTTTGCTCCGCAATTTTTCGCTCGCTCCGCAATTCTTCATTTTCTACACCATTTCCAACTTAATTCTACTTAGTTGGATTTACCCGATCGCCGCGCCGATTCTTAATATAGTGTTCAGTCATTGCCAAATTTTTATGACCTAACTGCTTTTGCGCTGTTCGAATATCACCAGATGCGAGTGCAGTATCTGTTCCCGCTTTTCCACGAAGATCTCGTAGCTGATATGAGGCAACGGCAGCAGCCATGTTTTCATTTCCTTCTGATTTCAGCTGCGTCACCAATTTCTTACGTAAACGGCGAAATCGTTGACTCATCATTGAATAAGTGACTTCATTGCCGGCCTCATCAACGAATAGTTGATCAACTTTCGAGTTCGTATTTTTTCGAAGCTCCATTAACTCATTTATGAGAACCCCCAACTCGTAGGTCTCTCCTTTTTCATTCTGCAGATTCATTCTAAGCTTCTGGCCAGTTTTGTTTTGTTCAAAAGAAATTACAGCATCGCTTAGATCACAAATCGACATAGAAAATATGTCAGAACTTCTCTGTGCCGTTAAATATAAAAGTCTAATATATCGCTGAAGGACTGCATCAGCATTGTTCAGAACATATTGAAAAACATTGTCCTCAACGTAAATTTTTCGACCTGTTTCTTTATGTCCCCTGACTCCCATGCATGGGTTCACATTTTTAGTCATCCCCCAGGCGCGCGCGGAATTAAAAAGGGAACTAAACAAAGCCCTTTCACGGTTAGCTTGGATTGGCGCTTCCTTCCTCCACTGCAAATATCGCGATATGTGCTGAGGCTCAATTTCATCGAGAGGCGCGCTCTCAAAAAATTTCAAAATGTTTTTTATATGACGTGAATAATCACGCTGCGTGTTCAATGCCAACTTAGATAGTTCGTCACGTGAAAAACGTTCCCAGACTTGCTCGATTGTTGCTCGATCGACCTCGACGATCACTTCTGTCGGATGACAAAGCTCGGCCCATTTTCGCATAGCAATCGCCAGATTTGATCCAAGCGGAATTTCTTTCCGAGGCTTCCCACCTACATCAAAGTAATAATAGACACGCCCACTTTTTTGGACTCGGCGCCTTAACCCAAGCAATAGATCCAAATTCTTATGTCTTTTCCGTCCCATATCTATCCCAGGCTCGGGCTCCATTTTTTATGGTCTTTAAGGGCGCTTTGAATCGGCGCACCTTCGACCCAAGAACGAAAGATTTTAGGTTGGCCTCGGGAAGATAAGATAAAAGGAATACCCTGTTTTTTTAAATACTCAATTTGTTTTCTTGCACTTTTATAGCCTGTCAAGTCTGACACCACAGATTCAGGCAGAATAGAATTATCCATATATACCACCTCAAAATATTTTGAACTCCCAAAAAGAGAATGCCACACAACGTTCACACGTCAATCCCAATTTCGCGCCTACACCTACACACAGGAACATCATTCGACCCAATTTGCTAAAATACGGAGCCAAAAAAAGTTTATTTAATAAATTAATGAGAATTATCGAAAATAGGTCAATGTATTTGAGATTGAAAAATGCCCCATTTCCTGACTAACAATTTCTACAGCATCTTTCCAAAGGAATCCGTTTGATTGCAGATGATTCAGTCGACGTTGAGCATACGTATGTCGTAGTCCGTGCGCTCCGGTAGACCACCCGAATTTCTTTTTTGAGAGCCGAGAAAATTGTTGAGAGAAAATTTGTCCTCCAATCAAGTCATAACGTTTCAGATAATGGATTTTTCGACTTGTTTTTTGAATCGGCTTTTCAAACGCCAACACCTCCAAACGGTTCGAAAGTGCAACACTAAGAAATACTGTTCGCTTCAATCCGCCCTTTCCAATCACGATATAAGGAACACCATCGTTCATTCCTTCAAATCGCTCGCTAAGCCAACTGCGTTTATCTTCACGGGACTCTGTGACAGCCGAAATCGTGTCAAGCTCCACAGCGCGCAGCCCTGCAAATGCGGCAATTTCGATAGCAAGACTCAGACGAATCGAACACGATTCAATCAAGAATTGAATTTGCTGGTCACGGTACGCACGTGGGAGCAAAATTGTGGGTTTTTCGCTTACAACAAAATCAAGACGCAGATCAAAAACTAAACAAATCGCTTGCCGATACCCGTCCAAAGTTTTTTGACTCCATTTGGTTGCACCCTGCAATAAGAAAAGTTGTGCGACATTAATCGTAATTCGGCTGGTATTAAATCCACTACTGCTCACCCATTTTAAAAAAGTCAATATGCAACTCTTATACTTGTTTTCCGTGCCAAGTGATCTTATAAACTTCCGACCGAGGAAATGCATTTCTTGGCTGCGTGAGACATGATGTCGAGTGCGCTTAATTACAGCAGACTTAGCCTGCTCTTCGATTGGTCTAAAACTTGTCATCACTCAACTCCTTTTTTCTTGAGTTTGGCCAAACCCCACCATTACTTTTTTTCACAAAGTGGTAGACCCTATCTGTTGTTACCGTAACGTTTAAATGCCTCTGAATGAGTAAAACCAACATCTTCTTCGACACATTTTTTCGATTGGCCCAAGACAAAATCTGGGTTTTGTATTGGTATAACTCAGTTGTTTGAGATTTCCGCGGCTTTTTTGCAATTTTCATTTGCACACGAATCTCCTCGATTTGCTCATCACAAAGAAGTTCACAAATTTTTTTCATAGCATCCTCAAAAGTTAGTCATAACCTAAAAACACATGAATTAAGTTTATTATTTAGCTCAAAGTAAGATCATCAATGTCTAAACACTGGCGCATGTGGTAATGCGACTGGCCCCCATTTGCTCCATAAGAGATACGGAAAAGGCTCGGACTCATCTGCCTTGTTTTTGATACGGAGAATAGATTTCTTAAAAAAATGGCTTCAAATTACTTTCGTGCAATGATTTGCATTGCAGAGGGTATGATTGGTGATTGAGCATTTCGTTGAGCGTGCGAGAAGACGTCAGACCAAGATATTTGTCACAGAATACCTGTCGTCGAAAAGCAGCAGTTGATAGGAAAGAGCACAGAACCAGGTAGTAGATTCTGATCTAACCAGTGTGATAAGAAAAATGAATGTTACTTTCTTTGTGAGAGCATTAAAGCCTCCCATAAAAGAAATGTCTGTACCATAAGTCGAAAAAAATAAGCAAGCCAAATCTGGGTAGACTCTCGCATGCAGAAATTTTCTTGGGACACTGAAAATGCTAGTTAACTCTAGCTAGAACACACTAACTTTAAAAAATTGCGAGAAACTAGTGCAATTATTTAGGTTTGAAAATATTGTCTGATTATGCTGGGTACCCCCAGCGGGGAACCATACAAGATGGTTTGGAATTCGTTTTTAACACATCAAAGTGTTTTCCTTGGATCCATATTGGATCATTTTTCTGCGAAGTTCAAGCAAAAAAACGATGTATACAACATATTTTGGGCATATTTTTGGGCGTAAACCAGGCTGAATTTCGGGCGTGCGATTTGGGTAAAAGAATGCGAAAAACCAAGTCCAGTAAGGCTCTCCTCAAATTTTCTAGAGCTACAGAGCAGCGTTCCGCTAAAAAAATAGACATTTCCACCTGCTTTCAGAAACCAACTTGGTTTAGAAAAAATTTTGTTGCGAAACCTAGATTTGCTTTTACAAAAGAATCCGAAAAGTGCTGAGAAAATGGTTTTCTAAAATCAAATTAATATCCCTTCGAATTTACTGAAGATCCCACATTAGAATTCCCCAATTTCCCTCATCACCCAATTTGAATGACTGACGAACCCGTACCGTCAAGATCTCAAGACGCCCTCCTTTGGTTGGAATAAAGGTTGGTATGATTTCATACATTAGGCTCATTCGCCCGGTCTAGTTAGGCATTGAAGTTCGCCCAAATCACATATTAAATATTGGCGATAGTCTTTATTCGAAAAATTCATAGTTGCTCCGAAACTAAAGTCGACGTTTCTTCACGAATAGTTGAATCTCTTCAGCAAGAACTATTTATCACGACATGGCTTGTCGCGAACAACGCTTATCTTTCGAATTCTGCGCCAGCCAGTGTGCCATTTGAGCTGGGTATAAGCGGCCTTAGTGTTTCACACAAATATCTATGGTCTTATCGGATTCAGTTTTTGCGAAAGGAAAAATTATGATGAAAAACCGCCTCGCTATTTGCGCTCTGATCGCGGCCTTTACACTCAGCGCTTGCGCAACAACAGGAGTGAACTATCGCCCGATAGTCGATACCAAAAATGTCGATATGAATAAGTTCGAAGCAGACTTGGGCGAATGCCGACAATACGCTGCACAAACAGCAGGCGCTGCGGAACGTGCCGCGGCTGGTGCAGCTGCGGGCGCGATCTTTGGAGCATTACTGGACTGGCCGCGGCTGCTGGTGTTAGAAACGACCGCAGCGCAGTTGCCCGCGTTGGCGCTCTCAGTGGCGCGGTTAGCGGTGCCGCAGAAGGCGAAACGGATCAACGCAACATTATTCGACGCTGCCTTGCAGGGCGTGGATATATGGTCTTGCAATGAAATCACTCTATAGTCATATTGATCGCAGTAGTGCCATCCCGAAGAATCGCTAAAACCCGAAGGATGTTGAACACACCAAAACTCAACATCCTTCTTTGCAAGATTTAGCCAAAGAAATTTTCACCTCGATCGGTGGTAACTGAGTTTGAAATCCCAGAGATCCTATTTATGCACTGCTCTTTCACGGAACCCTCTTAGCATGCAGCAATGCTCAACAACTTCGTTCAAAAAAATCTTCATTCTTTTTCTTGCTCGCGGCCTCTTCGTTTTCGTTCTTCATCTCGAACGTAATCGACACGATTTTCGTTGATTACCTCATACAGTTATATAGGTACATATCTCTAGTTATTCGGATACGCTGCAATTCGGCGTCGAGCAATATCGCCGTATGAGAAATTCAAGACGTAGAAATAGGTTACGACAACAAACAAAGTAACTGAAACCTAAGTCATGATCAGACTAGTCATGAGCAATCCCTGCTGAGGTTGGCCTAACAGAATAGTCATTCTCAGATTGCTCGTTCACCCACTCAAATCCATCTGCTGGGTCGAGTCTTCCTTTGCCATCCCATACGACATTCGGATATTGTTTATGCTGCATTCCTTTAGGAAAACTCAAGTACTCTCTTTGCACCTGTTCTTCGGCAACTAATTCACGATAAATTCTACGTCTCGTCGAAAAGTAGCGAAACAAAAACAATGCAGCAAATATGACCATAAGAGGAGAACCTGCGAGTAAGCAAATCACTCCACAAATTCCATAGAAATAGAGGAGCTTGACCCCTTCAAGCTTCATTCTTCTCGTAATCTCTTTCTCAATCGCCGCATTAGCAATCATGGATGCGCTTCCAATTGAAATCTGTGCTATCTCCTTAATAGGAACTTGTACACCTTTGCTAGCAACAATTCGCTCGGCCTCCGCCACTTTTACAGCCTGTTCTTGGAGCGCCACGAGGCGACCTCGAATTTCAGAAACGACTCCTTCAATCTCCACTATGCCGATCGAATGTGCTAACTCTGTAATTTGCATCTCAGCATCGATGCATGCCTCAGGAGTATCTAGTGACAAGCTTTTGAGTTTGCCTTTTATCAAATCAATCTTATACTCCTTAATGCCAGGCGCTACGTTCGCAATCGAGACCTGCTCCACATCGTTCTCGTCGTCACCGAACTGTCTGATCCAATATTTGTAAATGTTGGGATTGTGCGGGTTCAATTCCAAAGCTTGCGGAATCAAAATTTTTGCTTGATCATTTGCGACGCGACCACTCTCTAAATTCGCCAATATAGCATTTGAACGATCAACATCAACTTCCGTAGGAAACTGATAAACGATCTCGGGAAAACTACGGCTATTGACCAAATCAACAACCGCCAAATGCAATGAGAAAACGATCGCTTCCAAACGATCAGATAAATGTTTGATCAGATCTGGATTCTTAAAGTACTTCTCTTTCTCACCCTTTAACTCTGCACCATCAATTGCACTACCAATGGAATTTCCGACTTTATTGATTGCAGAAATAGCGAGATTCGCTGCGCCTGCAACAGCCATTCCTTGCACTGCTCCGTCGACACCAAATCCTCCGCCTACAATCGTTGGCCCACCCTGTCCTTCAAGACGACGCCCTGTTTCAAATGAGTCCGATGCCTGCATAAATTGCGCATAAATATTCCTGACCTCGAAAGTATCCGACTCCCATGTATTATATTTACTCCAAAATTTGGAAATAAATGTCTCGTCACTAACGTCGTAAATACCCAAGCTCACCAAATCGGTCATGCAATGATCTACCGATGAGGCGAGCAATTGACTCATAATCGAATCTAACTGCTGAATAAGTTCATCGAAATTTGATATGGAAGATCGGTACAAGGACGTGAACTCATTCTTCTTCAGGCTTGCCAAATCCAAATAGGTTTCCCTTAGCTTGTTATAAGCAGATCGCTCTTTGCTCGGCTGAGACAAAAGAGAGGAGAGTCTTTCATACGGCATATTTCAATTTCCTAACGAAACAGTTTCAAATGTAATTTCATCTCGCCGTGCAATTTTTCCCAAGGGCGATCCGATAAATTCAGATTAAATCAAAGCTCACAATACCTCTCATTTCTAGCGACACATTCTTTTTGTGACATTTGAGATAACGCCAATTCTAGTAACAACTCAATGCATAAGGCAATAGCGCAAAAACAAAGAAGCTATCGATTCCACTTTTATATGTAAAAATTGACCAATCGAACATGCCAAATTAGATCTGCCTATAAAAATCAAAACGAATGTACTTGAGTTTTAATAAGCGCAAAGCTATCCCAACAAATCACCACCACTACGCAAATCCACAAACTTCTGCGCCATGGTCGGATTCCCCTTCGTCAGCCGCTTAATCGTCACATCCTGCGCCTTGTCATTCGCTAAGCGCAAATTGCGATCAGTGCCCAGCAAGGCGTCTTTGGTTTTTTGTAAATGATCAATCGACTTGTCGATTTCCTCGATAGCTTTTTGAAACTTCGCTGAAGCCAACTCATAATTTTTACCGAAAGCAGCCTTAAAGTTATCGAGCTCGCTCTCAAAATTCGTGATATCAATATTCTGCGACTTCACCAGCGCCAACTCATTTTTATACTGCAGCGAATTCATCGCCGCATTACGCAACAGGGTGATCATCGGGATAAAAAACTGCGGACGCACTACGTACATTTTCGGATAACGATGGAATACATCGACAATGCCTGAATTGTAAAGCTCGTTGTCAGGTTCGAGCATCGATACCAAGATTGCGTATTCGCAGTCCTTTTCATTTCGATCTTTATCAAGCTCTTTCAAAAAGTCTTCATTCTTTTTCTTAGTCGCCGTTTCTTCATTCTCGTTCTTCATTTCGAACATGATCGACACAATCTCGATTCCCGAGTCATCGAAATCACGAAAGATGAAATCACCTTTACTGCCGCTACGGGCGTCATTGTCTTTTTCAAAGTCTGCACGCGGGAATGCCATCGAGCGAATTTTATTGAACTCGATCTCACAATGCTGCTCCAAAGTTTCGCCCACCATCTTGGTCGACAAACGCGCCTTCATGTCCTTCAAACGTTCAATCGCTTCATCACGATCTTTGAGCTGCGTTTCGTATTTTTCTTTAAGCGCATTCTCCGCCAGATTGCGTTCCAACTGCGAACGCTCCAAACCATTCTTCAACTCGTCACGCTGCTTCTCGACCTGCGACACCGCGTCTTTAATCGTCAATTGTTGGCTCATCTCCGTCGCATCCAACTGCGCCTTCAAATTTTGAATTTGCGCTTCCTTCTCCGCAGCGACTTTATGCACTTCGTTCTGCAGCTTCGCTTCCAACAAAGCCGCCGCCGCTTCTTTATCACGCTTAGCCTGCGCTAGCTCATTCGACAAAGCATCGCGCTGCTTCTGCACATCGCTCAAAGCCTCGTTCACCGCTAACTGTTTCTCCACACCGACAGCATCGAGCTTCGCCTTCAAAGTCAAAATCTCAGCATCCTTACTCGCTGCCAAACGCTGCGCCTCACTCGCACTTCTCGCCTCCGCTAACTCCACCGCGGTCTGTTTCTCTTGCGCAGCCAAAGCCAAACGCTCATGCAAAGCCTGCTCAAACTCCGCATCGTGCACCTGCCGCACAATATCGGCGTAACCGGTTTCATCGATCTTAAAAGCTTTACTGCAGTGGGGGCAGATGATTTCGTTCATTCTTGGCACCTCAATAATGTTAATACGATCACTATACACAAACTACGCGACATGGGCTGTCGCAATGATGCCCTAAAATGAACACATTATTGGTCGCAAACCGCGGCCAATGAATTCAAATCAAAGGAGGCAGCAATGGAATCCCGCTGGATCCCTACTAATCATCCCCCTAACTCAAATAATGATTCGGTCGCCCCGATAGATCTCGAGAACGGCGATTTTGGAACACCGCCAGACGAGCGAGTCCTGCGTCTCTGCAAACCCGCACCGCTCCCAACACAGAGCTGTCAAGAAACAATCACACTCATCGAAACTCTACTAATGCAAGCGAAATCAGGAGAATTGATCGGGGTAGCGCTGGTTGGACTCTATCGTGGCGGCAAATATCGATTAGACTTAACGGGTGACGCGAAGTTTGAAGGCAACACCATGAGCGTTGCAGGAATGCTCGCCAAATTGCAATCCATGGCGCTTGACCTGTATTAAGATCAAAACCACAGTTCCTACAAAAAAAAGACTATGCAAGAACTTATCCAAACACTTCCACTAGGCCCACTCGACATCATTGGCGATATCCACGGCGAAATCGACTCACTGCGGCAGCTCCTCAAAGAATTAGACTATGACGAAGAAGGAAACCACCCAGACAATCGGCTACTCGTCTTCGTTGGAGACTATTGCGATCGTGGGCCAGATAGCCCAGCCGTAATCGCATTGGTGGCGAAGCTGGTGAAAGCTAAACGTGCGTTTGCCATACTCGGCAATCATGAACTCAACCTCTTACGCAACGATGCAAAAGATGGATCGGGTTGGTACTTTGACTCGCAAGACGCGCACGATCAAGAAAAGTTCGCCCCTTATCAACGCGCAAGCGAACAAGAACGGCAAGAGATTCGTAACTTTCTCCTCAGCTTGCCCATCGCTCTCGAGCGTAACGATATTCGAATTGTGCATGCAGCATGGGACAGCGATGCGATAGCGCGAGTGAGGGCCACCAAAGACAAACCGCTACTCGAACTCTATCAAGAATGGCATAGCGCAACACAAGTAAAACTTACGGAGATCAAGCCTTTAGTCGAGCAAGAGAAACAAACATGGCCACACGACCTTAAGCATAAGCATCATGCGCCACCAATGCTGCACGCGCATGCACAAAAAGACGTCATCAACCAAAACCACAACCCATTACGCGTACTGACGTCAGGTTTAGAACGTGAAGCAGAAGAGTCATTCTACACCAGCGGCAAATGGCGCTTCGCCGAGCGTGTGCAATGGTGGAATGAATATAACGAAGACACGCCCGTCGTGATTGGCCATTATTGGCGGCAACCGCACAAAATCGATCGCTCGATCATTGGCAAAGGTGATGCCAACCTCTTCGCGGATATTGAACCTGATGCTTGGCATGGCAAACATCGGAATGTGTTTTGTGTGGACTTTTCAGTTGGTGGAAAATGGTCTGCACGGAAGTATGATATAGCTACCGCGCATCATTTTCGGTTGGGGGCTTTGAGGTGGCCTGAAGGTAACCTCTTAT
Source organism: Affinundibacterium seohonense (assembly GCF_014284305.1). Classification (GTDB taxonomy): domain Bacteria; phylum Pseudomonadota; class Gammaproteobacteria; order Burkholderiales; family Burkholderiaceae_D; genus Undibacterium; species Undibacterium seohonense. Next base: position 160,008 of record NZ_JACOFW010000005.1, read on the forward strand.
TTAGCGAAACAGAAAAATAATCGATGTTCGAACGAGCATACACCGAGCTTTTCAAATTTCTACTTCCAAACATCATCCAAACAATTCGCACGTTGAATTTTCTCGAGCACCGCATACCTCGGTGATTGCATATTGATTTCGCTCGACTCAGTTCGAGGGATAGGGGTTATCGCAATCGCCTTGCCCTTGAAGTTCAATTGAAATTTTCCTGTTTCACCATAGGGCACAATTGAGTCCACTTCAGCGTAATGAGTAATTGCGCCAACGGGCGCCACTTGGTATGCAGCGATGTATTTGATTTTCCGGATATATTTCGCGCCGATTCGAATAGCAAACCAGCAGTTCTCTTCTATGAAGCGCTTATTGAAGCCATCAGATCTTGCCGGCACCACAATCGTATCAAATACATCGCTTTCTTCGCTTACTGGTTGCACTTCATCCAATTGCTCATTTTGCTGGCCCGGCGTGAAGGCATTAATCCCAAGCATAGGAAGAATCAACAACATATCATTCAAAAAAGCTTGAGCGGTTGCCTTTGCTACAGGCGACATAGTCGGTGGGTTTGGAATATTTTTATTCATCAGAATTGCGCGATCATATTTCTTCGCAAGGTTTATCAATTCCGATTCAAGATATTGCACTTCTGTTTTGCCAATCTTGTGATTCCGGTCGACAAAATAAACACCCCAGCTCCAGCCCTCCTTCTTCGAAACGTGTGTCTTCAAACGATCACCGACAGGATCTGCCTCCCCAATATAAATGGTCTCTTCAGCGGCATCTCCGAACAAAATATAGATTCCAGCTTGATTAAAGCCCGGTTCGTGTTTCAACGAGGCGAAAAGTTCCTTGTTAAAAACGACCCCAAAACCAGACCAATTAGACTTATCCAAATGTCGAATACCCTCTGGATCTCCGGTTGTAGCGAACAATGTAATTGAGAATGGTTGCATTGATTAATTCCAAGAGCTGCTCATAAGATCTGTGAGATCCCGTCGTGAAAGTACTTCTGTGAATTCGCGCCAATCTTTGTCGGGTGGCATCATGGTACCGGTATAACGTAAATCAAAGCCTGTCGCTTTTTTCTGTGCGTTGATGTACTCATCCAGTCTTTCGCCGAGTGCTTCAATGTCATCGATCCATTCGTCCTTGATGGTATCCGGCAGTGAGCCGAAGAGGTCGTATCGACTCTTCATCCGCTCTGATAGACGCTCATAGATTTTTTCATCTACCGTTTGTTCAAACACGAGATTCAGCATGTCGACAATTTCGCGCTTTTGTCCAAAACGTTTGATGCGGCCAATCCGCTGTTCGAGGCGTGTAGGATTCCAAGGTAGATCGACATTGATCAGAGTTCCGAGTGTTTGCAGGTTCAAACCTTCGCACGCAGCATCGGTCGCCACCATCACACGAATCTGGTGTTCGGCCACCATCCGCTTTAAAGTTTCACGCTCGACACTCACGCTGTCGCCTCGCTGATACAAACGACTGCGACCAGCACCCGCATACAGGCCGACAGCCTCTTCCGGATAGCGCGCTGCCAGAGAATCTGCGAGCCATTTCGCTGTATCGTAGTACTGACTGAAGATGATGACACCCAATTCCAGCCATTTCTCCTGGTCAAGAAAGTGAACGACCGCCTCCATCTTGGGATCGGCTTCCATCCGCTCGAGTCGGTTAATCAGGCGTTGCAGAACTTCTCGTTCTTCACCAGTCTCGGCTTGAAGATCAACTTCTTGCTCTTCATCTACTTCATGCACCGTGTCACCCGCCAGCAAACGTCGGGCCGTAGAGAGTCCCGCGTGAACGCTAGAACAAATTCGCTGTTCCATGAGGTTTTTCATGAACCCGCTGCCTTTACCGCGTTTTGCAAGTGCCTTGCTGAAGGCACGGGCCTCGCCATAGGCCTGCCGAAAATCTTCGGAGGTACGCAGCGCCTTACCTTCAAATAACATATCGAAGGCTCGCTGATCTGACACTTGATCGCGTTCAGGATGGACATCCACTCCTACAGGAGACAACAACGGCTTGCCATCTTTGTCCTTAGCCTCTTCTAGTTGTTGGCGCTTGCGTAAAACTACATGACGTACCAGCGGATTTTCGCGTTGGAACAGCGTTGCACCTGATATGCGGCGCTCCAGTTCCTCTTCTAGAATCTCCCGTGTTTCTTCCGTCAGATCGGCAAGCGAACGGTTAGTTTGCCACTCCCCGTTCTGCAATCCCAAGTCTTGCCGGATAGCTGAGAACAAACGTCGGGCACGAGGCTCGCTACTTGATTCCATGCGCGGGAGCGGCGAGCGCAACAGTTCCCACGCATGAGTGAGTGATTCTACTTCCACTCGGCCCGCAAGAATATCGAGCACGTCGTCAGGTCGGTGCCACGGCGCTAGGTCGTGGCCAAGCACGAAGCGGCCTGGGCCTTGGTGCAGGATGCCCAACAAGTCCCATAGATCAACGGGATTAGTCTGAATCGGCGTGGCCGTACCCAGCAGAACGTGATCGGCACGCGCGGCGATCTCACGCATGAAGGCCAATAGCTCGTTCGGTGTTCCAGCTTCCTTACCAAAACCCTGACGGGTTCGAGCTTTGTGCGCTTCGTCGAGAATCACCACACCGAAGCGCATACCGAGCAGATGCTGCTTCTCCAGCGAATCGCGCAGCATCAAGCCCGTCGAGACAATGCCGATGCGCAGCGGGCAATGAGCAATCTGCTCGCGCCCAGGAGGCGACAGCACTCGCTCGTCCGAGTCCAGCCAGACCTTGCTCACGGTATCCCACCGCGCGGTGGGGATGCCTAGTTTGTCCAGCATTTCTATCTGCCATTGTTCGGTCAGTGTGGCCGGGGCAAAAATAACGACCGGGCGGCGTGACCCATTGTCTTTGTCGGATAGCAGGCAGAGCGTCAGTGCGGCCGTCGCCAGCGACAGCGTTTTGCCCAGCCCGACTTCGTCGGCCAACAACAGGCGCACCGTGCCGTAAAGCCGCTGATGGCGCAGACATTCGGTCAGAAACCCTTGTTGCCACGGCTGCAGCTGCTGGCCTTCTCGGTAGAGAGGCGACTCAATCAGCGCCGCAGGGGCAAGATTTGCGTCATCGTCGATCTCAACGAATTCAATCTCTCGCCGATAGCCGCGCCGATGCACCTCGCGGATCACTGCCTGAGGCAATGGTTTTGCTGCGTTCCACAGAAAGTCGAATTCTTTTTCTATCCAATCTACGCCGTCCGGGGATTCATCTTCCCACAAAATTTCGTAGTGGCGCTGCCAGCCATTACGAGTTTCGTTCATCGACCCAATGAAGCCCAGTTTACGGCCATCAGCCAGGGTAATCACACCGGCCTTGCCGTGCACAAATCCGCAGATGTCATCCGGTGCGATCCGCACCGCCTGTCCATGCTTGGCAAGGAAGGCGTCTAACCGCCGATAGCGTTCGCGGTTTAGTAAAGCCTCGGCTTCCATGGCGCGCTCGTTCCAGCGACCGAGCATCTGACTCTCGCGCAGTTGTGCTACTTTCAGGTCATCTGGGTGGATGTCCACGTTGCAGACGATCTTGACCTCGGGGATGTGCTCCAGCGCCTCGCCTGCCACCTCAAACAACGAGCTGGTGAAATAGCCCGCGATCCGCTTGTAACTCTGCGCCCCAGCCAGATGCTTCATCAGGAAGCTGGCATCCAGCCGATGGGTACGCGAAGAGAAGCGCCGAATGCTCATGGCTCAATACCTCAGTCGCCGAAGCGCAGGTTCTTGAGGCGCGCACCCAGTACCTCGGCGGCAGAGCGCACCTCAGATTCAGGCGCTTTGCGCTCAATGAAGGCCAGCATGTCTACCAGTAGGGTGCGGACTTCCAAGAAGTCTGCCATCTCGGCGCGCAGTTGCTCGACGATGACTTGCGCTTCGGTGTCCTTGAGCAGCTGCTGCAATGCGATGATGAGCTGTCCCAGCCGCGTCACGCCGATCTCGGTGGCATCGGTCAAATCGCGTGAAGCGTATTCGCTGACGCGCTTGAGACGTGCGTTGTTAGGCCGCATGTCGCCCATCACACGGGTGTAATCCGTTACGCGGAATGCTTTGGCGAAGTTCTGGTAGTTATCCAGCTTGCCCGCGCCTGCGGTTTCCATGTCCATCATTCGCAGTACAAATCGCTCGATGCCAGTGAGGCGGCCCCAGGCGTCAGCGGTGAGATCTTCGGGCACCAGCAGGCTGGATGCGGTTTCCGCCGCCTGTTGGACGATTTCGTCCACCACCGTAACTTCACCGCGTGCGCGCGGGCGCAAGGCGAAGGTGGTGACGTCCTCGTCGCCGATGCGGGTGTAGGCAGTCAGCACCTTGAGTGCTGCCGCGTACCCGGCCATCTGCAGGTCGGAGTCTCCCCATACCGGCTCGCCGTGGTGCGCTTCCACAGCGTCGTTCAGGTGCATCATGGTTTCGATCTGCCGTGCCACTTCCTGACGTACTGCGGGCAGCAGGCGCTGCTTGAAGCCGGTGCGCTCGCCCGCAGCGCGTTTTTTGAGCATCAGGATGACGGTGCCCTGGACGTAGCCGCCTTTCTTCAACTCGGATGTGGTTTCAGTGGCGATATACCAGGCAGCGATCACTTGCAGACCCGCCGCCCAGAAAATGCCGATCAGGTCGCCCCATACTGCGGTGTCCTGATGCGTGAACATCACGCACTGCACGCCGTTGTCGGGCATGTGCTCGGCCATCGCTTTGTAGGCCGCGACCATGCCACGCCTGAAGTCCTCGCCGGAGCCTTTGACCGCCAGCGCGCGGCGTGAGTCCCACACCCAGTCATCGAAGGGGTGGGGCGGGTTCTTGCGCAGCCAGGCGATAAAGAACTCGGTGATTTCGTGGTAATTCACCGCATCGGCATAGGGTGGGTCGGTAATCCAGAGATCAGCATCCTCCGTTATCCCGTCAGCAGCCAAAGACTTTACAGTAATGCAAGGGCTTGAAATCTCGCCATGTACGGTATTTGTAACTCCCCACAGTGGAAGGGACGCATAAGCGCTACGGCACCCATAATTCCAGAAAACGTTCAATGCTTGGTTGGCAAAGAGGTGGCTAATTGATTCTCGCGCGGCGCCTGTGCCGAAATAGCAGCCTCGATTGATCCAGTCGAGGGCTTTCGCGAAAGATGGCATTAAATATGCCGGAGTTTGCGACTCAAGAAGTGCCTGTTTGAAATAAGCCAGTGTGAGTAGCTGCCGCGAATTAAAGAAATGATGCCAATAAGTCCAGCCTCGCTCGCGGTATAGACGGGTAGTTTCGTCGCCCGGCTCGATGGCCATATCTGGCACCAACCCTTCGTCCTGCCAGCGGCTCATGTTTTCGGCGACAATTTTTTCTACTCGCTGCTCGCGCTTTAGGTCGGCATCGGTCGGCGTAGCGAACCAAGTTTCCTGACGGCCCGCATTGAGTGTTTTTTTGCTGATCCACTGGATTGCATAAACGCGCTCTTGGAAAATGTCGTCCGAACGTGGCTTGAAGTCGCTCTTTTCCCAGTGACGCAGCCGATTGCCCGTTGTTCCATCCGCTTGCCTAAAGTCACCGCGTAGCGTCTTGATGGGCGTTCTATAAATTTTACCATCCAGTTCGTAGACCAGATCACCACTTTGCACAGTGCCTTGCTCAGCGGCTTTCATATCCTCTACTGATACGCCGCTGACGATGGTGATGTCGAATCGCCTTTTTACGAAGTCGGGCTTTAGCTTGGCGACGACATTGCGAGTCTTGGATATAACCCAAGTCGGTGACATCGGTACCATCCAGCCGGTTTCTGGGCAACGGCTTTCCAAGCAGTAGAGAAAAGCCTTTGCGCGATTACCTTGCTCATCGTGCTCAATGCCTAGCTCAGTAATTTCCCGATCCACCGTTGCAGCAGCTTTACTCTGCGCTTGCTCGATTTCTGCACGCCGCTCGGGGCTGGCGCCAATGATGTTCATGGCTCCCCAAGTCAGCATGCAGGCAATAGGGTTAAGATCAGAAGCATAGACATCGCATCCGATGCGCGCAGCCTCGAAGGGGATAGAGCCACCACCCGAAAAGGTATCGCCTACGCGCGCGCGATGACCGAACCGCAGAATACCGAGTTGCTCGACCAGTTCCGGGAGCGAGTGGACGCTTATGCCCAAATGCGCGTAGTGGCGATTGATTGCCTGCCATACCGGGGCATAAAGCCAGCTATGTTCGACTTCCTCTGGACGTTTGCCAATACCTGCTTTTTCTTCATAGCTAGATAGTGTCCCCAGAGCCACCCGGTACAGCGCCAGCTTGTCGTCGTCGGTAATATCCCGCCGCCAGCCACGCCCACCAAAGTAGCGTTCTGGGTCCGAGATAGGGATCATCTCTTGCAACTTGGATGCCGAGAAAGCGTTGGCTGCCAGCGCCCGTCGCGCCAAGCCCTCATCATCAAAAGCCATGAGCTTCTCGAAAATGGCGAGATCGGCCTCCGCATCGTCAGTGGCGGGCAGCAGGCTGGCCAGCACGATGGCGCGCACCAGAATCAGCGGCTTGCGGCCTTTCCAGTAGGAGCCAAGCCCAGTCAGTGTCTGGCTCTGAACCGCCTTGCGTTCGCTTTGTGCCTCGAACGACACTTTCTGGGCCGGGAAAACCGTTTCGATCAGCGCGGGTGCATCTTTCAAGGACAAAGGTGTGAGAGTGATGTTAGTTTTTTGCATTCTCTGATAAATCCTTAATGGGCCGAAGCCATGCTTGGCGATAGCCAGCCGTGCGAACGCAACCGCTCTTCGGCAATGGCAAGCTGGCGTGGGGTGAACTGCTGCTTGCGTGCGTTCCAGTTATAGACCTGACGTTCAACGCTGTCGTGTTGGGTGGCCCCCTCGCGGCTCATCACCCAATGCACTGTGGCCAGGAGTTCTAGTCCGTAAGGTGACTCGAAGCCCTCGACCAGCTTGGTTACTCGCTCGAAACGGGCGCGGCTGATGTCATGTTGATCCAAATAATCCTTGGCGTCTTCCACCGCACCTGGCACCAGCGTGAGCGGCTTGTCCGGCGCATCGCCGCCGTCAGCGTAACCCGCGATCAAATGACCTTCTACCGCCTTCAGCACGTGTCGAAGGTTTTCGGCATAAGGACCATAGTGATGCTTGACGTATTGGAGACGCAGCGGCTCGCCTGCTTCCTGCATGAAGTACATCAGCTTGTGGACTTCCAGCAGGGTGACAAAGGGGTCAAGTAGGCCACCAAGATAGCGCTGCATCAGTTCCACCAAGGCGGCGCGACCCGCCGTCATCTTGGGTACCTCGCGCACGTGTGCCATCTTGTCGTTGGCAGGGGCTCCCTTGGGCTCAAACACCAGCACGCGCACTTCGGCAAGCTCTGCCAGTGCGTGCTCGATGCGTGGTCGCACCTCGTTCCAGTCCAGCCCGCCCAGGCCTGCGCCCAGGGGCGGAATGGCGATGGAGCGAATGCTCTTGTCGCGGATGACATTGACCAGATCGACAAGGCCCGCATCGATGTCTTCAATACGGCTCTTGCCGCGCCAGTGGCGCTTGGTCGGAAAGTTGATGATGAAGCGCGGCAAGGTGAGCTGCCCCGTCTCAAAAACGAACATGCGACCAGGTTGCACAGCTTCGCGTTTGCAGGCCATTTCATAAGCCTTGAAGTTTTCGGGGTAGACGTTCTTGAACTGCAAGGCGATGCCGCGCCCCATCACACCAACGCAATTGACGGTGTTAACCAGTGCGTCGGCCTCACACTGAAGGATGTCGCCTGAGGTGTACTCAATCATGACTGTGCTCCTCTCATTTAGTAGTACCATTCCGGGCGCACATCGACCAGAGGCCGGTGTCCGTGTGTCGGAAGGGCGTTTACAACTTGTCGATAGACTGTGGCCGACTGCACGCCGATGCGTTCGATCAGGTGCCACGGAAAATGTTGCTCCAATAAGAACTCGGCTTGTTTGCCTTCTTTCAGGGCGCCACTCCAGTTGTTCGCCTGCACCGCCGTCCAGTTAATTTCACCAAGATGCGTCAAGTCATTTCGATCTTCAAAAAAATACGATCCGGCGTTTGATAGTGTGAACGCCCAGCGAGAGGGTTGCGCGTTGGCCCAGGCCACAACTGCGCCTAAATCCGCCTGCAAGTGGATGATGGACGCTTGCCCACCTTGGTAAGCCAGTTCTTCGTTGCGTCGGTGAATCAAATAAAGCATCACGGATCGAGGGCAGAAGTAAAACGGCACGCAGGCACCGACGAACAAGCCGGGATGACTTGCAAGCTGAAGCTCAGTCAAACGACGCCGCTTGATGTGGTTCATCCCAATCATCGTCCCGCCCAGCGCCTGCGCTTGTACCATTGCATCCGACAATAGGCCACCTGTTGCCACGATGGAGGGCAGACGATCGACGTGAGCAATGTGGTAGATCTTTGGTTGCAACGGGACATTATTGGCACTCATATCGTGTCATCCCCAAACAAACCTAAAGATACGTTTGTAACTTCTGTTTGCGGTTTACTTGAACGAGCACGAGGTGAAAGTAATTCGCTCTGAGCGACATCACCCAATGCATGTTTAAGTGCCTCACGCCAGCCTTTCCCAGCATCCAAGACCCCACCGGTGCTCATGGCAGTCATTCCAAAAAGCCACCAGCGCTCTTCTGGGCGCAGTGCCAGCCAGTTACGTGTCGCAACTGGAATTTTTTCAAGTTCCATTTGCTCCACTGCCCATGCTAAGACGCACAATTCTTTACCGAGTAAGCGATCAACAAGATTCTCGCCGACCTTCCATGCATTAGGTTTTATACCGTGCGCCGCAAGCCGCGCATTAAATGCACGCTGTACCTCAGATCGAATGACAGTCCATCGCTGCCGCTCTAACAACACTCTATCTACAATGGAACTTTCATTGCTAGCAGCCTGCATACCAAGATATTCACTGATGTGCACCTTTCCAGTGTTAGCTTTTGGGATCACAATTTTAAAATGATGTGGATCGGAAATTGCAGGCACACCGAATCCGAGCGTATGCACGACTTTTGCCGACGCTTCAGACACCGTTTGTTGACCTGCTTTCTTTGCCATTCTATTCCTCTTGATTGATTTCACCCGGCTTCAAATCGATTTCGGCAAGACGTGCGAACTCTTTGAGTGCAAAACCGGAATCGAAATAGATGCCATCCGCGATGGTAATATTCAATTGTGCGTCTGGCTCATTGAGTACATCACGCATGCTGTTTACCACCCCCTCAATTAGGACCGCAGTGACTTCCCTTTCTTGAAAGCGCACGGTTACAGTATTCTCACCCTCACCAATCTCGATTCGCACCCCTTTAAAGCGAACATTCGACTGATCTCGAAAACGGTTTATCACGCCAAATACCCGTTCAGTTGTATCAAGGGCGACGCGCTTACTTTGCAAACGTGCTGGTCTAGTATCTTCAATTTGCACGGACTTATCGCCACTTTGCGGAATTGAAAAATCGGCGGTCTTATTTGCTTCACCTGCTCGAGCGTACACTAACAATCGACAATTAGCTGAACTTATCTCAAATGGTGCGTCGTAGCGCTTCCCATCTCTCGGGTTAGAACCGTCAAGCGTATAAAAAATCTCGGCGCTCGGCGTCGTGGCAATGGTCACACGCCGCTTGTCGCCCGCTGGCTCAACTTGATGTCGAATCTTAAGGTCAGCAAGCCAACGAACTGGTGCTCCAACTTCATAACGACCGGTTGGCTCTTTGACCAAAAAGTACACAGTGCCCTCGCCAGTGACGAAGTTATCTAAATCGTCGACCCTACTACTTGAATCCGAAACATCTGAAGTTTTTGAGTAATAGACAACTGGACTATCACCTGCATGTCTTGGTGTCAGACTCAACACGGTCTCGCCTGTGTCCGGTTTTACTGTCACCACAGAGACATTCACGGTCGATTTGTCTTTAGGGAATGGACCTTTTTCGATATATCCATCCTCGCCCAATCGCCAACGACCTTGCTTCAGGGCCTCACTTTTAAGCCCATCTAAACCGCTAGCACCTGGCATCCAAGGCCAGATCGGCGAACACTTTGCTCGCGTTACCAAATCTTTCCACGGAATCCGGCGATTTTCTTTACCTGATGGCCAAAGATACTCTTCCGCTTGTGCAAAATACTCATCAAAATTATCTTTATCGAGATCAGAGACAAGCTTATAGTCAGCACGTGGACTTGCTAACAGTTTTTCGATTTGCGTTTCAGCTGAATGCTCACCTTCACCAAGTTTAAGCCCTTGATCAATCGTCACTGCAGCAAGAACATCACGTCCGTCGACCGGGTCGTTAGCGGGAAAATAAAGCCGATTATACGCAGCAGACAATGATTTACTAAATCGATCTTCTGAATCTTCAAAACGATCACGAGCTTCTTCAAATAACGTATCGCCAGATCTCAGGCGCTTATGGATTTGCTCGATAGCGTACAGTTCACGTAATCGCTCCTCAACTGCATCAGCGAGCATACTATCTTGGCCTGTCAGAACCAATAAATTATTCTTTTCCTGCTGATAATCAAAAAAGTTTTGTAGCTCATTTGGTGGTACTTTGCCGTCAGGCTTGATCACAATAAGAGTGCGAGGACCACCAAGCTTAAGCTCATCGAACTTTGGTAACACTTGAACATCTTGATATGCGATGCGATTCACTGGCGAGAGTATTCCACTTAACCTGTTGATCAGGGCTTGATCAACTTTCGGTTGAGGCACTTCTTTTGCATTTCGTTCTATTTGACGAGAAAGATTCTCTGTTTCTTTGATAAAGAATCTTTGATCTTCGCGGTGCAGATACCATGCCGACTCACGCAGTCGTTGGAGGGCCTGTAAGAACTCATCAGGCTTACGTTGTGGCGCAGCCAGAAATTCAATCAATTCACTTTCGGAGAGTCCAATGCGTCCGCCTACAGCACGAGACAAGCTCGATGACAAAAGGAGTGTCATAAGCTGTTGCGCGGCGTCCCCAGCCAACTCAACATCCAAATTTTCAGCAATAGCGTTACCTGAATCGGCTATGTCACGCGTGATAGCAGGAATCAGTTTGGGAGCTATTCGTTCGATTTCATCTTTAACTTGTTCATCGTTCAAATTAAGGTGTTGGGTGCCGATTAAGAATACATCATCGTTTTCTCGCTCATCAACACTTTTCAAAAGACGCGCTGTGAACTGCATTAACCCGCGCGTCTGACGGAAACCTTCATTCTCTTTAAAAAGCGCGACCAAATGTTTAAAGGAGGGATGAAACGGATAAGTTTCGCGCACCTGTTCTGCAATTTGTTCAATACTGCTCGCGATGATGTATCCACCATCTTCTGCTTTCTTGATTTGCTGTGCGTACTCCTCTGCAACTTCGGAAATGACTCGCTCATCGGGCAACTGATCAATCAGCCGTTTCTTCAAGATCTCATAAACTTCATTACCTCCAAGCTGAACAGGAGTGATAGTCATAGCCTGACGACGGGTTTCCTGTTGCAGGTTAGAAATTGCGTCTGCAAGGGCTTTCGTCTGCATCTTGTAACTACCTGATAGATTAGCCACGACAATGGCGCAATTCGGCAACTCCAACGCTGCACTCATTAGGCTTGAGAGGCTATATACAGCCATGTTGGCCAGTGTTCCTTGCCCAAATACCTGTGTGCTAGCGTTGTCAAGATATGGAGGCAACTCATCCAACAAAATTAGCGTTGGTTGATCGCCAATTATTTCTTTCCATTGGCGCTGATCTACGGCTTTGGGACCATTCGCCCAATATGGCTTAATAGCCTCAGCTGCACCAAGCTGAGTCGCAATTTCACCCCAAATAAAATTATCTGGATTGTTACGACCGTTGAAAGCGGCAATTCTAGCCTTTCCAAAATCTACTCGTGCAGCTAGCTCGTTGGTGAGAACACTTTTTCTCAACTGAGAGTGGCGGGCAAGCAGGCCGAGAGCAACCATCATGTGAGTTTTACCGCCACCCATCGCTTGCGTAAGCTCGAAAACCGCCTGGTCAGACTTCCCGGACAGACGCAATAATCCTTCACGAAATAGTTGATCCATGCCGTGTGTAACAAAATTTCTGGTAAAAAATTCACTACCATCACCCTCATCATTGATGAGGTCAGCGAGATTTTCGATACCTTGACTCATTCGATAATCACGAATAACAGGATTAAATCTACAAGCTTGCTTAACCGTCTTGATCATAAACTTTGCCCGTTCTTTCTTTCAGTTTCGTTTGAATTTAAAATTGCAATGCCATGGCTTTCGCAGTGAGATTTGATTAGCATTTCAATCATGTTAGCGATGGAACGATGCTCCCTTTCAGCCGCAATACGCAGCGCCTCTTTGAGAGCGGGTGCGATTCGAAATGTTAGTGTTGCGGATTTACTGGTAGCCATAGCTTCTCCGGAAACCATTGAAAAATGTACTGCACTTTACAGTATCCCATAAGCTTTGGCAAATTCGGTGAGGCCGTCTGAATACACCGACCAGCGAATCAAAAAACACAAAAAAGTTAAACATTCATTCATCTTTCAATTTAGAAATTCCGCAAGAAACAAAACAACCAAAAGCTTTACTTCAAGTCACAAAACACACAAGTACGCTCACCTCATAACAACGAATGCAACTGCGATATTAAACAGCCAACTCACTTAACTAGTTAGCTCAAACGGGTAATCATAATTGCGAATATATCAAAGTGTTTTTCGCGAAAATCCGACCCAATTCCGCTTTAATTTCACAAGGCCCAAGCACCTCCACATCCTCCCCAAACCCCAACAACCACCAACGAAACCGCCGGTTATCAAGTACCGTCGCAGTCACTTCCAAAGTCTGCTCATCGATCTCATTCACTTGCTGATCGGCAGAAAGAGGCGTCTCTTTAAGATGAAACCCTGCACCGTTATAGAAGCGCAGCACAACCTTGATCTCTGGCGCGTCACCACTAAAGCCGAACGCGCCGCTGGCGATGTAGGCGTCGAGGTCGAAGTCTTTGGGCTTGTTGGTCTTAGTTGGAAGCATTTCTGCTTTATGAATACGGTGCAGTGCGATGATACGTTCCGCTTCACGGCCTTCAAAATTCACCACTAAATACTGCGCTGCGCCGTGCTCGACTAAACCCAATAGATTGATGACGTATTCTTTCGGCTCTGGCTTACCTTGGGCTTGGTAGTGAACGCGTAATTGATGATCACGCAGCAGCGCCGCGTGCACTTCTTTTTGCACCTCGTGAGGCACGTGCGGCTTCATCAATGGTTGGTTTGCTGGCACGGTGCGTATTTTGTCGGGCCACGAGCGAATTGCACTTTTGGTGATGCCACTTGATAGTGTGCGTTTGGCTTCTTGAAAATACGGCCCGAGGTCCTGCGCCAAGCTTTGAGGCAGCAATTGCTCAGCAAATTGTTTGAGCATGATGAAGCTCACCGCCTCTGCTTCACTCAATCCAGGAAAGAGGTTGATCGCCACGCCTTGCGAATACTTCCACCACAAGGAGTTTTCTTTTTCGTCGGTGATGATGGGATACGCACATGAGAGGCTTTGCAAGTCACGCTCCACCGTACGCTTCGACATGGTGTGACCGAGTTGCTCTAATTTTTGGTGCACTTCACTTGTTTTGAGCGCGCGGTCTTTCGACAGCATCTTCAAAATATCAAACTGGCGCTTCAATGCTTCTGACATGCACTCTCCAAAACATAGTGTTCAACAAAAATACATACCAAACCAAAAATCGCCGCTCATCATAGGCGATGACTCCACGTGTTGACTAGACGCATTTGCAGTTATCTGACAATTATTTTTCATAGATCAGATCAGGTCATTTTCCACTCTATTTTTACACGTAAAAAATCAATACAAATTAGTGTTTACGCGTAAATCACGTATGTGATTTTTTATGTCATTATGGTTGCATAGCGCGAGCTTGAACTATGTCAATTGAAACAGAAAAAAGTTCAACGATAATCGATAGTTGCGACAAATAATGTCGCATGCCGTAGATGAGAGATGATAAAAGATGGCAGTAATTTTTCCGACAAACTTAAAGTATCAACGCGCACATGGCGGTATATTTCGAGAAATCGAAGTGGTTCAACATTTAGCAAGCGCGCTACCTGATGGCTTCGAAATCTATCACTCCGTTATTACCCATAACATCACTAATTCTTACGACCAATTCAATGAGATTGATATAGTCATTGTGGACCCCATCGGCAAGTTGCTTTTGATGGAGGTAAAAGCCGGCGATGTTGCTGTGCGAAACGGCAGTCTATTCAAATTGTACGACAACGAAGAGCGCGATATTTCGCGACAGCGCCACTATCAATACAGCGCAATGCGATCACGACTCGATGCGGCAGGCCTCTCAACGACTATGACTTCGTGCTTGGTATTGCCAGACTACACGTTTCTCGACGACCATATTGTTGCGATGCCAAACGATAGGATTATCGATACATCACGATTTAAGCTGATCGGTCACTACGTACGCGAGTTTCTAAATGCAGGCCATGGCTGCAACGATATTGAGAAACTTCGTCATTTCTTACGCAACGAATTTCACGTTTCCTTATCCCTAGATGTACTACACGAACAAATTTCAAACACAGTACACCACTTATCTGATGGGCTGGCAACATGGGTGCCTCGTATTCAAGCTCCAGAACAGATCTATCGGATTTCAGCCACTGCTGGCTCAGGAAAGACCCAATTGGCTCTCAGCCTATTAGAAGAATCCTGCGTCAAGATGCAAAGTGCTGCATACGTTTGCTATAACCGTCCTTTGGCCGATCATCTACGTACGATTGCTCCGACGCGACCGCTGATCACCAATTTTCACGAGCTATGCGTCGAACATTATCGGCGTCACGTTGGAGTACCTAACTTCTTATCGGCAGATTTCTTTGATCAGGCGGTCGTTAGCTTTATCGAACAAAGTGAAAACTTCTCGCCACGATGGGATCTTCTCATCATCGACGAGGCACAGGATTTCGATCCTGATTGGATGACTGCACTGTGCGCACAACTAAAAGACGATGGCCGCCTCTATGTGCTCTAGGACGATGATCAGCGACTATATAAAAGACCTTCTTTTGATTTACCCAACACCACGCAGATCACATGTGATGACAATTATCGTAGTCCGCAGATCTTGTGTGCATTGATTAATGTGTGGAGACTATCGGCACGTCCCATCAACAGTAAGAATCCGTTTAAGGGCGAAGTTCCTGAGTTTTATCGTTACAGTAACGAGCGCGACTTAATCAAGCAAACCGAAAATGCCATTAATAAATTACTGCAACGCGGCTTCGATGCCAAAGATATCGTTGTACTCAGCAGCAGAGGACGTCAACGCTCACAGTTATTGGCCTTAGAGACAATTGGTCAATATCGCTTACAGCATTTCACCGGGAAATACACTATGGACGGTGATCCGATTTGGAACGAAGGCGAGATCTTAGTAGATTCGATATATCGATTCAAAGGCCGTAGTGCCGCTGCTGTTATTATCAGCGAACTTGATTTTAGCGAGTTGACCCTAATGGAAAAACGCAAACTTTTCGTTGGCATCACTAGGGCGCAAATGAGTTTGAGTTTTGTATTGACGAAACAGGCGGAGGCTGTGCTTGCGGCACAGATCGCTTGAATTTAATGTTAAAGCGCAACGATATTCCAAATGGAAAACGAATTGGCCACTCAATGTACGCTATATGATGTTCAATCTTAAAAGATAACTTCGTAGAGTATCTAAAACTTATAAACAAAAAAAGGTAAGCAAAGAAATGACAACTTCCCCAAGCTGGGTCCGCTTTTTCAAAGTCACCTTAATCTTAATCGTCGCAGGACTTGTTGTCACATCGTTTAGGGGGACTTTCAGAGCCGATGCAGATGAATACGTCAACCAATCTCTAAAACAAGGTGTCTCTGTCTACGCGACTGCTAGAGCCACAAATGCCATTATTTCCGTTGCAAAAACAGCTCATACCCCAATCGCGGATTTTGGGGAGATGCTCGACCCGATTGATGATTTAGTCGAGAGATTTTCAACTCTCTTAGAAATTTCAATCGGCTCATTGATTCTCCAAAAGATGTTACTTGAAATCACAAGCCATATAGCGTTTAGTTACGCGCTTGCCTGCTCTGGATTTTTCTTCATCCTAAGCCTCTTCGCATTCAAGCCCTTCCTTCGATCTGCTACATCGAGAATATTTTTTACACTAGTTTTTTGCCGCTTCTCTATCCTTGCCGTATTACTACTCAATGGCCTTATCTCGGAGACATTCATAACGAAGAAGATTGAAGTCGAGGCTAAGAACGTGGCTCAAATCCAAGAACAAACCACAAAATTCGTCGATTCGAAGTCTTCGGTTGCGCAGCTGTCAGCCAATAGCCCTCAGCCAAATAGTCTCCTAGAAAGCGCAGGAAGAGTGCTAGCCGAAATAAAACAAGTAACAATAGATCCAATATTGAACATATGGAATAAATTTGATTTTCAAAAGATCAAAGCAAACCTTGATAAGGCTGTGGAAAGCATGTTGCAACTAATGACACTGTTCTTTCTAAAGACAATACTTTTGCCAATTCTCTTTTTCTTTGGATTTAAGAAATTCATTACGGGTATCTGGCGCATGCAATTGGGTAAAGAATCGGCATTATTCGTGCCAGAGGGACGAATGGTGTCTCACACAAACTGATTTTTATGCCCAATTTTAGGAAACAAGTCCATTGATGCGCATCGAATTTTGACCAGGTGAGAATGACCATCGACGCTCTCCAAGTATCTGGAAGTGTCATGTCGTCACAAAAGCAACAGCATTCTTTACCACGATGCCTATTTGATCGAATGATGCAGAAGGAACGAATAACAATCAGCTCGTTTCATCTACGTAGAACAATAATCAAAAGATAGAACGCGATTCGTAGTACTGCAATGGCTCCAACTATCACAAAGATACTCGCTCGGGACGCACTCAAGACTCCTAGTGGAACATAAGTAACGAGGGCATACAGAAAGCCTCCAGCGAGCGTCGCCGAAGCGAGTGTTGTTGTTATCAGCCACAAAACAGATCTCGAAAATTTCTGCGAATTTTCTGCATTCGAAACTGATAGCTTTAATCGCCAGCTCACTGGCAGCAACCAGAGAAACGGACGCCAATACTCATCCCAAGCCTCAACCGCCGATTCCTTAATTGTTTGCCAAATTTGAGTCATACGATTCTCCCTTTTTATCTTCGAAAATGAGTACTATCAAAATGAGGTTTAACGTTCTCAATGGTCGGGTAGCTAATGACCCCTAATAGGTAATACTTTCTCACAACGCAAACTTTTCGCAACTCCTATTGCACTTGATTTGGCCTCAAACCAGAGTACATTCTTAATGTTGGAATCAATATATAAGATAAAAATATGTCCTTGCCTCTATCCGATTATTCTAAAGAGCTTTTACGCCACCTCGCCGAGAATCTGAAAATATCAGAAACCGAGATTTTAGCAATCGCGATTCAACGGCTTCACAACGAGGTCTTTATCAAACAAGAGCCAGATGACGGTCCGTTATCCGACGAGTATCGTGCTTATTTGCAAGAGCGCGCAGATAAAGAAATGAAGCACCCTGTCGTATTCACTCAATCCTTATTTGACTAGATGAATCTAGTCTCACAAATTGCATCATATCCTGCTCGTATTGTGATCAGGATGGGTGGGGATCTATGCGCTGTTTAACGATGTGATAAAAAATATCGAGTCTCGGGAACCATTCGCCCAAAGCGCTCACAAATTTATTGCCTAGAATGTCCTAATAGGACAATCAAGACTATCTATAGTCGTGCTGGGAAATTTACTTCTACGCTTCATGACTTAGCACTTGACGAGTAATCGTCTCGTGTTAATTTTGATCAACCATCTCGACAATTTCAAGGTTGATCTATGAATGAAGCACTTACAAAACATCTGAAAATCAGTCAGTTACCTGCCAGTTTTTGGGTTGAGAATGATTCGAGAAGTGTCATTGCCATGGTGCGTGGTGCTGGCGATGGTAGGCATCTGATCTACCTCACTTTCTTACTAATCAGTCGATATGTCGAGTCGCCACCAAGCATGGAGCAGACAATGTCTCGCTATGCAGATGTTCTTCAAAGTTCGCAGCGCCTTCAAAAATTTAATACAGATCGCCGTCATCTTGGACCTTTAGTATTTCTACACTATGGATTTGTACTGCTCTTTATCGTACTAAAGGGAAAGAAAAAATGAACCAGACTTACGACTCACAAATGTATCTTTCAAACGCAGTCACGACTTTGACCGAGTTTGTATCGCAATCAACAGGAACAGTAGGCGCCATTGTTTACATTGAAGACTTTGACTTTCATTCTGTTAGCTTCGAAGTCATCGAAGAATTCGAACTCTATCTTTTGAATAACACCAAATGCTTTACTGGCAGAGTTGCTGTCGATGAATATGATAGCTTTGTAGTCAATAACATTGATCGCTATCATCATCTCTGCAATGACTTGCTGCAATTTGAGCAGTCCAGCTCTGAAGTTCTGAACGAGTGCAAAACGACAATCAGCAAATTCGCATTTGCACAGTTCTCATCTCAACGGCGAGAGATTTCCGTACATCACAATCAACATCGCATTGTGCATCACTGCACGTGTCACATCTGCGCGGGCGATGGCGCGATCGCCTGCCCTTCGTGCGACACTACACAATACGAGCAATGCTACTCCTGCGGAGGTCACGGCAATCGCACATGTCAACACTGTGGCGGATGTGGATATCATATTGAGGTAGCGTACGATAGAGATTCAAGAGGGGAATCAGTGCGCCAAGAGATGGTCGTGTCGTGCTACTGCAATGGTGGGCGAAACACCTGTTCTAGCTGTGGAGGATGCGGAGAAACTCCTTGCACTACTTGCTCCAACGGCTATGTAAGCTGCACCAATTGCGACTCTACTGGATGGATATCGGAAGTTTTCTCAGTTAGTACTCGCGCAAACTACGAAATCTCTCACCGCGATACAACAGGCAGCGTACTTGATCGCATTAATTGCCTGTCCAACCAATTTATCGACAATCTTGGATTTCAGTCTCTCTCAGCTGACCATGCGCAATTATTGGATCGAGTTTTTGTTATAGACAAGGAGCAAACTACAATTCGGCTGATATCCCATTTTGCGGCACCGTCAATAACGCTTTGCACGACGGTTGCTCACGGCGATCACCGGCAGAATGCTACCGTCGAGATTTTTGGCGCAAAGTACTTTCTTCTGGACGCAGATAACATCCTTGGACCAACAGTCATGTGTCGATCTCTTGATCTTGCAAGATCGCGCAAGGGTCTAAGAAATGCGTTTCACAATCAGAGTCGAAGAACACTTTATGACGCAATTGCACAAATGCTTTCGCTCCCGATTGTGCAAAAAATATTTATGCTTCACTCCGAGGATCAGGCTAAATCATATGAGACCATCTCAAAATTAGTTCAATCCAGCGTCGCGCCTGATTTGATCGAAAAAATGATTGCCGATACAAAAACGCTTTTTGCCTTCATTAACCTGCGGCGATTCACGCTCGTAACGTTGGGTAGCCTACTGGGATATATCCTTTTCGGGTTGTCACTTTTCTTCAATCAGCGTGTTCATCACCTTGAGTCAGTGTTTAGCAAGCTCGGCGAAAACATTGTTTTCAACTTCACTACTATCACTTACTTCCCATGCGTGCTGCTCGGCATTCTGGTGTGTGAGAATTTTCTAAACAGTAGGCGGATGAAACAAGTCTTTTGCAATCAATATTTGTTGGCGCGACAGATTCAATCGATTGCTACACTGGGAGCATTTCATTCAAGATTCTTTATCGCTTTATTGACATTTTTGGTGGTTTTCTTTTTAGCGCTATAGGATCTTCCCATCTCTAGAGATGTTCACGCGCTTCGCTAGACGAGCATTCTCAACGTAGTATGTGCGAAAAACACGACACCAACGTTGCGAAATTTGCGGGACAGGACTATTCTTGGGAAAACGAGCTGACGTAATCAGCATTATCATCAAAATCATTTCATCAAGTCGCCTACTTCAGATTGCAGATTTCACTGCGATCGACTCTATGGCTTCTACTTAACCAAGTGATGGTCGCGCCAGTCGTGTTCGATACACACTGCATCTTCATTTGGGTCGACATTCAAATTCGATCTTCACAGCAAAAATAACAAACTCGTGGTGTTCGCTGAACGCACTCATCTTTTCTTCTTTGTTTTTGCCTGATCAACTATTGCCTTCTGCAATCAATCCCACACGAAAAGCCCTGCGGCTCAATCGTGCACGCCTCGCGCCCCCTTTTTTTACCGAACCAAAATTTACTTTTTTGAATATGGAGCAACAAATGAAAACCGATAAACAAAATCTAGTGCTGAATCCAACCAACTTAGTTAAAAAATCTCAATTCGTTCCGTTTCACCAAAAACTCAAGTGGATCATCGAGGAAAACGAGTCGACAGTTATCTTCTGTCCTGAAATCGATCAGTTTCCTAACAAATTTATGCTTGCCAAAACTCTGGACGACTCATTTCACACATTGAGAAGAACACTCAAATTTGGCATTGTGGAACCACGTAACATCAAAACAAAGCATGTGAAGGCACTTGTCTTTTTTTGGTACGACGATGGGGAATCCATTCGCGATATTGATCGAAAATTAGACGCCATCAAGATTCTTTGCCTTTGGCTGAACAAACCTGGCATGGTCAAATCAGCCGATTTCTATTTAGCTGAGCGTGATCGTTGAAATATAAATTTCAATACACGTAACGTAGATTGACGCAACTGTCTAAACTAATAAAGAGCGGACTTCTCCTGACTTTCTAAAACAATTTTTATCATTCAAGTTAAAATTGCTTGAAAGCTTGGGGAAGTCCACTTCAATGATTTGCCAGAGCGTCGTTCAGACCCTTATTCGCTACAAATCTCATAAACAAAGAATCATAACTTGAGTCGAAATCCTGTTCAATACAGTCAGTTAAAAGTCTTCCGCCGTATGCTGTATTTTATTTTTGTAGTGAAGACGGCGCATAAAATTCCTCATCTTCGCCATCAATACAATCTTCTTAGAAAGTGTCAGCCAATCCTTTGAAAAAATTAGAAATCAGCACCAAATTATTGGTGGCACCAATTTGTGCACTACTTGAATGTCCGCTGCGCTATCCCACCAAAGACCTTACGTGCAATTCCCTGCCAACTAAGTTGACAGTCCCCCCCAAGTTGCAAACGTTGCTTGGCCCTCGTCAATCGAGCAATTTCAGCATCAATTTTAATCGCTTCTGCTTCAGTGGACATAATACTGGCGCCGTCCTCGAGATTCCACCAATCTCGGGGGTTCGAAGGCTGGAAGATATCAATGCTAGTCTCATGCAAATATGCTCGCTCATGTATTGCTCGAGCCAACTTTTCCCTCTGCGTATTTCCTCCATGTTGTATAAATATAGCCCGTCCTGCAACGTGTTGCTGTCCCTTATATTCCCAGAAAAGCCAATCAAGAAGGCCTTTTTGATCTGCGTGTGCGGAATACCCGCGTAGTAGTGTAATGCTCGCCTTAATTCTGGAAATAGGGAAATTTATACCGTTTGCCCATACTAAATTTCCGGTATCACGTGTACGTTCTGATGGCGGCATTTTCATTACTTTGGCAAGTAGCCCACCAACAGACGCATCCGCGACATGCCCGGTCATGGCCACGATATTTTGCGAAGCACCTAATATTTTGGGAAGCCAAGATGCAACCGGTCCTCCGTCGCATGATCCCGAACTGGTTATTACGACACGTGGCCCCGCCGCCTGTCCTTCCAATTCGGATATTCGGCTAGGTAGCGGAGAAAGAATAGGACGCCAGTTCTTTGCAATTATGTTACCTGCAGTCGATGGAATAAATGAAGAAGTAGTGTTACTAGCGAAGGTTACCGTCAATAAGCGCAAACATTCTTTATATTGAGATGCATCGCTGCCATCCAGTCCGAATATGTCAAAAACCTGCTTTCCCAGCCAACGTGGACGCACCTTGCCCGACACTGTGCGCTCCTGCCTTTCAAAACCCTTCAACATTACTTTTTGGAGTTTGCAAGCAAGTGGTGAGTCCAGCATATAGGTGGCCTGTCGGTATTTTTCTGGATTCTCGGCAACAATCCAGTGCAGATCAAAAAGCACATCTTGCGTTCGTCCGAAGGAAAACGAAGGGAGGATCAATGTGCCTTTTGATTCGATCACTTTATCCAGCAATTGCCTGAGTTCAGAACGCCGAATCTCATTTGGCGACTGCACACTATCGCGCACAACTCCGCCGTATGTTGATTCGACCACAGCATAATCACAAGCTACTGGACTCATTCTAAAACGCAAAAGAGGTAAGCCTTCTTCGTTTTCGCCACTTGGGCCCAAGTCCCCAGAGAAAACCATGGATTTTTGGTCACCCGGCGGGCCCCAACGAACAACAACTGACACCGCGCCCATTACGTGGCCAGTGCGATAAAATTGAAGGAATAGATTGGTATCGATCGGCAGAAAGGTTCCAAGCTGTTTCTCGCTACCTGGCTCTTGCCACTTGATTACATCCACATCAGATCGATTGAATGGCGCACCTGGCTGACCAGCAGCATCTTTCAGAAGAAACTTGGCAATTTCTTCAGTTTCCTTGGTGCAATAAATTTGCCCTTTGAATCCTTTCCTGTAAAGCAAGGGAATCAAACCGCAATGATCAATATGAGCGTGCGTCAGCACAACGAATTTGATCTCGGCAGGATCAAAGGGCCATTCCCCAGAATTCCATTTATCTGCCGTCGTCTCACCTTGCTGCATTCCGCAATCAATCAGAAAATTCCAATTTTTTTCGATGTCGCGCAGCCATGTGCAAGATCCAGTCACTACTCCTAGCGGTCCAACAAAACAAACTTCCATTTCAATCTCCTCAATAAAAAAATTTCTGGAGATACTGTAAAAGACATGGATAAGTTAAGCAACGAGCCTTGCAATGCATTGCATCGTTGCATAATTCGTTGCATGCATTTTGGTTTTTGATTTATGCTATGGGATTGCCATCATCAGCTTGCACCATGCAAAATCTTATTACTCAAGCACGCGAAAGGCAGCACATTACTTCTAATGATGCTCTCGCACATGAGGTCATTCAGGCACATCCTGAACTTCCCCCTATGAAATCGCGTTCACTGTCGGCCAAGATCGGCTTACTCGATAAGGGTGATACAGGTTGGTGGAGAACGCGACCTCAGTGGGCCGAAGCACTAGCTTCGATTTTAATGATCGATGTTACCGATCTCGGTTTACATACGGCAACGTCAACTCATTCATTCGAAGTTCAAGAGTTTCCAGAACTTCCTCCCATTGACTTCCTAACAGAAGAATTGCCCAACTTAGGGCAAGCAAGAAGTAGCGATGAAATAGAAATAAGAAAATATGTAGGCTCAGACGTAATTGAAAATTGGGTGCCGTATCAATTACGACCTTCATCTGGCCGCGTTATCCCACCTTCGGGCGTAACGTGGCTTGAGATTTCTGATCAATTTTGTACCAAGCTTCTCACTAATTTTTTGCAAATCCGCTTCAAAAGAGAAGTTCTTTGTACAGCAGATTTGTCTTCTATCGTGGCTCGACTCCGCCGCCCGACTCCTGTTGTGATCAACCTCAGTCGGCGGCTGAATGCTGAAGACCTACGTCCCTTAATGGCTCTCCATGAACAGGGCGCGGTATTGATCATTTCCCCTTTTCCCCCACCACTGCGGGCTGACAGTCGATATGGTGATGACGTTGCGTGTTGGGAGGCAAGACAAGCTTCGGAGGATGAGCGCGCATTAAGGTGCCTAACGTCGAAATTAGGGTTTCACGATTATATTAAACCCCTCGTATGGCAGTTCAACACAGGCTGGCGGACAGACTTGTTGGCATGGATAGAAAAACGCGTTAGCCACTTTGGTCTGGACTCATTAATCAACGTCTCCCAAATTATGGATTGGCTCAACCGATTCGATAACGATGGCAATTTGTTTTGTCAATCATTGGATATCTTTTCGTTAGCGAGGCTTTGTCATCATAGTGGCGAAAGGGCACTGCCAAATTTCATCGAATTAGGTGCCGGAAACAAACTACTCGACAAATTTCGCCATGACTTAAACAGTCGAGACTTAGGCATCCTTAGGCGACTAGTAGCGTCGCGTTGGCTCAATCTTGAAACGGCTTGGAATGGGGCATTAAGCTGGGATGAGTGGCGTAGTTTAATCGATCAGAACCTCAATGTGCTCAGCGATCAGCTTACTGAGATTGATCTCCAGCGCTCATTAGATGCTGGTATTATAAATGAAGAGGCGAACGGATTGTTTGAGTTTGCGACGCCGTTACACGCCTCTTTACTTGCCCGGGATCTCGTTCGATCAGCAATCGCCGATGGCAATATCGAAATGTGGGGAGCCGCTGTTTTTGATGAGCCACGCAGGAAAATCATTGATACGGTTATCAATTCGCTACAGACTACTGACCTCGAATCGGCTGTCGACCGACTTACGACAAGCGATCCATGGTCACCAGCTTCAATAGGGGTAGAGGAAACGTTCTTTCAGGCGCTTTCCCGTCATGCTTGGAAGAGCGAGTTAAAACAAAGTATCGTTGATCGCATACTCAAAGCAATTTGGGCTCGCGAAACAACCTTCGAACAATTCGATGCTCCGCGGCTCTGGTCACGTCCTTACTCGGATAAATTGGGAGAGTGGCGTTGGATGCAAACCTGCTGGCGCTGGAGTTTAGGAGCACAGCGTCCTGCCTCGCTTAGAATTGAAGGACTCACTGCTGATTATTTTCCCGGTTGGTCAGATTCGGCAATATGGCCAGCCGTTCTACCTAGCATCCCCAGTATTGAAAGTGATAAAGAAAATACATCCTTGGCACTTGAGTGGAAAGAGTTCATGCGTCTGGCAATAGATCTTAGTGACAAGTTCGATCCTATATGGATTCACTGCTCAAAGGAAAGTAGCGATCCTCTTTTTGCATTGACACTTGCATGGGAAGGACAATGGACACCACGAACAGAGTGGTGGGAACATTTAATTTACCATCGATGGGCCGAAGAATTGTTAGTACACACAGTCACTTCGGGAGACAAAAAGGCTGCGGGATGGTTATGGCCTTCGTTTATTTCGGCTTTGACTAGGAGAGAAAAATTATTCAATAGGCCGTGTTTGTCCGAGGTTTGGCAATGGATTATGTCAACATTATCGCCCGAAGAAATACTTGAAGGAAGATCTGATCAAGAAATCGCACATCTGTGCGCTTGGGCACCCGACCTCCCCCCTAGCATTAGGATTCATTTATTGAATACCCTTCCGATAGAATGGAATAAACATGTAAAACCTTTAATTGAATGGTGCCCGGAGCAGCGCTGTGACGTGCTGCTCCGTTGGATGGAAGCATGCATTTCTTTTTATGACATTGATAATGGTATTAATATTGATATTGAAAAGAAAATTTGGAGTGCGAATCCCAACTATGCATTAAGGATTCTTGAAGACGTTGATGCGTTAAGTATCGATGCTGCCAAAAAGATGATTCATTGCGCGCCATCGGAGTTTGCATACGAAATTTCATCCATACTTTGTAAGCGCCACGAATTACTGGATCAGGAGGAGCGCATTCGCTGGGTCAAAAGACATTTGTGCACATCGGGGCGCCGAGCTCGACACATATTGTCTGTTATAAGCGGCAATTCGTGGTCTATAACATCTAAGGTCTATTAGATCTTGACTATTTTTCACCTACAAAATTTAACTTGCCGTTGCACTGAGGTTCGATTGACTAGCAAGAATGGCTGCCTGTTTTTGTAGCCCCTCAATTATCGACCCAACAAGGGAAGGAGGGAAGTTTGCGGGCAATCTTCCATACACGGACTCAACCACCTTTGGGACCTGTGCAATTACCTCTTCGATTATTTCTTCAGCATTGGTCGCACCAAGGCCTACTTGTTTTGCCATACTCGACCAGTGTCGGCGTTAGATACGCTGGAGATGATAGTAGTTGGTGTGGACTTCCCCTAATTTTGCAGACAACTCTTAACTTACAGATTATTGCTACTTGAAAGCCAGAGAACTAAATAAATCTCAGCCATAATTTCTCTACATCAATTGCCCACGCTTAGTGCATATAAATATTGGTGAACCTGCTTAAGATCCTGAATATCGCCAGACAGTATTTTTTCGAGTGCCGACTTTCCATTAAAAATAGGAGCATTATTCTTTGCAGACATCCACTTGTCTGATGCCGTCGAATCTGGAAGAAGCAATTGCAAATTTTCATAAATTCCCAAGATATAGGAAATACGCTGCATCGACTCGGTAGTCAACTCAGGAAATGCTTCCTCCCGATGATTCTTGCGCTCCTGATGACCTGCCAGCAGAATCAACGATTGCTCGTAAGACAGGCCCCAAAGTTTACAAATATCACGGAATACCCTTACACCTACCGAGTCTGACGTGATGCGTTTATCTGATAGATACGATTTGTTCATTGTGACCTCATATGTTTCGTCCGTCTTTCATATCGACGTAGATACACGGCTAAGCGTTCTACGGTCAACTTTAGTCTTCAATTGCGACAATCGAAACGTGCCGACTCGTTACAATTTTAGTTGATTCGCAGATTTTTGAACGCCCGCAAAAATTGATTCGGCTACCTTAGCAGGAAACGTCTTCGGCAGTTGACTGGCAACTTGCGTAATCGCATCCGATGTTTTTGAGATAATTTCGTCGATGAGTTCGGTCGCATCACTTCGCTGAAAGTGTTTCGCTGCCATTTGGTGAAAGTGGCGTGGCAAGATATCTTTGAAGTGATAATGCTTATTCTTTCCGCTGATCGACATTGCCATTTTCGTCTTATGATAGGCAAATTGATTTGCCCCCTCTCCCTCTACTGGCCAAATCGACATCACATCATATAAGGGAGCAAGTGAGTAACGCCCTTCTGGCAACAAACGGATACTGAAGTTCTTCGCATGCCCGTCCGGAGCAGCAAACATCCAAAATAAAATCTGTGTTTTTAAGAGCGTATCGAGATCCTCTCTTGCGCGCACTGATCCTCCAAGAATTGTAGCCAAATCAGCGAGGCTAGGCCCACCATCGCTTTCGTATTTAAGGAAAGAAGGTAGTCCTTTGACCTGACAAAAATCTTCTTGAGGCAATCGCATGATCCACTGCCCGGATGAATGCAGACGACGATCAAAACGTTCGACGCTCAACACTTTCTGTTCACCAAACTGAAGTAGATTGGTAGCAGCTACGGGCAAACCAAATGCAGCTAGTAAATGCATGCACAGCCACTCATTTTCTACTGAAGAACTAAAATCCGCCCGTCTTTGCCCGACCAATCCCAATGGCAATTTCAAGATATGTGTGGTCGGCGTCGCCCCATGAGGTCGCATCCATCGACCATCGTGAAACAGCAATGCGGTTTTCTCCTGCGCTCCGGCAAGCGAAACCCGCAATTCATCTTCATCATCGCGCCAACCAGGATTATCGCTAACCGTATAGTTAATCAATCTCTCAATTTCATCTTCTGTGAGTGGAGTTCCGCTGATTGTTTTCACATTTGAAGGTACTTCGTCTTCGTGCAAAAGTTGAACCGCGCCGACACAATCACGCCCTATCGCTTGGAGCAAATCGAAGGTAGCGGTGGATGCGGTTTTCATGCGCGTCGCGATCCGCCGCCGGATCGTTTCGCTATCGGGTAATAAATTATCGAAGTAATGATCGACTCGCTCTCCCTTCAGAGCTTGACCGCCGCTAGTGTATGGGAGGGATAGCGATAAGGGTCGACCGCTCGGCGAATCAATCCACGACTGTTCATAGATGAACTGTGACGGACCTCGTGTTGGAATAAGCCAGACACCAACACGTTCACCGTTAATCCAAGCTGAAAGTCCCTTCGAATGCGATTTGCGTCCCATATTTCACCACTCCGCTGTTTGATCACTGATTTGAGTCACAGAAGGTTTTGATTGCACGATCAATTCGAGGTCGAGTGCTGCCATCATTGTGAGTAACTGTCCGAGGCTGATTGAGGCTGGATCAAGCTCCATCGCCGAAATACGGCTTTGGCTAATCCCCAATTTGTCCGCCATGAGCGCTTGCGAAATTCGGGCTGATTTTCGGCTTGATTGCAGGATGTGGCCGAGCTGATCGGGTACACTTATCACTTGTTTCATTGCGACCTCTTGTTGGTTATTGCGATCAATACAAAGGACCGCCCTCATGGAAAACCAGCCCTCTTTAGCTGTTTAACGAATAAATTTATTTTACTCCCATAAGTGGTAAATACAAATTATTTGTTTAAATGGTATTTTTAACGCGAAGGGGCAGCGAAAAAGTGAACCTTTGCACCCAAAAATCGGCATTTTTCTGCTCTGTAATTCCCCAAACAAACGAGATTCTCGAGGAAAAAATTTTATTCGCCCCCCCTTGACGCGCATTCAAAATTGACTAGGTCGAATTTGAGTGCGCGCCAAGAAATTTAGCGCCCTTAGGCCTTCAATGAGCAACTTTTTACAGTAACCTATCTAGAAGAGAGTCAAAATCAGAATCAAAACTCGATTCAATACAATTAGCTAAAAGTATCTTCCCAAATTCAGGATTGTATTTTGGTAGCGAAGGCGACTCATAAAATGCGTCATTTTCGTTACCAAAATGGTCTTCACAAAAAGCATCAGCCAAACCATCAAAATTAGACATCAACACCAAATTATTTCTGGCACCAAGTTGGATAGTATTTTGGTCCTGCGCTAAGCCCAAGGCACAAAAGTCATCTTGCGTGACCTTATCTCTCGAAACAGATTCGACCTTTAACCAAATTGAGCCATTTCTGCAAAGTCTAAGTACTTCAGCGTCTCGCAACGATGTGACAAATTTTTTCAACTCACGTTTAATGATGCTAGGGTTAACTACAGTGCGATTTATCATTTTCATTTGTCCTAAAAATATTATTGAAAATTTCAAGTTTGTCTCAAAACCAAGCGACAACCTGCGGTTTGTTTAGAGAGCAAATCCAGTCTATCTCAATTTTTTCAAAAGCCACTATCGTATAAACTGCGAAAAATGGTCTATTTAATGCTGGCGCGCACTCAAAATTGAATATCAGGGGGCTGGATAAAATCGTCGATTAATTTTAGGAGAGTCCATTTACTCATTTGAATCTTGCTAGCAGCTGTAAAGCGACAATTCGCCACTTGGGTTATGCTGTTGCAAGCAATTCTCGATTCAAATCGAGGAAATTGTGCAATAGTTTTGTCACATGTAACCGGCCGAAAAATGGATGCGCCAGATTTCAGCAAGACTGAAGACTTTAAAGGTGTAACGTGTGTATTTTTCGATCTGATAACCAATTCGTATTCTGTCTACGAATATCGTCCCATAGCGTGCCGGGTTTCCACATAAATGGACACCCCGAAAAAAATACGAGACAAAAGAATTTCGACATATGATTTCGTTAATCACGTACTTATTCAAATTCTTATCTTTGTCGACCCCGATCTCTTTCCTTCTTACAAAGCTTCCAGAGGGGGACATGCCTCCAGCGGATATTAAAAAATTCTTTAACCCTGATTATTTAGCTTAACTCTGAAACAGAGACTACATTCGAAATGTCTGTCGTTCGTTTTCCACATTGGGATCAAGTTTTAAAGCCTGTTGCATACCTTTAAATACGCCCCCAACGGTCGTTTCAAGGTAAGTCAAGAACCCTGGCTTCTCTAATGTTCCTTCGAGCGTCTGTCCGTCGATAAAGCGGCGCATTTCATCTAAGAAGCGCTTAGATTGAATGATCTCTGGAAGTGCTACGATCGCGTTTTGGAGTAATTCCTCGTAATTTTCTGTTCTGTAGTCCCCCATCTTCTTCACGACAAGATCTGAGTTTAGGCGCGCACCACGCTGCGTTAAAAATGCAATGTCCCAAATATCGCGGTACCGGATATGTTTTGTGCTGGCAGGGAAGGCCAAAACCTTATCTGCCAAAATTTCATCGAGCGTCTCAACACGGACTAAAATGTTGGCGCCATAACCCATCAGAAAATCATAATTTTGCAGGACCGGCCGCAGCTCTTCGGTGTAGGCCGGGATATTTGCGATCTCGATCTTGATCCGCTGCCGAGGTAAATTTCGCTCACCAGGCGAGGTTTCAACGGTCACTTGCCATTTGCTGACAAAAGAAGACTCTTTTGGCTCCTTTACTTCGACTAACAATCCATACCTTTCGCCAATATGAGATTCGATTGCCGACTTAATTGCGCTAAGTTTGGCAGCATCAAAGTCACGACCGCCAGCGAAATCTAGATCCTCACTAAAACGATTTGAGTTCCAGCACAAGCGTAGAGAAGTCCCTCCCTGAAATACCAATCTGGATAAGAGATTTTCTTTTTCCAGTGCGGCAAAAATATCGTAATGAAGGATCTCTTTTTCTACAACTGGTCGCATGGCTTGTCGACCTGGTTGCGTCATAGCGAGATCAACCAGCGCCTTAAAGTCTTCCCTTTTCATCATGATCTTTCATATTCAGGTTGTGCCAATAGCGAGAGGTTACGCCCTACGCGCCGTAGATCCTGGCGCGCAGCTTCACGAGTAGCAATACGCAGCCGCCGTTCTTTATCAAAAACAGTGCGCTGCGCGATCTCAGAAAGCGATCGCTTCGTGTGAGTAAATTCCACCGTCCCATAATTTGTTTTATAGACACCGCGCGGGCCAGTCGTCATCAGGGTAAGCATGCTGACTGGAATCTGTGAAATATCTCCATACTCCGAAAGAATCGATTCTAGGCTTACATACGAGTAGGATCCTCGCCGCAATACCGCGGCAATATCTTCAATGACACGCGCTTTCTTCGACTTGGCCAGCGCATTGATATACACACCCTTGCACGGATATTCAAGAATGCCGGCACCGCGCAGACGCTCTAATGACTTCTCTAATGCTTTCTCTTTTTCATCGGGGAACATTTTTTGAATGTCATCGCGGGAAAAGACATAAACACCAGCTTGATCGAGCTCTTGAAATTTTCGAATGGCTTCAGGTAATTTCATAATGGAAATCTCAATATTCCCTACTTATTTATAGGGTTACATGAAACTTATTATATGTCAGATTCAAAAAATGTCAATTAAGTGATGATAAACCCTACTTTTATGGGGTAAAAACATGAATAATTAAATTTGTAGCATCATTCTCTTAAATTTGATAAGAGTCCTTATCGTTACGTAGATTTCCCCCTTCAAAATCAGGGCTTTTTTTTCCCGATACAAAAGTATATTTTTCTTGCTCCGCAATTCTTGGAAAACTCTAATTTCTCTGGGTAAAAATTTTTATCAAAAATAGCGAATTGCGGAGCAAAAATAGATCTAACCCGTTGTTTTTAAATGATTTAATCGAGGATTGAAAATCCTTGTGTCGGTGGTTCGATTCCGCCCCGGGCCACCAATATAGAAGCCGCTTAACGAAGAAATTTGTTAAGCGGCTTTTCTACAATTCTCACCGTTTTTCTACAATTCTTAGCTGGGTGGTGCAATCATGTTTCCTTTAAGCGCAACTTGGAATCTCCTAAAAACTTCTTATCGCCTACTAGAAAAACTAGAAGCAAACATTACATCAGAAGAAAAAGAAAAACAGGCTAAGAAATTTTCCGTACAAATTCAAGCGGAATACTTACAAGGAAATGATGCTCAGTCACTTGTAATACAAACGATTTTATCGTATCTGAAAAATTGGGGTATTGACATTTCGGAACTAAACATCCCAAAAGAAATCAAAATGGATTTACGAAAGGCAGAAAATAGAAGATCTATCAGTGTCAGCACTTCGACTGATATTCGAAAAGGGTTAAATTCGTCACCACGGGGGGATGCATTTAGGTTCGAAGGCGACAAGAGAGCTACCGCTAAAATATTTTCGAAGAAAGCCGCTGCCAAACCAATTGCGAAGAAGGCGACTCCCAAGCCAAGTGCGAAGACAGCGACTACCAAGCCAATTGCGAAGACAGCGACTACCAAGCCAATTGCAACGAAAGCCGTTGGCAAATCAGCAGCAAAGAAAACTACTTCTGTGCTGACGTCTAGAAAAGCTTGATCTTACCGTATGTGACTCACACGTAAAAATTCCAGGGCTTACAGTGATGTAAGCCTAAGCCTTATTTTTTGATTATTTGTTCTACAATTACCGGCCTTGCTCTACAATTTTCCTTGGATCTAGACCTATGCCTGAAGAATTAATAAAAAAAATTGCGGAAGAGATTATAACAAATGCATTATTTAAGAATTCCTTTTTTTATTTAGCCCTTATTGCGGTGTCTATCGTGAGTGGCGCAATTAGTGCATTTTGTGTTGCTTATTTAAAAAAACGTGGTGAAAATTTAGCCACCAAAGAAGACTTCGATAACTTACTGCAACAGCTAAAAATAAACACCACAGCAACTGAGAGCATAAAAGTTAAAATCTCTTCCGACTTTGCAGAAGCATCAGCACGAAAAGCACTCATCAGAGAGAAACTGGAAAATTTTATTGAAACAACATTCTTCGTTGAACATTGGCTCGAAAAATCTCGCAATGAACAATTGAAAAACGAAGAAAAAATTCTTGAATTCAGTAACTCGCAAATGTCCCGCCTTTTGGTCTATAAAATGACCTACTTTCCTGAAATTGAGCATGAACTGAATCAGTTTAACGATTCTGCAAACGCAGTATGGAAATGGAATTCCAATGTATTATATTTATTGAGGCGATCTAAAACGGATCCGACTATCGACTTAGATAAGATTGACATTCAAAAATTCGAAAAAGAAGAGCTGCTTGTGTTTCGAACTGCTGCGTTAAATCTTCAAAATGCTGTTCTCGCTAAGTATTCTGAACAAGCAGGGTTATGATTTTAATTTCGCCAAACAAGTATATACAAACACATTTTAATAGCTAGTAAAGCGATGCGCCCCAGCAAGGTCGGTATAATTGCGAATATTGACAAAAAAATACAT
Organism: Affinundibacterium seohonense; assembly: GCF_014284305.1. Lineage (GTDB taxonomy): Bacteria > Pseudomonadota > Gammaproteobacteria > Burkholderiales > Burkholderiaceae_D > Undibacterium > Undibacterium seohonense. The sequence goes on from NZ_JACOFW010000005.1 coordinate 193,006, forward strand.
CCATCCTAGATTGAATTGTGTATGTGGCTTCCCTGAAAATATGCCGACAAAAACTGCACAAAAACTCACGTAGTTACTTTAAACAGTCGCCTTTTTTTGACTTCGTTTCAACGGTTGTACTAAGTCAACTTTTCTATCTCTCGTATAGATTTCGGTGGTCGTTCGATTTTTATGCCCGAGCAACCGTTGAGCATGTGTCAAGTCATTAGTATCCGTCGCGGTCTTGGCGCGCAAATCACGAATCTAAAAACTCACTCCGGCTTTTTCTCGCGCTTTGTCAAATCTTGATCGTCGGGCAAAATATGTCAAAGTTTGACCACAATGATCTTGCAAGAGTGCTTGATTTATCTTGCCTCTAGGTTTCGCCAGAATCCGGTCGATCATAGCGTTAAGCTCGCCCTCTATCATAATTCTCAGCTTTTTTCCCGGTCTTGTTTCGTGAAATCGATAAATTCCCATCCGCTATATCTGAAACAACGATCTTAAGCACGTCAGCAGCGCGCTGGCCTGTACACAACGCCAAATCCATTGCGTCCTAAACTGTTGAATGTGCAACGCTCCAAACGGCCGCATATTTATCATCCGACACCCCACTTCCCATGTGAACGGTAAAGCGGAAATGTGAGCATGAAAAGGGTTAGTTCATTTATTAGTCTTAAATACTCAGCCTTTAAAAAATAGCCAAGCCACGCGTTTATTTGTTTGGAGTAAATACGGGTAAATCCTACCAGCACGTACGTTTTTAAAAAATGCTATACGACGTCAAGAACTGGGTCGCCAATCTGCATGAATCGGAGCGGGAGCGGCATAACAGGGATAAAACACTGATTTAATAGCGAATTGACGTCCCAAGACGACGACATTGCTTGCGACATTGGACAGACCAATTTAGAATAAACCTTGTCATTTTTATCCCCATCTACCTCACTTACCTTCTTAGATTCAATGAAAAAAGTTGCTGCAGCAGTCGAAACACTTGCCCCTGAACCACGCTTGTATCGCGTTGTCTCCGCCCGCATTCAACAACTGATCAAAGAGGAAAACATCGCCGCCGGTGAACGCTTGCCGTCTGAACGTGATTTAGCCAGCAAACTCAATGTCAGCCGCGCCTCTTTACGTGAAGCCTTGATCGCTTTAGAGCTGGGTGGCATCGTCGAAGTGCGTGGCGGTTCTGGTGTGTATGTGAGTGAGCAGGTGAAGGCTGATGCAGATGTTTTGGAAGTCGGCCCCGGTCCTTTTGAAGTACTGTCTGCCCGCCGTCTGATTGAATCCGAGATTGCGGCGATTGCTGCCAAAAATGCGACTGACTCGGCGATAGATGCCATCCTGAAAGCCGTTCTTGAAATGGAACGCCATCACGATAATCGCAATGAGAACGAAATGGCAGATAGAAATTTTCATCTCGCGATTGCGCGTGCCACGGGTAATAGTGCACTGGTGGGTGTGATTGAATACCTTTGGAATCAACGCGGCAGCTTGTGGCACAAGTTGAAAGAGCATTTTCAGACGGAAGAATTACGCAAGCAAACCCTGCTCGATCATCGAGCTATTCTAGAAGCAATTGCCGCGCATGATGCGAACGGCGCGAAACAAGCCATGCGTGCCCATTTGGATCGTGTTAGCCGGACTTTCTCACGCGGTTAAATTTAGTTCACAGACATTATCTCGTAGGGCGGGTACAACCCGCGCTGCTGGGGTGCTCGATGGGCTGGCGGCGCGGGTTGTACCCGCCCTACAATTTTCCCGACCATCCTGTGCTTCTTCGTAGTCAACATTCATCACAGCCGTTCAATCAATCTCAGATAACGTTCATCTCGGGACACCATTTGTGCAGCGTTCGCACAGTCCGACTCTCACACCGACAGCAAATTGACTATCATGACAACTAAGCCTCTTATGCTTAGAAATCAGATACTTATTTGAAAATATTCTTCCTCAAAAAGACCACATTCGGCTAGTCCACATTGCATATTTGGTCTTACCACATTAAAATGGCCTGACCAAATATTTATATCTCACCGATTTCAAAAACTAAACTCGAGACGACTATGAAACTTCAAGCAAAATTGTTGTGCGCCGTGCTTTGCACTCTGTTTATCCAGAATGCAGCGCTGGCAGATGAGAAGGAACGCAAGTTCCGCAACCCCGACAATCCCAACTTGGCCGACTCTGGCGAAGGCACTTACCCAGTGCCATACAAGAAACCTGTCGCGAAGGAAGTTACGGATGCTCTGCATAGAATTCGCACTTATCTGGAGTCGACTACACCGACCCGCGTAATCAATAAATCCACTGGTGCAGCGATCACTGATTTTAAAAAACCAATTAAGGAAGCAATCTTCGAACCGAGCAAAGGTGACTACGGCATCATGGTCTATGAGATGGGCGTAGTTCATTCGGGACTCTTGAAGGTGCGTGCTGCGACTAATGACAAACGCTTTACAGATATGACTGAGCGTCATCTTAGCTTCTTTGCGCAAACTAAGCCTTATTTCAAAGCCCAAGAAGATCAATTTCACCTAGAACGTGGCAATAGCTTTTCGCGTTTTTTAGATCCACGCTCATTAGATGATGCCGGCTCCATGTGTGCCGCGTTGATACGCGTTCGACTTGCAAAAATTGGCCCAGATTTGAATGACATGATACAAACTTGCAGCAATTGGGTCAGCAAACAGCAATTCCGTTTAAGTGATGGCACGCTAGCGCGCAAACGTCCGCAAGCGGTTTCTCTATGGGCGGATGATATGTATATGGGGATTCCCGCATTGGCAGAAATCGGTCGTTTAATCGGCGACAAATCCTACTTTGACGATGCAGTGCGTAATGTATTGCAAATGTCCACTTACATGTTCAACCAACAAAACAACTTATACACGCACGGCTGGAATGCAAACAATCCCGACGCACCACGTTTCTATTGGGCACGTGCTAACGGTTGGGCGGTGTTAGCAATGTCAGATTTACTCGATGTTTTACCGAAAGATCATCCTGGTTACGCGAAAGTATTAAACCAATTGCGTTTGAGTTTGAAAGGCATCGCCGAACAGCAATCAGGACAAGGCTTGTGGCATCAGATGTTAGACCGGCATGACTCCTATTTGGAAACTTCCGCTAGTGCCATGTTTGTGTACGCGATTGCGCATGCAGTGAATCAGGGCTGGATCAGTCCTAGTACCTGGGGTTCTATTGCCCAAGCGGGTTGGACAGGTTTATCTACTCGCATTACCGAGAAAGGTGAGATCGAAGGAATCTGCGTCGGCACGACCTTTGCCAGCGATCAGACTTACTACTATCACCGTCCGACTAGTGTCGAAGCATTACACGGCTATGGACCTATGCTGATGGCGGGCGCGGAGATTTTGCAGATGCTGAAAAATCCGGCTTTCAATGTCGAGCATAAAGTCAGAACGTATCACTACGTACCGACTGGTGCGGATAAGACAGACTATCGCGAACATCACTAAATCACACTTTAGGATAATCATTATGCGTCTTCAATGTAAAGCCATTGTACTCAGCTTAGGTCTACTTCCTCTTAGCTTATTTGCCCTGCACAGCCAAGCACAAGAACAATTGACGGTCACAGTCACGCATCAATTAAACGATGCGCGCCCATCCGAAACCATCACGATTCCATGGTCGCAGGTGAATCAATATTTGCCTCATGCTTTAATTCAAAGAATCGCCGTCAAGGATAAAAACGGCAAAGTATTGCCCTATCAAGTTACCAATGTCGCGCCTCAAGCGAAAGACCCGCAAGGCGTGGGTATCGCTTATGGTGAATTGATCTTTCAACACAACTTCGCCGCCGGTGAAAAAACAACGGTTTTCACGATAGAGAAAATTGATACGGTAGCGCCGGTGTTTGAAACCAAGGCTTTTGGTCGCCATATACCTGAACGACTCGATGATTTTGCCTGGGAAAACGACAAAATCGGCCATCGCACCTATGGTCTGGCCTTAGCCGCACCAGCGCCAGTGGGCGTGACCAAAGAAGTCTTAATCACTAGCGGCATCGACATTTGGTTTAAGCGCGTGCCCTACCCTATCGTGGATCGTTGGTACAACAAAGGGCATGACCATTATCATAAAGATGAAGGCGAAGGCTTAGACATGTACAACGTCGGTAAGTCACGCGGTTGCGGCGGCACTGGCATTTGGGATGGCAAGCAGCTCCATACCAGCATCAATTATGAAAAATGGAAAATTCTGGCCAATGGTCCGGTACGCACCGTGTTCGAACTCAGCTATCAAAGCTGGGATGCAGCGGGCGTAGCGATCACAGAAACCAAACGATTTACAGTAGATGCTGGTCATTATCTCGACAAAATAGAAAGCACTTTTCAGTACACAGGTGGTGCCGCATTGACCGCGGCTGTGGGATTAAATAAGACCCCATCGGACAAAGGTCAAGAACCAACAATCAGCGTAGAGAAAAATCTAAAATCAACCTCACTCTCACAATGGATACAACAGTCAACTAAAGGTGCATTCGGCACAGCGATTATTTTGCCGGCTGCCAATGAATATGCCGAAGACAATTTGAATCATTTAATTTTGGCTCCTGTGCACAGCGGCAAAACCATGACCTATTACGCAGGTGCGATTTGGGAGCGTTGGGGTGATATTAAAACTAAAGAAGCGTGGGATGCGTATCTGAGTAAGATGGCTGCGCGTTATCAAGATCCGATTAAGGTCAGTTTGCGTGGTGGTAAGAAATGAGCAATTTTCATCGTGACAGAAATTGAAACTTCTCGATACGCGACTCATAAAATTAACGCTGAACTGTTCCCTCTCCCGCAAGCGGGAGAGGGTTAGGGTGAGGGTGGCTCAGTGATGCAAAATCTCGAATTAACCATAGACCAAAAACTTCAGCATTCTAACGCTGGGAATTCTTTCAAAGCTATGCTGAACACCCCTCATCCCCTTCCCTTCTCCCGCTTGCGGGAGAAGGGAGTTTTGAACACCACAGAATACTTAACAAGATAAATACTCAAAAAACATGACTACCTCTATCAATATAAAACGCCGCAGCATACTGCGCTTCTCCAGCGCCGCCAGCCTGTTTGGCATCCCAGCACTCAGCTTGTCGCAACTGACAACAGCAACAGAAAGCGATCCATGGCAGCGTGCTGCGAGCATCGTTAAACAGTTTTCTAAACCAATCAAATTCGCCAAACGTGATTTTCCGATTACGAAATTTGGCGCAAAGACTTGTGACGTCATCACTGTCAATGCGCAAATCGCATCCGATACCGAAGGCGCTATTGATGGCGAAGTGTTGACACCAAAACCTAACTCCCACGATTGTTACGAAGCGATTAAACATGCGATACAGGCATGCAATAAAGCGGGCGGTGGTCGCGTTCTGATCCCAGCAGGGAATTGGTATTGCGCAGGTCCCATCCGTTTGCGCTCCAACGTGCACTTGCATCTGGCGGCGAATGCTCATGTGTTCTTCAGCGCCAACCCAGCCGACTATGCAAAATATGGCGATATCGATTGCGGTAAAAATGGCAAGCTGGTCATCTCGCGTTGGCAAGGCAATGACTGTTTAAATTATTCACCTATGGTGTATGCCTACGGTGAAAACAATATTGCGATTACGGGCGAAGATTGGAGCAGTATTTTAGATGGTCAAGGTGGCACTTTGTTTGAAGATGGTTCTGGCAATTGGTGGGATTGGAAAGGGAGAAAAAATCCTAAGAAGCCTATCCTCAATTCTGAAGTGAATGTGAACCCGAACAATCCAGAAAATCTCGATCTATTGGCACCATCGCTGACCGAAGAAGCAAAAAAACTAGTACAAGGCGTCGGTGATAAATGGCGCACAGATTCGCGCTTTTTACCGGCATTGTCTGAACTTGGCATCCCGACTTCTGCGCGTATTCTCGGCATCGGGCATTACCTGCGCCCCTGCATGATAGAACTGATATCTTGTACCAATGTCGAATTGAAAGGCTACAAGATCCAAGCAGCACCATTCTGGTTGCATCACCCAGTCAAATGCCGCAATGTGCACATCAGTAAAGTGAACATGGACAGCATGGGTCCAAATAGTGATGGCTTCGATCCTGAAGCTTGCGACACAGTACTTGTCGATCATTGCACCTTCAATACGGGCGACGATTGCATCGCGATCAAATCTGGTAAAAACCGCGACACCCAGTTTGGCCCGACGCGCAATATCGTCATTCAACATTGCGTTATGAATAGCGGGCATGGCGCCGTCACCTTGGGCAGTGAAATGGCGGCTGGCATCGAACATATCTACGCGCAAGATTTAGACTTCCGCAATATGCATTGGGATAAGGATGCTTTAAATACAGCGATCCGCATGAAAACGAATATGAATCGCGGTGGCTTTTTGCGACATTTTTATGTACGCAATATCACGATACCGAATGGCGTAAAAACGACTGCAGGATTCTATAAGCCTTTGCCCGATTCGCAAATTCCAGCGCAGACGGTTTCCTCTAGTGCAGGTGCAGTCATCACTATCGATTGCGATTACGCACCCGCTGACGATAGCGTACGCATACGTCCTCCTGTGATTTCCGATATTCACATTTCCAACGTCAAAGTCGGCACGGTGAATATCAATGGTGGTAATTACTCTGCTTACCAAGCGTTCGTCTTATTAGGCCCTGTCGCATCGAGTTATAACGGCAAGACGAAACAAGCAATTTTACCGATACAGAATGTCAGTATACGCAACTGTGATTTCGGTACCGTGCGTAATCAAAATGCACCTTGGTTCTTGCATCATGTGCAGAATCTACAGTTGGAAAACATCAAGATTAACGGTAAAACTTACACCGAGACTTTATCGACTTAGTTTCTCTCGATATCATCGGATCGTGCACCTCGCACGGTCCGATGATGAAGATATAAAAGTGGCTAAAGTCTAATCTTCAACAAATCACAGCGCATCGTGAATCAGTTTGATGCCCGAAATTCCTAGCAAACCTGTTGCCAAGGAATAGAAATAGCGCTCAGGAATCACTCGCAGCACATGCAAACCCATCCATACACCGAGCGGTGCAAAAATCGCCAGGCAAGCGGCGATTTGCAAACTATCCAAAGTGAAAAAACCGAGTGCGAAGTAAGGTAGTAATTTACCTGCATTCACCACGGTAAAAAACACTGCTGTGGTCGCGACGAATTGCTCCTTCGCCAAATTTTTCGCCATCAAATAAACCAAAATGGGCGGCCCACCGGCGTGCGCCACCGTGCTGGTCACACCCGAAACCGTGGCACAGACGCGTGCAAAAAATTTACCGGGTTGTTGTTGCCACCGCAGACGTTGGCGCAGTTGAAACATCCTGTCCAACATAAACGCCACAGCGATCACGCCTATCATGCCTTTGATAAGTTTGTCAGAAAACACGCCCATCGCGAACGAGCCCAGAACGATACCGAGTATTCCACCAGGTAAGATAACTTTTAACTCCGCGAGTGACCACTTTTTCCAATACGCTTTCACGCCGAACACGTCCATCACACACAGGATTGGCAATAAAACTGCGACAACCAATCGCGGTGGCAAAAATCGCCATCAAAGGTACGCCCACTCCTCCCAATGCGCCACCAAATGCAGATTTCGAAATACCCGTGATCAAAATAGCGGCGGCACAAATTATCCAAGCTAGCAAACTCATTTCATGCATAACAGGCATCCACGAGCGAGTTGATACTTGCGCTCATTCATCGCGATGCTGCTTTCGGTATTCCATTAACCATATCCCAATCTTGTTCATTGAACGCCGCCTGCGTCATCTTGACTTTCGGATAGCTACTGACCTCGCGTTCGTCATTGATAATCGTTCCACGACCTTCGGCGATATAAAAAAGTATGCGGACATCATCAGCATCTCTATCCCAAGGACGAGCGCCAGCATAACGTAGCAATTCTGTTTCGACATCTTTGGTTGGCATTGTTAGCAAACCTTCTGGCCACTCGATAGGCGCTTCTTTCACCAATAATTGTGCACGCGTCTGGCCATAGCGCCCCAACATCGGTAAAGGCACACCGAATTGATCGACCGCGATATTGTCTTTCTCAAAGTACGCTAAATCGCCGTCACCACCGAGGCTGACCAAAGGCAGTCCTTTTTTTGTGGAAAGGCCGCCGCGCATCACATTGCCGACCACATTCAATTTACCCAACTGATACGCATGCTCGCCCCACTCCAATGCCATTAGATTGTAATGAATCGCTTTTGCGCGCGGATTGTAGATGAGATTATTCACCACACTCGCTTGTACACCGCCTTTGAGTAGAGGATTGCGTTCTACATTGTGTGCCCAAATATTGCGGTAAAAAACGATCTGCGTGACATTGTCATGCACTAGGCTGCCTTTGGAATGCTCACCCTTGCTATGACTGGACTCAGCTAGTCCTTCTGCCGCGATATTGTTCGAAAACATGATGTGGTGGCTGGTGCCGCTACGCCAATCATTCGGTGTCTCGCCTTTAAAACGCGGGCCCGATGCCGACATGTTTTCATCAATCGCCCAGCTGATGCTGCAATGATCAATCAACACATGATGCGCGGCCGAAATATTGATGCCGTCCACTTCCCAGCCGCTCGCTTTGGATTGGCCGTCTGCGCCAGTACGCACGCGCAAATGTTGAATGATGGTCTGTGATGCACGTATATTGATACCACCACGAATCAAAGTCACACCAGGGGCTGGTGCTGTTTGCCCAAGTATCGTCAAGTAAGGCTCAGTCACTTGCAAAACACTGCGTTCAAGATCAATCACTCCGCCAACTTCAAAGACGACAATCCGTGGCCCTTTCGTCTCGAGCGCGGCACGCAAAGAACCTGGCCCCTCTTTGTACAAGTTCGTGACACGTAATACTTGTCCACCGCGCCCGCCTTGTATAGACGCTAGCCACGGCATATCGGCGGAGTACGCATATTGCTTTTGTTGCGATAAAAAATCGGCGGCACTGACGTGGGCTGATATCAAGAGAGCGAAACAAAAAAATAATAGGCGCCATCGCTGCCAATGAATTCTATTCGCTGAATACAAGTGAAACATCGTCATTCCTTCGTGCACATTAATCCCATAAAAAAATTACGCGGCATAACAAGGTATCGTTAAGCCGCGTAATTTTTACGTCAGACTAGTCAAATTAGATCGCCAAGCCGATATCAAAATTTGTAACGTGCTCCGACTAAAAATTCACGTCCTGTCACGTTATTCACCACCACACTATCGCGGGCACGGCTGATGAATTGGTCATTGGTTTGATTGGTCAAATTCGAACCTTCGAAGCTGATTTCCCACTTATCATTGATTTTATAAGTGACCGACATGTCGACATTGAGCGTACTATTTTTGCCTTCGACGTCGTTATTATTCTGCCCGGGAACACGAGTCAAGAAAGACGACCGCTTGGATGCTGACACACGCGCACTGAAAGCACCATCATCATAATAGAGCGTTGCGTTCCAAGATTTCGGCGACAGATTTAACAAGTCATCGGTGATCGTTATTGCGCTCGTTGGTGACACCACGTATTCAATCTTAGATTTCACATAAGTGTAGTTAAGCAGCGTACCGAAATTCTTACCCCAGCTTGGTAAGAAAGTGAAGGGTTGTTGGTAATTCAATTCAAATCCACTCAATTTACCGCCCTTGGTATTAATCGGCGCAGTGACCTGAAATACTTCTTCCCCAGTGAAATTGGCTGGCAATAACGACATAGGCAAACCCGTGTCTTTAAATGCGACGTTGGTGCGTATGCTTTGGATGTAGGTGTTGATATTCTTCTGGAATAGTCCTAAACCGAGAAAGGCATTTTTGCCAAAGTACCACTCGAAGTTTGAATCAAACGTATTCGCGCGGAAAGGCTCCAACAAGGGATTGCCGCTGGTCACAGACAAGGTTCCGGTGGTGGAAATAGTTCCGCCGGGATTGAGGTTACCTAGTTGCGGACGCGCCATCACCTTTGCGGCAGCGAAGCGAGCAATGACATCTTTTGATAAATTGACAGCGATGTTCACGGATGGCAAAACATCGATATAAGAATTACGAACCGTGACTTGGGTACCGCCACCATTTGCTTGATAGCCAGTTGCAATTTGCTCGGTCTGTACATAGCGCACACCGGCATTGCCGCGCACTGGGAAACCTGCAATATTATTCGTGAAGTCACCCATCACAAATGCGCTCTTATCGTTCTCAGTGACAGCACGATTATTACCACGTGCATTGCCATTGGTAATGGAGGACAAGGTGAAATCACCAGGACCGCCAGCAGGTCCGCTCTTTAAACAATTACAGTAAATATCGTAAGCTTTGGCGATGGCGTTTAAATCAGGGATCAGCCAAGATGTGGGTGTGCCGGCTGGCAAATTTTGCCCGCGTCCAAAGCCGGTGAGTTGTGTCGTTAAACTGGCAATCGTCGTTCCAGCCGCAGGTGCAAAAATGGTGTCATTTTGATTGACGCGACGAGACTCATACGAATCGAAAGCATACTTCTTCACATCAACACCAGCACGCAAAGTCAACTTATCTTCGATCGCATCCCAGGCGAAATCGACGTGCGCCACATCGTTGCGATTGTTCGCACCTTGTGGTCGGATACGAATTTCGCTGGTCGTTGTATTAGCGACGGTTGCGGCCTGTGTTCCGCTGGTTACCTGCGGCACCGAAGCCAAGGTCATGGGGCCAGTGCTAGACGCAGGGTCAAACGGATAAGTAATCACGGGCAGGCGATCATTATTACGAAAATCCAAGGCATAGCCATTGACATTGATCGCATCCAAGGTCGTCGTCGTCTGCACCGGATTGGCAAACTTGGAGGTAGCGCGACCTAGCTTGGCACTCATACGCAGAGTTTGACTAAATTGATGATCAAGACTTAAGGTCGGTTGCGTGAAGGTGGTCGATAACTCATCAAAACGCGATTCAGCACGGACATCAACACCGTTATACAAGCCATACAATAAGGCACCATTCGAGGCATATTCTGTTTTCACCACACTCGTTTGCGGCTTGCCACCTTGGCTAGCGCTGCGGCTAAACGAGATCGCTTCCAGAAAGTCTTCTTGGCGTGTTGCATCCAATTTTGAGTACAGCAAATCTAAAGAAAAAACCGTGCCACGTTGCGGCTTATATTGCAGCGATGCTGTTAAACCGAGGCGATCTTGATCATGCGTTAAGCGGCCATAACGTGGCAGGCGGGGGACAAAATTATTCGCAGAACTGGCGAGATTGTAGGCCGCAATATTCTCGGGCGTATTTGGCAAACGCGACACGCCTTGCGCCGCCGGCCCGCAGGTAGTCGCGGTCGACGTTGTCGGATTGGCAGGTGTAACACCTATCGGTGCGCACCAACCACCAGAGGAGGGTCCATTGTCCCAACGCACAGTACTGAAACCCTCTTCATACACACGACGCTTAGAAAATGCCCCAGACAAAAGAACGCCGAAAGAATTATCAGCCGTCGTATTCGAAATTAAGAAACCAATCCGTGGATCCGTCTTTTGTGACAGATCGTTGTACCGCCCCTTCGCCATTACGGTCGCATTGAAACCGCGCAGATCAAACGGGCGCATCGTTTGTAAATCTACCGTCGCCCCGAGCGAGCCTTCATCCACATCGGCAGATGCGCTTTTACGCACGGTCAGAGAATTAAATAATTCCGAGGGAAATACATTGAAGTCGAAACCCCGTGAACGATTGGCGCCGCCTGAACTATCGGTGCCGCCAGTAGTCGCCAAACCTTCAATGCCGTTAATACGAACACGAGTAAAATCCTGCCCCAAACCACGCACAGTGACGCTTCGACCTTCGCCAGCATCACGATCAATCACCACACCCGGAATACGCTGCAGTGACTCTGCCAGATTCGTGTCGGGAAACTTGCCCATATCTTCCGATTTGATGACATCGACAATGCCGTTATCATCCCGTTTTTTATTCAAGGCATTCTCTAAAGAAGCGCGCAAACCAGTGATGGTGACGGTGGTGGGAAGTTCGTCAACTTTTGACTTTGCGTCCTGGGCATAAGCACTGCTAATCGCCAATGCTAAAACCGAACTCGTGAATGCTAACTGTCTGATGTTTTTTTGCAGATTTTTGTTGCGCATGATCGTCTTCCTTTTGTCTCGGATAATTTTTGGTTAGTTGGCACAGGAAACAGCACTGGTGATTGAAAACGATCAATACAAACAAGGCTAAGGTTTTCCAGTCCGACTATCTTTGAACCGATTCTAGAAGTAATTGGGCGATCAACGCGAGAACTATTCACATAGACAATTTATCAATACCCAATCGAAAAGCAGGAAATTGTGCTTTTTGCAAAGTAGCTTAAATTTTAATTAATCAACAAATTTCGCCTAAAAAATGGCTAAAGCGCGCCAAAATAGACAAAAACAGGAAATAACTCATTTCCAGAATTACTTATGAAAATCGACTTTAGCACTTTTTAGGAGAAAAAATATTTTGCCTGTAGACGCCAAAAAACAACAATTGGTCTTACCACATAATAAATTTGGTTCACCAAAACAGCAAATTTGGTCAATCCAGATTACATCACTGTCATACCAAAATGTACTGAATACGGCATAAAAAGGGCAGCAACTACACCTCGATTGATAGCAGAAAGTCGTCAGAACACTGAGGTACTAATCTGCTTTACGGAATTTCAACATTAGCTCATTGACTGCAATCTTGCTGGGGATATGATGATCATGCTGCAGCTGCATATGCAAAACCAGATTTTCTAAGTTTAATTTGGCGACGATCGCCAACAACATAAGGAAACGCTCACTCTCGTTAAAGCTGTCCATGTTCATTGCAAGCTCGCACACGTGACTAGCAACAATTTCACGCAATTCATCTTGCTTAAACGGCAAACCTGCAAAATCAATAGCGCCTTCGCTCTCCATTGCCTGCATTAAGTCCTGCAACAATTCAGGGGTAATTGGCATATTGCCCTCCAAGAAGTGAGGCCTAAAAAAACTGGACCGTCATCAAAATAAATACAGACTGTACGCCCGTTTCAAATCGAAGCAAAATGAATAAAGCAAAAAAAAAGGCTGACCATCAAGATCAGCCTAACAAACTTCACTGCCATCAGCACAATCAGAATTCAGATTGCAATCCGATAGTAAAACTCGTGACACCGGAAGTTGTCTCAGCAATACCAGCGACCTTCACATTGCGATGATCCACCTCAGCACGAATCGCCACTTTTTTATCGATCTGATACATAACTCCCAAACCGATCAAAGGCTGTCCAGAATAATGCGTCTCAGAACCAGCACGATTTCCCACACTAGCAACGACTTCACCTTTCATAAATGCCACACCAAGTTTGGCAAAGCCGATGAAATTATTCATTGGGGCCGTTCTCGCAACTGCCGCAACATCGGCACCACGGCCATTAAAAGTCGCCTTCAAAGACGATGCAGTCGCACCAACTTCATTTAAATAAACATAGCTGCCTTCAACGCCAAAATTAGGTGTGAAGTCATAGCCGCCAAATAGCTTCCAGCTACCAGCCGCTGTATGGCAACTGTTTGCACCCGCGCAATCAAAATTCCATTTAGAACGGCCTACAGAACCACCAAAATAGCTAGTCTGCGCTGCGGCATGCGCACTCAACAATGCACTACCCATAACCAAGGCCGCAGCCAGAATATTTTTCTTTAACATGAAGGATCACCTTTCAATGAGTTTTAAAAACCCGATTCATGATGCGCTACGCATCAATTACGGGCAGAATCACCAACGACACGAGCGCCATTGGCACTGCATTTCGTATTAATTTGGCATTCTACCTGCATGCTTACGCAATGCGCAGCAAAACTTTACGTTTCGTTGTGTAAAGTTAGAGTTAGCGTATCGGCAAACTACTAACCGGCTTGATCTCTTCCATGCAAATCATCGAACGAAGATTCCCTACACCCGGCACTTGCATCAATTTATCTGTCAGAAACTGCGACAAGCCTTTCAGATCGCTAGCAACCACCTTGAGCAAGTAATCAAAGTCTCCGGAAATGGTATGGCATTCAATAATGTCAGGAAAAGCCATCAGGTTACGTTCAATCTCGCGAACATTACGATATTGCTCTCTGTCGAGCGATAGACTAACGAAGGCCATCACACCTAGACCAATCGCCTCCGGTGACACTTGCGCTGTATAAGCTCGAATCACGTTAGCCTCTTCTAAGGCGCGCACCCGTCGCAAGGTTTGCGGTGGTGATAAATGTATCTTCTCTGCCAGTTGTAAATTGCTGATACGGCCATCGACTTGTAAATGCCGCAAAATACTCAGATCATAATTATCCATATTTCCCAAATCCCCCACAAATTTTACCAAAATTCGATATTTAGACACTATATTTCTAAAATATACTAATATTCGACTTTAAATTTCTATAATCTTGATTATAACTGACAAATACGAAATCATATTTTTATCTGAACGTCTATAATTCGTGCACCTGATCGATGTGAAATAGCCATAATTTACCGCCAAACTATGCAAAAAATGTTCGCAATCGTTCAGCAAGCCAGTACTATTACGCCCGTCAGCGCAATCACACATAAAGCGCTAATGATCAAACTAAGAATTACATTTCAGTTTTTTGAAAGTGACAACCAAGAATGAAAACGATCTCACTCATAGGCGCACCAACCGACGTTGGCGCTAGTGTTAAAGGTGCGGGCATGGGCCCTGACGCTCTACGCGTAGCGGGTTTGGTACAAGCGCTGGAAGCCAGAGAATTAGCGGTGATTGATCACGGCAATTTGCATGGTCCGGCAAATCCATGGCAAGCACCGATCAATGGCTTGCGCCATCTGAACGAAGCGATTGACTGGAATCAAGCGGTCTACGATGAGGTTAGCAGCTCCTTGAAGCTTGGCCATATGCCAATGATGTTAGGTGGCGATCATTGCTTGGCGATAGGCTCAATCAGCGCTGTTGCAAAACATTGCAAAGACACTGGCAAAAAATTGCGCGTTTTGTGGTTTGATGCGCATGCCGATAGTAATCTCTCTACCATCAGCCCGACTGGCAATATTCACGGCATGCCGGTTGCTTGCCTGATGGGCCACGGTCCAGAACAATTAATCGCCTATGGTGGTTACACTCCTGCCATGCAGCCGAATGAAATCCGTCAAATCGGTATTCGCAGTGTCGATGATGGCGAACGTCAGTTCATTCACGACATGGGCATTCCTGTTTTCGACATGCGCTATATCGACGAACATGGCATGCGTGCGGTGATGTTAAAAGCACTCGAAGGTGTTGATGACAATACCCATATCCACGTTAGTTTCGATCTCGATTGTCTCGATCCAGACATCGCACCAGGTGTTGGCACTGCGGTACTTGGTGGCCCAACCTATCGTGAGGCGCAATTGTGTATGGAGATGATTGCGGATACTGGCTTACTGGGTTCGCTCGATATTGTGGAACTTAATCCTGCATTGGATTTGCGCAATCAAACGGCGATCTTGGCGGTCGACTTAATTGAAAGTTTGTTCGGCAAATCCACTTTGGTACGGATGGCTGATAAATAAATCATCACCATAAAATAAGAAAGCCCGCAGAATGTTCCGTTTTGCGGGCTTTTTTGTTAATAACTACCAATCGGCACTTAGGAAACCAAGACCAGATTATCTCTATGAATTAACTCCGGCTCTTCCACAAACCCTAAAATACTTTCAATCTCAAAAGACGCCTTGCGCATGATGCGACGCGCGTCACCACTGCTGTAGTTACTTAAACCCTTCGCAATGGTTTGACCACCAACGTCTACACAACTCACCACAGCACCACGACCGAATTCACCCCGCACATCAGACACGCCGATTGCCAGCAAAGACTTACCTTCGTCGCGCAGTTTACTCACAGCACCTGCATCTAATACGATTTGCCCCGAAGTCTGCAAATGATCCATCATCCATTGCTTACGTGCGGCCAGCGGCGCCATGTCCGAACTCAATTGCGTACCTATCGCCTCGCCGTTCGCCAGACGAACCAGCACATTGTCTTCACGCCCCCAAGCAATCACGGTATGCGCACCAGAACGTGCAGCGCGTTTTGCCGCAAGAATCTTGGTCAACATGCCACCACTCCCAAGACTAGAACCGGCACCACCTGCCATCGCCTCCAACGCCACATCACCAGCCCGCGACTCATGTACAAATTGCGCATCGGGATTTTTGCGCGGATCCGCAGTGTACAAACCTTTTTGATCAGTCAAAATGATTAATGCATCGGCTTCAACCAAATTCGCAACCAAAGCACCGAGCGTATCGTTATCGCCAAATTTAATTTCATCAGTCACCACCGTGTCGTTCTCATTAATTACCGGCACGATGCCGAAACCAAGCAAGGTCAACAACGTGGAACGTGCATTCAAATAACGTTCACGATCCGCCAGATCCGCATGCGTCAATAAGATCTGTGCGGTTCCCAAATCATGCGCGCGAAAGCTAGTCTCATAAATCTGCGCCAAACCCATCTGCCCGACCGCCGCACAAGCTTGCAACTCATGCACGCCGGTAGGGCGCGTTTCAAAACCCAAACGCTGTCGCCCTTCGGCAATCGCGCCGGAACTGACCAGCACGACCTCTTTACCCATCGCTCTTAGCGCAGCAATTTGTTGCGCCCAATTGGCGATAGCAACTCGGTCGAGACCACGCCCTTCATTGGTGACGAGAGAAGAACCGACTTTGATAATCAGGCGTTTGGCGTTTTGGATTAGGGATTGCATGGGGGTTTTGTATCGCGTTTTCATTCGGAATTGAATCGCGCATATTATACATTATTCTGAATTTATTTTAATTTCCAGAATTTTATTCTGAATAAATATTATAGGAAAATGAAAGTAAACGTAAAAAGAGCCGAACAAGTCGGCTCTTTTTACATTTGCATCAATTCGAAATAGTCGAATTAATCAATCACTTTAAAACGCGGATCATCTGGATCAATCGACAAAATCCCCTGAGCTTCTTCTTTCATCTGGGTCTCTTGTGAGCGTTGCTCTGCTTGACGCTTCTCTGCTAAATGCGCATAGATGTCGTTAACCAAAGCTTGGCAACCTTCGTGATTCAAGGCCGAGATTTCAAATACTGGGCCTTTCCAGCCGAAGCGTTTAACGAAATCTTTGACGCGTTTTTTGCGATCTTCTGCATTCAAAACGTCGAGCTTGTTCAAGACTAACCAGCGTGGTTTTTCTGCCAGCGATTCGTCGTACTTGGCTAATTCTTTAATCAAAGCTTTTGCGTCTTTAACTGGATCAACATCATCATCAAACGGTGCTAAGTCAACAATGTGCAAGAGCAAACCGGTGCGTTGTAAATGCTTGAGAAATTGTACGCCAAGGCCAATACCATCAGCTGCGCCTTCGATCAAACCTGGAATGTCGGCGATCACGAAACTCTTTTCGTGACTGACACGTACCATGCCCAAGTTTGGATGCAAAGTGGTGAAAGGATAATCGGCGATCTTTGGACGCGCATTGGAAACAGCCGTGATGAAGGTCGATTTACCTGCATTTGGCAAACCCAAGAGACCCACGTCTGCCAAAACTTTTAATTCCAGCTTCAGTTCGCGGCGTTCACCTTCTTTACCATCACTGCGTTGGCGTGGTGCGCGATTAGTTGAAGATTTAAAGTGGATATTGCCCCAACCACCTTCACCGCCACGCGCTA
The DNA here is from genome assembly GCF_014284305.1 of Affinundibacterium seohonense. Lineage (GTDB taxonomy): Bacteria > Pseudomonadota > Gammaproteobacteria > Burkholderiales > Burkholderiaceae_D > Undibacterium > Undibacterium seohonense. The sequence continues at coordinate 210,700 of NZ_JACOFW010000005.1, forward strand.
ACAAAACTTCTTGGCCATGCTCAGTGATATCGGCGATAACTTCATCGGTATCTCTGTCCATAATTAAAGTGCCGACTGGCATGCGCAAGCGAATGTCGTCCGCACCTTTGCCGTAGCAATCTGCGCCACGACCGTTTTCACCGTCTTTGGCTTTGTGCAATTTGGAATAGCGGAAATCGACTAAGGTATTGATGTTACGGTCGCCGACAGCGTAGATACTGCCGCCTTTGCCGCCATCACCACCATCCGGACCACCGAACGGGCGGAATTTCTCACGACAAAAGGATGCGACACCGTTGCCGCCGTCACCTGCGATGACTTCGATTCTTGCTTCGTCAATAAATTTCATGTTTGCCGCCTAAACGAAAGGGCTTTTCAGCCTTGATTCCCAGTCTTTCTTTTTGGTGGCATCTGGTGTGATCTAGACGCGCTTAAAAACTGAACACTGGGTGATTACGAATTGAGAGTCTGAACGGGCTATTGTGCTGTTTTATTTCACCAGCAGCAATAGACAATGTTCTAAGACAAAATATGCTAATTGGCTAAGGCAATTAAGCTTGACGATCGCTACGATCATCGTTTTTCACAAGGCAGTTAATTAATACTAATTTTTAGCACTTGATTGTGATGCTTACTTCTAAATCCTCTGAAAACCAAAAAGGCTCTACCTATGGCAGAGCCTTTTTGTTCAGCAAATTGTCAACTTAATAAATTAAGCAACAACCATTACTGTTTGACGCTTCAACGCGCCTTTGATCGCAAATTGTACTTTGCCTGTTACCAGAGCGTACAAAGTGTGATCTTTACCCATACCAACGCCTTCGCCTGCGTGTACTTTAGTACCGCGTTGACGAACGATGATACCGCCAGCATTGATAGCTTGGCCGCCGTAAACTTTAACGCCTAAGCGTTTTGACTCTGAGTCACGGCCGTTGCGCGTGGTGCCGCCGCCTTTTTTATGTGCCATTTAATAGCTCCTTGAATTCTAGTGAATATGCTCTACGTCGTTCTTAACGGAATTAACCGTTGATAGAAACGATTTGCAGTTCAGTGTAGTTTTGGCGATGACCTTGGCGCTTTTGGTAATGCTTACGACGACGCATTTTGAAAATGCGAACTTTGTCGTGACGACCTTGGTCGATTACCTTAACCAGCACCGTTGCACCTGCGACCAATGGAGTACCAAATTTAATGGTTTCTCCAGCACCCATAGCGAGTACTTGATCGATAGTGAATTCGGAGCCAATGTCTGCAGGTATCTGTTCTACTTTAAGTTTTTCACCAGCGACAACTTTATATTGTTTGCCACCGGTTTTTATGACCGCGTACATGTGAAACCTCATCAAATAAATAATAGGGATTCCCGAGTGCTTTTACTGACAGTTACTGAAATTATCAACAAAAAATCAAGGGAACTGAGGATTATACATAGCTTAGCGAGGTCGGTCAAAGACTTTTGCATAATTTTTCAGCAGTCGTATTCAATTTATTACTTAAATATCAAGCGACTAAGGCACGGTTGTTTTCAAATTGATCTTGGCTTGTCCTTTCACTTTGCCTTTAACACCGTGCAGTCGCTGGATCTCGGCCCAAGTTTGGGCGCTACGCCATTGTGTAGCACTTAATTGTAGATCCCAAAGTGCGATTCCCACTCCCAGCACCCTAGCCTCTTGCAAGTGTGCTGAGATACTAGAACCCAAGCCTCCTTCACCCCACGTATCTAACCAAGTTGGCATGCCCATCAAGATTTGATCAGCCCGATATCCTGCTTTCTTGCCATAAGCCAATTGCCAACTGTATTTAAAAATAGGCGCACCGCCCTCGCAAACCGACTTATTCTTTGGTGTAAAACTAGCGTTACTACCCTCATACAAATCTTGATATCCCATACTATGAATGGCATCAATCTGACCTTGCCAATCTCGCCACCAACTCATGTTTGGCGCATTCGCGCAAGGGCTATGAAAACTATCAACGGTAAGAATTTTTTTCTTCAGTTTGAGTTGCGCACTTAAGTTTTTGACAAACTGCGCATAAGCTACTCTGTCAACATCGAAATCCCCCTCACCCTCTAGATCAAGATCAATACCGTCCAAACCGTACTCTTGCATGGTGACGATAAGAGAAGTAATGAAATCCTGGGGATTATCTTTAAATGCCCGTCTTGCCCAGTCCCAGTCCCAATGCTGAATGATCTGCGAATTGTTATAAACAGTTAATAGTACTTGTATCTTGTGAGCCTTTAATAAATCAATGACTCGTCTGACATCTTCCGTACGTAATAGTTCGCCAACGTTATTGGTTGGAGCAAACACCACACTTTTGCCATCGCTGGAAGGATTCCAAAACTGCAGACCAACCCTTGTAAGACCCGCCAAAACATGTGGATTTTTATCTAGCGTTTGCGTCGTTTTCTCTAGGCCATAAACTGGAATCCATCCAGTCACATGTGCCCTAACAACTGTTCTGGCGGTAGAGGTATTTGACAGGATTGCGGCAAACAAGAAGAAAACACCGATAACAGTTCGATTCAGCAACATACAGTACCTTTTCAATACAAAGCAGATTAAAGCGACTGATGCATTCTGCGCCAATAACTATTACTTGCAATTGGTGTTTTATTGTATTGATCAAAGGAAGATCACTTAGCATTCACACCAAACCCTTCTGACTCATGTCGAAACAACGCTAAATACGTCAACAAATCTGAGCAAATGAAAGTCAGCAAGTGCAGAAATGGTCATTGTCTGTGCAGCCTTCTTACGGCATCGTATAATCACGCCACATTTCAACTTTGCTTTTGCAGGATACGCCCTTGTCTGCCACGCCTAACCAAAACACCATCAATCAATTGATCGCGCCCGACATGGATGCGGTCAACTTGGTCATTCGCCAACAATTACATTCTGATGTGGCGCTAGTGAGCCAGATTTCGGAATACATCATTAATGCGGGAGGCAAGCGCATCCGGCCAGTGCTGGTCCTATTGATGGCTAATGCCTACAGCTATCAAGGCAAGCATCATTACGATTTAGCCGCCATTGTTGAATTCATTCATACAGCAACCTTGCTACACGATGATGTCGTGGATGAATCCTCACTGCGTCGCGGACGTCAAACGGCAAATGCTCTATTTGGCAATGCTGCGTCCGTTTTAGTTGGCGACTTCTTATATTCACGCGCCTTCCAAATGATGGTATCGATCGATAGTATGCAAATTATGCGCATTTTGGCTGATGCTACGAATGTCATCGCTGAGGGTGAGGTTTTACAACTACTTAACATGCATGACCCTGATGTCACAGAAGAACGCTATCTCGAAGTCATCCGTTGCAAAACAGCAAAACTCTTTGAGGCAGCTGCCGAAATTGGCGCCTTAATCAGTGGCGCCAACCCCACACAAATCGCAGCTGCCGGGGAGTATGGCCGTTCATTAGGAACCGCATTTCAACTCATTGATGATGTCTTGGATTATTCTGGCAAAGCGGATGAAATCGGGAAGAATGTCGGTGATGATCTACGCGAAGGCAAACCAACTCTGCCTTTGATTCATTTGATGAAAAACGGCAATGCTGAAGAACGAGCATTAGTCAAAGCCTGTATTAAAGAAGGCGATGAATCCAAGTTTGACGCTATCTTGAGCGCGATCACGAATTCTGGCGCACTCGATTACACTATAGCCGCAGCGAAAAAGGCTGCGCAAAGTGCGGCAATGGCAATTCAAGATTTGCCTGATTCCGCCTTCAAGCAAGCTCTAACCGATTTGGCACTTCTGGCGGTCAATCGCAATCACTGACATACTCAGCGCGCAGCCAACACCATGTTGGCTGCAGCCAACTCTTACCTCCCATCAAATACCCGGTCTGCGGACACCAGCGCATTTATCGTGTTTATACGACAATCTCAAACATTCATCCTCACGTAACACCTCCCCCCAGCTCTCAATATTTCAGGGAAAAGTTGAAAATTAAGCACTTTTCCAAAGAGAAGGACGCCAATTACAACATAAAGACAGCACTAGGCAGAGCTTCGCTCCTAATTACCAAGTAAGATGCCTGTTTACAAAAGTCTTACTTAGTTGCATTATCACAAAGCAAGCATTTACACATCCTCTTCGATACAAAGAAACTATGTCAGCTGTCCCACCAAATTCTGCTTCCGCACCACCTGCTTCGGGTTTAGCCCGTGCACTCATACAGGCAAATTTACTTACACCTGCACAACTTGAAGCTGTACAGAAAAAGGTACAAATCGAAAAAGCTAATTTTCTCGATGGTTTGCTACAGAATGGGGCGATCAACGCACGAGATTTAGCGACTTTTTGCTCGGAAACTTTTGGTTATCCACAATTAGATTTAAGTGTCTTTGATGAGTCTATGTTGCCTGACAAAATCATTGACGCCAGAATGATGCAAACACAAAGGGTGATTGCACTCTCTAAGAAGGGTAACAAAGTGTCGGTGGGTATTTCTGACCCGACAAATACCATCGCTATCGATCAGATCAAATTTCAAACTGGTTTAAGCGTTGATATTGTGATCGTGCAACACGACCTGTTGCAAAAGCTCATAGAGAAAATCAATAAAACTTCGGAGCAATCGATCACCGATCTTAGCGGTGATGATTTCGACATTGAATTTAAAGAAGAAGATCTCAATTCCGGCGTCGCCGACGCACAAGCAGCGGAAGTCGACGATGCACCGATCGTTAAATTCCTGCAAAAAATGTTAGTCGACGCTATTAACCTAGGCGCTTCCGATCTTCACTTCGAGCCATTTGAAAAATTTTATCGGATTCGATTCCGAGTTGACGGCGAATTGCGGGAGATTGCGCAACCACCATTGGCTATTAAGGACAAACTGGTTTCACGTATTAAAGTTATTTCCAAGCTCGACATTTCTGAAAAACGTGTGCCGCAAGATGGTCGAATGAAATTAGTATTATCGGCCAATAAAGCGATCGATTTCCGGGTAAGCACTTTGCCTACACTGTTCGGCGAAAAAATCGTTATGCGTATTTTGGATGGATCACAAGCGCAGATGGGTATTGATGCACTAGGCTACGACCCAGACCAAAAAGAAATATTGATGGAGGCAATTCAGCGTCCTTATGGAATGGTACTGGTCACTGGCCCTACAGGCTCTGGTAAGACCGTCTCTCTGTACACTTGCTTAAATGTAATTAATAAGCCGGGTATCAATATTTCGACCGCGGAAGATCCTGCTGAAATTAATTTACCGGGTGTGAATCAAGTCAATATTAATGACCGGGCTGGTTTGACTTTTCCAGTCGCCCTCAAGTCATTCTTACGTCAAGATCCTGACATCATTATGGTGGGTGAGATTCGCGACTTAGAAACTGCAGACATTGCCATCAAGGCTGCGCAAACTGGTCACATGGTATTTTCCACTTTACACACCAACGACGCCCCTTCAACCTTGACGCGCCTGATGAATATGGGGGTGGCTCCATTTAATATCGCCTCCTCCGTTATTTTGATTACAGCGCAACGCCTCACTCGTCGCCTTTGCACCTGCAAAAAACCTGTCGAAATCCTTGATGAAGTTTTATTAGCAGCTGGCTTTTTAGAGGAAGAATTGGATGGTACTTGGAAAGCCAATGGTCCTGTTGGCTGCGAGCGTTGCAATGGCTCTGGGTACAAAGGGCGGGTTGGTATCTACCAAATTATGCCCATCACCGAGGCGATCGAAAAAATTATATTAGCGAATGGCACGGCACTAGAGATACGTAAGCAATCAGAATCCGAAGGAGTAAAAGGTTTACGCCGATCTGGATTGCAAAAAGTACGTCAAGGCTTAACGAGCTTGGAAGAAGTTCTCGGCTGTACAAACGAATAACAATAAAAGGAACCGGAGATGGCAACGCCAGCACCTAAAAGTACGAAACCTGCACAAATCAAAGAACATCTGTATTCCTGGGAAGGCAAGGATAGACAAGGCAAAGTCGTCAAGGGAGAAACGCGTGCCGGCGGTGAAGCGATTGTCAGTGCGACTTTACGCCGTCAGGGTGTAATGGTTACGAAAATTAAAAAGAAAAACTATAGTTCAGGTAAAAAAATCACAGATAGAGACATCACTTTATTCACCCGACAGCTGGCGACGATGATGAAGGCTGGTGTACCACTTCTGCAATCATTTGATATTGTCGGTAAAGGTCACGCCAATCCTTCGGTATCCAAATTATTGCTAGATATTCGTGGGGATATTGAGACAGGAACCAGCTTAAATCAGGCTTTTCGCAAATATCCATTGTACTTCGATCCTCTATTTTGCAATTTAGTGGGAGCAGGGGAACAAGCTGGTATTTTGGAAGACTTGCTGACCCGATTAGCGATTTACAAAGAAAAGACACTCGCAATCAAAGCAAAAATCAAATCCGCGCTCACCTACCCAATTGCGATTCTCTCGATCGCATTTATCGTAACTGCTGTCATTATGATTTGGGTCGTGCCAGCATTTAAAGAAGTTTTTACAAGCTTCGGCGCTGACTTACCAGCGCCTACACTAATGGTCATGGCGATATCAGATTTCTTTGTGACGAATTGGTATTTCATTTTCGGTGGTATTTTTGGCGCAATATATTTTTTCATTCAATCGTGGAGGCGCTCACTCGAAATGCAGCGTTTTATGGATAGAATTTTACTTCAGGCCCCAATTTTTGGTGTGGTCATACGCAAGGCGACCATTGCCCGCTGGACTCGGACTTTAGCGACAATGTTCTCAGCCGGTGTTCCATTAGTGGAAGCGCTTGATTCTGTCGGTGGCGCCTCTGGCAACGCAGTCTATCTCGATGCCACAATCAAAATTCAAACTGAGGTGACCACAGGGACTAGTCTAACCGTCGCCATGCAAAATTCTGGAGTTTTTCCTAGCATGGTTACACAAATGGTTGCAATTGGCGAAGAATCCGGCGCTTTAGATGGCATGCTTGGCAAAGTCGCAGACTTCTACGAGGAAGAAGTCGACGAGGCAGTTGCTAACTTATCTGCATTGATGGAACCGATGATCATGGCGATTTTAGGTGTCATCATTGGCGGTTTGGTCGTTGCGATGTATTTACCAATTTTCAAACTTGGTTCGGTGGTCTAATGCTTGAATTAATTTTTTTTGCTGCTCCAGAAAATCTGGCCAGCACCATTGCCTTTTCCGTACTAGGGCTGTTGATCGGTAGTTTTTTAAATGTCGTAATCCATCGACTACCGATTATGATGCAACGAGAATCGGACAATTACGTTGCCAGTGAATCTGGCAAGGAGCCAGTTCATACCACCCGCTATAACCTGATCGTACCGCGATCAGCTTGCCCGCATTGTCAACATCCAATCAGTGCGCTAGAAAATATTCCTGTCATTAGCTATTTGATGATTGCGGGCAAATGCCGTGGCTGCCAAGCGCCGATTTCAAAGCGCTATCCCATTATAGAAGCTATTACTGGTTTGCTAAGTGGCTATATGGTTTGGCATTTTGGTAGCGGCATTGCGGGAATGGGTGCAGTCGTATTCGTCTGGTTTTTGATCGCCATGACGTTCATTGATGCTGACACCCAACTTCTGCCAGATGATCTAACACTTCCATTGATGTGGGCGGGTCTCTTAATTAACCTACATGGTACGTTTACTTCACTTGATAGCGCTGTCATCGGTGCAATCGCTGGTTATCTTTCTTTGTGGTCAGTCTATTGGATTTTCAAACTCGTCACCGGCAAAGAAGGTATGGGCTATGGTGATTTTAAATTACTCGCTGCACTTGGTGCCTGGATGGGCTGGGGTATGTTACCGCTGATTATTTTATTATCTTCTGCAGTGGGCGCAGTCATTGGGATCTCTATGATGGTGTTGGGCAAACTTGGCAAAGGCAAACCGATTCCTTTTGGCCCGTATCTTGCCATTGCAGGACTGATCGCTCTCGTCTGGGGACATCATATCAATAGTCAGTATTTGGGCTTAATCAATTGAGATGTCAAACACCACTAAGACAATATCAGTCAATAGCAGCTTCAGTGTCGGGCTAACTGGTGGAATAGGCTGCGGTAAAACTACCGTCGCCAATTTTTTCGCCGAACTAGGTGTCAGTATCATTGACACCGATTTGATTGCGCATAACTTGACTATACGAGGCGGCGCGGCAATCCCTGCGATACAAAAAGAGTTTGGTGTCGAGTTTATTGCCGAGGATGGCGCAATGGACCGACAAAAAATGCGCGAGCACGTATTCAAAAATCCTGACGCTAAACAGCAATTAGAAAAGATCCTGCACCCACAGATTCGTCAGTCATGTGAAGCTGAAGCTCAGATGGCTCAAGGATCGTATCTGATGTTTGTCGTTCCTTTGCTAATCGAGTCTGGGAACTGGTTAGAACGAGTACAAAAAGTCTTAGTAGTCGACTGCGCCGAAGAAACACAAATAGATCGGGTAATCAAGCGCAATCGATTTAATCGCGAACAAGTTTTGGATATCATGCGCGCGCAAGTGACGCGCGAAAAGCGCTTAGAACATGCGGACGATGTGATCAATTCTGAGCAAGATTTAAGTTTGGTTAGGCAGCAAGTCGAGCAACTACATCAAAAATATCTAAAATTATGCAAACATGCCTAAACAAACACACGCAATGTTTGTAATTTTCCTCAGCTTGGTTCAGAATCACGAGATACTCATTGCGCACTGCATAAGCACCATATTTCCAGGGAATTTATTTTGATTGTTTACGAATACCCTTTCAACGAGCGTATTCGCACGTTATTGCGGTTAGAAGACCTGTACGAAAAGTTTTCGTTTTTCTTGCACCAGTCAGATCCACTGCAACATCACGTCGCGATTGCCACCATTTTTGAGATGCTCGAAGTGGCAGGCCGCGCTGACTTAAAATCCGATTTATTGCAGGAATTGGATAGGCAGAAAAATACCTTAATCGGCTTTAAATCAAATCCAAACGTGCAAGCCGATATGCTTGATCAAGTCATCAGTGACGTCGAACGTGCCAGTGGCAATTTAATGGGATCTACAGGAAAAACTGGGCAACACATTCGGGATAATGAATGGTTAATGAGCATTCGTGGTCGGACCATCATTCCTGGTGGTGCCTGCGAATTTGATTTACCGAGTTATCACGCCTGGAAAAAACTGCCTGCAGAAAAACGCTTTGCTGATATTTCCACTTGGTTTGCACCGATTGCCCCCTTATTTGACGCGATCAATGTCGTTTTAAGATTACTGCGTGAATCTGGTGGCACCACCAAGGTGATCGCACAAGCTGGCAGCTATCAGCAAATGTTACAAGGCAAAGTCTATCAACTCCTGCGCGTCTCAATCGATCAAGGTATGGGCGCTATTCCCGAAATTTCAGCGAATAAGTACATGCTGTGGATACGCATCATGTCACAAGATGGCGATATGAAACCAAAGCCTTACGAAGGCGATGTGCCTTTCGATCTGACTCTCTGCAACTTCTGAACTACGTAACTTTTAATTTACCCAATTATGGCAACTGTCGTATCCTGCCCCACCTGCGCGGCGAAAGTCGTTTGGTCTCATGAAAACACGTTTCGTCCGTTTTGTTCAGAACGTTGCAAGCAAATTGATTTAGGCGCTTGGGCTGAAGAAAAATATACAATTCCCGCGGTTAATCTACCAGAAGACCCTGAGAATCCCGATTTAGGCAATCTAAACTAAATCCAAACAGATCTATTTCTTAGGAATCCCATGCTTGCGCAATTTTGCGGCAATCATGGAATGAGAGGTATCTAGGCGCGCAGCTAGTTTTCGGCTGGATGGATATTCCTGATAGAGCTTGTTAAGCAATGCCGATTCAAATTGATTGACCGAGGCCTCCCAAGTCTCTGCCTCTTCAAAGACCACCGCTTCCGCCTGCATAGAATCTTCCGCCCAATCCAAATCAGCAGCATCGAGCACGCGCTGATCGGCCATGGTAATCGCACGGAACACCACATTCTGAAGCTGCCGTACATTGCCAGGCCAACGGTTGTTGAGCATCGCCGTCGTTGCCGCCTGATTGAGGCGTGAAATGGGCTTCTGCGCTTGCGTACATGCACGTTCAATGAAGTGACGGGCTAACAATAAAATATCGTCGGAACGTTCACGCAATGGTGGCATTTCTAAGTGCAAGACGTTCAAGCGATAGAACAGATCTTCGCGAAAACTTCCTTCTTGCACCATCTTGCGTAGATTCCTGTGCGTCGCGCTAATGATGCGGACATCGACTTGAATTTCTTTGTCACCGCCGATACGACGGAACTTTCCATCGTTCAAGAAGCGCAATAACTTGGCTTGCAAGTACAGCGACATCTCGCCGACTTCATCCAGAAATACCGTACCACCATCGGCCATTTCAAATAAGCCTGGCTTACCGCCACGATTCGCACCAGTAAATGCGCCAGCCATGTAACCGAACAACTCACTCTCAGCCAGACTCTCAGGCAAGGCAGCGCAATTTAATTCAAGAAACGGTGCATTACTTCGTGCACTGACACCATGACAGGCTTGTGCCAGCAATTCTTTACCAGTGCCTGTTTCACCGGTGATCAACAATGGTGCATCCACCACAGCGACTCGCGCAGCACGTTTTTTCAATACACGAACTTGTTCTGAGTCGCCAATGATGGCTTCAAAGCCGCCAATCTCAGCACGTGAAATCGCATGTAAGCGCTCGCCTATGCGTTTAGGCGCAGTCAGTGTCAATAAAGCACCAACCGCTTTACCATCACTGGCTGTGCCTGCCGACAGTGGCTCAAACACAGGCGTCACATCCATCATGAAAGGCTCGCCATTCAACAGCACTTCGCGCGTTGGTGCGCAAAACTCGTTAGCGATCAATTCATGCTGAATCGTACTGTCTTGCAGCACTTGATAGAGGGATTTTTGACAGAGTTCTTTTTCACTGCAACGCGCTACTTCAGCGGCAGCGGCATTCGCGATCACGATACGCCCAAGCGCATCAATCGCCAGCACCGGATCTTCCATCACCGCCATAATCGTGTCGAGATTAAGGCTGCGACGCATACCCGGCAAAATATCGACGACTTCTATCGTCCCAACCCCAGCGACCTGATCACAATCGGCTTGCAAACTGGCGAGCATGCTTTGTTTTAATTCGGGGATGTCGATATAGATATTAGGCGGATCAACTTCAACCGCCTGCACGTTCAAGCCCTGACGCGCCAATACCGCGAGAATCTCGTGAGCGATACCGACTCGATCTTCAAAGGGAATGTTGACGCGCATGCTTAGACTTTCTTGTTACAGGTTTCAATACCAAACTAAATCCCTCAATACCGAGACCATGAGGGAATTTGAATTTCATCTTAAATCGCAATCGGGCGATTCATGCTGCCATAACGATCCATGTACAAGCCTTCAGTCGAAATCGCTGGTTTCTTGCCAGATATTAAGTCAGCGAGGAATTGGCCTGAACCGCATGACATCGTCCATCCCAAAGTTCCATGACCGGTATTTAAGAATAAATTACGATAAGGCGTTGGACCGACAATCGGCGTGCCGTCCGGTGTCATTGGACGCAGGCCAGTCCAGAATTCTGCTTTGCTGACATCACCACCTTGCGGGAATAAATCTGTTACCGAATGCACTAAAGTCTTACGACGTGATTCACGCAAACGTAAGTCGTAACCAGTGATTTCAGCAGTACCACCAACGCGGATACGATCGCCCAAGCGCGTGATCGCGACTTTGTATGTTTCATCCATCACCGTCGATTCAGGTGCTCCTGAAGCGTCAGTAATCGGTACTGTGATTGAATAGCCTTTGATTGGGTACACAGGAATCTTGATACCTAGTTCGCGCAACAAAATTGGCGAATAGCTGCCTAGTGCCAACACAAATTTATCCGCAGTGAATTGACCTTTGGACGTTTGCACGCTCTTGATTTGATCACCTTCGGCAATGATGCGTTCTATGCTGACGCCATATTCAAATTTGACGCCCAAGCCTTCTGCCAATTTCGCCAGATTTTGCGTGAATTTAAAGCAGTCACCAGTTTCATCACCTGGCAAACGCAAGGCTCCAACAAATTTTTCACGCACGTTTTTCAACGCAGGTTCAACCCGCAAACATTCATCGCCGCTCAAGGTTTCATACGGCACGCCATAGCGTTTGAGAATATCGATATCGGCTTGCGATCCATCGAGTTGTTGCTGATTGCGGAACAACTGCAAAGTCCCTTGAGTGCGTTCGTCATAGGAAATGCCCGTATCTTCACGCAATTGCTGCAAGACATCGCGACTATACTGCGCCATGCGCAACATACGACCTTTATTGATTTCGTAACGCTTGCTTGTGCAGTTCATTAACATCTGAAACACCCAGCGCCACATCGCAGGATCGGTGCTTGGGCGAATTGCCAAAGGACTGTGTTCCATCATCAACCATTTAACCGCTTTCATCGGCACGCCAGGGCCAGCCCACGGTGCAGAATAACCAGGAGAGACTTCTCCTGCGTTCGCAAAACTGGTCTCTAAGGCAGCACCGCCTTGACGTTCAATCACGGTGACTTCATGTCCAGCTTTGGCGAGGTAATAGGCGGTGGAAGTACCGATGACGCCTGCTCCCAAGATGACTATTTTCATTTGTATGTTCCTGTATAAATTAATTGCGTGAATTCGGTAGTGGGATCAAGCGTCGATGTAGTGACGTTGGTAGCGCGGACCTAAGCTGGTCAAAATTTCATAACCGATGGTGCCAGCGCGTTTCGCGACTTGATCAACGGTGTTATTGGGACAAATTAAATCCACCAAGGCACCCGGATATAACAGCTGGGGATCGACGTGGCTGACGTTTAAGGTAATCGTATCCATGGACACATTACCCACCATAGGCACTTCGACGCCGGCGATATGCGCCACGCCGCAATTACTCAAACTGCGCAACCAACCATCGGCATAACCGACTGAAACGGTGGCAATCTTGGAGGGTTGAGTAGCGCGCCAAGTCTTGCTATAGCCAACGCTCGCGCCCATCGGAATTTCACGCGTCTGAATAATCCGTCCTTGCAGCTGCACTACGGAATGCATAGGACTCGCCTGCCCCGCCACTGGGGCAACACCATACAAAGCCGCACCTGGACGTGCCAAGTCAAAATGGAAATCGGTTCCCAAGAAGATGCCTGAAGAATTGGAGAAGCTAGCTTTTAAGCCCGGGTATTGTTGACGCAATTGCTCCAACAAATGTTGAAAGCCCTTTAACTGCATTTGATTCATGGGGTCGAGTTGATCTTCAGCGCAGGCCAAATGACTCATCGCGTAACGAACATCGATGCCTTCAGTGATGCTGAAATCATTCAACCACGTAACCAACTCCGCCTGTGACAGTCCCATGCGAGCCATGCCCGTATCGATCTGGATCACAGCGGGTAAATTTTCTTTACGTGTATGGGCTAGCTTGCGCCAAGCAGCAATTTGATCAAGGCTATTCAAAACTGGCGTACAGCCGTATTCGATAAACTCGGCTTCATAGCCAACTGGCGAACCGTGCATGACATAAATCGCCACATCACTTGGAATGTGGGCGCGCAAACTAATCGCCTCTTCCAGTTGCGCGACAAACAAATGGCGGCAACCTTCATCCACCAAAGCTTTAGAAACGGGAATCGCACCCAAGCCATAAGCATCGGCTTTCACCGCCGCACCACAGGCCGCTTTACCCAAGCGCCCTTGCAAATAACGGTAATTCGCACGCAATGCGCGCAAATCGATCGTAAGTAGCGCCCCAGCGCGCCCGGCTTCTTGCAGCATAGTCACCTCGAAAAATCATCAATTGCTGTGAATTAGCAATTGCCATGCCAAGTTTTTCAATCGCAGCACAAGCTGCAAAATCAAGGACTTAGCATTACACGCGACAATTTTAACAGAATAGACTGTATCGAAATAAATACAAGAATAAAACAGAAGCTTCAGAAAGAAATCACTTCTACTATGAGGGACAGAAAATTTAGCTAGATGTATCAGAATTAATACAAAGTATGGATTTCGATACACCAATAACTACAACTAGTATAAAGAGCTTGTTATCCGCCCCACAAATCCCCATTCGGATTCGTGCGCGGCGCGGTCAATCCAAAATGCTCATAGGCACTAGCCGTCGCAATACGCCCACGTGGTGTGCGCTGTAGATAGCCTTGTTGAATCAGATATGGCTCCAACACGTCTTCAATGGTATCGCGTTCTTCGCCAATCGCTGCGGCGACATTATCTAAGCCGACGGGGCCACCGCCAAATTTGAACAAGATCGCCTCCAAAAGTTTTCTATCCATCAGGTCAAAACCAACTGTATCCACATCAAGCATCTTCAACGCTGCATCGGCCATCGGTTTGGTAATTTCACCGTCTCCTTTAACTTGTACATAGTCACGTACGCGACGCAACAGGCGATTGGCAATCCGAGGTGTACCACGTGCACGTTTGGCAATTTCGAAAGCACCATCTTCTTTAATCGGTACCTCCAGCAATGACGCCGAACGGGTCACGATGCGGCTCAACTCTTCTGAAGTGTAAAACTCCAAGCGCGCTACGATACCGAAACGATCACGCAAAGGATTGGTCAACATCCCCGCGCGGGTGGTCGCACCAACCAAAGTAAATGGCTGCAAATCGAGCTTAACCGAGCGTGCTGCTGGGCCTTCACCGATCATGATGTCGATTTGGTAGTCTTCTAAAGCTGGGTACAAAATCTCTTCCACCACCGGGGAGAGACGATGAATTTCATCGATAAATAGAACATCATTGGCTTCGAGATTGGTCAACAAAGCAGCCAAGTCACCAGCACGCTCCAGTACTGGCCCAGAGGTCTGACGCAAATTCACGCCCATCTCGCGCGCAATAATGTGCGCCAAAGTTGTCTTGCCCAAGCCCGGTGGACCGAACAACAACGTGTGATCGAGCGCTTCTTTACGCTGGCGCGCCGCACCGATAAAGATCTCAAGCTGATCCCGGATTTTTTCTTGCCCCACATATTCATCGAGCTGCTTAGGACGCAAGGCACGTTCAATCGCTTCTTCATTTGGCGAAGTCGGCGTCGCCGCGATGATGCGCGTGTCAACGAGTTGCGAGGTGAGATTGTCGGTTTGTATGCTCATAATTTTCTTTACTACATAAAGTAGCGACCACAATATTTCTTGTCATTTCATCGAGACTACACAACTTCTCGCGTTGCTCCTGCGAAGTCAGGAGCCCATTATCTTGATGCTTGACCATCGAAAGCCCCTAACGTCGCTAGATTCCCGCCTTCACGGGAATGACAGCTCAAAAACCTATCTAGGTTCATCGGCATTAGCTCTTCGATAAAGCTTTCAATGCCGCTTTAATCCCATCCGAAACACCCGATCCAGCAGGCACTAATTTCAATGCAGCCAGTGCTTCTTTATCAGAATAGCCAAGAGCCAATAAGGCGTTCAGAATATCCGAACTATGATCGCCGGCCGCAGCGGCAACTCCCGCTGCACCAAGATCGGCTCCCAACTTACCTTTGAGCTCCAACAATAAACGTTCGGCGGTTTTTTTTCCAATACCAGGTACGCGCGTCAAACGACCAGCTTCTTGCAAAGTAATCGCCTGGGCAAGATCCGCCACCGACATACCAGACAAGATCGATAAAGCAGTGCGCGCACCGACGCCACTGATTTTGATTAACTGTTTGAAGGTCGTGCGTTCTTCGGCTGTACCAAAGCCAAACAAAACATGGGCATCCTCACGAATCGCCAGATGAGTTAATAGGGCCACCTTCTCGCCGATTGCGGGCAAATTATAGAAAGTGCTCATAGGCACATCGATTTCATAACCGACACCTTGGCAATCGACCATGATTTGAGGAGGATTTTTTTCGATTAAGCTTCCCGCAATGCGTCCTATCATGCTCAAACCTCACACTGTATAAATAAACAGTGATAGTAAACTATTCTCAAAGGCTTGTGGGAAGGATACGATGCTAGTGATTGCGACTTCATTAATCTTGTACCAAGTTTTTGAGACGATAGGGTAAACTACATCTGAGCTATCAACGCACGCCCAACAATGCCGCCCGCGTCACAGGCGCATGCAACTGGTCCAACCACCATTGCAAAGCGCGCACCTGTGCATCGAGTTTGGCCGACAAATCCGCCACCGTAAACACATCTTGACCGGTCAATAAACCGATCGACATACTAGTCCCACGCTGGATGCTATCAGCGATCGCCACCGCTCGATAGTTACGAATTACCTGATCGGACAACGGCTCTTCAAACTGCGCTAAAGGATGGTGTGGCGCCACCGCAAAGGCAAAATAAACGCTGCCCAACAACTCACGCTGCAAGCCTCCTTTAGCATGCGCATCCATCACCGCGCCAATGGCCAAATCGGCCTGACCTGAGATCAAAGCCTCTAGGGTTCCGGATAAAGTCTCAGCACGTAATTTAAGTTTCGTCGGTGGATTGAGTTGAAAAAAACTTTCACACAATTCCATCACCGTACTACGATCAATAATGCTATCAATCGCAATCGTCAATTGTGGCTCCCATCCCGTTGCCACCCGCTTAACCCGGTTGGCGATCGCATCAACTTCCGCCAACAGGTTCTGCCCTTCACGCAGTAATTCCGCCCCAGCTTCAGTCAATTTAGCCTGCCGCGAACTGCGATCAAACAACAGGACGTCGAGTGCGTCCTCAATCTGCCTGACACGATATGTCAGCGCGCTCGGCACTATCGTCAAACTACGCGCAGCAGCAGCAAAACTTCCTTCGTCGGCAATCGCTTGTAACATCGCCAATGATGCCGGAGTTAGAACATCGCGGGGAGAGTTCATATTGTTGGATTTGTCTTTGAATTGATCAGGCTGATTTGCATCAGCCATTGTATGCTTCAAGAGGCATAAATTTCTCAATTACTGTTGATGTTCAACGAAAAGTATTTTGGATTTGTAGTTAAACTTTGTTCCCGCGACGGATTCGGTCAGCTCAACTCCCACGACGCGCATCCAAACTCCAAGTTCCGGCACCAAATGCCGCCAATGCCATCAAGCCGCCAGCCACCGCGATATTCTTAAAGAACAACAATTGTGTGACAAAAACCTGATCTGCCGGCACCGACCAGTATGCGTGAAAAATGAATGAAGCAACCAATGTAAAGAGAGCTAAAGCCAATGCGGCGAAACGTGTGCCTAAGCCGACAATCAATGCAGCACCACCAACAATTTCCAGCACTAAGGCTGCTAAGGCAGCTAGGGTCGGCGCTGGCAAGCCGACTGAAGTGATATAACCAACGGTTCCTTCAAACCCTGTTAATTTAGCGATGCCAGCTGGTAAAAACAAAGCTGCCATAAGCAAGCGGGCGATCAAAGACAATGGGTTTTGTAATTGCGTGAACATGATGATTCCTTATGAGATTATAAAAATTTCTTGAATTATGCTTGCGGTCATTAAGTACAAATTATGCAGCCAGATCAAACACCAAAACTTCGGCATCTTTACCGTCGCTGAGCACTAATTGACTTTCATTTTCTATCCGCAAAGCATCGCCGCTACTTAGGCTGTGACCATTCACGCTTAACTCGCCTCGAATCAAATGCACATAGGCTTTACGGCTAGGATTTAAGCTCAGTTCGGCATGCTCTTCACCATCAAATAGGCCTGCATATAAAGCAGCATCAGCGTTCATCGACACCGCATCGCCATGGCCTTCCGGCGACGCAACCAAAGCTAAGCTGCCGCGTTTGCTGGCTACGGGGATGGTTTTTTGTTCATAGCCCGGCACCACACCGAGGCGGCTAGGCTGTATCCAGATTTGCAGAAAATGGGTTTGCTGACCTTCTGCATGGTTGAATTCACTATGTCGCACACCAGTACCAGCACTCATACGTTGCACATCGCCTGGTGGGATCGCTTTGACATTACCCATGCTATCTTTGTGCGCCAACTCACCTGACAACACATAGCTAATAATTTCCATATCGCGATGACCATGCGTGCCAAAACCTGTACCTGGGGCGATGCGGTCTTCGTTGATGACGAGTAAATTACCCCAGCCCGTATGTGCCGGATCGTAATAATTGGCGAATGAAAATGAATGCTGGCTTTTTAACCAGCCATGATCAGCATGTCCGCGCTCTTGGGATTTTCTTAACGTCAGCATATTTCTCTCTCCTATTGAATAAATCAACGCATCCTTGTTGGTACCAATGGCGTGATGCGATATGAGAGAGTATGCGACCAATGATGGCATCAAAGGTCAAAGAGAATTGTCGGCAACATTCAAATTTTCTGAATGATCAGAAGTTTAAACATGCGTTTGTAGTCACTTCACTATCTGAAGAGCAGAAAATGGTTTACTAAAAATAGGGTAAAGTAGCGCCTCTTTCGCAGCAACATTGTTTACCTCGTAACCAGTAAGTTTCTGCCGTTGTCAATTTGGAAAAGTACTCGTGAACTTGTCTGCGAAAAAAATCGATATTGTGTATTTATGGGTAGATGGTGCGGATCCAGTCTGGCGAGCAAAACGCAAACTCGCGCTATTAGGGTCATCGGATCCAGAACGCCAACAATTGACCATGCATGGCGATGTCGCCGGACGTTATCGTGACAATCAAGAGCTGCGCTTTAATCTGCGCGCATTAGAAAAATTCTTTCCTGATCACGGACATATTTATCTCGTAACGGATAGACAAATTCCTGCTTGGTTAGTCTGCAATCAGGATATAACACTGATCGATCATGCCAGCATCATGCCGACTGAGGCTTTGCCAGTTTTTGATTCCGGTCATATCGAATCTTATCTGCATCACATTCCCAATTTGTCAGAGCGATTCATTTATCTCAATGACGATGTGTTTTTTGGTGCCCCGGTGCATATCGACCATTGGTTTAGCAGTGACGGGGTGGCAGTATTTAAGGAAAAAAATGCGGTCCCAGATTACGGCGTTCTGCAAAAAAACGAAACCGCATTAGTCAATGCCTCGATCTTATCTAAACAATGGCTGCAGCAACGCTACCCACAGTATCAACACGTGCATCGCATTTTTGCCCATGCGCCGCGGCCGATGTTAAAAAGCGTCATGATCGAATTGGAAAGGGAAGCACCTGAGTTGTTTGAATTAGTCAGACAAACCGTCTTTCGTGACTGGGAGCGACCACCCATCGTGCCGGATCTGGTGCCGCGTTGGATGCTATACCGTGGCCTTGCCAATTTACACGAAATTGACTATCGCTATATTTGCAGTGGGGATGCCGATGCTGCGCAGCAATTTGACAATTTGCTTGCCTGCTTTGGCAACTTGGCTTTTTTCTGCATCAACGACACAAGTGACAATGCGGATCCTGGGGACCCGCAGTTATTGAGAATTCCTGAGACTTTGGCGCAATTACTCCCCTTAGCTTCACGCTTTGAAAAAGATGATCTCACTTAGTGAAGGGTCAAGCGAGACTTAGTAAGTAGCGGCCGCTCGATGGTTACTCAGTGTTTGCTTTCACTCAATCACGCATGCTGAATTTAAAAACCCAGCATGCGTGCTGTTAAATTACACCAAATCAAAACGATCAGCGTTCATGACTTTGTTCCAAGCGGCTACAAAATCATTCACGAAAGTCGCCTTCGCATCACTGCTTGCATACACTTCAACCACCGCACGTAATTGCGAATTCGAACCGAAGACCAAATCCACCGTCGTGCCTGTCCATTTCACTTCACCAGTATGACGATCACGACCTTCAAGCACGCCTGCTGTGCTGGATTTTTGCCACTTTGTGCCCATATCAAGCAAATTCACAAAATAGTCATTGCTCAAGGTTTCTGGGCGACTAGTGAAAACGCCATGTGATGTTTGTCCAAAATTAGCATTCAAGGAACGTAAGCCACCGATCAATACCGTCATCTCTGGTGCACTTAAATTCAGTAATTGCGCCTTGTCGATTAAGAGTTCAGCTGCATGCGCTTCCAAGCCCGGGCGAACATAATTGCGGAAACCATCTGCCGCGGGTTCCAACACCGCGAAGGACTCGACATCGGTTTGCTCTTGGCTCGCGTCCATACGTCCTGGAGTGAATGGCACTTCAATGACTTGCCCAGCTTTTGTGGCAGCGGCTTCAATTGCCGCAGCCCCTGCCAGTACGATCAAATCGGCGAGCGAGATTTGTTTACCGCCAGTTTGTGCCGCATTGAAGTCTCGCTGTATCGCTTCCAACTTTGCCAACACCTTCGCCAATAGCAAAGGCTGATTCGCTTCCCAATCACGTTGTGGGCTTAAACGAATACGCGCACCATTCGCACCGCCGCGTTTATCGCTGCTACGGAACGTCGATGCCGATGCCCAGGCTGTGCTAACCAACTCCGCGATCGACAAACCTGAGGCTAATACCTTCGCTTTCAAACTGAGGATATCTTGAGCATCGATCAAAGCATGATTCACCGCAGGAATCGGATCTTGCCAAATTAAAGTTTCTTGTGGCACCAAAGCACCCAAATAGCGGGTCACCGGCCCCAAATCTCTATGCGTCAATTTAAACCAAGCGCGGGCAAAAGCGTCAGCAAATTCGGCTGGATTTTGATGGAAGCGACGCGCGATTTTTTCGTAAGCAGAATCAAACCGTAAAGACAAATCCGCAGTCGTCATCATCGGCGCGTGTTTTTTATTCGCATCATGTGCATCGGGGATCAAATGCTCGGCTTTGCAATCTTTAGCGACCCATTGTTTGGCGCCCGCCGGGCTCTTAGTCAGCTCCCATTCGTAGCCGAACAACATGTCAAAATAACCGTTATCCCACGTGGTCGGATTTGGTTTCCATGCGCCTTCGATACCACTGGTGGTGGTGTGTACGCCCTTACCCGAAGCAAATTGATTGATCCAGCCTAAACCCTGTTCTTCGATACCCGCCGCTTCAGGTTCTGGGCCGACCAAACTAGGATCGCCTGCACCATGTGCTTTACCAAACGTATGACCACCAGCGATCAAGGCGACAGTTTCTTCATCATTCATCGCCATGCGGGCAAAGGTTTCACGAACATCGCGTCCTGAAGCAATCGGATCAGGGTTGCCGTCTGGGCCTTCTGGATTCACGTAAATCAAACCCATTTGCACCGCAGCTAAAGGATTCTCCAGATCACGGGTTCCCGAGTAGCGGCTGTTTGGTTTATCGCTGGTGGCTAGCCATTCAGTTTCTGCACCCCAGTAAATATCCTCTTCTGGTTGCCAAATGTCAGCACGGCCACCGGCAAAACCAAAAGTCTTAAAGCCCATCGATTCCAAAGCAACATTACCTGCCAAAACAAACAGATCTGCCCAAGAAATTTTACGACCATATTTTTGTTTGATCGGCCACAGCAAACGACGTGCTTTATCCAAATTACCGTTATCTGGCCAGCTATTTAAAGGCGCAAAACGTTGATTGCCAGTGCCCGCACCACCACGTCCATCAGACACACGGTAAGTACCAGCAGCATGCCAGGCCATACGTATCATCAAGCCACCATAGTGACCCCAATCAGCAGGCCACCAATCTTGCGAGTCGGTCATCAGCGTTTTGAGATCTTGCACCACAGCGTCCAGGTCCAAGGTCTTGAATTCTTTTGCATAATCAAAATCTTCGCCCATTGGGTTGGACTTAGGAGCGTGTTGATGCAAGATATTTAACTTTAATTGATTCGGCCACCAACTCGCATTCGTTGGTGCGCCACCTGCCGTCATATTTTTAGCCGCGCTCGCCGCAGCATGGAAAGGGCATTTTGCTTCATTAGACATTTGTATCTCCTTAGAGGTAATTGAGTTCTGCTACGGAAATGATTCTAGGGGCAGGCCATCGATTAATCAACTTAATTAAATTTATTAAATCGATTGGTTTTAACTAAATATCGTCGATTCCACATTCGCCATAGAGACGCGCCTATTCACCGCGATGCTTATGTGGATCAAACCGAAATGCCCAACATCGAGATGCATAGACCACCATGAGAACACGGACACTCCTACGGTCTATGCAAATTTTGTATCTATCAACACTGGTCAAGAGCTTTACATCCACTGAGTGACGAGTTCAATCCAAAGACGAGAGATTCATGACCAGCCAATATACACACTACAAAGTAAGAAAATCAAAGTCACTGGTGCCCAGATGATTCTTTCCCATCGACTTGGTGTGATCATGTTCATCAAAAAACCCAGTGCATTGATAACGATGACCAGCCAGATCAACTGATGTGATATCCCAACCCATTCTGGATATATCCATCCCGCACGGATACCAACAATCAGCGCCAGCAAAGCGAGAAAAATGCCCATGAAGACCGCAACAATTCTCATCTGCTTTGGATAGACACCTGGAAACTTACCTCCCATAGAGAGTTTGCCCCATGGCGCGCCAACCGTAAGTGCGAGCTGAAAACCAATGACGATCAACGTGAAAAATGCATATATTTTCGCAGCGGCAACCACTGTCATGAGTTCATTCATCGAGCCAAGCTCTCCTATCTTGCAGCAAATACGAGAAGATTCACTTTGACAACAGGATCGCTATCGTCGCTCACCACGGCAATACAGTAACATCACGAAATCCTATCGTAACTCCTGCAATTTGCGGTACAGCGTTTGTCGGCTGATACCCAAATTTCTGGCTGCGGCAGAAACATTCCCCTGAGTTTTTTGCAATGCTTGCTGTATGACTTGCAGCGAACGTTCGTGCAAATTATCGGTCTCCAAAGGCGCAGCAATTGGAGTCGAGAGCACCCGATTGTCAGACAGCTTACCAAGTTGATGACTACCGATTTCCGTCACCAAATCATCTGCCAAGTGCTGCCACGCTATGATCGTTTCGCGTTCATCTAACAGTGCGACAGCGGCGCGCAAGACATGACTCAATTGACGCAAATTCCCAGGCCAAGAATAGGTTGACATTGCTACCAACACTTCGGGCGCAATGCTAATCGCTAAAGCTGGTGAGAACTCCCGTAACATACGCTCACACAACTGAGCGAAATCTGCGCGCTCACGCAAGGCTGGTAAACACAGCGTCAAACCATTAATACGATAAAACAGATCTTCGCGAAACTGCCCTTGCAATACGCGCTGTTTCAATTGTTGATGGGTGGCGCAGATCAAATTAAAATCGACTTCGATCGCCTTGCTACTTCCAAGCGGTGTGACTCTGCGTTCTTGCAAAACTCGTAGCAAACGCGTCTGTAACGCTAGTGGCATATCGCCAATTTCATCGAGAAACAAGGTGCCACCATGGGCTTCCCGTAGCTTGCCTAGAGCGCCCTGTTTCGATGCGCCGGTGTAGGCTCCCGCCACGTAGCCAAACAACTCAGCCTCGATCAAATGCTCGGGAATGGCAGCGCAATTGACTGCGACAAAGGCTTGTGCGCGACGGGCGGAGGACGCATGTATGCCTTGCGCGAAAACTTCTTTGCCGACGCCTGACTCGCCAGTGATCAATAAAGGAATCGCCTTATCAATGACTTTGCGCGCTTTTTCTGCCGCCGCCTGCCATTCCTGATCAACGGTGTTTGCAGACGAATTATGCTGAGCAACTTGTTGAGGCTCAACATCTAGCACCGTCAACCTCTGCCGTAAGCGACTCTGACCGTGCACCATCGCATAGATCTGCGTGCCAAATCGGGTATGTAACATATCCGCTTGTAGCATGATCTTCGATTGCGGTGACAAGATGCTGTGGAATCCCTTATCGAATAAATGTGTCCAACGACATACGCCAATATCGTGATAGCTAAGTTTCAGTAAAGACAGCGCTTTCCGATTGGCACCAAGCAGACAGCCGTCCTCAGAAAACGCCAGCAGACCTTGGGCGACTGAACCTATGCCTTCGGCGCGTGGATGAATCTGCACCAAAATCTGATGCTGGCAAGAGCTCATCACCATACTGTTTTCTATCATTTGGGCGGCGGTCGACACTAATCCTAAAGTGTGTGGATGTCGACTGCGATGGTCGCCAGAAATATCAAGTATGCCCATCAATTGTCCCTGTGCAGACAAGATCGGCGATGCAGCACAGGTTAAGAATTCGTTCGGCTCTAGATAATGTTCCGCGCCATTGATTTCGATTTCACTGGTCTCTGCCAACGCGGTGCCAATGGCATTGGTGCCACGATGATGTTCAGCCCAAGAAGCACCACATTTCAACGCCACACGATCCGCTTTACTTAAAAAATCTAGATCCCCCAAGGTGTGCATCAAGACGCCCTGCGCATCGGCCAAGATCACCATGCTATGACTGTGTCGCACTTGTTCAAACAGATACTCAATCACTGGTTCAGAATGGCTAAGCAAATCGTGATTGAGTTCACGCGCCAATTGCAAATGACGGTCGCTTAGATTGTCAGCACAGTCGCTCTTGCCAAGTGGTGATAAACCCGCAGAAAAACTACGCTGCCAGGATTGCGCCACGCGTAAGTCAATCTCAGCTTTTGGATGTATACCCTGCTCCACCAATTGCAGGCGAGCCTGCTTGAGATGGGTGGTGGGAAGAATGGCATGTTGGCGCATGAAGTGTCTCCGGGCGCGGTTTGGCTCGCGCCTATCTATTGGTAAGCTTGAGTGTATCTCAGTTCTGCATGCGCGATCTACTGACAAACGAAGGCGCATGTTTGTCGGCTTAAGACAAACTAAGCGCAGCGATGCCAACTGTCTCAAAATGTTACACCTGTCACGTTCAAACACGGACATGCGACAAATAATGTGACAGCGAAGTCACTCCTCCTGCTATGTCGAAAATCAAAAATACCTATGGCGATCAACACGTTAAAAAAACGACCAGAGCCATTCCACATAGTGGGTTGCAATGCAGCATAAGATCCGACAAAGATTGTCCGCCATCCACTAACAAACATTGGCACGGCAATTGCAAAGTAATACGTCGACAGCGTTATCCGATTCACACAAAAACGTTGCAAGCTATCCACAATATGTGGCTTCCTATTCAAACCAAGGAGACGATCTTGATCTATCAAGCACCCGGCACAGCAGGCGCCCTCATTCAGTACAAAGCCCAATATAACAACTTCATCGGTGGCCAATGGACAGCCCCCGCTAAAGGTGACTACTTTGATGTCATTACCCCCATCAGTGGCAAGGTGTACACTCAAGCAGCACGCTCCACAGCTGAAGACATCGAACTCGCCTTAGATGCCGCGCATGCTGCAGCCGATGCATGGGGTAAAACCTCACCGACCGAACGCGCCAATTTGCTCAACAAAATCGCCGATCGAATTGAGGCCAATCTAGAAGTTTTAGCCTACGCTGAAACGGTCGACAACGGCAAAGCGATACGCGAAACCTTGAATGCAGACATTCCACTAACGGTCGATCATTTTCGCTACTTTGCTGGTTGCATCCGCGCTCAAGAAGGTAGCTTGTCCGAGCTCGACGAGAACACAGTCGCTTATCACTACCACGAACCTTTAGGTGTAGTCGGCCAAATCATTCCTTGGAATTTTCCTATCTTGATGGCGGCATGGAAACTAGCACCGGCACTCGGCGCGGGCAATTGCGTAGTTCTCAAGCCTGCTGAATCGACTCCGATCTCGCTGTTGATTTTAATGGAATTGATCGCAGATTTACTACCCGCTGGCGTGATCAACATCGTCAATGGCTATGGTCGCGAAGCGGGTATGCCTTTAGCCAGCAGCAAGCGTATCGCCAAAATCGCCTTCACAGGATCGACATCGACTGGTCGCGTGATTGCGCAGGCTGCTGCGAACAACTTGATCCCTGCGACACTGGAATTAGGCGGTAAGTCACCGAATATTTTCTTCGCCGATATCATGGACAAAGACGATGCTTTTCTCGACAAAGCCATCGAAGGTCTCGTGCTATTTGCATTCAACCAAGGTGAAGTCTGTACTTGCCCGTCGCGCGCTTTGATCCAAGAAAGCATCTACGACAAATTCATGGAACGGGTGTTAAAACGCGTCGCTGCGATCAAGCATGCGAATCCACTCGATACCGACAGCATGATGGGCGCGCAGGCGTCGAAAGAACAATTGACGAAAATTTTGTCATACCTTGAACTCGGCAAAGAAGAAGGCGCTGAAGTCTTGGCTGGCGGCGCGCAAGCACACCTAGATGGCGATTTAGCTGGCGGCTATTATGTGCAACCGACTTTGTTCAAAGGTCACAACAAGATGCGCATCTTCCAAGAAGAAATTTTTGGCCCGGTATTGGCCATCACAACCTTCAAAGATGAAGCCGAAGCCCTGGCCATTGCCAACGACACCTTGTATGGTTTAGGTGCAGGCGTCTGGAGTCGTAATGGCAATGTCGCTTATCGTATGGGTCGCGCAATCAAAGCTGGTCGCGTCTGGACTAACTGCTACCATGCCTACCCTGCACATGCCGCTTTTGGTGGCTACAAGGAGTCTGGTTTAGGACGTGAAAACCATAAGATGATGCTGAACCACTATCAGCAAACCAAGAACCTGTTGGTTAGTTATAGCGAAAACAAACTAGGCTTTTTCTAATCAATTTTTCATTTGATATTGCTGGCACAAAATAGGCATAGCAATACAAACGAATTTGATTTGAGCTTGATTTGTAAAATGGCCATGAAGTGTGAATTAGTGAATCGGCCAATTCACGGTAATTCACTAATTCACTAGCTCACTAATACACGCCTAATTTTCTCGATTGGTTTTTAAACTCAATGATTTGTGAGGATCTATGATTGAGCGCGTCATTGCCACACCGGCAGCCCTAGAATTAATCGCACAGTTGAAAGCAGAGCACGGCGATATCATGTTCCATCAATCTGGTGGATGTTGCGATAACAGTGCAGCCAATTGTTATTTGCCGACCGATCTGACTATTGGTGCTTATGACGTCAAACTAGGCGAGCTAGATGGCGTGCCGTTTTATATAGGCAAACTGCAATACGACTATTGGAAACACACACAACTCATACTCGATGTCATCGACGGACAAGGTGGTACATTTTCGCTCGAAGGTTCGACAGGCAAAGCATTTCATACCCGCTCACGTCTATTTACAGAAGAAGAATGGGCGCAGATAGAAACGCAAGTCATTGCCGATCTGGCCTAAGTAGAAATTCATCGCGCTAGCTGAATACAGTGGCATATTCAGGGGGCATCCGCCGTATACCCAGAAGCCATCACCAAAGGAATATCAAAGCCTGCATCCGCATGGATGGCTGATTGCCAAGGACGATGCGAACTGGTCAAAAATAAACTAGTTGCCTCGACGCTCAATGGTTTGGCGAATAAATAGCCTTGCAAAAGATCACAACCAAGATGACGTAATTGCGTCAATTGTTCTTTGGTCTCGACCCCCTCAGCAACAATCTCCAAACCCAGCTTTTTCGCCAAGCCTATCGCTGTGGCACAAATTTCTAATCCCTTGCCACCCGTGTCCATATCCCAGACAAAGCTACGATCCAGTTTGAAGGCATTAACCGGAAGTATGCGCAGATATCCCAACGACGAATAACCGGTACCAAAATCATCAATAGACAAGCGGATTCCCAGCTTCTGTAATGCGCCGAGTCGCTCAATGGCGCGCTCAGGATCTCGCATCAACACAGATTCCGTGATCTCAAGTTCGATATCACCACCACAGAGTCGGTGACGTTGCAGCGCACTGGTGACCGTCTCTTCTAAATCCGACACGAGTAATTGCTGCGCTGACAAATTGATCGCGACCCGCACGTCAGTAAAACCCATCGCCCGCCAATTCGATAACTGTTCACACGATGCATCAATCACCCAGGCACCAATCGATGCAATGATGCCCATCGTCTCTGCGAGTTGAATAAATTTATCCGGCATAACCAAACCATATAATGGATGCTGCCAGCGGATTAAGGCTTCAAGGCAGACCGTGTTGCCGCTTGTGGCTGATACTTGTGGTTGATAGCAAAGAAAAAATTCTCGATTCGCCAATGCTTCTTTCAGGGCACTTTCAAAGGCGATGCGTTCTTGCATAGTATCTTTAAGCGAGGGATGATAAAACCGAAGCTTACCGATCCCATCACTTTTTGCATCATGCAGTGCCAACTCGGCAGCAGACAGCAAATCCTCGTTCGCACTGATATTATCGGGAAATACCGCAGCACCGACACTTGATGTGATGCTCAACAAACTGTCACTCACGTAAAATGGTGAAGCCAACGCACCGGCAAGTTTTTCATAAACCAAAGTAACGCAACGCTCGGTTTTTAAGCCGCTTGCAGCGACCAGAAATCTGCCACTGCCAAGCCGGGCGACAATATCGCTATCGCGCACATTCGTCTGAAGTCGCTGTGCCACTTCGATCAGCAATTGATCACCAGCCTGATAGCCACGCGTACCGTTGACGATGCCGAGTTGATCGACATCGAAAATGAATATACCGAGCTTAGTCTGACTTTGCAGATTGAGCTCTAACAGCGCATCTAAGCTAAGTAAAGCACCAGCACGATTGGGCAAACCAGTTAACAAATCGCTGTTGAGTACGTGTTCAAATCGTTGATTATCAATTTTACGATGCTCAATTTCATGTTGCAATTCGCTATAAATCTGTAACTCTTCAATACGGCGGTTCGATACATCTTTACCCACCAAGGCCGAGAAAGACACCGCTAAAAATAAAAAACCAAAGCCGCCCAGATAAGGTAGTTTTATTACACCAGAATCGGACAAACCCGCCAACAAACCTGCAACCAACATCAAGCCCAACGCGATCCAAAACAAACGACTGGTCCGCTTCTCTCCTAAACGCGTGATCCTGATAGAAAAGAGCATTATGTAAACTAACAAAGCCAAAGACATCAGACGCATCGCACGAAACACGACAGTGGGCTCGCCAGAAAAGATCCACACCTGTTCGCCCCAAGGGAGGGTTATCAATCCATCTTGAAACACCGATTCAAATCGAAATCCATACTCGCTGAAATAGTTAAATGTGATCACACATCCAGCGAAACCAGCAACGATGTAGGCGTGACGAAACGAGCTGGGTTTATCCTCTAAAGAGGCGACCAAATACCAGGTCAAAGGGATCAATAACACGGAAAAAATATTGACCCATTTGTGCGTCAACATCGCTACAGAAAAATTGCTGGCGGTCAACTGCAAACCACAGGTCAGCTGAAACAAAGCAAAACATAAACACAGAGCGGAAAAGGTCAAGCAGGTTTTGGCGTAGGTGCTGCCACGCGCCATGATCGCCGCTTGAAATGCACCTAATGCAAACACTCCCACCGAAATAAAATACAGGGTTGCAACAGGCGTGTTCATTTCTACTTTCTTAATTAAATGACGGAAAATGCGGCAAGCAAGCCAGGTTCATCGCTTATCTCTATTGTGGAGAACAACCGAGCATGGGTGATTTAAATATATTTAATTATACTTCGATGATTTCCATAAGGCAATGATTGGTATGACCAATTTGAATACATGGTTTGAAATATAGAAGGAGTAACTTTTGAGGTGGTCTTTACAGACCGAATTGACAATGTTTGATACAGATAGAAAGATCTGCATCAAACATCAGACTAGACTCATCGCGCATTCGCTGACAGGGCCAATTTCGCTGCGGCGGCTTCAAAACGACTAAACCGTTGATCGAGTTGACGCAATTGTTGCGTCTTCTCAGTTGGACTCAAGAAGGAATAATGGATGCTGTTATAAACCGTTTGTTTCAGCACGCTATAGGAAGGCTGGTAACGGCTAGTGAAGAGAAAATATTCGTGGCTTAAATTATTTCTCGACACCGCTGCATCATCACTACTAATCACAATCGGCACTTGATGACGCAGATACATCGTCACAGGATGTGCTTGTGCCTGCAAACCCAAGATAAAAGCATTGCTACTCAGATTGATTTCTACCGCAACTTTGCGTCGCTTCAAATCTGCTAACAATTCGTCTGCTTGCTGCTCATGCATGATGTCGACACCGTGTCCGATTCGTTCTGCTCCTGCAATATGTACTGCGCCGCGAATATGATCCTGTAAGTGTTCAGGCGCAACCAGGCCAAGCTTTAATTCACCTGCATGCATTGCCAAACGCACTTGCGGAAAACGCTGCTTTAAGTAGGCAAACATCTGCATGTGCAAAGTGTAATCACGCAAGGCAACCACACCATGCTCTGGACCGACGATATTCACGCCGACAATCAAAGGATTTGACTGACTTGCCGCGAAGGCTGCAAACAAACCAGAGAAGACTTTTGATGGCGCACTGTTGCGCGAAACATAGGTCTGAAAACGCAAAGTAAATTCTGCATCGTCAATATCCGCAGCATCTGCCGTCAACTCTTTAACGAAACTCTGAATCTTATTTTGCGCAGCAGGATCTTGTGCCAGAAAATCAGCGTACTGTGCGAATGCATTTTGCATTTCACTTACGCTAGATTGGGAATGCAAGGCATCAATTTTACTGGCGAACTCAGGATGATCTGTGGCCGGTGCACTTTTCAACATGGTTTCAAGATATTGCTGGTTTTCCGCTTTCGCCTGCTGTTTGAGTATCTTCAATCCCAAATTAGTCGAGTATTTTGAGATGCCAGAAAAATAACCAAAGGTATTAAAGAAATGTTGATCAGGCGCTGGCTGCGGATGTACCTGATGCTCATAATCTTGCACCGACCATGCCGAGATTAACTCACGATAGAAGTTCGGATCTTTACGAATTGCCTCAGCACTTAAACAAGACTTACTAGCTGCTGTGATCTGTGCTAGGCGCGATTCGACCTTAAATTTTTCTAGCTTATTTGCGGCATCACTTTCACGGTAAATGCAAAAGCCATGTTGCCCCACCCAGTCAAGATACGTTTCGGCATACACCGATCCTGAATAGTGATGATGGATGTCACCACCTTTCGGCAACATCGTCATCAACATCGTTAGCTCTGCCAGTCGTGGCTGCGCGCTATTTGTCGATCTAATTAATTGCGTGTAGTACTGGCTGGTCGCATTCAAATTCTGCTTCTGTTTGCTTGGAGATATTTTCTCCTCTGATGACATTGCACCGATAGAATTAAGCGCGAGCGAACTAAGACAGACCGCAAGGATGACTTTTTTCATGATGTATTTCACTCTCTGATTTGCCGTTCTGTATTAAGGCCAAATGCTCTTTAACAAAGCAGCGAGCCGATGCCCAGCGACGGCTAACTGTTTACGCGTGACTTCCGTGCTTTCCTGAATATAGTTAGGAGGCAATTTCGAATACCAATTCGCGTATTCCACACCACGTCGATTCGTCACTTTAACTTTATCGACGATCGCAATATTGGTATAAGCTGATTTCGCCAAGTACAACCCTTCGGTTGCCCACTGTTCAGGCCAGCTAACCGGGTCGCCCTTATTCGCAGCATGCGCAGTCTGTGCGGAGATCAACTTATCCGTTAGTTCGGATACCGACTTGACACCCAAATCACGCATCACATTTTCCACCACCGTGACATCCCAATATAAATGCAGCGGCTTACCAACACGCGCAGCGTTTCCATTCGATGCTTCGGGCTTAAAATTTTTCAAATCACGGGCGGTCCAAGTTGCCTGATCTTCGATCAACAAATTATTTCCACCTTGGACATCAAATACATTCACACCGTCGACTTGTGCTTGCGTGGCTGGTGTGATGAATTGATTATCTTGGTTCAAATAGATCGCGCCGACATGCAAAGGCTGATGAATATCGCCAAGCAAATGCGCGATCATCAATAAAGCCTGACGCGGCGTGAACCGATGCGGATTGGTTTTCTCGTTGTCATTGCCTTGCAAAACCGCAATTGCTTGCTTCAAGGTTTGTACGATGTCGTGATCAGTGGTGCCAACTCCGCCAGCGACATAAGATTTATTGTCGACAGGAGTATTCGTGTAGTGGTAGGCAGCGTGCGCAGGATTTTGAATCGTGAATGCGATCATTTCGGAAGTTTGTGGACCACAAAACGTCCCTTTGGCGCAATCAGCCCAAATGGAGATCGATTGCAAACTCTCACCTGGTTGTAACAAAGCCTTCACACGCGCACCTGCATTAGTTCCGATCAACAAACGGTCTGCAATTGCGCCGATCGTTTTATGCCCTTCATCCCCTGATGCTTGCGCATTCAAGGATAACAAGGCTGCGCACAAAACCAAACCAAACTTTAACTTCTTCATGATTAACACTTTCTCGGTGTAATTAGGACGCTTCGACGACCAGATACGTTCAACTGACTAATTAATTAATACGCTTTACACGTCCAACTGGTTTATCGCTGCCGACAGGTGTCCCCGCTTGATCACGTGTTTTGATATACGACATAAACACATCGATATCTTTAATGCCGGTATCAATCACGTTTTTCCCTTGCAAGAACATCGCGACGCGATCACCGCCACCTGCAATAAAATTATTCGCAACGATACGATATTCACGCTGATCATCCAGTGCGACGCCATTCAATTTAACGCTATCAGGAATGACACGCTCGCCAACTTTACGTTTGGCATCCCAGGTATAAGTAAACCCATCCGAAACCTGCAGGACATTTCTACCATCTTGTGATTCCTCATTTAACCAGACCTGCTGCTCAAGCAAGCCGCGAATTTGTGCGCCAGTCAAACTCATCATCACTAAGGTATTCCCAAACGGGAGCACAGTCGCATTTTGTCCATAAGTGCTGATATTTCCAGCCAAGGTTTCCAGATTGCCACGTATGCCTTTATTGTTCATGAACGCAATCTGCGCCCCCATATCTTTGACGGCAGCAAGCTGGGCATCCGCGACCACATTACCTAATGCTGATTCGCCCGCTTCATTCATCTGGCGTGTAATTACCGGCACAGCAAGTCGCGCAATGGGTTGGGAGATAATGCTCTTGCTACCTTCGCGTGCCTTATGCAATAAACTAGTTAGGCCTTCTGGTGCAGGCGCAGTACCTGGCTCCATCAACATATTCTGTGCTTCGATATCGGTCACTTGATGTGTAGCACCGTCCAACTTCAGGGAGATGCGTGTTAAGAGATGTCCATACATCTGCGCTTGAGTCACAGTGCGGCCTTCAACTTTACAGACAAAACCTGTATGACTATGACCACTCACAATTAGTTTAATGGCGGGATCCAGTCGTTTCACAATATTCACAATCGGACCTTTTAATTGGGAACATGCGGGCTGATCAAAGGCTTCCGTTGTTGTGCCACCTTCATGAATCAACACCACAAAAACTTTCACGCCCATTTCTTTCAGCGCTGGAATCGTACGATTGATACCTTCCGCCTCATCGATGAAACTTAAATCCTTTACTTTGTCGCCGGCCACCATCAATGGCGTGTCACGTAATACTGCGCCGATAAAAGCAATCTTGACGCCCTTCACCTCTTCAACGTGATAAGCAGGAAAAAATGGTTTCTGACTTTGCTTATCCAAAACATTTGAAGCGATGTAAGAAAATTGTGTACCAGGAAATCGGCCATCGAACTTGCACGCACGATCTGGACGCGGTGAATCGCAACCGCCATGAATTTGTCGTTGCAATTCTTGCAGACCATGATCAAATTCATGATTACCTAAAGCACTCACACGCAACCCCATACGGCCTAAAGCATGCAAGGTTGGTTCATCGGCGAACAAGGACGAAATCGCTGGACTAGCACCAATCAAATCACCGCCACCGACAAAAATTAAATCTTTATCTTCTTTACGCCAAGCCGCTAAATTGGCACCCAAGGTCTCAATGCCACCACCAACAATCGTCTTGGAAACAGGATCTGCGCGGCGGGTAAAACTAAATTTTTCTTGTTCAAGATGTCCATGAAAATCATTGATCGCGACCAGATTCAACATGATCGGTTCAGTCTTCGGTGTGGCACATGCTAGCAGGCCACAAGACAAGATTAGAGTAAGTGCGGTTCGCGCAGACGGGAACCAGGTGTAGTGTGGTAGTTGCATAATTTTTCGCCTCACAGACGCTCTTATTTGTGTCTTGTTAGTGGCAAGAAGTCTGCGCATAAATTCGCAGACTCCAAACACCTATCATCAGTGGCCATCAAGGGTGATACATATTTAAAAAATCAAGAAGTCCAACTCACTTTAGCAAATAAAAAACGGTCGGTGTCGCCACCAACCGTTTTTAGAATGCGCATCAGTGATTAGAACTCATAACGCAAAGTAGCTTGGATTGCCCATTGAGATTCGCCCTTGATTTGACGAGTATCATAGCCTTCAACGGTTGAACGAACGTTATAGACATACTTACCTTGTGGATCTAAACCAGCGTAATCCACAAAACTACGCGCTTGCCCACCACCACTTTGGAAACCAACTTCGCTAATACGACCCCATTTTTTGTTTAACAAATTGCCAAAGTTAAACAAATCCAAAATGAAGACCGCTTTGTTGTTCTTGTAAAGTCCAGGCAACTCTTGTGTGAAACGCATATCAATACTATTGGTCCATGGCGCGAAACTAGCGTTACGTTTCACCACACCGCCCGCAGCATTCATCAAGTCGGTGT
Organism: Affinundibacterium seohonense; assembly: GCF_014284305.1. Taxonomy (GTDB): domain Bacteria; phylum Pseudomonadota; class Gammaproteobacteria; order Burkholderiales; family Burkholderiaceae_D; genus Undibacterium; species Undibacterium seohonense. Next base: position 245,151 of record NZ_JACOFW010000005.1, read on the forward strand.
TTTGATTCACAACATTCCAGAAACGTGTTTCATTCGTTTTATCCGTCGCAGTATCGCCTCGGAATACAACTTCACCAGAACCAAACGCTTTTGGTATGTACATTAAATCGTTACCGCCAACGCCATCACCGTTCAAATCGTTGTTGACAGTCCAGCTGTATGGCTTACCACTACGACCTTCATAAAACACGCCAAACGTACTCTTCAAAGTAGCAAAGAGGGACTTTTGCCAAGTCATACTCATATTGATACGGTCTTTTACTAAGTAAGACGAGTTCGAAGCGATTTTCTCATTCGGATTGAGAGCCGCACGTGCTGCCCAGTTAGAGTTAGCGACGGAGGATGTCAAGCCGCTCACTTCAGTTGCTTCAGTGTAAGTGTACGCAGCGTTCCAACCAAAACCACTTGAGATAGGCTTAGTCAAAGACAAGGTCACTAAATTACCGCCACCTTCACTGGTTTTTGCCGCCAAGAGGACATTGTTGTAATTAGGATTGCTCAAAGCCTTGGCGCGGAAACCAGCACAAGCGCCCGAAGTTACCGTACCACCTGTAGCAGTCCAACATGCTGGGTTATAACCCTGTGGCGTGTAGAACAACTGACGACCATCGGTACCAGTCTTGGTTGCGTCACCCAAATTCAAATGTTGGTAGTAAATCGCTTGCTTGTTGCGAGTATTCAAATATTCCGCACCGAAAATCAATCCAAACCATGGCAATTGATGATCAAAAGCCAAATTGCCTTTCCATACCGCTGGCTGGCCTAGACCTGGCTGCAAGAAATCGACGTTAGCAGCTGGAGTTACACCAACAAAATTAGTTGGCTGCTTGGTTGGATCCATGCTGAATGTACCATCAACGCCTGGACATGCGGCAAAGCCGGATGTACCACAACCAATGACTCTAGTTGCAACACCCGTATTTGAGAATGGATTGGCTAACCAAACATTCGCGGCAGCACCCTGGAACAAGCCAAGACCACCACGGACTTGTGTCAAACGTGCGCTTTCGATTGCGTAGTTAAAACCAAAACGTGGTTGAACTAAATTTTGACCATCGATCGTCTGCGTGTTATCCAAACCGAATCCACCAGATTGACGAACACCCGTTGCAGCGACGCCAGCAATCATTGGCGCTGCAGCTGCCGCGTTTGCCAAAGGACGTTCACTAATGGACGGCGCATCTAAACGTAGGCCATACATGATTGTCAGACTACGATTAATCTTCCATGTGTCTTGAATGAAAGCACCTGTGTTCTTCAAAGTGAATTTGGCAATCGCATTATCTAAAGAACCACCAGCAACCGGTACTTGAACAATATAGCTATTTGGGCGGCCACGACTAAAGTTTTCTAGCACTGCGGCTTCGACTTGGGCTGCGGTTGCCTTACTGCAATCGATCGCGCCAAAACTGTAGTTTGTTGTGGAGGTGCTGCTTGTACAATTGAAATTGTAAGTCCCGTTCACGTTTTGCAAAAACGCGTTATAGACTTCATTGTTACTGTAATCGCCACCGAACTTCACTTCGTGGTTACCAACATTCCAGTTGGCGCCGAAATACACATCGGCTGTTTTGGTACGCAAGACGTTATTTTGACGACTAGCTTCTGTACCAAAATTCAGGAATCGAGATCCTGTACCAATTGTGCTTGGCGTACCAGCTGGTAAGGCACCTGCGAAATTCAAACCGATCGATGGCAAATTCGCGTTGTTTTTAGGGACGCTATCATTATCGCGTGAGGACACTTTGAATTCGGTTGAAAATTGCGGTGTCCAGTCAGAGAACACTTGCGCAACGACAGATTCAACCGTTTTATTCTGGCTCCACCAGTATGAACTTAGAGACAAACCGCTAGACGAAAATCCTGCGAATGTTGGCTCTTTTTGTTCAGTTTTTGAATAACGGAAATTAGCGCGATGATCGTCATTGATGTTCCAGTCAATCTTGATCAAAGCATCTTTTACCACCAATTCAGTACCTGCTGGAATATCGACAGAACCGATATCCGCACCGTATTTATTTTTCGCTACCGCTTGTGCACCAGAAATCGCTGATGGTGTAATGCCGACGTTCGTTTGTGCGCTACCCAATGGACCAAAAGATGGTGCGGTACGGCTGCTATTCAATTGCTCAAGACTAGCAAAGAAAAATAATTTATCTTGAATAATCGGGCCGCCAAAAGTAACACCTTTGACTTGATCTTTAAAGCCAGGCGGATCGAAGTAAGCACCGCTGGTATCGTTAAAGCGCTTACCTACAAGACTGAAGTTACGGAAAACGTAGTAAGCACTACCTTTAAAATTATTCGTACCAGATTTGGTTACCGCATTGATATTAGCCCCGGTATAACCCTTTTGCGTCACGTCATAATTAGAGACGTTAACTTGCACGGATTGAATGGCATCAATCGAAATTGGTTGTTTTGCCGTTGGCAAACCATTGGCTTCCAAACCAAACGTATCGCTGATACCAACACCATCAATGGTGATCGAGTTATAGCGTGAGTTTTGACCGCCCGCTGAAATCTCACCACGTTCTTTATCAGTTTGCGAAATACGTGGATCGGTACGTGCATAGTCAGCCAAGTTGCGCTGAATCGAACCTAAAGCGGCCAACTCTCTGGCACCAATGTTTGTGCCTGTACCCATGGTGCTGCTGTTGAATTTTTCAGGCTTATTCGCACTTCCGGTAACTTGCACAACTTGTACCGCACTGCCGATAACGGCATCGACGTTCGCAGTTTCAGCTAATTGGATAAATACGTTTTCACGCTTTTCGGTGATGCCGTCTTGTGTGATCGTAATTGTGTAAGGACCGCCAACGCGCAAACCGCGCGTCATATAACGCCCTTGTGCATCGGTCACGGTGCTGCTAACCGAACCGGACTCAGTGTGGACTATCGTCACTTTCGCACCAGCCACTGGCTTACCAACATTGCTAGTGACTAAACCACCAATACCCGACGTCGTGTTTTGCGCGATTGCCGGCACTGTAGACAGTGCGATTGCTAGACTAAACGCGAGTTTCGTCAAACGAAACTTTTGCTGTTTGTTCATAATTAATACTCCAAAGGTAAATAAACAGTTTTATATAAAAGACAAAAATTAGTTACAGCAGATATCGATATTTCCGCGCAAAAGACCTCCATTTCACCGCACTTTTGCTTCAACTCGATGACAGGCACATTTTTTTATTAGAGGGTTTATTCGAATACCACATGATTGTGGTTTTTTAATCCGAAAATTTAAACTTTAGAATGTATTTCCTGCAATCTCTCGGTTAAATACGAACCAGCAGTATGGCGTTTTGATAAGACCACTTCTGGTCGCGGATGCAAAAATAAGGGCAAAGAAACGCGCGATTTTTTCGCCTCGTCGCCAGTCGGATTTAACACGCGATGGATGGTCGATGGATAATAACCATCCGATGCTTCTTGCAGCATGTCGCCGATATTCACGATCAACATACCAAAGTCACAGGGCACATCGTGCCACTCACCATCTTTACCAACCACCTGCAAACCCGCTGCAGTCGCCGCTGGAAGAATTGTCAATAAATTGATATCACCGTGGGCTGCCGCACGGACTGCGCCGGGCTCTTCATCGCCTTGTAGTGGCGGGTAATGCAAGACGCGTAACAGCGTCTGTTCGCTGCCAGTAATCATCTGTGACAGTGGCATGGAATATTTGGCCTTCACTGCAGGTGGCGTGTATTGCTCGACCCATTGCAATAATGTCGCAGCCAATTCCGCCCCTTCTTTGTAATATCGACTGGCGGCATCTGATACTTCCGCTGGATAACGGCCCCAAGGATAAATGTGATAGAACTCTTTCAAATCTCGCTTGGTATTTCCCTTCGCGGTTTCCGATACCGCAGGCGAAAAATATCCATCAAATTTTTGCGGATCATAAGCGTATTGATGCTTGGCTTCATTTTGAAAAAATCCATACCATTCATCGTAAACCGTGTTCAATAATTGCTGCGGCAAAGGATGATTGGTGAGCACACCAAACCCGGTATTGTGCAAACTTTCGGCAAAATCTTTGGCCGCTGTTGGGCTCGTAAAATCGACAGGCGTAATCAACATCGCTGACTCCTCAAAATATGTAGAACTATTGTCTATGCTCTGCAGCACCGCACAACTTACGATACCAGTGGGGTGCGTAACCAATCTGATTGCAAAGTTGATTCAATCAGTGCCAAGCACTGCGCCGTATCGACTTGCAGACAAACCTGCGTTTCTGGTCGATGCGTTTCCCAGCCTGACTGTGCGTAGGCCAAAGCACCGCCATGTCTATCCATCATGGTCTGTCCATTGCCTAGGCCATCGAGTTGTACCCGCACCCGTCCGTCTTGGGTTTGGAACAATTCAGGTGCGACCAAATAGACAAAGGCCAAAATGTCATGACAATAGCAAGCGTGACCTAAATCAGGACGGGCGCTTTGATAGAAATCGCAATAAAAATTCACCGCGTGCAAGAGTGTCGTCATCGCCGGGTGCTGCTGATGATGCTGCGCCAAACTGGCAAAATAAGTCGACTCCAATATCACTCTATGCGTGACGTCAAGGCCCACCATCGCCAACTTCCAGCCTGCGCTAAAGACCAAGTCGGCAGCATGCGGATCGTTCCACACATTCGCCTCTGCCACTGGCGACACATTACCTGGCTCGATCACAGTACCTGCCATCAGCACCACTTGTTTAATCAATGTAGGCAGTTGCGGCTCCATCTTCAGCGCCAAGCCTAAGTTGATCAAAGGACCGACCGCGACTAGCGTAATTTCGCCTGGATATAACCTTGCCATCTTCACGATAAACTCAGCGGCCGACATCGCCTCGGCTTGCCCCGTATGCGTCAGACGTGATGGCAAATTTCCCAAACCATCATCGCCGTGAATAAAGCCCGGTGGTTTGCCTGCCGCCTTCATCAGAGGCATGGCTCCGCCCTCAGCGACCGGAATCGTGACCCCCGCCAAGCGCGTCAAATACAGCGCATTCGCGGTCGCCTGCGGCACCGTGACATTACCAAAGGTGGTAGTAATACCGACCACTTCAATCGCTGGATGCGCCATCGCGAAGTACAAAGCCATCGCGTCATCCACACCTGGATCGGTATCAAAAATAACTTTATGTGACATAGTCGTCTCGTTAAATAAACTCAAATTAAATCAAACTCAAATCTTGTTCACTTAGGTCGGTCTATCGTGATTTCACGAACGGCACACCGAGCGCCTTTGGTCCCACCGATTTTGCCATCACGCCAGCCAACACGACCACAGTCACCACGAATGGCAGCATCTGTATCAATGAGCCCGGAATCTGTCCAACCACAGGGAAAGCTACGCCCTCCATCTGAATTTGTAAGGCGGCGAAGAAGCCAAACATCAGGCAGCCGAGCGCTGTTTGCAAGGGACGCCAATTACCAAACACCATCGCCGTAAGCGCCAAAAATCCATTACCCGCCGACATATCACGCAAGAAAAATCCGCTCTGCACGATGGCCAGATAAGCCCCTGACAAGGAACACAAAACACCACCACATAGCAATGCCAAATAACGGGTTTGAGCGACATTAATGCCGGCCGCATCCGCTGCATGCGGATTCTCGCCAACAGCACGTAAGCGCAAGCCAAAACGGCTATGATTGATCAGCCAATGCAGACAAGGAATGAGCGCGAATGCCAGATACACGAGCACAGTATGTCCGCCCAAAAATTTACCGAGCAACCAATTCAAGGCAGGGATTGTTGACCACCAGTCAGCGAATGGAAAATTCCAAACCGCAAAGCGCGCCGCGCCCAAATCTGGGCTACGACCACCGAGTTGAAAGAAGTATTGCGCCAACACAAACGTCAGACCCGACATCGCGATATTGATGGCAATTCCAAACACCAGTTGATTGCCTTTTTGATTGATTGCGACATAGCCTTGCAAGAGTACGATCAGGCACGACACTAAGATCCCTGCAGCAACGCCGAGATAAGGATTTTGCGTCGCATAGGTACAGGCTGCAGCGACGAAAGCCGATGCCAGCATCTTGCCTTCCAAGGCCAAATCAATGATGCCGCTACGCTCTGCAAACACGCCAGCAAATGCGGCAAACAACAGCACCGGTGCGCTGCGGATAGTCGCCACCAAGATCGTAGAGAATTGAAAATCATCAAACATTGTTGCCCCACTTTCTATTGAGCAAACGCGAGAGCGCAGGCGCATACATGTTTTCCATGGCGCCACAGAACAAAATAATTAAACCTTGAATAAACACGAAGGTTTCAGCGGGGATATTCGATTTCTCTAACGACAAATCAAAGCCACCCTGAATCAAAATACCAAACAGCAGCGCCGACATAAAAATACCAACCGGATGCTGACGTCCCATCAAGGCCACCGCAATGCCAATAAAACCTGCACCGCTAGTAAAATTCAAACTCAAATAATGCATGGAGCCAGCCAAACTATTCATTGCGGCGGCACCAGCAAATGCGCCCGACACGAGCATCGTGACAATGATCACGGTAGCAATCGAAATGCCCGCATATTGCGCTGCGTGCGCGCTCTTGCCTGCGGCACGTAAGGCATATCCCCAACGCGTGCGCCACACGATCAAGCCGTAGGCAAACAAACAAATCACGGCGCAGATAAACGTTAAATTCAAAGGCGTATCGCCTAAGGCCGGAAGCAAAGAATTCAAACGTGGTAACCAAGCATTTTCGGCAAACACGCGACTGGCAGGATTTTGCTCGCCCACAGGAATCATGTAAGTAATGATGATGAAGTTCATCAAGGACGCGGCAATGAAGTTAAACATGATGGTCGTCACCACCACATGACTACCACGCTTCGCTTGTAAATAACCGGGGATAAACGCCCACGCCGCACCAAATACGGCAGCCGCGCTCATGGCGAGGGGAATCAAAATCCAGGCGGGCAAACTGGCATCAAATTGCAACATCACCAAAGTCAAACCCAAGCCGCCTAAATACATCTGCCCATCACTACCAATATTAAACAATCCGGCCTGCATCGCGATCGATACTGATAGACCAGTAAAAATAAAAGTGGTGGCATAAAACAGGGTATAGCCGAATCCTTCGACGTTGCCGAGCGCACTGCGCAACATGATGCCGAGTGCTTCAATCGGACTTTCACCGAGTAGATAAATCACGCCGGCGGCGACCAACATCGCCGACAGCAAATTCAACATAGGGAGAGCGACATTGGTCGCCCAGCGAGGCAAATCTGAATTCATTTGTGCAAACCACCCATTAACAAACCAATACGTGTCGTGTCGTAATCGGCGATCGACAACTCGCCCGTAATACGTCCACCCGACATCACTAAAATACGATCAGCCAAAGCTCGGATTTCTTCCAGCTCGGCTGAGACTAGGAGTATTGCCACACCAGCGTCACGCAATGCCAGCAATTCTGTGTGTATGCGTTGTATGGTGCCAATATCGACACCACGCGTCGGCTGCCCGACTAACATCAGCGTAGGGCGTGCTGCAATTTCACGCGCCAACACGATTTTTTGCTGATTGCCGCCAGATAATTGTGACAGGCGCAAATGCGAATCCAACGGACGTACTTCAAATTGCGCCAAGAGAGCATCACTGAGCGCGACACACTTCTTTTTATCTAAATAAATTTGGGTGCTTTGCTGACCCAGCAAAATGTTTTCCCAGACGGGGAATTCCTTAATCACGCCGTCACGCAAGCGATCTTCTGGTACATGCGAGACGCCTAATTTACGTAACTTGGCAGCGAGTGTCGGATCTTTTTTCTCAAAATTTAGGCGGGTATCGTGGATTTGCACATTGCCGCTAATTTTGTCGCCAGGCTGATTGCGCATGCCCGCCAAAATCTCTAATAGCTCGGATTGACCATTGCCTGAAACTCCAGCGATCGCCACAATTTCACCAGCTTGCACGGAGAAATTCACAGCACTCAATAAGTGCACGCCCTGGGCGTTTTGCAAACATAAATCGTCGACTTGCAATACGCTGACACCCGCACTCAAAGGCTGACGTGGCAATTCGGTCGCTACACTACGACCAACCATTTTATAGGCCAAGTCTTCCTGATTGGTGCTAGCTGTTTCTACAGCAGCAACCACGCCACCTGCGCGCATCACCGTAACCGCATCGGTGATCGCCAAAATCTCCGGCAGTTTATGGGTGATTAAAATCACCGTTTTACCCTGCTGTTTAAACAAACGTAAAATCACAAACAAGGCATCAGCTTCTTGTGGCGTCAACACCGCTGTCGGCTCATCCAAAATCAAAATATTCGCATTGCGATAGAGTTGTTTCAGAATTTCCACCCGCTGCTGCTCGCCCACTGAAAGCGTATTGATGCGCGCGTCGAGCTTGATCTCTAATCCATAATCGGCACACAGGCTGGCCAACTCCAACGCAATTCGGCTGCGCTGTGAACGTAGGCGAAAACCACCTTCCATCCCCAGCATAATATTGTCCAATACTGTCATATCTTCGACCAGCATGAAGTGCTGATGCACCATCCCAATGCCGAGTTCAATCGCGGCATGACTATTACGGATGTTCCGCACTTCGCCATGAATGAGGATGTCACCGGCATCGGCCTGATAATACCCATACAAAATACTCATCAGGGTCGATTTACCAGCACCGTTTTCACCAATAATGCCGTGTATCGTGCCTCGCGCAATCGCAAAGCTGACGGCGTCATTCGCCAACACCTTACCGAAGCGCTTTGAAACTTGACGAAATTCTACTGCTGTGGACATATTCTCAAATGTAATTGGGGCTTTCCTGACCACTGCTCTGTTCATACAGCGATGAACGCGGTGAGTCACTCACAAACTTTGTCGATAAGACAGCAGATTCGCAGGAAATGAATTTGGATAAAGTAAAGCCGCAGCGTCATTACAGACTGCGGCTTAGCACGTGCTTACAGAGGACAACGGCTTGCTTCACGGTAGTCGATCACTTTGACTTTCCCGTTTAAGATATCTTGTTTGGCCGTGTTAACGCGCTTCTCGATTTCTGGCGTGATCAAGCTGCGATTGTCTTTATCGAGCGCCCAATCAACACCACCTTCTTTCAGACCTAAATTCGACACACCAGCTTTCCAAGTGCCGTTTTTCATCTGCATGAAGCTATCGTAAATCGCGTTATCAACACGCTTGACCATCGAGGTTAACATCACCCCAGGAAACAAATAATTTTGATTGGAGTCGACCCCAATCGCCATCTTGCCTTTTTCTTTCACAGCCTGTAGTGCGCCCATGCCACTACCGCCTGCAGCAGCAAAAATCACATCGACACCGCGCTCCATTTGGGCACGCGCCAACTCACCGCCTTTGGCTGGATCATTCCAAGCTGTCGCCGTAGTACCGACCACATTTTGTGCGACATCGACTTTCGCATCGACCGATTTAGCACCCTGGGTGTAACCGCACACAAACGCCCGAATCAAAGGAATGTCAATACCACCGATGAAGCCTAATTTTTTTGACTTCGACGCCATAGCTGCTGCCACGCCAACCAAGTAAGAGCCTTCTTGTTCCTTAAACAAAATTGAGCTGACGTTAGCCCCATTTGCACTACCATCCACGATCAGAAATTTAGTCTTAGGGAATTCTTTCGCCACGGTTTGCACTTGCTGCGCATGGGTAAAACCAATCGCCGCGATCAAATCGATTCCCTTACGTGCCAAATTACGCAATACCTGTTCGCCCTGCGCATTGCTCATTACTTGCACGTCAATATAAGAAATCTTAGTATCTTTTTTGAAGCGCTCTGCACCTTCATAAGCAGACTGGTTAAAGGAACGATCAAACTTACCACCCGCATCATAGACCAACGCGTACTTAGGCTGATTCGCGAAGGCTAAGCCCGATGCGGTAAAAAGAACACTGAACAGTAATGATGTATGCAATTTCATTTTTGGATAACTCCTGATTAGCTTGATTAGCTTGGTTCGTCAGGTCAGCTTTGTTAGCGGATCTGGTTACTTTAATTAGCACAAAATTTGAGCATCAACTCATAGTAAAAAACCGCTCGACCTCGTCCCTATAAGGTATCGACGTCTGGGCACCGAATTTAGTTACAGCTAAGGCAGCGGCACTTTGCGCAAACATACATGCGGCCCGTAATTCCATTCCTTCTGCAATCGCCACAGCGAGACTTCCGACAAACGTATCACCAGCCGCCGTGGTATCAACTACCTCCACTTTCCGCGCTGGCAAACAATAACTATCGTCGGTGCTTCTCACCCACATTCCCAAGGCGCCTAAAGTAATCAATACAACTTTGGCACCGCGCTGCTGTAGTCGAGCCGCAGCTTCATTGGCGTTGGATAAATCCACCGTCGTTAACCCACTCAATAGCGCGGCTTCTGTTTCATTTACAACCAGATAATCGACACAGGCGAAAACCTCATCGCTCAAAGGTCGCGCTGGTGCTGGATTCAATACCACTTTCACGCCCGCCTGTCTGGCACTACGAATCGCAGCAATGACAGTGTCTAATGGCGTTTCCAGTTGGCATAATAGCAGTTTAGCCTGCGCAATAGTGCTCGCCGCTCGCCCGATATCACTCGGATCAAGTAGAGCATTCGCTCCAGTTGCCAATACAATACAATTTTCACCACCGTCATCGAGCAGAATTCCTGCCACACCGGTTGCGCAATCCTTTGTCCTACGAACATTTTGTAAGTCGATGTGATCTTGCCCGAGAGCCTGCAAGCAACTCTGTCCATTGACATCATCACCAACGCAAGCAATCAATGCGACCGCAGCACCCATACGCGCTGCCGCTACCGCCTGATTTGCCCCCTTGCCTCCGTGGATCTGCTGAAAGCTATGTCCCATCAAGGTTTCACCGGGCACAGGCATACGCGGGGTTTTAAAAACCAGATCCACATTGACACTTCCTACAACAGCGATCTGCGGCTTCATAGCATCCTCATCGATTAGTCACGTCGTCTTACTTGAACCACAGGTACCTAGCGGGCTTGGCTAATTTTCGATTTCAAAAATACACCAAGCATTTCCAAACCTTTATCAAATCCATGATTGTTGGGAATCACCAGATCCGCATTACTGCGATGCGGCAGTATGTATTTCTCAAATGCCGGTTGATGATGATTACTCAGACGATATAACACATCATTCTGATCATAGCCACGCTCGACTGCATCGCGCTGCACCCGACGGTAGCGTCGATGATGCTCTTCCGCATCGATAAATACTTTCAGATCAATGATGTCGTACAAAGCTGGATTATGCAAAGCATAGATGCCTTCGAGTAAAACAACAGGTGCGGCAGGAATATGAAAAATCCTCGGTTCCACCTCAGCATTATTAAATGTATATTCCTTAATCTCCAAGTTTTGACCATCACGCAAACGCAATACGTCTTGATAAAACTTATCAAGATCAAGCGACGATGGGATGTCAAAATTTTCAATCCGATTTTCGTCTTTTGACTGCTGATCAATCGACTTGTAATAATTATCTTGAGACAGCAATGCCACGCTGTCTGCTGGCATCAATGCTAGCAAAGAGTTAATAAATGTAGTCTTGCCACTGCCACTACCTCCAGTAATTCCGACGAGATATGGTTTCATTGATTTAGTACCTATTCTTAAATAAAAAAAATCAACTAAGTATAAAACTCTTAGTTGATCATTATTGTGCACACATTTTCTAAGCCGATATTATCGCCGCAAATAGCATTCAGAACAAAATTGCTTCGCATGCGCGATGATAATTCAGAGCTTGTCGTTGCTAGATTGCCGATTAAAAACAATAAAATCTACTCAAAAAAACCATCCTCATGTTCGAACGCAAACAACTTCCAGAAAATGATGCAAATGATGTCAGACTCACTCACATCGAAAAATAAAACCGACCAGAAAAAAAGTCATTGAGCAAGTACATCAATTACTTCACCATCAACATTGGAACAACATGTCGCATTTCTAGCATTGTAAGTCAGCGGACCTCGAAGGTATCACTGCATCCATGCAAGAATAGGTAGAATACTTCAGCTAATTGCCATTTTTTCGGGCCAGCTAGTTACCCAGAAGTCGACACGTCACCCATCAATTAAATAGATAAATTCGCCATGCGACTCACGCAATTATTTTTAACTGATAGCCAAGCATTAAGTCTGCTAACTGGCGACTATGATCTCCCCTTAGTCGCCTTATCGTTATTCGTCGCCGTACTGGCTGGCATGATGGCTTTTCAGCTAGCTGGCTTGGCACGAACTGAAAAGCGTTCTTTGCAAAGACAAATCTATCTCGTCTCAGGCGCTTTTGTGCTGGGCTCTGGAGTCTGGTCCATGCACTTTATCGGCATGCTTGCGTTTAGTGTTTGCAGTACCGCGCGTTATGACAAATTGATCACCGTATTATCAATGCTGCCCAGCTTTCTGGCTTCCTGGATTGCGCTACTACTCATTGCCAAAGAAAGAGTCACACGCTGGCAATTAATTGTCAGCGGTATTTTAGTTGGCGCAGGGATCGGCATTATGCATTACAGCGGCATGGCTGCCGTACATAAATCGTTGATCTTACGGTTTGACCCCACCCTATTTGCCATCTCTATTGTGGTTGCGGTCGCGCTCGCGGTACTCGCTTTGTGGCTACGTTTCAAGCTCATTGAACATAAGCGCTTCAATCAGGCACAAATCAATATAGTGAGCGGAACCGTGTTGGGCATAGCGATTACCGGGATGCACTATACCGGCATGAAGGCCACCCATTTTCTAGTCAATACAGCGTCAAATCTAGCGCCAGTTTCTAATGTCGAACTCGCATGGTCGATTGCCGGCATCACCGTCCTAGCAATTCTGATTACTGGCGCTGGCAATGCGTTGTTACGGTACCGCAGTATCTACCAACGGATGGTACAAACCGAAGCACGCACACGCACCATCGTTGATACCGCAGTTGATGGCATTATCACGATCGATAGCAAGGGAATTGTCCGTGATTTCAACAGCGCAGCCGAGCACATCTTTGGATGGCGTTCAGATCAGGTCGTCGGCAATAATATCCGTATGTTGATGCCTGAACCGCAGCGCGGACAACACGATAGTTATCTACAAAATTATCTACGTACGAATCAGGCCAAAATCATTGGCTCTGGGCGTGAAGTGATAGGCCTACGCAAAGATGGCAGCAGCTTTCCCCTACGACTGGCAATCGGGGAAGCGCTACTGCAGAACGAAACATTGTTTGTCGGCTTCATCACCGATATCAGTAAGCGCAAACAAATGGAAGAAGCATTGCGCAATAGTGAGAAACAGTATCGCTCCTTAATTAGCAATTTACCGGGCGTTGCCTTCCGCTGTCGTCACGACAACGATTGGAGCATGCTGTTTGTCAGTGACGCGGTGGAAAGTCTGACCGGCTGGCCACCGTCAGATTTTGTGGCGGGTCATAAAACCTTCGCGCAACTATTGCACCCCGATGATCGCGAATGGACGGCAAACAAGGTCAAAGAAAAGCTGGAGACCGATAAGGCCTATATGATTGAATACCGCTTAATTGACCGCGCGGGACGTGAGCATTGGGTTTCAGAAAGCGCCAGTGGCGTACGCGACGAACAAGGCGAGATTGAATGGATAGACGGTTTCATCATCGACATCACCGACAGTAAGCGCCGCAACGCTGAGTTTGAAGGCGTGGTCAATGCGATCGGGCGCTCACTGGCGGTGGCTGAATTTGATTTGTTTGGCACCATACTGCACGCCAATCAGAATTTTTTAACGACCACCGGATACACACTGGAGGAACTGGTTGGCCGTCATCATTCGGTTCTGTGCGACCCCAACGAAGTCGCTTCTAGCAGTTATCAGGAACAATGGGAAACTCTGCGTCACGGCCGCCATACCTCCGGCGAATTCTATCGCCTTGGCAAAGATGGCAAAGAAATTTGGATACACGGGACCTACAACCCCATCTTCGATCCTGAGGGACGTCCATACAAAATCATCAAATTCGCCAGCGATCTCTCAGCACGACACAAAATGGAACAAGATCTGCGCGAGGCCAAAGCACGTGCAGAACAAGCGGCAGCGGCAAAGAATACCTTCCTCGCCAATATGAGTCATGAAATCCGTACGCCGATGAACGCCGTGATCGGCTTTACCGAGGTTTTACTCAATGAACCGGCAACCGATACCCAACGTCGCCACCTGACCACGGTGCGCAATTCAGCTCGCTCGCTACTGACTTTACTGAACGACATTCTCGATACGGCAAAACTAGAACACGGTGCTGTCGAGTTAGAAATCAAAGATTTCTCGCTGCGCGAATTATGCATGCAGGTATTAGCAACCCTACGTATCAATGCCCAGGTCAAGGGCCTACCTCTGATATTAGACTACCCGGAAACGATACCCGACTATTTTCAAGGTGATGCATTGCGGATTCAGCAGATCCTGCTCAATCTGATTGGCAATGCGATTAAGTTTACCGAGCATGGTCAGGTCGTTTTGCATATCGATATGCAGCAACGTCAAATACACTTGTGCGTACAAGATACGGGCATTGGCATCGCTGCTGATCGACTACAACATATCTTTGATCCATTTGCACAAGCCGATGCTTCGATGAGCAGACGATTTGGCGGCACCGGTTTGGGTACCACTATTGCACGACAGTTGATCGAATTAATGGGCGGTACTATTTGGGTCGAAAGTGAAGTTGGCGTAGGCAGTCAATTCCATGTTGAGTTACCGCTGGCACTAGGCGCTGCCGTACCATCGACGGAGGAACAAGTGGTGATAGAGCTGCCACCGCTGAAGATTTTGGCAGCAGACGATGTGCCACAAAATCTGGAGCTACTACAACTAATGCTCAGCCGTCTTGGTCACACTCTCACGACCGCCACCAACGGTGCCGAAGCTGTCAATATGTTCACCCTCGAACACTTTGACATTGTGTTGATGGACGTGCAAATGCCGATCGTCAACGGCCTAGAAGCCAGTCAGGCTATCCGTCAGTTTGAGGCACAGCAACACCGCACGCCAACCCCGATCATCGCGTTCTCTGCCAGTGTCTTGGAAGCCGACGTCAAAGCCGCACTCGCGGCAGGCATGGATGGCTTTGCGCATAAGCCGATCGATCTTTTGCGCTTGACGCAAGAGATCGCGCGCTTACTGCAGATACAGCCCAAACTGAAATCGATTATCACCGAACAATCGAGAGGCACACATGCAGTGCAAGGATCTGTCATTGATTGGACCCAAGGACAACGTCTATGGGGCAGCGAACAGCGTCATCGCACCGCAATTCATCAGTTCATCATCGAATATCGCGATAGCGTGCCGCGCTTACGTCAACTACTAAACCAAGCTGACCAACTGGCTGCACAAATACATAAACTCAAAGGCGCTGCAGGTAATTTAGCCTTGTCACGTGTTGCCAACGTCTGCCATGCCATCGAGAGCGCATTAAGCGCTAACAATACGACTGAACAAGCCGCCCTGCTGGATCGCCTTGCAGATGAATTAATGAACATCAGCGACGCCCTAGGCGGAGTCCTTGGGATCAACAAAGGCGAGGTTGACGATAGCGCGGCAATGGATACTGCACAACTACTGCCACTACTCGATGAATTAGATCAAGCGTTGGCGCACGGCGAGTTGGCCGAAGAGGTACTTGCCACACTAGCGTCGATACTACCCGCAGCAGATTTTAATGCCCTCGATCAGACCGTCAATGCTTTTGATTTTGACGCAGCAAGGCTCGTGGTTATAGACTTACAGCATCACTACCGCGCAAAAGGAAATGCCGTATGAGACAACAAGACGAACGCCCTAAAATTTTAGTGGTTGATGACGCACCGACCAATCTGCAGATTTTAAGACAAGTGCTGCATGATGATTATCGGCTCTTGTTTGCACTCGATGGCGACAAGGCACTCAAACTGGCCCAAGAGGAATTACCGAATCTGATTTTGCTCGACGTCATGATGCCCGGATTAACCGGCTTGGAGACCTGCCAACAACTTAAAGCCAACCCAGCGACCAAAGCCATTCCAGTTATTTTTGTGACTGCACTGAGTGATGCCAGCGATGAATCCGCCGGCTTCGCTGTCGGTGCCGTTGACTACATTACCAAACCTATCAGCCCACCCGTCGTCCGCGCCAGAGTCAAAACCCATCTATCTTTAGTGGATGTGAATGAGTTGCACAAGACACGGTTGCAGATCATTCAATGTCTCGGGCGTGCAGCCGAATATCGTGATAATGAAACTGGCTTGCATGTGATCCGCATGAGCCACTATTCGCGCATCTTGGCGCTCGCTGCAGGCTTTAGTGAAGCTCAGGCAGATTTACTGTTCAACGCCGCGCCTATGCATGATATTGGCAAAATAGGCACCCCGGATCATGTGTTACTCAAGCCCGGTAAACTAGATCAAGACGAATGGACGCTCATGCAGAAACACGTGCTTATGGGCGCGGAAATTTTGGGCGAACATGATTCCCCTTTACTACAAATGGCGCGACTAATCGCCCTCTATCATCATGAAAAATTTGACGGCAGCGGCTATCCACATCGTGTTAGCGGGACAGCGATTCCAATAGAAGCACGCATCGTCGCAATCGCCGATGTGTTTGATGCTCTGACCTCGATACGTCCTTACAAAAAGGCTTGGGAAGTGGCAGACGCTGTCGACCTTTTACGCAGCGAGAAAGGTAAACATTTTGATCCTGAGCTGGTCGATCTGTTCATCGATCAACTGCCATCCATTGTCGAAATTAAGGAAAAATATGCGGAGGACAATGCGCCTCAATAGCATTTGGCACCTGTGACGACTTACAGGTAATTAACATGTAAGTCATGCAAACAACAATTTAATTTACAGTAATAATTCGTTTTTCCTCTGTCGTTTCCTCCAGTTCCGTGCTGGCACAAAGATTGCTATTTAGAGTAGAGAATTCAAACAAGAACTCTATTCAACATTCAACTTGGAGGAAATCAAGATGCAAACCAACTCACATCGAGTATTGGCCAGCTTACTAGCGTCAGTTAACTTTATCGGTCTGACCGCTGCGAGCTATGACACTAACGCACAAACGCCATCAGCACCAAAGTCAATTAAAACACTGTCCGCGACAGCACAAAAATACCAACAAATGTGTCAAACAGCTGGTGGCTATTTTCAAACCGGCACTGTCAACACGCCACCAAACAGTGACTATCCGCAAGTTACCAATTACAAGTCGGGCAAAAAACTGAATGGCATCCCGCTCTCACATACCCATATAGAAATCACCTCAAGTATCGATGGCAATGTCTATGACGTCGCCATTGATAATGTGTTTGCCAGCGACTACAGCAAGAACAAATACGTGGTACCAGCCTCCTACGTTAAAGGCATCATTGGTGGAGGCACACTGTATTTATGCAGCGGTAATCCAGCCAAAGTTCCCTACGCAGAATCCGAAGGAAAAGCACAATCAGGTTTTGATTGGGTGCACACCAACTGCGCGCAAAGTGGCTACCCGAGCACATTTCAAAATGGCTTCATCTATAACGACAAAAATGTGAACCTAACCAATAGCCAAACCTATTGCTATTTGTGGCCGTAAGCGAAATCACTTTACGGTCCTAAACAATTTTCCGTGTCGACTGTGTGATAACTGCCTACTTTGCCCGCTAAGTTGCACAACCTTCTTTTCCCTATTTTTAAAATTAAAGGCCAATATGAAACAACGTACCAAAGTCATTATCGATACCGATGTCGATTTTGATGACTATATGGCGATGGTGTACTTGATGCAAAATCCCGAAGTCGACGTCATTGCGATTTCGGTGACTGGCTGCGGCGCAGCACATTTAAGTAAAGGTGTTAACAATGTCGCTAATCTACTCACCTTGTTTGGCGACAAGGCCCTCACACTACCCGTTTTGCGTGGTGCTAAAGCGCCTATGCGATACAGCAATGTATTTCCCGCCGATGTCAGAACGGGAGCCGACGACCACTACGACGCGCCATTTCCGGCGACCAATCCGTCTCCGCAAATTCACGATGCACAAACATGGCTGCGTAATTTTTTCCTCAACAATGAGGAAAAAATCACCGTACTTTCTATCGGCGGTGGCACCAATTTCGGCCACTTATTTTTGAGCGCACAGAACGATGAGGTACTCACACAAAAACTCAAATCTGGCATAGAAAAAATTGTCATGATGGGCGGGAACATCCTGCCACGCGATATCACCCCAGGTGCAATGGGCAATATCGAAGCCGCCTTGGGTGACAATGTGTACTACCAAAATACGGTGGCGGAATGGAATATTTTCATTGATCCGCTAGGCGCAAAAATCATGTTTGAATTTGGCGTACCAATTCGCCTGATCGCCCTCAATGCCACGAATGACGTGCCAATAGAACAGTCGTTTGTGGATGAATTAAACGCCATCAATACGCCACAAGCTCAGTTTTTAAGTGCGGTCTTAGCCTATCCCGCCAACGCCGCTGGAATCGGCACATTCCTCTCGTTTTGGGATCCGCTCGCTGCCTGCACCATCACTGCCCCCGACCTCGTCACTACCGAGACATTCCAACTTTTGGTGTGGCAAGAACTCGATGAGGAAGATGATCAATCTGCCAGCCTAATCGTCGATACCGTCAATGGTACAGCCATCGACGTTGCCATCGCCGCATTCAAAGACGCGGTCTATGCCGAGTATTTGCGGGTACTCCGCTTACCACTGCCGGATACCAAATCTAGCTGTCCTGCAAAGTCATAACTCAGACAAATTCGTCACCTTTTACAACCCAACATCAAGGAGTCAACCCATCATGAAACGACTAATACAAGCAAGCATTCTGAGCCTAGCTGGCATTTCCAGCCTGTCTGTCGCCGCTACCAACACACCACAGAAACCGGTCAACACCTGTAGTGGTACCTATCCTAGCTATTGGCAAGATATCGCACCCAAGTTCGCTGACATGTGGAAAGGCCAGGACATCAGCAATGCCCCAAGCGGCGCTTACACTGGTCCCATCTTTAAACTCTCGGATGACTACCCGCGTCAACCTGTCGACGACAAAGCCAATCAACCATGGCGTGCGGCTAAATTTGACGCCATGTTTGATCCTGCCACCAGTCAAGATAAGAAAGCTAAATTAGCCAAAGAATACGCATGGCTAGTTTATAACTATGCGTTGGCAGGCAATATTAACCGCCTCACACAAACTGATTTTGATGTTTGTGAAAATCCAGTACGTCCTTGGTATCACATCGCATTTCAAACTTATGATCCACTCAGTGGCCGTGAATTTATTCATGGCTTAACTCGTGAAGCGCCGGTCACCTTCTCCATTAAATCTGGCACGGGATCGGCCGCTACCACGATGTGGGCAGTGGCGATTTACAACAGCACCGCTGCCTATACTTTGGGTAAAGTATGGCAAAAAGATGGCACCGCCAAAGTCCCAACCGCCAACATCCGTTTTGACGAAGGCGCTGTGATCGCCAAGCCCTTATTCAACACCGCGACCCTCGATCAATTGCCTGTATTAGCAAATATGCCGATGTGGAATGCCAACATTTCAGATCCGACTTTTTGTGCAACGCCAGATACGGCGACCATGGTGGAGCAATCGCAAATGTGCCCGCGCAATTACGCCAAATGGAACGACGTCAGACTAATGCAATTTGATATTTCCGTATCCGACAAGCGCGCCAAAGGCACGGGTTGGGTATATGGCACTTTCGTCGCCGACGGGCGTCGTAAAGCGAATGTCAAAGATCAATGGCAACGCGTTAGTTTGCTAGGTTTGATGTGGGGTAACGACACGCCGCCAGCAGGTCAATTGGCCTACAACTATCCTGCAGATCCACGCAAAAATGGCTTTAAAGAAGAAGTGATCTTTTGGGATGTGGCGGATGAATTAAATTCCTTCGGCGGCACCGGTATGGTGCAACGCATGGGGCACTTGGGTTCCAACCATCGCTTAAATGGTCCGGCTGACAACGCCAATAGTTCCTGCATGTCTTGCCATGGTAGCGCCTCAGTTCCAGATTCCACGTTTACCACACCACCATTATTAGCGCAATTTTCCGGCATGACGAAACAGTCCGTGGCACTGATTAATGGTTTAAAAACACGCGGTTTAGATCGCAGCGGCGCCGTCGCCACAGAAAATAATGGCGTAACGTTTTCAGAAATGGACGCCATCTATTTCGCCAATGTGATGGCAGGTACCTCGTTCAACATGACCACACCTAGCGGCAAAAACGTCATGGGTGACGGGGTACCAGCATATCCAGATCCAAACCAAAAAAATTGGATTTCACTCGACTACTCTTTGCAACTATCGATGTCCCTGAAGCAGTGGATGCAATGGCAAAAAGATTCGATTGCGCAAACCCCTGCCGAAAATCGCAAATTCGTTAAAGCACTACGCCGTGCGCAATAACACACGATCGCAATCTCGTTAAGATGGCGAACAGGGCGATTGATTCAGATCATTCCGCCCTGTTTGTTTTTATTGACAATGCAAGGCCAATCAAAAAACAAGAAACTTAATTCCCATTAAAATCAATACCGTGCCACCAAAAATTTCCGCCTTACTTTCCAGCCAAGTTCCACTGCGCTTACCGACGATCACGCCAACAACGCTGAATGCAAAGGTAATCACGCCGATGATGACACAAGCGAGATAAGGGTTGACTGCCAATAAATTCAAACTAAATCCGGCAGCCATCGCATCGATACTCGTGGCAATTGCTAGGGTCAGCAGCATTTTATTCGTGACTTGAGCGATATCCTCTTCGATGCCTTCTTGCAAGCCTTCGTAAATCATCTTGGCACCAATCACCACCAACAAACCAAAAGCGATCCAGTGGGTATAGCCAGCAACCCAACCAAACACGCCTCTGCCACCCCAATAACCAAAAAATGGCATCAGTGCTTGAAACAATCCAAAGAACAAACCTACTCGCAAGGCCAGATTGGGGACATTTTTTTTCGCGCCCAAGCCTATGGAAACAGCAAATGCGTCCATGCTCAGTGCTAGCGCAAGAATGATAACTTCGATCATAGTGTTCTCTTCAATTTGGCGTACTAAGTAAGCCGGCATTATGAAGCATTTTCTACTCAGGTAGTTCGACACTGAACCAGAGCAGTTTCAAAGCTCGTGCACAGCTAAATCGCTTGGTGGATCTCAGCGATCGCTACATCGGCGGCTATGTAAAGATATTCTGAGTGAGGTCTTTGACTTTTCTGGTGAGTGCGAATGGCGTGCTAATTAGCTTTGTGCAAGTGCGTCGATATCAGCGCCAACAATGTGTTTCAATTGCGCCGTGATTTTATCTACTGGCCAATCCCACCATGCAATTTCTTGCAAACGTGCGATCTGATCTGGCTCAAAGCGATACTTGAGCACGCGTGCCGGATTGCCACCGACAATCGCATAAGCAGGTACATCAGCAACCACCACCGAACGAGAGGAAATAATCGCGCCATTACCGATCTTAACACCTGGCATGATAAGAGCGTCATAGCCGATCCACACATCATTTTCAATCAAGGTATCGCCCTTGTAGGGAAGCTCTCCTGCCGCTGGTGCAACCGCCTCCCAACCACCACCAAAGATCTGAAATGGATAAGTCGAGATGCCAGACATTTTGTGATTAGCGCCATTCATGATGAATTTAACACCGCGTGCGATGGCACAAAATTTTCCTATTCGCAGGCGATCGCCAATGAAAGAAAAATGGTAGAGCACACTATCTTCAAAATTCTCAGCTTGCTCCGGATCATCGTAATAGGTGTAATCGCCAACAATGATGTTAGGATTTTTGATCACATTTTTTAAAAAACAAACTTGCTTAAAACCTGGCATAGGATGTTTATCGTCTGGATTTGGGCCATGCATGAGGTAGTGTCCTTCACAAAAAATCGGCAGAATCTTTGCAATTCATCTGTTTCAACAACTAATTTATCAGGTCTTCATCGCAAACTTTGAGAGCAGAAACCAAACTTATGATCTAGCATCATTCGTGTGCAACATCCTACGAGAAAATGCAATCACCCGTCGCCATGATTCCACTTTCAAGAAAAATATTTTCTACCTTTATCAGATATTCGGGAAAGCTATATTAGTTTGTGCGATTACGTCACGCAAATCGCATCTAGAAACCAACATTACAACTTATCAAATGACTTCTATTTGCAAATAGTAGATCGCAGCTCTATTTCGCGAATGCTGACGTACATAAAGTCTGTTCGCAAGGTATTTGATCATGATCGCCATCCATTTTGGTGTCGGGGCAATGTTTGAGAAAATAAGTCGCTTCCGCGCAAGATTTCATTTGTGAACAATGCTGACGTCCATCACACCGGTAAATGGATGGCGGTGAAGGAACAGCCACGGAAGTGGCTTCAGTTTCACCTTCCATTGCAACGACTGTAGCTGCGGAGAATGATCGGCGAGAGATTTGATCGTAGGCAAAAACACCAATCAAAACGATGAACAACAATGGAAGCACACGGCTGACTAGGGAGGCTCTGGGCGTCGGCGAATTAGTATGATGTGATGATTGCTTACGGACAGTTGGTGAGCGACCGGGGCACACCAAATTTTTTGCTTCCTTCTTACCATCTTGTCCTACTTCAAATTCAAAACTAAGGACTTCCCCGATGCTTGGCCGCCGTCCATCTTTAGGAAAAGCGGAAATATGCACAAAGATTTCTTGATCACCGTGTTTAGGTGTTATGAATCCAAAACCACGGTCATCATTCCATTTAGTAAGCGTACCTTCGAAGCGCATAAACCGTCCACGCAATCATAAAAATTAAAGCGAAAAACAATAGCATAAGCAAAATTAATCAGCAACAAACCTCAAAAGTTCGCAGGTTGCGGCTGAACGAAGTGAAGCCCAACATGTTCGAGATAATTCCACAGCAACTCAAACTCACCTACCAATGTAATTCAGAAAAAAATTTAGCTTTCGATGACGAGATTTAACGTAACTTTCATTCACGCCCCACATCACGCGATACGCTGTGCTTCGTAATAATGATTCTCACCACGATCAGTATAAGTGGCGATCAAACTTAAACCAGCGGAACGCATACAGTCCTCATAAGCTATTCGTCCCAAGGATTGCGACGTGATTCCCGTGGTCGCGTCATCCCACTGACATGATTGCAGCGGCGCAGTAAACAAAAATCGTCCACCCGGCAACAGCACTTGCGCAACGCGGTGGATCAATTCGACTTGTTCAGTTTCACTCAATAAAAACATCAGCCCTACTGCGAGCACGGCGTCATAAGTCCGCCCAAAGAAATCACTGTCCTGCACCTTAGCGCATTGCACTGGCACATCCGAAAAACGACGCTGAAATTCGGCAACTAAATTTGGTGAGCTTTCAATTGCCCATAAACGCAAACCCGCTTCATGCAGTACGCGGGTGATTGGATAACCACCGCCGCAAGCCAGCTCTAGCACCTCAGCATATTTACTGAGTGTAATGCACCAATGCGCGATCACATCAACGCCAATGTTGGAATGGTCACGCGCGCTTAAGAACTCTTGCGCATGTAGATCGTATGCGGTCGCTGAATCTATGGACATTGTTGGCGTTAGTTTTTAAGAATATTTGGACGTATTTAGTACGTAGCTAGAAGGGTACATGCTTCAGCCATCGAAAGCCAATCAACCCAAGCAGTGCACCAACAAACGCAAGCAAGGCATACAGTTCGCCTGAGCCGCTTGCGATCGCTGCGAGAATCAAACCCGCCACTGAACCAACATCTATCCGGTGCCACGCACCGACCAAAGGTCGGCGCTCGTCGTCGACGAGATACAAGTAAAGCATAGTGACTACAACGACAAAGATTCCGGCGAGTGGACGAACAGGTGCTGGATCGCACCAAGGTCCTGGCAGGAAATGGAATGCGGTAAATATAGCGCCCATAACCGTGGCGAGAGTGAGTTCAAACCAACGCATTTGCATGCGAACGCAACGGTGAGCGGATGGCCGCGCACAAATTAATAAAATACTGAGCCGCATCACGGCCAGTCCGATCGACCATCCTGTTATGAATAGGCTTGCTCATACGACCGCTTAAACTCTGAAAACGTATTGAAAGGAAATTCGCCTTCGCGATGCTCCTTGAAACTTTTCTCTGACATGAGGTCACGAATCTTCTCCATTTGCCGAAGTACACAGATGGAAAATAATTTCAGTTTTACCTCAAAATTCAGGGTTACTAATTTTTGTTTTTCGACGCCATTAATTTGGACACAGTCTGTAATGGATACATCAATTTTGTGGCTTTGTTCTTGGTTACGCTTAATTGACCATTTATATTCACCCGGCTCATCATGCCAGGTAAATTCTGACTCAGTAGCTCCAGCTAACAAATCGATCAAGCTGTTCAGCAAAACCTCAATCGGATTATCGAATATGTGCGTTGGCCCCATCTCGTACATTTTTCCGCCAACAAAGATAAAGCACGTGCTCCACCCATGATTTTCAAGGAAATAGAAAAAATCAACATCGTCAGGATATTTCAACGGGCTATTCATTTTGATTCATAACGAATAGCGTTTATCCGCCGCACCGGAAACGCAAAAATAAGAATCCGCGATCATTGCGGCGGATAAACCTTGTTGGACTGAACCGACTGTGAGTCGATTGATTAAGGGGATTGTATGCGAAT
>NZ_JACOFW010000050.1 GCF_014284305.1 Affinundibacterium seohonense
ATATCCTTGGCAAGCTCTTTTGCCAAAGCTTTCAGTTTTTCTCTATCCATTAAAATGTCCATCGGTAATTCCTCGCTCGAGAGGTTAATAGACCGTGGACATTTACACAAATTTATTCACAGGCTCTGACTCGCGAAAATGACGCGCAATTATGCGCCACCTTAAATTTTATTGATCGACCTACGCGTCTTTCAACTCAAGGTTCTATGCTTATTCTTCTCGCTGTGCTGAGTTTCATTGTGTTGCTCGGTTGTACAGAACAAGCATCCACTAACACGCCTCTTGCGTCAAATGTTACATCCGAGACTTTTGACGACATACTGAGGCCTGACGATCCACACTTGTCCGTTGAGGAGCGACGAATTGTCGGGCGCGTGCAAGCCTACCTTGAGAAGAACGCCGAAAAGTCGATCGATGTCCGCTACAAAATTCAGCAGGCGAAGGAAGGCTTTGAAGTATTTGCCGTTCTTATTCGTGGCTACTCAAATGGGCACCCTTTAACCTCCCCCGGCGGTCACCTTACAGTGATTTTGGATTCAGATGGCAATGTAATTCGTTACATACCAGGAGAGTGAGACGATGATCGAACTTAACATTGCATTCAAGAAGGACGCTATGAAATTGTTTTGGTTTTGAATTCATTGATCATTCGATCAAAACTAAGTCAATGACGAGTTTTTGATTTGATGAACTGTTGTGAGTAAGATGCTACTCCAAGCCAATCAAGATTTCTTTGATGACGTGCTCTTTACCTCTAGAACATTCGCCAATTTGATTGCAACTGAAGTTCTGCTTCTCAAAAAACACGAGACGTATGCGATCAACGCCATAAGCCACTAAAGCACTTTTTGCACTGGTTTCGATTTCGGCCATTTCTTTAGCGTTGATAATTTCGTAGAACTGAAGTTCTGGGTAGCGTCCAGCTCGAATGTAGAAGGTCTTCCCAGAGTGAGTTTTGTCGACTTTACTTCTTTGCTCGAAGCGACCGTATTTGCTACTGATATGGCTTGCGATCGTATTCGCTTTCGTTAGGTCACCAGCGCTTGGCACGTAGAAGTCACAAGCGCATAGCGAAGACAACGTAAGCAGTACTAGCGTTGATAGCAAAGTGCGACGCATTATTTTTGCATCCAATTTAAGTCTTAAAAACAATGCTCAGCAGCAGGAAAACTCTTATCCTTTACAGCCGCCACATAAGCCTTAATCGCCGCATCAATATTCGTTTGACCATCCATAAAATTCTTCACAAAGCGCGCTTTACGACCTGGGAATACGCCCAACAAATCGTGCATCACTAAGACTTGACCAGAGCAGTCAGGTCCGGCGCCAATCCCAATCGTGGGGATGTGCAATGCGTTGGTAACTTCTTTTGCCAAACCCGCTGGTATTGCTTCTAACACCAATAAAGCCGCGCCGGCTTCTTGCAATAATTGGGCGTCGGCTTTGAGTAAATCGGCAGCTGCGGTGGTTTTTCCTTGTACTTTGTAGCCACCTAATTGGTGCACCGATTGTGGCGTGAGGCCGAGGTGAGCGCAGACTGGGATAGAACGTTCGGTCAGGAATTTGATGATAGGGGCGATCCACGCGCCGCCTTCGACTTTGACCATTTGCGCGCCGGCTTGTATCAGTTGCACTGCGTTGGCAAAAGCGGTTTCTGGTGTTGGGTAGGTGCCAAACGGCATATCGGCGACCACGAAAGCTTTGTCATTGCCACGTACTACGCACGCGGTGTGGTAAGCGATATCGGCGTTGGTGACGGGCAGCGTAGAGCTGTGTCCTTGGCAGACCATGCCGAGTGAGTCACCGACTAATAAAACTTCGACACCGCAACGATCCATCATGGCCGCGAAGCTGGCGTCGTAGCAGGTCAGCATAGTGATTTTTTTACCTTGTTCACGCAAGGTATTAAGTGTCGTGATGGTAACCGCTTTGCGGTCTTGTAAATATTCAGCCACGATGTTTTCCTTTGGTGTGAAATTGATTGATTTTGAAGCTTAACTTCTAAAAATAAAATAAACGGCGCCTACCAGACACAATCCCGCCCACACATAGTCTAGCTTAAACGGCTGATTCATATACATCATCGAAAAAGGGACGAAGACTAAGAGCGTCAAGACTTCTTGCAGGATTTTGAGTTGCGCCAAACTGTATTGAGTGTAACCGATACGATTCGCTGGTACTTGGAGTAGATACTCGAAAAGTGCGATGCCCCAACTGACAAGCGCAGCGATATACCAAGCTTTGCTATTGAGATTTTTGAGGTGACCGTACCACGCAAAAGTCATGAAGACGTTTGACAGTATCAATAGCCCGGTAGTTTGTATGATGACGGGAATTTGCATGGTGATTCTTGCTTGCGCTTAGAGTTGGCGGCTACAGCTTACTGATGCCCTGATCCGCGACGGCGGGTGCGAATTCATGCGCAGCGCCTTTGCCCGGAACATTGATGAAAGGATCGAGCTGTAACAAGGGAATCAAGACGAAGGCGCGTTCTGTCATACGCGGATGTGGCACGGTCAAGTGTTCGGTATTGATCTTCTGCTCTCCATAAAGAAGCAAATCGAGATCCAAGGTGCGTGGCGCGTTGCGATACGGGCGTTCTCGACCGCAGGCTAGTTCTAGCGCTTGTAAATGCTCGAGTAATACTTGCGCATCTAAATCAGTTTCTATCGCTGCGACGGCATTGATATAGTCATCACCACTGGAATCTATCGGCGCAGTAATGAATAGCGAGGAAGCTTGCTTGAACTGTGTTTGCGGCAAAGTGTGCAACTTTTCAATCGCATACTCGACCATCGCCCGCGCATCGCCGAGATTGGCACCGATACCTATGTAAGCGTTGATCGTCATGGCTTTATTCTGCCGAATCCGTTTTAGGTTTAGCACTTGAGTTTCGGTTCGGGCTGCGGCGCGGGCGGCGTTTTTTTGCAGGCGCGCTTTCCGCAGTTTTTGCTTTTGGTTTGACACTCAGCAAGCGCACGCGGTCTTCCTCGTCGCCGTTGATAAAATCTGTCCACCATTCGCCCAACTCCGCGTCGATTTCACCGGAAGCACAACGCAGTAATAAGAAATCGTAACCAGCGCGCAGGCGATTATTTTCTAAGAGCTTGTAAGGTGCTTTACCTATGCGTTTTTCAAAGCGTGGTTGCATTGCCCAGATATCGCGCATGTCGGTACCGATTTTGCGTTGCAAGGCGAGTGCATCGGTTTGCGTATTCAATACATCATCGGCGGCTAAATGCAAAGCAGGGATAGGCAATTCGCCCGACACTTTGTAGGCTTCCCATTTTTCTACAACTTGATGCCAGAGTAGAGAGGCGAATAAGAATCCAGGAGAGACTGTTTTACCTTGTTGTACGCGCTCGTCCGTATTGGCTAAAGCCAATGTGACAAAGCGCTCGCCCAAAGGTTGTTCGAGCACGACATCGAGTAAGGGCATCAATCCGTGATGCAAGCCTTCTTTGCGTAGTTGCTGCAAGCACGCCATCGCATGACCACTCATTAAGAGCTTGAGCATTTCATCAAATACGCGTGCGCTTGGCACATTATTGATTAATGCCGCCATGACTTTGATTGGTGCCCGTGTTTCTGCATCTATCGTAAATTGTAATTTCGCAGCGAAACGCACGGCGCGCAACATGCGGATAGGGTCTTCGCGATAACGTAGTTCGGGCACGCCGATAATACGTAAAGTCTTTTTGCGGATATCGGCAATACCGCCGTGGTAATCCAACACCGTTTGACTGGCAGGATCGTAATACATGGCATTGATGGTGAAGTCACGCCTTACTGCATCTTCGTGTTGTTCACCAAAGGTGTTGTCGCGCAACACGCGACCATGTTCATCTTTAGGTGCTTCATGCTTGGCTGCGCCACGGAAAGTCGTGACTTCAATTAAGTCTTGTCCAAACATGACGTGCACGATTTGAAAGCGACGACCGATGATGAAGGAACGGCGAAATAAGCGTTTGACTTGTTCCGGCGTTGCATTCGTGGCGACGTCGAAATCTTTCGGCTTTACCCCTAACAATAAATCACGTACTGCACCGCCGACGATGAAGGCTTTAAAACCATTGTCCTGCAAAGTTTGCGTAACACGAATGGCATTGTTCGATACTAGGTCGGGATCAATACCATGTTCTTTTGCAGTCAAGGCTTTTGGCTTGTTTTTCTTTGCGCTCGCTTTGCCTTGATCGATGGTGTCGTCAGGGCTTTTAACGCCGAGGATTTTACGGATAAATTTCTTAATCATGCTTTTTTGCTTAGTTGTGCAGCTCAAATAATTGTAAGGTCGGCCAGCCATGTGCTTGTGCATGGGCTTTTAGTAGCTTATTCGGATTGGTCGCTATTGGGTGAGTCACGATAGAGAGCAATGGAATATCGTTTTGTGAATCGCTGTAAAAATAACTCTTAGTAAAATCGCTCAGTTGCTTGCCTTGTTGCGCGAGCCATGTGTTTAAATGCGTGACTTTGCCGGGACCTGAAGTCGGCACACCGTGCAGTTTACCAGTCACATTGCCTTGTTCGTCTAAATGTGGTTCAGCTGCTAACAAATGTTCGACACCTAAGGCCTGTGCAATCGGTTGTGTTACAAAGCGATTGGTCGCCGTGATGATGGCGATTAAATCGTTTTGATCTTGATGCTGTTTTAGCAAATCGTGTGCGGCTGGCAAGAGGGCGGGATTGATCACTTCTTGCATAAATTGCGCGTGATAATCGTCTAGCTGCTGGCGTGGAAATTGCGCCAAGGTGCCTAATGCAAACTCTAAATATTCGACTGGATCTAGAGTGCCAGCCTGATATTGGGCAAAGAATTCTGCATTGCGACGACCAAATTCTTCCGCATTGACCGCGCCGATACGGCACAGGAATTGTCCCCATTCGTAATCGGAATCAATAGGCAATAAGGTATGGTCAAGATCAAATAGAGCGATGTTTTGCATGGATTGTTTATTCATAAGCATACTCAATGTGCATGCAAGTTAAAAAAATTATTCCGCGTTGTCTCTTTGTAATAATTCACGCAACAAAGGAAGTGTAATCGGGCGCTTGGTTTCTAGTGAATAATGATCGAGTTCACCTAGCATCGAAGTTAATGAGCGCATATCACGGCGGTAGTGCGTAATTAGATAGGGTAACACGCCTTGTGCTAAACCTATGCCTTTTGCCTGTGCCGCACGTTCTAAAGCGTCAATCTTGTCTTCATCTGATAAGCCGATCACTTGATAAATTAAGCCCCAGCCAAGGCGCGTGCGCAGATCGTCACGCACATTCAAAATCATCGGTGGATGGTTACCCGCTGCGACAAAAAACGCCCCATTCGCACGCGCTTCATTGAATAACGCAAAAGCGTCAATCTGTGCCGCAGCTGACAATTGCTCACAGTTGTCGAGCAAGTACAGATCCACCTCAGGACTATACCAAAATTGCTCCTCAGGCGCGTCGGCGTTGATATAGCGGGTGTTGGGTGCTTGCGCAATGGCATGTAATAAATGCGTTTTGCCAGCACCAGCTTCTCCCCATAAATACACCGAGCGCTCACCATACTGGCTAGCAATACGCTCGGAGAATAAGCACAAAATTTGCGCTAGTTCTGCATTTTGTCCTACTACAAACGTATCTAAGGACGGCGGTGTTTCTGCGTCCAGATCAAGTAAAAGCTGTCTCATTGTCATGAAAATCGTCAAAAGCCTGTTAATGCATCATCTATGGTTGACGATAAAAGGAACTGTTTAAATAGGACTTGCGTAAATTTTTTGCCGCAACAGAAATCACAGCAGAGGCGGGAAGCGCCACCAAAACACCAATAAAGCCAAACAATTGGCCAAACGCCATTAAGGCAAAGATGACGGTGAGTGGATGTAAACCGATGCGTTCACCAACTAATTTTGGCGTCAGAATAAAGGATTCTAAAGCTTGGCCTATGCCGTAAATGATGCCAACGGCAATCAAACCATGTAAATCACTAAATTGCAGAACCGCGCTGACCAATGCTAAAAATAGGCCCAAACCAAATCCGAGGTAAGGAATGAAGACTAATAAGCCAGTCAAAATTCCCACTGGTAATGCCAGATCAAAGCCGGCAATTGCTAATCCAATGGTGTAGTAAAAAGACAGTACCACCATCACCATGATTTGTCCGCGCAGGTATTGTGCAAGCAAGTCGTCGACTTCCTTGAACCATGACTGGGTTTGTTCCAGCCAGCGACGCGGAATGAAATTATGGATACGGCGAAGTAAAGCGTGCCAATCAACCATGAGGTAAAACAAAACGATAGGAATCAAAATAAAATTGGCAAGCATGCCTAGAACCGCTGTTCCGCCGACACGAATCGATGAAAGTACCGCCTTGCCGATGACATCGCCGCTACTTGCCAAATGATCGCTGATGAGAGCCTTTATACCCTCGCTATCAATACTTGCCTGAATGCCAAAATCATGCAGGAAAGGGCTGACTAATGAATTAAATTTATTTAAAAATAAGGGAATTTGATTGTGCAGTAGTGGAATCTGCTTTTGTAAAATTGGAACCATAATCAAAACGATTGCCAGAATACAGGCAACAACCAGTAAGATCATCAGCGTTGCTGCAATTGGTCTAGGCAGCGTGATTCCTTTGACTTTGATCAAGCAAAGCTTATCCAGCCAGGGATTGAGCACATACGCCAAAATGGCTGCAACAATAAATGGCATCAGAATCGGGCCAAGTAAAGATAGCAAAAGTATAAATGCGAATGCAACGCTTAACCACGTAATGGTTTGCTTTTGATTGCTGGTTAAATTAAATAGCATAGACTTTTGTAGGTTAGGCTTCGCGATTAAACCCATGATTTGCCTAAAAACTAGGTAAAACTCAGGTCGATTTGTTAAAATAGCGCTTTTGGTTCATCTCAAACTAGTATTCTCCCTGAAATTTTAAGGAATTTGCTATTTTTTGTGACCCACGTTTCTGGCAATTCCGCTATTTTACCGCCTCAAGCCCCTACTGACGAATATCCTATGAGCACAAATACTCCTGTTTCTCTTTCTTATGCCGACGCTGGTGTCGATATGGTTGCTGGCGACACGCTGGTCGACGCGATCAAACCATTCGCAAAACGTACGATGCGTGAAGGCGTAATGGCCGGTATCGGTGGTTTCGGCGCGATGTTTGAAGTCAGCAAAAAATATAAAGAGCCAGTGTTGGTTTCTGGTACGGACGGCGTTGGTACTAAGCTGAAATTGGCTTTTCACTTAAATCGTCACGATACCGTCGGTATCGATTTGGTCGCCATGAGTGTTAATGACATCTTGGTGCAAGGCGCGGAACCTTTATTCTTCCTCGATTATTTCGCTTGCGGCAAATTAGATGTAGCAACCGCGACCGATGTGATTAAAGGCGTGGCTTTTGGCTGCGAGCAAGCAGGTTGTGCGTTGATCGGTGGTGAAACTGCTGAAATGCCTTCAATGTATCCAGAAGGCGAATACGACTTGGCAGGTTTTGCGGTTGGTGCCGTAGAAAAATCAAAAATCATCGATGGCAGCAAAATCGTACCGGGCGACGTGATCTTGGGCTTGGCTTCTTCTGGTATTCATTCCAATGGTTTTTCTTTGGTACGCAAAATCATCGAGATTGCGAATCCGGATTTGAATGCCGATTTCCATGGCCGTAGTCTGGCGGATGCGTTGATCGCACCAACGCGCATTTACGTTAAACCTTTGCTGGCTTTAATGGCGACTATGGAAGTTAAGGGTATGGCGCATATTACGGGCGGCGGCTTGGTAGAAAACGTACCGCGTGTATTGGGCGATAAATTGACGGCAATCTTGGATAGCAAGTCTTGGGAAATGCCACCATTGTTCAAATGGTTGCAACAACATGGCGGCGTAGCCGATGCAGAAATGCACCGAGTGTTTAACTGCGGTATTGGTATGGTCGTGATTATGGCTGCGGATCAGGCTGATGCGGCGATGGCGCAATTAGCAGAAGCTGGCGAGACCGTATTTAAGATTGGTACGATTCGCGCACGTGAAGGTGATGAGCATCAGACTATCGTGGTGTAATGCAGGCGACGCTTAGCTCGTAAAGAAATTATAAAAACGCACGCTAGCCGTGCGTCAGACTGCTGACAAACCCCAAAAGGCCTCGCCAAGTGCGAGGCCTTTTGGTTTAATAGCGGCATGCTAAAAACACCCACACCTTTCCAACACGAATTAGAAATGGTCACCTTGGAACAACTGGTT
>NZ_JACOFW010000051.1 GCF_014284305.1 Affinundibacterium seohonense
ACATTGAGCGATTTTTCGGAACGATCGCAAATTCGCTTTCCGCAAGAATGCCTGGATATACAGGATCATGCACTGCCGATGTTCGTCGCGCATTGGCTGACGTTAAAGGTAATCTGAGACTGTTCGTATCATTGACGGAAATGGAAGAATTGATGGAGGCATCGATTGCGGCTTATAACGCCGCCCCTCATGATGGGTTAAATGGTAAGTCACCTCTTGAAGCTATGACGTATTTTGTGCGTGCCAAGTCGCACATGGTTTTCTGGTTGCCCGAGGCAAAGCGAAAGACGATGTGTTTATTGCAAACAGCACAAAGGTGCCGTGTGCGAGGTTATCTTCCACAAGCGTAGACGGAAGCAATTATGCCTACACTTTTAAAGAGCGCTCTCCTATGAAAGCACAATTTTTGCAGGCAAATTTACCATCATAATAAACGAAGCAAAATTGCCTACTCGAAGCACACCGAACTAAATGTGCCTATTCGCGGCATTGAAAGTGCACGAAGTAGCGTAAGTTATTGAAATCATGAATAATTTTACGCGATTTCAAGAGCCAATTCATTCCGTTCGACCCCGTGGGGAACGGCTGATCGAGGCTTATAGTGTAAAGCTCGGCCGCAGAGTGCAATGCTACGGCGAGTTAGTGTATCAACTGTGGATTCTGCTGGAAACTAACCCTGCAATTAAGTTATTGTGCGAGCGCCCATTGTTCCTTGATGGTGGGAATGGCAAACGTGTAGCAGATTTTTGGAGCATTAGAAAATCTAGTGAAGAATTCTTGCTCATCAATCGATCCACCCACGAAACCATCGCATATCCGCCTCAACATGACATTCCGGTTCGTATCATCACCTTAAGTGATTTAGCCGCGTCACGCGTATGGATCAATAACTGGCAACGATTGCTGCCGCTTCTGGTTACTTGCCGCGAACATATTTCAGTCTCGCTAGTTCGATCAATTCTCAAATTCGTTAAAGAGCCTACGCAACTATCACGCATAGAGCGCGAATTTGTTACCGGCGATGCCACTCTTCTAAGAGCAGCATTATTTCAACTACTTCACCAAGGAATGTTAAAGGCGCCCTCCTTAAATGTCGAACCCTTGTCCTATCTCACCTATTTTGAACCCACTGGAGACTGATCATGAACCGACGCAATCCAGCATTTCAACATATCGATTTAGATGTTTGGCCAAGCGTAGATTCAGGTGCGTTGTCTCCCGATAAGGCAGCGTTTTTTAAACGCAGACGTCAAGCAATAGACGCCTACGTCAGTGGCGCATCACTCCGTAATATTGAAGAGGAAACCGGCATTAATAGTCGCCAGCTGTACCGCACATTGAATCGCTGTTTGCTGCCAGCAGAAGACGGACGAATGTATGGTTATCGAGCTCTCATCAAATATGACCGTGTCGTCACGTATTCTCGACAAGAAAGAATCTCGGAAACACATTTACAATCAAAAACGGGCTTAGCTGGTGCATTCACCCTACTGATGGAATCCTATCCAGCGCTCCATCAATGGTTATCGCAAAAAATAAAGCGGTATGCCATTCGTATTGTTCAAGTCCATACGGAAGGCACACTAAAGATCAGATTAAAAGGCATCAAGAATTTACACACGAGTTTCATCATTCAATGTCGCGGTGCAGGCATCACAGCTGACGAGTATCCATTCAATACAGAACATCTGGGCATAAGGTCGTTAACCAATTTTGTGAAACGCGACTTGCTAACCCATTATGAGCAAGCAGCTCATGCCGCTGGCGCAAAGAATTTAAAAGGGCTACCCCAACCACAAGCGGCCACACAGAAAGCAGCCACCTACCCCTATCAAGTTGTTGAATTTGATGGACACCGATTGGATGTCCGGCTCAAGATCGTCATTCAAGATCCACTGGGACTAGAGCAAGAATTTGAGATTGAACGCATCTGGTTACTCGTCATTATCGATGTTTGTACGCGGGCAGTTCTTGGCTATCACTTGGTTTTATCACGTGAGTATTCTCGTTACGACGTGATTAAAACCATCGAAAAAGCAATATCCCCCCATATACCGCGAACCTTTACCCTCAACGGTGTGAGCTATGGCGCCGCTGGTGGTTTTCCATCAGGTAAATTGCCTGAGCTCGGATATGCCATTTGGGAGCGGATTCGCTTAGACAATGCCAAGGCCAATCTCTCCAATGAAACGATCACGGCACTCTGTGAATTTATCGGATGTACCGTTGACGCCGGACCACCGCATCAACCTGATGATCGCCCCTACATTGAACGATTCTTTGGCACGATCGCGAGTACCCTCTCTTCTAGAATGCCCGGCTACACTGGGTCAAGTCCAACCGATGTGCGTCGTGCATTAGGGGATGTCAAAGGCAATATTCGATTGTTTGTGTCACTGTCAGATATGGAAGAATTAATGGAAGCATCGATTGCATTGTATAACGCCACCCCTCATGCTGGGTTAAACGGTAAATCACCGTTGGAAGCGATGACGTACTTTATTCGTGCCAAGTCACAATTGCTGTTATGGTTGCCTGAGCCTAAACGAAA
This sequence comes from Affinundibacterium seohonense, assembly GCF_014284305.1. GTDB lineage: Bacteria > Pseudomonadota > Gammaproteobacteria > Burkholderiales > Burkholderiaceae_D > Undibacterium > Undibacterium seohonense. The sequence continues at coordinate 2,552 of NZ_JACOFW010000051.1, forward strand.
AACGATGTGCTTGATGCAAACACCCCATCGATGTCGTGTGCGCGGGTATTTGCCACAAGGCACGCGCGGACACATCACCTTGTTTCAAGTACGCTATACCAATCAAGTATTAGCCGCCAGCGGCACCTTGCTTGGCAAGGATTTGCGCATTTATTACAACAGTGATGACTTACGCACCGTCCGCGCATTTCTCCATGATGGCACCGAAATCGGGGTCTTAAAAGCGCAAGGAGCTTGGGGCGAAATTGTGCATGACCTCAAATTACGACGCGAGATTATGAAGATGCGTGGCAAGAAAAAATTGGGCTTCTCGATCAGTCAAGAATTCATTGATCAATTTGTCGACGCCAAAAAAACTAAGGCAAAGCGCAGCCGCCGTGCTGCTAGTGACTTAGAACGAACACTGCGCACGCTAGCGGGCGCCCCCACGACCAAGGCATCGTCAGCAAAATCAAAAAATTCATCGCCGCGAGTACCGTCCACGGATGAAATAGAAGTGGGGGAAATTGTCACATCCTCCGAGAAGAAAGTTGAACCGCAACATTTAACGATTGGTTTTGGATTTACTTCCGCGCTGTAATGTTCTGTTCCATGAAAGGAAATGTTCATGACTACCAAGGCTTTTCGGCCAGTTTCGTTTGAGCTGCATCCCATCGAGACGGGCAACTATCGTATTGCAACACCTGCCATTCAAGAGTTCTACGAACTTATTTTGCGGTGTCTCCGCTTTCGAACTTCTGGTGCCTTGATTTATGGACCTTCACGGATTGGAAAGACACGATCCATCGAATATTTACGCTTACTTCTCGCAGAAAACTATCCAAAAATAACGACCTACCATGTGCAAGCCGAACATAAACCGCGTCATGCAGAGGGGCCCTTCTTTACAAGCCTCTTAGAAGCGGTGGGTTACCCAGATCCAGACACAGGATCAAATCCTACTAAACGAATTCGCCTCAACAATAAAATAAAGGAAGCGTGCAGCAGGGCCGGTAGTGGAACAGTGATCTTCTTTATCGACGAAGCGCAGCGCCATAGTGAAAATGAATATGAATGGTTGCGGGACGTGCATGATCATCTAGATCGTCAGCAAATTAAGTTGTTTACGTTCCTAGTAGGACAAGAAGATTTGTATGCAATTAAGGTGAATTTGCAATGCGCTGGGAAAACACAAATCGTGGCGCGCTTCATGGTGGACGAATTTGCGTTTTATGGCATTCGAAATGCGCAAGATGTGGCAACCTGCTTAGCCGGCTATGATCGTTCTACTTATCCACGCAATAGTGATTGGACCTTTACCAAATTCTATCTCCCGCGAAGCGTAGATTCTGGTTACCAATTGGTTGATGATGCCCAAGTGTTGTGGGATGCCTTTGCTAGTTTGCACAATAAATCAGGGTTACCTGGAAAATTAGAAATTCCTATGGAATCCTTTACCCGTGCTGTTGAAATTGTGTTGAAAGAGAGCCAAGCACTGGATGAACTCAAGTATCGGCCGGCGAAGTCGCATTGGGCACAAGCGGTGCGCAATTCCGGTTATGTGCAGGCGCGCATTGCTACCGGTCGGACCTTATCGGAGTTTAATCATGTTGCCTGAGCCATCGTGCAACACGCCCTTGCCTATTATGCTGTTTGATCAGCAAAAATTGGCGCCCTCATTTGGCTATGTATTTGACTTAAGTTGGCTCGATATTCACGACTCACTGCTTTCAATACTCTGGAAGTTTATAAAGATGAATGGTGTACCAGGCCCCGTGGTTTTAAGGCTATTGGCCAAAACAGATATAGATCCCTATGACGGTATCGCCGTATGTCAATCTGAAATGAATCTCAAGCGATTGCAACAGGATTTTGGATTATCTGCCAAAGTCATTCGAGACTCCTTTACTCCAGCATTATTGGGTAATGCAATATCACCGCACTTTCGGTTTTGTAGACGTTGTTTAAGCCGCGGGTATCATGGCACGCCATATCAATTTCAATCGGTAATACGCTGCCCGATTCATGCAGATCTGTTGGAAACACAATGTCGTTTTTGTGGAAAGTCGTCCGCTTATCATCTGAATGCGATGCTTCTGAACTCACCCTTTCGATGTGGATATTGCTCAAAGAGATATGGCACATTTGCGCCCGATTTTGCCCATAGGTTGCCGTTGAAAAAGTCAGCGCGCAGAGCCATTACGCGAGCTCGTATTCTTCATTGCTGACGATAACTAGCATTGGTACGTCAATTTTAGATGGTGAAATTGCAAGAAGTTGCAGGCAAATTTGCTTCGATTAATTTTTTTGTCGGCACAATTGCTTCAGCTGTAGGGTAAGTCGTTGAATCTAATTGGCATTTAATGAGAATTGATCAATCAAAATGCTGTGTAGGCAAATTTGCCCTCACTTTGTAGACACATTTGCTTCGGTCTACGACGGTGGCGCGACTACTGGCTCAAAGCAACCTTAACAAATAACTGTGGGCAAAAAAAACCTTAGCGTACGATTTTTTCCGTTTCCCCTGGTTCATCACAGGCTACGCAAATCCAGCGCCTGCTGTTGCATCAGGTGAACGCGACCGTCAATATCAACTGCAAGGCCAGAAAGGAAGTTTTTCTCATTTGGATCATATATTTCGTCATTTAAAAGTTGTGTAGAAAATTTTCCCCAGTGATTCGCTTGCGTGCGTAATTCATTCGCCAGCAATGTCGGTTTCAAGTCACATTGCTTGCAAAATTCCTTCCAGTCGATTGCGCTCACAAGACCAATCTCTTCTTCCTTGCCAATAAACATTGCCATGTTTTTTAAGCCGTAGATCGTTCCCGATACCAGATCGTAGAAAGGTGCCAGGCGCAAACCTGTGTGATTGAGAAAAAAAGAAACGTTTTTGGCATGGGCATCGGTATTACCGATCATATAGTTAAAGACGACCCAGCGCAGCAACACTATTTTGGTTTTTGCTGGATTAGTCGTGCTGTCAGCTGCCTGAAATAAATCTGTGTAACTGGCACCTTCAGGAGAAAACTCGTAGGACTGTTGGTACTTCATTTCTACGGGCAAATTCAATACCTGGCAAAGGTCAATCTGATGCAGACGGTTGACATGGCCATCGCGCTCTTTATGTCTGTCATAGCGCTCAATGACGTATAGAGGATCTGGGATACGAAGCAAATTCGTTTTAGGTACGAGTAGTTTAAGTGCATGAGCCAAACGCATGCAAAAATATTCATTGGCGGGCATGAACGGTAGTTCTGGGTTGATGTTTTCCGGCTTGATTATATGGGTGCTGGATCCGCCGCCATCGGACAAGTACATCTTCTGATCCTGGTCGATGAAAACGGCGAGCTTGTCTTGGTAACCGGCGATAGACAGTCGTACTTTGCGATCCCATGTCGAGAAAGACTTAGTAGGACGTTCACGTATCCGCTGCGTGATTTCGTCAAAAGGCAGCAGTCGCAATGTAATTTGCGCGTCAGGCGTTTCGTCTATTGGGATAATCGACATTACACCGGCTGCCTCACGACCGATTTTTGCCAGCAAACCAAAAGCGTCGTGCTTGCTCAGATTATGCGTCGAAGCTGCGACATCGAGTGCAGAACCCTCAGGCAAAAGATTTTCAAAAAAGTTTTTAACTTCGGCACCGCCCGATGTCTTACCGAGCGGCAAGTGAGGTGAAAACGGATATTTTTCCTGGTGATGCAGCCATTCTTGGGTGTAATGAAAAGTGAATCCGGCACCCGCAACGACATCTATTTCTGCAGCGCGAATTTGGTTAACCCATATTGACAATACCGTACTCATCGCTCCACTCCGTTACCGCTCTTGAGCGCAGACAGACCGCGTGGTCTGGCTATGAGTTCAATGCCCAATTGCAGTGCGACGGCGACCGCTTTTTCAAACTGAATGCTTGGTTTACCATGTTCAAGGTCGGATAAAAATTGCTTGGATACGCCACACAGCATTGCCGCCTGATCGATCGGAATGTTAGACGCCTTGCGTGCATTTTTAATGAGGTTACCAAGATCTTTACTTAGAACGATCGAGGTTTCTGCTGGTATTACTGACGGAGAGGGTGTTTTCATAAAATAATCCTACGTTGGTAGGAATTATTCATCATATTTCAAAGAAATTCAACATTTATCCTACGAAAGAAGGATAAATAAGTAAATTTCTCAAAAAATCATATTTAATCCTACAACCATAGGATTTCTATTGCATGGTTTTAACTTTGTTTACATGTAATAATGACAATACTTTCGATTATAGTTGGATTCATGAATTATGTTTTCAGACATAATTCGGTATTGTCGAGACTCCATACCACGTCGAATTGACCAAAATGGCTCATCTCTAAAACGAACGACACCCGCATAAGTCGCGTTGAGATACTGACGATAGCGCCTATGCACTGCGCGCATTTCATCAAGAAAGGCAACTCTGGCTGAGACCATCTCTTCTGGACATCGCAATATCGCTCGTGCAGCACTTTCAGCTGATGCCAAGGCATGGAAGAGCCCCTGAGACGCTATCGGATCAAAAGAGAGTAAGGCATCTCCGATAGCAAAGAAACCTGGAGCTGTCGCCACCATGGCATCCAGGTCGAGCTTTGCACTAGCTGCAGGACGAGCATAAACTGACGCTGGCATGTATCCTACGAGAGCCTCGGCGAGGATTGGCAATGCCCGTGCTTTGGCGAGAAGATAGTCTGGTCTTCGCAGGGTTTTTAATTCGGGATCTGCACTATCAAGGTGAAACGCAAGCACGCGGTGCCCCGATGGCACTCTCACGCTGTACCACCAACCGTTATGATCCGCACTGATCCGTGTGCAGTGATCGTCATCATTGCTTTCGCAGGACAGATAGGCGTAAAGGCAGATCATGGGATCGTCGACGTGGCGAGAAATTCCCAACTGACGTGCAAGGTTGGCGCTTTGTCCCGTTGCATCGACGAGAAACTTTGCTTGATGAATTTGCCCAGTATCTTCAAGTAATATTTGCCAGCGATCATCGCTTCTCTTGACTTGAAATTGACCACAGCCTTCAAGGAGCGTTGCTCCTGCCTCGACGGATGCGGCGCGTAAGCCCGCATCAAAACGTTGGCGATCGAGATGCCAACCAGGACCGTTCGGATCGCGCATGGAATCAAAATAGACAGGGTCGTCGCAATCCCAAGTTGATATGGTAGCCCTACGCTCAGCGTGCCCTTCGTTCAGAAAACTCTCAAGTACTCCCAGACGGTTCAGCAGTACCTTAGCTGCGCCTGGCAACGACTCGCCAATACGAGGAATTTCTGACGCGTCACGGTCTTGTCGTTCTAGCAGCAATACTTTACATTGCGGCTGCAATCGCCGCGCCAGTGCCGAGCCTGCAGGCCCAGCACCAACGACAATAACGTCCCAATTCTCCAGTGGCTGATCAAGTTGCATATCACTAGACAGGTTTGGGTGTCCCGAGTATCGCTACT
>NZ_JACOFW010000052.1 GCF_014284305.1 Affinundibacterium seohonense
GATGCCTACATTCGCTGGTATAACGAAAAGCGTATTAAAATGTCCCTAGGCTATCTCAGCCCGATTGAATACAGAGAGCGCTTGGGTTTAACAACATAAATCAGTCCAAGAAAATATCCGCACCCCCGTCTACAAATTAGCGTGGCCAGTCGAACAGGTGGTTGCGCATTTAAAAAGCGTTAGCGGTAGTCATCTTGATCCGCAGTTTGTCGAACTCTTGATTCACAACGTCGATAAAGCTGTCGAAATTAATCAGCGTTTTCCTGATTGAAATTTAACGCTTTTTGAATCACACTAGTTTGTCACGACGATTTTAGATTTGCGTTGATTGGAAAGCGTAATTGATATCTCAAGCCTTGACCAGGCTTAGAATCGGCCTTAATGGTCCCACCTAGCAGACCAGTCACCAAGTTGTAGACGATGTGGGTTCCAAGTCCGCTACCACCTTGCCCACGCTTAGTCGTGTAAAAAGGGTCAAATAATTTACTGAGACCTTCGCTATCCATGCCATGTCCATCGTCTTGATACAGAAATTTTAAATCAACACCATCAACTTCAAAGACGATGAGAATTTCCCCCTCGTCCTTATTTTCAAAGCCGTGCGTTAATGAATTCATGACGAAATTAGTCAGAATCTGCGAAATCGCGCCCGGAAAACTATCGATAGTTAACTCGCGTGGGCAGTCAATTCGTATATCAATATTGCGCCCCTTTAATTTGGGTTGCAGGGAAATGAGTATTTCGTTCAAGTAGGAATGGAGCTGAAATTTACGCTTGTCGTTGGAAGTCTGATCTACTGCCACTTGTTTAAAACTACGCACCAAAGCCGCTGCACGTTTGGTGTTGGTGCTTAGTATGCGCAGGCTTTGATCGAGAATATCCAAAAACTCATCCCGTTGTGTGTCGTCAAACTGTGCAGCGAGAATGTCTTTGCGCGTGAGTCGTACTTCTTCGATTAGATGACTGGTTGCTGTGACACAAATACCCAAGGGGGTATTGATTTCGTGGGCGACACCAGCCACCAAACTGCCTAGGGAGGCGAGTTTTTCTTGTCTGACTAATTCAATTTGTGCTTCTTGCAGTGCAGACAGCGCTTCGTTAAGTGCTATGTTTTGTTGCTCCAGATTGAATTTCGTCTGACGTAGTTCTCGGTCAGCATTCATGCGTGCAATCGTCACCGCAATATGGCTGGCAACATAAGCGAGTAGTTCGAGATCAGCATGCCCGTAAGTGATCTTAGAATCATAACTCTGCACCACAATGACACCGTAAATATTATCTTTGATTAAAATTGGCACGCCTAGCCAACTCTCAATGTCTCGACCACCTATTACTTGTTTGATTTCTCCATCTTTGATGAGTTGATTGAGTCGAACCGGATCAATTAACTGCGCTTTTCCTGTGTGGACTACGAAAGAGGTCATGCCCATGCCTAGTGGGAAACGTGCATGCGTGGGGAGCGCATCCTTTTCATCGACAAAATATTGGATGCTGATTTCTTCTGATTCAGGGTGATATAGGGCCACTAAGAAATTCTTGGCGACAATGAGATTTTCGACGATGGAATGGAGTTTTCGATAAAGATGATGAGCTTCCTCACCAGAAAAAGATAATTCAGCGATGGCATAAAGAGCACCTTGAATTTTTTCAGAGCGGCGTCGTTCGGCAACTTCATGCGCTAACAAAGCCGTTCTTTCTTGTACTGCCCGCTCAAGCTTGTCAACGCTTTGAAAGGCCTCTAAGGCATTTGAGATATGCCTTGCGATTAACTCAAATAAAGCTTGATCTTCTTCGGAATACAAAACTTCTTTGTCATAGCTTTGCACTACCATGGCGCCGAGTGTGCGTTTTTGATGATCGATCAAGGGATATCCCATCCAGTGTTCTGATGGCGCTCCGGTGACTTCAATATTTTGTTCTATCGTGATGCGCCGCATTTCCGCACCGCGAGCTGTGAGTGGTTTTTGATTGAGGATGACCCATTTCGTTAAGAATGAACCGGGTGCTTCGAGTTTGAAGCGTCGTTTTGGATCTGGCGGCGCATCGACTTCGTCTAAAAAATAGGCAAATTGTATGGACTCGTCTTCTGGATTGTAGAGAGCAATGTAGAAATTTTTTGCATACATGATGCGGCTCAGAGCGATATGAATCGCATGCAAAAACTCACGCAAATCATTCGTGTCAGCTGAGATTCTGCCAATTTCTAACACCATGGCCTGCACGGCTTCTAAACGCTGTAAGCGGTTTTCCATTGCTCTATCCTTGATTAATTGCTCAATCGGTGTGCTTGCTTCACTTTCGAGAAGATTATGCCAAATCGGTGAAAATTAACATTGTTATGTGGTGCTGAGCGTCGCTTTTTGTGGGACTCACTAATCATTTTATTCGCAATCAGGAATATTCATAATGTCATATACAACTGATAGAATCGCGCAAGCTTTCACGACTTAGTAATAAAGGACAATAGGCATGACAACTCCAGAGACGCAGCAAGACAACCGCACAGAAACAGCGAGGCCGCAAATTAGTCAATTTAAAAGTAAAAGTGGAGTGAAGCGAATTTTTTCAGCCTTTTTCTATTCTCTCGACGGCTTGAAAGCGGCTTGGCAACAAGAGCATGCTTTTCGCCAAGAATTAATTTTAGTCGTCATTGGTAGTTTGATTGCATTGTTCTTGCCAGTGTCGGCATTCGAAAAACTGATGATGATCGCGGTGCTGGTGTTGATGTTAATTGTTGAATTGCTTAATTCTGCTATCGAAGCCGTGGTTGATCGCGTCTCCTTGGAACGTCATGCCTTATCAAAAAATGCCAAAGACTTTGGTAGCGCGGCTGTGTTGTTAACTTTTTTGATGGCTGTGGCGACTTGGACAGTTATTTTGGTAGATCGATTTTATTATTAATTTTCTTCTGTACGTGCACCAATACCAATTTGAACTCGTTGTTAGCTTACTCTAATCTTTTTGACGAGCTAACCATGAATCTGCAGAAAATTGTATTGAAATATGTTCTTCTATTTGTTCTGCTGCTTTCCACCGTCTCAGCCGCGTTCGCCCAGCGTGATGATGGCGAATACCAGATTATGCATGCGCGATATGGTACTGCCGAACGGAATGTCGATGTCACCCAAGCGCTAAGAGAGTTGGCGCAGCGTGACCGTAGTTTTCGTGTAAATAATCATAGCTTTGCGATTGACCCACATCCATACCAGAAAAAAATATTGCGCATTTATGCTCGTGATCCGCTCGGGCAAATGCGAACCTTTGAGTACCGTGAGGGGAGTCGGGTTGACGGTGATTTATTTACCGCGTGGGGTCGTGGCGATTGGGGGCGTGATGGTGATTACCGTGGTGGCTGGGATGGACGTGGCAATCACGAAGACGATGATTTTCGAGATCGTCGAAATGGTCATGATGATGGCGAATATCTGATCCTGAGTGCACGTTATGGAACCTTTGAGCGCAATGTCGATGTCACTGACAGCTTGAAACAATTAGCTCGTCGTGATCGTGAATTTCGTATAGGTAATGCTAGCTTTGGTATCGATCCACATCCGCGTCGTATTAAAACTCTGCGGATTTATGCACGTGGGAGTCGTGGTGAAATACGAACATTTGAGTATCGCGAGGGCAGTGTAGTCGATGGTGCACTGTTTAAGAGTTGGAGCCGTGGTGACTGGGGAAATCGTGGTGATTACAAAGACGGTTGGGGTAATCGACAAGATCGTTATGAGTCCGAAAATCAAAATGACAACCGGGATCGTCAATACAGCGGACGACAGTATCGTGATGATCAAGCCGTCACGCAGTTGATCATACACAACGCTTACTATGGAATTGAGTCACGTAAAATGGACGTGACAGCGGTATTGCAGTCGTTAGTGCGCGATGGGCAATTAGAAATGCGGGTCGAGAATGCGACGACTGGAGGTAATGATCCCGCTCCTGGCGCCCGCAAAACGCTGTGGGTGACGTACTCTGTGTCTGGGCAAGCTGCAAGGTCAGTGCGTGTTGATGAACGAAATTGGTTGAACTTACGCTGATTGTGTTGATATCAATTTTTGAATGTGCGAACGGATTCTGTTTTTTGGAATCCGTTTTTTCTTTAATGCGCTATCTAAACTTGTTGTAATCCCTGATCCAAGCGAAGCAAGAATTCTTTAGCGTTATCCATGCTAAACACCATAGGCGGTTTGAGTTTTAAGACGTTGTCATATGGGCCGTCGGTCGATAATAAAATCCGATGCGCTTTTAGGAACTCAATCACGGCATTGGCTTCTGTTGTAGCGGGTTCTAAACTGATGTGATCCTTGACCAATTCCACGCCGATGAATAATCCCATGCCTCGGACGTCACCGATTAAGGAGTGCCTTTGTTTTAGGTCGCGCAATCTTTGCAAGAGAAAATCACCGACTTGTTTCGCCTGCTCTTGTAAGTGTTCTTGCTGAATCACATCTAGCACTGCCAGCCCTATCGCACAAGACACAGGATTGCCAGCAAAGGTGTTGAAGTATTCCATGCCTGTGATAAAGGTTTGCGCAATTTCGGGGCGGGTGACGACCGCGCCCATAGGATGCCCATTACCTATAGGTTTGCCCATGGTCACAATATCAGGAATCACGCCCTGTGCTTCAAAAGCCCAGAAGTTGTCACCGGCGCGGCCAAAGCCGACTTGAACTTCATCCGCAATACAAACTGCGCCAGCGGCGCGTGCGTGTGCGTAGGCTGCTGGCAAATAGCCAGTAGGGAGTACTACTTGGCCACCACAACCTAGAACCGACTCGCAATAAAAGGCAGCTGGTTTTTCGCCACGTGCATGAATTGCGGCGATTGCGCGTTGCAGGTCTTGGGCATAATGCTCTCCAGCTTGTGGATCATCTTTGCGGAAGCGTCCACGATAATCGTCGGGAATTTCAGCCACTTGAATATGTGCTGGACGACCGCGACCACCTTTGCCATCGAACTTGTATGGGCTCAGTTCTATCATAGTTGGTGAATTACCGTGATAGGCATGATCGACCACGATGATGTCATTCGCTAGGGTATAAGTCTTGGCGATGCGTAGAGCCAGATCATTTGCTTCGGTGCCAGAATTGGTCAGAAAAACGACCGATAATTCTGAAGGAAATGTCGCACTCAGTCGCTTGGCGTATTCGACGATGTTATCGTGCAGGTAGCGGGTGTTGGTATTGAGTTGCGCCATTTGCGACTGACCTGCGGCGACTACTGCTGGATGACAATGTCCAACGTGGCAGACATTGTTCACCATATCAAGATAAGCATTGCCATCTTGATCGTATAAATAAGCGCCTTCACCACGAACCATTTTGATCGGCTCTTTGTACGACATACTTAGTGTCGGATTGAGATGCCGGCGGCGTAGCGCGATGATGTCTTCTGGACTGCGATCAGGGATAGGGGCGACGGTAGTTGGCATGATAGGGCGATTGGTGAATTAAAGTACGCTCAAAAATAATTGCTGTAACTCTGGGTAATGCATGGCATCGAGTTGACGTATCAGGCGGCGCACGCCTTTTTGTGAGACCAAGATGTAGTCATTGTCGGGATTGTGGCGGTAAGCGCGTGTCGCCATCAAGATGCTTTGACTTAGTCTTGCCATGATAACGTGATACAAAATCTTGATTTCTTGTTCTTGCAAGGGATGTTGCGATTGATAGCCTTTGAGAATGTCAACGATGCATTCGCGTACCGCCTTATCTTCTTCCACATGCTGTAAGGCATACACGATTGTGATTGCCAGATCGACGATGCGCAGGTGTCGACACATATCGCCGAAATCGATGATGGCGTTCACATGTGGCTTGGGATCTGCTTCGTTTTCGGCGACGATCACATTAAAGTCATTCGCGTCGTTATGAATGACCGTCATCGGTAAGGTCTGTTTCCAAGTCGCTTCATGTTCGGCAAAATAAAGCGTGTTACGGGTCACTAATTCGCGCAAATCGTCTTCCGTGATATGCGCGATTTCATCCTGTAATTCCGGTAGATTGCTAATGCTCCAATCCACGTACCTATCCATGCTAGCGTGCTGGAAATCTTCTAATCCTCGATCCAATTTGCCGATTGCAATGCCTAAGCTGGTTTGCAGGTAATGCTGATCCACGTCCTCGCGTACCGCCACATTCGCGTAAATTTCACCTTCGACAAAGCTGAGTAGACGCATGTGGCATTCCTGCCCGCTGGCTGTCATTAATGGCAGGATATGTTGACCAGATAGGGTCAACATCACTTGTGGCAAAGCGAGATCAGGACAAGTTTTAGCGAGGTGCAGTAAGGCGGCATTTTCAATATCGAGATCAGCATACGACCAATTAGGATTCGCGATTTTGAAAACGTAATTGCCTTGTGGCGTATGAATTTTAAAATTGCGATCAGCATAAGAGGGGAGTTCTTTGACTGTGCCACTAAGCTGCCAGTGTTGCTCGACTAAGGCTAATGCTTGTTCTGGGGTGATGGTTTGCATGGTTGTTGATGGGTTTGAATTTGTAGAACTTCGAGGCGCATGCAAAATACTGTGATTGCCGTACAAATGATTAGCGGTCACTCCTGCGTAGGCAGGAGTCCAGCGACTTAGCTTGATCGAGGAAAGACACTGGATTCCTGCCTGCGCACACTACTGTCCGGAATAATTTTATTGACATAGTCATGTAAATAATCCGATCTGAAATTGATACATTCTTTGTTCCTCTCGTCGTCGTTTTTGTTCACGATGGTCGTCTAACTCTTTACGC
>NZ_JACOFW010000053.1 GCF_014284305.1 Affinundibacterium seohonense
CATCATCCAAGATACCGCCATTGCCTGTCACACCACCAATGACCAATGGTAAGGATTCTGGGGACGCGGAATCGACGATGGCGTCATTGATTGTGGCGACGGTGACCGTGAAGCTGGAAACACCGGCGGGAACAATCAGGCTGCCACCGACTAAGGTGACACCATTGCTAAATGTGGCTGTGCTGTTGTAATCGGCACCGGCTGTTGCTGTACCACCGCCTAAGTTGTAAGCGTAAGTGGACGCCACAGTTGTGGTTGCGCTTAAGCTGACGGTGTAGACGAGATCATTGCCTTCGACCACATTGTCACCAGCGACGCCTGGTGCGCCTGGTTCGACGGTGGTGATGCTTGGTTGGTCATCATCAATGATGCCGCCGTTGCCTGTTACCCCACCGATTACCAATGGTAAGGATTCTGGTGAGGCGGAATCGACGACACTGTCGTTGATCGTGGCGACGGTCACCGTGAAGGTACTCACGCCAGCTGGAACGATCAGGCTGCCACCGACTAAGGTCACACCATTACTGAACGTGGCTGTGCTGTTGTAATCGGCACCCGCTGTCGCTGTACCACCGCCTAAGTTGTAAGCGTACGTGGCAGCGACTGTCGTTGTTGCGCTTAAGCTGACTGTGTAGACCAAGTCATTACCTTCGACGACATTGTCACCAGCAAGGCCTGGCGCACCTGGTTCGACTGTGGTGATGCTTGGTTGGTCGTCATCAATAATACCGCCATTGCCTGTCACACCACCGATCACCAATGGTAAGGATTCTGGTGAAGCGGAATCGACGATGGCGTCGTTGATCGTACCGACGGTGACTGTGAAGCTGGAAACACCGACTGGAACGATCAGGTTGCCACCGACTAAGGTCACGCCATTGCTAAATGTGGCTGTGCTGTTGTAATCGGCACCCGCTGTCGCTGTACCGCCGCCTAAGTTGTAAGCGTAAGTCGCTGCTACGGTTGTGGTTGCTGACAGAGACACGGTATAGACCAAGTCATTGCCTTCGACCACATTGTCACCAGCAACGCCTGGTGCGCCTGGTTCCACTGTGGTGATGCTTGGTTGGTCATCATCAATAATGCCGCCGTTGCCTGTTACCCCACCGATCACCAATGGTAAGGATTCTGGTGAGGCGGAATCGACGACACTGTCGTTGATCGTCGCGACAGTGACCGTGAAGGTACTCACACCTGCTGGAACGATAAGGCTGCCACCGACTAAAGTCACGCCATTGCTAAATGTGGCCGTGCTGTTGTAATCGGCACCCGCTGTCGCTGTACCACCGCCTAAGTTGTAAGCGTAAGTCGCTGCTACTGTTGTGGTTGCTGACAGAGACACGGTGTAGACGAGATCATTGCCTTCGACCACATTGTCACCAGCGACACCTGGTGCGCCTGGTTCGACGGTGGTGATGCTTGGTTGGTCATCATCCAAGATACCGCCATTGCCTGTTACACCGCCAATGACCAATGGTAAGGATTCTGGGGACGCGGAATCGACGACACTGTCGTTGATCGTCGCAACGGTGACGGTGAAGGTACTCACGCCAGCGGGAACGATCAGGCTGCCACCGACTAAGGTCACACCATTGCTGAACGTGGCTGTGCTGTTGTAATCGGCACCGGCTGTTGCTGTACCACCGCCTAAGTTGTAAGCGTAAGTCGACGCCACAGTTGTTGTTGCGCTTAAGCTGACGGTGTAGACGAGATCATTGCCTTCGACCACATTGTCACCAGCAACGCCTGGTGCGCCTGGTTCCACTGTCGTGATGCTTGGTTGGTCATCATCCAAGATACCGCCGTTGCCTGTTACCCCACCGATCACCAATGGTAAGGATTCTGGTGAGGCGGAATCGACGACACTGTCGTTAATCGTCGCGACGGTGACCGTGAAGGTACTCACGCCAGCTGGAACAATCAGGCTGCCACCGACTAAGGTCACACCATTACTGAACGTGGCTGTGCTGTTGTAATCGGCACCCGCTGTCGCTGTACCACCGCCTAAGTTGTAAGCGTAAGTGGACGCTACGGTTGTTGTTGCGGACAAGGAGACGGTGTAGACCAAGTCATTGCCTTCGATCACATTGTCACCAGCAACGCCTGGTGCGCCTGGTTCCACTGTGGTGATACTTGGTTGGTCATCATCCAAGATACCGCCATTGCCTGTTACGCCACCGATCACCAATGGTAAGGATTCTGGTGAGGCGGAATCGACGACACTGTCGTTGATTGTGGCGACGGTGACCGTGAAGCTGGAAACACCGGCCGGCACAATCAGGCTGCCACCGACTAAGGTGACACCATTGCTGAACGTTGGCGTGCTGGTGTAATCGGCACCCGCTGTCGCGCTACCTCCACCTAAGTTGTAAGCGTAAGTGGAAGCAACGGTTGTGGTTGCTGACAGAGACACGGTGTAGACCAGATCATTGCCTTCGACCACATTGTCACCAGCGACGCCTGGTGCGCCTGGTTCGACTGTGGTGATGCTTGGTTGGTCATCATCAATAATACCGCCATTGCCTGTTACACCGCCAATGACCAATGGTAAGGATTCTGGGGAGGCGGAATCGACGACACTGTCGTTGATTGTGGCGACGGTGACCGTGAAGGTACTCACACCTGCTGGAACGATCAGGCTGCCACCGACTAAAGTGACACCATTGCTAAATGTGGCTGTGCTGTTGTAATCGGCACCCGCTGTCGCTGTACCACCGCCTAAGTTGTAAGCGTAAGTAGACGCCACAGTTGTGGTTGCGCTTAAGCTGACGGTGTAGACGAGATCATTGCCTTCGACCACATTGTCACCAGCGACGCCTGGTGCGCCTGGTTCCACTGTGGTGATGCTTGGTTGGTCATCATCCAAGATACCGCCGTTGCCTGTTACCCCACCGATCACCAATGGTAAGGATTCTGGTGAGGCGGAATCGACGACACTGTCGTTGATTGTGGCGACGGTGACCGTGAAGCTGGAAACACCGGCTGGAACGATCAGGCTGCCACCGACTAAAGTCACGCCATTGCTAAATGTGGCGGTGCTGTTGTAATCGGCACCCGCTGTCGCTGTACCACCGCCTAAGTTGTAAGCGTAAGTAGACGCCACAGTTGTGGTTGCGCTTAAGCTGACGGTGTAGACGAGATCATTGCCTTCGACCACATTGTCACCAGCGACACCTGGTGCGCCTGGTTCGACGGTGGTGATGCTTGGTTGGTCATCATCCAAGATACCGCCATTGCCTGTTACACCGCCAATGACCAATGGTAAGGATTCTGGGGACGCGGAATCGACGACACTGTCGTTGATCGTCGCAACGGTGACGGTGAAGGTACTCACGCCAGCGGGAACGATCAGGCTGCCACCGACTAAGGTCACACCATTGCTGAACGTGGCTGTGCTGTTGTAATCGGCACCGGCTGTTGCTGTACCACCGCCTAAGTTGTAAGCATAGGTTGAGGCAACGGTTGTGGTTGCGGACAAGGAGACGGTGTAGACCAAGTCATTGCCTTCGACCACATTGTCACCAGCGACGCCTGGTGCGCCTGGTTCGACGGTGGTGATGCTTGGTTGGTCATCATCCAAGATACCGCCATTGCCTGTTACACCGCCAATGACCAATGGTAAGGATTCTGGGGAGGCGGAATCAACGACACTGTCGTTGATCGTCGCAACGGTGACCGTGAAGGTACTAACGCCAGCTGGTACGATCAGGCTGCCACCGACTAAAGTGACGCCATTGCTAAATGTGGCTGTGCTGTTGTAATCGGCACCGGCTGTCGCTGTACCACCGCCTAAGTTGTAAGCATAGGTCGCTGCGACTGTTGTTGTTGCGGACAAGGAGACTGTGTAGACCAAGTCATTGCCTTCGACCACATTGTCACCTGCGACGCCTGGTGCGCCTGGTTCGACGGTGGTGATGCTTGGTTGGTCATCATCAATGATGCCGCCATTGCCTGTTACACCGCCAATGACCAATGGTAAGGATTCTGGGGAGGCGGAATCAACGACACTGTCGTTGATCGTCGCAACGGTGACCGTGAAGGTACTAACGCCAGCTGGTACGATCAGGCTGCCACCGACTAAAGTGACGCCATTGCTAAATGTGGCTGTGCTGTTGTAATCGGCACCGGCTGTCGCTGTACCACCGCCTAAGTTGTAAGCATAGGTTGAGGCAACAGTTGTTGTTGCGCTTAAGCTGACGGTGTAGACGAGATCATTGCCTTCGACCACATTGTCACCAGCAACGCCTGGTGCGCCTGGTTCCACTGTCGTGATGCTTGGTTGGTCATCATCAATAATACCGCCATTGCCTGTTACGCCACCGATCACCAATGGTAAGGATTCTGGGGACGCGGAATCGACGACACTGTCGTTGATTGTGGCGACGGTGACCGTGAAGCTGGAAACACCGACTGGAACGATCAGGTTGCCACCGACTAAGGTCACGCCATTGCTAAATGTGGCTGTGCTGTTGTAATCGGCACCCGCTGTCGCTGTACCGCCGCCTAAGTTGTAAGCATAGGTTGAGGCTACAGTTGTTGTTGCTGACAGAGACACGGTATAGACCAAGTCATTGCCTTCGACCACATTGTCACCAGCAACGCCTGGTGCGCCTGGTTCCACTGTGGTGATGCTTGGTTGGTCATCATCAATAATGCCGCCGTTGCCAGTTACGCCACCGATCACCAATGGTAAGGATTCTGGGGACGCGGAATCGACGACACTGTCGTTGATTGTGGCGACGGTGACCGTGAAGCTGGAAACACCGACTGGAACGATCAGGCTGCCACCAACTAAGGTCACGCCATTGCTAAATGTGGCTGTGCTGTTGTAATCGGCACCCGCTGTCGCTGTACCACCGCCTAAGTTGTAAGCGTAAGTCGCTGCTACTGTTGTGGTTGCTGACAGAGACACGGTGTAGACCAAGTCATTGCCTTCGACCACATTGTCACCAGCGACGCCTGGTGCGCCTGGTTCCACTGTGGTGATGCTTGGTTGGTCATCATCCAAGATACCGCCATTGCCTGTCACACCACCAATGACCAATGGTAAGGATTCTGGGGACGCGGAATCGACGATGGCGTCATTGATTGTGGCGACGGTGACCGTGAAGCTGGAAACACCGGCTGGAACGATCAGGCTGCCACCAACTAAAGTCACGCCATTGCTAAATGTGGCTGTGCTGTTGTAATCGGCACCGGCTGTGGCTGTACCGCCGCCTAAGTTGTAAGCATAGGTTGAGGCGACGGTTGTTGTTGCGGACAAGGAGACTGTGTAGACCAAGTCATTGCCTTCGACCACATTGTCACCAGCAACGCCTGGTGCGCCTGGTTCGACGGTGGTGATGCTTGGTTGGTCATCATCCAAGATACCGCCGTTGCCTGTTACCCCACCGATCACCAATGGTAAGGATTCTGGTGAGGCGGAATCGACGACACTGTCGTTAATCGTCGCGACGGTGACGGTGAAGGTACTGACACCAGCTGGAACGATCAGGCTGCCACCGACTAAGGTCACGCCATTGCTAAATGTGGCTGTGCTGTTGTAATCAGCACCGGCTGTTGCTGTACCGCCGCCTAAGTCGTAAGCGTAAGTTGAGGCGACTGTCGTTGTTGCTGACAGAGACACGGTGTAGACCAAGTCATTGCCTTCGACCACATTGTCACCAGCAACGCCTGGTGCACCTGGTTCGACGGTGGTGATGCTTGGTTGGTCATCATCAATAATACCGCCATTGCCTGTTACACCACCGATCACCAATGGTAAGGATTCTGGGGACGCGGAATCGACGATGGCGTCATTGATTGTGGCGACGGTGACCG
>NZ_JACOFW010000054.1:0-2347 GCF_014284305.1 Affinundibacterium seohonense
CTCTGGGAAGTCTCATCTTAAGGCGAGTTTCCCGCTTAGATGCTTTCAGCGGTTATCTCTTCCGAACATAGCTACTCGGCAATGCCACTGGCGTGACAACCGATACACCAGAGGTTCGTCCACTCCGGTCCTCTCGTACTAGGAGCAGCCCCCTTCAAACTTCCAACGCCCACGGCAGATAGGGACCAAACTGTCTCACGACGTTTTAAACCCAGCTCACGTACCACTTTAAATGGCGAACAGCCATACCCTTGGGACCGGCTACAGCCCCAGGATGTGATGAGCCGACATCGAGGTGCCAAACTCCCCCGTCGATATGAACTCTTGGGAGGAATCAGCCTGTTATCCCCAGAGTACCTTTTATCCGTTGAGCGATGGCCCTTCCATACAGAACCACCGGATCACTATGTCCTACTTTCGTACCTGCTCGACTTGTCAGTCTCGCAGTTAAGCACGCTTATGCCATTGCACTATCGTCACGATGTCCGACCGTAACTAGCGTACCTTCGAACTCCTCCGTTACACTTTGGGAGGAGACCGCCCCAGTCAAACTGCCTACCATGCACTGTCCCCGACCCAGATAATGGGCCAAGGTTAGAACCTCAAACAAACCAGGGTGGTATTTCAAGGATGGCTCCACGAGAACTGGCGTCCCCGCTTCAAAGCCTCCCACCTATCCTACACAGATTGGTTCAAAGTCCAATGCAAAGCTACAGTAAAGGTTCATGGGGTCTTTCCGTCTAGCCGCGGGTAGATTGCATCATCACAAACATTTCAACTTCGCTGAGTCTCGGGAGGAGACAGTGTGGCCATCATTACTCCATTCGTGCAGGTCGGAACTTACCCGACAAGGAATTTCGCTACCTTAGGACCGTTATAGTTACGGCCGCCGTTTACTGGGACTTCAATCAAGAGCTTGCACCCCATCATTTAATCTTCCAGCACCGGGCAGGAGTCACACCATATACGTCCACTTTCGTGTTTGCATAGTGCTGTGTTTTTATTAAACAGTTGCAGCCACCAGTTTATTGCAACCCTTTCATCCTTCCCCCGCAGGGGGGTCAAACTACAAGGGCGTACCTTATCCCGAAGTTACGGTACCAATTTGCCGAGTTCCTTCTCCCGAGTTCTCTCAAGCGCCTTAGAATACTCATCTCGCCCACCTGTGTCGGTTTGCGGTACGGTCTCGTATGACTGAAGCTTAGAGGCTTTTCTTGGAACCACTTCCGATCGCTTCGTGAATAAATTCACTCGTCTCAACCCCTTGAATTATGTGCCCGGATTTGCCTAAGCACCTTCTACAAGTCAAGAACAGGCTCTTCCAACCGCCTGACGACCTTCCGCGATCCGTCCCCCCATCGCATCATACGACGGTGCAGGAATATTAACCTGCTTCCCATCAGCTACGCATCTCTGCCTCGCCTTAGGGGCCGACTCACCCTGCTCCGATGAACGTTGAACAGGAAACCTTGGGCTTACGGCGTGGGAGCTTTTCACTCCCATTATCGCTACTCATGTCAGCATTCGCACTTCTGATACCTCCAGCATCCTTTACAAGACACCTTCGCAGGCTTACAGAACGCTCTCCTACCATATCCTAAAAGGATATCCGCAGCTTCGGTGTATAGCTTAGCCCCGTTACATCTTCCGCGCAGGACGACTCGATCAGTGAGCTATTACGCTTTCTTTAAAGGGTGGCTGCTTCTAAGCCAACCTCCTGACTGTTTTAGCCTTCCCACTTCGTTTTCCACTTAGCTATACTTTGGGACCTTAGCTGGCGGTCTGGGTTGTTTCCCTCTTGACACCGGACGTTAGCACCCGATGTCTGTCTCCCAAGCTCGCACTCAACGGTATTCGGAGTTTGCAATGGTTTGGTAAGTCGCGATGACCCCCTAGCCATAACAGTGCTCTACCCCCGTTGGTGATACTTGAGGCACTACCTAAATAGTTTTCGGAGAGAACCAGCTATTTCCAAGTTTGTTTAGCCTTTCACCCCTACCCACAGCTCATCCCCTAATTTTTCAACATTAGTGGGTTCGGACCTCCAGTACCTGTTACGGCACCTTCATCCTGGCCATGAGTAGATCACTTGGTTTCGGGTCTACACCCAGCGACTGTCGCCCTATTCGGACTCGATTTCTCTACGGCTTCCCTATACGGTTAACCTTGCCACTGAATGTAAGTCGCTGACCCATTATACAAAAGGTACGCAGTCACGGAACAAGTCCGCTCCTACTGTTTGTATGCACACGGTTTCAGGTTCTATTTCACTCCCCTTCCGGGGTTCTTTTCGCCTTTCCCTCACGGTACTGGTTCACTATCGGTCGATATCGAGTATTTAGCCTTG
>NZ_JACOFW010000054.1:2443-5142 GCF_014284305.1 Affinundibacterium seohonense
CGAAACAAGTCCGCTCCTACTGTTTGTATGCACACGGTTTCAGGTTCTATTTCACTCCCCTTCCGGGGTTCTTTTCGCCTTTCCCTCACGGTACTGGTTCACTATCGGTCGATATCGAGTATTTAGCCTTGGAGGATGGTCCCCCCATGTTCAGACAGGATTTCACGTGTCCCGCCCTACTTGTCGCATACTTAGTTCCACAAAGATCATTTCGTGTAAGGGGCTATCACCCTCTATGGCCGGAGTTTCCAATCCGTTCCACTATGAAATCTGCTAAATCATGCAGGCTCTTCCCATTTCGCTCGCCACTACTTTGGGAATCTCGGTTGATTTCTTTTCCTGTAGCTACTTAGATGTTTCAGTTCGCCACGTTCGCTTTGCATACCTATGTATTCAGTATGCAATGACCTTACGGCCGGGTTTCCCCATTCGGAAATCTGCGGATCAAAGTGTGTTTGCTCACTCCCCGCAGCTTATCGCAAGCTACTACGTCCTTCATCGCCTGATATCGCCAAGGCATCCACCATGTGCACTTAGTCACTTGTCCCTATAACTTTGATTTCTGGTGTCTGATTTGATTGCTCTCTTCAGGTTCATCACCAAAAAGTAGTTATAGTTCTTTACTACTATATGAGTATTACTTTAGCGTTTGCCGTAGCTCAAGTATCTTTGTATTTTAATTGCTCAAATCTATCGCTAGATTCTCGCTACTTGGATTACTTTTACTACTTTGTTTGTTTGATACAATCACAACCCTTCCATAAATTCTATTCACCACTTCCGTGACAAACTCCTTTACGAAATAAATTTTGATTATTTCTACTTTACTTCTTCTCAATTGTTAAAGAACGATACTGCTAAATTACTTTGCTTTCGATTTGAAAGAACAAATCTCAATAGCGCTCGCGCTACTCACATTTGTTATTTCTTGATCTTGCGATCGATTTGGTAGGGCTGGTTGGGCTCGAACCAACGACCCCCGCGTTATCAACACGGTGCTCTAACCAGCTGAGCTACAGCCCCAGTCAATTACCACTAGTCTTACTTAACTTGGTGGAGGTTACCGGGCTCGAACCGATCACCCCCTGCTTGCAAAGCAGGTGCTCTACCAGATGAGCTAAACCCCCATTCGTTTTACAACTTAACCGGGCAAATCTCGAACAAGCCACTATTACTAGCGCTTCTTCTGCGTTCTTTATCATTAACAGTCAATAAGTGTGGACACTCAACATTTAGCGCACTCTAGAAAGGAGGTGATCCAGCCGCACCTTCCGATACGGCTACCTTGTTACGACTTCACCCCAGTCACGAACCCCGCCGTGGTAAGCGCCCTCCTTACGGTTAAGCTACCTACTTCTGGCGAAACCCGCTCCCATGGTGTGACGGGCGGTGTGTACAAGACCCGGGAACGTATTCACCGCGACATGCTGATCCGCGATTACTAGCGATTCCAACTTCATGTAGTCGAGTTGCAGACTACAATCCGGACTACGATACACTTTCTGGGATTAGCTCCACCTCGCGGTTTGGCAGCCCTCTGTATGTACCATTGTATGACGTGTGAAGCCCTACCCATAAGGGCCATGAGGACTTGACGTCATCCCCACCTTCCTCCGGTTTGTCACCGGCAGTCTCATTAGAGTGCTCAACTGAATGTAGCAACTAATGACAAGGGTTGCGCTCGTTGCGGGACTTAACCCAACATCTCACGACACGAGCTGACGACAGCCATGCAGCACCTGTGTATTGGTTCTCTTGCGAGCACTCCCAAATCTCTTCGGGATTCCAACCATGTCAAGGGTAGGTAAGGTTTTTCGCGTTGCATCGAATTAATCCACATCATCCACCGCTTGTGCGGGTCCCCGTCAATTCCTTTGAGTTTTAATCTTGCGACCGTACTCCCCAGGCGGTCTACTTCACGCGTTAGCTGCGTTACCAAGACAATTAAGTCCCGACAACTAGTAGACATCGTTTAGGGCGTGGACTACCAGGGTATCTAATCCTGTTTGCTCCCCACGCTTTCGTGCATGAGCGTCAGTGTTATCCCAGGGGGCTGCCTTCGCCATCGGTATTCCTCCACATATCTACGCATTTCACTGCTACACGTGGAATTCTACCCCCCTCTGACACACTCTAGCCATACAGTCTCAAATGCAGTTCCCAGGTTGAGCCCGGGGATTTCACATCTGACTTATATAACCGCCTGCGCACGCTTTACGCCCAGTAATTCCGATTAACGCTTGCACCCTACGTATTACCGCGGCTGCTGGCACGTAGTTAGCCGGTGCTTATTCTTCAGGTACCGTCATTAGCAAGCTGTATTAGAACTCACCGTTTCTTCCCTGACAAAAGAGCTTTACAACCCGAAGGCCTTCTTCACTCACGCGGCATTGCTGGATCAGGCTTGCGCCCATTGTCCAAAATTCCCCACTGCTGCCTCCCGTAGGAGTCTGGACCGTGTCTCAGTTCCAGTGTGGCTGGTCGTTCTCTCAAACCAGCTACTGATCGTCGCCTTGGTGAGCCTTTACCTCACCAACTAGCTAATCAGATATCGGCCACTCCATGAGCATGAGGTCCGAAGATCCCCCACTTTCAACCTTAGTTCGTATGCGGTATTAGCGTAACTTTCGCTACGTTATCCCCCACTCTAGGGTATGTTCCGATATATTACTCACCCGTTCGCCACTCGCCACCAGACC
>NZ_JACOFW010000055.1 GCF_014284305.1 Affinundibacterium seohonense
AGCCATTTCATCAGTATTTCCTGTATCACTTTTACCGCTGCCATTAGTCGCGCATGCGGTTGCTCATCTGACACAGTGATAACTGTAGGTCTGGCTCTTCTGCCGTCACTTAGACCCATTTTCCAACAGCCGTTAGAAAGTTCTAACGCCACTGCCAGAACCACTTTTTCTGCAGTAAAATCATTACTAAGAGTCGCAAGCATGTCGTTCTCCTTGATTTAATTGGTCGAGCTTTTATTTTAAGGATTGTTATTTGCTTGTCGACTCTTTCTTTATCATAGGATCTACATGGCTGATTGCATCCTCATCATTGCAGTATGCAAATTCGCATCTGGCGTTTCAATCAACTTTGAACATGGGATTTTGTTTAACGTCTCTCTGTATCTACATGTCGTGCAACAATTTATTTATTAGCGTTCAAAAAATCCGACAAAGCAGATTGTGAATGGCGTGCCCGCACTATAGTTTGACGAGGACTGGTGATTACTTAATAGAAAACTGATGACATTTGTCACTGGTGAACGTGGCTGGAGATCTTTACAATTCATTCCAGTCGCAACACAAATTCACTGACAAAAATAAGGAACTCATCATGAATAACAATGCTCTCGTTTCATCTCGTCGCCACGCAATCGCATTGCGCAATTTAGCGTTCAGCATCGCTTTATCTTTAGCCGCTGCGCCTACCTTCGCGACAACAACAAATGCGCCGCAAGCAAACCAAGCCAATGTGAATAGTGATGCCGCATCTGCTGCTGTGGCGCCGTTCAAGGTGGAAGTGAGTGGTAATGGCCCAGCATTAATACTTATCCCAGGTCTTGCTTCCTCCTCGATAGTTTGGAAAGACACGGTCGCCGCACTGCAAGATCGTTATCAAGTGCACGTACTGACTTTAGCTGGCTTTGCAGGAACAAGAGCATTGCCAAATAGCGCGATGAGCAAAGGCTTTATCGCGGCCCAAGAGCAAGCAATTGTCGATTACATCGCAAAGCAACAATTGCATAAACCGGTTGTGATTGGACATTCCTTAGGTGGATTTTTAGCGCTCTCATTAGCAGCCAATCATTCAGATAAAATTAGTGCCGCGATCAACGTCGATGGCTTACCTGCCTTGGGCGCAATGTATGCCGAAGCGCAGGCCGCTATGCAGAAATCTGGCAACCTGCCGCCACCGCAAAATACCGGATTTGATCCTATGGCGATGGCAAAAAATATGGCGAACAACACCCAATGGCACGCGCAGATCGCCAAAGATATGATGACGTCTGACCCTATGACCTCTGGCCGTACGATGGGTGAGTTAGCTAGCAAAGATTTGCGCCCAGCCTTAAGTAATGTGCGCGTGCCGGTATTGACGTTAGGTGCTTTACAAAATGGTGCGCCTTATACCCCAGCGGAACAAGTACAAGCCACTTATGAGAAACAATTAGCGAACATCCCAAAAGACTTAAATCACATGGCCTTCGCCAAAGACTCCAAACATTTCATCATGGCGGATGCACCAGCATGGATGCAGCAACAGGTTAATGATTTTTTGAATAAAGTTATTGCTGTCAAATAAACTGTATAAAGTGTACTTGCCGCGATAGTACGGATAGTACGCAGTGCGAGGGATAAATGAATTTTGTACAAACAGAGAAAACGTTTCTGAAACTGTGAAAACGAATACGAAACAATAGAATGGGTGCTTGCGTTCGTAGGAATGTGCCATATGAACGGGGGGAGATCTTCCATCAACGTCTTCGCGTAAAAATTGATGGCAATATTTAACCTCGTTTTTTCATCAAAAGGATAGAGGCGGCAAGCCTTTCAAGAGCGAAATAGTATGAGGGCGACAAAAAGGGCGGTTGCAACCCGCGCCGCCAGCATGTTCAAAATACCGAGAGAGTAATTAAATACTTGAAAGAAGATTTGAACGATAAATCGTTGAGGTGATTTACAGAGCGGGTTGCACCCGCCCTGTATGGTTCTCTGCGCCTCTGCGGCTGAGGTTTTGAATTGCCTTTATAAATATCAAAGCTAAAGTCGATCTAGCTAACGACTACGCTTTCGCAGATCAAAAACTCGGCGTGTTCGCGTTAGGTTTAGGCAATTCCGTTACTGGTTTCGCATACGTCGTCTTAGGATTGTTTTTCAACATAGTCGGCATACTCAACATCTGCTCAGGCGCGCTGCTCAAATCCATCAAAATCATCTCAGTTTGCGTTGCATAAAAATTCAACTGAGAACGCTCATGCAGATTCGACACCCAAAGTGCTTTGCCGCAGGACTTCCACTTATTTGCTCTGTTAAGACTAACGCCACTGCGATCTGTCAGACTCTGATAGATCTCTTTGGGATTATACGTATCCGTAAAGTAAGTCGACATCTCAGCCCAGCAGTAAGGATAAGGCGTGACCGTGCCGAAATCTCCAGGAGAAATATAATGCCCTTGCACATAATTTGTTCCAACCAGACTGAGTCCCGGCAGCATGCGATCTGACCACATCGTACGATCTTCAAATTGTGTGGTGTCGTCATACACAAAATAACTAAGCTCACCAAATTTCTCTTTTAAACCGACATGGATGTCCGCTGTGGTTTGCTTTCTCGGCACATAGCGAATCAAGCGTCGAACCGCAATCACCGTGTCATCAGGAAGAAAACTCAGACGCAAATTGTCTTCGGTAATCGTAGGCTTAGTGATGTCGAGACTAATATTGGTTTGTGCATCGTAGATCAAATCGGCAGTGCCTATCGTCACTTCTTTGCTGACATTCTTCAACTTTGATTTCGGAAATTTCTCTTTAATGATGGCCATGACTTCGGTTTTTGACATACCGATGCGAATTCCCAGAATGTCTGGATTTTGCATTTTGCTGGATTGCGCCAAGGCCAGATTCGACATCAATATGGCTGCACATGTTGCGATGACTTTCATTTTCATTTTGCGATTCCATTGCTATAAATTTGGTTTAACTTTTTAAGGGAATCCCACCTTGTGCAGCCAGATCCTTTTGCGTGAACAAAATAGGCGTTAGATCTTGGCGCAGGAAGAGAGCGAAAGGATGGGAAGTTGAAGCCACCTAGGCGAAGTATTTTACCCCAGAAGAAAGGGGGCAGATCTTGAATTGACAGTGTTCGTATAAATATCGCATATCAAGACCTGACGCCATGTTTTACGAACCTTTTTCTGAGGGGCAGCAACATGAAAAATGGTGGGCAGGTGCAACCCGCGCCGCGAGCATGTTCAAAATACCGAGAGGGTAATTAGATGCTTGAAAGAAGATTTGAACGATAAATCGTCGAGGTGATTTACAGCGCGGGTTGCACCCGTCCTACATGGCTACGCGCCGTGAGTAAGGTGTAATAGGCGAAGCCGTATTACACCGTCCGACGGTAAGATGAAAAACGGCGAAGCAATTTATCTGCAAATCCAAGGTGCCAATGAAAACGATGGTTCGCCATAATCAACGTTCATACGGCGCAATACGCTTCGCTGTTGACGTATATGGACTCCTCCAATATTGCAAATTTTTTTGTTCAAACAAAAGGTGTAACTGCTCGCGTATATCCGGCTTCTATCTGGGCACCGTCGCGCCCGAGCCATAATGGAATCTGCGCGCCTG
>NZ_JACOFW010000056.1 GCF_014284305.1 Affinundibacterium seohonense
CCAATTGGCGAATCGTCGCTTTACAGCGCCTGCCAAGTTTAATGTATAGCTTCACCGCCCGAAGACGTTCTTCATATGAGTACATGAACCACTCCCAAAAGTAGTCCAAGATTTTATCCGCACCCCCGGTAAACGCAGTTTTGCGCAACGAATATTGACCAGAAAAATTAACGGTTGTGTCGCATTAACGTAAGGCATCGTAGCCTTAGTGTAGACTTTAGCGTTCTAAAAATACGCGGGTAAAGATGCAAACGACGAAGCGACTGCGCTTTCCGATAGAAGTGATTTTAGTTTGTATTCGTTGGTATGCAGCATACCCGTTAAGCTATCTGCATATTGAGGAAATGATGGAAGAGCGAGGTGTCTGTGTCGATCATTCTTCCATCAACCGGTGGTCGATCCGATTTTTGCCCATGTTAGAGAAAGTATTTCGCCAACATAAGCGACGAGTTGGTGCAAGCTGGCGTATGGATGAAACCGATATTAAGGTCAAAGGTGTTTGGAAATATCTTTATCGCGCAGTCGATAAAGAGGGTAAGACAATTGACTTTCTATTGACTGCAAAGCGTGATAAAGCAGCAGCCATGCGTTTCTTCGACAGGGCGATGCAGGATAACGGCATTCCAGAAAAAGTGACGATGGACAAGAGCGGAGCAAACAAATCAGCGATCGATGAACTCAATGATGCGATGGACGGACCGATGCTCATTCACCAGGTTAAATATCTCAACAACATCGTCGAGCAAGATCACCGCGCAGTGAAACGAATCACAAAACCAATGCTTGGATTCAAATCATTTCACGCGGCGAAAAGCATCTTGGCTGGCATCGAATTAATGTACATGATTCGCAAAGGCCAGCTGATGTTTGGTGGCACAGAAGAGATGTCTTTTGCCGACCAGTTTTATGCTTTGGCAGGACAAATCCATTCAGTTTGAGACCAAATACAAAACCTGCCAATATTTCGACTTGTAGTTGTTAACGCGACAAAACCCAACCACTATACGGATGCCGGGGAGGACTTGTCAAAACTGGGCAAATGCATTTGCATCCCGCTATCTGACTCTCCCTAAAGGAAGTGGTTTGACGCCGTTGTTTGATCAAATCAACTACTTTCAGTGATCTTTAGGCTTGACACCAAATTTGCCACTAACGAAATATTAGATCACTAGAATCATCCTCACTTTGAACATCTTGCCCAACGTCGGGCATTCCTTCAGAATGGTCTGACTTGAATGCGAATAACACTGCATTAACAATTTTTTCCGCTTTCACTTCGTCATTTAATTTTGGGTGTTTTTTTCGAATAACGTTAGTTAGCCTTTTATTCTGCCATACACTGCTAATGATTATATCGAGCGTTACGTCTGGTGCTTCAACGATTTGCTTTAATGCTGAACGTGCTCGATAAACATTTCTTATATAAAGAGCTTCGTTGTGCATTTCTTCTTCTATTGTTTGCTGGATCACATTACCAAGATATTCCACATGCGAAGTTAAATTCGGATATTTCCAGGCGAACATAGCTTCCTTATAGGATCTAAAATGGAAATTTGACTCAACACCATCCTCATAAGTTTCGGTACTTCCGAAACGATATTCGTGGACATAACGTTTCATAAGTGGTTTTGAAAACATTTCCAAACTGGAATCGTACCCAACACGGGCAGTACTTGAATGCGTAATAGTGGCTGATATAGGGAGGATAAATGGTTTTGGAACAGCCCCATCACGACGCAAAATGTCGTTTACTAGGAAACGCGAAATCCGTCCATTTCCATCAGCCATTGGGTGAATGTATACGAACCCAAACGATGCCACTGCAGCGCGTAAAATGGTGGCACTACCTCTCGTTCGGTTCAATGATTCTGCTAAACCTATAAGCTGATCTGGTACATCATGCCAATGTGGCGCGATGTAGTCGACCACGTCTCTATAGCCCGATGAATGTCCGACAAAAACGGGCGAACGACGAACACCATAACTAAGTGCGCTCTCTCCAAGGATCTCTTTCTGTAAAGACTCCAACTCTGGAATCGAGAGTGGGTTTTGCAATTCTCCACATCGGTTTTCCATGACCATGGCAAAACGCTTTATCCTATCCTCTTGATCTTCTTCGTGTTCAATGGCGAAGCTTGCACGACTCTCCTTAATGGTAAGCCACACACTGCTTCGCATCAGAACATCGGTCCCAAAACGCTCTTCTAGCCCAACCAATGCTTTATTACAATCATAGGATTGAGCCTTTCGTACATTGTCACTTAAATAGACAATGGGGCAAAATTCTGCGTTACCAGGCATATTGTCGCGAACTCTCCAGCGTCTAATCTGATTAACCTGCTGAGCTACAAAATATTTTTTCGGTTCGAGTGCTTCAACGTAATTTCCCTGAGTGACATCTTCGTTCGATAATTTTCTACCGGTCATCCATTCATAAAAGAAACCAACACGCCTTGCGTAGCTACCCGTTGATTCGTCATTGATCCATTCTTCAAGAACCGCAGGTTCTATGACGTTAAATAAACGCGCCATCATTTCAAGATGGACTTCTTCATGCTTTAACATAAAGACCAAGTGTCCAGGTATCGTATCTTCAGGACGAAATGATTCTGTGAAATGCTGCTCTTTGAAATCAAATGTAATATCTGTCTTACGACTTTTTGCGATATAACTTTCAACTCTCAGTGGCTGCACAAGGTACAAGTTATATTTTTCAATTAACCATTTCCCACCGACCTTATCCATACATCACTCCATTAAGTATTAGATTTTAAGTTCCCATAATATACAAAAACGATTACGCCAATACATAAATCATTATATTTGCTCGTAAATATCCAAAAACAATTATTAAATTTCCTTTAAGTCATCTAAAATTTTAAGGACATCAATTGTGTGTTAAGTGAACTCGACATCCTCCATCACGCAACCCTTGCATTTCTCATGCATTTATACGTTAAGATTTTTAATAAGATTGCTCAAGAGCGAGTGTAAGACGAACATGCTGCCAGAAAGGAAAAATCCGTTCAGATTGAGAACGAATAAAAATTCTTCCAAAATTTCCTATTGCAGTTCTTTATGCGACAAACCCATCAATTGCAATGATGATGATGTTGTTGTTTAGCTAGATTCGTTCTTGCCTATGCTAAGTAAGAACGAATTTTGCGAATGTCGCCTGTATCCAAGCTATTGTCGATCTCAATTAATTTGACATGTGATTTACATGTCATTTTTATTATGCACAGCATTAACCCTTCATTAATCGCGATTTTCCGCAGAGCTTCCCCCGTTAACTTCGTTAGGCATATTAATTGCTATCGTTGCCATGTCCACGCTGAAGTCTTTTTTGCGAGTTAAGAGGTGGAAC
>NZ_JACOFW010000057.1 GCF_014284305.1 Affinundibacterium seohonense
ATCGGCGATGACAATGTGGTCGAAGGTAACAACCTGATTTACACGGTCAGTTTGTCAGCGGCGACATCGAATGTCTCCACCTACGCTTACAGCTTAGGCGGTGGTACAGCGACAGCCGGTAGTGATTACAACACCACACCAACGTTCAGTAATGGCGTGACCTTAGTTGGCGGCAATTTGATCGTGCCAAGTGGCGTGACCAGCTTCACGGTCACCGTTGCCACGATCAATGATGTCGTCGTCGATTCCGCATCGCCAGAAACGCTGCCATTGGTTGTTGGTGGCGTGACAGGCAATGGCGGCATCATCGACAACGATCAACCAACGATCACCACAGTTGAACCAGGCGCACCAGGAACAGGCGACAACAATGTCGTCGAAGGCACGAACTTGGTCTACACCGTCTCCTTGTCGAGCCCAACGACCATCGCTTCCACTTATGCGTATGCGTTGGGTGGTGGTACAGCGACATCAGGTGCTGATTACAACGCCACCCCGACGTTCAGTAATGGTGTGACCTTGGTCGGTGGTAATTTGATCGTCCCAGCAGGTGTTACCAACTTTACGGTAACGGTGGCAACAATCGACGATGCCGTGGTGGATTCGGCATCGCCAGAGACTTTGCCATTGGTCATTGCAGGTGTGACTGGCAATGGTGGTATTACTGATAATGAGCCACTTCCGACCGCCTCAGTGACGAATGTTACGGTTGCTGAAAGTGGTGGTTTTGCGCAGTTCACCTTGAGTTTGAGTGGTATCAGCAGTGTTGCAACCACATTCGATCTGGCATTGGCGAATGTCTCTGCGACAGGCGTTGGTGTCGATTATGGTTCTGGCGGTGCAAACAATTTACAGATTTCGACGAATGGTGGTGGAACTTGGATCAATGCAACGAGTGTCACAATCGCGGCCGGTTTGACTAGTGTACTGGTTCGTACGCCAGTCAATACTGATAACCTTGTCGAGCCGAGTGAGACATTTACTTTGACAGCGACCAGAACTGCTGGCGTGACGAGCAATGCAAGTGCTGTTGGTACTGCGACTATCACTGATAATGTGTTGCCAACTGTGGCGGCACAGGCTCGTTCGGTTTCTGAGGAGGGTTTGACATCAGGTATCGCTGATACTGTCGGCAATCCGTCAGATTCGACGAATTCCACTTCAACTTCGGGGACTATGACAGCGACGGACCCAGATGGAACTGTTACTGCATGGAGTTTGACTTCGGCACCAGTGGGCATTACGTCAAATGGGGTAGCGGTGACTTGGAATTTGGTTGGACAAACCTATACTGGTACTGCGGGTGCTACTCAGGTTGCGACCTTAACAATTAATAGTGCGACCGGTGCCTATAACTTCAATCTTCTCGCACCTATTGATCATGCCACCGCAGGTTCTGAAGATATTCGAGCGTTGAATTTTGGTGTTGGTGCCAGCGATGGATTTGGCGTTGGTACAGGTACCTTGACTATCAATGTTGAAGATGATTCTCCGGTCACTACTGTGTTCACACATCAGCTCTTTGTCGGGGTTGATACGATCAGTGTGAATGACTTGGATGCTGGTTTTGTGAACGCGGTCAATACCAGTGGAGGTGCGGTCACTGGCGTGAATGTTGACGCTACTGATGCCTTTGTGGATCGTTTATTATGGGGTACCGGCAATCCACAATCTGGTTATGAATTAGTTGACACTGTAGGATTTACAAGTGCTGCTGGTACTGCGGTTACTTTAGGGCAGTTGTTTGAGGTTGGTAAATTCACTCATAACAACTTCCCTGTCAGTGGTGCTTCTCTGGATAAAACAGATTTGACGATTTCATTTGATGTTGTCATTAATGGTGTGTCCACGAATGTACCATTCACCGTTGTTTTAGACCATACAGAGACGACAAACACGGCTGATCCAGAAGCTTCGAAGGACATCATTGACTTGCCAGCGACGAGCTCGACAATCAATATTGCTGGACAAAATTACGTTGTTAATTTGAATGGTTTTAAAGATGCGAACGGTAATTTGGTAACTCAAATTAAGACTTCAGAGAATGCAGCAAGTACCTTCGGTATTTTCGCCTCTGTGACGACCGTTGAGCCATTGCCAGTTGCGTCAGGTCGAGTGTTGGCGCAAGGTGGTGCCGATGGCTTGACCAATACTGTCAATTGGAGTGGTTCGAGTACTTACGGTACATTTGTTGGAAATGCGAATGGTACATACACATTTACTATGAATGAAGCAACTCGAAGTTCGATCGCGACAGGAACACAGCTCACGGCATCGTTTAATTACACATTTACCGACAAAGATGGAGATACTTCTACCAATGTCTTAAATATTCAGATGGGTGGTTACAGAAACTTGGAAGGCACCACTGGTGCAGATACGTTAACTGGTCAAAACAGTGTTGCTGATATTTTGTTTGGTTATGGTGGTAATGATACGTTGAGTGGTAATAGTGGCGATGACGTCTTGATCGGTGGCACCGGCAATGATTCTATGACTGGCGGCGCAGGTGCGGATACTTTCAAATGGGGGTTAAATGATAATGGTACAACTGCTGCTCTAGCAATTGACCGCATCACCGACTTTGGAACGGCTACATTTGCAGCTGGTGGGGATCGTTTAGATTTGCGTGATTTGCTGGTTGGCGAGTCAAGCAGTACTCTAGAGAAATTCTTACATTTCAACTGGGACGGCACAAATACAACACTGTACGTAAGTACTAGCGGCGCATTTAATGCTGGTAATGTACTTGCATCGAATCCGACTAATGTGACGAGTAACGATGTTCAGCAGATTATCTTTAATGGCGTCAATCTCACCACGGGATTTACGACGGATCTGCAATTGATTAATGATTTGATTGCGAAAGGTAAGATCATCACGGACTAAGAGGTGATTAAACTCTGAAAGTAAAAAAAAGGGACAGATGACTGTCCCTCAGACTGCTGACAAACCCCAAAAGGCCTCGCCAAGTGCGAGACCTTTTGGTTTAATAGCGGCATGCTAAAAACACCGACACCTTTCCAACACGAATTAGAAATGGTCACCTTCTTGGAACAACTAGTTCCGAAAGACCACCTGCTTCGTTTAATTGATCGTCACATCTCCTTCGATTTCATCCGTGAACGCACTCAAGCGCTTTATTGCGCCGACAATGGTCGTCCCGCGTTTGATCCGGTTTTGCTTTTTAAGATGCTTTTTATTGGCTACCTGTTCGGCATCCGATCCGAGCGCCAAATTGTTCGGGAGATTGAAGTCAATGTCGCTTATCGCT
>NZ_JACOFW010000058.1 GCF_014284305.1 Affinundibacterium seohonense
TAACGAATAGCGTTTATCCGCCGCACCGGAAACGCAAAAATAAGAATCCGCGATCATTGCGGCGGATAAACCTTGTTGGACTGAACCGACTGTGAGTCGATTGATTAAGGGGATTGTATGCGAATTGATCGCTTGATTGCTAGTAGATTAGCAAGGGATTTCTTTAACTTGTGGTGAGCTTGTTGTGGTCGGACGATCGACGATGATTTTTGTCTTTCCGTGTGGAAGTGTTTTACCTGTGGTTTTCGGCTTGGGCACGAACTAGTCCGCAGTTCGCAAAAGAACCTATTCTGAATCTCAACAATTGGGCACCGCGATTTAATCATGGTGGTGGCCCTGTCGTTAATACTGGTCGATTCTTGACCGCTACAATTATGTCGATCACCTGCATCGTTCCATGACCACAGTGCGGGCAACACAACACATCGATCTGATTTACACGCAACATAAACGCTTGCACGCTTTCGATGATAGCTGGCTGGGGCTGCGGCATCTGCAGTGCCAGTCGACATTGCGCTAGCTTCTCTCTTTTGTGGCAATTGGCGAGTACGCCGTAATGACGGATACGTTTAAATCCGGTCGGTAAGACATGCTGTAGGAAGCGTCGAGTGAATTCGTTTGTCGATAATTGCTCAATACGTTTCTTACCGGCATGGGCGTTGTCGCGTACTTTAAATCTCACTTGACCATCGTGAAATGAAAGCAGTCGCTCATTGGAAATACCAACACGATGCGTGTACCTCGATAAATAATCGAGTACCTGTTGTGGGCCACCCAAAGGGGCTTTGGCGTACACCACCCAATCATGCTGTCTCAGTTCAAGTAAGAGCTGCTTCGACGCTGTGTCATCCATCCTTTCCTTGGAAATACGGCCATCTATTCTTGCCAATTTAAGCGCATCGATGAACTTCTCGCGAAACACCTTAGAAAGTGCTTTGACGGGAAACAGAAATCCTCGGCGACTTTGTTTCCATTGTCCATCTTCGTCAAGTGCGCCGTTTGGCATTAAGGCGTGTATGTGCAAATGGCGTTGCAGTGTCTGCGTCCATGTGTGTAAAACCAAAGTGATCGCAGGCACCCCACCGAGCCAACGCGGATTGGCAGCAAAGGCTAACAACGTCTCTGCGCTGGCACTAAACAGGATGTCGGTGATCAGGCGGAAGTGACTTGCTGCCAAGCCGTTTAATGCATGTGGAATCGTGAACACCAAATGCGTGTAGGGAACGTTAAGGCATTCACGTTGACGTGCGGCGAGCCATTGGTCTTTGGTGCGACTTTGACATTTGGGACAATGACGATTCCGGCAGGAATGATAAATATGCCGTGTCATTCGGCATTGATCGCAGCGCTCGATATGACCGCCTAATGCCGCAGTACGACAAGCTGTGATAGCGCGCCAGACCTTACGTTGACTAAGATTAAGGCCGTATTGCTCCAATCCTGCCTTCTCTTGTTGACGCAGGATATCTGCTAACTCCAAATGTGCATGCGTGAGCATACAAAGTCGTATGAACTTACAGCTTCGACAAATTCGATAGTAAATCGAGCGGAGAATCGGTCTTCACTACTTGCTGTTGTAGATGGAGATAGCGCGCAGTAGTACTAAGATGATTGTGCCCCATCAAACGACTGATGCTATGCAGATCGACACCGCTATCGAGTAAGTGCGTGGCAAAGGCATGTCGCAAGCTATGGATACCACCTTGTTTATGAATGTTGGCACGTTGCTTGGCTGAATAAAAATAGCGCTGCACTTGGTTGTCGGTAATAGGACCATCTCCCGCCTTGTTCGGAAACAACCAAATTTGAGGACGAAATGCATGCCAATAGATGCGCAGTGTGTCCAACAATTTCGGGGATAGCAAAGCATAACGATCTTTACCGCCTTTGCCGTTACCAATGCGTAGCATCATCCGTTTGCTATCGACATCACTGACTTTGAGCTGGCACAGCTCAGAAACGCGTAAGCCCGTTGCATAAATCGTCGTCAATATGGTGCGATGACGTGGATTCGAACAGGCGGCGATGATGCTTTCCACTTCTTCTCGCGACAGCAATTCAGGCAAGCGTTCTGGTGGTTTGCGTAGTGGTATTTCGATGCAAATATCAGGTTGGTTCAATGTAAAACGAAACAAAAATCGCAAGGCACAACCAGCTTGGTTGGTGGTGGACGTAGAGCGATGTTTGTCGTTAATTAAATGCAGCAAATACTGCTTGATTTCTTCAGGTGAGATGAGCTCGGGGGATCGATGGTAGTACTTCGCAATCGCTGCAACTGCATCAACATAGGCAACTTGAGTACGTTCAGCCAAACCACGCAAGACCATGTCATTCTGAAAACGCTGACGCAATGAACTCATGATGATTTCCTTTACCAAAACCGGGGACATTCCCAGCTTCAGAGTAGAAAACCATACACTTTTTACTAGTGATAATTCGTTGAGGAACAGCCCACCGCGTAGCGGTTTAGTTCAACTT
>NZ_JACOFW010000059.1 GCF_014284305.1 Affinundibacterium seohonense
TTCCCGAGCTGTGCTTCTAAAAGTCATCTTTGCCGATTTTATTATGATGGTAAATTTGCCTGCAAAATCTGGGCGCTCATAGTAAAGTGTCCTTTATTTTTGCAGGCAAATTTGCCGAGGTCTACGGATCACTCGCACTGCTTTTCCCGCCACATAGGACCCAATGGCTCGACACATTTTCTCAAATGCTTCTCTCTTCTCCAGCGATAAGGCCAATGGATCCACCATAGGCCAAATACTAAGATCGATCGTTTGAAATTCCGGTTTGCGGCGATTCATGATCATCCTCCACTAGGTTCAAAATAAGTCAGAAATGAAAGCGGCTCAACGTGTAATGAAGGAGCCTCTAATATTCCTTTGTGAAGCAGATGAAAGAGGGCCGCACGAATAAGGGTTGGATCACCTGTTACAAATTCACGTTCAATGCGTGCCAATTGCATTGGCTCCTTAATGAATTTGGTAATTGATCTCTCTAAGGATGGCGAAATATGCTCGCGACTAGCTATAATGATTGGCAGTAAGCGCTGCCAGTTGTTAATCCAAACACGTGCTGCACTCAAATCACTTAACGTTATTATCCTGATCGGTACCTTCGACTTAGAAGGGCATGGCTTAAGGTCAAGAATACTTGGATCAATCACCAAAAATTCTTCCTGAGATTTGCGCTTAATCCAATAGTCCGCTAGTCGTTTGCAGTCTTCAAACTCCAAATGTGTAGGGCGCTCACAAAAAGATTCAACCGATGGATCGGTTTCAAGAAGAATCCATAGATTAAATGCCAAATTTCCATAGCATTGAAGACGTCTTCCAAGTTTGATACTGAACGCTTCAATGAGGCGAGCTCCGCGCGGGCGAATGGATTGAATCGGCAGTTGAAATCGAGTGAAATCATTCATGATTTCAATAACTTACCGCATGCTCTACTTTTTCAATGCCGCAAGTAGACACATTTACTTTGCTGTGCTTCGTGTAGTCACATTTACTTTCTTTGATACGATGGTAAATTTGTCTGCAAAATTTACCTTATCATAGTGAGGTAAGTCTATTTTTTGCAGACACATTTACTTTCGTCTACGTTTTCGGATGCCTATGGACGCAAGGTGATTCTCATTGCTGGCTGGGTGATCGCGATACCTGTGCCGTTTCTATTGATGTGGGCACCATCTTGGAATTGGATATTATTGGCGAACCTATTTTTGGGTATTAGTCAGGGACTCACATGGTCAACCACGGTGATCATGAAAATTGATCTGGCCGGATCGCAGAATCGCGGTACGGCGATGGGCATTAATGAATTTGCTGGTTACTTTGCGGTGGGATTGGCTGCGTTAGCGACTGGCTGGATCGCCACTAACTACGGATTACGACCACAGCCATTTTATTTGGGCGTGGTGTTTGTTGTGGCAGGCCTACTATTGTCAGTGCTAGTGGTGAAGGAAACCAAAGGACATGCAACGCAAGAAGCGACATTAAGTAGCCAGACATTACAAATATTGCCTTCGCAAAAAGACATTTTTTGGCAAACAACTTGGCGTAATCCCAACCTATCGGCGATCAGTCAGGCTGGCTTAGTTAACAACCTTAACGATGGCATGGCTTGGGGATTATTTCCGTTAGTGTTCGCCACCGCTGGTATGAGTTTTACGCAAATAGGAACACTGGCAGCGATTTACCCCGGCGTTTGGGGTATCTGCCAGTTGTTTACAGGAGCCTTATCTGACCGTATCGGACGTAAGTGGTTAATTGTAGTGGGAATGTGGGTACAAGCTGTAGCAATTGCACTGATCATTATCTATAACAGTTTTGCTTGGTTTATGTGCGCCGCTATTTTATTGGGCATTGGCACGGCAATGGTCTATCCAACTTTATTGGCTGCCATTGGCGACGTGGTCAATCCCGCTTGGCGCGCTTCCACGGTCGGCGTCTATCGTTTGTGGCGGGATATGGGGTATGCCATTGGTGCGTTGTTGTCTGGCGTGATAGCAGATGTGTTGGTTCTGTCGCAATAAGCTGTCTCTGTTAGACTGATGATCCGACAAAATATTTGATTCATGCAATGAATGACGAGCTACGCAAGCTACTCAAACGAATGCATTATCCGCTCGAAGTAATGCTGACCT
>NZ_JACOFW010000006.1 GCF_014284305.1 Affinundibacterium seohonense
ATTGAGTCTTCGTTTGAAAAATACGTGGCGAAGTTCTTTTATTTTTAAAGTGCCTACTAGAGACGCAATCATTACCCAATAAAAAACCCCGCTTTTAATAAAAGACGGGGTTTGTCAGCGATCTGAAAGGCACTCAATCGAGTGCCTTTTGTCTTTTCACCGATGCCAAACGCAAGATTACTTCAGCAATATCTTCAAATCATGCACGATGGTTTCAGGCTTTTGTCCATATTGAACATACAAACGGATTCGACCTTGCGGATCAAACACATAGCTCGCGGCAGTATGATCCATCGTATAGCTGTCTGGTGTTTTTCCCGGACTTTTTTGATAGAACACTTTAAACTCTTTTGCGACTTTCGCCGTTGCCTCCGCATTACCATAGAGCCCTAAAAAGCGCTTATCAAAATTCGGCACATAGGCAGCTAGCAAATCTTGCGTATCGCGCTCTGGATCTACTGTCACAAACAACACTTGCACACGCTCTGCTAAAGGACCAAGTTGCGTCATGACTTTTGACATTTCAAACATGGTGGTTGGGCATACGTCAGGACATTGGGTATAACCGAAAAACACAACGACTGCCTTACCTTTAAAATCAGCCAAGGTGCGTGGCTGACCATTTTGATCGATCAAGGCGAAATCCTTAGCATAAGAAAGACCTGTCAGATCCGTATTCAGAAATTTCTCTTCTGGCTTATTGCATGCGCTCAATATCAAACCAGTTGCTAGAGCCAAACAACAAGAAACAATTCGCGTCCAAGCTGAACTTGTGGATAGTGTTTTCATATCAGAATTTAAGGTAGTGATCGACCAACAATGCAGCGAACAATAAGGAGAGATAGACAATCGAGAATGTGAAAGTCTTACGCGCCAGCACATCATCATAGTGTCGATAAATACGCCAGGCGTACCACAAAAATCCCAAGCCCAGAATCACGGCACTAACAAGATAAATCAAACCACTCATCTTGACCGCATACGGTAACAGAGTCGTCGCGAACAAGGCGATGGTGTATAACCAAATATGGAAACGCGTGAATTCAAGACCATGCGTAATCGGTAACATCGGCAATCCAGATTTCGCATAATCATCGCGACGATACATTGCCAGCGCCCAAAAATGCGGTGGCGTCCAAACGAAAATGATCAACACTAACAACCAAGCTTGCATTGGCACTTCATTAGCGATAGCCGCCCAGCCCAAAGCCGGTGGCATCGCGCCAGATAATCCACCAATCACAATATTTTGCGGCGTAGCAGGCTTCAAAATGATCGTATAAATCACTGCATAACCAACAAAGGTAACAAAGGTCAGCCACATCGTGAGCGGATTGACCAAGGCATATAAAATCCACATGCCCGCGCCGCCAATCAAAAATGAAAATACCAAAATCTGCTTGGTACTCATTTCGCCTTGTGCACTAGGGCGGCGGGCAGTGCGCGCCATACGCGCATCAATTTCGCGCTCCACCAAGCAGTTAACTGCAAAGGCAGCACCTGCCAGCAACCAAATCCCAATCGTTGCTGCTAAAACGATGCGCCAGTCTGGCAAGCTGGGCGTTGCCAAAAACATGCCGATAACGGCACAGAAAACCGCTAGCTGCGTTACACGCGGCTTGGTCAGCGCCACATATTGAGAAAAGCGATTGAACAAAGTACTTTGAGTTGTCATTGGGGGCGATTAAGATTCATTAGCAACACTGGAGCGAACCCGATAGTTTAACATGCTCAGCAATAGCACAAGCACTGCGGCTCCAGCATTATGCAAAACAGCAATAGCTAAAGGCCAAGAGAAAAAAATCGTCGCAACACCCGTTATCAATTGCATCAGCAAAACCGCCAACACTCCGTTCGATAATGTTTTGGTATCAGCATGTTTTCTACCTAAATAAGCTACATAGCCTAACAAAGCGAACACGACCCAAGCGAAAGTACGATGCACCCAATGAATGGTCATCAATGCCGAAAATGGTAAAAAATCTCCGCTACCAGTACGGCCTAATTCCCGCCACAATACATAAGCATGTTCGAAATCGAGCTGCGGAACAATCTCACCATTACACAGCGGATAGTCGTGACAGGCGAGAGCAGCGTAATTAGTGCTGACCCAACCACCAAGTGCAACTTGCATCAATAAGATCGCAAAGGCAAATGGTAATAACTTAAACAATTTCGATGAATATTGATTGCCTGAGCGCGTTGATTCTCGCTGCCACGCCCACACCAATAGCGACAAAATCAATAATGCCAAAATCAAATGAATGGTCACAATAATGGGCTGCAACTTCATCGTTACTGTCCACTTGCCAAATGCCCCCTGTATGCCGACTAACACAAACAAACTGGTCGCTAACCATGGAGAAAACGGCCGTGTCTTCCGCTTCCACCAAGCAATACCCATTTGTAGCGTGATCAAAAAACCCACGCTCATCGCGAGATAGCGGTGAATCATTTCGATCCATGCTTTAGCAACTGTCACAGGACCAGTCGGCAAAAGGCTCTCGGCGGCTTTGATTTCACTGTGGGCTTGAAATGGATTAGCTTCACCGTAGCACCCCGGCCAGTCGGGACAACCCAAACCGGAATCGGTAAGGCGCGTAAATGCGCCAAAAATAATGAGATCGAAAGTTAAGAATAGTGTAACGGCGATCAGCTTCTTGTACTTGTTCTGCTCTTTTGATAAGAGAACGACAGTTAGCGGAATTACCGCAAACAAAATCCCGATGATAGCGAGTTGGATCAGCATGTTTGTATCAGCCTATCGCCGAAGCCTTAAGCAACTTAATCAAATCCTTTTTAATCTTGTTGGGATCGGCATCTTTTGGATAGCGCATCATCAAATTACCTAAAGGATCGACTACATAGATATGGTCTTGAAGTGTTGTGCCATTCTCGGTTGGTAACCATTTTTCCAACTTGCTTTTATCGCTGCGAAGTAAATGCGTACCAGCAATACCGGGCTTTAGTTGTTCTGCGATCGGTAAAGCATCGGTAATCAACCAAACTCGTTCAATTCGATCCATGCCCTTACCTTGCGCCAGGCGCAATTGACGCATCTCTAACAATTTACGCTGACAATTGTCGGCACAACTCGCATCATCAATTTGTAGCATCAGCCACTTACCCTTGAGGCTACTGAGTTCCACAACTTTGCCGTCTTGATCTTGCAATTGCAAAGTGGGCATAGGATACTGACGCGGATCAATTAATGCGCCGTAATTATTCTTCGCGCCTGGCTTAATCACATAGTAGGTGAAATAAGAAGCAATCATGGGCGATGCACACACCGCTAAAACCGCGAGTAATTTCCAACGACCAGCTGCTCTTCTATTTTCTAATTTTTCCACGACGAATTCCTGTAACAACAAAAAAGATGGCAGCCATCAAAGCTAAGCCATACCATTGAAATGCATAAGCACGATGTTTATCTGATCCATCCGAAGGTTTTGGCCAATCACGTATCAAACCATCGCCTGCACTAGATGTCTGCTCTAAAACCTTATCCATTATCGCCAACCCAGTATGCTGACGTAACTCATCAAAGGAGACACTCTGAACGATACTTCCGGGTTTTAAACTCTCGGACTTCCCCAGTTGCATAGTGCGATCCAATTGTTCACGCACAACACCTTCAACTTCGACTACGCCCTGAGCGGTTAGTAAAGACGGTATTTTAGTCCGTTCCGCTGGATTACGCTGAAGCCACCCCCGCGCCACGAGCACATACTTCTCACTGTCTTGAAGTTTGAAAGGCATCAACACATAAAAACCTGCCACGCCCTTCAATGGACGATTATCCAAATACAAAGGCCAGTTTTGCTCAAAAGTCCCAACTAACTTTACCTTTTGAAATGATTGGAGTTGGCTAAATTTTTGCGCACTACTAAGAACCACAGGGGCTTGCCGCGATTTTTCTTGCATCAACGCAGCAATTGTTTCTTTCTCCTCGGCACGTCGGGTCTGCCAATTTCCCAAGGAAATACCGACAGCACATAATATTGCAGTCGCTAGCAATGGCAATATACGAATCAAACTAGGCTTAAGCATTACAATAGCCCTTTTGCGGAAAAAGTGATTAACATGAAAATTCTGGTTGCCATCGCCTTCTTACTAATTCTTTTCAGCTTAGGCTCAGCTTTAGTTTATCTGATGAAAGACAAGGGTAAAAGTAATCGTACCGTCAAGGCACTCGCTTTTCGTGTGGGTTTCTCGATTAGCCTATTTATTCTAATTTTAGTTGCAAACCACTTTGGATTAATCCAACCCACCGGAATCCATTAAACGCTGCTTACAATCAGCCCGATGAAGAAAAAGCCGCACTAAGTGCGGCTTTTTCTTCGAGTGCATAAATTCAACTATGACGCTTATAACCAGTACACAACAACGTACAGACCCAACCAGACAACGTCAACAAAATGCCAGTACCAAGCAGCGCCTTCAAATGCAAAATGGTTCTCTGCTGTGAAGTGCCCTTTCATATGGCGGTACAAAACGACTGACAACATAATCGCCCCCATGGTCACGTGAAAACCATGGAAACCAGTCAACATGTAAAAGGTTGCGCCGTAGATACCAGAAGTTAACTTCAAGTTCAAATCACTATAAGCATGCATGTATTCATAGACTTGGAAACCCATGAAAATCGCGCCTAGAACAATTGTCGCAAACAACCAAAATGAGGTCTGTGGACGCTTACCTTCACGAATCGCGTGATGCGATAAGGTCAAGGTAACACCAGAGGTCAATAACAAAGCCGTATTAATCGTTGGAATCCAAAATGGTGTCATGGTTGTGAACTTCTCGACCGTACCTGCTGGACCAACGCCACCCCAAACTGCGGAAAAATCTGGCCATAAAACTTTATGATCCAAATCCGCCAACCACGGCATGCTAATGCTGCGAGCATAGAACAACGCGCCGAAGAAGGCTCCGAAGAACATCACTTCAGAAAAAATAAACCAGCTCATACTCCAGCGGAAAGAAGTGTCAATTCGAGCACTATATTTACCGCCTTCAGATTCAGCGATCGCATCGCCAAACCATTTATACAGAACCAATAAGGTCAGTATGATCCCTGCAAAATTCAAATAGGCACCCCAAGTGGCCCCATTTACCCAAGCTGAAGCACCAAGCATAGTCAACAATAGGGTCGTGCCACCTAATACAGGCCACTGTGAAGGACCTGGCACGAAGTAATAAGGTGCGCTAGCGTTGTGAGAACTCATTTCCATCTCCCGATACAATTTTTTTAAACTCAGTTGATAACTAATTTCTTTATTTTGCTACGACTTGCTTCACAATCAAAACTAAAATACTAATGAAGATCGCCGCGCCTATCAATCCTGCAATAATGACATGAACCGGATTTAATTGTGCCGCATCCTGCTCATATGCACTTTTCTTACGTATTCCCAAGAACGACCACAACACCGCTTTCATTGTTGCTAAAAACGATGCTTTACGTTTCGTTGCCTGTTTTAAGTCATCCATGCCTGCCCGCTTTCTATCTGCATCCGATCGATTTCACATCTGATCATGATCCGGTTTTACCCGCCGTTGGCTTGAGTCCAACCTCAAAAAATGTATAAGACAAAGTAATCGTCTTTACGTCTTTCGGTAATGCAGGATCAATAAAAAACGATACAGGCATTTGACGCGCTTCGTTTGCTTCTAACGTCTGTTGCTGAAAACAAAAGCATTCCATCTTCTTGAAAAAAGCGGCGGCTTGTTGCGGTGCATAACTCGGAATCGCTTGGGCATCCATCTTATAAGACTGTTTATTCACAACCTCATAAACAACCTGCGCCATTTCGCCTGGATGAACTTGCAAACTAGAAACCGTAGGACGAAAACGCCAAGGACCTTGCGTGTTTGCATCAAACTCAATCGTAATTAAACGACTCTTATCCACTTGCGAATTCACGACAGCATCTGCGGAAATATCCTTGGGCGTCAAAATATTGATCCCAGTAATTTCACAAATTTGCTTATAAATTGGAATTAAAGCGTAGCCAAATCCAAACATCACGATCGCAATGACCACCAACTTCTTCAACATTAAGAAATTGAGTCTCTTTGTAATCACTTGCTCTTCAGCCGCTTCCTCAACTACTTTTTGCTTCAATTCCTCAGACATGCAAATCCCGATTCATTCTCAACGCAAGAGTGTTTGCTTTGCGATCACACCAATAAAAAATATCAAAACGACAGACAATAAAACCAACGCGGTTTTGAGATTACTTTTATTTTGGTTTTTCATCTTTTCAAGCAACCCTTACCGAAGTAGGGGTTGCATTCCATTCTTTATTTAACGACAGGAGGTTCTTCAAATGTATGGAATGGTGCCGGACTTGGTACTGTCCATTCCAATCCTTCAGCACCTTCCCATGGTTTTGCATCTGCCGGCTTACCACCTTTAATCGACGGAATCACGACGAATAAAATGAAGTACACCTGCATCAAACCGAAGCCAAAAGCGCCGAACGAAGCAATCATATTGAAATCAGCAAACTGCGCTGGATAATCAGCATAACGACGTGGCATACCGGCAAGACCCAAGAAATGCATAGGGAAGAAAGTAATATTGAACGTTACCAATGATGCCCAGAAGTGGAACTTACCGCGAGCTTCGTTGTACATAAAGCCTGTCCACTTTGGTCCCCAATAGTAGAAACCGGCGAACAAGGCAAACAAG
This sequence comes from Affinundibacterium seohonense, assembly GCF_014284305.1. Classification (GTDB taxonomy): domain Bacteria; phylum Pseudomonadota; class Gammaproteobacteria; order Burkholderiales; family Burkholderiaceae_D; genus Undibacterium; species Undibacterium seohonense. Next base: position 6,698 of record NZ_JACOFW010000006.1, read on the forward strand.
GAACCTGCCACCAACACATAGTGGAAGTGAGCAACAACATAGTAAGTATCTTGCAATTGGATATCAATTGGTGTTACCGCCAAAATCAGACCAGTGAAACCACCCATCGTAAATACGAAGATGAAACCAACCGCAAACAACATTGGCGTTTCGAAAGTCATCGAACCTTTCCACATTGTCGCGATCCAGTTAAACACTTTTACGCCAGTTGGAATCGAAATCAGCATTGTTGCGTACATGAAGAACAACTGTGCCGTCACTGGCATACCTGTTGTAAACATGTGATGCGCCCAAACGATGAAAGACAAAATCGCGATGGAAGCCGTTGCGTACACCATGGATGCATAACCAAACAAAGGCTTACGTGCAAATGCTGGAATGATCTGAGAAACAATACCGAAGGCTGGCAAAATCATGATGTACACCTCTGGGTGTCCGAAGAACCAGAAAATGTGTTGATACATGACTGGGTCACCACCACCAGCAGCATTAAAGAATGATGTACCGAAATGACGATCAGTCAAAGTCATAGTAATCGCGCCTGCCAACACTGGCATAACAGCGATCAACAAGTAAGCGGTAATCAGCCAAGTCCAGCAGAACATTGGCATCTTCATCAAAGTCATGCCAGGAGCGCGCATGTTCAAAATCGTTGTAATGATGTTGATGGAACCCATGATGGATGAAGCACCCATGATATGCACAGCGAAAATCGCCATATCCATGCCAGGTCCCATTTGCGTTGACAAAGGTGCATACAAAGTCCAACCAGCTGCAGTAGCGCCTCCTGGTACGAAGAAAGAACCAGCCAACAGAAGTGCCGCAGGCGGCATCAACCAGAAGGAGAAGTTATTCATCCGGGCAAAAGCCATATCTGATGCGCCGATTTGCAAAGGAATCATCCAGTTAGCGAAACCAACGAAGGCCGGCATAATCGCACCAAACACCATGATCAAACCATGCATGGTCGTCAACTGGTTAAAAAACTCTGGTTGCATCAATTGCAAACCTGGTTGAAACAATTCACTTCGAATGCCCAAGGCCATGACGCCACCAAGCATCAACATTGAGAACGCGAACCATAGATATAAATTACCGATATCTTTGTGGTTCGTCGCGAACAAATAACGACGCCAGCCGTGTGGATGATCGTGGGCGTGGTCATCATGACCATGAGAGTGATCGTGTGCGTGATCAACTGCTGTATTACTCATCTCTATCTCCTGTTCAATTACTTACGCGCAGCCAAAACTTCGGCTGGCTGGACGATATTTTCTGCTGCTTTATTCGACCAGCTATTACGGGTATAAGTAATTACCGCTGCAATTTCTGTATCTGACAAAGTCGCTTTCCATGCTGGCATACCGCGAATACCATTCAACAGAATCTCAACTTGGGCTGCTTTTGGACCGTTCACAACTGGAGAACCATCTAAGGCTGCAAATGCGCCTGGGACACCTTTACCATTTGCTTGATGGCAAGCGACACAGTTGGCAGCATAGACACTTTCGCCACGTTGCTTCAATTCGTCCACTGTCCATACCTTGCTTGGATCATCGGCTTTTGCGGCCATCTCTTTTTTCTTACCGTCTACCCAAACTGTGTAATCGGCATCAGATACCACGCGAACAACGATAGGCATAAAGGCGTGCTCTTTACCGCACAATTCAACGCATTGACCGCGATAAGTACCGATTTTTTCTGCTTTAAACCAAGTATCACGAACGAAACCTGGGATCGCATCTTGTTTCACGCCAAACGCTGGAATAGTCCAACCGTGAATCACGTCATTTGCAGTTGTGATAATACGAATTTTCTTATTAACTGGAACGACCACTTCGTTATCAACTTCTAACAAATAATTGACGCCGCGTGCCTCAGTTGGCGCTAAGCCCGGCGCACCAACTTGCGTGCGTGGCGTTGCCAAGGTAGACAAGAAGGAGATACCTTCGCCTTCGCCTTTGAGGTAATCGTATCCCCATTTCCATTGCATACCAGTTGCCTTGATCGTGATATCGGCATTGGACGTATCTTTCATTGCCACCACAGTCTTGGTTGCAGGCAATGCCATACCGATCACGATGAAGAAAGGCACGATCGTCCACAAAATCTCAACGGTCGTACTTTCATGGAAAGTAGCTGGCTTATGACCCAAGGATTTACGATGCTTGAGAATGGAATAAAACATCACGCCGAATACTGCTACAAAAATTGCCAAGCAGATATACAGCATGAGGTTATGGATGGAATAGATCTGCTCCGCGATTTGTGTCACGGGTGTTTGCAGGTTTAACTGCTTGACGGCAGGACCACCTGGGCTATCTTTAACGGCCCAAGCTGGCATCCCAGCAGCCAAAAGCGAAGCACCTAGCACCAAAGAGGCACCAAGCGTTCTCGACTTTAATCGCATAGCATGTTTCATGATTTCCCCAAAAACCTATTAGAATTTTCAACAGAAGTTGTCATAAGATTATGCAGACAACTTCCACAACTGCGAGAGTATAAAGCGTAAAGCTGAGCTATATCAAGAAGAAATCATGGTACATCTGTGCAAAATCATATTGACAAGCAAGATCTTTGCTAGGAAAAACAACCACCGAAACGAACTTACTAATATTAAAAATTATTAATAAGTGCAACTATTTTTTAGGGAAATCGACCCGGATAATTGATTCCCCACTAGCAAGTTTTGTCGGAACAGGCTTGAATGCGTGTCCAAAAACAACTTCAATTGTCAGTGGAATTCTTCCATCGTCGGCACGATTTTTTTCCAATTGTGCAGACAATTTCGCCATCGCATGACGTCCCAGTAATCCTGGGCGACGCGAAGTCATTGGGTTACCGCCGAGTGCTTTGAGGTCGGCGAACAATTGCTCAAGCTTGGCGTAGCGCAAAGTAATCCGCTCGACATCCATGACTGGTGTGGCGAATCCAGCCGCCACCAGCATATCACCAAAGTCGTGCATGTCTACGAAAGGTAGCACGTGTGGGAAATCATCAATCTCAGAAAACGCCTGCTTTAGCTCAATAAAAGTATCTGGACCAAAACTAGAAAACATCACAATGCCATTTTTCTCCATGACCCGAAACCACTCTCGCAACACCAAATCAGGCGTAGGATGCCAATGCAAAGCTAGGTTTGACCATAAGACATCGAACCGATTGGAACGTATCGGTAAGTTGGCGAAATCCGCACAAACCAAATCAATTTGACGCTTTTTTTTATTCCCAATCGACAGTATCCGATTGAAAAATGAATCACTCACCCCATTAGCAACGACTTCACTGCGAGGTGCCTGCAACAAAGCGGCATAAGACCCATCAAGGCCGACTATGGAGCTTGCGTCGGGAAACCGTTCGGACAGCCTTAGCAAATCCACACCAACACCACAGCCAATATCGAGCACATGGTTGGCATCAATTTTAATTAAGTCGAGTTTCTCAGCCATTCTATTGGCAATCTCTCTCAACAGAAACTGCCCACCCTCAACACGGGTTGGCGATGCAAACAAACGGCGGACTTGATTCAAGCTGATAGGTGCGCTTTGCATAGGTGTCGGCTTAGTAATTAAAAATAATGCGGTGTAAAAATTTGAATTAAGATAGGCTAAATGATAACTTCCAACAATTTATGATCAACCTTAGTTAACAAGTCATGCAAAGTCTGCCTCAGCTTCTCCTTCCAAACCACTGTGCGCTTTGCCAACAAACTTCTGAGCGAGGAATTTGCAAGGAGTGCGAGGTGGACTATTTTTCTAGGAGTATTCGACGTTGTGATCAATGCGGCATTCCGCTCTATTCCAAGATTGACTCAGCATGTGGCAATTGTATAAAAACGCCACCTTTTTTTGATGCGACTTTCGTCAGTTGCAATTATAGCGCCCCTATCGACAGCCTCGTTTTAGGTCTCAAATTTGGCCACCAGCTGCACATGGCAACCCTGATCGCCGGGTTCTTGGAAGAAACGATCCAGAATAACTTAAAACACATGCCGACAAACCCTGCCATTTTTTGCCCAGTACCACTTAGCCGGCAACGCCTGATCACTCGCGGCTTCAATCAATCCTTAGAAATCGCCAGACCAATCAACTTGCCAGATGGCGGCATTTTAATCCCAGATTTAATTTGGCGTTTAAAAAACACTTTGCAGCAAAGCAGCTTACATCCCGATGATAGGCAACGCAATGTACGGGGCGCGTTCTTCACCAATCCTGCACTTGCCCACCAGATTCAAGGTCAACATCTCGCTGTGATCGATGATGTCATCACCACAGGAACGACCCTCAATGCAATTGCAAAATTATTGAAACAAGCTGGTGCAGTGCGCGTTACCAATTTTGTCTTTGCCAGAACGACTTGGCACTAAACCGAACCTGACAATTCGCTTCACAGACCAAGTTTGCGCTATCATGCGCATACTAAATTTAGTGAAGGAATCACCTTGTTTAATGTTGTTTTAGTCGAGCCAGAAATCCCACCAAATACTGGAAATATTATTCGTCTCTGTGCCAATGCCGGTGTGCAACTCCACCTGATTGAGCCATTGGGTTTCCCTTTAGAAGATAGCAAACTTAAGCGGGCAGGACTGGATTACCACGAATACGCGCAAATGAAAGTTCATAAAAACTGGGAAGCTTTTCTTGCGACAGAACAGCCCGCCGCTGACCGTCTTTTCGCCATGACAACACATGGATCGACAACATTCGCCAAGCTGGCATTTCAAGCAGGTGATTACTTCGTCTTTGGATCCGAAACTCGTGGTTTAGCACCTGACTTGCGTGCATCTTTTCCCCTTAGTCAGCGTATCAGGCTGCCAATGCGTCCAGACAATCGTAGTTTAAATCTTTCCAATACCGTGGCAATTGTTGTATATGAGGCATGGCGCCAAAATGATTTTTTAGGTGGTCTCTGATAGCAGAAATGACGATTCGTCTCTAAGACCACGGAGGTGCTGCGACAAAATGAAAATGATGCAAACTCATCAACCATCACCATCTCTATTTTGACGTCTAAATTAATCCTGACGTTTAGCTGAAGCGGCATTACACACAATCAAATATTCGCGTGCATCATGTAGTGTTTCCATCACGCTTGCGGTATTAAATGGCTTTTAAATGTAGCCGCTCGCACCAAGACTTGATGCCTGCTCAACGATACCATCTTCCTCCGCACTGGAAGCCTTCGACAACATTGATGATGGACAGATGACTTGATTTTCGCAAAAGCGTCAAGTCCATTTAATGTCATCATCACGGCGTGCAATAACACGATATCCGGCCGCTGCTTTTCACACTTCGCGACACCGGTTTCACCATCAGTAGCCTCACCGGCGCTTGCTTGCACATCTATTTCTCTCTCTTTGTTCTTTCGACATCGAAAAGCAAGCCCCATCCTTGATTCCACGTGCACCTTGTTCAGATATTGCAACCAAGGTTTCAACTTATTTCAAAGCGAATAAACAACGACATATGTCAAAAAACATCGCTATCACAACTAAAAATCGCGACTTTTTGAGATCCTTCAACATCGCCAGACACAAGAGTTCAGATTTCCTTCAATATATTCCTAAACTACAACATGTCTGTTGATTTATGCAGCAAGTCGATTTAGAAGCGTGCTAAGCTCTATCTACAAAGCAACATGAATACGTATTCTATGGTTAAGATGTTTACATTTATTTTCAGCATCAATCAGGAAGAATAGAAAAATGCGTTCAGCCAGAACTTCATGTAAACCGATACTGGTAATTGGCAAGCTTGATCTCGAATTGCTAATGCCATTAGCATTAGTCATGTTCGCCCTACTACCCATTTTTTCAAAACCTGGGCCTCTAGAATTAATTTCGTTTGTCGGTGTTAGTCTCAGCGCTTACGCTTGGAAAAAAATATCCCGTCAGGAGCCTAATACACCGCCGCCACAAGCACAAACTGAAGTGGTGCAAGCCAGAGAAATTGTGGTGACTAGGTATACCCCAAGTGCGAATGAAACAGATTTTTTTCAGGGTGTTTTACCGGTCTGGCAAAACCATGTGATCTCAGTCAAAAACAAAACTGAAACTGCAGTCGCCCAATTAATCGACAGCTTCAGCTCGATAATCAGCCAATTTGACGCGGCTGGATTCGCAGCACAAAACGCTGAAAGTGAATCGGCCAATCACACAGCCACCATGCATTTACTCAATCTATGCCGCGATGAATTACAACCTGTAATCGAGCATCTAGAAGCGATGATTGACAACAAAAATGATTTACTAGAGGCCATCAGTGGCTTGGCGACTTCCACAGCTGACTTAAAAGACATGGCGCACAGCGTGGCGACGATTGCAGCACAGACCAATTTACTCGCCATCAATGCATCCATCGAAGCCGCCCGCGCTGGTGTGCATGGTCGAGGTTTCGCGGTGGTTGCAGGTGAAGTACGCCGCTTGTCACTTATGTCATCCGAAACAGGACAAACAATTACCACACGCGTCAACGACATTACCAGCGTGGTGAAAGAAACTCTCAAAGCCGCAAAAAAAGCCAACGACCACGATCGAGACATTTTGCTGCGCTCAGGAAATGTAGTCAAAACCGTACTGGGTCATGTGCAAGACCTCGGAAATGCGGCAGAAATAATGCGCAGCCAAGGTGAAGTGATACGCAATGACGTGGAAAGCTTACTGATCACATTGCAATACCAAGATCGTGTCAGTCAAATGCTCAATGTATTGGATCGGGATATCAACAAGCTATTGGTAATCATTAATGAGAACCGCGGCATCCCAACAACTGCCGAATGGTTAAACGATTTAGAAAAGTATTACACCATGGATGATCAACATTTCAACCATGATCAGACGCGAACCAATGCAAATCCGGCAGCCAATGCAGCCGATGGTAATAATTCCGAAATCACATTCTTTTAAATACGTCAGTACCAGTTCCAAAAACACTCAATAGCCGAGGTTAAACATGTCAAAAACAGTAATGGTGGTTGATGATTCAGCGTCCGTCAGGCAAGTCGTCGGCTTAGCACTTCGTGGTGCGGGCTACATCGTGATCGAAGGAGTCGATGGCCAGGATGCGCTAGGCAAATTGAATGGGCAAAAAGTCCATTTAATTATTTCTGACGTCAATATGCCTGTAATGGACGGCATCACCTTTGTACAAGAAGTCAAAAAACTTCCTATGTACAAATTTACCCCGATCATCATGTTGACGACTGAATCACAAGAAGGCAAAAAACTGCAAGGACAAGCAGCTGGTGCCAAGGCGTGGGTGGTCAAACCATTTCAGCCAGCACAAATGTTGGCCGCAGTTTCCAAACTCATCTTACCGTAGAGGTATATCGTGCATTCACAATCTATTACAGGTGAACTGACAATCTACACGGCGGCATCCGAAAAACAGCATTTACAAGAATTTTTAGAGACCGGTGATGATTTGGAAGTGAATCTATCACAGGTCGCTGAAATGGATAGCGCGGGCTTACAAGTACTCATTTTGATGAAACAGGAAGCACTCCGACGCAATAAAAAACTGCGTTACACCATGCATAGCAAAGCAGTATTAGAAGTCTTAGAAATGTGCAATATGACAGCAACGTTTGGTGACCAAGTTATTTTGACTTGAGTAAATCGCGGGAGATTTCGTATGAGTTTTGAAGATGAAATGAGGGCTGCGCTAGATACCTTTGTAGTCGAAAGCCGCGAATTACTACAAGACATGGAAGACGGTTTATTAGGTCTGGAACATGACGATAATCCGCATGACGCAATCGGTGCAATCTTTCGTGCAGCCCATACCATCAAAGGTTCTGCGGGCTTGTTTGGTTTAGACCATATTGTTCATTTCACCCACCTGGTGGAGAGCATACTGGACATGTTACGCAATGAAGAAATTGCGGTTTCCTCAGACTTAATTGCGGTTCTGCTGCCCTGCCGCGATCACATTAGCAACCTCATTGACGGTGTCGCTTCTGGCCATATTGAAGGAACCGCTGAACAACTTTCTGCGAGTACTGCCTTACATGAACAGCTGAGCAAATTCGCTCATGCTAGCTCGTCAGATCAACGCTCAGACATTGCTCAACAACACGAACAACATGCGCAATCCTCTGGCGGCGGTTTAGTCGACTCGGGAAACTGGTATTTATCGCTTCGCTTCGGATCTGATTGTCTGCGTAACGGCATGGATCCATTGTCATTTATTCGCTACCTGAGCACTTTGGGCGATGTCATTAATCTTATAACCATTACCGACAACATTCCCCAGTTGGATCAGATGGATGCAGAAAGTTGTTACCTTGGATTTGAAGTCGTCCTCAAAAGTAGTGCGAGCAAAGAAGCCATTGAAAACGTTTTTGAATTTGTGCGCGAAGATAGTGTTATTCGTATCGTACCGCCGCGTAGCAAAATTGATGAGTACATCGACATTATCAACAACTTACCAAATGACGATGAATTACTCGGAGAAATTTTAATTAAAAGTGGCGTGCTAACGAAGCATGAGTTGGAAGAGTGTTTGAATTTACAAAAGCAGCGTCAAGGCATCACGCGCGGAGAAACCAATGAGTCGCCGATCGGAGAAATTCTGGTCAAGCAAGAGATGCTGCAAGAACCCATCTTAAATGCCGCACTTCACAAACAACAGCAAGTTAAAGATAACAAAGCAAGAGAAAAACAAAACATTCGTGTTGATGCCGAAAGACTCGATAGATTGATTGATCTGGTTGGTGAGTTAGTCATCGCAGGAGCCGGCGCTAATTTACGGGCAACAAAATCAAATGATGTCGCACTACTCGAATCAACCAGTGAAGTCATGCGATTGGTAGAAGAAGTTCGCGATAGCGCATTGCAATTAAGAATGGTTCCCATCGGTACGACATTTAGTCGCTTCCAGCGCGTGGTTCGCGATGTCAGCATCGAACTTGGTAAAGATATTCTGCTTGAGATTTCGGGTGGGGAGACCGAGGTTGACAAATCTGTCGTCGATAAAATTGGCGATCCATTGATGCATCTTGTTCGTAACTCTATGGATCACGGCATTGAAAGTGCCTCGATCAGAATCGCGCGCGGCAAACCAGCCCAGGGAACTTTACGGCTCAATGCTTATCACGAATCTGGCAGTATTGTGATTGAAGTCAGCGATGATGGCGGAGGGTTAAATCGCGACAAAATTTTGGCGAAAGCCATTGAAAAAGGCTTGGTTTCAGAAGGAACAGCATTAAGCGATAAAGAAATTTATGCCTTAATTTTCGAACCTGGTTTTTCAACCGCAGATCAGATCTCAAATCTTTCAGGTCGTGGTGTTGGCATGGATGTTGTCAAACGCAATGTCACGTCGCTACGAGGCAGTATCGACATCGATAGTGAAATCGGTGTAGGTGCAACCATGCGCATCCGCATGCCGCTTACTTTAGCAATTATTGATGGTTTCTTAGTGGGTGTAGGTAAATCTTCCTTTGTCATCCCACTTGACCAAGTAGTGGAGTGTGTCGAACTACCTAAAGAGTGCGCGGATCGTGATTTTATGGACCTGCGCGGTGAAGTGTTACCGTTTATTCGTCTACGAAAAATGTTTGAAATTGAGGGCGAGGAACCACGCCGTCAAAATGTCGTGGTTATCAGCAATGGCACGAATAAAACTGGCTTAGTAGTTGATCGACTGATGGGCGAATTTCAAACCGTCATTAAGCCTCTAGGGAAGTTATTCGGCCATCTGCAAGGTATCGGTGGTTCCACCATTTTAGGCAGTGGCGAAGTCGCCTTAATTTTAAGTGTGACGAGTATGACGCAACACTATTCAAGAATGGAGCAGAAACGACTACTTGCAGTGCCGCAGAATTCCAGTAGGTAAAAAAATCATGCAATCAAAATCAATTGATGCGATGCGATTTCCATGCATGAATGGATTTAAATTAATTTGATTTGATTTATCACTAGCAATATTGATTTTTCAAGCTGCAATCGATAGAGACAAAATCAATATGAATAACCGAATTTCGTTACTTTCATTAGAAGCGCTCACACTATTTTAGGGGATATGAAATGAGTCAAGTCAATACATCTTGGATTTCAAAACTGGTCAGTGGTGCGCAACTTGAGGCGCAGGCCACTGAGCTGGCAGCACTACGAAAACAGATCGCTGAATTATCACAAGAATTAAAAGTCCGGTCTGACATCATGGATCTCACTAGCATCGTCTCATTTGCAGATCTGAAAGGTGATATCGTCACGGTCAATGATAAATTCACCGAAGTATCAAAATATAGCCGCGATGAACTGATAGGCAGACCACACAACACTACCCGTCATCCTGATATGTCCAAAGAGACGTTTAAGCAGGTTTGGTCGACCATAGGACGCGGCGGTACATTTCGCGGGGTGATCAAAAATCGTGCGAAAGACGGCACGCCTTACTACGTCGATGCAGTCATCGCACCATTCTTAGGTGAAAACGGAAAGCCGACAAAATACTTAGGCGTGCGCTATGACATCACGGTACAGGAACTCGAACGTCAAAATGCCAAGGGCGTATTAGATGCAATTGATGAATCTTATGGCTATATCGAGTTTGACCTCGGTGGCAACGTTCTACAAGCAAACAAAAATTTCCTGGCATTGGTCGAATATCACCTCGATGAAATAAAGGGAAAGCACCATCGTACCTTCGTCGATCCATCGCAATCCAATTTGCCCGAGTACGCCCAATTTTGGGCGGATCTCAATGCTGGCAAAGCACAAAGTAACGTATTTAAACGGATTACCAAATCACGTAAAGAAATCTGGATACAAGCGGTTTATGCTCCCGTCAAAGATGAGATGGGACGGATCTTCAAAATCGTGAAAATTGCCACCGATGTCACTGCGCAAATAAATGCCGCAAATATGCTCAAAGAAGCCGTCGAGCAGGCGCAAAAAGTTACTTCGGCAGCAAAAGATGGCGACCTCAGTCAACGTATTCCACTAGATGGTAAAACAGGGCCGATTCTTGCGCTTTGTTCTGGCGTCAACTCTTTGATGGAAACTACCTCGATTATCTTCAATGATGTCAGTCGGGTACTGGAGTCATTTGCCGAAGGTGATCTGTCACAACGCATAGAACGTGAATACACTGGAATGTTTGACGACGTTAAAAAGAATGCCAACTCAGCTAGTGAAAAATTAACACAAACGATCGAGGACATTGCACGCATATTCGGCGGCTTAGCAACCGGCGATCTAGGACAACGGATTACACGCGACGCGCCGGGAATGTTTAACCAAGTCAAAGAAGATGCAAATACTGCTTGCGAAAAACTGGCGACCATCGTAGGCGAAGTGCGCAACGCGACAGATGCATTATCGAATGCGTCAGAACAGGTCAGTGCCACTTCACAAGCACTATCACAAGCGGCTAGTGAGCAAGCGGCCAGCGTAGAGGAAACTAGCGCCAGCATCGAACAAATGGCTGCGGGAATTAATCAAAACGCAGAAAATGCCAAAGTCACTGATGGCATTGCAGGTAAGGCATCCAAAGAAGCCATTGAGGGTGGTGGTGCAGTCAAACAAACGGTGTCTGCGATGAAAGAGATCGCATCGAAAATCGGCATCATTGATGACATCGCTTATCAAACCAATATGCTCGCGCTCAATGCTGCGATTGAAGCAGCGCGCGCTGGCGAGCATGGCAAAGGATTTGCCGTCGTGGCAGCGGAAGTTCGTAAATTGGCTGAGCGTAGCCAAGTTGCGGCTAAAGAGATTGGTGATCTGGCCAGCGGTAGCGTTAAGACGGCTGAACGTGCGGGTGATCTGATAGATGAAATTGTTCCCGGCATTGGCCGCACCTCTGACCTGGTGCAAGAAATTGCCGCAGCATCACAAGAACAATCCGCTGGTGTTGGACAAATCAATACCGCGATGAATCAAATGAATCAAATCACGCAACAAAATGCATCGTCAAGTGAAGAGCTGGCAGCAACCGCTGAAGAGATGACAAGTCAAGCTGAGCAATTAATTGAATTGGTCAGTTTCTTTCACCTCGGACAAAGTACAAAGTCTTCTAGTTCAACACAAACTAATGAACGCAGTGTTGTTCGCGGCACCCCCAAACGAGCCAAACCAAATTTTGGCAGCAGTAGTGTCGACGAAGCAAAATTTGAAAGGTTTTAGGAGAGCGGTATGAATGCAATCAGCACAGCGAACAACGGCGCTCTGACTAGCAGTAAAGACAAGCCATCATCCGAATCAGCGCAGTTCCTCACCTTTGTACTTGGAGGAGAAGTCTTTGCACTCGGCATATTAAATATTAAAGAAATTATTCAGTATGGAGATTTAACGGAAGTACCGATGATGCCGAACTTTATCCGAGGGGTCATTAATCTGCGTGGTCGTGTCGTACCTGTAGTCGATTTAACCGCACGATTTAATCGTGGCACCACCAGTATTTCTCGTCGCACCAGCATCGTGATTATTGAAATGGAACAAAGTGATCAAGCAGATGCACAGAGTATTGGTATCGTCGTTGACGCCGTCAATGAGGTGATTGAAATTGCCAGCGCGGATATTGAACCACCACCCTCTTTCGGTGCCAAAATCCGACCGGACTTTATCAGTGGGATGGCGAAAAAAGATGGTCGATTCATTATTGTGCTGAACTTAGACCGGGTACTTTCTGTGGATGAAATGCTCGCACTCGGACAATCGATTACACCTGCGCTGACGAACTCCACTGAGTCGGAGCATGAACACTAAATCCAGTAAATTTACCACCCAGGTCGCGATTAAAAAAAACGAGTTTGAATGGATTTCTCGCTTTTTATATGAACGAACTGGGATTGCTTTAAACGAGGGAAAACAGGCGTTGGTGATGGGACGTTTGGATAAGCGCCTGCGTAAACGCAATTTGACGACATATAGTGAATATTTTGCCTTACTGGGTCGACCAGGGTTCGAGGATGAAACGACGGTCGCCATTGATTTACTAACGACGAACGAAACCTATTTTTTTCGCGAACCCAAGCATTTCGATTTTCTAAAAAATATCGCTTTTCCGCAGTATCAACGACAACGTCAAATCCGTATCTGGAGTGCTGCGAGCTCCAGCGGGGAAGAAGCCTACACTATTGCAATAACGCTGGCAGAGTCCTTCCATAGTAACGACTGGGAAGTCATAGGCACAGATATTTCGACACGCATGGTCGAGAAGGCGCGGCGTGGCCTTTATCCTATGCTCGCCGCAGACAAAATCCCACGCCAACTGCTAAAGAAATACTGCTTGAAAGGGCGTGAGGAATTCGAAGATTTTTTTTTGCTCGAATCGGCAATTCGACAACGCGTCCACTTTAGTATCGCCAATTTGATTGAACCATTACCCGACCTCGGAATGTTTGAAATTATTTTTCTACGCAATGTCATGATCTATTTTGATCGCGACACCAAAAAACGTCTGGTGGAAAAGATCAGTGAAAGATTACGTCCGGGAGGTTATTTCATCGTTAGTCATTCAGAATCACTCAATGGCTTAGATTCGCCTCTGAAATTAGTCGCCCCTTCAATCTATCAGAAGACCGCTTAGGGACAACTTCCCTGTGCATATCGCTGACATCTAACGAAACTGTATGAATGAACCTAGCTTCTATATTGATATTTTTTTACAACCGGGAGAGTTTTACTTCGGCGATCATGAAACACGCATCCGTACTCTTTTAGGATCCTGCGTCTCGATTACTATGTGGCATCCGATCAAACGAATTGGTGGTATGTGTCACTATATGCTACCAAAGAATAAACGCACACCACATAGCGTCGGAGTTGATGGAAAATATGCCGAAGACGTGATGCGCCTGTTTCTGCAGGAGATCAAAAATTCTCGCACTTCGGTTCATGATTACGAGGTAAAAATTTTTGGCGGAGGCAATCAATTCCCAGGTCAAGACCAACGCGTATTTTCGGTATCCGAACAGAATGTAAAAATAGGTCGGCAACTACTTGAAGAGTACGGTTTTAAAATTAAGTCCGAGCACTTGGGTGGCGTTGGACATCGAAATATTATGTTTGACCTATGGTCCGGAGATGTGTGGGTTAAACATGTAGATAAAATGAAAGAATAATGAAATCAAAAATCAAAGTCATGTTAGTAGACGACTCTGCTGTGGTACGACAAGTCTTAACCGCTCTGCTAACAAAAGATAGCGGCATTGAAGTCATCGCGTCTGCGCCCGATCCCATCTTTGCAATGGACAAGATGAATTCAAACTGGCCAGACGTCATTGTGCTTGACGTAGAAATGCCGCGCATGGATGGTATTACTTTTCTCAGACAGATCATGTCGATTCGGCCCACCCCTGTCATTATTTGCTCAACCCTCACCGAGAAAGGTGCCGCAACATCAATGCAAGCTTTAGCAGCCGGAGCGGTCGCTATCGTTACGAAACCCAAAGCGGGGCTGAAAAATTTTCTTGAAATTGACGCTGGCGATATCGTTCAAGCTGTCAAGGCTGCGGCTGGTGCCAACCTGAGGCCTTTCCGTAATCTCAGTGCGATAAATGCGGCAGCAACACCACCTAACAAAATAAAAATTGATGAAGTCATGCCTGCTCTGAACGCGAGCTTAACCAGTGCAATGGCGGTGACCACAGACAAACTAGTCGCCATCGGCACTTCAACGGGTGGCACGCAAGCACTTGAAGTGGTGCTAAAAAAACTTTCACGAACTGCTCCAGGCATCGTTATCGTCCAACATATGCCAGAAAAATTTACCGAAGCATTTGCCGATCGCCTAAATAAAATCTGTGAAATGGAAGTGCTGGAAGCAAAGAATGGCGACCGGCTTATTCCAGGCCGCGCGTTAGTAGCACCGGGTGGTCGACACATGCAAGTCAAGCGCAGTGGTGCTCAGTATCATGTGGAAATTATCGATGCCCCACCAGTGAATCGCCATCGCCCTTCGGTTGATGTTCTGTTTCGTTCAGTTGCAAAATGTGCAGGCCGGAATGCACTTGGCATCATCATGACAGGTATGGGTGACGATGGCGCATTAGGCATGAAGGACATGCATGATGCCGGTGCAGAAACGATCGCTCAAGATGAAAAATCCTGTGTAGTCTATGGCATGCCAAAAGAAGCGGTCAAACTCGGCGCGGTCGATAAAATCGTGCCACTCGATACGATCCATCAATTAATTGAAGCTTATGGTAAAAAATAAATGACACCATCATTGGTGCGTTTATAAAACCCATCAAACTTGAAAAACTACGGAAAGTCATTTCCGAGCATACTAGCCACGACAACGTGTGCGAGAGTCGACGTACAACACGAATTGCCTTTACTTGATCCATCTGTACGCCATGCTCAATCCATTCGTGAGGTGGAATTGAGGAGTGGAGTGATGTAATCAACATTGCCTGAAATCGGTTCAAACAGTGTTTAACTGAAAAAAGATTGAATTCGCTTAGGTTTTGCCAGTTTTCCACAGCATCTTTGAGAGCTAGTCAGACACCTCGGATTGGCGCAGTTTCTGTAAAGTTTTAGTAGTGGAACGATCATGTTCAAAGTTAATCGCATGAACTGTACCACCGTAAGCAAGCACCGCTTGACCTTCGGGGATCTTGTGCATATCGTAATCACCGCCCTTCACATAAATATCGGGTCGCGCCAGATTCACCGTTTCAAGTGCCGTATCCTCCGAAAAAGAAACGACCAAATCCACTGATGCTAACGCCGCTAGTACCGCCATGCGGTCGGCACAAGTATTAATCGGACGCTCTTCGCCTTTCCCCAAGCGCTTGACAGAAGCATCAGTATTGACCGCCACAATCAAGGATGCGCCTAATGCCTTAGCCTGAGCCAAATAGGTAACGTGCCCCCGATGTAATAAATCAAAAACACCATTTGTCAACACAACCGGATGGGCTAACTGTTGCGCCCTTAGGATTAATTGATCTGGTTCACAAATTTTGCTTTCGAAGTTTGGCATGAGCTATCAACAATTAGGTTAAGCGTTCGCGTGTTACGCTGATTTTAGGAATGCAGGTACTTTAGCGTGTGGCAGCAGAATCGGCAACTAACAGCGAGCGCATTTAAATTGCGTTACCATTACTCGCTTACCTTTATTTCCGAATCAAGTCTCACGTCGTGAGACCTCTGCACAAGTAATTCACTTTCAAGGAGTCATCATGTCTTTTGCATCCATCACGATTATTGCCACCTGCTTGTTGCTATCGTTAGCAGGAAATGCCAACGCACAGTCCGAAACCTGTCCAGAGATTTTGCAGCATAGTTTTAATCGCCTACAGGATGAAGCGCCGCAAAATCTCTGCCAGTACAAAGGTAAAGTCGCCTTGGTCGTCAATACAGCCAGTTACTGCGGATTTACTAAACAATATGAGGGTTTGGAAGCGCTGTATGCCAAATATCAGCAACGCGGTTTAGTGGTGTTAGGCTTTCCATCAAACGATTTCGGCAAACAAGAGCCAGGCTCCAGTAAAGAGATCGCCGATTTTTGCTTCAACACTTATGGCGTCAAGTTTCCGATGTTTGCCAAATCCTCTGTGCGTGGCGATGATGTCAATCCGTTCTATGCACAATTGATCAAAGCGAGTGGCACCACACCAAAGTGGAATTTCTATAAATATCTGGTAGATCGCAATGGCAAGGTCATTGCTTCCTATACCAGCGTAACCACACCTGAAAATAAGGGTTTAGTGGCGGCGATTGAAAAAGCGTTAGCGGAATAATCCGAGTTTTTATAAGCAATCCTCAGGTCAGACTAGATTTGCGTCAGACCTGAGGATGATTTTCCATTTGATCCGATATCCGCTTAAACGCGCGAACGGGATTTACTTGTTGTCGTGGTTTTTGCTACCACTTTCGTCGCGCTCTTAGGCTTCGTTACTGCCACCTTCGTTTTTGGTGTGCTCGCCGCGGCTGCTTTAGTAACACGTTGACGACTTGCCGGCGCTGCTTTTACCGCAGTTTTTTTAGTCGGCTTTGCTGCACTTTTAGGTGCCACAGGCGCTGAAGCATCTGGTGTCTGTTGCGCTTCGTCTTTCATCGCATGATGAAGTGCCTGCTTAAATTGATCTTGCAATACAGTCCACCACGCAGCAGGATTGTGCATCGATGATTTATCAGCTGCTAGAGGCTCAGCAGTAGCGGTCGTTTCTCTCTTAGCTTCAGCCTTTATATCCTCTGGCGGGCTTTCTGCATCATCGTCTTCAGTCTCCTCTTCATTTTCCTCTACGCTTGGCTCCTTGATTGCGCTTGTCTTTGCGCCGGAACCTGCCTTATGGGACGCGTGCATGGGCCAATTTGCAGTGGACTCGTCTACACTGGATCCAGGTTCAGATTTGGTGGTGGCCTGTGCAAAACTTTCCCCCATCGTCTTTAAAGCAGAGATAGTCGCTCTTTGCACTTCTAAGGCTTGAATCGTGCCTTTCAGCATATTCATATTGACATTAAGCCAGGACTCGACCGTCTTTAAGTCCTTAATCTGTTTATCTAGCTCATCGACTGACAAGGTCGGCGTGACCATCCCAGGCAATTGCATATCTCCCCACAGTTTTTTCACGAAAGCTAAGGGGTCATTTATATTGTTAGCAGCAGAAGATTGAAAGGGATTTTGCATGTGTGCGTCTCCTTAGGCGAGTATCTTTAAAAGATGCAAATGTTAAGTGAAGATTTTTATATTGTGCTTGAATCAATTCAACAGAGATTGCAGGATCATCGCAAGATTAAGCCAGAACGATTACACTATCGTTATGAGCCAGCATTTTTTTTCATCCCAACTACGACAGCAACTTAGCAAGCTAAGTACTTGGTTGTTTCTACTTACAACCATCTTACTGCATATCGTCTTGCTAGAGTCAGCCGGCTTAAAAGAGTGGACGCCGAAACCAACACTAGAGGATTTGCCTAACATAACTGTCAGTTTGCGCCCCAGCACGGAAGCGCTGCCGCCGACAGAAGATAAGGCTAAGCTAAGTCCAAAACAATCGACTCCGATCGCCAAGGCTCCCCGTCCACAGGCCACTAAAGCGGCACAGATTGAGACTAAAACCGAAGACCTAGCCATCCCTGCAAGTGAGTCAGCCGTTAAGGAAACAAGCGAAGTTGTAGAACCAAAGCCTACCGAAATCCAAGCGCCGATTGACGAAAAAAGCGCTGAGGCTCTGCCGGAATTTAGTCTACGGGTTCCTGAATCGGCAGAAATGCAGATGGAAATCACCCATACCAAAGTCAACGGCAATCCCACCACTGGCGTTGGTAGTCTGTCTTGGGAGCGAGCAAATGGCAAATATCGATTGTCGATCGAAGCTGGCATCAATCTGTTAATTACCAACTTGAATTTACTGACGATCACGAGCGAAGGACACATCGATTTGTTTGGCTTAACCCCAGTCATCAGCAACGATATTCGACGCACCCGCCCAGCAACGGCAATTCATTTTAATCATACTGAAAAAACCATCAGCTTTTCTGCGTCCAATAAGATAGTTGCGATGGAAAATGGGGCACAAGATGCTGTCAGCGTTTTGCTTCAACTCGCCGCCATTGGGAACGCGAAAGAACCGCAATTGACCGCAGGTAAAGAATTAACAATCCAAGTCGCCGAAGGACGTGATGCCACACCTTTTTTATTTCGTGTGATTGGAGAAGAGGAGATCGATAGTAAATTGGCGGCAGAAACAGGCAAACTAATGACCGTCCATGTAAGTCGTCCACCGAAACCTGGTTTTTATAATTCACAATTAGACATTTGGTTCGCACCTTCTCTAGGTTGGTATCCGGTGCAAATCCGTAATACCGAGAGCAATGGCAGCGTGACCAACCAAGTCGTGGTTGCCCTTAAACAAAAAATCAACCGCGAGAACTAAACCCCACATGCTCAAGCAATTAATTACCCTTGTTCTGCTCACTTATGGCCTGTGCTGGCAATCGGTGAGCTGGGCTGAAAAATTAAAATTCGCACCATCTGCGAGCTTGCGCTATAGCCTAAAGTCGAGTCAAAAAGGGATCCCCGTCAGCGGTGAAGCCGTGGTCAATTGGCAAGTGACAGAGCAAGATCAACAAGCACGGAAATACCGATTATCCTCAGAAACTAAGGTTGCCATATTCGGCAAAATTTTGGTCAGCAGCAGTCAAGGTAGCATCTTGGAATATGGTCTGGCACCAGATCGCTTTATTGAAAAACGTTTCCGCCGCCCTGAAGCGACCACGTATTTTGACAGGGAACAAAAAAATATCCATTTTTCAGAATCGGATCTTAGTTATCCAATTCAAGGTGGCGAGCAAGATCGCTTAAGTGCGACTTGGCAATTAGTCGGTTTAGTACGTCAACAAGCTGAGCGCAACAAACCCGGACAAGAATGGAAAATGTTTGTAGCTGGCCTAAAAGACGCCGACCCTTGGACTTTTACGCTCATCGAGTACAGCAAAATCACTAGCGCACTTGGCGAGCTGAATGTCATGCATATCGTCAAAGCACCGCCACCAGATGCGCAAGGACAAAAGCTTGAATTGTGGCTGGCGACCGACCTGGATTACTATCCAGTTCGCGTGCGCTTTCAAGATAGTAATGGCGATCAAGTCGATCAAAAAATTATCACGATTAACAAGCTAATTCCAGCGCAATAAAAACATTTCCTTTTGAGTTGAGACCAATCATGACAGTCGTATCTGAAGTCCAGGACGCCACTAAACGCGCCTTAGTTTTATTCAGCGGTGGACAAGATTCCACCACTTGCCTCGCTTGGGCTTTGAGTCGTTACCAACATGTGGAGACGATAGGTTTTGATTATGGGCAAAGGCACGCCATCGAGCTCAGCATGCGGCCACAAGTCTTACAAAAAATACGTACGATTTCGAGTGACTGGGATCATCGTTTGGGTGAAGACCATGTCATCGATCTATCACTGATTTCACAACTGTCTCATACCGCCATGACAGAGAATATTGCCATACAAATGCAAGCAAATGGCCTTCCCAATACCTTCGTTCCAGGACGAAATTTAATGTTCATGTTGGTAGCTGCAACATTGGCGTATCGTCGTCAACTGGGGATTCTTGTTGGTGGCATGTGCGAAACGGATTTTTCCGGTTACCCTGATTGCCGTGATGACAGTCTGAAAGCATTGCAAGTGGCGATTAACTTGGGCATGGACAGTCGCTTAAATATAGAGACACCATTGATGTGGATAGACAAAGCGCAATCGTGGCGCCTGGCTGACAGCTTGGGTGGAAGCGCCTTGATCGAATTAATCCGGCGCGATACCCATACCTGCTATTTAGGGGAACGTGGGCAAATGCATGCATGGGGTCATGGTTGCGGAAGCTGCCCTGCCTGTGAGTTACGTGCTAAAGGCTACCAAGAGTTTACTGCGGGCTAAGCACCCGATAGCTTATTTCAAACTTATTTCAAACTTATTTCCAGCTTATTTCCAGCTTCTTAACCATGGTTCGATTGCACTCTCTAACATGGGCCGTGCAATCAAAAACCCCTGTCCTTCATCGCAGCCCATTTTTTGCAGAACATCCCAATGCAATTCAGTTTCTATACCTTCTGCAATAATTTTTACATTCAATTTCTTTCCAAGCTGTGTAATCAGTTCGGCGATGCGAGGGCCAGCGGAAGTATCGATTTGTGTTACAAACGCCCGATCAATCTTTAAACGATCAACCGGTAATTTATCTAGGTAGCTCAAAGATGAAAAGCCTGTGCCAAAATCATCGATGGCAATTTGTATGCCTAAGGTTTTTAGACCGGCGAGCGCTTCTTCAAACATACCAGCACCGTTCATGGTCACGGATTCGGTGATTTCTAATTCTAGGTAATGTGGTGCCAAGCCACTGTCATGCAATGCTCGCTCGACTAGCTTGATGAATTCTGGCTGACGGAACTGAATCACAGATACGTTCACAGCAATCCGATCGAGCTCGAAGCCTTTCTCAAGTAATTGCATCATGGTGAAACAAGCGGTACGCAAGACCCAGGCGCCTAAACTAATGATCAGCCCAGAATGCTCTGCCAGCGGAATAAAATCTGTTGGTGGGATCATTTGTCCATCATCGGTACGCCAACGCAGGAGCGCTTCAAAGCCGATGATACGTCGATTACTCAAATCAATTTGCGGCTGGTACATCAAATACAAACGCTCAGCGTCAAAGGCCTTATGTAAATGCTGCATCAGTACCGCGCGTTCGCGAATCTCGATTCCCATTTCACGGGTAAATAAGGTGTGTGAACCGCGCTGATATCCCTTAGTACGTTTGAGCGCAATACTGGCGTCTTTTAATACATCAGCACCCGATTGTGCGTAGGAGTCCAAAGCAACCATGCCCATCGACATTGAGACGCTGTGCGACGTATCGTCAATGATGAAAGGATCAACAAACATTTTTTGTAAATCCTCTGGTTTTAGCGCAGCACTATGACCAAGCAAACCAAACACATCGCCGCCGATGCGTGCCAACGAGATTCTGTTACCCAAAGCTTGTTGCAATCGGCTTGCTACCGCTCGAAGTAAGAGATCACCGTAACGATGTCCGAGTACATCATTAATTTCCGCAAAATCATCGATATCAATTAGCACGACCATTTGATCTGGGCTACGTTTATCGATCACCGTGTTGAGCTGTTCAATAAATTTAAGCCGATTTGGCAGCATGAGCAATTGGTCACGGAAAGCAAAACTCTTGAGTTGACTGATCAGCCCTAGGTTATCCAGACAAACGCCTAAATTAAAGCAAAATACTTCTAATAATTGCTGGTCAACCGACGACAAAGCAAAAGGTAATTCTATGAAGGCCGCAATGGCTCGTTTTCCTCTACCAGAGAAATACAAAGTCATGTTGTGCTCTTCAAATAAGGAAGTCCGTTCAGACAGCGCGCGACGCAGCGCATCGCGAATTATCGGATTATCGATTTCATCAATCGGCCGATTCATCAAACTGCGGTAGTGACCAGCCGAAGCGATCACGCTGTATCGAAAGTTATTGTCAAATTGCAATGCCTCATCACATTGCGCGCACAATAAACCTTCGGAGGGAACACCGCATAAGGCAGCGATTTGCGTAATGACGCCGGAAGCAAATCCTTCAATGCCATCTTGCATAGACAATGCGGCACTCGAGGTAATAATTTGATGTAATCCGCGACGACTGGCTTCAATCGTGCGTAATTGATCGTAGGAACGAATCGCGGCAGTAAGCGCCGTCAGCAATTTTTTACGGGTGAGTTCGTTTTTGGTTTTATAGTCATTGATGTCGTAATCACGAATAGCATCTTCTTCAGGAGCATAACCAGGTTGTCCCGTTCGCAAAATAATGCGGGTGTCGCGCCACTTAAGCTCATCGCGGATAAAGAAAACTAAATCAAGTCCGGCGTGTTCGGTCTCCATTACCACGTCTAATAAGACCACGGCAATATCCGATTCAACCGCAAATCGTTCGTGAGTTTCTGCTTTTGAGTAGGTGTGAATAAATTCTAGACGACGATTCAAAATTTTGACGTCGAGCAATGAGAATTCGGTGGCACGATGCACATCTTCGTCATCATCGACAATCGCGATTTTCCAGGTGCGCTGCGAGATATTTGCCAAGACATCCGTCTCAAGATCTTCCTCGATCAGTATCTCGTCGTCATCCAGATTTTCTGACATGCTGCCCCCAAAATGTATGGAAACTCACACAAACCAATGTCTTTTCAGTATATCGCAACTACCTTGCCACGCAACAACAAATTGGGAGTACCTTGCCAATCGCTTTAAGGAAAACAACGTCCACACATTACGTGCTTCATAACAATTAACTAAAACGTCGTTTTGCATCCCAAGCCAAGCCTGCACCAATGCTACCAAAGGCATCGCCTTGTACCATTTTAGCGTTCGGCAGTAGATCCGCTAGGTCTTGTCGCAAGCCGCGAATGCCACTAGCACCGCCGGTAAAAAAAACCGTATCGATTTGTGCATTATCCACGCCAGCATTGGCTATCGCATTCGCAATAGTTTGATTTAGCTGTACAAATAAGGGCGCAATTGCTGCATCTAATTGCGCCCTGTTCAAGCACAATGCGCGCTGCGTTTCATCGATGTGTTTGCCACGCAAACGTTCGAGTTTTAGCTGTACCGTGTCGGCGTCGCTCAAGCGGATCTTGGCATCTTCAGCCTTTAGTGCAAGCCAATGGCCATCTCTTTGATCTATCAAATGCAAAAAGCACTCGCAACGATAACGTAGCAAGGGATCAGAAATATCACGACAAATGTCTTGAATTTCTCTGACGATTTTTTGTGAATACACCAGATTAATCGTATGCCAGGTCGCCAGATTAAAATAATTTGCCGACGGCATTTCCATGCCATTGCTTAGGCGTCCGCCCATACCCAGCATTGGCATCAGATGTTGCAAGCTAAGATATTTATCAAAATCGGTACCGCCAATATGCACCCCGGTGTTACTCAAAATATCCGACTGCCGGTCGATGTTCTGACGTCGATGCGGCGACAGACGTACCACAGAAAAATCTGCGGTACCGCCACCAATATCGACCACCAGCACCAATTCTTCCTGCGTTATTCGAGACTCGTAATCGAGCGCAGCGGCAATCGGTTCAAATTGAAAAGCAATATCTTTAAATCCTGCAGCTTGGGCAATCTCGCGCAAAGTCTGCTCGGCTTTTTGATCCGCCGCCGGATTGTCATCGATAAAAAAAACAGGACGCCCAAAAACCGCTTGTTCGAATGAGGTCTGTGCCGCTGACTCTGCACGTTTTTTTAGTTCGGTAATGTATTGCGTTAATAATTGTTTATACGCGAGCCGCCGTCCCTGCACTTCGGTTTGCCCATCAATCAACGAGGTTCCTAGCAAACTTTTCATCGAGCGCATTAAGCGCCCTTCATAGCCATCTAAATACGCCGTCAAAGCCGCACGCCCGTAGACAACCTCATCCAAATCCGCGTTAAAGAAAATGACGGAAGGCAAAGTTGCTTTTCCATCCTCCAACATTAGTAGACTTACTTCATTTCCATCATGGAAGCCCACTGTCGAATTCGAGGTACCAAAATCCAAACCACACACACTAGTCATGCAACATCCTATTCCTGCCAATACAGCGATTTTTACAAAGCTGAGATCTTAAACTAGTTGCTTGTAGCTGTAAGCAATAAAAAAGCCTTCTCTTGCACTACAAACAAGAGAAGGCTAGGATCTAGATAGCACTAACGGAGCTTAGACCAGTGATTTACTCATAACGCAAGCAATCCACAGGCAACAACCGCGATGCACGACGGGCTGGATAAAGTCCG
This sequence comes from Affinundibacterium seohonense, assembly GCF_014284305.1. Classification (GTDB taxonomy): domain Bacteria; phylum Pseudomonadota; class Gammaproteobacteria; order Burkholderiales; family Burkholderiaceae_D; genus Undibacterium; species Undibacterium seohonense. The sequence continues at coordinate 30,959 of NZ_JACOFW010000006.1, forward strand.
AAGAAGATACCGATAAAACTAGCAAAACCAAAAGCAATGATCATCGATTTGGTACTAATCAACACTTCCAAAGGGCTCTGAGCCGTAATTAGGGCTGCACCACCGGTCGCTAACAGCACACCGAAGGCACCACCAACCAGACAGATCACCACGGCTTCCGTCAAGAATTGCCACAGGATGTCATGGGGTTTAGCACCAATTGCCATACGTATCCCAATTTCACGGGTACGTTCTGTTACCGACACCAACATAATATTCATAATACCGATTCCTCCCACAATCAGAGAAATTGCACCGATAGCACCTAACATCGCCGCCAGACCTGCGCTAATTTTGGCACCTGCTTCCGCGAACGCAGCCAAGTTATCGATACGAAAATCATCGACTTGATCAGTTCTAATTCGATGGCGGTCACGCAATAACTCAGCAATATCAAGCTCGGCATCTTTCAGACTCTTACTATCTTTTGCCTGCACCAAGACCGATTGCACATTGCGAGGAAATGGACTACGAATTAGACTCGCTCGTGCTGCGGTAATTGGAATCAATACCAATTCCCCCAAGTCGCCACCATCGAACATCCGCCCCTCTCCTTCCAAAATGCCGATCACTTGAAACGGAATGCCGTTAATACGGATGAACTGTCCAAGCGCATTCGTTTTATAAAAAAATTGTTCTGCAATTTTTTTACCAATCACCGCCATGCGTGCCGCTGCACGAATGTCAGAATCACTGAAATAATTTCCTTGATCAATTTTCCAATTCCGTAATGCAAACATCTCCGAGGTGATCCCTTGGACAGAATTACTTGAATTTTCGTTTCCTACCGAAATTTGAAAAAAACCAGTCAATGAAGGCGCAGCACCGTTCAAACTCGGTAAGTCATTCATCGCCTTGGCATCTTCTAAGGTCAGCGATGGCGCTGTTCCCGCGGCAGCACGTACACCTTGTGCTCGCTTTGCGCCAGGTGAGACGATCAATAAATTATTGCCCAGCGTATCTAATTCTTTGTCGATAAAATTACGTGCACTCTGCCCAACCGCCATCATCAACACCACAGAAGTAATACCAATCACAATCCCAAGCATCGTCAGCGCGGTACGCAAGCGATTGGCATTCATGGCGCGAAAGGCCTCGATAAAAATCTGTATCAAATTCATGTCGCAGTCTCCTGTAATGAGGACGGCTGATCGTGACTCATCGCTAGCTGTTGTAATCCTGCTGCCGCAGGACCATCATATAGCACACGACCATCCTTTAACCTGACCAAGCGCTTGCTATACGCCGCAATGTCTGGCTCGTGGGTCACTAGCAGAATGGTAATGCCTCGTTCTTGATTCAAATGCTGCAGGGAACGCATGATGTCGATACTGGTTTGCGTATCTAAATTCCCAGTTGGTTCATCCGCCAATAGCAAAGGTGGATCACCAACTAAAGCACGGGCTATCGCCACCCTTTGCTGCTGCCCCCCAGACAATTGATTTGGCATGCGTTTAGCAAAATCCTGCAAACCCACGCGCTCTAATTCGACTAAGGCTTTTTGATACGCTTTCGCCCGCGACACACCGCCATAGATCAAAGGCAGTGCCACATTTTCTGCAATCGACATACGCTTGATTAAGTTGAAACTTTGAAACACAAATCCTATTGTGCTATTCCGAATACTCGCTAGCTCGGCTCGCGATAAGCTCAAAGTATCGACACCATTCAGTAAATAGGTCCCAGTCGTCGCCTGATCGAGGCATCCGAGTATATTCATCAACGTGGATTTACCAGAGCCAGACTGTCCCATCACCGCTAAAAAATCGCCATGCGGCACTTGTACATCAATGCCAAACAAGACCTTCGTTTCGACATCACCAGAAAAATAACTTTTGGTAATGTGCTGAATATCAATCAGCAATTTTTTCGTTTCTGTCATCGCCATTCCCCGCTTCTCAATTGTCAGCTGCCAGTTTTTCTAGCGAACGGATAATGACCTTATCTGCAAGTTTCAGATCACCAGAAAGCACTTCGGTATATCGAAAATTGGAAATGCCAATTTTGATATCCACAGGCTGAGCTTCATTTTTTGAATCCAGCTTGTAGACCTTAAATGAACGTGTGATCTCATTCTTGCTTCGAAAACCAATATCATCTTCCGGCTCCGGCTTACTCGCGACCACAGCGGCCGATTCACTTGCCGATGCTTGTTTCGAAGCTTTCTTTTCTTTTTTCTCTTTTTCAGCAATATCTTTATCGCTAAGCTTAAACCGCAGTGCCGCAGTTGGAATCCGCAATACATTCTGCCGACTACCAACCACCAAACGCACCTGAGCAGTCATGCCAGGTTTTAATAACTCATCTTTATTATCGACATCCAACACCACGTTGTAAGTCACCACGTTTTGCAGCACCGTGGCAGCCAGACGAAATTGACGCAAGCTGGCATCAAATTCACGATCAGGATAGGCATCGACCACAAAACGCGCTGGCAAACCAGTTTTGAGTGCACCAACGTCGGCCTCTGAGACGCTGGTATCAATCTGCATCTTGGTTAAATCACGGGCGATCTGAAATAAATTTGGGGTTTGAAATGATGCCGCGACAGTTTGTCCAAGATCAATCGTTCGCTTAATAATGACACCATCAATGGGCGAACGAATGATACTGTTTTCCAAGTCGGCACGAACGCGGTCTAATTGCGCTGACGCCAATTTGTGATTCGCGTCAGCTACATCCACCTCGCGTTTCGATTGCTCCAAGGTGACACCAGAAACATAATTTTGTGCCACTAATTTAAGGTTACGTTCATAGTTGGCAATCGCTAATTTTTTAGACGCTTCGGCCGATGCCACGCTTGCCATGCTTTGTTTGATCTGCGCGTTAAAAATGGTTGGGTCTAATTTCAACAACACCTGCCCTTTTTTGACACGGTCATTGAAATCAGCATTGAGCTCGATCACCGTGCCAGAAACCTGCGAGCCAACATTAATCAAGGCCACTGGATTTAACGTCCCGCTGGCAGTCACTGTTTGGGTAATATTGCCCTGCTCGACCAGTGCGGTTCGATATTTTGGTTCTTCTAACTTGTCCTTGCGGGGCGAGGAAAAATAGGTAAAGCCAACGCCAGAAATGATTAACAAACTAATCGCTAAAACGACTCGCTTACGGGTAAAGATTTTCATGGAGATGTCATCCTTGTGAGTAATAATGAAAAATTGACAGATTGCGGCACAGTTAGCATGAGACCATAAAATGGCAGAGATGATTAGCTGATTTGGATGAACGCCACGATTTCGTCAATGAAGTACCGTTTTAAGAGGATGGTTGTGGCGCATAGTTCACTTCAAATCCAAGGGAAACCGCGGCAAGAAACCAAGCCGACAAATATGCGTTTTCAAAATTTCGGCTATGCTATACACAATTTTTGATCCTTCGATCATAAAAGCCTTCGATTCACCACCAGCAAAGGATGCTCAACTTGGATAGTCATCACAGCGATTTGCTCAAGCAACGTCTACAACGCATTAATACCCCCGAACATCTGCCGCTATTACAACAGGGCTTGCGTGGTATTGAGCGAGAGACCTTGCGAGTTGATCGACAAGGGCATTTGATGTTGACACCGCATCCGCCAGCCCTTGGTGCCGCGTTGACCAATCCTCTAATTACCACGGATTATTCAGAGTCCTTGCTGGAATTCATTACACCGGCTGAGCAAGATATTTCCATTGCCTTGGACAAGCTGGATGCCATTCATCGGTTTGCTTATAGCAAGTTCTCTGATGAGATGCTATGGAATAACTCCATGCCTTGCGAATTGCCTGAGGAAAAAGATATTCCCATTGCTTGGTATGGAACATCCCACATTGGCATGATCAAGCATGTGTATCGACGCGGCCTAGCGCTTCGTTATGGTAAGAGCATGCAGTGTATCGCTGGTATTCATTACAACTATTCTTTATCAGAAGATTTGTGGAAGCTGATTGCAGACACCGAGGGTGACACTCGTAGTCATCAGGATTTTCAGTCGGAAAGTTATATTGGCTTAATTCGTAATTTCCATCGGTATAGCTGGTTACTAATGTATTTGTTTGGCGCTTCTCCAGCATTGTCGAAAAGCTTTTTGCACGGACGCCAGCACAATTTGGAAAGTCTGTCAGAGGACACCTTATATCTGCCGTATGCCACTAGCCTGCGCATGAGTGATCTGGGCTATCAAAACAATGTGCAAGATGGTTTAGTGCCGCCCTATAACAATCTGTTGGAATACATGCGTAGCCTGTCTTTGGCGGTCAGAAAACCCTATCCACCGTATGCCGAATTAGGGATCAAAAAGGACGGGGAATGGATGCAGATCAACAGCAATGTGCTGCAAATTGAAAATGAGTTTTACGCCACCATACGTCCCAAACGCGTGATTAAAACGGCAGAACGTCCGGTCGAAGCCTTGTGCGCTCGCGGCGTTCAGTACATCGAAGTGCGCTGCATGGATGTTGACCCGTTTGAAGCCTTGGGCATCAATTTATCCACATCGCGTTTTCTAGATGCCTTCTTGCTATTTTGTGCCTTAGACGAGAGCCCGCTCACGAACGATATTGAAGGGCAAGAAAACCTGGATAATTTCGCCTTAACCGTAAAGTACGGCCGTCAACCTGGCTTGATGTTGCAACAACAAGGGAAAGCGATTTCGCTGCAAACTTGGGGCAACAATTTATTGGAAAAGATACGACCACTGGCCGCCTTGCTTGACCAACAAAGTCAGACCACCGAGCATCAAACGAGTCTATCAAATCAACTGGAAAAATTGCGCGATCCCGACTTAACACCGTCGGCACGCGTGCTTGAGGCAATCAAGCACAACAATCATTCTTTCCCCCAGTTTGCGCTGGCCCAGAGTCAGTACTTTGCCGAACATTTTAAGAGCAATCCACCAAGCTCTGAAATGCAAGCCTATTTTGAACAGTTGGCGCGCAACTCGATCACTGAGCAAACAGCGATGGAGCTAAATCAGACCGGGAGCTTCGATGACTTTATTGAGGATTATCGCTCGCGCACCTCAAGCCAGATTTGTTGCGATGGCTTGAGCTAGGTTCAATTAGAACGGCGACTTTTACTAAGAACTGCACGATAACGCTTCAGCGTTTCCTCATACTCCTGATTAGTACGCGTAATCTCTTGCTCATAAAAAGCAATCGCTTTACGCGTGCTGTTCACATTGGCAGAGAGATCGTCGGCACGACGTCGAATCGAATCATATTCTTGTGTGGTTTTTTTTGATTTTTTCAACTCGTCTTGCAAGCCTAAAATCAACTGACTTAAGGCCTCTAACTGCTCCTTCGCAAAGCGCTGTTTTTCACTCAATACATCGACTGCACGTTTGCGCGCGACCTCGACATCGGCTTCACTACGATAATGCGCCAACATATAGCGCTCTTCTTTTTTACGCTCTTCTTCCTCAAGCTCTTCATTTTTCTTACGTGCCAGTTCCTCCGCTACTTTTTGTTTTTCTTCAGCAGATTGTGGTGGCAAAATATGATGCTTAAATCGACCATTATTTGAATAAACTTTCATACCTCGCGTGACACATTCGGGGATTGGTCTATCCGAAGTCAACACTTTCCCCTGCGCATTGGTGCAGCGAAAAATATCCGCCCCTGCGTCGTCCATCGTGACGACACACAACAAGCCCAGAATTGAAAAAATCGGTTTTTCCATCTGCTAATCGAAAAGGCGAGAAAATTGCAAACAAGAACATAGTCTTTGAATTTACACGATTTCCTCAACTGCGGTACGACTAGTTGCAAATGCAAGCTGAAGCCGTTGCATTTTCACATGCAACGGCAAACTAATTGCATGAATTACAAACCCTCTATGGTCGAATTCATGTGGCGCGCAAGCTCTTGGCCAGATTGCCACGCAATGCTGGCCTACCGCACTAAGCGAATGCTCCGCCAAGGATAAGGGTCAGGCTCAGACGCTTGCGAAGGGGGCATCTGCGGGCTGACCATACCAGTAACGGCCGGGCATTTTCCAGTTCGCACATAATTCAGGGCCGCCGCTAATCTACGCTCTTGAGGATCGCCTAACAGATGATCAAGATCATCCGCGACGCTACATTGCGGCGCAAATCCATCAACATAATCGCCCTTGCCTAAGGCATTGACACCAGAAAATTCAATCGCAAAGTAGGCAGTTCCGCAATTGTTTTTTTGTCGAAATCCATATGGCTTGCCACAAGTTTTGTCACCGATCAAAATGACTTCCATAAATGGCGATAGACCATTGATAATCGATTCACTGGCGGAGCAAGTACGACTGCCGGTTAATACAAAAACGCGTGGTACGTTCAGCCATGGCAAAGGACGACTATTGGTATCATAAGAATAAAACCATGAGCTTGAATACTCAGTTTTCTCCGGATACTTATCATTGTGTATGAGCGTTTCGAAAATCGAGCCAGCAGTGCGATAGCCACCGATCATGGCAGCTAGCTCGTCAGCAATATACAAATAGCCACCACCGTTATAGCGCAGATCGAGCACGATTTCATGGACACCAGACTCACGGAAACCGCGGATAGAATCGATCAGCGGCTGTTCGGCAGTTCGAATATGGTCATTGAATACCATGTAAGCTATTTTTTTACCGTTGTCGTTTAAGATTTTGGATTCTAGTACTGGTGATTTGACGACCAGTGCTGAGGTCATCTCGACACTACGCAAACTACCATCAAGCGCGGCGATGCCAAACGTATGGGTCTCTATTTTGCTAGGGTACAGTGCTGCATATTGAATGTCATTGGCACTTTGCTCAAGAGAAGTATTATCCACACTGGCGACCGTCATGCCGCGTTTCAAACCGGCCAAATCGGCGGGTGAACCAGGCTCAACAAATAGGACTCGCAATCGTGAGCCTTGCCTCAGTAAAGAATAGCCATAGCTAAAGCTGGATCCCGATTGAAAGAAGTCATCAATCACCGACTGCGGCGATGTAAAACTAAATTTATCCTTGCCTTTGACCAATAAACTGTCGAAATAAGTGGGCAATGTCATTTCCGCATTTTGCGGCACTTCTAGGACGTCGCGGTACCAAAGATACACATCATCGACATGTCCGCGCGCCCAACTCTTTTCGGCTGCTGGAGTACAGATGCCAGCAAAACCAGCGGCGCTGGCAGCTGCTGCCAGGTTTGTACTGAGGTCTTTGACTGGAATCAGTTTAAGAGCCTCTGCGGTGCTAGTCGGCGTCACTGCGGCAGCAATCGCCATCGTTTTCAAAATAGAATCTTCTGAACTGATATAGCCAAGCCCATGATTCACGGCAAATGTCATCCCAACTTGTAATTTACCATCCAATAACGCTGGGACAAATTTCCAGTTTGGATCATTGACAAAGGTGCGCGCCGAATTGAGCATACTGCGTATCATGCTGCCTTTGCTGATCCCTCGTGATAATTCATTGGCCCAGTAATTAACCTCTTCATCGGTAGGTGCTTTACTTGCACTGCGACCCAAGACATTACGATAAATAATTTTGACAAAATCTTGATTACTCATGTCGGCGGTATAGCTGGTTTGCGCCGAAAAATAAATCGCTGCTTGATAAAAGCTATTGGCAATTTGATCCAAGGTTTTGCCATCTCTGAGTTCTCCTAACCAATACGCCAATCCATCGGCATCAGGAACACGGTTAAAAAAGGCGATATATAGCTCAATGACAGAACGTAAATCCGCAGCGCTCACTTGATTTAGCACTTCGGATATTTTTAAATTAACGGTGACATCGGCAAAACGTAATTGTTTCTTATCCCGAACAACGGTGATATCGCGATTTGTCACCATGTCGGTAACGAGATAGCCAACACTCAGTTTCGCGATCGTATAGCTGGCACGCGTACCAGGAAAACTTTGAACATCACTGTCCAGCAACATGGGTGCGGGAGACATTGGTGCGGAACGATAACTGGCCGAATCGGACTGGCTTTGACCACCGCAACCATACAGACCACATCCCAATACGAGACTCATGAGCGCCAAACTAGTTCGATAGCCCGCATGCAACATACCCGATTTCATGAAAGTCATCGCTTTCTCCGCATACAAAAAAACCGATTATAAGCCCAGTGCAGGGAAGCCCGCCTTAACGCTGTGTGAAGGTTGAGGAGTCATAAAAAAAGCCAATGCTAAATTAGCATTGGCTTTACCACGAACAACAAGTCAGATTGTGCTACAAAGGTCTAGGCTTTGTAATCCACTCAGTCGATTTCGTCTTAATTACGAGAAGGGAAAATACCTTCCACAGCAATGATGTAATTTAAACCGAGGTAAGGCTGCATGATAGACACATTCGCACTGGTCACCACCGGTGCTACCACGGGTTGACCACCACCGGTGTTAGCAGCAACACTAACGTTAGCCGTTCCACCCAACTGTGTCGATACGCCACCTAAATTATTCGGTGACACTGGACTAGTGCCTGCTGGCAAAAAGAGATTTGCACCGGTGCCGCCCGCTGGTGTATTGGTTAAGCCACCGTTATTTGGTGCCGCCGTCGGCAAACCTACCAGTGCTGTTCCAACCGTTACTGTCGTATTTGCTGTTAAGCCTGCTGGCGTCATGGTTGCCGGATGCGTATGGGCTGGTAAATTTGCCGCCGACAAATTGATATTCACTGTGCCATTGGCGATTACTGTCACACCATTGGTACCAGCTTTTTCGCCTTGCGCTACTGAAGTCAATCCTGGCCCTGCTGCTTGAGAGCCAACGATAGTACGACCGCGCAAATCTGGAATGCCAAATGTATTTTGGCCATCACCACCATACATCGTACCGACTAAAGCAAACAAGGCTGAATTTTGAGAAATCGACATCGTTTGTCCATTACAAAATACCCAACCGCGTGGCGGAAAATTAAACGCCACCGGTAAAACTGTTCCAATAAATGCATCCATTTTATCTCCTTAATTGAAAGTAATTACCCAAAAACCACCTGCGTTGACCAAGCCATTATAAGCAAAAATTCATTTTAAAAAAAATTGATTTTATATCTTCTCTTTAAAAGAGCTTTATGCAAAAAGCAAAAGCCTCTATTGCAACAGATGTCACCAGTTTCCATGGTGATAGGAGTAAAGCAAGTGATGTGCCAGAAACTATCAAAAACGACATCGATAGCAAGATTCATCGATCCATGCTCGGGAGATATTAGGTGGGATGAAGCAAACCAATTGAGTTGATCAGACTAATTGAGCGAACCAAATAAGCAGACAAAATAAGTAGACCAATTATTCAAGCCGTTTTTGCTGTTGAAAACTTCGCTCTAAATTGTCTGCCATGAGCAAACCCGTCTCAGTACCACCCAAACGGAGAGCAGAAATAATTTGCTGCACATTCTCATTGTTAATGCTGCGATCGGCATAAATTGAAGGCTCTGGCTGTATCCATCCTGCCTTCAAAAAAACATTTTCTAGCCAAGCGTTAGTCACACAGTCCAACATTAAATGAATGCGGTTCTGCGTGCTGGGATTCCGAACACCATGCAGGCAGCTAGCATTCAGATACCACGTATTCCCAACCGAAAAATGCACCAATTCTCCGTCAATGCTAAACAAGACTTGCGGATTCGATTGAATCGGAACGTGTAGACGCGTAATGCCATCTTCGAGCGAGGTGCCAGCGTCTCTGTGCTCTTTGATTTCACCACCTGGCGCCAGAGCCATTAACCGAACTGAGGTCACTTCGCACTCAAATTGACGTATCACTTCTTGGAAATAATGGCACTGCTGAAGAATCGGCGTATCTTCAAATGGCAGCCCATCCAGCGGCAAAATATGATCACTTCTGCCGCCGACCGAACGCAATGGGATACAAGACCAATCATTTTCATAAGCCTGCGTATTAAAATGACTGATCCAATCTGATTGATTCGCAATCATCAGATCCTGCTGCAGGCGCTCAATATCAAAAGAAAATGGTAATTGCAAATAACGAGTCTTTGGCATCTTGGATAGATAGTTAAGTGATGGAATGACGATCAGTCTTTAAGCAAGCCAACAACCTTGACGCCATTTATGCCAAAGGTGCTAGCCAGCACATTTGCAAGAATAAACTATCCTCGCTGATTTGTTTGAATCCGCATTTTTTATACAGATCAACGGCACGGTGATTAGAACACATGACCGATAAACTGATCGATAAATGATGGTGATCAGCAAAATTTTGCATTGCACGTAAAATTTGCTGAGCGATACCCTGCGACCTTGCCGTCACTGAAATCGCTAGATCCACCAAACGTAAATCGTTTTGCCCCATGTCAGTCACGATACGCCCAATCGATTGCCCATTTCGAGTGATCAACCATGATTGCGATTGAGGATAACGCTGCTGCAGACCCTGTAGATGGATCGTCAATTGCATCTGCATCAGCTGCTGAAAAATTTCTGGTTGCGTCGCTAAAGCATATAAATCTTCACGGCTTTCACAGTACAACTGCTCCAAAAACATTCTATCCTGTGGAGACTCTGGGCGTATGCCCAATGGCGCTAGCAAATCCAACACATTTCACTCCAACGATCGACACAAAAGAGCTTACTAACGCAAGTTTCATTCCATCAGCATTTGGCATGCGATTTGCTGACTATAGTTAGGCCAAAATCAGGCCAAACCAGTTTTAAACATGCGGGCGCTTCAAAATTTTGCTAGCATGCATAATTTTTCATCTACACCAATTGGAAATACTGAGGATTACGAATGTCATTTACTTTTGAAAAAGCGCAGTCATTAATCGGCAGCAGTTTTATCGTGCACACTTCGGTCGGCACTGTCGAACTACGTCTTATTGAAACCGAGGAAATGCCTCGACACAACACTCCTTCACAGTTCCGCACGCCTTTTGTGCTCATTTTTTCTGCTCCTGCAACACCAATTCTGTCACAAGATAATTACTACATCGACCATCCTGAACTAGATCGCCAGTTTTGGACCTTAGCCGCAGTCATACCGCCGTCACAAGCTCCCATTACTGTTGATAATGTGCCGCTACTTTATTATCAAGCGCTATTTAATTAAACAAAGACCATAAATGTATTTCAACGGCATGTAAATTCTTAACATGTGAAATGTAAATTTACACGTAAAGTATGTGATCAAGTCGCAAACACCTAACTTGATCAGTCATCGATCCACTATGAGTGCATCATGACAGGGGATCAGGCGTAAAAATTGCTTATATTCTTCCGTTTAAGCACTAAGAATACATTCAGAGGATTTGTGAAGATCTTTATAGCATTGCCTGATGTAAGCAGCATTACTGTTTTTATCTAACACCACAATTATTAATGTCAACTAACTACCATTTTATTTCCGGCCTACCTCGTTCTGGCTCGACGCTATTGGCAGCGATTTTATGTCAGAACCCGAATTTTTATGCTGGTATCAGTAGTCCCGTTGGCGGTTTTATGAACTCTATCCTTGCCCAAGTGAGCGCAGGTAGTGAGTTTGCGTCGCAAGTCGACAATGTGCAGAGAAAAGACTTACTCACCGGCTTATTCAACGCTTACTACAAAAAAGAACAAAATAAACGTGTCGTATTTGATACCAATCGTATGTGGTGCGCCAAATTACCAACCATACTTGATCTGTTTCCGCAGTCAAAAGTGATCGCCTGTGTTCGTAATGTCGCTTGGGTAATGGACAGCATAGAGCGCCAATTTCGCAGCAATCCCTACGAAAACACCAAGCTATTTGGCAACAATATGTCACGCAGCACGGTCTACCAACGTCTCGAAGGATTGGCGCAACATGATCAATTAGTCGGTTTCGCCTGGGCCGGATTACGTGAGGCATTTTATGGTGAGCACGCTAAATCCCTACTCGTCATTGACTACGAATTACTCGCTCAAGCACCGCAAAAAGTGATTCCACTCATTTATGATTTTCTAGGCGAACCGCAGTTCACACATGACTTTGATCAACTCTCCTTCGACGCCCCTGATTTTGATCTACAACTCGGACTGCCGGGTCTGCACAAAGTACGGCCCAAAGTGGAATTGACAGAACGCCAGACGATCATTCCACCCGATCTATTTGAGAAGTACGCAAAAATGAGCTTTTGGAATACCCCAAGCCCAAGTTCCGCCAATGTAATTGCCCCAAAAACCAATGTGAAGGAAACCAAGCATGACTAAGTTTACAATCAACGACAAAACTGGCTTGTATATCCGCCCAGCCTATCAAGAATTGTCCGATGCATTTGAACCATTCGGTTCCGATTCGATTGGCCAACCGGCGCATAACAGCCCGCCAACCGAAAGTGCTAAACGAGAAATCGTTTTTATCGAAGATAATGTTCGCAATATCTCAGCTTTGCGTGAAGCCATCGGGGCTGGCAAAGAGATTCACATCCTCGATTCCACGCGAGATGGATTGCAGCAAATTGCGCAAATTCTTGCAGGCCAAACTGGTATTGATGCTTTACATTTGATCTCACATGGCAAAGCCGCCTCCATCAATTTAGGCGCCTTGATTCTGGACCAAAGCACGATCGATGCACACGCAAGCGAACTCGCTTCAATCGGTGCAAGCCTGAACCAAAACGCCGATATCTTGTTATACGGCTGCGAGGTTGGCGCTAATCAAGGCACAGCCTTACTGAATCGCCTTGCCAGTCTGACCGGCGCTGATATCGCAGCCTCGAATGATTTGACTGGCAGTATCAAGTTTGCTGCGGATTGGGATCTGGAAATTAGCACCGGCAATATTGAAGCGAGCAATATCAGTAATCCACAGTTAGCTGCAACTTATCTTGATGTGCTCAATATTAATTCCGCGTTAATCACCTTCGACAACGGAACAGGTGTCTTTACGGATGTCGGTGGTTATGCCAACGCCGGACAAAATGTCGCGTATCAAATACTAGATGCTGATCCTAATTATGTTTTGCGGATTGATGGCCTCAATCAAGGTATTAATCGAGACCCCGGAAACTATGTGACCATAGACTTTAACGCCACAAATACGGAAACGCGGGTAGATTTTACTTTTGCAGCAGGCCAAATTTTTGATGCTGACAGCTTAGAGATCTGGAATCAAACAAGCTCACCAACGCAGAATCTGACATTTATTGGATTGGATGCGAGCGATAATCAAATCGTCACGCAAAATTTCACGATTCTCTCTGGAGCTTTCGTCGCAACGCCAATCACTTTAACAGGTTTCGACGGAATTAAGACTTTGCGAATAGTGGAAACTGGTGGCGGGAACATATATTATATGAATCTCGATCAAATTGCCTTATCGAATATTCGACCACCAGATACCACTCCGCCAACCGTCACCATCAGCGTATCGGATACGGCAGTCAAGGTGGGCGATACTCCAACAGTAACCTTCACGTTTTCCGAAGCGGTCACTGGCTTCAGCAATGCAGATGTGACGAGTATTCCAAATGGTAATTTAAGTGCCGTCAGCAGCAGCGACGGCGGTATCACTTACACGGCGACATTTACCCCCAATGCTGGCGTCGAAGATGCTAGCAATCTGTTCACGGTTAATATGACTGGCGTCGCCGATGCCGCTGCAAATGTGGGTGTCGGTAGCACCAATTCGAATAACTTTTCGATAGACACACAACGCCCGGGTGTCACCGTCACACTGGCAGATTCCAATTTGACCGCTGGCGAGACAACTACGGCAACGTTCACGTTCACTGAAATCGTTTCGGGCTTTACTCTGGCCGACATTACCGCGAGCGGAAGTGGATCTTTAGGCGCACTCTCCACTTCGGACAATATCACTTATACGGCAACTTTCACACCAACTGCCAGTACCAATGACGCTACCAATGTGATTACCGTCGATAAAACCGGTGTGACGGATGCAGCGGCCAACGCCGGTAGTGGCAGTAGCAGTTCAGCCAATTACACGGTTAATACAGTACGCCCAACCGTCACGGTCAACGTCAGCGATACCGCACTTCAGATTGGCGACACCTCGCTCGTCACGTTCACTTTTTCAGAGGCGGTCACCGGTTTTACGAATGCGGATTTGAGTATTGCGAATGGTAGCTTGACTGCCGTCAGTTCTGGCGATGGCATCACGTGGACAGCGACTTTCACACCGACCTTATCAATCACCGATACCACTAATATCATCACGGTCACCAATTCCGGCTATACCAGTATTGCCAGCGGCAATACTGGTAGCGGCACCACCAACTCCAACAATTACGCCATTGATACGGAACGTCCAGTCTTGAGTATTAGTCTGGCCGACAGTAATTTAATCTTCGGTGAATCATCACTGGTGACCTTCAACTTCACAGAAGCCGTCACAAGCTTCGATAACACCGATATCACTGGGATTCCGAATGGCAGTTTAAGCGCCGTATCAAGTAGCAATGGCGGTATCACCTGGACTGCGACCTATACGCCGAATGCTAGTCTGCAAGACGCTTCCAATGTGATCACTGTCGATATGACGACGCTCACCGATCTCGCTGGCAATGCTGGGTTAGGAACCACAGATACGGGTAATTTCGCTATTGATACTTTGCGTCCCGATGTCGCCATTACCCTCAGTGATACGACCCTGTCTGCTGGCGAAACGACCACTGTCACTTTTACCTTTACCGAAGCGGTATCCGGCTTTACTAATGCCGATATTACCGTCGAGGGTGGAACCTTAGGTACGCTCTCGACTGTCGACAACGTCGTCTATACCGCGACCTTTACGCCTACCGCCTCGCTGTTGGATAGCACCAATGTCATCACCGTCGACAAGACTGGCGTCACCGATACGGCTGGTAATGTCGGCAGTGGTAGTAGTAGCTCTGCCAATTACATCGTCTCGACCGTGGGTCCTACGGTGAGCGCGACGTTTAGTGATACCGCGCTAGTAATTGGCGATACCGCTGTCGTTACTTTCACTTTCTCTGAAGCCGTTACTGGTTTTAGCAACGCCGATCTAAATGTCGTCAATGGCAATTTGTCTGCCGTTGGCACTAGCGATGGCGGCATCACCTGGACAGCCAACTTTACCCCCGATGTGAGTGTAGCCGACGCGACCAACGTCATTACCATTACCAATAGCGGTTATACCAGTGTTGCTAGCGGCAATGCCGGTAGTGGCACCACCGATTCGGCTAACTATGCGATTGATACCGTACGTCCGACTGCAACGATCGTGGTAGCGGATAATTCTTTGCTAGCCGGTGAGACGTCTTTAGTCACAATCACGTTCAATGAAGCGGTGACTAATTTCAGCAATGCCGATCTGACCATTGCTAACGGTACTTTGAGTGTGGTATCTAGCGGCGATGGTGGCATTACTTGGACGGCGACGCTGACACCGACTACCTCAGTCTCTGATACGACCAATCTCATTACGCTCGACAACACGACACTGAACGATCTGGCTGGCAATGCTGGAACCGGCACCACCGATTCGAATAATTATGCGGTGCAAACAGTACGTCCAACGGTCTCAGTGACCGTTGGCGATACCGCGCTGCAAATCGGTGATACCCCCACAGTGACCTTTACTTTCTCCGAAGCCGTCACTGGCTTTACCAATGCCGATTTAACGATTGCCAATGGAACGTTGTCGCCCGTTGGCAGTAGCGATGGCGGTATCACTTGGACTGCGACATTGACGCCAACATTGAGTATCGAAGATACCAGCAATCTCATTACCGTGACCAATACCGGGTACGCCAATGCGGTTGGCAATACCGGTACAGGTAGTACTAATTCCAATAATTACGCGGTCGATACCCTGCGTCCTACCGCTACCATTGTGGTCGCGGATAACGCCTTAAAAGCGGGCGAAACTTCATTGGTCACCATCACGTTTAGTGAGGCGGTCACCGGTTTTGATAATAGCGATTTGACCGTTGCGAATGGTAGTTTGACAGCGGTGGGTAGCAGCGATGGTGGCATCACCTGGACAGCAACACTGACTCCAACAGTGAGTATCGAAGACACGACCAATCTCATCAATCTCAATAACATTGGTGTCACCGATGCTGCGGGCAATACAGGAAGCGGCACGACTGATTCGAATAACTACGCTATCGATACTTTGAGTCCAACTGTGTCCATCGGCGTCAGTGACACCGCTTTAAAAACCGGGGACACCGCGACCGTGACGTTCACCTTCTCGGAAGCCGTGACGAATTTCACAAATGCGGATGTTAGCTTCCCTAACGGCGCTTTAGGCCCTGTGTCATCTGGCGACGGCGGTACGACTTGGACAGCGACTTTCACGCCTAGTGCGGATATCGAAGACAGCAGCAATGTGATCAGTGTCGCTTTAGCTGGTTTGACCGATTTAGCCGGAAATGCTGGTACCGGTACCAGCACGAGTTCTAACTATGCGATTGATACGCTTCGCCCGAGTATCATTGACATCGCCCTCACCGACGCAAGTTTAACAGTAGGTGAGACCGCCATCCTCAGTCTCAATTTCACTGAAGCAGTATCAGGATTGACCATTGGTGATATCACCGTCGACAACGCGGTTCCTTCTGCCCTCTCAACACCGGATGGCGGCACCACATGGAATTTCACAGTCACACCCAATGCCTCTGCCACCAACTTAGCAAGCTTTGTCCATGTCAACTATGCCAACGTGACCGATACCGCAGGCAATGTCGGCGTCGGTATCGGTAACTTCGGTAGCTTCGTCATCGATACCGCACGCCCTGCCTTAGTTGGCTCTGTCACGGTCTCAGATAATGCCTTAAAAATCGGTGATACCTCGACCGTTAGTTTCGCTTTTACCGAAGCCGTCACCAATCTGACCAGTGCCGATCTGTCGACGCCGAATGGCTCGATCTCGAATCTGAACAGCGCCGATGGCGGTATCACTTGGACTGCGACTTTGACACCGTCAATCAGTGTGTCTGACTCCACCAATGTGGTGACTTTAGATCTGACGACCATCACCGATTTGCGTGGCAATGCAGGCCTGGGAACATCCTCTAGTTCGAACTATGCGGTCGATACGGTACGTCCTGCCCTCGCCTCAGCCATCACCTTCTCCGATAGTGCGCTTGCCATCGGTGAAACCGCCACCATCGGGTTCACGTTCACCGAGGCCGTTACTGGCTTCACGACTGCCGATATCCTCAGCCCCAATGGCGTCTTATCGAACTTGATTACTGGCGACGGCGGCATCACCTGGACCGCCACTTTTACGCCAAGTCCAAGCACCTACAGTGCCACCAATATCTTGACACTCGATTACACTGGCATAGTCGATTTGGCGGGCAATGCTGGTTCAGGCACAGCGACATCCTCAAACTATGTCGTTGATACCGTACGTCCAACACTCGCTAGTGCGATGGCGATCTCCGATGCTGCGTTGAAAATCGGCGATACCGCAACCGTGACTTTCACCTTTACCGAGGCAGTGACGAATTTCACCACCGCGGATGTGACTGTCGAGAATGGGGTTTTGTCGAATTTGAGTACGGCAAATAGCGGCATTACGTGGACCGCGACACTGACGCCAAATGCTAGCGTAACTGACACTAGTAATATCCTGACACTCGATTACACCGGCATCACCGATCTGGCGGGGAATGCGGGCACTGGTAGCGTCACTTCTGGCAATTACACGATTGATACGGTACGTCCTACTGTTAGCAGCAACATGAGTTTCGCTGATAGTGCCTTAGTCATTGGGGATACCTCGTTGATGACGATCGTCTTCTCTGAAGCCGTCACGGGTTTATCGACTGCCGATTTCACTGTCGCTAACGGCGCACTCTCCGCCTTATCCTCAAGCGACGGCGGCATCACTTGGACTGCCACACTGACACCGAACGCTAGTGTCAGCGATACGACCAATACCATAAGCCTCGACAACACCAGCTATACCGATCTCAATGGCAATGCTGGTACTGGCACCACCGTCAGTCCTAACTATACGATTGATACCTTACGGCCAACCGCGACCATCACACTGTCTGACAATGATCTCAGTTTAATCGATACCGCTCTGGTGACTTTTACGTTCAGTGAGCCTGTCATTGGTTTTACTAACGCCGATCTAACTTTACCTGTTACTACGCCGATGGGTGCGCTCTCCCCTGTCAGCTCTAGTGACGGTGGGCTCACTTGGACAGCGACCTATACGCCACCGTTTGGGGTGTTTGACGCAACCAATCTGATCACCTTAGATACCTCAGGGGTAGTTGATGCGGTTGGCAATGCTGGTGCGGGGAATGTCAATTCGCCGAATTTTGTCATCAGCACGGTCAATATTGCACCGAGTTTGGGTGGGGCAACGGGTGGATTAAGCACGACAGACATGGCACGCATCCTTCCATTCACAGGCATCACTGTCACAGACCCTGATTTCGGCGCGATGGAGACCGCCATCATCAGTATCGACAATGTACTAAAAGGTAGCTTCACGCCGAACTCGTTAGCATTAAGTGGCTTCTACACGAATGATGGCGGAGTGACATATCTACACGATGCCGTATCACCATCAGACATGCAGGCCGCTATTCGTGCCTTGGTGTTCGAACCAAATCCAGCGCGTTTGTCGGTAGGCACTAGCGACGTCACCACATTTACCATCGTCGTGCGCGATCAACATTTGGCCTCGGCATCCAATAGCAGTACCACCCTCACGATCAGCAATGTGAATTCGGCACCGACCGACATCTTATTGTCTGACGCCATTGTTTCGCAGTCGGAAGGCGCTAATGCGATTGTCGGCACATTGTCAGCCGTCGATAGAAACATCGGCGACACGCATACGTTTAGCTTAGCGGCAGCGAATGCCTTCAACGACAACACCAAGTTCGCGCTGGTTGGAAATAGTTTGAAAGTGATCAATCCTGCCTCGATGACAGAAAAGGATTACTTTGTCGCGGTGCAAGTGACAGACGCGAATGGTCTTAGCTTTACCAAGAAACTGACTGTGAGTTTGGACGATGATATTGCGCCATACATCACGTCGATCGAGACCTTACGTTCACCACGACCA
The DNA here is from genome assembly GCF_014284305.1 of Affinundibacterium seohonense. Lineage (GTDB taxonomy): Bacteria > Pseudomonadota > Gammaproteobacteria > Burkholderiales > Burkholderiaceae_D > Undibacterium > Undibacterium seohonense. The sequence goes on from NZ_JACOFW010000006.1 coordinate 49,939, forward strand.
ACAATCACCACGGGTAGCTACATTGTGAAGTTCAACGAGAGCGTCACTGGGGTGAGCATTGATGATTTCTTCCTCTCGTCTAGCAATGGCACCACGGCGCATTTGAGTTCCGTCACCGCACTGACTGGCAATGCGTATCGCGTTTATTTCGATCAAATCGTTGGCACTGGCGTGTTGAATCTGAACTTGAAAACCTCTGGCACTGGCATTAGTGATTTGTTTGGAAATAGTTTGCCAAGCGCTGTTCCACTGGCGCCGATTGAATCATCGGCATCAATGACAGATACGCAAGCTACTGAGGTGATCCCACAGGTCTCGGTCGTCGGCGTACAGCAAGCGCAAGATTTTATCGTGATGTGATGTTGCATTATCTGAAGTAGGCGAGCGGTCAGTCATTGACCGCTCGTTTTTTTAGTGCCGAGCGACACAAAAAGTTAAAAAATTACGTCTCTTTAAAGTGAGCATAACTAACAGCGATCAACCTAGGTATAGCGCAAGCTATTGCTATAGGGAATGCAAAGTAAATATAACTATTTACCTTTCAATCATTTTTTTAGAATGCGTTACATGTAAGGTGAAATGCCCTTTAAAAACATAGGCTTAAACTTGACTGGGCTAGACTTTCACAATAAGCTTGAAACCAATTTGTATCTTTGATAATTGCGTTGACATAACCAACACATGCAGTTTTTTTCGGACAAGTTAGGTAGCGGCTTTCAAGTATAAGTTAGCCATGAATTACATGAAATAACTGAGCTAACCAGCAACTCAACAACTTAATGCTTTTTTAAAATATAAAAATAAATATGTCACTTGCCAAATATCATTTTATCTCAGGGTTACCTCGTTCAGGCTCCACTTTATTGGCCGCTTTGCTTTTACAAAATCCACGATTTCATGCAGGGATGACTAGTCCGGTTGGCGCGCTATATACCAGCATGCTACATCAGTTTGGCGCGGGGACTGAGTTCGGTCCGGTGATCACCAAACCCGAGCGCAAGCGTCTCGTTCGGGGTCTATTTGACTCCTATTACGCTGAGCACGGGGACAAAGAAGTCGTGTTTGATACCAACCGTATGTGGACTGCTCACCTGCCTATGCTGATGGATCAATTTCCCGGTTCAAAAGTCATTGCGTGCGTAAGAAACGTCGCATGGATTATGGATAGCATAGAACGAAAATACGCGGCAGATCCTTATGAAATTACACGTTTGTTTAATGATGACAACGAACGCGCGACCGTGTATAGCCGCGTTGAAACGCTGGCACAGCGCAATCGCATGGTGGGCTATCCTTGGGCCGCATTAAAAAGTGCATTTTATAGCGAGCATGCGGCCTCCATGCTACTAATTGACTATGACCTCCTCGCTCAGGCACCACAAAAGGTCTTACCGCTGATTTACGACTTCATTGGCGCGGAACCATTTGAACATGACTTCCAGAACATCCAGTATGACGCCCCCGAATTTGATGCGCCTTTGGGAATGCGAGGCTTACACAAAGTCAGGTCTGAAGTCAGCTTCGAAGCGCGAGACACCATACTGCCACCCGATTTGTTTCAACAATACAGCCAGCTTTCTTTTTGGAAAGATACTACGGCTAGCCGTGCCAACGTAATTACCGCCAAATTTATCCCAACTGCGACAGGAAATTGATAATGAACACTACGACCACGCAACAGAACCACAGAGCCCTTGATACCAGCATCGATAGCGACGCGAGTTCAGCACCATTATCATCTTCTGCCGTCTCAGTATCAGCTACACAGACGGCACCAAAGCCAACGACAACGGTTGCCCATGAGATTGTGTTCGTCGACACCACGTTGCCAAATTGGCAGAGTCTAATCAAGGATATTAAACCTGGCACCGAAATCATCACGCTCGACCCCTTAAAAAATGGTGTGCAACAAATAGCGGATGCTTTGCAAGGCAAAGCCGGTATTACTGCTGTGCATATCATGTCACATGGCGGCGAAGGCTATCTGGTCATGGGCAATACGATGGTGTCGTCACATAACTTGGTGGACTACCAAAGCAGCTTTGCAAAAATACGCGCAGCCTTATCATCGGATGCTGATATTTTATTGTATGGCTGTGATGTCGCCAAAGGTGAAGTGGGCGCGCATTTCGTTAGCCAACTGGCACAAATCACCGGCGCGGATATTGCCGCATCCACCAATGACACTGGCGTTAGTGGCGATTGGGTACTGGAATATCAAAGCGGTGCTGTTGAGACCAACGTAGTCGCAGCAAGCGAATATGGTTTTGATTTGGCCACCATTAAAGTCACCAATTTAAATGACAGTGGCGCAGGCTCTTTGCGAGCAGCTATTACTAGTGCGACGGGTAACGCGGCAGCCGATACCATCGTATTTGACCCCGCTTTATTTGCTAGTGGTGCAGCGACATTAACCTTAACTAGTGGCGCATTAAATGTCCATGGTGATGGCGACTTAGATGCATTTACCATCATTGGTCCAGGAGAGAATTTGTTGACCATCAGTGGTAATAATGCATCACGGGTTTTTATGGCAGATAATCAAATCGTTCCAGCTGTTGGTACTGCTGGGCAACCAGGATATGTCCCTCCTGTCTATGCTGCAAATACATCGTCGTTATCACTTTCAGGCATGACATTGACCAATGCCACTTCAGCAGGTGCAAGAGATAGTGCTGGTGGTGGTGCGATCTTGTCTTATTACTCAGGCAACCTAACACTTGATCATGTTGTCGTAAAAAATAGCACGGCTGGTGGTGGTGGCGGTGGGCTTAAATTTGGGGGTGATAATGGGAATTTAGTCATTAACACTTCAACTTTTGATAGTAATTCTATTTCAGCAGGTGGTGCAAATGGTACTGGCGGTGGCATTGCTGCTTTTGCTCAATCCCATAGCATTACCATCTCCAATTCAACAATTAGCAACAATACCAATACAACAGGGTTTTATGGAGGTGGCGCTTTTCTTGGTGGTGTAGGAAGTACCGTCACTGTAACCAATACCACAATTGCGGGGAATTCAGCAGGTAGTGGAAATATTCAAGCGGGTGGCGGTGGTGGGATTATTATCCAATCGCCGAGCGTTGTCATTACCAACTCAACAATTGTCAATAATGCCTGGAATGGTGGTAATGCGCCGAATAACGGTGGTGGCGGACTATCCTTGTTTAATGGAGGCGCAGCCATATTAAGAAATAATATTATTGCCAATAATACGAGTACGAATACCGTAATGACCGATACCGACGTTATCGTTACCCATTCGGGATCGATGTCTGGAACCGGCAATTTAATTCCGACCGCTGTGGGCTTAAATTACACTGCGACCAATACCACAACAAGCACTCAAACTTCACTAGGCAGCGCGTTAGGCCCACTTGCTTTCAATGGTGGTCCAGTAAAAACGATTGCTGTTGCCGCTGGAAGTAATGCCATTGGCAACGGCACCATTACTGGTGCGCCAACCACAGACGCGCGCGGGGTTGGACGAGGTGGCACAGTAGACATCGGGGCATACGAATTTAGTGACGATAACACCTTCGATTTTACTGGCGTGGTATCGCCAAACAGAGGGGCGATTGATGTTCCATCAAATTACAATCTCAGCATTGAATTTGGTACAGCTGTGACCGCTGTTGCTGCAAAAAATATCGTTATCTACCGTCAATCTGACAACGCCGTTTTGGAAACGATCGCTGCGACCGATACTGGCAAAGTGACGTTCAGTAGCGGCACAGGTGGCACAAACAGTCAGGTAACAATTAATCCGACTGCGACTCTTGTAAGCAATACAGGCTACTATGTCTTAATTGATAGCGGTGCGTTCCAAGATGGCAGCAGCAACACGTATGATGGTATTAGTTCAAATTCAACTTGGACATTTACCTCCGCCGCTGTTCCCACAAGCATCACCAGCGCTACTTATGATGCCAACACTGGCGTTTTAGTCGTTACGGGTACCGATATCACCAATGGTGGCACGATCGATGTCACCAAATTAAGCCTGACTGGGCAAGGTGGCTCTTACACACTGACAGCAGCTACTAGCAATCCGACTGCGAGCAGTGCGACTTCCTTCACTGTCACCCTTGGCGCCGCGGACAAAATTGCTGTCAATGGCGTGCTAAACAACAATGGAACCACCTCCGTAACGGGCGGCGTCACGTTCAACCTGGCAGCCGCAGCCAACTGGGATGTAACAGCCGCTGCCTCAGCTGATTTGACTGGCAACGGCGTGACTGTCTCCAACGTCGCCGCGCCGACACTCGAGTCTGCCACCTATGACGCCAACACAGGCACACTCATTGTTACGGGCACCAATCTGGTCAAGGCCATTGGGTCAAACAACGACATCACTGCCAGCAAAATTTCTATACGCGGCGAGGGCAACGTCACCTATGTGTTAACTGATACGGCAGATGTGGACATCACGTCTGCGACTTCCTTTACGCTCATCCTGAGCGCTGCTGACAAGGCGGGCCTCAACCAATACATTAACAAAGACGGCACTCTCCCAACGTCTGCTTCTTCACTTTACCTTGTTAAAGGTGCTGACGATTGGAACACCGTCATCACGGGAGGCGACACTAAAGATATTGTCAACAACTTCATTACCGTCAGTAACGTTGCGGTGCCAACGATTACTTCCGCCACTTACAATGCCAGCACGGGTAATTTAGTGGTCACTGGAACGGGTTTCACTCACCTGAATAATGGCGGAACGGACGACATCATCGCCAACAAATTCACCATCACTGGCGAAGGTGGCTCGACCTATACGTTGACCAACACAGCAAACGTAGAGATCACCTCCGGGACGGCGTTCACCTTGGTTCTAAGCGCAACCGACAAATCCGCCCTCAATCAAATCGTCAATAAAAGCGGTTCCAGCTCCACCGGTGGTTCCACTTATAACTTGGCAGCTGCAGAAGATTGGGCGGCTGGTGCGGATGCGGCAGTTGTCGTTGCTGACACGATCGGTGATGGTATTACTGCTACAGTCACGCCTCCCGCCATCACCTCAGCGACTTATGATGCAGGCACGGGTACACTGGTTGTCACTGGCTCGGGATTTACTCATCGTGCAGGCGCGACCAACGATATTATCGCCAATACGTTTACGCTGACTGGTCAAGGTGGCAGCACCTATTCGTTGACTGATACGGCAAATGTCGAAATCAATTCTGATAGCAGTTTCACATTAGTACTATCATCGACAGACAAAGCAGGATTGCGCACGCTACTCAACAACAATGGCTCCCAATCCTCAGGCGGTACGACTTACAATTTAGCTGCTGCAGATAATTGGGCAAACGGTGCAGATTCAACGCTCAATATTGCCGATGCTAGCGGCAACACAATTACGGTATCAAATGTGGTATCGCCAACGATTACTTCAGCCAGTTACGATGCCAGTACAGGGATTTTGTCAGTCACTGGCGCGAACATGGTCAATGGCGATTCAATTGATGTCTCTAAACTGTCTGTTACTGGCGAAGGTGGAGCTTATACCCTAACTAGTGCAGGAGTTAACGCAAGTAGCGCAACTGCTTTTTCTGTCACACTTAACGCGACAGACAAACTCGCAATCAATGGTATTCTCAACAATGACGGTACATCTTCCGTTAATGCAGCGACATTCAATTTAGCTGCAGCAGCAGGTTGGAATACGACGGTCAATACCACTGCTGATTTAACGGGCAACGGCATCACTGTCTCCAACGTCACCGCACCAACGATTACCTCAGCGACCTACGATGGCACGAGCCGTGTCTTCGTCATCACAGGTGAAAATCTGGTGAAGACGATTGGTGCTAATAATGACATTACCATCTCTGCTCTAACCATTACTGGCGAAGGCGGTGCAACACGCACATTATCGACAACTGGCAATGTTGAAGTCACGTCTGCAACGAGCTTCACTTTTACGATAGCGGGTGCGGATATTGTTGCTGTGAACTCTTTACTCAATAAAAATGGTACGTCTTCAGCTAGTAGCAGTACCAACTACAACCTCGCTGTCGCAGACAACTGGAATAGCGTCGTCACTGGTGGCAATATTCAGGACTTGACTGGCAATGGCATTACTGTCGCTAACGCTGCACCAAGTATCCTCAGCTCAACCTATGATGCAGCAACGGGAATTCTATCTGTCTCCGCTGTGAATATCGTTAGCGGTGACACGATTGATGTGTCTAAACTTTCCATTACTGGTCAAGCAGGTTCATATACCTTAACCACTGCACCAGTGACTGCTAGCAGCTCCACTGCATTCTCCGTCACGCTCAACGCAGCTGACAAACTCGCAATCAACGGCATTCTCAATAACAATGGAACTTCCGCTGTTAGCACCACGACTTATAATCTTTCCGCTGCAACCAACTGGAATCAAACCACCGCCTCCGGTGCCGACACAACTGGTAACGCAATCACAGTATCGAATGTCACCGCACCGACGATTACCTCAGCGACTTACAATGGCACAAGTCATGTGTTTGTGGTGACTGGTACGAATCTAGTGAAGACTATCGGTGCAACCAATGACGTGACGATTTCTGCTTTAACCATCACTGGCGAAGGCGGTGCAACACATACTTTATCTACCACTGGCAATGTCGAAGTCACCTCAGACAATAGCTTTACGTTCACCTTAGCGGGTGCCGATATCGCCGCTGTAGATTCTTTGCTCAATAAAAATGGTACATCGTCGGCTAGCAGCAGTACTACCTATAACCTTGCTGTCGCCGATGACTGGAATAGCGTCGTCACTGGTGGCAATATTCAGGACTTGACTGGCAATGGCATTACTGTCACTAACGCTGCACCAAGCATCATTAGTTCGACTTACAATGCAGCAACTGGCGTATTAACTGTCTCCGCTGTCAATATCGTTGCTGCCGACAACATCGACGTCTCCAAACTATCGATCACTGGTGAGGGAGGATCTTATACATTAACAACGGCTGGTGTTACCGCAACTAGTGCGACTGAATTCTCGGTCACGCTCAATGCAGCCGATAAACTTGCCATTAACGGTATCCTCAATAACAATGGCACATCGGCAGTCAGTGCCGCGACGTTTAATCTTTCTGCTGCCGCCAACTGGGATTCAAGCAGAGCATCTGGCGCCGACACCACAGACAACGCCATCACGGTCTCTAACGTTACCGCACCAAGCATTACCTCTGCAACCTACGATTTCACCACGCATGTATTGACCGTCACAGGCACAGGTTTGGTCGGTACTCTGGGGGCGACGAATGACATCACCGTCGATGCCCTCACTATCACAGGTGAAGGTGGTGCTACTCGTGCTTTGATGACAACGGGTAATGTCGAAGTACTTTCCGATACCAGCTTTGCCATTACCTTAGCTGGTGCTGATCAAGCGGCAGTGGAAGCCTTGTTTACAAAAAATGGTTTGACCTCGACTAACGGCACTAGCTACAACCTCGCCGCTGCCGATGATTGGAATAGCGTCATCACTGGCGGCAATATCGCTGATGCGACCTCGCCGATTACAGTGGCGAATGTGCCTGTTCCGACCATCACCTCTTCAGTTTATAACGCGAGTACCGGTGCGCTGGTCGTCACAGGAACAGGCTTTCGTGGTGCATTCGGTGCGAACAACGATATCGTCGCCAATAAGTTCAGCCTGCAAGGTGAAGGCGGTGCTAGCTATACGCTCACGAACACCAGCAACGTCGAGATCAATTCAACCACCTCCTTCACGCTGACATTGAGTGCTGCCGATCGTTTAGGTGCGAATCTGATCATGAATAAGAATGGCACCAGCTCCACCAGTGTCAATACTTACAATCTGGTCGCGAACGAAGACTGGAATACCGGGGCTGATGCCGCTGTCGTCATTGCTGATCTGACCGGCAATGGGGTCACTGTTTCGAACGTAGTGGCGCCAACGGTCTCATCTGCCACTTACAACGTCGCTACTGGGGTACTGGTCGTCACAGGCAATAACTTCCTGTCGCTGACAGGCGCCAACAATGACATTACCGCCAATAGGATTCGCTTCCTAGGGCAAGATGCTATCAACTACACCCTGACTAATACCCCCAACATCGACATCACCTCCAACACCAGCTTCACCATGACCATGAGTGTCGCCGACAAGGCGCAACTGGCACTGAGGTTCAACAAGAATGGTACATCCTCCACCGATTTAACAACTTATAATATCGGTATGCTCGAAGACTGGAATACGGGTGCTGCCACCGCTGTCGTGATCGCTGATCTGTTTGGCAATTTCATCACTGTCTCAGGTGTCAATCCAACGACATCCATCACTGCGTCAAGCTTCTCTGCTGACGCAGGCACGTCCTCAAGTGATTTCATTACGAATACAGCCGCGCAAACGATCTCCGGTACGCTCAGTGCCAATTTGCTCCTAGGCGAATCGGTAGAAGTATCGACCAATAATGGCGGTTCGTGGACAACAGCAAGCGCCACCGTTGGCCAAAGTACTTGGTCGCTGGCAGGAGCTACTTTATCGAATGGCACAAGCAATTTCAAAGTACGTGTCGTTGATTCCTATGCGAACTCAGGTCCTGAGTATAGCCAAAGTTATACCTTAGAAACCGTACGTCCTACCGTTGTCACCAATATGAGCTTTACGGATAACGTGTTAGCGATCGGTGACACGGCGACCATGTCATTGAGTTTCTCTGAAGCGGTAAGTGACTTAACGATCGCTGATTTCACGGTTCCAAACGGCGTGCTTTCTAACCTCACCAGCAGCGATGGTGGTATCACTTGGACCGCAACCTTGACGCCCAATGCCGGTGTCAATGATGCGACCAATACCATCACTCTCGATAACACGGCCTATATCGACGTTGCTGGCAATACCGGGACTGGCACCACCATCAGTGCCAATTATGCAATCGATACCTTGAGACCGACCGCGACGATCACGATGTCAGATATCGATCTTGGTGTACCCGATACTGCCTTGGTGACCTTTACCTTTAGCGAGCCTGTCACTGGCTTCACAAACGATGATCTAACTCTGCCTGTGACCGCGCCAATGGGCACATTATCTCCGGTTAGCTCAAGTGACGGTGGATTGACTTGGACAGCGACCTATACGCCGCCATTCGGTTTATTGGATACCAGCAATTTGATTACCTTAAACACCGCTGGCGTCATCGATGGCTTGGGCAATCCCGGCTTAGGTTTGATCAATTCCCCTAATTTTACGATCAATACCGTAAATATCGCGCCAAGCTTGGGCGGGATCACACCGGGATTGAGCACCACCGACTCCATGCGCATCGTGCCGTTTGCCAGCGTTACCGTCACCGATCCTGATATTGGCGCACTGGAAACGGCGACTATTGGCATAGACAATCCTGTCAAAGGTAGTTTTACCTCCAATTCATTGGCCTTAAGCGGCTTTTATACCAATGATGGCGGTATCACTTATGTGCATGACGCTGCTTCACCAACTGTGATGCAGGCAGCGATTCGCGCACTGGTTTTTGAACCGAATCCCTCTCGTTTATCAATCGGCACAAGTGATGTCACCACCTTCACCATTGTGGTCCGCGATCAGTATTTGGACTCGGTATCCAATAGCAGTACCACCCTCACGATCAGCAATGTGAATTCAGCACCGACCGACATCTTATTGTCTGACGCGATTGTTTCGCAGTCGGAAGGCGCTAATGCGATTGTCGGTACACTGTCAGCCGTCGATAAAAACATCGGCGACACGCATACGTTTAGCTTAGCGGCATCGAATGCCTTCAACGACAACACCAAGTTCACACTGGTTGGAAATAGTTTGAAAGTGATCAATCCTGCCTCGATGACAGAAAAGGATTACTTTGTCGCGGTGCAAGTGACAGACGCGAATGGTCTTAGCTTTACCAAGAAACTGACTGTGAGTTTGGACGATGATATTGCGCCATACATCACGTCGATCGAGACCTTACGTTCACCACGACCAACGATCACAACGGGTAGCTATATTGTGAAGTTCAACGAGAGCGTCACTGGGGTGAGCATCGATGACTTCTTCCTCACGTCTAGCGCTGGCACCACGGCGCATTTGAGTTCCGTCACCGCACTGACTGGCAATGCGTATCGCGTTTATTTCGATCAAATCGTTGGCACTGGGGTGTTGAATCTGAACTTGAAAACCTCTGGCACTGGCATTAGTGATTTGTTTGGAAATAGTTTGCCAAGCGCTGTTCCATTGGCGCCGATTTCAGCGATATCTCTGGCAGACACACAAACTGCTGAGCTGATCCCACATGTCTCGGTCGTTGGCGTACAGCAAGGCCAAGATTTTATCGTGATGTGATGTTGCATTATCTGAAATAGGCGAGCGGTCAGTCATTGACCGCTCGTTTTTTAAATTTGCCGAGCCACATGAAAAGATAAAAAACCTCTCTTTAAAAGAAGCACAATTAACATCAACAAACCTAGATATCGTTAAATTATTGCCATAGAGAATGTAAAGTAAATATAACTATTTACCTTTCAATCATTTTTCTAAAAGGCTTTACATGTAAAGTGAAATTTCCTTTAAAAACATATAGTTACACTTGACTGCAATCAACTTTCACAATAAGATTAGCGCCAATTTGTTTCTTTGATAATTACGATGACATTACCAACACATCAAGCCTTTTCTGACAACTTAGGTAGCGGTTTTCAAGTACAAGTTAGCCATGAATTACATGAAACTTTAGTGCTGAGATCCATCTCCGATTTAGGTGTGAGTCCAGCAAGTACGCCGACGCATCCGAAGGAACAGTTTTCGCTCATTTTCGAGGCCGAAAATGCGAACTATTATCCGCAGCAAATCTATGGTTTTGATCATCCGGTAATCGGGCAATTTGACTTATTTATCGTCCCAATTGGCCCCGACAACGTCAGTAAGAATATGTGCTATCAAGCCATATTCAATTAATTTTTGAACAGAATGGAGTCTTAAGATGCCAAACAAGCAGAATCTGGCGCGTCGTAGTTTTCTTTTGTATGGCGGTGCACTAGCGCTCACCTCAGTGACCGCGTCTACGTCCTTAGCGACAGCCCTACTTGAGCACGAGGTGTTGCCAAGTTGCGTCACTGATTTCAGTCACACTGACCATCTATGCTTACGTGAATTTAGCTTGCAAGATTTCACTCATTTGCTGGGACAACAATTTTCAGTCGGTGCAGGGAAGCAACAAGTGCGTATGCAATTGTTCAAAGCCACATCGTATGTAGTCCGTGATGATGCACGTCCAAGCCATGTTCGCAGTGAGCCCTTTAGTTTGGTGTTTGTAGCACCGCAAGACTTAAATTTACATGCTGACATCTATGATCTACGACATCCTCAAATTGGCGGCATGAAAGTCATGATGACAAAGATAGGACAAGCTGAGGCGGGTAAGTCGCGCTATGAAGTGGTTTTCGGTTAAATCTTTTGAGATCAACGATGACGAACACTCTCAATTCGATTTCGCTGCGTCCGATTGCTGAAACGGACATGCCTGTGTTACGCGAAATTTACTATGCATCACGCGCAGAGGAAATGACTTTTTTTCCTTTCAATGATGAGCAGAAGTTGCAGTTTTTGGCTTCACAATTTGATGCCCAACATAGTCATTATCAAGCCTACTATGGACAAGCGCAGTACGATTGTGTGTTGCTAGATTCTACTGTGATTGGCCGTCTATATGTCGACCGTGGTGCTGAGGATATGCGTATTATTGATATCAATATTTTGCCTGCCTACTGCAATCGTGGCATAGGCACTTTTTTGCTACAACAATTAATCGCAGAAGCAGACGCTAAACAACTTAGCCTGAGTGCCCATGTAGAACATAACAATCCGGCACGCCGTTTATATGCCCGTCTAGGCTTCGATGAAGTCGAGAATCGTGAAGTGTACATTTTCATCGTCAGGCAAAGTGCAAATACGAAGCCTGCTCAGGCATCGAACCAAACCAAGTTAGCTGACAAGGTCAGCTCGACCGCATTTTAAGGAGATACTATGTCAGAAGCATTTATCGGAGAGACCCGAATTTTTGGTTTCGATTTCCCACCGAAATACTGGGCACATTGCAATGGACAAATCATGTCGATTCAGCAGAACACCGCGCTATTTTCTTTATTGGGAACTTACTATGGTGGCAATGGAACGACAACTTTTGCCTTACCAAATTTACAGGGACGCACACCAATTCATTTCGGGAGCAACTCTGGCAGCACTTACCAACTAGCTCAGGCGGGTGGTACAGCAACACACACGTTAAACACCAACGAAATCCCAAGCCATCAACATCTGGTCAATGCCTCTAACAAACGCGCAAACCTGATTAGTCCAGCAAATGCTAGCGTGGGTCAATCAGCAACCCCGATGTTCTCGGATGGCACACCCGGCAGCGTATATGAAGCGGTGACTAGTGGCGCGCCCATTACCAGTAATGCCGGCAATTCGCTAGCGCATCAAAACATGCAGCCTTATTTAGCTTTAAATATTTGCATTGCCCTGCAGGGCATTTTTCCTTCACGTAACTAATAGGTATAGAAAATGGCTGACCCATTTATTGGTGAGATCCGAATGTTTGCTGGCAATTTTGCGCCGCGCAGTTGGATGTTTTGCAATGGCCAACTACTTTCCATTGCAGAATATACTACTTTATTCGCGTTGATAGGCACGACCTACGGGGGTGATGGACAGACAACGTACGCCCTGCCAGATCTGCGCGGAAGAATACCCCTGCATAGGGATTCCAATTATCCGCTTGGTTCGGAGGGTGGTCAGGAGATGGTGACCTTAAATTCGACTCAGCTACCCGCGCATAGCCATGCTTTTGGTACTTTAGCGGCAACGGCTTCGGCCCCGAACGGCAATGCCACGCATACCACGCCGATCGGCAACCGCTTTGCTGGCGGTGCGATCAAGGCTTACGCAACAGGCGGACCAACAGTTGCTATGAACAATGCGGTGATGACGGCTGCGGGCGGAAGTCAAGCGCACGACAATCTCATGCCCTACTTGGCAATCAACTTCATTATTTGCTTAGAGGGAATTTTCCCGAGTCGAAATTAAGGCCCAATCATGTCAGAACCTTTTATTGCAGAAATCCGTGCATTTGCCTTTAACTTTGCCCCACGTGGTTGGGCATATTGCCACGGACAAATAACCTCAATAGCACAAAACACTGCGCTTTTTTCCCTTCTTGGCACCACCTATGGAGGCAACGGCCAAACGACCTTTGCTTTACCAAATTTACAAGGCCGGGCAGTGATGCACGCGGGTCAGGGACCGGGTCTGTCTGACTACGCTCTGGGACAAACAGGCGGAACAGAAACCGTGACCTTAACCGCAAACCAAATGCCAAATCACACTCACTCTATGGCCGCCATCAACGGCCCTGGTACGGCAAGCAATCCAGCGAATAACACTACGCTAGCAGTTGGCGCAAAAGGCGCTCCTTTGTATGCGCCAATGAGTGGAGCAACCGGTACCATGCACGCAAGTACAGCACTGCCGACCGGCGGTAACCAACCGCATAACAATATACAACCGTATTTAACGTTGAACTTTGCCATTGCGATGCTAGGTATTTTCCCTTCACGTAATTAACGGCAACTGTGACCTTATCCGTTTGATGCGATCCCTAGATCGCTTCAGTTTCGATATTTTTAAGAATGGTGCGTAAGTATGGCTCGTTTTAATTTTAAAGTTTCAGTGCTGCACTTAGCACCTTTGGCGCTTTTGGCACTCAGTGCATGTGGCGGCAGTAGCTCATCTGGCTCAAGTACAACAGCTGTGCAATCGACGCCAGGTTTTGTCTGCAGTGGCACAGTCAAAGACCTATTTAGTGCGATGCAAGGTACCTATGACGGCGTCCTTGATCCCGCCTTTTTGCCAGGTGCGGGTGCGCCTTTGACGGCGGGCGTGGTGTATCCAGTGAATATCTCGGGTCAAGATTGTTCTATCCGGTTTACCGGCAGCAAAGATATTCAATATGTGTTTGCATTTGGCGACACAAACAATACAACGCCGAGTAATTTTGTGGGGTTTAGCCTGACGAAAATTATCCAAAACCCTCAGGAACTCGACCTCAGCAATGTTCAATACAACATTAGCATCAGCACCGCGACCAATACAGTCGAGCTAGAACGCCGGATTGAAAAAAATGCCTCTGGTACTGGCGTGGTGGATGGCGACTTGCATCTATTTTCCTTACCTGGAAATAGTGCTTTCGGTGGTATGCACATGAAAGTCGCAACGAAACGCCCTCTGAAATAAGCTGATCACGGATTCACACGGCTGCCAGCTCGCCGTCCGATCAAAACATTGTAGTGCTCTCATCATGGTTAGAAAATGAAACTAGACTCTTACGCGACACCAGAAACATCTTCGACAATTGGCGTGCAAATCGCTGTCATTGACACTCGCCTACAAGGCTATGAACAAATTGTCGCAGCGCTTTCACTCACCATGCAAGTGGTGTTGATTGATGGGCGTACTGACGGTCTAGCAGCGATCGCTGCCGCCGTCGGACAATTTCCTGAGATCTCAGCACTGCATTTGTTTTCACATGCCAGTCCCGGCAGTCTGCAATTGGGGTCTAGTTATCTGAACGCAAGTACGATCACGACGGCACAAGCACAATCCAACTTGCAGCGAATCGGCAGTGCTTTGGTTGAAGATGGCATGATGTTGGTCTATGGTTGCGATCTGGCGCAAGGTGAAATTGGACTAGCTTTCATCAGTCAATTGGCAAGCCTGAGCGGTGTCACTGTCGCGGCATCGTCAAATACCACGGGCGCGATTGCCTTAGGAGGCGATTGGACTTTGGAAGCCGTTGCCAATCAAGACGGTCAGTTCATCAGCCATCACTCTGGCATGAACGAAGCACTGCAATCGATCGCCTCACAATTGAGCCAATATGAACAAGTGTTCGCTGGGCTCGTTACAGCGAGCGAAGAGATCGCGATTGCGACAGGCAATGACTACATTAACAGCCCGGCTGGTGTCGTTCCCATGGCGATCTTGGGAGCCACAGAATTAAGTAATGGCACGCGTGTCGTTCTGCAGGCCAATAATCATGCCGATTATTTTGGCACAGCTAATTTGGACTACCTGAAGGCTTCCTTAATCACTAGCGCAGGCACGCTGTCCGAAATCAGTCTGTCCGGCACAGTCGCCAACGTCATCAACAATAATGCTGGCGTCACCAATAATGGCAATAGTGTCCAAACCAAGGACGCGGCTTCTATTGTTGCGCTAAAAAATGGTGGTTTTGTTGTCTCGTCCTATTCCGATGATGGCTATGGCGTACAGATGTATAACAACACAGGTACGTCGCTATCCATCACGGCACCGGCGACTTACACGAGTTCCATCAATCCATCCGCTAAAGTTTTAGCCAGCAGCGATGGTGGATTTGTCCTACTCTGGACCGTGAATGATACTGCCCTCAATAGCAACGCGGTAACCGTCAGTTATCAGCGCTACAATGCGTCAGGTGTTGCGAGTGGTGCGACCATTTCGGAGACATTCGCGACCACGATCCCTGTGGTGCAAAATGCCGCCATCGATTCTTTCGGCAATATCGCGGTACCCATCAGCGCGAATGATGTGTTCACGCACAGTCAAGTCATTTTATGGAACCCGGCGAACACCAAAGTCGGCATATTTGATACTGCTTACTACCAAACCGCCGCGGTGATCGCGCCAATGTTCGGAGGCGGTTTTGATTTATTCGGCAATGATGTGGTGTCAGGCGTCGGCAATACCAGTAGCAGTTATTGGACACAAGTGTTGAACACCGATGGCAGTTTCAATACCCCGATCCCGAACGTCATCTCTGTAGCCAATTTAAATTCGGTTCAACTGTCTTTGTCTGGTGACTATCTGGCGGTTGGCGGTGCGACTGACACCGCTAAACTCGGTTATGTGATCGATGGCTTTAATCCTGCCGCAGGCTCAACGAGTCAAGTGATCGCCGATGCCAGCAAAATTGCCAATACACCGGAAGTCGCATTCAATGGCCAAGTCACGAGTGGCTGGATCACTAACGCCGTAACCAATGCCACTGGCTTAGTCACAAGTGGCGCAGTGTCGGTCGTTTCTTACAATACCTTCACGGTACCCGCCGACTATCCACCTACACTCAACGGCGACTTCACTGACACTGGTACAGTCAATGACAATGCCACAATCACACCGTTCGCCAATCTGACAATCTCCGATATCGATTCTGTTGTTGGTAAAGTTATGATTACTTACGACGCTGCCAATGGTAGCTTCACTGGCAGCGGATTGAGCGGCGTTCCGGGCAATTATGTTCTGGAGACAACTACCGCTTCGCTCGACACATTAAATAGCGAACTACGTGCTTTGGTTTTTGTTCCAACAGCAAATCAAGTACCACTCACCAATACAGTACAAACCAGATTCACCATCACGCCAAGTGATGGCGCCCGTGATGGTCGTGCTAACACGGCAACAGTTGTGACGGCCACATCGGTCAATGATCTCCCGATGATTACTGGCTTATCTGCTGCAGACAACCAATCGATTCCAGCGATTTCATCAGCCGTCTTAATCGACATCGGCACAGCGGCCAGCGTGACGGATGCCGATACCGCTAACTTCAACCTTGGTAGCCTAAGAGTCTCTTTTGGATCTGGGCGACAAAGCGGTGACGTATTGGCGATACGCACAGGTTCTGGTGTGACCCTATCTAACAATATGCTCGCTGGCAGTTCCATTACGATTGATGGCCAAGTCATCGGCACCATCGCCAACGGCGGAACAGGCGCTGGCAGCGACAACCTGATCGTCAACTTCAATGCGCAGGCGACACCAGCACGCGTTTCAACGTTGTTACAGAATCTAAACTTCGATGCGACTGGCGTCCAAGGTGACCGCGTAGTAAATGTCATCGTCAACGACGGCACCGACAGCTCGACCGCGGCTAGTGTGACGCTGAGCGTCCTCACCAATCCGACCGTCGCTATCAGTTCGAATGCTGGTCCGCTTAAAGCCGGAGATACCGCTAGCATCACATTCACGTTCAGTCAAACTCCGATAGGTTTTACCGAAAGCGATATCAGCGTCAGCGGTGGTAGCATCAGCAATCTGACAGTCGACGGCGGCAACGACAAAATATACACAGCCACGTTTACGCCAACCGCAGCAACACAAAGCGTCTCTGGCAGTGTCAGTATCGCCGCCAATATGTTTACCAATAACACTGCGGAGCCAAATCTTGCTAGCACCATCAATCCGACACTAACTGGCGATACTTTAGCTCCTAGTGTCAGCAGTATTGTGCGTACTGGCAGCACGCCAAGCAATGCCACTAGCGTTAATTTCACCGTCACCTTCGCTGAAAGCGTCAGTGGAGTAGGCACGTCTGACTTTAGTTTGACACCGACTGACAACATCACCGGCAATATCGCCGCGGTTTCGGGTAGTGGCACAAGCTACACCGTGACCGTCAATGGTTTGGCGGGTGAAGGTACCCTGCGCCTTGATTTGAAAGGTAGTGGGACTGGCATCGTCGATGCGCTCGGCAATCCGATTGCAGGCGGATTTACCGCTGGTCAAATTTATACTTTCGACCGTACAGCGCCTGTCGTCAATACCATCACGCGTGCGCAGAGCGACAATACCAACGCCAGCAGCCTCACGTTTGATGTTGTGTTCAGCGAGAGTATTAGTAGTCTCGATACCAGTGATTTTGTGTTGAGTAAAACCGGTAGTGCGAATGGCACGGTGTCTGCCGTTACTGGCAGTGGTAGCACTTACACAGTCACTGTCAATGGTGTGACTGGCGCAGGCACATTGCGTTTAGATTTGAACAGCTCTGCCACAGGGATTATCGACGGCGTCACCAATGCGATTGCGTCAGGCTACACAGCCGGCCAAGCTTATACTGTCGATCGTGTTGCGCCAATTGTCAGTAGCATTGTGCCTGCGGGCGCGGCAACGACTAACGGGGCGTCAAGTTCTTACACAGTGACTTTTAGTGAAAGTGTCACCGGTGTTGACATTGGCGATTTTGTGGTTAGTGGCACCAACACCGCAACAGCCAATGTCGCGTCAATTTCTGGTAGTGGAAATGTTTACACTGTGACGGTTGATACGATCGCTGGTGACGGCAGTCTGCGCCTCGATCTTAAGTCTTCAGGCACAGCAATCACTGACACCTTTGGCAACACTATTAGCACAGGCTACACCAGCGGCACGGTGATCACGGTCGATCGCATCGCACCGACATTGGCTGTCCCGATTGCGATCTCTGACAGCGCCTTAAAAATTGGTGACACCTCGACCGTCACCTTCACTTTTTCCGAGGCAATCTCAGGATTGACCACGGATGATCTCACCGTTGAAAATGGCACCATCAGCAACTTAACAACGTCCAATGGCGGCTCGATCTGGACTGCGACCTTAACACCAACAAATAGCATCACCGATAGCGTCAATATTATTAGCTTAAACATGGCTGGCATCGCGGATTTGGCCGGCAATGCGGGCAGTGGCACAGCAAACAGTGCGAACTATCAAGTCGACACCGTCCGTCCTGTTTTGGCGTCAGCTATCACGGTCTCCGACAATGCACTCAAAATTGGCGATAGTGCGACTGTTAGCTTCATTTTCAATGAAGCGATTACCGGTTTCACGATTGCAGACATTGCAAGTCCAAATGGCGTCTTATCTAACTTAAGCACGAGCGACAGCGGCATCACCTGGAGCGCGACATTGACGCCGAACGCGAGCACCACCAGCACAAGCAATGCACTCACGCTCGATTACTCCGGCATCACAGATCTGGCGGGGAATACCGGCACTGGTACAGCGACTTCACCCAGCTATGCGGTCGATACTGTCCAGCCGACATTGGCTAGTGGCATGACAATTTCGGATACGGCTTTAAAAATTGGTGACACTGCTGTTGTTGGTTTTGTGTTTAGTGAGGCAGTCACCAATTTCACATCGGCGGATGTCACAACAGAAAATGCAACACTGTCTAACCCAGTTAGTTCTGACGGTGGTATCACATGGACTGCCAATTTAACCGCCCTAGCAAGTATCACCGATAGCCTCAACAACCTCACACTCAACCTTGCCACCATCAACGACTTGGCTGGCAACGCAGGTGTAGGAGGTGCAACGAGCGGGAACTACAGCATTGATACTGTCCGTCCAGGTGTTTCCTCCAACATGAGTTTTTCAGATTCCGCGCTGAAAATTGGTGAAACGTCGACGATGACAATCAGCTTCACCGAAGCGGTCGTCAATCTGGACGCGAGTGATTTCACCGTCAGCAATGGTAGCCTCAACAACTTTATATCCAGCAATGGCGGCACCATCTGGACCGCAACATTGACCCCGAATGCGAACGTGAATGCCGCCAGCAACACCATCACACTCAATCATGCTGGCTTTAATGACTTGGCTGGCAATGTCGGAAGTGGCACGTCGATTAGCCCGACCTTAGCGATTGACACATTGCGTCCAAGTGCAACGATTACGTTATCGGATAGCAATTTAGGTTTGAGTGACACTGCAGTCGTCACCATCACGTTCAACGAGCCGGTCTCTGGTTTCACTAACGCCGACATCAGCTTACCCGTGACATCACCGCTTGGTTCTCTAAGTCCTGTCGTCTCAAACGATGGCGGTAAAACATGGACTGCAACATTCACGCCACCATTTGGCATCTTTGATGGGAGTAATCTAATCAGTGTTGATACTGCGGGTGTCAGTGATCTAGCGGGGAATGTTGGCTTAGGTATCAACAGTTCAGCGAATTTCATCATTGACACGGTCAATACCGTACCAAGTATCGGTGGCGCTGTTGCTGCACAAGTCACTAGCAACTTGGCTCGTATTTTGCCGTTTGCCAACATCACTGTCAGCGATCCAGACCCAGGCGCGATGGAGACAGCGACAATCTCACTCGATGATGCGGCTAAGGGAAGTTTCACACCAAACTCATTAGCACTGAGCGGTTTCTACACCAACAATGGCGGCTTAAGTTATCTACATGATGCCGTCACGCCCGCCGCGATGCAAGCTGCCATTCGCGCTTTAGTTTTCGAACCAAACCCAACGCGTTTGGCAGTGAATACGACGGAAACCACCGTCTTCAATATCGTGGTTCGGGATGAACATTTGGGAACCGCAAGCAACAACACAACATCAATTATCACCAGCGCGGTCAATGTAGCACCAAGCAATATTTTGATATCGGATTCGTCAGTTTCACAATCAGACGGTGCGA
The DNA here is from genome assembly GCF_014284305.1 of Affinundibacterium seohonense. Lineage (GTDB taxonomy): Bacteria > Pseudomonadota > Gammaproteobacteria > Burkholderiales > Burkholderiaceae_D > Undibacterium > Undibacterium seohonense. Next base: position 70,206 of record NZ_JACOFW010000006.1, read on the forward strand.
ATGCGACTGTGGGCTTGCTTTCTGCAGTTGACAGTAATCTTGGAGATTCCCATGTCTTCAGCTTAGGTGCTGTCAACGCGTCTAACGACAATGCGAAGTTCACCATTGTTGGCAACAGCTTGAAAGTCATCAATCCTGCCTCAATGACAGAAAAAGACTATTACGTCACGGTACAAGCAACGGATACCAGTGGTTTGAGTTTTTTCAAACAACTCACGATCAGCTTGGATGATGATATTGCGCCTTACATCACCTCGATTGAAACCCTGCGTTCACCACGCCCAACCATTACAACTGGCAGCTATATCGTCAAGTTTAATGAGAACGTGACCGGTGTCAGCATTGATGATTTCTTCCTCACATCGAGCAATGGGACCACGGCGCATTTGAGTTCAATCACGGCACTGACTGGTAACGCCTACCGCGTGTATATCGATCAGATTGTTGGGACTGGTAGTTTGAATTTGAACTTAAAAACAAATGGCACTGGTATCGCTGATTTGTTTGGCAACAGCTTACCGTCGATGTCGAAGTTCGCTGAACAGCAGAGCCCGTCCATTAGCATCAGCAATATCGCAGCAAATGAAACCGCAACGAGCAATGCGTCCTTAATTGGTATCCAACATTTTCAAGATTTCTTGGTAATGTAAGTGAATTTCCCATGTGCCGGATACCTCCGGCCCATGGGAGTTTTACAAAAACTCAACACAACAAAAAACACGATCAAAAAAATATGTTTTTACATCTTTTTTTGATCGTGTTTTTTTACTTGACCGAACTAATTTTGTGTGATTTAGTCTTATCAAAAAGTGACTTTTGAAGTCCCCCTCAAACATTTTTCTGTAGTTTGCCTGGTCAGCATAAAGACCAACAACACATCGATTGCTTTCATGATCAACTTGGCCTCAATTTTGGCGGCAGGACGAGATTAACTTTTAGAGACAGGATCAACATAATGAAATTCAGCCTTTACCAACTCGCACTATCGATCAATGGCGACAACACAGTTGATCAAGAAATTGCCTCCATCACAGCGCCAGCACCAACGGCTGCAAAGACTTACGTATTTGTCGACACCAATCTGCCAGATTGGCAAAGCCTATTGAGCAATATCCCTGCCGATGCAAAAATTGCCTTTCTGAATTCAAATCAAAATGGCTTGCGCCAAATCGCTCTTGCCCTGGAAGGTCAGACCGACGTACAAGCGATCCATATTTTGTCGCATAGCACTGCTGCCTCGATTGGCTTAGGGTCTTTGAAATTAACTGCCCAAAATCTAGCCGAACAGAATCCAGCGCTCAAAGCAATCGGCGCGGCATTGACTGCTGATGCGGATATTTTGTTATATGGCTGCAATATTGCCAAAGACTCCGATGGTGCCGCGCTGATCGATGCACTAGCGCTAGCAACCCAAGCCGATATTGCCGCCTCGACCAATTCCACTGGCCCGACACGACTCGGTGGTGATTGGGCTTTGGAGTACCAAACAGGCATCATTAATGCTCCGCAGTATGACTTCTCCAATTATGCGGATTTGTTGGCAACGCCATCGACCTTTAATGGTGGCAGTGGCATCAAGAATATTTATGTTCGTCCAGGCGGCACTAGTAACACCTGGACCTTCGGCGTTGGAAAAGTGTGGTCCGATCTCAATCAAAGTGCCCCGATCACCAGTATCGGATTTTCCAATATTGACTTTAGTGCCCCCACAACAGACTGGATACTCACCCGCGGCATTTTCCAATACAGTGTGAGTGGTGGCGCATGGACTAACTACACCGCAAGCGCGGCAGCACTTCAATACGACTATCAGACAGCACGTGTCAACAATGCGAATACCGTGTGGCGATTCCTCGATTTACTCCCTGGCAACTCATCCACGGCCGACACAGTGGCGATAGGCTGGTTAACCTCAGGCGAAACAACCGTGGTGACGGATAGCGTGCAAATTATTCCCGATCTAGCACCAACGAATATCACACAAAACTTAACGATTTCCAGTACCAACATTCTAAGCACGTTCGCGCAAGGCGCTGCGATCTCGACCTTGACTCCCGTCGATACAGGCAGCACTACAGGCGGCTATTGGGCCATCGACAGTCAAACCAATGCCAATCTGTTTTCGATCACATCAAATACCGCATTGGGCAATACAGCTAACTTAACAATTGGCAGCGGGACGATGCCTGCGGCAGGCACACCGGTCAGTGTGACCCTACGTTACTATGATGGTTTACAAACCGACGGTAGCGGCAATCCGATTGGTGGTCAAGGCGTTCCCCAGACCTTCAATTTCAATATTGTTTCTGGTCAAACCCAAGATCTCGCCAATTTTGGTTCCGATCTGAATATCAGCACCGCGGCCACCAACTCGCAAGACTATTCTAGTGTGACCACCTTGAGCAATGGCAATTTTGTGGTGGTTTGGCAATCGGATGGTCAAGGTACCGAGACTTTGGGCAAGAATGGTATTTACGCCCGTATCTATGACGCAACTGGAACACCGCAAGGAAGTGAATTCGCCATCACGACCTTAAACAATGACGTTGACGAAAATTTTCCTGTCGTCACCGCCCTCGATAATGGTCGCTTCGCCGTGGCCTACAATACGGAAACTGGTTTTGACATCGCTTATCGCTTGGTAGCTGCAAACGGCACGGTCGGCAGCGAATTGATCGCCAATACGGCCACAGCAAATGATCAATTCACGCCGTCCATCAGCACCTTGAGTGATGGTTCTTTCATCATTTCGTGGACTACCTACAACGCAGGCTACACCAGCAGTGAAGTGCACGCGCAAAAATTCAATGCAGCCGACGGTTCCAAGAACGGGGTGGAACTTACCATCACGGCGACGGGCGAAAGCCATGACTACTCTAACATTACAGCATTATCAAATGGTGCCTACGTCGTCACTTGGTATGACTATACGATAGGCGCACTCAAAGCGGTCGTGAGTACCGCGCCGTCGACTGTAATCATCTTAGATAACAACGATAATGCATGGAATCCACAAGTCACTGGCCTGACTGGCGGCGGCTTTGTCGTTACATGGGAAAGTCCAACCACCGGTAAAAACATCTTTTTCCAACGCTTCGACAACGCAGGTGCAGCCCAAGGTGCTGTAACCCAAGCGAATGTCAACGGCGGTGCAGGTATCGATAAGTCTGGCACCAGTATCGATGCTTTGTCAGGTGGCGGATTCGTGATCACATGGACTTCACCAAACGATGACAATGATGGTGGCGGTATTTTTGGTCGCCGCTTTACCTCGACAGGCACCGCTGTTGATGCGACTGAATTCCAGATCAATGAATTTAGTGCGGGCAACCAATTCAATCCGAAAGTGACAGCACTCGCCGCCGATGCGTTTGCCACCGTCTGGACCGATGCGTCTTCCGATGGTCCGAATAACTACGGTATCGAAGGCCGAGTCTTATTAGCTCCCGATGTAACGCCACCGACAGTGTCAATCGCCATTGCCGATTCCTCCGTTATTTTGGGCGAGACGCCAACTGTCACATTTACTTTCTCAGAAGCGGTCACTGGTTTTACCAATACCGACATCACTAGCATTCCGAATGGAACCATAAGCGCCGTGAGCAGTAGCGATGGTGGTGTCACTTACACGGCGACATTTACCCCAACTGCTGGAATACAAGATGCCAGCAATCTTTTCACCGTCAATATGGCAGGCGTCACCGATGCCGCCGCCAACGCCGGTGTTGGCAGCACCAATTCGGGCAATTTCGCAATCGATACGCAACGCCCGGATGTTGCCATCACGCTAGCGGATAGCAATCTAACGACCGGTGAAACCACCACGGTCACCTTCACATTCACAGAAGCGGTCACGGGCTTTACCAGCGGTGATATTACTGTGATTGGTGGTGGCACTTTAGGCGCCTTGTCGACTTCCGACAATATTACTTTTACGGCCACTTTTACCCCTACACCTTTACTCGATGATGCAACAAACGTGATCACAGTGAATAAGGTCGGTGTGAACGATACTGCCGGCAATGCTGGTAATGGCGATAGCAGCTCGGCCAACTATGTGGTCGCGACAGCTGGCCCGACTGTCACCGCGACATTTAGCGATACCTCACTCATCATCGGTGACACCTCGCTCGTTACTTTTACGTTCTCAGAAGCGGTTACTGGTTTTAGCAATGCCGATTTAAGCATCGTCAATGGCAGCTTAACGCCAGTTAGTACTAGTAATGGTGGTGTCACTTGGACCGCGACCTTTACGCCAAATGTGAGTGTTGCCGATACCAGCAATGTCATAACCATTACCAATAGTGGATATACCAGCGTCGCGGATGGCAATCCAGGAACAGGCACCACCGATTCCAATAATTACAGCATTGACACGGTACGACCAAATGCCACCGTCGTGGTTACCGACACCACGCTCTTAGCGGGTGAAACGTCATTAGTCACAATCACTTTTAACGAAGCTGTCAGCAACTTCAGCAACGCCGATCTCACCATCGCCAATGGTTCGTTATCTGCGGTTGCTAGCGGTGATGGCGGTATCACTTGGACCGCTACTCTCACGCCGAGCACAGCTATTGCCGATGCAAGTAACCTGATCACGCTCGACAACACCACACTCAATGACCTCGCTGGGAATGCTGGCACAGGAACCACCGATTCGAATAATTATGCGGTGCAAACCGTACGTCCAACGGTCACTGTGGCAGTGACCGATACAGCTTTGAAAATCGGCGAAACCTCCACGGTGACCTTTACTTTCTCTGAAGCGGTCACTGGTTTTACGAATGCCGATTTAACGATTGCCAACGGGACTTTGTCGCCAGTTAGCACTAGCGATGGCGGTATCACTTGGACCGCGACATTAACACCAGATGCAAGTGTGAATGACTCATCAAATGTCATCACCGTCACCAATGCTGGTTACGCTAACGCCGTTGGCAATACTGGCACTGGTTCCTCGACTTCGAATAATTATGCAATCGATACCGCACAACCAACCGCCACCATTGTCGTCGCCGACACCACTTTACTTGCCGGTGAAACGTCTTTAGTCACGATCACCTTTAACGAAGCAGTCACAGATTTCAGTAACACCGATCTGAGCATTGACAATGGCAGTTTAAGTGCCGTGTCATCTAGTGACGGTGGCATTACATGGACGGCAAACTTAACGCCGACAGTCGATCTGCAAGACGCCGTCAACAAAATTACACTCAATAATTCTGGGATCACGGATCTGGCAGGCAACGCAGGTAGTGGAAGCACTGATTCAAACAATTACCTCATCGAGACGTTACGCCCGACCGTCTCCATCGGCGTCAGTGACACCGCTTTAAAAATCGGGGACACCGCGACCGTGACTTTCACCTTCTCGGAAGCCGTGACGAATTTCACAAATGCGGATGTTACCTTCCCTAACGGCGCTTTAGGCCCCGTGTCATCTGGTGACGGCGGTACGACTTGGACAGCGACTTTCACGCCTAGTGCGGATATCGAAGACAGCAGCAATGTAATCAGCGTCGCTTTAGCTGGCTTGACCGATTTAGCCGGAAATGCTGGTACCGGTACCAGCACGAGTTCTAACTATGCGATTGATACGCTTCGTCCGAGTGTCATTGACATCGCCCTCACTGACGCAAGTTTAACAGTAGGTGAGACCGCCATCCTCAGTCTCAATTTCACTGAAGCAGTATCAGGATTGACCATTGGTGATATCACCGTCGACAACGCGGTTCCTTCTGCCCTCTCAACACCGGATGGCGGCACCACATGGAATTTCACAGTCACACCCAATGCCTCTACCACCAACTTAGCAAGCTTTGTCCATGTCAACTATGCCAACGTGACCGATACCGCAGGCAATGTCGGCGTCGGTATCGGTAACTTCGGTAGCTTCGTCATCGATACCGCACGCCCTGCCTTAGTTGGCTCTGTCACGGTCTCAGATAATGCCTTAAAAATCGGTGATACCTCGACCGTTAGTTTCGCCTTTACCGAAGCAGTCACCAATCTGACCAGTGCCGATCTGTCGATACCTAATGGCTCGATCTCGAATCTGATCAGTGGAGACGGCGGTATCACTTGGACTGCGACCTTAACACCAAGTGCGGATGTGACCGACGCCTCCAATGTGGTGAGCTTGGATCTGACGACCATTACTGACCTGCGTGGAAATGCAGGTCTCGGTTCCTATTCTAGTCCTAATTACGCTGTAGACACGCAGCGTCCTCTCCTCGCCTCCGCCATAACGTTCAGCGATACCATTTTGGCGATAAGCGAAACCTCGACCGTAAGCTTTACGTTCAATGAAGCAGTGACAGGTTTTACAACCGCTGATCTGAGTACGCCGAATGGCGTGCTATCGGGATTAAGCACAGCCGATGGTGGGATTACGTGGAGTGCAACACTCACACCGAATGTCGCCACCACCAGCACAACAAATGTACTGACGCTGGACTACACTGGCATCACCGATTTGGCTGGCAATACAGGTGCTGGAACGACCACTTCCCCGAACTATGCGGTTGATACGGTCAGACCAGTATTGGCGAGCGCAATCACAATTTCTGACACCGCGTTAAGAGTCGGTGATACGGCGACTGTCACCTTCACGTTTACTGAGGCAGTGATGAACTTCACGACCGCTGATGTGACCGCAGAGAACGCTAGCGTGTCATCATTAAGCACGGCTAACGGTGGCCTAACTTGGACCGCCAGCTTGACCCCAAGTGCCGGTATCACGGATACGATCAATAACTTGACGCTCAACTACACTGGTATTAACGATCTAACTGGCAATGCAGGAACAGGCACGGCGACTTCGGGCAATTATGCAATCGACACACTGCGCCCGACTGTTTTTGGCAATATCAGCTTCTCTGACAACCTGCTTACCATCGGCGAGACAGCCGTCATGTCATTGGCGTTTTCCGAAGCGGTCACTGGCCTAACGACAGCAGACTTCACTGTCCCGAATGGCGTTCTTTCCAACCTGATTAGCAGCGATGGGGGCATCACTTGGACCGCAACACTGACACCCAACACGAATATCAACAATGCCACCAATACCATCACTCTCGCTAACACTGGCTATACCGATCTGAATAGCAATACCGGCACAGGTACTTCAACCAGCCTCAATTACGCCATTGATACCATGCGCCCAACCGCTACGATCACCATGTCTGACATCGATCTTGGCGTAATCGATACGGCGCTAGTCACTTTCACCTTTACCGAGCCAGTCACAGGTTTTACGAATGCCGATTTGACTTTACCTGTCACCGCACCGATGGGCACGCTCTCGCCTGTGAGTTCTAGTGATGGTGGTTTGACTTGGACTGCCACTTACACGCCGCCATTTGGCTTATTGGACACCAGCAACCTCATTAGCTTAAATACAGCCGGTGTGATTGATGCGGTAGGCAATCCTGGTGTAGCGGTGGTCAATTCGCCGAATTTTACGATCAATACCGTCAACATCGCTCCAAGCTTGGGTGGTATCACACCGAGCTTGAGTACAACAGACTCTAATCGTATCTTGCCATTTAGTAGCGTTACCGTGACTGATCCTGATATTGGCGCGCTGGTGATGGCGTCGATTGGCTTGGACAATTCGATCAAAGGTAGCTTTACCGCCAATTCACTGGCACTAAGCGGTTTCGTCACCGTTGATGGCGGTAGCACTTATCAACACACGCCGGCTTCGCCGACTGTGATACAAGCGGCTATTCGTGCCTTGGTGTTCGAGCCTAATCCGACACGTTTGTCGGTGGGCACGAGCGATGTTGCTACCTTCACGATCGAAGTCAAAGATCAGTATTTGGCAGTCGCTGTCGATGCCAATACCACGCTCACCATCAGCAATGTCAATTCTGCGCCAACTGACATCTTGATTTCCGATGCCAATGTATCTCAATCGGAAGGTGCTAACGCCATCGTTGGCTTGCTCTCAGCAACTGACCGTAATATCGGTGATACCCATACGTTCACGTTGGGTGCGGCGAACGCCTCCAACGATAATACGAAATTCGCTGTGGTTGGTAATGCTTTGAAAGTGCTGAACCCCGCTGCGATGACTGAAAGAGCTTATTTTGTGACAGTGCAAGCAACCGATGCGAATGGTTTAAGCTACTTCAAACAGCTCACGATCAACCTTGATGATGATATCGGACCGAGCATTACTTCCATTGAAACCCTGCGTTCACCACGCCCAACCATCACGACTGGCAGCTATATCGTGAAATTCAATGAAAGCGTCACTGGTGTCAGCATCGATGATTTCTTCCTGACATCGACTGATGGCACGACAGCCCACCTAAGCTCGGTCACCGCCTTAACTGGCAATGCGTATCGGGTGTATTTCGACCAAATCGTTGGGGCTGGGGTGTTGAATTTGAACTTAAAAACTAGTGGTACCGGCATTGCCGACCTCTACGGCAACAACCTCCCCATTTCTTGGATGCCTGTAACAGAGGTTGGTATCTCTCTTCCGAATCAATCAAACCCACCGGAAGAGCCGTCGGTTACTAGCACTGCAAATTTAATCGGTATTCAACAACAAGAATCTTTCTGGATGTAAATAGCGGCCGCTAAGATGCCGTCAAGCATTTGACCGCATCTTAGCGCGCTGGCAAAAGATAACGCCAAAGCAAAAATACTCAAGTCAGCATTCGGTATTGAAAAAGATTTGCCAAACCGTAAGGTATTCTCAAAAATAGGCCTGATATCCTTTGGCACTCAGTCACAGGAACTTTTAAAGTATCGATGAGTCTGATGTGGTAAATTAAATTTAATTTGACGTAGCAATGGTTGAATGCATTGAGTCAAAACCACAATACTGAAACCGCCAACTCGAAGTCGGTTACTTTTATATACCACAAACAAAAGCATGCTTCCTCCCGCTCAAAATTATGATGTCGCTCAAGACTATCGTGTGCAAAAAAAAACTGCTGCGTCACTAAAATTTGCAAAATTTTCTCGCAAAATACATAAATGGTCGGGAATTCTCTTGGTCCTATTTGCAGTCACTATTTCAATTAGCGGCGGTTTTATCGCATTTAAATCACACCTCGAATATCTTCAGCCAAGTAACAAAAGCGGGGTCGCAGGCGAAATCAACGCGGTGATTTCCGCATCAAAAGTCGTTAACATTATTCTTGCGCTACGACTTCCCGAAGCTCGACAAATGACTGATATTAACCGCATAGAGTTACGCCCAAACAAGCGCATGTACAAAGTGCGACTAGAAGCAAAAGATAATTGGAGCTCTCCTCGAGAAATCCAAATCGATGCGATTACCGGAGCCGTTCTCAATGTCGGATTGCGTGGCGACCAGCTGTGGTCTGATATTCACAGCTTCGCTGTGTTTGGAGAGTTCACAAAACTCTTCGTGATGAGCATGACGGGTCTATCTCTACTCTGGCTTAGCCTGACGGGTTTCTATTTATTTTTCTATCCAATTTGGTTCAAAGCACACAAACGACAACATCCAACTTAACACCGACCGTCAATAAGAAATAATGTCGCTCTATGCAACCAATTAATCGACTACAATTTTGCCCACCACCTTTGTTTTGATTCGATAAATTAAATTACATGGCAAACAAGAGCATTCTACTGATTGACGACCATAGTTTATTTCGCAGCGGACTAAAGACATTAATTTGCAATAGTTTAGCGAACGTCGACATAGTAGAGTCCAATTCGCTTGAAGACGCCATGCGCCTACCAAATCCGTTGCTACATCTGATTTTATTGGATATTAAATTACAAGGTTTGAACGGATTGGATGGCGCAATACTACTAAAACAAAAATGGCCTGAAACACCCATCGTTGTCATTTCGGCAGATAACTCTTTAGAGACTTTACGTCTGGCGCAAGAAAAAGGCGCGAGATATTTCATACCAAAAACCAGCTCTGCCGATGCCATTTTACAAATCATTATCAAAGCGCTAGACGATCCCGGGATAGAATTCACAAAGACGCCAAAAGAATTTGAGTCAAGATCAACGAGCAACAAAAATTTACTGACACCAAGACAGTACGAAGTATTGGATCTAGTTTGCAAAGGGCATTCTAATAAAATGATCGCCCGCCAACTCGAATTATCTGAAAACACTGTGCGTTGTCACGTTCAAGTATTGCTTGCAGCATTAAATGCGTCAAATCGTGCTGAAGCCGCGTTTACCGCACGTCGCATGGGATTGGTCGCATAGATGCTAAATGCTTATGACCCTGTTGAAAAAAATATCCGCATAGAACTCCAATTACTATTAATGCGCAACCTGGGTAGCTCTATGCTGCCGGGGATATTAGTTGCTCTTGTGTTGTTCTTCACGTTAAAAAATGAACACAATGTCGTTGGACTCAGCATCTGGTGCATCGCCGTCACCTTATCGAAGTTAATCGATGTTTATGATGCAAAGCGTTTTATCCAACACGGTATCAAACCAGATCAGGTCGTCAGCGTACAAAAGCGTCTGATGATATTGCATGCAATTGATGGCGCCGTGTGGGGTGCGCTGGCTTGGCTAGCTTTGCAATCCGCGACAACGGCAGGAAGTGTGTTGATATTGGCAGTATTGGCTGGAATTGCTGCGAACTCGATGTCAATTTTATCGCCGGTTTTGCCGGCATTTGCACTCTTTCTTTTGTTTGAACTCGGCTCTATGGTGTATGCCGTTATTACACTCAACGATCCTGCATATTGGGCTATCGGCATCGCAGTCGGAATGTATGCGATTACCCTGATGGGTCAGGCCTACAATACGTCGAGAACTGCGCGTGCATCAATACAATTGCGCTTTGAAAATTTGGATTTGATTGAACAGTTAAATTTAGCAAAGAAAAATGCTGAACAAGCACAAGCTGCCGCTGAACGCGCTAACGCCGAGAAATCACATTTCTTAGCCGCAGCCAGCCATGATTTACGACAACCGATTCATGCGCAAGGTTTGTTTCTCGAAGTCTTACAGTCAACCAAACTATCTGAATCTCAACGCGAGCTTGTACAAAGCATCTGTGCAGCTGCAAATGCAACGACAGAAATGCTGCATACCTTACTCGACTACTCACGCATCGAAGCTGGCGTTGTGGAGACTCAAATACGTCCGTTTCGCTTGCAAAATTTATTGAGTAAAATCGAAAATGAACTGGCACAGCAAGCCTATATAAAGGGCTTAGTTTATCGTTCACCGGAAACGCATTATGTGATCAATTCTGATCCGGCATTGGTAGAAATGATGATCAGAAATCTGGTCAGCAATGCGATTCGCTACACGTCAAAAGGTGGCGTACTAATTGTGGCAAGAAAGAGAGAGTCCGAAGTCAGTCTCGAGGTATGGGACAGCGGGATCGGTATCGACAAATCATCATTCGAAGATATTTTTAAAGAGTTCCAACAATTAGGAAACAGCGAGCGTGATCGTCAAAAAGGCCTAGGCTTGGGGCTCTCGATTGTTCAAAAGATGATCAACATACTAGGTCTGAAATTACAACTAGCATCACGCCCCGGCAGTGGTAGTGTATTTAAAATTCGATTACCGCTGACTTCCGTGACAGTGCTTGAAGATGAAAAAAATACGCCACAATTCGTCACACACGCGCTCAAAGCGCGGATTCTAGTCGTCGATGATGACACCATCGTATGCCAAGCGATGGCATCTCTATTGAATGAGTGGGGTTGTAATTGCGATCTTGCTGCGTCGCTTGACGAGGCTACCACGCTTGCTGAACTGAATGCTCCTGACCTGATTATCAGTGATTACCGTTTACGCGATCATCGCAAAGGAACTGAGGTAATTCAAGCGGTGCGAACGCTCTGCAACGCCGACATTCCTGCCATTTTAGTGACCGGCGATACCGCACCAGTTCGCTTACGTGAAGCAAGTACATCTGCACTCCCATTACTGCATAAACCTGTATCCCCTTCGCAACTATATGCGCAGCTCTCATTAATGCTGACTCAGACAAAGCAATAAATGCGATAGAAAACTTCAGATATCTTCATACCAACCTCTTTTCACTGTCACTAAATTCGGTTTGACTCAAAGCCGTTTCAAGCTATGCCTGTAAATAAGCGTATGACACCCATCGCTAGTCTTATTAGACTATAGACAATCCCAGCTCAAAGACAGCATAGTTGCTCACTATTTGATCTTGTAAAATTTTTTCAATTTAAGTTCTGTCTACTCATTCAACAACGTACATTGAAGGTAAAAAATTTATTCTAAGAAAGCTGCATTAGTGAATGAAAGCTCACTTGTGCTACCAATTTATTGCCAACAAGATGTCTGCAAAACTACCCGCTTCGTATTCCATTTGTTTTAAGTGAAAAGATTCCTATGACCATGCTGCACGTACCACCGTTTAATCCATTTTCCACAGACTTCACCAGAACATCAGAACTTACACAAGAAGGTAGGCAAGTATCAACTGCAACAAGTGAGCTACTCTTACCAGTACAACCGCACTCGCGGGCAAATGCGATCGTATTTATTGATAGCCGGCTTCCAGATTTCGAACAATTGCTTGCTGCGGTCCCAGTTGGCACCACCGTAGTCATCCTCGACAAAACGCAAGATGGTCTGCAACAAATTGCAGCGGCATTAAAAGATTATCAAAACCTCGACTCGATATCGATTATCTCGCACGGCGATGATGGTGTACTTCTGTTGGGGAATACGGCTTTACATGCAGCGAATCTGGCTACCTATCAAAGTGAATTAGACGTCATCAGTGGTGCACTAAACGCAAGCGGCGACCTATTACTGTACGGCTGCAATATTGCAGCGAGCATTAAGGGACAAAATTTCATTCAAGCGCTAGCACTCGCTACCGATGCAGATATCGCGGCCTCAACAAACGATACCGGCACCGCTGAACGCGGCGGCGATTGGATTTTAGAAATATCCACTGGCAGCATCGATAGCAAGCAAAGTTTCATCAACGCAGAACAAATCATCGATTGGAACCACCTCGCAGCCACACTATCTGCTTCCGATCTGGCGAGCTTGCAAGTGGCGATGGCAACCGCTAATTCGAATGGCGTTGATGACACATTGACCCTGACTGGCGACATTCTCTTTATTGCCAATAACAACACCATTAACATCGCAGCAGACTCTGGCCATTCGCTCACGATCATAGGCAGCAAAAATAATACGGGAGGCATAGTCACCATTGATGGCGGAAATCTAACACGGGTAATGAGCGTAGCCAGCGGGGCCAAAGCGACTGTAGAAAACTTGGTGATCACCAATGGTTTGGCTGCGGGGAATGGTGGCGATAATACCGACAACTTAGAAGGGCCAGGGAGAGCCGGATTTGATGGCGCAGGTGGCGGAATCTACAACGCTGGCGAACTCGTCATCATCAACAGTACGATTACTGCAAACAAAGCCTCCGGTGGCGGTGGTACTGGCGGTGGCTATCCACGAGGAGGAGGTGGTGGTGGTGGCGGCGGATTTGGTGATGGTCTGGGCGGCATCGGTGGCAAAGACAGAATTGGTGAAATGCCGACCGCACCAAGTCCCGGTCATGGTGGCAACGGCTCTGGTACCAATGGTGGTCAGCGTGGCGGCTTTGGCGGGAGTAATACAGGAGGTGCTGGCGGCGGCGCAACCGTCATGTTGGTCGGTTTATCCTATACAATCGGTGGCGCTGGTGCGACGGCCAATAATGGCACAATGTCCATCGGAGGCGGTGGCGGCGGTAGCGGCGGAATTTATGTCGGTGGCACGGGTGGAAATGCCGTTGGTGGCATCTTTAACAGCGGCACTTTAAAAATCACCAACAGCACAATCTCAAATAATATTGCCGCTGGCGGCGGTGGTGGTGGCGGTGCTGCGTCCAACTATGCGGGCAAGGGCAACGGCGGCGTGGGTGGAAAAGGAATCGGTGGTATCTGGTCAACCGGTACGCTTTTCATGGATTCCGCATCGGTCGCGACACTAAGTACAGATAACAAAGGCGTAGGTGGCTCTGGTGGGACGGCATCTGGGACGGGGAATGCTAATGGCGTCAATGGTAGTAGCATTGATGGCGCACTCGGTACGATCTTCCCCTACAGCACGCCAGCAACAGTAAGTATCGGTTTATCACAACCTACGATCAAAGCCGGCGATACCCAAGGTCTAACATTTACATTTTCCGAAGCGGTCACCGACTTTGGCAGCGCAGATATCTATATTGCGAACGGCGTGCTGTCAGGTTTGCAAACAAGTGACAACATCACTTACACCGCTATCTTTACACCGAATGCGAATTTTGAAAGCGCTAACAATCAGATTTCGGTCAACTTGGCGGGTACGTATAATTCCACCAATACACCTGGCGTCGGTATTACTCACAGTAGCAATTTCGTTGTAGATACCAAGTTACCTATTCTCACTATCGGTAGCAGTAGCGCCGCACTCAAGGCTGGTGAAACGGCAACAATTACTTTCAATTTTAGTGAAGCACAGGTAGGTTTTGCTGCGAATGACGTTGCAGTTGCTGGAGGTATTTTAAGTAACTTCGGTGGATCAGGCAGTAGTTATTCAGCGAACTTCACTCCAACTGCGGGAGCCAATCAAGGATCGGCGAATATCAGCGTTATGTCTGGAACCTATACGGATGTCTATGGCAATAGTAGTGCTGCAGGTAGCAGCACTACACTCGCTTTTGATACTAGAACACCTGCGGTCTCCAGCGTCAGTGTTCCAGCAAATACAACTTATGCGATCGGACAAGATCTAGATTTCACGGTCAATTTTGATGAGAACGTCATTGTCACTGGCCTTCCTTCAATACCGGTAACGCTCGACACAGGAGGCACCGTCAATGCGACTTATTTTAGTGGAAGTAACTCGTCCGATTTAGTTTTCCGCTATACCATCGCGAATGGCAACACGGATACCAACGGCATTACGCTAGGCACAAGCATTGCTGCCAATGGTGGCAATATTACTGATGCCGCGGGCAATAACGCTGCCCTGACTTTAAACAGCGTAGGGAGTACCTCGGGAATACTAGTTGATGGTATCGCACCCAGTTTGGTGAGCATCAATCGCGTTTCATCAACACCGACCAATGCAAGCGAAGTCGATTTCACAGTCACTTTCTCGGAAGGTCTAGCCTACGGTGGCGTGACTCCGGACGATTTTATACTCTCGGGTACAGGAACGGCGAGCGGCAACATTCTAGCCACCTATGGATCCAACACGAATTGGACGGTCCGCGTAGATAGTGTGAGCGGCGAAGGCACTTTGCGATTAGATTTGAAGAGTTCAGGTACCGGCATCACAGATAGTGCTGGCAATGCGATAGCGGGTGGCTACACAAGCGGGCAGATCTACACGATTGATCGCGTTATGCCGATGGTCAGCAGCATTGCGCCTACAGACCTAGTTAGCACCAACGCAGCTTCTTGCTCATTTACGGTTACCTTTAGTGAAAATGTCTCTGGTGTTGATATCACTGATTTTGTTGTCACCGCTAGCAACACGGCGTCAGCCAGCATCGCCTCCATTGCTGGTACCGGAAATATCTACACAGTTGTCCTCAACAACGTAGCTGGTGATGGTAATTTACGCCTAGATTTGAAATCCTCTGGAACTAACATCGTCGATATGCAGGGCAACACAATTAGTACAGGCTTCACTAACGGTAGCACGATTGCAGTCGATCGTATCGCCCCGACTCTCGCGAATCCAATCGAGATCAGTGACACAGCTCTAAAAATTGGTGATGTCTCAACGATGACCATTAATTTCACCGAAGCGGTCGTTAATCTTGATGCGAGTGATTTCAACTTCAGTAACGGTAGTCTTTCGAACTTTGCCCCCATGAATGGCGGACTCACGTGGACGGCAGCGATCACGGCAAATGGCAACGTCAATGCGACCAATAACAGCATCACATTGAATCATGCTGGCTTCAACGACTTAGCAGGCAATGCCGGCAGTGGTAGTTCGACTAGCCCCAACTTTGCCATCGATACAATACGACCAAGCGCCTCCATTACCTTGTCCGACTCTAAGCTCGGACTTAGTGAAAATGCCCTTGTCACGATCACCTTTAGTGAAGCTGTCACCAATTTTAGTAATGTCGATATCACCTTGCCCACCACCGCACCACTTGGTTCGTTATCACCGGTCAGCTCTAGCGATGGCGGCAAGACATGGACTGCGACTTTCACCCCGCCATTCGGTGTATTCGACTCAAGCAATCAAATCAGCATAGATGCTTCCGGCGTTCTTGACCTGGCTGGCAATAGCGGACTTGGTATCAACAGTTCTGCTAATTTCGTCATCGATACGATGAATACACTACCATCTATTGGCGGTGCGATTTCTGGACAAGCCATCAATAATCAAACTCGCATACAGCCATTCGCAACTATCACTGTCAGCGATCCCGATATCGGCGCGCTGGAAACAGCCACCATCTCGCTCGATACGCCGTCCAAAGGAAGCTTTACTAATAACTCGCTTGCACTAAGCGGCTTTTACACGACGGATGGTGGTGTCTCCTATCTACACGATGCTGTCACCCCAAGCGCGATGCAAGCCGCGATCCGTGCTTTAGTTTTTGAGCCGAATCCAAGCCGTTTAGCGGTCAATGCGAGTGAAACTACTGTCTTCAACATCGCCGTGCGCGATGAACATGCGGGAACGGCAAACAATCAAAGTGCGACAGTAATGACTACTGCCGTCAATCTGACGCCAACGAATATCTTGCTATCCAATGCAATCGTTGCTCAGTCGCAGGGCGCTAACGCTACTGTGGGTGTTCTATCGGCAGTGGATAATAATCTGAGTGATAGTCACACTTTTACTTTGGGTGCCGCGAATGCTGCGAACGACAATGCGAAATTTACGATCCTTGGCAATAGTCTTAAGGTGATTAATCCTGCATTCATGACCGAACGCGATTACAAGATTTCAGTCCAGGTAAGCGATGCTGGTGGTTTGAGTTTAGTCAAGAATCTCACCGTCCACCTTGATGATGATGTCGCTCCTTACATCACTTCGATTGAAACACTGCGCTCACCACGTCCAACCGTTACCACCGGTAGTTATATCGTTAAATTTAGTGAGGCTGTCACTGGGGTCAGCATCGATGATTTTTTCCTGACATCGACTGATGGCACGACAGCCCATCTAAGCTCGGTCACCGCCTTAAGTGGCAATGCCTATCGGGTGTATTTCGACCAAATCGTTGGGTCTGGGGTGTTGAATTTGAACTTGAAAACTAATGGTACCGGCATTGCCGATTTGTTGGGTAATAGTGTGCCCGCGATGTTTGGTTTTACTGAGCCTCAAGGCGCGCCAATGCCAGCATTTGAAATTCAGACGTCGATTGCTGCGAACACCGATCAACAATTAATCGGCGTGCAATCCTTAGCGGACATTTTTATGTAAGCAGTGTGAAGTAGTATGAAAAAACGTCAATAAAGTTGGGCGTATGTGAGCTCTCCAAAAAGAGCAACATACGCCCTTTTTCCTTTCTGTTGTTTATGCGCTAGATCAAAAACTCGTCACATCTCCAAGGACTCAAAATAGCCAAAATCGCACTTTTGATGTTCTTTTGTACAACTTCTCAGTTTTTCAACTATCAATAAAATCGCTAATCGAGTGAGTGGAATTATCGATTTCCCCCCAGTAAACAGTTGCTTTACCTCGCCTAAAAATCCTCAAAATTTAAATAAATTTTTCTAAACCAACGAGTTGCCATCGATGAATCAGGATAGATAAAAATTTTCCACAGAGCAATTTTTATCTATTGCAATTATCTATTCAAGTGCTAATATGATTCACGCATCCGAAAAAGACACACTTTTTAACAAACAATAAAAGTCTCAGCAAGTCAGTACTACCGTCTCTGTATCTTTAGATCTGTATTCTTTCATGGCAATTAAATGAATTTATTTCAGGGTTTAAATGCCACACAGCGAGCCTTTTGATATAGATTAATGGTATTAACAAATAATATTAACAAATAGAATTTACAGCAGCTTTAGCAGTCTTTCCATTTACAGGACATTGCACTGATGACCACCTTGCTTATTGAGATTCTTCAACGAATACGTCTGGAAAGCTTGTCTATCTATTGGATGACAGCGATTCATGGTCGGTGTAACACCACAGCGACGATCCAATTATTCAACCCACCTTCTCTCCCTCCGTGATTGACTGTAGCAACTGTATCTCTGGCATTTTGACCGACGGTCGCTATTTGCGCATCGACGTCTTGACTCCCCCCAATCTAAAATTTAATACGACAGGATATTTAACATGAGCCGCTTTAACAGATCAAAGTCCAACGACAATTCCCGCGATAGTTATGAAGAGATAAATGCATCGCTAATAGAGCAATTGCCTAGCAGTGGCGAACTTTACAAATCAGAAATGGGCACCCCTTATCAGCCTGGACCAGGATCACCGCCGGTATTACTGAATGTGATTGCGTTAAACGCAAACGGCCCTTATATTGCTGGCGACGTCATCACCATCCATGTGATCTTTGATGAAGAGATGATCTTAACGCTGAATCCCCCCGACACCTTCCGGCTAGAACTGAACACAGGAGGAGGCCCTGCATTTGCTGATTACACGGGCAGTATCCAAACCACATTCAACAACGACACCCTGGTTTTTAGCTATACCGTACAAGCGGGTGACAATATTGCAGACTTAGAGTACGTCTCCAATGCAGCCTTGGTACTAGGCAATGCCAATGGCTCGACCTTAGTAGATGCCGACAATACGAATCCAGCAAACCTAACCTTAGCAAATCCTGGTGCTGCAGGCTCTCTGGGGGCGAACAGTGATATTGAGCTTGACACTACTGTTCCAACCGTCGGCATCAGCCTCTCCGATTCCGCCCTGTTGGTCGGTGACACTGCCACTGTCACCTTTACTTTCAACGAGGCAGTCACCGGTTTCGACAACACCGATATCACCGGGATTCCGAATGGTAGTTTAAGCGCCGTATCAAGTGGCGATGGTGGCATCACCTGGACTGCGACCTATACGCCGAATGCTAGCCTACAAGATGCCACCAATTTAATCACGGTCGATATGACGGGGCTCACCGATTTCGCTGGTAATGCTGGATCGGGAAACACGGATTCAGGGAATTTCGCTATTGATACTTTGCGTCCGACTGCAACGATCGTGGTAGCGGATAATTCTTTGCTGGTAGGTGAGACGTCTTTAGTCACAATCACGTTCAATGAAGCGGTGACTAATTTCAGCAATGCCGATCTGACCATTGCTAACGGTACTTTGAGTGTGGTATCTACCGGCGATGGTGGCATTACTTGGACGGCGACGCTGACACCGACTACCTCAGTCTCTGATACGACCAATCTCATTACCCTCGACAACACGACACTGAACGATCTGGCTGGCAATGCTGGAACCGGCACCACCGATTCCAATAATTACGCGATCGATACCGTACGTCCGACTGCAACGATTGTGGTAGCGGACAGTTCTTTGCTAGCCGGTGAGACGTCTTTAGTCACGATCACGTTCAATGAAGCGGTGACTAATTTCAGCAATGCCGATCTGACCATTGCCAACGGTACTTTGAGCGTGGTATCTAGCGGCGATGGTGGCATTACTTGGACGGCGACGCTGACACCGACTACCTCAGTCTCTGATACGACCAATCTCATTACGCTCGACAACACAACGCTAGAAGATCTGGCTGGCAATGCTGGAACCGGCACCACCGATTCCAATAATTACGCGATCGATACCGTACGTCCGACTGCAACGATCGTGGTAGCGGACAGTTCTTTGCTAGCCGGTGAGACGTCTTTAGTCACAATCACGTTCAATGAAGCGGTGACTAATTTCAGCAATGCCGATCTGACCATTGCTAACGGTACTTTGAGTGTGGTATCTACTGGCGATGGTGGCATTACTTGGACGGCGACGCTGACACCGACTACCTCAGTCTCTGATACGACCAATCTCATTACCCTCGACAACACGACACTGAACGATTTGGCTGGCAATGCTGGAACCGGCACCACCAATTCGAATAATTATGCGGTGGAAACAGTACGTCCAACGGTCTCAGTGACAGTTGGCGATACCGCGCTGCAAATCGGTGATACCCCCACAGTGACCTTTACTTTCTCCGAAGCCGTCACCGGCTTTACCAATGCCGATTTAACGATTGCCAATGGAACGTTGTCGCCCGTTGGCAGTAGCGATGGCGGTATCACTTGGACTGCGACATTGACGCCAACATTGAGTATCGAAGACACCAGCAATCTCATTACCGTGACCAATACCGGGTACGCCAATGCGGTTGGCAATACCGGTACAGGTAGTACTAATTCCAATAATTACGCGGTCGATACCCTGCGTCCTACCGCCACCATTGTGGTCGCGGATAACGCCTTAAAAGTGGGCGAAACTTCGTTGCTCACCATCACGTTTAGTGAGGCGGTTACCGGTTTTGATAATAGCGATTTGACCATTGCTAATGGTAGTTTGACAGCGGTAGGTAGCAGCGATGGTGGCATCACCTGGACAGCAACACTGACACCAACAGCGAGTATCGAAGACACGACCAATCTGATCAGTCTCAATAACACTGGCGTCGCCGATGCTGCGGGCAATACAGGAAGCGGCACGACTGATTCGAATAATTACGCTATCGATACCTTGCGTCCAACTGTGGCGATCACTGTCGATGACACGGCATTGGCGATTGGGCAAACGGCGACTGTGACTTTCACATTCTCAGAAGCAGTCACTGGCTTAGATACCAGCGATGTGACGGTCGCCAATGGCAGCTTGTCTGCCATCTCGACGGCCGATGGCGGTATCACTTGGACGGCAACACTGACACCTAATGCGAGTGTCACGGATGCTACTAATGTCATGACCTTAGACAATACCGCCGTCACTGATCTGGCGGGTAATGCGGGATCTGGTACGACCGATTCTCAGAACTATGCGATTGATAGTACACGTCCGACGGCAACGATTGTGGTGGCCGATACTAGTTTGATCGTTGGTGAAACGTCCTTGGTCACCATCACTTTTTCTGAAGCGGTCACGAGTTTTGACAACACCGATTTGACCATTGCTAATGGTAGCTTAAGCGCTGTCTCCTCTGGTGATGGTGGCGTCACTTGGACGGCAACTTTAACGCCGACCAATACCATTACCGATACCACTAATCTGATCAGCCTCAATAACACCACCATTACCGATTTGGCTGGTAATGCCGGTACCGGAAGCACAGATTCCAATAACTATGCAATAGACACCGTTCGCCCTGTCTTAGCTACTGCCGTGACTCTCTCGGATAGTGCCTTAAAGATTGGCGATACCTCTACCGTCACCATGACCTTTAGCGAGGCGATCAGCAATTTCACCACGGCCGACATCACGAGCCCGAATGGCGTGTTGTCCGCTTTGGTCTCAGGCGATGGCGGTGTTACTTGGACGGCGACCTTAACACCCGACGCCAGCATCTCTGATGCATCCAATGTGCTGACCATCGACTACACCGGACTCACGGATCTGGCAGGCAATGCGGGAGCTGGGTCGGCAACATCAGCTAATTATGCCGTCGATACGGTCAGACCCACTCTGGCCAGCGCCATCACGATATCGGATACCGCATTACGCGTAGGCGATACGGCAACCGTTACCTTCACCTTCACGGAGGCGGTGACGAGTTTTACGACTGCGGATGTGTTGGTCGAGAATGGTAGTTTAAGTGCCTTGAGTTCGGCTGACGCTGGCATTACTTGGACTGCAACATTAACGCCAAGCGCCAGCACCACGGATACGTCCAATATCCTGACACTCGATTACACCGGCATCACCGATCTAGCAGGCAATGCGGGAACAGGCACAGAGCTTTCTGGCAATTACGCAATTGATACGGTACGTCCTACTGTTAGCAGCAACATGAGTTTCGCTGATAGTGCCTTAGTCATTGGGGATACCTCGTTGATGACGATCGTCTTCTCTGAAGCCGTCATGGGTTTAACAACTGGCGATTTCACTGTCGCTAACGGCGCACTCTCCGCCTTATCCTCAAGCGACGGCGGCATCACTTGGACAGCCACACTGACACCGAACGCTAGTGTCAGCGATACGACCAATACCATAAGCCTCGACAACACCAGCTATACCGATCTCAATGGCAATACTGGTACCGGCACGACGGTCAGTCCTAACTATACGATTGATACCTTGCGGCCAACGGCGACCATCACGCTGTCTGATTACAACCTTGGCGTCATCGATACGGCACTCGTCACCTTCACCTTCACTGAAGCCGTTACCGGCTTTACTAACGCCGATCTGACCTTACCTGTCACTGCGCCTATGGGGTCTCTATCCCCTGTCAGCTCTAGTGACGGTGGACTGACTTGGACCGCGACTTTTACGCCGCCGTTTGGGGTTAGCGATGCAAGTAATTTGATTAGCTTGGACACGTCGGGCGTCGCCGACGTGGCAGGAAATGCTGGGTTAGGAATGATAGACTCGCCTAACTTCGCGATTAACACGGTCAACACCGCACCAACCATAGGCGGTACAAATGCTGGTCAGACGACGACCGACTTAATGCGACTAAGCCCATTCCAAACCATCAGCATCACCGATCCAGACATCAACGCACTCGAGACCGCAATTATCTCTCTTGATGATCCTTTGAAAGGTAGCTTCACCGCCAATTCGATGGCCTTGAGCGGTTTTTACACTAACGACGCTGGCATCACCTACTTGCATGACGCTGCAACTCCAGCCGAATTGCAAGCTGCTATTCGCGCCTTAGTATTTGAACCGAACCCTGCGCGTCTTCCTATCAATGCCAGCGACACCACGACAATAACCATTACCGTTGAAGATGAGTTCGGTGATTCCAATACGGATAGCAACACGACCGTGATGATCACTGGTTTCAATTCAGGACCAAGCGATATTTTGCTCTCAGACGCGAATGTTGCCCAATCAGAAGGTCCCAACGCCACCGTTGGCCTACTCTCTGCCATCGATAAAAACGTCGGTGATACACACAGCTTTACGCTTAGCGCAGCCAACGCGTTTAACGACAATACGAAGTTTGCCATCGTGGGAAATAGCCTTAAAGTGATCAATCCTGCACTCATGACGGAGCGTAATTACTTCGTGATGGTACAAGCGACTGACGCCAATGGCTTGAGTTTTTCCAAGAAACTCACAGTCAGTTTAGATGACGATATTGCACCTTACATCACCTCGATTGAAACTCTGCGTTCACCACGTCCAACCATCACCACGGGTAGCTATATCGTCAAGTTTAACGAAAACGTAACTGGTGTCAGCCTCGACGATTTCTTCCTTACGTCGGGCAGTGGTGCTACCGCACACTTGAGTTCAATCACAGCACTGAACGGCAATGCCTATCGTGTGTACATTGATCAAATTGTCGGGACTGGTAGTTTGACCTTGAATTTGAAAACGAGCGGAACCGGCATCGCTGATTTGTTTGGGAACAGCTTGCCAGCAATTCCACCTGCGCCAGAGGCTTCGTTGCTGCCTTCTTCAGACGAGATCGCGATCAACTTCGTTGCTACCAATGATTTGCTGATTGGGGTTCAACAGCATTCATCTGGCTTCTTACTATAGATCTTGCTGGCAGAATAAAAAACGGGGGATGAATTTAAACTTCATCCCCCGTTTTTTTAATCGTTCTATATTGATCAATTACGCTCAAACAAATTACCTAATCCGCCCAACACAGATCCCTCTTCACCGCCGCGCCCGCCACCGATTTTAGACGCACCGACGATGCGATTGGCCATGCGTGCCAAAGGCAAAGATTGCAACCAGACGCGACCAGGTCCACGCAAAGTCGTGAAGAAAATGCCTTCACCGCCGAACAAGGCTGTTTTAACGCCACCGACAAACTGAATGTCATAGTCGACATTGCTGGTAAAAGCGACCACGCAACCGGTATCCACGCGCAAGGTTTCGCCTGGTTGTAAATCCTTGGCAATCAATGCGCCACCTGCATGCACAAAGGCCAAACCATCGCCTTCGAGTTTTTGTAAAATAAAGCCTTCGCCACCAAAGAAGCCTGCACCTAAACGCTTTTGAAATGCGATGCCCAAGGAGACACCTTTTGCTGCACATAAGAAGGCATCTTTTTGGCACAATAAAGTGCCACCTAACTGATCCAAATGCATAGGGATAATTCGACCGGGATACGGTGCGCCAAACGCCACTTTACGTTTAACGCTTCCCTGATTGGTATACACCGTCGTGAACAACGACTCACCAGTCACCAGACGTTTGCCCGCGCCCAACAAGGATCCCAAGATGCCACCCTGCGACGCTGAACCATCGCCGAAAATGGTTTCCATCTGGATCTGGTCTTCCATGTAAAACATAGAACCAGCTTCACCAACCACAGCTTCACGTGGATCGAGTTCGATCTCTACGAATTGCATGTCGTCGCCAAAAATTTGATAATCGATTACATCCATTGCCATGATCATTCCTTAGTCATTGGTTGAAAAATACCCTGCAATCAAGTGTAAAAAGCTGCAGAAGGTGCCGTGCATTTTAACCAGATTTTTCTAGCAGAGTTGAAGAAATTCGCGGTAAAAAAATTTTATGAATACCGCGCAGCATCAATCTCAATTAGCGCGTTTCGCCGCAATCGCGTTACCCGCACGACTGACGGCTTTGCGTCCCAGATGTTGAGAAATAAATTGACCCGCATCCACCACGGCATTCAGATCAATGCCTGTTTCCACGCCAAGTCCTTGCATCATGAATAGCACATCTTCCGTCGAGACATTGCCCGTCGCGCCTTTGGCATACGGACAACCCCCGAGACCCGCAACAGAAGAATGGAAAATACTGACGCCAACTTCCATGCTGGCATAAATGTTCGCTAAAGCCTGGCCGTAGGTATCGTGGAAGTGACCAGAAATTTGCGCAATCGGAAACTCTTGCGCAACACGCTGCATCACGGTCTGTACATGACGCGGTGTGCCAACGCCTATCGTATCGGCGATATCGATTTCATCGCAACCAAGATCACGCATCAGTTTGACGACATCGGCAACTTGCTCTGGTGTGACCTCGCCTTGATACGGGCAACCAAAGGCGCAACTAATACTGCCACGCAAACGCAGGCCATGTTGTTTCGCCGCGGCGGCGACATCGCGGAAACGCTCTATCGATTCCGCAATCGAGCAATTGATATTCTTTTGTGCAAAGGCTTCGGATGCAGAACTAAAGATCACGACTTCATCTGCACCTGCTGCCAAGGCCGCTTCAAAACCTTTCATGTTCGGTGTCAGCGCGGAATAGATGACACCAGCTTTGCGCGTAATACCTGCCATCACTTCGGTCGAGGTAGCCATTTGCGGCACCCATTTTGGCGACACAAAGGAGGCTGCTTCGATGTTCACAAACCCGGCCTGTGTCAAACGATTGACTAGCTCGATTTTAACTTCCGCAGGAATCGTTTCTTTTTCATTTTGCAGACCATCACGTGGGCCGACTTCAACGATTTTGACTTGTTTAGGCAAACTTGCTTGTGTGTTCATTGGTGTGTTCATTCTTAATATCCCTTACTTTGATCAACCACGCCGACCACAGATTCCCCACGCTGCAATGCGGCTATCTTATGCGCAATTTGTTTCGCACTTTCCTCGCGCACCGTCAGCGCAGAAATATGTGGCGTGATGTGGATGCGTTTTTCATTCCAGAATGGATGGGTAGGCGGCAATGGCTCTTCTCGGAACACGTCGAGCGTAGCACCTGCGATATGACCTTGCTGTATTAACGCCAATAAATCATCTTCGACAATGTGCGCGCCACGGGCAACATTCACGATATATGCGCCTTGTTTTAGCTTCGCTAGCTTGGTTTTATCCATCAGGTTTTCGGTCTCTTTAGTCAGCGGCAAAATCAAAACCAAAACTTTGGTTTGACTTAAAAAGGCATCCAAGCCATCGTCGCCGTGAAAGCACTGCACACCAGCTATCTGTTTTGCGGAACGACTCCAACCAAGCAGAGGGAAACCGAAACAGCGCAAGCCATCAATGATGCAATTCCCCAAAACACCCAAGCCTAAAATGCCGATGCTAAAATCTTCTTTACGATGCGGTGGTAAAGGACGCCACTGCGTGTCGGCTTGCAGCGCATCGTATTCATCAAAACGACGGAAGTGGCGCAGCACCGCGTGACTAACATACTCCGCCATCTGCACACCCATGCCGGCATCATCGACACGGATCAAAGGGACACCTTGCGGTAAATTATCACCCAGCTGCAGGATCGCATCGACACCAGCACCCAGATTAAAAATCGCTCTCAGATCGGTACGCCCTCGCAGCATGGCTGCTGGTGGTTTCCACACCAAGGCGTAATCGGCTGGCGCGGTATCGCCTTCTTCCCAAATCCGGATTGTCGCGCCGGGCAGATAGCGGTGAAAAGCGTTTAACCAAACCTCAGGATTGGCACCAGCTGCGTAATAAATTATGTTCATGTTTTGTCTACGAATCTATTGAAACAGTTGGAACTTGCTCAACCACCCTCACCCCTCTCCCGCTAGCGGGCGAGGGGGTGATTTGGTGAGGATTGAATAAATCACTTCAAGAACTGCCTCGGTTTCCAACAGCATTTGATTATTCCAGAAACGTAGAACCTCAATACCTTGTTTCTTTAAATAAGCGTCGCGTTGCTGGTCATAGTTCTGTTGCTCACTGTGTTGACCGCCATCCAACTCAACCGCTAACTTTTTCTCTACGCAATAGAAGTCAAGAATATACCGACCTACTGGATGCTGCCTGCGAAACTTTGCTCCAGCCACTCTTCTATTTCTAAGCACATACCACAGCAATTGCTCTGCAGTTGGCATTTTCTTACGCATCTCTCGTGCATACGCTTTCAGATCATCTGGATTTTTTTGCGGATGGTGGGGAGCAATGTCTTCCATGATCGCTTTCGCTTTTCAGTCCCCTTCTCCCGCATGCGGGAGAAGGGTTAGGGATAAGGGTGGTTGAGCAACAAAATCGTATGATGCTCTAATATTGGCTAAAAATTTTCAATGCACTTTCAAATTTTACAGCTAGCCTGAACCACCCTCACCCCTACCCCTCTCCCGCTAGCGGGAGAGGGGTTCTACAATCATTACTGCTTAAAATTCAACAACGGCGCACCTTCAGTCACTTGATCACCAACCGCATACAAGACTTCCTCCACCACACCATCATGCGGCGCGGAGATCGTGTGTTCCATCTTCATCGCTTCCATGATCAATAAGGCTTCGCCCTTTTTGACTTCCTGACCATTCTTCACCACTACGGCAACGATCTTGCCTGGCATTGGTGCAGTTAAACGTCCGCCCTCTGCTTCGGCTTCACCTGCATGCGCCAATATGTCGTTGTAATGCAAATCGGTATACGCGCCTTGACTAAAGATGTGGAAATGCTCGCCATCGCGCACCACCGTGGCAGTTACAGTTTGATCAGCGATTGCCAAGACATAGTCATTTGCTTGCTGACGTACAAGTCGTACCGATTGGCTATTACCATTCGCCGCAATTACCCATGCATCATTCGTGTAAGTCACGTGAACTGCGTGCGTTTGATGTTCTTCCACAAATTGCAAACCACGTTGCATTTGTGTATTCATACGCCAGCCTTGATTGCTTTGCCAAGGATCGCTGCCACCAGTATTTTCTGCACTAATCAATGCCACTGCGGCAAAGGACAACGCATGCAAACTCGCTGGTGCTGGCGTCGGAAACAAAGCGTCTTGATTGCGTTCAATCAAACCAGTATCCAAATCCGCAGTCGAGAATGCTTGGCTAGTAATCAAACGTGATAAGAAAGCGATATTCGAATTCAAACCGACAATTTGATATTGAGACAAAGCTTGTGCCATGCGCGCCAAGGCTTCTGTTCTGTCTTTACCCCACACGATCATCTTCGCGATCATAGGGTCGTAGAAAGGGGAAATCGTATCGCCTTCGCGTACGCCACTATCGATCCTGAATGATGCTGGATCTGGTGAACCACCCAATTCGAAATTGACGGCGCTTGGTGTACGTGCATGACGCAAAGTGCCAATCGAAGGTAAGAAACCTTTTTCTGGATTCTCTGCATACACACGTGCTTCTATCGCGTGACCGTGGATCTGCAATTCAGATTGTTGCAAAGGTAGGTGTTCGCCGGCGGCAACGCGCAATTGCCATTCGACCAAATCGGTACCAGTGATCATTTCAGTCACGGGATGTTCGACCTGCAAGCGCGTATTCATTTCCATGAAATAGAAAGAACCGTCTTGATTAGCGATGAACTCCACCGTGCCTGCACCAACATAGCCAACTGCTTTTGCTGCTGCGACCGCAGCTTCACCCATCGCTGCGCGACGTTCAGCGGTCATACCTGGCGCTGGAGCTTCTTCTAATACTTTTTGATGACGACGTTGTACTGAGCAATCACGCTCAAACAGATACACGCAATTACCATGCGTATCGGCAAACACTTGAATCTCAATATGACGCGGACGTTGCAAATATTTTTCAGCAAGGACTTTATCGTCGCCAAAAGAATTGATCGCTTCACGTTTGCACGAAGCTAACCCATCTTTGAAATCCTTGCTGTGCTCGATCACACGCATGCCCTTACCACCGCCACCGGCGCTGGCTTTCAACAACACTGGGTAGCCTATACGATCCGCTTCATTCTGCAAGAAATCAGGATCTTGGTTATCACCATGATAGCCAGGTACCAAAGGCACGTTCGCTTTTTCCATCAAGGATTTAGCTGCCGACTTACTACCCATCGCTTCAATCGCAGACGCTGGTGGTCCAATGAAAGCGATACCCGCTTTGGCGCAGGCATTTGCGAATTCACTATTCTCAGACAAGAAACCATAGCCAGGATGGATCGCTTGCGCGCCAGTCGCCAACGCGACTTCGATAATTTTATCGGCGCGCAGATAACTTTCTTTCGCTGGTGCTGGGCCAATCAAGACCGCTTCATCACACACCGCCACATGCTTGGCATTGGCATCGGCTTCGGAATACACCGCCACCGTTTTAATACCCATGCGACGAGCAGTCGCCGCAACACGGCAAGCAATTTCGCCACGATTGGCGATGAGGATTTTGCTAAACATAATTTGATCTCTTCAAAATATCAAAAATTAATTTTTTCGGCTAACAACAATGGATTAAATATCGCTACAACAACCGCTTTACCAACAACACGATTCCCCTCTGCGACTGACATTTCTCGTCCGATCCAGAGACTCTTCGGATAAACTTCAGGCGTCAGAAACCAGACATTCGCCCTACCTGTTGCCCCAGGTGCAAGCTCAGGAGCGTCAAGAAAGTCATGATTCGTCGAAGTCCAATAATCTTCCTTGATCGCATACGCTGGTCTGTAGCCAGATTTGATAGGGAGATCTTTACCGCCCATCTCAGTAGCGAGTAAATCAAACATCACTTCGGCGTCTGGTGAGCGATCCATGATTAACTACAACTACCCGCTTTTTTCTCCACCACACCACGCGTCTTCAAACCCAATTTTTCTAACAAAACCTTGTCATCTTCCGCTTCAGGATTATCCGTCGTCAACAATTTATCGCCGTAGAAAATCGAGTTAGCGCCAGCGAGGAAACACATCGCTTGTACTGCTTCGCCCATTTGACGACGGCCTGCGGATAAACGCACGCGTGCTTTCGGCATCGTGATGCGTGCGACAGCGATAGTGCGTACAAATTCCAAAGGATCGAGCGGGTCAAGACCATGCAAAGGTGTACCTGCTACTTGCACCAAATGATTCACCGGTACTGATTCTGGGTAAGGGTTTAAATTAGCCAGTTGCGCGATTAAGCCAGCACGTTGTCGACGCGTTTCGCCCATACCAACGATGCCGCCGCAGCATACTTTTAAGCCTGCGGTACGCACGTGACCCAAGGTATCGAGACGGTCTTGATAGTCGCGTGTTGAAATGACGTTATCGTAAAACTCAGGTGCAGTATCGAGATTGTGGTTGTAGTAGTCGAGACCAGCATCTTTCAAACGTTGCGCTTGTTCTTCTTTAAGCATGCCCAAGGTCGCGCATGTTTCTAAGCCCATGGCTTTAACTTCACGCACCATGGTTTCGACTTTTTCCATGTCACGATCTTTTGGCGAACGCCATGCTGCGCCCATGCAGAAACGGGTAGCACCGCTTTCGCGGGCGGCTTTGGCTGCACTCAAGACTTCGCGCACATCCATCAATTTCTTCGCTTCAACACCAGTATCATAGCGCGCTGCTTGGGGACAATAGCCACAATCTTCTTCGCAGCCACCAGTCTTAATCGACAGCAAAGTCGCCAGTTCCACATCGGCATTCGGAAAGTTTTCACGATGCAGAACCTGTGCCTTGAACATCAAATCATTGAAAGGCAAATCAAACAATGCCATCACATCGTCAACCGGCCAGGTCTCCGCTTCGATGGCTTTCACTGGTGCGTGAAACTGTATGCCTTGCACTGTCTCTTTAGCTTTTGCGTTATCGACCGTTTGTTCCAAGTGTTCCATGTTCATTTCCTTCACTTCAATAAATTCAAATCTAAATACTGGCTCGCTTGCTCAATCTCATTGACAGCTAAACGAGGCATCACAGCTAGGCAAGGTGCATCTAAACGCTGTTTAAGCGCCTGCACATTTTCTTCAAAAAACTTCATATCCGTATCAACCGTATTTGCCACCCAGCCCGCCAGACGAAGCCCACTCGCGTTAATTGCTTGCGCCGTCAATAATGCATGATTAATGCAACCGAGACGCATACCAACTACCAAAATTACCGGCAAGGCCAAACGTTGCGCCAAGTCGACAGTACTGGTTTCATCGTCTAACGGCACACAAAATCCACCTACGCCTTCGACTAAGACTACGTCTGCTAATTGCTGCGCTTGTTGATAGCAACTTGCAATGTGCTGCACATCCATCTTTACGTTTTCTACCGCGGCAACGATATGCGGTGCTGCTGGTGTTCGCATTAAATACGGCACAACGATTTCCTGTGGCGCTTTGACGCTGGATGCCGCGACCAAACTATCGACATCTTCGTTATGCAAAACGCCATCGATTTCTTCGGCACCCGAGGCGATTGGTTTCAACCCTAATGTCGAATTGCCCTGCTTTGCAAAGGCACGCAACAAGGCTGACGTTGTGAACGTCTTACCGATTTCTGTGTCGGTACCAGTGATGAAATAATCGTTTTTTCTATTTTGCATTTCTTAAACTTTGTTCTCTCAAAACTATTTCTATTTCTTGCGCTGTCAATCTCGTAGGGCGGGTGCAACCCGCGCTGCTCAGACGCTCAATGTTTCGGCGGCGCGGGTTTCACCCGCCCTACACATACTGTTTTCACTCCCTTCTCCCGCGAGCGGGAGAAGGGCCGGGGATGAGGGTGGTTCAAATTAGTTCAACGATTCTCTATCACTGACATCAGAATCACTATGCACTCTCTGAACTACCCTCACCCTAGCCCTCTCCCGCTTGCGGGAGAGGGGACTTTAAAACTTCATTCTTCCAAAGCATTCACAGCATCAATCAACAAAGCCAAATCTTCACTAGTATGCGCAGCAGACAAAGTAATACGCAGACGTGCCGTTCCTACCGGCACTGTCGGTGGCCGTATCGCTGGCACCCAAAAACCTTGCTCGTACAAAGTCGCTGCGGCTTGTAAACTTTCGGCATTGTCACCAATCACGATAGGCTGCACCGCTGTATCCGATGGCATCAAAGTCCACCGTTTAAGTTTCAAATCACGGCGTAACTGTGCAATCAAAGCCTGCAAATGAGCACGTCTCGCTTGCCCTTCTTCGCCTTGAATGATATCCAAGCTCGTCAGTAAAGCATGTGCCAATGCCGGTGGCGCAGCCGTGGTATAGATATACGGACGGGCTTTATTGACCAGCCATTCAATCACATCCTCATGCGCGGCAACGAAGGCGCCGCCGACACCAGCCGACTTACCCAATGTTCCCATGTACACCAAATTAGGAGAGCATAAATTGTAATGCTCTAAAACCCCGCGACCATTGGCACCCAAGGCACCAAAACCATGCGCATCATCGATCACTAACCAAGCATTGAATTCTTCGCACACTGAGAGTAATTCGGGTACTGGCGCCAGATTGCCATCCATACTAAAGACACTATCGCTGACGACAATCTTGGTCGCCGCAGTCGAGGCTTGTAATAGCGTTCGTAAGTGAGCGACATCACCATGCGGGAACACATGCAATTTCGCACGCGAGAGTTTAGCGCCATCAATCAATGACGCATGATTCAAGGATTCGGAAAATAATTCCGTGTCTTTTCCAGATACCGCTGCCAAGCCCGCCAACACCGCGAGATTGGCCATATAGCCCGTGCAGAAATACAAGGCTCGTGCTCGATGAAGATGCGGCGATACAAACTCCGCCAAACGCTCTTCGAGCAAAGCATGAGCGCGGCTGTGGCCGCTGATCAAATGCGATGCACCACTACCGACACCATATAAATCCGCACCTTCTTGCAAGGCAGCGATGATCTTAGGATGTGCTGCCAGACCAAGATAATCATTGCTACAAAACGCCAGCATGTCGCGACCATCAACTTTTACCCGTGGGGCACTCGGGCTCTCTGCATGACGACGGCGACGACGCAGACTCTTCGCATCTAAGGCAGCTAATTCATGTTGGATTTGATCGAGTAAAATCACGCCGCTTCTCCCATTACCTGATTGAAGACTTTCAGCATGCGCTCGCCAACTAAACTTATTTCTTCTTGATTCAAAATATACGGTGGCATCAAATACACCGTGTTGCCGATGGGGCGTAACAATAATTCTTCTTGCAAAGCCTGCGTGAAGAAACGGCGCGAAAATGTCTTGGCCGCTTGTTCGTCTTTTGCTTCCTTATTTGTATCATGGAACACCGCATCAAAAGCCCACATCATGCCTTGTTGGCGGAAATGTTTGACTTGAGTGTGTTGCGCTAGTGGCTGCAATGCTTGCGTGATTGCTTCAGCCTTTATACGATTTTGTACCAACACATCGTCAGACTCAAAAATTTCTAAAGTCGCCAAGGCTGCACGGCAAGCTAAAGGATTTCCCGTATAGGAATGTGAATGCAAAAATCCGCGACGCACATCGGTGTGATAAAACCCTTGGTAAATGTCATCGCGTGTCATCACCAAAGATAAGGGTAAGTAACCGCCACTGATGCCCTTAGATAGACACACAAAGTCAGGCCAGATCTGCGCATTTTCACACGCGAAGAAAGTACCGCTACGACCACAACCGACCGCGATTTCATCGGCAATCAGATGCACTTGGTATTGATCGCAGAGCGCACGGACCAGACGCAAATACTCAGGGTCGTGCATCGCAAAACCTGTCGCGCATTGCACTAAGGGTTCCAAAATCACCGCGGCAATTTTGCCTGCGCGCTCTTGCAAGCAGCGCTCCATATCAGCAGCGGCGCGTCGTGCGACATCAATCGCGGTCTCGCCATCAAGCGCCTGACGTGCATCAGGCGACGCCACCACATGGGCATTGCGTATCATAGGGCCGTAGGCATCGCGGAATAATGCGACGTCAGTGACAGCTAAAGCGCCGATGGTCTCGCCGTGGTAACTACCTTTGAGGCAAATAAATTCTTGTTTTTCAGTTTGCCCTTGGTTGCGCCAAAAATGAAAACTCATCTTCAAGGCGATTTCCGTCGCCGACGCACCATCCGATGCGTAGAAACAATGACCGAGTACGCCACTAGTCAAGGCTGATAGTTTTTCTGATAAACGAACTACAGGCTCGTGCGTAAAGCCTGCCAACATCGCATGTTCTAATTGATCGAGTTGCTCTTTTAGCGCTGCATTGATGCGCGGATTAGCATGACCAAACAGATTCACCCACCAGGAACTGATGCCATCCAAATAGCGCTTGCCATCCATATCGACCAACCAGGCACCACGACCATGACTGACAGGAATGAGTGGCATGGTCTCATGATGCTGCATTTGGGTGCACGGATGCCACACGCTTTGCAGGCTACGCTCTACCCATGAGTTACTCGGTGTTTTCAATTCGGTATTCACTGCGGTCAACTTTGTTCCTAATTCTTCTTAATGATTCACTTTGCTGCTTGGTACGGAGCCTATTACTGCGATATCTAACATGTAGGGCGGGTGCAACCCGCGCTGTTGTTCAACCATTAGGCGGTGCGTGTTGCACCCGCCCTACGAATTCTCAAATCGTTTTAACCATTCTGATTCGAATTCAGCGGAGCTTAATTCCCTAGCTTTAAATTGATCATCGGACACGATAACCTCAATTTCGGGCCAAGGCTTTTCACCTAACATAGTCTCGCCCTCATCTTCAAAATTCTCAGCGAAACCTTTGTGTCGATCTCGAAAAACTTCTATCTTGCGTATTTCCCAACCTTCATCATCGATTTCAGCAAAGATCGTGATAGGGTATTCATCGTTTTCCTGTAACCAATCAACTTGAAAATAACGCATATTTCTCACCAACTTTTGATCTACGAATTTGCTTTTCATCCCCTCTCCCGCGGGCGGGAGAGGGTTAGGGTGAGGGGGATTCAGAAATCTGCAATGCTAGTACTTCGCTTGCCTTGCAGAAACCTTGAGCACCCTCATCCCCAACCCTTCTCCCGCTTGCGGGAGAAGGGGGAACAACTATCTAACCCGCCATTATACGTGATCAATTCTTGCTCAACTGAGCCAGCTCGGCTTGCGTTTCTCTAAGAAAGACCGCACTCCCTCACGCCCTTCTTCGGAGGCGCGGATCACGGCGATGCCTTCTACGGTATTTGCAATCAACTCCGGTGTAATTTCACGACCGCCCACATCACGTACTAACACCTTGGCTTGGGCGACCGCATTCGGGCTGTTGGTTACCAGTGCTTTGACGATTTCCGCTACTTTCGCTGTTAGCGCGTCTGCGCCGACCACTTCATGCACAAAACCTATGCGCAAGGCTTGCGCCGCATCGAAACGCTCCGCTGTCAGGAAGTAACGACGTGCAGCATTTTCGCCCATGGCCTTAATCACATACGGTGAAATCGTTGCAGGAATCAATCCTAACTTGACCTCACTCAAACAAAATTGCGCGGTATCGACCGAGATGATGACGTCACATGCCGCCACCAAGCCCATACCGCCGGCATAGCAATCGCCCTGCGCTTGCGCTACGACTGGTTTGCTACAGGTATAAATCGCTGACAACATCGCTGCTAGTTGCCCCGCATCGGCGAGATTTTCAGCGTGCGTGTAGTCCGCCATCTTCTTCATCCAATTGAGATCAGCGCCAGCGCAAAACGCCGGACCATTCGCCGCCAACACAATTGCACGAATACTGTTATCGCTACTCAATTCATTAAACACCTGCGTAATCTCAGCAATCGTCGTTTCGTTAAATGCATTGCGCACATCGGGACGATTTAGAGTGACTGTGGCGACTTTGTTGTCGCGAGTGAGTGTTAGGGTTTGGTACATGAGACTTCCTTCTTACGATTTTCTACAACTTCTCTGGAGGCAAGGTCAATGCGAAAAATTCAATTATCGGGATGCAGTGCAAGAAGCAAACCGGAGCAATATGTCGATATTGCGAGGATTTGCGACACAGCAATGCGCCCGAGAATTGGATTTAGCGCGATGACCGTTACATGCGGAATATCCCGAACTTCGCATCTGGAATCGGCGCATTGAGTGCAGCCGACAATCCCAATCCAAGCACCATACGCGTATCCGCCGGATCAATCACACCGTCATCCCATAAGCGTGCAGACGCATAGTAAGGATGGCCTTGGTGTTCGTACTGATCTTTGATCGGTTGTTTAAACGCGGCTTCTTCTTCCGCACTCCAGCTGCCGCCTTTACCTTCGATGCCGTCACGACGCACTGTTGCCAACACGCTCGCTGCTTGCTCGCCACCCATGACCGAGATACGGGCGTTTGGCCACATCCACATGAAGCGTGGAGAATAAGCGCGGCCGCACATACCATAGTTACCTGCACCAAAACTTCCACCGATAATGACTGTGAACTTCGGCACGTTTGCAGTCGCTACCGCTGTCACCATCTTGGCACCATTACGCGCAATACCTTCGTTTTCATATTTGCGTCCAACCATAAAGCCCGTGATGTTCTGCAAAAATATCAGTGGGATCTTACGCTGGCAGCACAGTTCGATGAAGTGCGTGCCCTTTAATGCGGATTCAGAAAACAAAATACCGTTATTGGCGATGATGCCGACTGGCATACCGTGAATATGCGCGAAACCGCAGACCAAGGTCGTGCCATAGCGCGCTTTGAATTCATCGAAATGGCTACCGTCCACCACACGCGCAATCACTTCACGCACATCGAAAGGCTTGCGTGTATCAACCGGAATGACGCCATACAATTCACTCGCCGGATACTTAGGCTCTTCCACGGATTTCATCACCACGGTTTGTGGTTTTTGACGGTTCAAATTCGACACGATTTGACGCGCCATCGCGAGGGCATGCGTATCGTTTTGCGCCAAATGATCGACCACACCCGATAAACGTGTGTGGACGTCGCCACCACCCAAGTCTTCCGCACTCACAACTTCGCCCGTTGCCGCTTTCACCAATGGTGGGCCGCCGAGGAAAATCGTACCTTGATTCTTAACGATAATAGACTCATCGCTCATCGCCGGCACATACGCACCGCCGGCGGTACAAGAGCCCATCACCACCGCGATTTGTGGAATGCCTTTGGCCGACATATTCGCTTGGTTATAGAAGATACGACCGAAGTGATCACGGTCTGGAAACACGTCTTCTTGATTCGGCAAATTCGCACCACCGCTATCCACCAAATAAATACAAGGCAAATTGTTTTGCTCAGCGATTTCTTGCGCACGTAAATGTTTTTTAACCGTGAGCGGATAGTAGGTACCACCCTTCACCGTCGCATCGTTACAGACGATCACGCATTCTTGCCCAGCAACGCGACCGATTCCTGTGATGACACCCGCACTTGGTGCAGCATCCGCATCATTCTTTTCTTTGTACATATTGAAGGCCGCGAGCTGAGAAAACTCTAGGAAAGGCGTACCTGGATCGAGTAAGTTTTGCACACGATCACGTGGCAACAATTTGCCGCGACCGAGATGCTT
Source organism: Affinundibacterium seohonense (assembly GCF_014284305.1). GTDB lineage: Bacteria > Pseudomonadota > Gammaproteobacteria > Burkholderiales > Burkholderiaceae_D > Undibacterium > Undibacterium seohonense. The sequence continues at coordinate 107,390 of NZ_JACOFW010000006.1, forward strand.
TTGACGCGCTTCTTCACCGCCGCCCAACGCAATTTTGGCGACCTTTTCTTTAAGGTCATCGACGATCAATTGCATCGCCGCAGCGTTGGCTTTGAAGTCCTCAGAGCGAGGATTTAATTTGGATTCTAGGGTTGTCATAATTGTTTATCCGAAAAACCTGCACATTTTTTTAAAAGCATTTGCCGCAGAGGCGCAGAGTTCGCAGAGGATTTTTAAGAGATTTCTCTGCGTCCTTCGCGCCTCTGCGGTTAAGCTTTTTATTCGTAAATTCCATCAACATAAAACCATTTTCCATCAAACTTCACGAACCGACTCTTCTCGTGCAAGCGATGGGCTTTGCCACCAATTTTGTACCGGGCGACAAATTCCACCATCGCCTCTTTTTCTTGTGCTTCATGTTTCTTCACTTCCAAACCTAACCACTTCGATGCACCACCATCGACGATGCGCTCTTTAGGGCAAGTTCGCTCATCCCAAGTCGCTCGCAGATACGCTTCATCGTTGAGCGTGTATGCGGTGTAACGCGAACGCATCAGTGCTTCTGCTGTTGGTGCGAACTCTGCACCGCTGATGTAGCGTTGGCAGCATTGCTCGAATTCTTTGTTGGAGCCACAGGGGCAGATTGTTTTGCTCACACTTTGCCTAAATTTCTAAACGAAAATTACTTCAACACAAATTCATCTTGTACAGGTCGGGGGTGGCCCGACAGCCAGTTACCTTTTTTGCTTCGCCAAAAAAGGTAACCCAAAAAAGGCGACCGCACTTCACAGCCCTTCGGGTTCCCAATGCTGCGAAACAAAAAATGGGAAAGCGTTGAAACTCGCTACGCTCAAACAGCAACGCTTTCTTTTTCCATTTTCTGTGTCGCATCATTGGCTGTTCAGAAGCGGATGAAAGTCAAAACCAAATACCGACAAGGTCCTGGCTACTCGTAAATTTTTCCCATGTAAATGATCTCTGCTGCACAGCGCCATGGATTTTCTGGCTTCTTATAGAATTCTGTATCTTTCTTCGATGCAACCGCCCACGCTGCCGCAGATTCCAAAAAACCACCAATCGTTCCATTTTCCCAACCGTTGTGGCCACGACCGTACGGAGAACTCGGAGCTTCTATTTCTTTCGCTTCTGAGTCATACCAATCTTGAGACAAACCTTCAATGAAGCGCACAAACGACTCTTCACTATCCACTAATTCCAACAATTGCTGAAGTTTTTCATCCATAATTTTTATGCTTTCTTACTTTCTTTCACCGCCGTAGGCGCCCCTGCTGCTTTCCATGCACCAAAGCCACCATCGATGTGCGCGACATTTTCTAAGCCCATGTCTTGCACGGTCTTAGTCGTCAAAGCACTGCGCCATCCGGCCGCGCAAAATAGAATGAATTCTTTGTTCTCGCCGAACACGGGATTGAAGTAAGGCGAATCTGGGTCGACCCAAAATTCGATCATGCCGCGTGGGGCATGAAACGCGCCGGGAACGATGCCCTCTCTTTCAAGCTCACGAATATCGCGGACGTCGATGAATTGCACTTGCGGATCGCCTAACTTCGCCTGCGCTTCGGCCACGCTATAGGTTTTGATCTGTGCGTTTGCTTCGTCGACTAATTGTTTGTAGCCTTTTTTCATCATGCATTTCCTTAAGACCAAATTCTTTGCCGCAGAGGCGCAGAGGTCGCAGAGTTCTATATGTATTTCTCTGCGTTCTCTGCGCCTCTGCGGTTCAACATAGCTCTTTTAAAAACCGCCCGTCGCTAACCATTTTTCTAATTGTGGCAAGCGATCATTGCCCCAGAACGGTTCGCCATCGACAATCACCCAAGGTGCACCGAACACGCCTTTGCTCACAGCTTCTTCGCAAGCCGCATTCAACTGCGCTTTATAGCGTTCGTCTCTACATGCTGCGGCAGCGGCAGCGCCATCTAAGCCCATTTGATTTACGTATTCTGCTAACCACGCAATATCATTCAATCCCGCGGGGCCGGAAAAGTAAGCTTTCGTCACCAAACGCGTGAATTCACCAACACGTTCAGGTGCGACTTCTTTCATCCACAAACAAACGCGTGCCGTGTTTTGTGTATTGATAGGAAATGGCTCAGGCAAGACAAATGGCAAACCCGCATAGCGCGCTGAACGCAACATATCTTGCTTGTGATAGCTCGCCATCATCGGTGGGCGCATTGTTAATGGACTAGAGTTGGTGGTCTTGAACACCACGCCCAATAACATCGGCTTCCAATCGATCTCGCGACCATATTTTGCTGCGAGCTCTTCTATTACTTGCGTGGTTAGATAGGCGTACGGTGAAACGTAGTCAAACCAGTATTCGATGCGATTGTTCATTATGACTCTCCAATTCAATTCGTGATTTATTACAGGTACTGCACACTTCGTTTCCGTCATTCCCGCGTAGGCGGGAATCCAGCGTCGTTCTTTCAGTCTCTAAAAAGTTTTAGCAGTAAACCGAAAACCAAAGTCACTGGATTCCCGCCTTCGCGGGAATGACGGTTAACTTAATGCTCGGTTAATTTACACGCTGATTTATCAAATACTGTACCCAAACTCAATCCAACAAACCACGACCAATCAAAATCTTCTGAATATCCGAACTACCTTCATAGATCTGACACACACGCACATCACGGTAGATACGCTCAACTGGGAAGTCGCTGACGTAACCATAACCACCATGAATTTGAATCGCATCGGAACACACTTTTTCCGCCATTTCCGACGCAAACAATTTCGCCATCGCTGCTTCTTTCAAGCACGGCTTACCCGCATCTTTCATACTCGCTGCATGCCAGATCAATTGGCGTGCTGCTTCGATTTGCGTCGCCATATCCGCCAAACGGAACTGTACGGCTTGGTGTTCAAAGATTGCTTTGCCAAACGTGCGGCGATCTTTCGCATAAGCCAAAGCGGCTTCGAATGCAGCACGTGCCATACCGACCGATTGCGAGGCGATACCGATGCGGCCGCCTTCTAAACCAGACAAAGCGATCTTATAGCCCTGACCTTCTTCACCGATTAAATTGGCGGCGGGAATACGGCAATTCTCAAACAGAATCTGCGCTGTATCGGAAGAATGCTGACCCATCTTATGTTCAAGGCTCGCAACGATATAGCCTGGCGTTTTGGTATCGACCCAAAACGCGCTGATCCCTTTTTTGCCGGCCGCTTTATCGGTCACGGCCATCACGATCGCCACATCGGCATGCTTACCGCTGGTGATAAATTGCTTCACGCCATTCAAGACATATTCATCGCCTTCTTTCTTTGCCGTCGTACGCAAATCGGAAGCATCACTGCCAGCATGGGGTTCCGTTAAGCAAAATGCGCCTAACATGTCGCCTTGTGCTAACGGGCGCAGCCATTGTTCTTTTTGTGCGGCATTCGCATACATCATGCCTATGCTGCAAACAGGGCAGTTATTCACCGACACCACAGTCGAGGTTCCACCATCACCGGCAGCAATTTCTTCCAGCACTAAAGCCAGAGACAAATAATCCATGCCTGCGCCGCCCAATTCTTCTGGCACCGCCACACCATAGGCGCCCATCGTCGCGAGCTCTTTCAATTCCTCGGCTGGAAAATGATGTTCTTTATCCCAACGTGCGGCATTTGGCGTGATGCGTTCTTGCACAAAGCTACGCACTGCGTCGCGGATCATTTCGTGTTCTGATGTTAATTGCATGTTTTACTCGTTTCTTAAATTCTCGAAATTTGAAAAGTCAGCTTCTAGATTGATCGTCTGCAATAAGTTTGTCGTAATCAATAAAGTCCCAAGGAATTTCACGCTTAAAAGTCTCGATCGCTTCATTCATCAATTCTAAAGAGACAGACTTTTTGAAGAGCGTCACTGTTCGGGTCTTTTCACTATCGTCGCGAAATATTTCAATAACGAGCTCGTCATTCCTATATATCTCGACTCCAATACCGTCACGCGAACTCATATCGCTTGCCACAACAACTCGATCCTTCGGCCATTTAGTCATTTAATAGACACCTCTCGACTTACCATTCAATAGTTACTCCGTCATAACTCAAAAATTGCCCATTCTGCACGCGGCTACTTTCCGCAATGACTTGACGCATGCCGGCGACGCTGACATCGACACTAATCTCAGCACCGATACCACCCATATCAGTTTGCACCCAACCCGGATGAAATGCGATGCATGTCGCTTTTTGCGTACTAAGTGAGGCATCTTTCAATACGGAATTCAATGCGGCTTTGCTGGCGCGATACAGCCATGCCACATTGTTTTCACGCAAACCGATGGATCCCATACGTGAGGACAACACAGCCAACTTGCCACCGGCATTTTCAACCATAGGCAATACCAAAGGCAGTAAGCGCATTGCAGCTAACACATTGGTATGCATGACTTGATCAAACTCTTCTTGCTGTGGCGATTGCAAACCATTTGTTCTACTACCAAATACACCCGCATTCAAAATGGCAACATCGATTTTTTCATCGTCGAGGCGCCAAGCCAATCCTGCGCAATCATTCAAGTTGTTTACATCCAAAGGCAGCGCTTCACAACCATGTGCGGTCAATTGCGCGAGGTCGTCGGACTTGCGTGCAGTAGCGATCACACGCCAACCTGCTGCTTTGTATTGCCGCGCAAATTCGTGACCTATGCCGCGTGAGGCTCCGATGATTAAGGCTGTTGGCATTGCTTTTACTCCGTTTTTTACTTCACTCGCAGAGCGTAAGATTCTCTACAGATTGATGTTGGGCTTTGCAGCCCAACCTACGTCAATAATTCAGGCGATTACACCAACTCAATCGCCATCGCGGTCGCTTCACCACCACCGATGCACAAAGACGCCACACCACGCTTACCGCCGCGTGCTTTCAGAGCACCGATCAGTGTCACGATGATACGCGCGCCAGATGCGCCGATTGGGTGACCCAACGCACATGCACCACCGTGGACGTTCATCTTGTCGTGAGAAATACCGAGGTCATGCATCGCTGCCATTGGCACTGCGGCGAATGCTTCGTTGACTTCGAACAAATCGACATCCGCCGTCGTCCAACCGATTTTTTTGTAGAGCTTTTCGATAGAACCAACTGGCGCTGTCGTGAACCAGCCTGGTTCTTGTGCGTGGGTTGCATGACCGAGAATTTTTGCGATTGGTGTTAAACCCAATTCTTTGGCTTTGGATTCGCGCATCAATACCAAGGCTGCTGCACCGTCATTGATGGACGAGGAAGATGCTGCGGTGATCGTGCCGTCTTTTTTGAATGCGGGCTTCAAATTTGGAATTTTGTCGAGCTTGGCTTTCAATGGACCTTCGTCTTTATCGATAACAACATCACCACCGCGACCAGATACCGTCACTGGGGCGATTTCCCAAGAAAATGCGCCGCTGCTCGCTGCGTTTTGTGCGCGTGTTACGGAGGCGATCGCAAATGCGTCTTGTGCTTCACGTGTGAAGCCGTATTTCGCGGAGCAATCTTCTGCAAATGTGCCCATGGAGCGGCCTTTATCATAAGCATCTTCCAAACCATCAAGCATCATGTGATCCATGATCGTACCGTGACCGATACGATAGCCGCCACGTGCCTTAGGAATGATGTATGGGGCATTCGTCATCGATTCCATACCGCCAGTGACCAACACGTCGTTGCTGCCAGCCAGTAAGGAATCATAGGCCATCATCGTGGCTTTCATCGCAGAGCCGCACATCTTAGATAAAGTGACCGCACCAGTCGAAAATGGCAAGCCCGCTGCCAACAAAGCTTGACGCGCTGGTGCTTGGCCTTGACCTGCCATCAAGCAGTTACCGAACAAAACTTCTTCGACCAACTCTGGCTTAAGGCCTGCACGTTCGACAGCTGCTTTGATCGCCACTGCACCGAGTTGGCTCGCAGTCAAAGACGCGAAATCACTTTGAAACGCGCCCATAGGAGTGCGAGCTGCGCCGACGATAACGATAGGATCATTCATGGTTTTCTCCAATTAAATTGTTCGTAGTTTTTGATAATTTTTAAACCGCTAATTCACAAATCTGATACTTTGCGGGTAAGGAAAAACATCATCGACCTTACCCTTCACAATTCGTTCTTTCCGATCTTGCCAATACTTCGCAGTCAGCAAGTCAGCATGGTGTTTCATAAAATACTGTTTGACCTTGGCGTTACCCAATAAGAAGGTACCGAACTGCTCTGGGAATACATCGTATTTTCCTATCGGATACCAAGGCTCGGCTGACATTTCATCTTCTTCATTGCGTGGCAAAGGGATCGTTCTGAAATTGCAATCCACGATGGTTTCGATCTCATCGTAGTCATAAAAAACGACACGTTTATGACGTGTTACACCGAAGTTTTTGTACAACATATCGCCAGGGAAAATATTTGCCCCGACCAATTCTTTGATTGCATTGCCGTACTCGACTATCGCATGTTCCATCGCGGCGTCATCACCCTTTTGCTCTGCTTCTGTCAGCCAGATATTCAATGGCGTCATGCGACGTTCGATGTACAGATGCTTGATGATGACTTCATCATCATTCACTTCCAAGATCGACGGTGCATAGCGTCGAATTTCTGCCAACAAATCCTCAGAAAAACGCGCGCGTGGAAAGGCTACGTCAGAATATTCCAAAGTATCTGCCAAGCGACCCACGCGATCATGATTTTTAACCAGTTGATACTTTTCTTTGATCAAAGCTTTAGTGGTTTCCTTTGGCGGTGGGAAGCTGTCCTTGATTAGCTTAAAGACGTAGGGAAACGATGGCAATGCGAACACCAACATCACGAGCCCGCGAATACCAGGCGCAGCCTCGATGATGTCAGATGAGTATTTAAGGTGATGCAAGAAATCACGATAGAACAAATTTTTACCGTGCTTTTGCAAACCCAACATGGTGTAAATCTCACTGCGCGGCTTGCGCGGCAAGATGCTGCGTATGAATTGCACATAGGCCGATGGCACATCCATGTCGACCATGAAATAGGCACGTGTGAATGAGAACAAGACGGTGATGTGCATGTTATCGAAGAGCACGGTATCCAAAATCAATTCACGATTCTTGTTGTGAATGATGGGAATCACGAAGGGCATTTCTTGATTGCCGTTGATACTTTTTCCAATAATGTAAGCGGCTTTATTACGGAAGAACAAACTCGCTAAAACTTGGAACTGATGATTCGGTTCAAAACGCATGTCACCAAATTGTTCTAACAGACGCGCTTCCACTTTCGCCAGATCATCATCGAGATGCGCGAACGGTGTTTGCAACTGAAAATTGGTGACGATGCGTTTTAAGCTAAAGCTTAAGCCATCGGCTGCGGGATAGTAAACGCGATAGGTGGCTGGTGTATCGTCACGTTCGATATAGTCGGTCGCCGTGGCGGGACGCACGAAAATGAAGTCGTTGTGGAAGTAGGTGCGGTGTAAAAGTTTGGTGCAGACCGTATTGAAGAAAGTCTCTGCCAATTCGGGACGCAAATGGTCGATCAGCAAACCCATGTAATGCAGCTTCACTTCGCGCCACACCTCATCAGTCAGATCATCATTGTCGTATTCATCTTCGAGAATTTGTACACATTCCTTGGCGCGCTTGTCATAGTACGCAATCCGCTCACGCGCATCTTCTTGTGCTGCTTTCCAATCGCCGCGTTCAAAACGCTGCTTCGCCATCTGCGTCGTCGCACGGAACAAACGGTAATGCTTATCAAAACCGTCGAGTATGGTCCTTGCAATGTCGAATGCAATTTGCGAAGACAACAATTTAGGAAAGGCGATTTGGGGCATAAGCGTCAACCGATTCAAAACCTCTCAATACAAACTGGCAAGGAACCCAGTTCAACGATTTTCATCATTGAATACAACTAACCAATGACCGTTGAGAAATTCGATTATGGGGAGGCAGTTCAAGGCGCCGCCCGCAGCAATATGTCGATATTGCGAGGATCGGCAACGCCGAAATGCACCCCAGAATCGGATTTATCAATGCGTCATTACAGGGTTTCGGCGAATAGTTCACGGCCGATGAGCATACGACGTATTTCACTCGTACCAGCACCAATCTCATACAACTTCGCATCACGCCACAAACGACCAACAGAGTATTCGTTGATATAGCCATTGCCGCCTAATGTTTGGATAGCTTCACCCGCCATCCAAGTCGCCTTTTCTGCGGAGTACAAAATCGCGCCGGCTGCGTCTTTACGCAAAGCACGTGTTGCCTCCGGTGTTTTCGCACGTACACATGCTTCGCCAACCGCATAGACGTATGCCTTACATGCCATCATGGTGGAATACATATCAGCGATCTTGCCTTGCATCAGTTGGAATTCGCCGATGGCTTGGCCAAACTGTTTGCGTTCATGGATGTAAGGAACCACGACGTCCATACAAGCTTGCATAATGCCCAATGGGCCGCCTGACAAGACTGCACGTTCAAAATCCAAACCAGACATCAACACATTGACGCCTTTACCAACGCCACCGAGTACGTTTTCCACTGGCACTTCGCAATCTTGGAACACCAATTCGCCAGTGTGCGAACCGCGCATACCGAGCTTGTCGAGTTTTTGCGCAATGCTGAAACCTTTGTAGCCTTTTTCGATGATGAAAGCAGTCATGCCACGTGGGCCGGCTTCCAAATCGGTTTTCGCGTAGACCACTAAAGTGTCTGCATCTGGACCATTGGTGATCCACATTTTGTTACCGTTCAAAACGTAGCGATCGCCTTTCAAATCCGCGCGCAATTTCATGCTCACGACATCGGAACCTGCATTTGGCTCAGACATCGCCAAAGCACCAATATGTTCACCAGAAATCAGCTTCGGCAAATATTTCGCTTTTTGTTCGGCATTGCCGTTGCGATTAATTTGGTTCACGCACAGATTGGAATGCGCACCGTAGGACAAACCAACGGAAGCCGAAGCGCGGGAAATTTCTTCCATGGCGATAATGTGCGCCAAGTAGCCCATATTGGCTCCACCGTATTCTTCGGAAACGGTCATGCCGTGCAAGCCCATCTCACCCATTTTTTTCCACAAATGCATAGGAAACTGATCTGTTTTATCCATCTCGGCGGCCAACGGTGCGATTTCGGCAGCAGCAAATTGTTGTACAGCTTCGCGCAATGCGGCGATATCTTCGCCATGATCAAACGTTAAACCTGGTAAGTGCAACATGGTGTCCCCAATCTAGGTAGTAATGATGATATGACTTCAAGCTGCTGTAGCTCGCTCGTTCGACTCAAAGTCGGTAGAAAGTGAGCTTGAGATTATATGCCTGCTTGAATGTCGAAAAATTTTGCAAAACGATTTAAAAGCCCGTTTTGCGTCAGTCAAAAATGATACTTCTAATTGACGTTAACGTAAACGTCAATTCAAACAATTTATCGTTACATAATTACGAACTTGATTTTGCTTTATTAACAATTCCCAAAAGGCGCTGGCTTTCCTCTTCATGCGCGGTGATTTCATCCAGCATGACTTCGATGTCTTCTCTTTGTTGCTCTAGCGACGTTCGGTGTTTCGCCAAGACATCAAGAAAACTCTGCAACTGAACTTCTGTATCTTTAGGCGAGTCATACATTGTGACCAAGTGTTTAATTTCCGATAGACTCAAGCCCAAACGCTTGCCACGCAAGGTTAATTTCAGGTGTGTGCGCTCACGTGCTGAGTACACACGATTGCGTCCGCTCGGGCCTTCACGGCTTGGACTGATCAAGCCTTGATCTTCGTAAAAACGAATTGCCCGCGGCGTAATATCGAATTCTTTTGCCAGTTCGGTGATGGTATAAGTTGCCATTGCTAAATCTTTTTTCTGTAATAAAAGCAAGAAAATTATCTGAAAAACACGTAATGTGTGCAGGTGAACCCTCTATAAAGCCAACATGAAATACGTTTTGAACTTAGAATCTTACCTGAAACGCAGTTAACGTAAACGTCAATTTACAAATCCTCTGCTCCCTCTTTGTTGCGCCACATACACATCACCATGAATCATCTAGAACAAGAATTACATTACCCTTTGAACGACCGCATTCCAGACGCTGGGCAAACCATACAAATTGCCCCTGGTGTCTTGTGGATACGTATGGGACTACCTTTTGCTCTGAATCATATCAATTTGTGGTTGATTGAAGACGTCTACACCACCGAAGCAGGACCAGCGCATGGCTGGACTGTCGTTGACTGTGGCATCAATAGCGATGCCACTCGCGATGCTTGGGAAATTTTGTTTGCTTCGCATCTCAAAGGCTTGCCTATCGTGCGGGTGATCGCGACCCACTGTCACCCAGATCATGTTGGCAGCGCAGACTGGCTTTGCTCGCTCTGGAATGCGCCTCTGTATATGAGCACCGGTGAGTACGCGTTTGCGCGCATGATGTCAGCCGGATTGCCTGGTGTCGACGGCTCGGCGATGTTTCCGCATTTCCGCAAACATGGCATGGTGACTACGGAAATGCAGGACAAAATCCAAGAGCGTAAGACCTACTACACACGCTTGGTTCCGACCGTACCAACTTCCTATCATCGTCTGCAAGATGGTCATAGCATCTCCATCGGTCAACATGAGTGGCGCATCATCACGGGTTTTGGTCATTCGCCAGAACACGTTTCTTTGTATTGCGCGACGCTCAACTGTCTGATTGCTGGTGACATGGTGTTGCCACGGATATCGACCAATGTGTCAGTTTTTGCCGCCGAACCCGAAGCAGATCCGGTCAAGCAGTATCTGGCCTCTCTAACAAAGTATGCGGATCTGCCGGACGATGTTTTAGTGCTGCCTTCGCATGGCAAACCCTTTACCGGCATTCACAAGCGCATCCAACAATTGCGCGATCATCATGCAGAACGTTTGCAAGAAGTCTTAGATGCGTGCACGACGCCATTATCGGCGCACGATATCGTCCCCATCATGTTTAAACGCCCGCTCGATGCGCATCAATTGACCTTTGCCTTAGGTGAGGCTTTGGCGCATTGCCATTACCTTTGGTTTGAAGGCAAATTGCAACGCCGTTTAGAAGCGGATGATGTGTACCGTTTTGTTCGCAGCACCGCGATCTGACAACATGGAAACCATGAAACAAGCACCGTTATCGGTTTACGCGAAACTGGTCTGTGTTGCACTATTTTGGGGCGGCACTTTTATCGCTGGTCGCATCGTCTCGACTGAGATTCCACACATGATCGCTGCCGCAGGGCGCTTTCTGGTTGCGTGCGTATTTTTACTTCTGCTAGCCTGGCGCGTTGAAGGAGGTTTACCTAAGCTCTCACGTCAACAATTGCAGGCAACGTTTGGACTTGGGGCGACTGGGATTTTTCTGTATAACATTTGTTTCCTAGCGGCTCTGGAGCGTATGCCAGCAGGACGCAGCGCCCTATTTGTGTCCCTCAGTCCCATCGTCACGGCTTTATCCATGGCGATATTATTTCGCGAACGTTTAGGTGCGATCAAATGGCTGGGAATCGCGATCGCTTTTCTCGGTGCCGCGGTGGTCATTACGCGGGGAGATTTATTCAGTGTCGTGCATGACATTTCCAGCTCTATGGGTGCTGGCGAATTATTTATGTTGGGCGCGGTCGGCTCTTGGACTGCGTACACGATCTTAGGCAAACACGCCCTCAAAGGTCTATCACCCATTGCGGCAACCACCTATGCGTCATTGTGGGGGCTAGCATTGCTCTGCATGGGTGCTGTCAATCAATTACCTTTACTTGACACCAGCAAACTGACTTGGCAAGTGGTAAGTGCCATTGTCTTTTTGGGCATATTTGGCACGGTCATCGGTTTTGTCTGGTACTACGAAGGCGTCAAAGCCATCGGCCCCGCACGCACAGCGGTGTTTAATAATTTGGTGCCGGTATTTGGCGTCACGCTGAGCAGTCTGATGCTCAAAGAGCCGGTATTAATATCGATGATCGTTGGTGGTTTACTTGTGATCGCAGGAGTCTCTCTAACGAATCGCTCAACTAGTAATGACTAGCGATATCAGTCCGCAAGAAAAAACCATAGCCCTAAGGCCAGCAAAGTAGTAGTCATAATCATTGCTGGCACCAAATAAATGAAACCGATGCGACGAGGCTGCAAGGCTTTTTGCCTCAATTGACCCTGCACGTTTAAGGCATGTTTAGCTGGCACTTCTGAGATGGAAACGCGGCCGACTGGCGGCCTAGGCGATGGATTTAAGATCGGCGGCAATACACGATAATGCGGCATATGACTTGTTGAAAAATGAGAAGGAGTTGATTGGAACACAGTCAGCCAAGCTTGTTGCAGTGTTACTCAACTTATCTCAAAAGTACGAAAAATCGCTACGTAGCGTAGCGATTTTCGATACTTATCCAACCTCGATTTCTAAATTTTCGCAGAAGGCCACGAACTTGATCTTCCGACACTTGGAAACTTCGGGTGCAACCAATGCCAAATAATCAAAGCAGCGGCAGCACTCGCCAACAAATGTTTTATCGTATGTCCACTCAGCAAACCGGTGTGCAATAGAATCGCCGCATCGCCAATTTCACAAACTTTCGCCAGTACATAACAAGCAATCGCAGCAGCATAAATCCAGCGTGTGCGCTTAGGCGCTGCATAAATTCCCTGCCAAAGCGGGATCAATATAATCGCCATTAATTGCAAAGCTAAATAAGGTCGTAAATCACCACTTTGTTGCCACCACAAAACAGAAGCGGTAGCGAACGCAATCAACGCGATCAAATCACGTCGCGCGGCTAATAACTCTTGATCGAAACATTCCGTACGTACGGCGGCAATTAAGGTGGCGCATGCTAGCGCAATGGGCAAACGATCCCAAAACAAGCGTGCATCATCTGGCGCCAAATGATAAAAAGTCGATCCCACACTGGTCGCAAAAATACTCAACACAAAGCATAGATAAGCATAATCTTTGGGGTGCCGTCTGGAGGAACGCTGGTGAAAATAAGCCCGACTGGCGAATAAGCCAAGCAGACCAATCACAGCAAAAGCGAGATTACTCAAAACATCCAGTGCATTTGGAATGGTCCAATAAGCCGACGTATCAGCAAAAACGTGATAATCCGCATACTGTTGTATGGTCCCATGCATCAACATCAAGAGAGTACAAACTCCCACGATAAGGAGAGGTAAATAGCGCCATTTCTTAGTCATTTTTGTCACCGCTTTCTAGCCGAAAAAGGAAAGGGCGTAGCATGCAGCATGTCAGAGCAATCAAAAACTTTAGCCTACTTAGTTTCACATTAACAGCTAACAAGTTGCTTCTTGCGATACTCTATCCATAGTCAATCCCTAGGCGAAATGCTACAGTAGCCAAACTCTTGCCAACCAGCGAAACCTGCCATGACAGAAATCACTCAACTACTCAACACCATCAAATATCAGCTCAAACAACAGGCGAAAACCTACCGCGACGTGGCAGCGGCTTTAGATTTGTCGGAAGCTAGTATCAAGCGCATGTTTAGCGATAGCAGTGATGCGCCGATCACCCTCGATCGTATCGTGGAGATCAGCCATTTTTTGGGATTTAGTCTGGCGGAATTAGCACAAGAGGCGAGTTTGTCGAACGCTAAACTCACCACCTTGACGACAGCACAAGAAAAAGAACTAGTCTCAGACAGCGTGCTGCTGATGGTCGCGGTGTGCGCTGTCAATCACTGGAGTATGGCGGATATTCTCAGCATTTATAAATTAACTGAAACCGAATGTTTAAAGCACTTACTCAAGCTAGATCAATTGCGCCTCATCACATTATTACCCGGCAACCGCATACGCTTAAATATCAGCCGTGATTTTGATTGGCTACCCGGCGGCCCGATACGAGATTACTTCCGCAAGGAAGGCATGCCTGACTTTCTCAATTCGCGCTTTCATCACGAGATGGAAAACTTCACTTTCAGCCACGGCATGCTGACCGAAGAAGCCAGCAATAAATTGCAAACTGAACTACGACAACTCAAGCGAAAATTCGCCGAACTACATGCGGAGAGTCTGCAATCACCGCTCAAGAAACGACATGGTATCGGCGTATTGATGGCAATGCGTCCTTGGGAACCAATCAGTTTTTCTAAGCTCAGAAAAAACTAATCAGCTCCCAAACTAAACTAAGCTAAGCTAGATCAGAAAGATCGCTGCGGAACCGTAGCGATCGGTCGAAGTTTGAACCCAGATTTTCCATTAGGCGCGTCTTCGACGCTATTTGAGCGCTGGCGGCGCATTTTCGGTCATTTTTTTCGTTCTTCGTTGAAAATAGCTAGCTATTTTCGCCTCATTCACGTAAAAACTGCCTCGAAAAGTGCATCCACCATCACCTCAAATCCTAATGGAAATTCTGGGTTGAATTGAGGAGCGGACCTGTGCTTGAGCACTTGCTACCACCGGAAATTCAAAATTCGGCCGCACAGTAGCTTGCGCAAAGGTCTCAGAGCTTCATCTTCACGATACGAGGACAGTGATCGCTGGAGATAATCTTCTGCCCTGCTTCTTGAATCACAGGTAATTTAAGCGAGTTAAATCCCTGCGCTTGTTTCGCATGTAATGCAGGGCTAAACAAAATGTGATCTAAACCAACGAAGCCTTTGCACGCAGATCCTTCCGCCAAGGGAATTTGCACCAAGCTTGGCGCACCATCCGAAATCTCTTGCCACATCACACGCGATTTCACTTCACCAAATGATCCCATGCTGTTCGGACTCGCTGGATCAGAGCCATCCAAGCGCACTTCTTTTGCAGGAATATTCGCAGCGGCTTCTTCATCAATACGACGATTAAAATCACCCAAGAGGATAAACAGAGGCGTCTTTGCGGCAACTGCCTCAATCCAATTTTCTAGCGGTGCAATTTGACGATTTAACACCTTGCACGCCGCATCGTTATCGGTCAGCAAACGTGCAGGATAACGTTCTGTGTTGACCAGATTCGCGCAGGACGATTTCAAATGCACATTCAATAGACTCAGTGTTTTTCCTTGTATCGTTAAACTCAACTCCACGCCCGGACGTAAACGACGAATACCTTTCACATCATCGGCTTTTTCTTTGATGGCTAAAGAATCTTCATTCTTACAAACGACCGGCTTTTTGCTTAACGATTTTTTCCAAGCAAACCCAACCGTTTGAAACGCATTGTGTTCAGCCACACAAGACTCAAAATCTGCTGCATGTTTGCCTAAAATATCTTGAATTGCAGTGCGATTGCTCACCTCTTGAAACGCAAAAATCGAAATTCCCTCTTCGACCACCAGCTTATCGATCGTCGCAGCCAAGCCATTCACTTTTTGCACATACCACTCATTCCCATTTTGCCAATTATTGCTATTGAGTCGATAGGCATTACATGGCGCAACCATCATACTTTTTTCCGGACCGCCAGCAGCAGTTTCAAAATTCGCCTGACATTGCTTGGCACGTTCAACTTCTTCATTCGTTGGGGACTGCGCATTGCGCATGGTTCTGGCGCGGGTTTCACACCAATTCACCTGCGGAGCAGAACAAACTTCGAGATGTTTTTTAAAATCATCCTTACTTCCCATCCACGCCAAATTAAACGAAGCAATACCCACTTCAGCGGCAAAAATCGCGGAGGAACCAAAGCTCAGCGCTAGGGCGATAGCAATCTTATTCATTTTTGACATACGAGACTTTCTATATAAATTACATTCAATATCAATGATCGCGATTAACAAGAATATGCGAATACGCTCATTAATAAGCATTCGGAGACAATGCTTGGATACAAAATACCTGCCCTAGTTCACCGCAATTAACTGGATATCAAATACCAAAGTTGCCGCTGGAGGAATCGGCCCACGTCCACGCGGACCGTACGCCAGATCCGATGGAATAATCAAATTACGATGCCCACCGACTTTCATACCAACCACGCCCTGATCCCAGCCTTTAATCACTTGACCATCACCAAGCTGAAAACTAAATGGCGTGCCACGTGTTACCGAACTATCAAATTGCTCACCACGTTGTCCAGGAGCTTTTGCGTCATACAACCAACCTGTGTAATGCACGGTCACCTGCTTACCTGACTCGGCGACAACACCAGTACCAACGACCAAATCAGTGCTCTGCATCGCTGCAACGCTATTGGCAGAATTGACCGCTTCAGTCGGACGATTACAAGCACTTAAGCCTAAGCTCAAACTCAGAATTAAACTTACGGCAGAAATCTTGGGAACGAAGGTGAAAAATTGGCGATGCATGACTATCCTTGTAGTTGTTTCGCTAAGCACAGCGCTTGAATGAAAGTCGCGATATAGGTGGTTTTCATTTACCACCTAGCACGATCCAAAGATCTGTGGAGTGCGAATAACCACAAAGGAATCCAATCATTGTGAGAAAAATCGTAAGCCTTAGATTCGCCATTTGCAAATATAAAAGTATAAAAATAATGCCTTGCTTCCATTCGGGAACTGCGCCTAGAATTACAGCGGCATCACGAGGGTGCATCAAACAGAGGAGCTCAATCTTGGCTAAAAAACCATTACTAAAGACAGTTGGCACTTGTGCTTTAATTTGCGCGACCTTTCTAGGCTGTGGTCGATCCGACACCACCAACGACGATGTCCGCCATAACTCAACAGGCCAAGTCAGCAATCAAGCTAAAGCCAACATTAGCTACTACGCTGCTGCCCGCTTTGCCGAACAGGTAAGCTTCGGCGCGACACCCGAGTTGATTGAAGAGATTCAAAAATTAGGTTTTGAAGGATGGATTGATGCGCAGTTTGCATTACCTGCCACGACCGGTTCGATGCCACGCGACATCATGATTGCCACTAGCGATGTCACTGAGAAAATGCGCATAGAACAAAAACAAGGCGTATTTCGAGCTGATAATTTTTGGAGCACCGCTCTTACCGCACCAGATCAACTCCGTCAACGGGTTGCATGGTCGATTTTTCAATATATCCCAGTTAGTCAAGGTGCGGTAAATGGTAGCCTTGAGTATTACAATATGTTGAGAAAAAATGCTTTTGGCAACTATGTGGATCTTTTACGTGATGTGACCATCCATCCAGCGATGGGGGTCTATCTAAATAATGAACAGAATCGACCTAATTCACCCGAGTGCTTAGGTTGTACGCCTAATGAAAACTACGCGCGCGAGCTGATGCAGTTATTTTCAGTCGGTGTTGTGCAGCTCAATGCAGACGGTACGACCGTCCGTGATGCCCAGAGAAAAGTCAAAGAAACCTATACACAAAAAGATGTCGAGGAACTGGCACGTGCTCTCACTGGATGGACTGCTCCGCCAAACACAACAGGATTATCTGGTCAATATTGGCCGCATTTTAATCAACCCATGGTCCCCGAATCTCAAGCTTTTTTGCATGATAGCGGACAAAAAACAGTCATGGGCAATGTACTAAAAGCTGGCATGAGCGCCCCAGAAGAGTTGAATGCAGTCGTCGCGATGTTGATGAAACATCAAAATGTAGCCCCCTTCGTTAGCTTGCGTTTAATCCAGCATTTGGTCATGAGTAATCCAAGCCCACAATATTTGTCGCGTATTTCGGCCAAATTCCAGAACAACGGCAAAGGTGTTGCTGGCGATCTACGGGCTGTGGTGAAAGCAATTTTGCTGGATCCTGAGGCGCGTATTGCAGATCAGATCAATGTTGGAGACAAAAATAATGGAAAGCTACGTGAACCTATTCTGTGGCAAACCGCTGTCTACCGTGGCATGGGATGCAAACGCATGACACATGGCATTTGGCAGGGAATTGAATATGTAGATGGCGTATCAAATCAAGATCCTGTCAACATACCTAGTATATTTTCCTTCTACCAAGCTACTGATCTGGCACCTGGAAGTAACTTGCTGGCACCTGAACAAAAATTATTGAATACCGTGGCATTTACCGACCGTCTAGGTACCTTGAACTGGCGCTTTGCAGATCCCAACAATCCAACATATCAGGAAAATTTAAGCAAAACAGCATGTAATATGAATGAATTGAGTATGGCTTTCAAAGCATCGCCAAGTGCTTACTTAGATCTGGTAAGTAAGCGCTGGTTTCGAGGGGCAATGCCGACAACTTTACGTAACAACTTGCTGTCTTTGATTCAAGGAGATAGCTGGGGCACTCCCGAGCAAAGAGCTTTATCAGTGCTGCAATTTGCCTTGACCAGTCCGTCTTTTGGAGTCATAAAATGAGTCGCCGACACTTTCTTAAATCGATAGGTGCCCCCCTCGTAGCAAGTTTAGGAGGTAGCAGTTTGCTTGCCAGTTTTAATGATAGCGAGGCAGCGATAGGCGACGACTATAAAGCTTTAGTCTGTCTTTTTTTGAATGGTGGCAATGACGGAAACAACACATTGATCCCCACAGATGGCGGCTACAACGACTACAGACAATCACGTCCTGTTTTGGCACTACCAAAAGAATCGCTCATCAATCTCACGGCGAAAAGCGGCGGACGTTCCTTTGCCTTACACCCAGGTCTTGCGCCGCTTGCCGCTCTTTATAACCGTCAACGATTGTCATGGATCGCCAACATTGGTCCCCTGATTGTGCCAGCGACGGGACAACAGGTGATTGACCATGCTGTTGCTGTTCCACCGTTTTTGATGTCACATAATGATCAGACTGCTGTGCAACAAGGCTGGGGCGGTGATGCCGACCAGAGTGGTTGGGCAGGTCGCGGATTGGAATTGTTTTCTTCAAGTCTACGCAACCAACTCAATGCTGTATCGATGACCCAAGATCGCACTTTGATTTTAGGTAAAAATGCTCAAACGTCTTTCATGTCAGCGAATGGCGCCCGATATTGGGGGCGCGCAGATTTAGCCGCACCTCAAAGTTTTTGGTCGCAAGCACTGAACAATATGGCTCAATTACAGTTCGCGAATCCTTACGAAAAAGAATACGCGCGCACCTTTGGGAACAGTGTGACTGAAGCGACGATATTAACTCAAGTTTTTCTCAAAGCAAAAGCTCCATCTGGTAATTTTTCTAGCGACGAATTAGCCGCTAACCTAAGGTCACTTGCAAGTGCGTTGCCCGTTTTCAAAAGTATGGGATACCGTCGGCAAATATTCCTGGTGCAGTGGGGCGGCTTCGACACACACTATGAACAACGTGGCAACGCTGCACGTACTCAGGATGCGCAATTAGCGATACTTGGCAAGGCAGTAGCGGCCTTTGACGATTCCATCGTCGCGGCAGGGATGGACAGGGACGTAACGACTTTCATGATGAGTGATTTTGGACGTACATTGCGTCCAGCCTCCGGTGAGGGCTCAGATCATGCTTGGGGTAATCATTGGTTCGTATTGGGAGGAGCGGTTGCTGGTGGGCAGGTGCATGGACAATTTCCATCCTTAGTTCTGGGTAGCGCTGATGATGGAGATCCTGGCCGCGGTGGACGACATGTTCCATCCACTAGTACGGATCAACTTGGCGCTAGCCTGATGCAATGGATGGGCTTACCGACAACTCAGTTTCACAATGTCTTTCCAAATTTAGTCAATTTTTCACAAAAGACGATCAATATTTTTAAAGCATAGCATCAGCACTTTCTCTATTTTGAGTGCCGGCTCGCATTTGATTACCAAAGCATTTTAGGTATTACATAGTTGCCGACGATCCTTTCTAAATCTCATCTCGTCTCAAATAGGACATAGGTATGCCAGATATTCATTTAACCAAAGGCAACGATGATTTCACTCAGTCCCTCAGTAACAGGGATCGGGACGGTAATATTTTTGGTGAAGAAGGCAATGACATACTTCGTAGCTACGGTGGTAATGTCATTGGCGGCCCCGGCGACGATACGATTCAAAAAATTTCCATACCAAACGAATCTTGGCGGCAAGTGATTGCAGCCTATTGGGATGGCGCGCCTGGGAAAGTCGTTGTCGAATTACAAGCTGGTTGGGCGCTTGATGGCTGGGGTGGCAGAGACACCTTAATTGGCGTTGAATCAGCAGCAGGGACTTGGAATGAGAACGAATTTTATGGCACGAATAACGAGAATAAATTTTATGTGGGTGGCGGAAAAAACCTAGTCGATGGACGCGGTGGTGATGATTATGTCAGCTTGCCATGGTTTTCCAGTACGGCACCAAGCTGGAGTGACTTCAAGTTTAAAATCAGTGCGGACGCCACTAGTGCTGTGATAACCATGCCTGGACGTGATGACTTCATTGTCAACATGAAGAACGTCGAATATTTAGTACTGTGGGATGGGCAAAGAGAGACACAGCGATCACTTACTGAGTTTATCAATCTTCCTGATTTAGCGACAGAGGGCCTAATTCAAGGCCTCAATAACCGCTGGAATGTCAATACAGGCGTTGGAACACCCGTTGAAGTCAGCTTTAGCTTTGTACAAAAGGCGCCGACAACCGGAGTTGGTAGTTCACAGTTTCGCGCTTTTACGGCAGAAGAACAAACGGCTGTCAGAAAAATTCTATTGCAACTGAGTAGCTTCACCGGACTTACTTTTAAAGAAATAGACGAGAATACTTCAGCCTTTGGCGACATACGATTTGGTGTCAGTCAACAACTAAACAGCAAAGGCAGTACTAATTTTCCTGGTGAAAGTGGTACAGCTGCTGGTGATATTTGGATGGACGTCGAATCCATGTTAAATCTTGCCTCAGGATCGGAAGGCTATGCCGCATTGCTACATGAAATTGGTCACGCACTTGGCTTAAGGCACACTAGAAATATCGATCCCAGCGACCAATATGCTCAACAGATACTGAGTAGCTATGATTTGACAAGCTACACAGTAATGTCACAAACACTGTCGGCTGATGGTCTGTTTCCGTCTACATGGGGAGCATTGGATGTCGCTGCAATGCGATACCTTTATGGCACAAAGAACGTAAACAGCGGGAATAACGTTCATACTCTCAATAATTCTCTAGGTGGATATCAGTCTAGTATTATCGACGACGATGGAGTCGATACCATCGATACAAGGCAAGCGACGGTCGGCGTCAGCCTTGATCTGGTTCCTGGTCATTTAAGTAGTTTTGGTGTAACCACAAACGGCACTCCCGCAATCAACAACATATCCATCGCTGATAATACTTTTATCGAAAATGTAATTGGCTCAAACTTTGATGATTACTTGATGGGTAACGAATTAGGTAATCAAATCACTGGTGGCACAGGTAATGACTGGATTGATGGTGCGGGAGGGAATGATACGGCGATCTTTGAGGGAGTAAGAAGTGATTACTTTCTAAAAGCTGCTTTTGGTAAAACTTTTGTTACAAGCCGCGATGGTTCTAGCGGATTTGATACTTTGCTCAATGTTGAGACTTTAACATTTCGTGATCAAACAATTCATTTGGGACAAGCGGCCTTTGGCTCGGATTTGGAAATATCGGTCGATCTAGGCTCCTCTGTGTCAAGCACGCTTCCAGCGGCAACAGACCTCAGTATTGTTGATTCTCAATATAAAGTCCAAAGTCTACCTCGCTTCGGTGGTTTAGAACTCAAGTCAAATGGAGAGTTCACCTACACACCACAAGATATCTCTGCATCGTCAGATAGCTTTTCTTATAGCTTGAGTGACGATAAAGGCAACATCAACTTCTACACTGTGTTTGTACAAATTTTAGAACTTACAAAAACAGTCAGTGGTAGCCCAGAGAGAGACCAAATTACGGCTAGTCGATATAGCGACTACATCAGCGCATTCGGTGGTGACGATACCATTGACGGAGGCGCTGGAAACGACTCGATCGATGGTGGCGGTGGCAATGATGTGATCAATGGTGGAGCTAATAACGACAGCGCAATATACACCGGCAAACTATCAAATTACAGCGTAACTAAAAATGGCAGTCAATACACAGTGCACGCAAAAACAGGGACAGATGGCACGGATATAGTCAGCAATGTCGAAACTCTCAGATTCGCTGACATGACAGTCAACCTCTCAGTGCAACAGATCGCCGCCAGTGCGCCACAGGCCAACGTGCAGCGCTTAATGGAACTGTACGTCGCCTTCTTTAATCGAGTCCCTGATGCGGAAGGTCTTGCTTATTGGATAGGCGAAATGCAAGGTGGACAATCGATCAGCCAAATCGCCGACTCTTTTTACAACGCTGGGGTTCAATACCCCGTGTTGACAGGATTTTCAGCGACCATGTCCAATACCGACTTTATCAATGTCATTTACAAAAACGTCTTAGGTAGGATCGATGGCGCGGATGCTGGCGGACTAAAATATTGGAATGAGCAATTGACAGGCGGTCAAGCATCACGTGGAAGTTTGGTCTCTGAAATCCTTAATTCTGCCCATGATTTCAAAGGCCATGCAACCCTAGGTTGGGTGCCAGAACTTCTCGATAACAAGATCATCGTTGCCAAGACTTTTGCAATCGATTGGGGATTGGGCTACGCAAGTGGTGATGATGCCATTAAACACGGTATGGAGATCGCAGCCGCGGTGACTTTCAACGACACGAGTGCCGCGTTAAAGTTAATCGGCATTGCTTCTG
The DNA here is from genome assembly GCF_014284305.1 of Affinundibacterium seohonense. GTDB lineage: Bacteria > Pseudomonadota > Gammaproteobacteria > Burkholderiales > Burkholderiaceae_D > Undibacterium > Undibacterium seohonense. The sequence continues at coordinate 129,843 of NZ_JACOFW010000006.1, forward strand.
GAGACTTAAGCTTGCTCTGATTTGCAGGCTGAGCTTACTCAAAGCGATCAGCATGAGGGCGGCTCTTCAGACGCATGCAATCATCAACAAAGGCTGCATGGGCATCTGAAAGTCCACCACAGGTGGCAAAATCAACTCACAAACAGGTTCGTGACTTTAGCTAGTCCTCGCATGGCGCGCCAATCCCGGCAATCGACAAGTTGCTTATCGGATTCCCGTGTACTGCGCGGAACAAACTTTCCAGTCTGCCTTTTCTTTACACAGCATGTAACTGGCGCGGATCGAAAATTGGCGAGTTTGTTCACCAGCTTGCATCTTGTAGCGCAATTTGGCGATGACAAGTTTGCCCTCAGCCACATCGCGAAATACCGGCTCCAGGACTTCCACCACTGGTGATTGTTTTTTGTTTTCTATGGCATAAAAACTCAACACCTTGCTTCGTTCATCGACTTCGCCAGCGGGCGAGACTTCGATGTACTGAGAATGCATGATCGCGTCTAAAGTCTTTTGATCAAAATTAGCTTGTGCTTGAACGTGCTTTTGTAGCATGGCGAGTGCCTCATTCGAGGGATATGGCGATCCCGTTTGCGCCGTTGCCATTGCCGTTACGCTTAATAGACTAGCAAAGAGTATTGGCAATGAGGCGATACCACGAGAGAAATACGAATTCTTAAAAGTCATAGTGAATCCTTTCTGATCAAAAACGTCATTACAACGTATCTCGACGTCGCTTGCCTCTGTCTTGCGACGAAACTGAGGATTTTTCGTATCAAATACAAAAATCGGCAGATCGACATTGAACCATCAATTTTTTCGCTTAAAAAACTGGCAGAACTTAAAACCACATGCTACACTTGCAGCATGCTACATAAGTAGCTTGTATTTATTCGGCATACCCAATACGATGCCGCGCAAAGTTGGTCTGACAGGACAAGGTTCGCCAATGTGCTTTTGCGTAAATCCTGAGGCTAATAACAAAAAGGAAATAGGATGAAAAACTTTTTTAACAATGTCGTATTCGCGATTGCGACATTACTGACCATCAATTCGATCGCTCAGGCACAAGACAAAGATGCCTTGGTCGATATCAAAAACGGCAAATTACATGCGGTTGTGACGGGCGACGGCCCTTATACCGTGGTGTTCGAAGCTGGCTTTATCAGCGACCTTAGTGTGTGGCGTAAAGTCGCGCCGACTGTGGCGAAGCAAGCGCAGATTTTGGTGTATTCACGGGCGGGCGTTGGTCAATCGCCGGCGCGTTCACAAGCACTCAATTTGAGTCAGCACACCGAAGAGTTACATCAATTAATCACCGCCCTTGATATCAAAAAACCTTTGATCCTGGTCGGTCATTCATATGGTGGCTGGGTGGTTCGTCAATTCGCCAGCGCCTTTCCGAAACAGGTAGCGGGTTTGGTCTTGGTAGATCCAGCCAATGAAACTTTAGAAATCGAATTGAAAAAAATCGATGCCGCCAAAGTCGCACAAGATCAACAACGCTTAGCGGGCATGGCGCCACCATCTGCTAAGGCCGATCTGGCTTTGGTGCAAGCGATTTTTGATCAAGGAAAACTACCGAATCCAGCAGCCCTGCCAAATGTAACGATGGCGATTCTGAGCTCGGTACAAGAATTCAAAAACAATCCATTTTTCCAAGAAACCGCTGTCGCTCTGCAAGTAAAGCGCGATCTACACAGCAAGCTCGCACAACAGTTTTCTAATGCGACTCATGTGGTGACGAATCGTAGTGGTCATCACATCCAAAACGATGAACCGCATTTGGTCATTAATGCGATTGAACAAATCATCTCAGGCTTGAACATCGAAGCGCAAAAAGTCGCCCGTCAACAAGCTAAACAACAAGCGCGTCAAGCGGTGATGACAGCATTAGGACAAGCAGGAACAGAGCTGCAAAATCAGCAAAGTGACGCAGCTAAAGGCACCGTGTTTGCGGCATTAAAGGCTTCACAGTTTTCTGAAGCAGAGATCAATCAGTTAGGATTTGATGTTATGACCAAAGGTAAGCAATCGGTCATGGCTGAATTGATCTTCCGCTTTAATGTTGAACAGTTTGCGCAATCCGACAATGTCTATGACAGCCATGGTGAAGCTTTGTTAGAATTAGGCCGTTTCGCAGAAGCCAAAACCCAATTCGCCAAAGCGATTATGCTGGCACAGGCCAATCCACAACGTAGCCCAAAAACGATCAAAGGCTATCAAGATAATTTAGCCAAGGCCGAGCAAGCTTTGTCGAAAAAGTGATTCGGAAGAAACCGAGCGTCAGTTTTGAAACTAACGCCTTTCATTCCACTACAACGCAACGCAATTAAACACCTATGACTACAGAAAAAATCGGATTAGAAGATCTGCCTTGGCGGGAACGGCAAGTGGTTGAAGTGATTTATCGTCTGCAAGAAGCGACCGCAGCGCAAATTCAGGAACAATTGGAAGAACCGCCAAGTAACTCAGCGATACGCGCTATGCTAAGTCGCCTAGAAGAAAAAGGGGTGCTGACGCATAGAGAAGAAGGACAACGCTATTTTTATAAAGCGGTGGAGGCGAAAAACAAAGTCGCCGACTCCGCATTAAAGAAATTAGTCGGCGTTTTTTTTAACGACTCACCAGCCAGCGCCGCCACCGCCCTACTCGGCATGTCGGAAAAACTCAGCAGCGCCGACATCGATCAATTGCAAGCCTTAATTGATAAAGCGAAGAAAGAAGGACGCTAATGCCACTTGCAGATGCATGGGATATGCTCGATCTGATCAGTGTCATCATCAAGATCAGCGTGATTCTAATGGCTCTGCTTTTGGTGCTCAGTTTATGCAAACGGCAATCGGCTAGCCGCAAAGTGCTAGCCGGACAGCTCAGCATACTGGCCTTACTTGGTTTGCCTATGTTATGGTGGCTATTACCCTCAGCGCCACTAAGCTTACCACTGGCTATCTCTGCCATTAGTGATGCGCCTTTGCAGCTACCTGATCTGCCAGGAATTGCCTATATCAGCAACAGCATCAGTCAACAAGAAGAGCCGCATCTGCTCAACTATGTCCTGCTAATGTATGCCGCGATCAGCACATTGTTGTTACTCAAGATAGGCTTTGACATCCTACGTCTTCGGCATTTACTCAAGCACTCTGCACCACTGTCCGCACACCCGACCGCACCACACATTGCAGAACAGTGGACTAGCAAATTACATCAACTACGCGGCCTATATCAGATTGATCGTCCAGTTCAATTGATGTGGACAGCGCGCCTGCGCGCGCCGGTCAGTTGGGGATTGCTGCATCCAGTCATTTTGCTCGACCAAGCAACACTGGTGAAAATCACGGACTCGGATCAAAGCGAAGCTGACGATATCTTGCGCCATGAGCTCGCACATATCGCGCATTTTGATTGGTTAAGCCTGATACTGGCACGCCTCGTTGCTGCCTTGTATTGGTTTCATCCACTGATGTGGCTGATGCTCAAAGACCTGCAATTTAATATGGAGTGTGCTGCCGATGATCGTGTATTAAAAAGTGGTGGCACAGCCTCCGGCTATGCGCAAACCTTACTACAGGTATCGCGACAAGCGGAACAACAGCGAGCAAGTGTCAATGCTTTAGCCGCTAAGGGCAAAAGCCTGATGGCGCGCATCATGGCGATCATAGAACCACACCGTCAACGCACGCCTGTCAGCAAATCAACTTGGCTTATCAGCCTCATCGTCAGCTTGCTGATCCTCCTTCCTTTGGCCGCTATCAGCTTTACTGGTGAACAATTACGCTGGCCATATGCATTATTCGAACAAACCTTACAGATGAATCAAGCCAATCAACATGGCAAAGAACATCTAGCAGGCAACCTCGCCGCAAGCGAATTAGACAAACTCAACAACCCCAATTTCACCGCTCTAGCACAGGCTCTACGCCATGCCGACTTTCAACATCGACACGCCTTAGAAGTCGCTTCCTTCAAACAACGTGCGGCGATCCCAGCTCTGGTATTGGCGCTCCATGATCAGCGTCCGGCAGTGCGTCGTTTAGCGCTATGGGGATTGAGTGAAATGGCGTTTCAGGAAACCTCGGCTGTCATCGCGATTATGTTGAACGACCAAGATCCCTATGTGCGCGCTGAAGCCGCTCGTGCCTTGGGAGATTTTGCGACACGTAATTGGAGTGCGAGAATTGCCGCACTACTACAAGATCCCCACCCCTTCGTCCGAGCTAACGCCGCACACGCACTTGGCGACCTAGCTGATAAACGCAGCTTACCCGCACTACAAAAGAGTTTAAACGAAAGCGATCCACAAGCCTTGGCGGAAATCCGCTGGGCGATTGCTGAAATTCTGTAGATCTGCCCAGGTGTGGTATGAGGGCTCGACACAGAACACCGGGTAAACTTGCATTCCGCGCCCCAACCCGCTAAGCTTCGCGCTCTTTTTTGCTTCACCTCAGCTTTGGCTGATATTCCTCTCAATGTCTGCAACTGTTTTAATCGTCACCGACGTCTTTGGCAACACCCCCGCTATCGCCAGCCTACAACGCTCTCTCGGCCAATCGTGCATCGTGGCTTCTCCCTTTGACGATGGCTATTCAGCTAAAAATGAACAAGATGCGTATCAAGCTTTTTTGGCGGCGGGAGGGGTACACACCTATGCAAAAAAACTCCAAGCGATCGTGCAAGAACAAACGCAAATCCGGCATGTGATTGGGTTTAGCGCAGGTGCCAGCGCCTGGTGGTTGAGCAACAACAGTCATCTCAATGATCTGCACAGCACCACTCTGTTTTACGGTTCACGTATCCGCGATCATTTAGATATCAAATGTCAGCACCCAACACATTTGATTTTTGCCGAACATGAAAATGCCTACCAACCTCAGCAAGTGGTCAAGGCACTACGTCAACGTGGATATGAAGCCGAATTGGCGATCGGTTGCAAACATGGCTTTATGAATCCATATTCATCGGGTTTTTCTTTGAAAACCCAAACCCATTATTTGGAAGTCTTGGCACGCAAGATAGCGCAAAAGCACGAGCCAGCAATACCGCTGGCATTTGGTACCTAAATTCTAGTGGCCACTTAGACGCAAAATCACAATCACTGAGCAATCTCAGCCTGCGTTCTCAGGCTGGATCAACTTAGCCAACTGCGCTAACGATTCTTGCATCTCCAGTTAACATATGTTGGGACCTCGGCACAACTGTAGCGAGCGGTCGAAGTTTGGATCGAGAAGCGCACCTGTGCTAGGGCACAGCGAGCATCGCAGATTCAAAATTCGATCTCGCAGTAGGTTGTGCAGAGGTCTCATGTCGATGAGGATCCTTTCTGCCCCCCTCTTGCTGTATGCTCAAATCGGCGCCACATCACACTCCGAGGATTGTAGACTGTCAACTTGTCCAGCAAAGGTTTATGATGCGATGTACTGATATCGAGTTGGATTTTCTATCTCCGTCCATAGATAACAGCCAATTGACAAAAATGCTCCCGACATGACGACCGCAAGCAATTTCAAAACGATCTTTCAAGACCATCAGGCTGGCAAACTAGCAGAAGCTTTGACTGGTTATTTACGACTACTTGAACAAGAACCCCAGCATGTTGATGCGCTGGTGTCCTTGGCAACCCTGTATTTGCAATTAGGCAAACCGGCAGAAAGTGCGCACTATTTTGAAACCGCTTTGGCCATACAGCCACGTAAATTATTGGCACGACATAATTACGCGCTTTGCCTTAAGCAGCAAAAAAAGTACGACCAAGCCTTAGCGCAATTTGATCTAGCAATCGCCGTCGATCCTCAATATGAGCTTGCCTACAAAAACAAATTTGCTTTACTCGAACAACTAGGTCGTCAAGCAGAACGTCTCGCAGGTTTGCAAGAGGCGCGCCAACTGCTGCCGCACTCACTTGATCTAACTCTGCTCTTAGTCGCGAGTCTGCGCGAAGCCAAGCACGATACACAGGCTTTGCAACATATCGAGCACTTGCTTAGCCTAAAACCAAAGCTGGTCATGGCGCACAATACCCGTGGCAATATTTTATTGGATCTAGGACGTGCCGATGACGCCGTGCAAGCCTATTTACAAGCAATTCAGTTACAAGCCGATTACGCCAAAGCCCACGGCAATCTGGCAATCGCCTATTTATCCTTAGCTAAATATGAACAAGCATTAGCGAGCTTTGACCGTGCCCTACAACTCGATCCTGAGCTACCTGGAATGCGCAATAACCGCGCCAATGCGCTGCAAAATCTGCATCGTTTTGACGAGGCGGTACAAGCCTACGACGAGATCTTGAAGCGCGATCCACGCGACAATATCGCAGCGGCCAATAAAGGCATGCTGTGCTTGCTTCTGGGACGTTTCAAGGAGGGTTGGCCCTTATATGAAGCACGCTGGCAAAATGTTGCGATGTCGGTACACAATGAATTATTCGCCTATCCACTGTGGAATGGACGAGACTCGCTACAAAATAAAATCATCATTGTGCATCCCGAGCAGGGTTATGGTGACACCATCCAATTTAGTCGCTATGCGCGCCTCCTTGCATCACAAGCAGAACAGGTCTATTTGGTCGTCAATCCACCGCTCCACCAATTGATGTTAGACAGCGTCAAGCAGTGGCCTGAATGCCGCAATATCGATGTCATCAGTGCTGGCGCCAAGATACCAGCGTTTCATTATCAATTGCCCTTGCTAAGCGCTCCTAGAGTCTTAAAAACAGAGCTTGATACGATTCCCAATTTTGGCACCTATCTTTTTGCTGACGCCGATTATGTCGCTCGTTGGCAAGCAAGCTTAGGCGAAAAGCGTAAGAGCCGAATCGGTATCGTTTGGGCAGGTTCGGACAAACATAGTAATGACAAGAATCGTAGCGTGCCCTTAAATGATTTACTGAACATATTCCAGCAAGAACTACGCTGCGAGCTTGAATTTCACGCCCTGCAAAAAGATATCAAAGACAGCGATGCCGCACGCTTAAACGATTTTCACATACAAAATCACGCTCAAGAATTAGATAGCTTTAGCGATACGGCCGCCTTGATTATGCAGATGGATTTGGTGATTAGTGTCGATACCTCTGTCGCGCATCTAGCAGCAGCTTTAGGGGTCGCCACCTGGATCTTGTTACCGCATGTTCCAGATTTTCGGTGGTTACTCGGACGTGAAGACAGCCCGTGGTATGACAGTGTAAGGCTATTCAGACAAACCCAGGCACGCGACTGGACTAGTGCTCTGCAGCAGCTAGCACAAGCATGTAATCAGACATTTGCGCCCTCTTCCATCAGCTCGACCGAGCTAGCAGTTAGCCAACTCAATCTCGCCAACGACTTATTACAACAGGGTCATTGGCAGCAGGCCGAGTCTATCTATCGCCAAGAGTTTGTCATCCATGGCGGCAATGCCAAACTACATAACAATTGGGGCGTGGCGCTACAAAAACTACGTCGCTTTGACGAGGCACTAGCCGCCTTTGATTTGGCAATGCAACTCGATGCAACTTATGTCAGCCCCCATCTAAATAAGGCAATGTGTCTGCTCAGCTTAGGCCAGTTTGAAGAAGGGTGGCGACTGTATGAATGGCGCTGGAAAAACGCCCAATGGCATACGTCGCGCCGCGTTTTTTCACAGCCCTTGTGGCTAGGTGAGGAGACCATCGCGGGTAAAAAAATCCTGATTTATGCAGAACAAGGATTGGGTGATACTTTGCAATTTTGCCGCTTCATTGAACAGCTCCAAAGCTTAGGTGCCGACGTCATGCTTGAAGTCCCTGCCGCCTTGCTGGCACTATTGGCTTGTCTGCCGGTGGATGTCTATCTCAGCGGGACGGCGCCGCAGGATTTTGACTACCAATGTCCATTATTGAGTCTGCCATTGGCATTGAAACTACGTGTCGATACGATTCCGCAGCATATTCCCTACTTACAAGCGCCAGAGTCGATACAACAAGCATGGCAAGATAAAATTGCAGCCAATGCTAGTAAACAGGGCACACCACTTCGCAAAAAGATCGGCGTCGTATGGGCCGGCTCGGCGCTGCATAGCAATGATGCCCAGCGCAGCTTATCATTGACGATTTTCAGTAAATTATTTGGGCTAGATGCTGATTTCTATATTTTACAGAAAGACTTAAAGCGCAACGATCGCATCAGCCTAGAAATGATGCAGCGATTTGGCAAACGAATTTTTATTTTGGAATCTGCACTGCTTGATTTCACGGATACTGCCGCTGCGATTAACTGTCTCGATCTAGTGATTGCGGTCGACACCTCGGTCGCTCATTTGACTGGCGCTTTGGGAAAACCGCTGTATCTATTGCTGCCATATGAAGCAGATTTTCGCTGGCTACAATCTCGCCAAGACAGCCCGTGGTATCCAAGCGCACGCCTGTTCCGCCAACAGCAAGTCGGCGATTGGACTGAAGCTATGGCGCAGCTACAGCAACAATTAGCCTTAGATTTAATAGTGGACAATGGCATTCGTATCTAGTGCAGAGCCGACAAGTTAACTCATTTTGTCGGCTCAACAATGTCAATCGAATTGTCATCAATCAAGGCATCATCATCCCAGTCAAATTCGACAAAGATGAATCTCGTGTTTGACTGGCCTGGGTGGTATGCAAAGTAACGACCACCTTGCCCGGTACCGTCTGTTATGAAATTGATCCTAGCATTGCCAGAGAAATGAAACATCACGTATGCGCGCGCTTTGCAGTCAACGCACTGGCTAGCCCTGCAGCGAAACTAGACATTGATAATGTGTGTAGGTGTAGCCATAATGTACCCATTAACAAGGTAAGCCCATCATGAAAAAACATCCCTCTCCTCACGAAGACTATCTGGCGCTCGACAAACAATTTTGCTTTGCCTTGTATTCCGCATCGCTTGCAATGACTAAAACGTACAAGCCCTTGTTAGACGAGCTGGGACTGACATATCCCCAGTATCTGGTAATGTTGGTGCTGTGGAAGCAAGACGATATTCTCGTTAAAGATATTGGCGAGGCGCTCTTCTTAGACTCGGGAACGCTGACGCCTTTGTTAAAGCGTCTTGAAGCAGCGGAAATCATTTCACGCCAACGTGATGCGTCGGATGAACGCCAAGTGCGCGTTCGACTTACGGAAGTAGGACGCAAACTACGCCGAAGCGCCGAAAAAATTCCACGCCAAGTTCTGTGTGCCAGCGGACAAGATGCAGCGCAACTAGCCCAACTGCGTTCAGAGTTGCAGCAGCTGCGGAGCGCGTTACAAAGTACATTATCTGAATAATTGGTCTCGCCTATTCGACAATTAGTTCTATCGATGGGGATGCTTGCAATCGTGGAATCATCTCTAATAAGTACGAGAAACTCGCTTTCCGCTCTCGCATCTTTCGAGGCTTTTACTCCACACAAACACACTAGCCCATCAAGATTTCCTATGACCTCAATAGAAATAAATATTCCTCAATCCAAATAAATAGATTGCACACAATTTAATTGCACACTATTATTCTACTCAAGCCAGTTCTGTTGACAAAACAATCCAGCAGCAAAGGCTCATCAAGACAAACCCATATCGAACCAACAAACAAAAAGGAATTATCATGCAAGCACTTTACACAGCACGCGCAACAGCAACCGGCGGCCGCGAAGGCCGCGCCCATAGCGATGACCAAAAATTGAGCGTGAACTTAAGCACACCAAAAGAACTCGGTGGCGCAGGTGGTGAAGGTACCAATCCTGAACAACTTTTCGCCGCAGGCTATTCCGCCTGCTTTATCGGTGCGATGAAGGTCGTCGCAGGCGCAGCGAAGCAAGCTTTACCTGCCGACACCACGGTCACAGGCGAAGTCGGCATCGGCCCAAATGGCAATGGTGGTTTTGGCCTAAAAGTGCATTTGACGATTACCCTACCAGGATTAGAGCGCAGCGTAGCAGAAGGAATCGTCGCTAAAGCCCATGAAGTCTGCCCTTACTCCAACGCGACTCGTGGCAACATCGAAGTAAATTTAACGCTGGCGGCATAACAAAAAAGGCGCGAGTGATTCAGCAAACAATCGCGCCATGTTCAATGTCGGTCGGGTAGAGCCTACACCGTCAAAGTTTTTCAAAGTGCCAACTAGGATTAGAGCAGTTGCACTTTGAAGCCACTTTTTGATTACGCTATCATCGACACATCCATCCTAGGTCTAGCACTGACGACGATGCGCCCAACCCGCCGATGAAGGAATATCCATGAGCCTAACGCATAAAATTCTACGCAAACCCTTCTTCGGACGATTTGAAGTGCCATGGATTTGGCCAAGCAATAGCCAGCAATCCGATTGGGAACGCGTCAGCTTTCAAAGCGGAAACGGTGCGTATCTACAAGGCTTGTGGGGTGCAGCGGCAAGCGAAACAGGAGATGCGGGCAACGCTAATGCTACCCTCGTGCTAGCGCACCCCATGGGCAAAGCAGCCAAAGGATTTTGGTTGCGCTATGGTCACGCAGATCTATTTCGCCAAGCGGGTTTTAACGTACTGGTGTTTGATGCGAACGGCTTCGGAGAGAGCCAAGGCAAGTCTTTCGACTATCCCGCCGACATACTCGCTGCGGGTATCTGGGCTCAACGACGTCACCCACACTTACCAGTTGGACTCATAGGCGCGTCATTCGGCGCTGCTTGGGGCTTATGTTCTTTAGCACGCGAAGGCAGTCCTTACCAAGCAGCGGTGTTAGAAGCCGCCTTCCCCACCCTGCCTGATTTTTGGAAACACTACCCAGTCGCCAACGCAGCCATCCGCATGTCGCAAGTCGTCTGGCCATCCCTAGAAAGAAATCTCAGACCTGAACGCCAAGCTGCGCTGGTCAAAGGCAATCCTTCGGTGCTACTGATTCATGGCGACGCCGATATTTATACACCACCACACTACGGCGAACGCTTACAACGCGCATTCGGTGCTGCGGCGAAAACGGAGCTGATGATCTTGCCCAGTGTTGATCATACCTTTGCTTATCGGGATGCGGCCGATGCGTATCGAGCGCGGGTGATTCCGTTTCTTAGTGAAGCATTGCGGTGAGCGTAGGCCAAATTTGAAGGGCGGGTACAACCCGCGCCGCCAGAATTTTTAAAATGCCGTAAAGGCAATTTGATCTTGGAACGAATATTTGAACGAAAAATCGTGAAGATTGATTCACAGCGCGGGTTGCACGCCCTAGGTGGCTTTCGTGACAGTTTAGATAGAGAACATGGTGAAGTCGTTCCAAAATGTTCATCTGTACATACAACACCACCATTTCTGTTAGTTCAATGCACACAAAATTACGCCAAGAAAAATTTTCTGGTATTATTTTTCCACGAGCAAAAACCAAAGCGCCTCCGGTGCTCCAGACCAAAGGAAATCCCTAGATGTCTCTATTCGATCGTTGGTTCAACAAGAGCAAGTCTGCATCAAAAATAGCGGATATTAACGATGCTTTACAGATGGTTGCACTTGGTGACTTGTCGCGTTCAGTTACTGGCACTGGTATTGGATTGTCGTTCAACACAATGGTGACATCCCTTTCAAATAAAGTCGCCCAGATCCGTAATCATGCAACCATCGTGGGAATCGCAGGGGAGTCGCTAGCGAACGGCACGAAGGACTTAGCCGAGCGCACGCAATTGCAGGCAAAAAACCTGTCTGTCGCTAGCCTAGAAGTGGATCAAAATTTATCACGGGCACAGGCCAATGAACAAGCCGCGACGAAGGCGCAACAATCATCAAAAGCGATGCGCCAGGTAGCTGAATCGGGTGAAATATTAATGCACGAGGCAGTCGAACAAATCAGGAAAATTGAATTAAGCTCGAAAGAGATGAGCGAAATCATCGCGGTCATTGATAGTATCGCTTTTCAAACCAATATTCTGGCCTTAAATGCGGCGGTCGAAGCAGCGCGTGCGGGCGAACAAGGGCGCGGTTTTGCTGTCGTTGCTAGTGAGGTTAGAAGTTTAGCGCAACGAAGCGCAAGTTCCGCATCTCAGATTAAAAACTTGATCGCACAATCCACTGAACTAGTTGCCACTGGCGTTACCCGCATCGAGAAAGTCGGCGATGCATTACATGATATCGTGACCAACGTGCGGGAATTGACGCAACAAATCGATGTCATCGCGCAGGAGAGCCTTGCACAATCCGAAGGCTTGGCGCGGATCGCCACTTCGGTAAAAAGCGCCGATGAATTGACGCAAAAAAACGCCGAAATGGTGGAAGAGTCAGTACGATTTGCTTCGGCTATCGATGAACGCAGTCGGCTCCTTTCTGAATCTGCGCAGGCAATTCGATTGCAGCAAGGTAGCGCCGATGAAGCGCGTGCAATGGTAAAGAAAGCTGTGACGCTGATTGAACGACGAGGCTTAGAATCTGCAGTTCAACAGTTTCTAGATAAGCAAAGTGATTTTTTTGACCGCGATATGTACGTGTTCATTTTTAATCGTAAGGGAATCTTCACGGCTTTCGGCCCGAATCCCAGCTTGACAGGGAAGCACCTACGACTTGTACAAGGATTGCAGTGGGAGCTCTTGCTTGCTGACGGTTTTGCCTGTATCGATCAAGGTAGTGGATGGGTGGACTATCAAACCATTCATCCTGTCACAGGGTCGGTGAATGAGAAGGTCTCCTATGTCGAAGCATTGGCTGGCGATCTCTTGATTGGATGTGGTGTATACAAAATCGCTTGATCCGTAGCGGCTTGTTGCGAATCGCGACATATGCACCAACACTGTATTTCTGCCTAGCTCTGCGCCCGATAACGCCTATGATGAAATCGTTGCGCCAACACCCATTTCCGCAAAGGACATAATGTCAACGGCACGTTCAATTCCAAGCTTTCTATCACCATCGCAAGCGAGTAGGGTCCGATGATTTAAGAGATAAAATTCTAAAAAAATTATCGCCCACATCATCATTTTGGCGTTTCATTCGGTGCGGCAAGAGTTTTGTGTTCATTGACATGAGAAGGTAGTCCATACCAAGCAGCCGTGCTAAAAGCCGCCTTCCCCACCCTGCCTGATTTTTGGAAACACTACCCTGTCGCCAACGCAGCAATCCGCATGTCACAAGTCGTCTGGCCTTCATTAGAAAGAAATCTCAGACCAGAACGTCAAGCTGCAATGGTCAAAGGAAATCCCTCGGTGCTACTGATACACGGTGACGCCGATATTTATACACCGCCACATTTCGGCGAACGTCTACAACGCGCTTTCGGTGCTGCGGCGAAAACAGAGCTGATGATATTGCCCGGTGTCGACCATACTTTTGCTTATCGGGATGCGGCGGATGCTTATGGAGCGCGAGTGATTCCGTTTCTTAATGAGGCGTTACGGAAAATATAAATCGATAACGAGGGACGGATGCGACCTTCGCCAGCAGAAAATTCAAATGCAGCGATGTTGATGCGAGAGAAGAGTTTCGAACGATAAATCGTTAAGATTGAATTACAGCGGGGGTTACACCTGCCCTAGATTGCTGGCTCCCGTTCTACTTGTCCATATGTCTTATAATTCAAAAAGAGCACATAAGCCCCTAACAAGCTCATCAGTAGAGGCCACAAGCAGTCAAACCATGTTCCTTCGAAACCAGGCTCAACGACCGACTTCTCAGGATCAGCCGGATCGTAATAAACAGGCACGGTAGAAAATAACGGATATTTTTCCAGCATTTGGGACGCAGGTGCCGAACTGCTGAATGTCATTCTTGAGTTAACAATTTTCTTTTGATTCACTTCATATACATAGAAAAAAACTGCCTGTACCGCGCCCCTACCCGGCGGGGGTGTTAATTTTGCCGTTATAATTTCACCCTCGACCCGAATCCAATTCACAGAATTAATTGCATCGAAGTTCTCACGAATCATTCCCACGCAACCCAATAATCCTGCGATTGTAAATATCAAGCCAATTATGATTTCCCGAACGCTCATTATTCTGCCTTGGGTCTCTCTAAAAGTAAGACTTAGCCTTTAGTGGGCCTAGATTGCTTTAAACCATAGTTGGCGAGGATTCCCCGCCAACTATCCTTCTACTACATATTCCTACGATACTGCCCACCCACTTCGAAGAGTGCAGTAGTAATCTGCCCAAGCGAACAAACACGCGCAGCCTCCATCAACTTCGCAAACACGTTCTCATTGTTAATCGCCGCTTGCTGCAAAGCTGCCAGCGCTTGTGGTGCAACATCTGCGTGACGTTGATGGAAGTCTGCCAAGCGCGTTAATTGCGATTGCTTTTCTTCATCAGTGGAACGTGCCAATTCTATCTTCTGTGGTGCTTCGCCGCCTTTAGGATTGCGGAAGGTGTTGACACCAATGATAGGTAAAGTGCCGTCGTGTTTCAGGTGTTCGTAGTGCATGGACTCTTCTTGAATCTTGCCGCGTTGGTAGCCGGTTTCCATCGCGCCCAAGACACCGCCGCGTTCTGCGATGCGTTCGAATTCTTGCATTACCGCTTCTTCAACCAGGTCGGTCAACTCTTCGATGATGAAGCTGCCTTGAATTGGATTTTCGTTTTTCGCTAAGCCCCATTCGCGGTTGATGATCAATTGGATCGCCAAGGCGCGACGTACTGATTCGTCAGTTGGTGTGGTGATTGCTTCGTCGTAAGCATTGGTGTGTAAGCTATTGCAGTTGTCGTAGATCGCGATCAAAGCTTGCAGCGTGGTGCGAATATCGTTGAAGTCGATTTCTTGTGCGTGCAAACTGCGGCCTGAAGTTTGGATATGGTATTTCAACTTCTGACTACGATCGTTTGCACCATATTTATCACGCATGGCGACTGCCCAGATTCGACGTGCGACGCGACCGAGTACGGTGTACTCTGGGTCCATGCCGTTACTGAAGAAGAAGGATAAATTCGCTGCGAAATCATCGATATGCATACCGCGAGCGAGGTAGGCTTCCACAAAGGTAAATCCATTCGACAAAGTGAATGCCAATTGCGAAATTGGATTCGCACCTGCTTCGGCAATATGGTAACCAGAGATGGACACAGAGTAGAAATTACGCACTTGGTGATGCACGAAATACTCTTGGATATCGCCCATGACTTTGAGTGAGAACTCCGTCGAGAAGATGCAGGTATTTTGACCTTGGTCTTCTTTCAAAATATCGGCTTGCACTGTGCCACGTACATTCATCAGCACCCATGCGCGAATTTTTGCGGCTTCATCAGCGGTTGGTTCGCGCTTATTATCAACGCGGAATTTTTCCATTTGCTGATCAATTGCTGTGTTCATGAAGAAGGCCAAAATCGTTGGTGCTGGTCCGTTGATGGTCATGGAAACCGATGTGGCTGGATCGCACAGATCGAAACCATCGTAGAGAACTTTCATGTCTTCCAAGGTCGCAACCGATACGCCAGAGTTACCGATTTTGCCGTAGATATCAGGACGAATCGCGGGGTCTGCACCGTACAAAGTCACAGAGTCAAACGCGGTCGACAAGCGTTTCGCATCCATGCCTTGCGATACGAGTTTAAAACGACGGTTGGTACGGTATGGATCGCCTTCACCAGCAAACATACGCGTTGGGTCTTCGCCTTCACGTTTGAAGGCGAATACGCCAGCGGTGAATGGGAACGAGCCTGGGACGTTTTCTAACATCAACCAACGCAAGATTTCGCCTTGATCTTCAAAGCGTGGCAAAGCGACTTTGCGAATCTTTGTACCGGATAGAGTGCTGCTGACTAATTGCGTACGAATTTCTTTGTCGCGAATTTTGACGACGTATTCATCACCGGCATAGGCCTTCTGCATGTCTGGCCACATGGCGACTAGTTTTTTGGATTCTGAATCGAGCTTGTTATCACGCTCTGTAATTAAGTCATCGAAATCTGCGTTCTTGCCTGCGACAGTCAACATCTGTTTAGTCGCTTGCAATTGTTGACGTTCACGTGCGATGCCAACTTGTTTGTACGTATGCTTATGGTATGCGCGAACTGTGTCGGCGATCTCTGCTAAGTAACGCGTCCGTGCTGGTGGAACGATGACGTTTTTTGCGCTAGAAATTTTGGAAGCAACGACGGCCAATTTACTTGGTTTGGCTTTCAATCCACGTGCGACTAACTCAGGCAAAATGCCTTGGTACAAAGCGGTAACGCCGTCATCATTAAAGCGCGATGCTTGTGTGCCATAGACAGGCATTTCATCCGGCTTCTTGGTCCACATTTCGCGGTTGCGTTGGTATTGTTTTGCCACATCGCGTTGCGCGTCTTGTGCACCTTTACGATCGAACTTATTGATGGCAACAAAATCAGCGAAATCAAGCATGTCGATTTTTTCTAATTGTGAAGCGGCACCGAATTCTGGTGTCATCACGTACATCGACAAATCCACGTGCGGCACAATTGCTGCGTCGCCTTGACCTATGCCTGAAGTTTCAACGATGACCAAATCAAAACCTGCCACTTTGCAAGCAGCAATCACATCTGGCAAAGCTTGAGAAATTTCAGAACCTGCTTCACGTGTTGCCAAAGAACGCATGAAGACTTTGACTTTGCCTTTCCATGGGTTGATCGCGTTCATACGAATACGGTCACCCAGTAAAGCACCGCCGGATTTACGGCGTGATGGATCGATGGAGATCAAAGCGATATTCAACTCATCATCTTGATCGAGGCGAATACGACGAATCAATTCATCGGTTAAAGAAGACTTACCTGCACCGCCTGTACCTGTGATGCCAAAGGCTGGCGTTTTGATGGCTTTTGCGGATTCGATAATGGTCGCGCGCAAAGCTGCATCCACTTTATCGTTTTCTAATGCGGTAATCAGTTGCGCAAGTGGGCGATGTTTATCGGCGAGTTCGCCTTGTTGCAACACCTCTAAGCTGGTTGGCGCGAATGGTGAGAGATCGATGTCGCAGGCTTGGATCATCGACAAAATCATGCCGACCAAACCCATACGTTGACCATCTTCTGGACTGAAAATACGGGTGACGCCATAAGCATGCAAATCCGCAATTTCTTCTGGCACAATCACGCCGCCACCGCCACCGAATACTTTGATATGTTCACCGCCACGTTGCTTGAGCAGGTCGATCATGTATTTGAAATACTCGACGTGTCCACCTTGATAGCTGGAAATCGCGATGCCTTGGGCGTCTTCCTGCAAAGCTGCGGTGACGATTTCTTCTACTGAACGGTTATGTCCCAAATGGATGACTTCTGCGCCATTCGCCATCAAGATACGGCGCATGATATTGATCGAGGCGTCGTGGCCGTCGAACAGGGATGCTGCAGTCACAAAGCGGACTTTGTTGGTAGGTTTGTATTCGGTCAACTTCTCGGTGATGGATAGATCAGTCATTTTTATTCCTTAGATGCTTGTGGCATGGTTTGGGCGTCTTTTTTCGATGGTTTCGATTATATGACGTTTCGATTTACGTTTACGTTCACGTCACTTATTAATTGTGGTTTTGTGTTGGTTTTCACTCCCTTCGCCCGCGAGCGGGAGAAGGGTTGGGGAGTCAAAGCATGCTTTGACGGGCGTTCAGCTAAGTAAATACATTCAGAAAAGCTGTTTCAGTTACTAAAGAGATTTCACGGCTTTCATAAACTTTTTGACTTCTGAACCACCCTCACCCCAACCCTCTCCCGCTTGCGGGAGAGGGAGCTTAGAATCATGCTGCTTGCTGTTTACTAGGCGCATTCATCAAAGCCGCTTTTTCAACATGATAAGCCTGCATAGCCTTTTCCTTCACATGACCAAAGCCACGGATTTTTTCTGGCAAGCTCGCAATCGCGATGATTTGATCGACATTGTCAGCGTTGAGTTTCGTCAGCAAGAACAAGATCGTATCGCGGTAATCAGTGATCAAAGCGCGTTCTTTTTGACGTTCTTCGGTATAGCCAAAGATATCTAATTTGGTACCACGCAAACCCTTAAACTTCGCTAACAATTTAAATGCTTGCCACATCCATGAACCATATTGCGCTTTGATCAAATGGCCTTGACCATCTTTTTTTGAAAACAGCGGTGGTGCCAAATTGAATTTCACAGAGAAGTCACCCTCAAATTGTTGTTTCAATTTTTCAGTAAACTCGCCATTGGTGTACAAACGTGCGACTTCGTATTCGTCTTTGTACGCCATCAATTTGTAGGCGTACTTTGCTACTGCCGTTGCTAACTTAGTCCCGCCGATTTTTTCTTCAGCTGCGCGCACTTTGCTAACGAGTTCTTCGTATTGTGCTGCGTAAGCGGCGTCTTGGTACTCGGTTAAAAAGGCGACGCGACGTTTGATGATGCTGTCTAAGCTTTGCGGCATCTGGATCACAACCGGTTGACCCGGGATCGCGATTTTTTCAACGCGAGCCAGATCGACTGCGGCTCTACGTCCCCACAGGAAGGCTTTTTTGTTCGCTTCGATCGCGACGCCGTTCAATTCAATCGCACGTAACAAAGCCGCTTCGGATAAAGGTATCGCGCCTTTTTGGAAAGCAAAACCTAAGATGAACAAATTGGTGGCAATCGAATCGCCCATCAAAGCCGTCGCGAGTTTCGTCGCATTGACGAAATCCACATTGCCGCCAACAGAATCAGAGATCAAACGCTCAGTCGATTCTAATGGAAACTGCCAATCAGGATTTTTAGCGAATGGGCCGGTTGGTTGTTCATGTGTATTGATCACCGCACGTGTACGGCCAGCGCGCATTTTGGAGATCGCATCATGTTGACCTGCGGTCAAAATGTCGCAACCCAAAATCAGATCTGCTTCGCCTGTCGGGATACGTTGCGCGCGTAGTTTGCTGACTTTTTCGACGATACGAATATGGGATGTCACTGAACCATTTTTCTGCGACATGCCTGTCATATCCAACACGGAAGCGACTTTGCCTTCGAGATGCGCAGCCATACCGAGCAAGGCACCAACTGTAATCACACCCGTGCCGCCGATACCATTCAACAAAATGTTGTAAGAGGTGTCGCAGCTTGGCAAAACAGGTAATGGCAGATCGCCGAAGTCATCGGTCTTAGCTACGCCGGTTTTTGACTTCACTAGTTTTCCGCCTTCTACCGTGACGAAGCTTGGGCAGAAACCTTTGACGCAGGAATAATCCTTATTGCAGGAAGACTGATCGATCGCACGCTTGCGACCAAATTCCGTTTCCACTGGCATGATGGAAGTACAGTTCGATTGCACACCGCAATCGCCGCAACCTTCACATACCGCTTCGTTGATGAACATGCGTTGATTTGGATCGGGGAATTGACCTTTTTTACGGCGACGGCGTTTTTCAGCGGCACAGGTTTGATCGTAGATCAAGACACTTGCGCCTTCGATTTCGCGCAGCTCGCGTTGTACTGCATCCATATCTTTGCGATCGTGCAAAGTGATGATCGCTGGTAAGCCACTGCGATCTGTGTAACGTGTTAAATCTTCTGTCACCAAGGCGATGCGCTTCACACCTTCGGCTGCCATTTGTTGTGCCATCATTTGTACGCTAATCGTACCGTCGACGGGCTGACCACCTGTCATCGCCACTGCATCGTTATACAAAATCTTGTATGTGATGTTGACCTTCGCCGCGACCGCAGCGCGGATCGCCAAATAACCGGAATGGAAGTAAGTACCATCACCGAGATTTTGGAACACATGCGGCAAAGTCGAGAACGCTGCTTGACCTATCCACGGTGCGCCTTCGCCGCCCATGTGCGTCGTCAACTTATTGAATTCAGGGTAAATTGCCGTCGCCATGACGTGGCAACCGATACCGGCTAATGCCAAACTGCCTTCTGGTACTTTTGTCGACGTGTTGTGCGGGCAACCTGAGCAATAGTAAGCTGGACGTGCTGGCGTGTTGACTTGTTTGTTCAACACTTCATCTTTCGCTTCGAGGAAGGCCAAACGTGCTTTGATCAAATCACTGGTGTGGAAGCGTGCGATACGTGCGGAGATCACGCGAGCGATTTGCGATACTGAGAAATCGGCTTTCGATGTCAACAGCCATTCACCACGCGGGGCAACCCATTCACCTTTTTCGTCGAACTTACCGATTACGCGTGGACGCACATCATCGCGCCAGTTGTAGAGTTGTTCTTTGAGTTGGTACTCGACCATTTGGCGTTTTTCTTCGACTACCAAGATCTCATCCAAGCCTTGCGCAAATTCACGTACACCGTCCGGTTCCAGAGGCCAAGGCATAGACACTTTGTACAAGCGAATACCTATATCCGCCGCCATTTGTTCGTCGATGCCGAGATTTTCAAACGCTTCCAAGACATCGAGATAAGACTTGCCTGAAGCGACGATACCGAGTTTAGCGTGCGGACTATCAATCGTGACATGATTGAGTTTATTCGCTCGCGCATACGCCAAAGCCGCATAGATTTTGTAATCTTGCATCAAGGCTTCTTGCTTACGCGCTTGTATGCCTAAGGTGTCGAGTGACAGGCGGGTATTGAGGCCGCCTTCTG
This sequence comes from Affinundibacterium seohonense, assembly GCF_014284305.1. GTDB lineage: Bacteria > Pseudomonadota > Gammaproteobacteria > Burkholderiales > Burkholderiaceae_D > Undibacterium > Undibacterium seohonense. The sequence continues at coordinate 150,237 of NZ_JACOFW010000006.1, forward strand.
GCATCACGAAATCTTCTGGAATTGTGATTTTCAGACGGAAAGGATCAGCGTCAACTGAGGAAGTGGATTCAACAGTGTCGGCCAAGGCTTTGAAGCCCACTGCACAGCCAGAGAAGCGCGACATTGCCCACGCATGCAAACCCAGGTCTAAGTATTCCTGCACATTGGCGGGATACAACATAGGGATCATGCAGGCGGAAAAAATGTGATCCGACTGATGTGGCAAGGTCGAAGAATAAGCACCGTGATCGTCACCAGCGACCAAGATCACGCCACCATGTTTCGAGGTACCCGCATGATTCATGTGTTTAAAGACGTCGGCACTACGATCAACGCCTGGGCCTTTGCCGTACCACAAACCGAACACGCCATCGTATTTCGCCGGGCCGATCAGGTCGACGGTTTGCGTGCCCCACACCGCGGTGGCGGCGAGATCTTCGTTAACGCCTGGTACAAACTTGATGTGATTTTGTTCGAGAAGTTTTTTGGTTTTCCACAAAGTTTCATCCAAACCTCCGAGCGGTGAACCGCGATATCCTGAGATGAAACCAGCTGTATTCAAGCCAGCGGCGAGATCACGCTGTCTTTGTATCATCGGCAAGCGCACTAATGCCTGAATGCCTGATAAGAAAATCGTGCCGGTGTTTGATGTGTATTTGTCGTCGAGAGTGACTGGCGCTAAAGCACTAGTTGCGTTGACGTCGGAGGATGTTGCTGAATTTGTTTCAGATGCTGAGGCGGACGAAAGCGAAGACGCTTCCACCAGACCAGCAGATTTCATTGCTGTGTCGGATGACATTGTAGAGCTCCAAAAAATTTGTGATTTTTGTGTGCAAAGAACTTGGGCTGCGTCCGGTAAGACACAAGTCTGTTCTGAGCTTATGGGAAGGTAATCGCCATAAGTTCAAGTTGCATCGGCTGAGATGGCAGCCATTTTAATTCAATTCAGGTCTGATACCCAAGAAAAACCGCCGTAATTCCACTCACTTTATAGCAAAACGCTGCGATGTCATCCCTAGGTAGGCAGGGATCCAGTGAATTCTAACTACACGACACTGGGTTCCCGCCTTCGCGGGAACGACGCCTCAAACATTTGAGTTTCCGTACTGCGACGCCAATACTTCAGGCAATCTTCTTTAGAAGTTTCTTAAAACCTAATTGTCCGCACCGCACTTTCGAGTCGCTTGAGAATCAGGTTTTAATACTTCTAATTAGTTCCAACTTGGTTTCAGACAAATCTGAATCGGAGACATCAAAGAAAGCTTTCGAAATTCTGGGATGGAGACCACACCCATTCGCTGCAGCGCTTTCTCGACTTCCTTTGAAATCTGCTGTGTTCACAGTGTAGTGAGAACGGCGTTGTTTGAAAAATACGGAATAAAAATAGGGGTATCATAAAAAATGATACATGATTTTCTGGCGCTAAGAGATTTAGGCATAAACGTTAATCAATGATTCAGTCACAGGCTCGCTGTAAGCTCGTTGCACTTTAATGGCTTGCTCTCTGGCCTCAGTATTGCCGCTATCAGCACCAGATTGCGCAGCTAATTGGGTACGCGCTACGATTTCCATTTGTGCCGCTTGTGAAGCAACCGCACGATCTTGTCCAGAGGGATCAGCAGGCGCCAGAGCAGCCGCTTGAATTTGTCTGGCACGAGCAATCGTATCTTCGGGCGTACTTCCTGGAGAGGTATCAATACCGACTTCACCTCCGACCGCATAGCTCACGCCGTCCGACCCTTTTTGATAGGTAAAGCTCGCGCCCGAAGTTGCTAACGCACCACTGGCCGCAAGATGTGCCATTTCGTGTTGACGCACCGCCCGATCCCGCGCTTGTAGTTTGGTCAACTGAGCTGCATCGGCTTCACTTAATGCCCTGGACTTTTCTTTCTCCACCAGTGCCTTGTTGTCACTAGTGTCTTGTGTCTCGGTACCATTGGTTTGCGCAGTCGTCCCCGCCAAAGGTTTCGCTTTGGCGGAATCAAATGAGAATGTGGAACTAGCTGAAATGCGATTAATGTCCATACACTATTCTGAATAGTCAGCTTACAGGATAGTCATGGTGAGACCAAATTGCAAAGCAAGCTAAGACATCTTTACGCGCCAACTCTGTAAACCCCGCGCGATACGGTCAACCGCTTGCTGTAGGCGCGGCAAATCTTGGGTGTAAGCAAAGCGCACATATTGCTGTGCTTTGTAGTGTCCAAAATCTAAACCCGGGGTAAATGCAAGGAATTCCGTTTCCAAGAAATGCTGACAAAATGCGTAGGCATCACCACCAAATTTAGAGATGTCGGCATACAGATAAAATGCACCTTCTGGCTCGACCGCGATGTTAAATCCTAATTGACGCAGTGCTGGCAACAAAAAATCTCGTCTTTGTGAAAAAGCATGACGACGCTGTTCGAAAATGTCGATGGTCGCAGGTTCAAAGCAGGCAAGCGCAGCATATTGCGACACACTTGGTGCGCTGATATACAAATTTTGGGCTAGCTTCTCTAACTCAGGCACGGCGTCTTCCGGCGCCACTAACCATCCCAAACGCCAGCCTGTCATACCAAAATACTTAGAAAAACTATTGAGAACAAAAGCATCATTATCAACTTCCAAAACACTACTAGCATCGATGCCGTAAGTGAGACCATGATAAATTTCATCCACGACCAAATGTCCACCACGAGCATGGATTGCTTGTGACAAGGCGCGCAATTCTTCACGACTAAGCACAGTCCCAGTTGGATTGGCAGGCGATGCGACTAAGGCACCCACACTATTGTCTTGCCAATGTTGCGCCACCAATTCTGGCGTCAGTTGATAACGCACTTCTGCGCCGACTGGCACCAGTTGTGCTGAGGCTTCAATCAAACGCAGAAAATGGCGATTACAGGGATAACCGGGGTCTGCCATTAACCAATGCTTGCCGGGATCAACTAATAAACTAGTAGCCAATAACAACGCCCCAGAACCGCCCGGAGTAATCAAGATACGTTTTGGATCAATCTGCACACCATAGCGTTGCTGATAAAAACCACTAATCGCCTCACGCAATTGTGGCAAGCCACGGGCGGCCGTGTAACGTGTATGGCCGTTCGCCAAGGCCGCTTGACCAGCCGCAATAATAGGTGCTGCGGTGACAAAATCCGGCTCGCCGATTTCTAGGTGGATCACGTCATGCCCAGCGGCTTGCAATTCATTTGCACGCGCTAATAAGGCCATCACATGAAAGGGCTCAATCGCTTGGCTACGTGCGCTATAAGCCGTGGATGCTTTCGAGGTATTGCTAACTGCTGGATTCATAGATTAGTTCATTCAGGTGAAACACAAAAGAAGTGTCTAGTGTAAGCCAGCGAACTACATTTGAGAAATACGACCTCGCAATTGGCCTATCAAGTAAAGTGATAGGAATAGGTCTAAGTTTACCATCAGGCGAAATCAGAGGATGCCTGGGTTTGGCCACTTTGCAATAACGACAAGGCCTCATCGTAAGCGTAGTCGTCGATGTAACGCGCAAGCTGTAAAAGCACCGACTCATCCAATAGCACACTCAAGACCCTGCGATGCTCAGTTAAGAATTGCGGGCAATCGCCACTGGAAGTATTCAAAAGTTCGACCAGCTGATCCAATTTGAGTAAGACTTGTTCGCGACTGACTTCGTCAAGTGGAGTAAGCTCAGTCTCGACCTTACTTGCTTCTGGAATGTTGTGATGTAACTCCTGTAGTACATCATGTAGTGCGATTTCTAATTGCGCATGTAATGCCATGCAGTCCTGGCGCGAAGTCTGACCCGATTGCATGGACTCAATCCCATTTTCTAACTGCAAAGCCTCCGCTTGCAATTGACGGGCACCGATACTGCCAGCCAGTCCTTTTAACGTGTGGATTAGAAACAGCGCACGCTCATCATCGAAAGCGCTCAGTGCCTCATGTACGTACTGGGCTGTGCTGGATTGTCCATCCCGAAAACGGCTTAATACTTGGCGATACAAATCCTGCTTCCCCATCATTAAACTCAAACCGAGTTCGGTATCGATGTGCCGCCAGCCATGAAACGCCATGATCGCCTGGGGATTGTCCGATGCTGGCGGATTGCCATAACTAGCCAACTCTTGTTGTAAGTCATGCGCTCCGGTGCTCTGATGTTTATGTGCCAACCAACGTGTGAGAGTACTAAATAGGGCAGTCGGCTGGACAGGTTTCGACAAGAAATCCTGCATCCCTTCATCCATGCATTGTTGTCTGACATCGGCCATCGCATGGGCCGTCATCGCAATAATGGGCAGACCGTGATACTTTGGCTGCTGACGGATCTGCAGCGTAGCTTGATGACCATCCATGCCCGGCATTTCCAAGTCCATCAAGACCAGATCAAATTTATCCGGTGCAGATTGCTCCAATTGCGTCAGGGCTTGTTGTCCGCTACTCGCGATCGCGACTTGTATCCCCACTGTCGCTAATAATTCAACGGCGATTTGTTGATTAATTTCATTATCTTCGACCAGCAACACCATCGTATCGCGATAACTCTGCAGTGCATCGGAAATGCGCCGTCCCATCTGCTGTAAAGTCGCCTCGCTACAAATCTCAAATGGCAAAGTAAATTCGAAACACGAACCCACTTCTGGTTCACTGTTAACCCGAATTTGCCCGCCCAACAAATCGACTAATTGATGCGAGATCGATAATCCCAGACCCGTACCACCAAAGCGCCGACTGGTCGAACTATCAGCTTGCGTAAAGGCAGAAAACAGGCGGCTAAGTTGATCTTGACTCATACCAATACCGGTGTCATGTATAGCAAAGTGCAACAACAAACGCTTAGCCAGAAGCGCGTTAACCGCGTCGTCCTGGCGGACACTTAAACGCACTTGCCCGTGTTCGGTAAATTTAATCGCGTTATTCACCAAATTGATTAAAATTTGCCTCAAACGCATCGCATCGCCGACCAAGAACCTTGGGATGTGTTCAGGTAAATCTATGTGCAGACGCAAACCTTTTTCTTCGGCTTTTTGCGCAGTGACGGTGGTTACATGATTGATCACATCATCCAAAGAAAATGGGCTGTAGTCGATCTCCATCTTCCCAGCTTCGATTTTGGAGAAATCCAAAATATTATTGATGATGCCTAATAAAGCATTTCCAGCGTCCTGAATTTTATTTACATCATCTCTTTGCTTCGCGCTCAAATCCGAACGTAAAGTCAGATAGGCTAAACCGATGATCGCATTCATGGGAGTACGAATTTCGTGACTCATGGTCGCCAAAAAAGAGCTCTTCGCCTGATTCGCCAATTCGGCAGCTTCACGAGCTTGCAACTCTGCAGCAATTTTTTCGGCTAGCATTTGCTGATGCGAACGCTGCGCTTCGGCTTGCAAATCTTGATCGAGGGAGGCGGCAGTCTGCACAATGGTGCGAATTTCATCAGGACGATACTGATTAAAATCAGGACGACCACCAACCAATAACATACCAGTCAAATTACCACGATGGGTGACGGGCACCAAGATCGCATTTTCACCGGCGACATCGAATAAAGAAGGCGGCAATTTTGCCGTCAGAATTCGCGCCAAATCACCACCGAGCGCATAGATTTTATCCGGTGCTTGTTCGAAATCCCCCGCGATTTTTCGGCAGTAGCCGTCGTGATAGGTATAAATTGCACTATGCGCCCCACCGGTATAGGCATGAAAAGCACCCAAATAGTGCGCAAGCAATTGATCCTGCCCCTGAATATTGGCAGCATTCGCCACCACAATTTGCAAAGCCTCTTCCTGCATCCGCCATTTAGGATATAACCACGTGCGCACCAAGCGTTCCGAAAACTCGCGCCAAGGCTTATATACGGCCAATAAAATGGCAGCGCATACGGCGTCAAACATAAGCGTTTTCCAACGCGTATCCAAGAGCAGATATGGCTCAATGAGTAGCTGCATAGCGACTAAGCACGCAAACAAACCTAGACTTAGTAAGCCATACACACTAAAGCGATTCAAGGCAAAACTAAAATCAAATAAGCGATTACGCAATAAAGCATAGCCCAAGCCACCGTAGGCCGAGAAAATAATGAAGGTGATAACCAGCTCGAAGTACGCCAGTGCAGATTCCTCATCGACAATCCGCACCAAGTTATAGAATAAGTAAATCGTATAGATGTGGCTCATGCAAAAGCCTATCCATGCCAGACGCTGACGAGTGATGCCACTACTGACTCGCCAAGAAATCGCCAGTGCCCCCAAAGAAAAAATCACGGAGGTCACTGCTAAAGCACGACGCCACAAGCGCATATTCAACCATTCGCGCAATTCCCATGGCAGCAATTCCAGCTTTAAAAAAATATGACAAAAGGTATAGCTGGCAAAGCACAGCGCATACAGATAAAACACCACCCGCACTGCGGGCAAACGCCAGTGTGGTCGACTTTCGGGGAATACCAAACAGAAATAGGTAAAGAAAACGTAGCCAACAAAGAGTTCAATTGGGAACACATACAAAGTCAAAAAGTCTTGTAAGGCGCCACCAGGAAAATAAATGATGAACGTATCAGGAATAATCGCCATCATCGCGATCGCCAATGCTCGCATTGGAACACTATTGGCATGTCGACACACCAGCATACTAATAATAAAAATGGCGATAAAGGTGGTGGCAAACTGGAGCAAAGCTACGGCCGACCAGATATCGGCGTGGTGCAAATTTTTAGGAATGACCGCCAACTGATGATGCTCGCCTTGATCAGAATTAGCGCCAGCCCGATACAAACGCAGACCAATCTGATCCGCCATCGTCAGCAATCGAGCCTGATCTCCGACATGGTCAAATTTCACAAGATCGCCGCGCTGTGCGCCTAACGCACTTAAGCTTGATTCTGGCTTTAGTTGCTCAATCGGCAAACGATAATCACGATTTGGTGCGCCAAATGTTGCGCCAATTTCTGCTGCGATATGTGGAACGCCTTTGTTCTGCCAAAAACTACTCGCCCACAAGTCTAGGACACCAAAGACTGCAAGCAGCGTCAGCATCAACATCTTGTATTGCAAATTGGAGAGTATGGCTTTGGTCATCGGGTTTTGGCGATCAGGAGAAAACTCACAAGTCGACTTCGAATCAGCGATTCTAAAGGCGAAGTGCTTGTTTCTAGCTATTTCTATAAAAATATTGCCTACAATCAGTTGTTTGTGTTGTTCAACTGCTTGTTAGATCTCGCATTTTGCAAACTTTACGTCTATCAGCAATAAAACTTAAGTATATGAAATGAAAAAATATAATGTGTCTTTCTAACAGGATGATGACATCGATTAACCATTGGATACAGGTGCCATCATCTGAATTTTGCCTTACCTCCATCCACAGGCCGACACCAATTCGCAGCGTAAAGTCGACACGAGATACGTCTCCCTAGATTACAATTCACGACCAGTAAAGTCTCGTATGCGGAAAGGCATACTGACGCGACTCAACCAACCGCAGCTCATTACAAGAAGATAAAGTCACTTATGTTAATCAATTGCGTCGCCTACCAAGAAGGCAAAAAACTCGCCGATATTCTGGTCGAGGACATTAGTGACTACGTCAAACGCAGTGACTGCTTCGTCTGGGTCGCGCTCAAAGACGCGGAAACGCATGAGCTCACGGAGATGCAAGACGAATTTGGCTTACATGAATTGGCAGTCGAGGATGCGATGAAAGGTCACCAACGTCCTAAAATCGAAGAGTATGGCAATTCCCTTTTCGCCGTAATGCAGACTGTTGAAATGATCGATGGTGAACTATCCTTAGGTGAGGTGGACGTTTTTGTCGGTGAGAATTATGTACTTTCCATCCGCAATCGCTGCCAACAAGGTTTTCTCGGTGTGCGTGCACGCTGTGAACTAGAACCGCATCACTTGACGAAAGGTTCTGCCTTTGTGTTGTATGCGCTGATGGATGCCGTCGTGGATCGCTATTTTCCAGTGGTCGACGCCTTGGAATCTGAATTAGAAACGATAGAAGATCACATTTTCACACAAGGTTCGCACCGTTTGAATGTGGAACAACTGTATCAACTCAAACGCAAAGTCATGATGTTGAAACATGCGGTTGCACCGCTATTAGAAGCGGTCAGCAAGCTCGACGGTGGCCGAGTTCCACCGATCTGCGTCGGCACGCAAGAATATTTCCGTGATGTACAGGATCATTTGTACCGAATCAACACCTCGATCGAGTCGATTCGCGACACCATCAGTACGGCAATACAGGTAAGTTTATCGCTGGTGAATATCGACGAAAGTGAAGTCAACAAACGGCTCGCAGCATGGGCGGCCATCTTCGCGGTAGCAACTGCTTTCGCCGGGATCTGGGGTATGAATTTTGAACACATGCCAGAACTCAAATGGGTATATGGCTACCCCGTCGCACTAGGCTCGATGATTAGCGTTTGTGCTTATCTCTACTATCGTTTCAGGAAATCTGGCTGGTTGTGAGGAGTATCAGATAAGCACTCACGATTCGCCAGATAGATACCGGACTAGACGTCTATGTGTGGCGAATCGTTGAATGTATTCGGCAATCGACAAGATGCCCTCCAGCCTTAGAATGTCTTACTCAACATCGCTATAACTGAAGTTTTACCCAAAAATTTTCCGTTCGCTGGTGAGGCATAAGCAATCTCGCTGGCATTCGTGCCTATCAGAGCTAAAGACGCACTGAGGACACCAAAATCCTTGGTGACGCCAACTTTCCAATCGGTATAGGCAGAAATACTGTTGTTCTTCACTTGCTGATGACCTGCATGTAAGTTCAACACCAAGCCACTGTCAATCTCAATATTCGCACCGAGGTCCAGGTAGCCGCTGTTTTTGCTATTCGCAAAGCCAAACAAATTTGTCGTCGCGCGCGAGTATTTCACATACGCTGGACCATCGTTGAGCTGACCATAAATCTCTGTCGTATTTGCACTCACCGCCAAGCCATTGGACGGATACACATAGGTCAAGACACCAACGTCATAACTGAAATCGCTAGTCAAGGAGCCGCGTTTTCCCGCATACAAATCCACTTCTACACTACCACCACCGCCAGCGTCTTTGGTCCATTTGATAGTGGACGCCCATGCGCCTGCATACAAGCCTGATGGATTATTCACATAATCTGTACCGCCTTGCAGGGCTGGTTGCAAGCGTGTTTGTGAAATACCACGATAACGGTAGTCTGACGCCAATGCCGCGTTAAAGCTAACTTCATGCTCTGGCTTCACCGTTGGTGCTGCGTCTTGTGCTTGCGCAGTTTGACTGCAAAACAAAGTCGCCATTGCTGCTGCTAATAATACTTTTTTCATCTTACTTCCTTTCAAATTAACGACCATGTCGTTCTGGTGAATGTTCTTGTTGAATCAGTGTTCAGCAAGTACATAAATACTTTTTTACTGTGTCACTCCTGCGTTGGCAGGAGTCCAGTGTTTTTCGTTGATCAAGCAACGCCACTGGATTCCCGCTAACAGCACGCGGGAATGACGACATTTACGGTACGTCTATTCCCTGTTGTACTTCAATCGCTTCGACCTATCGGATTATCGATGCTACAAAAATTAGGCGTACACAAGCCCTATCGACTGATCAATTGATCGTCGATTTCTACGCATTGAGGTGTTGATTTGTGGCTAGCTAATGCGGAAGCATCAGACGATATCCGACTGCAGTTTCGGTTAACAAGTACTTTGGCTGGGTAGGATCGTCTTCTAATTTTTGCCTCAGATAACGCATGTATATCCTGAGATAATGACCGCTTTCGCCATGCGATGGCCCCCAGACTTCCTTGAGCAATTGCGGGTTGGTCACGACTCTGCCGGCACTGCTAACCAAGACATTCAGTAGTCTAAATTCAGTCGGCGTCAGGTGCACGACTTCATCCGCTTTGGTCACCAATCTCGCCTTCATGTCGATCTTCACATCACCAAATTGCACGATGCCACTCAGGTCAACACCCGGTTGACGCTGCCGTCTCAAGGTCGCTCGAACCCTCGCTTGCAACTCACCGATCCCAAATGGTTTGGTAAGATAATCATCGGCACCGGCATCGAGTGCACGAATTTTTTCGACTTCACTGACCCGTGCTGATAAGACGATAATTGGCACGCTAGACCAGCGACGTACATCTTTGATGAAATCAATCCCGTCGCCATCGGGCAAACCCAGATCAAGTATTACCAGATCCGGTTGGCGCGTGCCAGCATCAATCAATCCCCGTTGCAAAGTGCCCGATTCATTGACCTGCCAGCCTTCTTCTTCCAAAGCAGAACGCACAAAACGACGGATCTGCGGCTCATCTTCGACTAAGAGCGCGCTCGGCGTGCTGACGTTAGGGTCTTTCATAGCTTGACTCATTGTTGTTCCTGTCCTTCAACGACTATGGCTAATGGCAGCTCTGTGTGCAAGGCATTCATCAATTCAAAATCCGGCATTTGTGGTGGCACGCCTAAAGGCAAAGTAAATAAAATACAAGCACCGCCATCCGGTGACTTCGCCGCACGTATGTGACCATGATGCGCTTCTACTATCGCGCGGCAAATCGCTAAACCTAAGCCAACACCTGGCTTCGACGATTCACGCTCGCCACGGGTAAATTTTTCGAAAATGGCTTCTTCTTTACCCACCGGCAAACCCGGTCCGTTATCATAGACCATCACTTGGAGATCGCACTCTAGAAGATTCACGTTCAATGTAATGCGTGAACCTTCTGGCGTATATTTCGCCGCGTTTTCTAACAAATTACAGAGAACGCGTTCTATCAGGACCGCATCAAAATTCACTAGTGGTAAGTCGTTCGCCAGCAGGGTTTGCACTTGATGTTCTTTCAGTTGCGGTGTGCTGATACGTATCGCGCTACCTACTACTTCCTCGAAAGGTTGCCACTGCAAATCCAATTTCACCTCGCCACTTTGTATGCGAGCCATATCTAGCAAATTGGCGACCAGGGCACTCATGCGCAGTGCCTCAGCGTACAGCGCTTGCGTCATGTCTTGTTGTTTATGACTAAGTTCGGGTTTCGATGTGCTCAGTGCTTCGGAGATACCGACTATCGAAGTCAAGGGTGTGCGTAAATCATGCGATAACGCCGCCAACAAGGAATTGCGCAGACGTTCCGATTCCATGTGAAGTAAAGCGCCTTGTGCAATCTCAATGTAGTGCACGCGCTCTAAGGCAATCGCTGCCAAGGCGGCGAAGGTATCGAGTTGTTGACGTTGTTCTGGGATCAAAATCCAACTACGATTTTCTGGTGCAATCGCCAGCAGACCGCGCGTACGCATCGGTGCAACCAAAGGCAAATAGAAGTACGGACTCGAAGGTAAAGTATCCGTGCTGATTCCAGCTGCTTCGACTTTGTCAAACGCCCATTGCGCAATACCCATATCTAAACCAGTCGCGGCGGATTCTGGCAATTGCATGCGCCCTTCATCATCAGGAAGTAACAAAATAGCTTTTGCACGAAAGGCACTTTGTATTTTCGCTTGCGTAGCTTCGGTGATTTGCTCGCTCTGCAAGAAGCCTGACAAATCACGCGCGAATTCATACAGAGCCAATGAACGCGCCTCTCTATGCGATGCCACTTTGGCTTGATATCGGAGGCCGGCGGTCAAATGCCCTGTAATTAAACCGACTGCGAGCATGACGCCAAAAGTCATGACATATTGCAGATCGCTAACGGCGAATGAAAAACGCGGTGGCACGAAGAAAAAATCAAACGCCAATACACCCACCACCGTCGCCAGGACTGAAGGACCACGACCAAATCGTACTGCGACCAACACCACCGTCAGCAGGAATAGCATCGCGATATTGACGAGATTAAATATCGCGAGTAAAGGCGTTGCCACCAACGCAGTGATGACGCTGGCGAGCGCCGCATGCGCGTAGCGCATTGCACGTCGTTTGCCTACATTACCGTTTTCGGTCGGCATTGCATTGGTTTCTGAGGCGCGCGAGTCTTGGTTAGTTTCAAGCTGATTCGATTCGCCGCCTATCTCAATCAAATCCAGATTATGGGCACGTGCCGCCAACTGCTGCGCCAAGGTGGTGCGCCAGTTGAATACGGCTTTGCGACGGCCAATCACGATGCGTGAAAAATTGTACTGATTGGCATAATCGACGACGGTTTGCGCAATATCATTGCCCGTCAAGACGGCCGTTTTGGCACCTAAATCTTGTGCCAGTTTTAGATTCTTTAAAATACGTTCGCGTGCCGACGCTGGCAATTTTTGTAGCGAAGGAGTCTCAATATAAATTGCCTGCCATTCCGCATTCATTTGTTTAGACAGACGCGCCGCACTGCGCACCACATGATCGGCGTTGGCTTGTGGTCCTATGCAGACCAACAAGGCAGCATCCGTCTTCCATACTGCGTTAATCGATTTTTCTATGCGATAGGCTTGGACATCATCTTCGACTCTATCCGCGGTACGGCGTAAGGCGAGTTCGCGTAAAGCGATTAAATTGCCTTTGCGGAAAAAATTCTTCGCGGCACGCTCGGCTTGCTGAATTTTGTAGACGCGACCCGATTTTAAACGAGCGAGTAATTCATCGGCAGGAATATCTACCAACACCACTTCATCGGCGTCATCAAAAATCTTATCAGGCAAAGTCTCTGCGACACGTATACCGGTGATGCCACCAACTACATCATTCAGGCTTTCCAAATGCTGGACATTCACGGTGGTAAACACATCGATACCGGCATCTAACAATTCATCAACATCTTGCCAGCGCTTAGGATGACGCGAACCAGGCGCATTCGAATGTGCGAGCTCATCCATCAAAATCAATGCAGGCTTGCGTGCTAAGGCTGCATCGATGTCAAACTCTTTCAAAGTCTTGTCACGATAGCTAATCGCTTTCAGAGGCAAGACTTCCAATCCATCCAATAGCGCTGCAGTCTCATCACGACCATGGGTTTCGATCACACCGACCAAGACTTCATCACCATTTTTCAGCAGTTTATGCGCAGCAGATAGCATCGCATAAGTTTTGCCGACCCCAGCGGAGGCGCCAAAATAGATGCGTAATTTGCCACGTGTTGCACGCCGTTCCTGCGCCTGCACATGCGCGAGCAGGACATCAGGATCGGGGCGTTGGTCGGTGTTGATTCCCATAACAATTTGCGTGTCGTCGATTTAACTAATTACTTAGATTGCGGGAGTGCTAGATTCAACTGCAGGACATTCACACGCGGTTCGCCAAACAAGCCCATAACAGGCTTCTGGGAGAATTGTTCGATTAATGCGCGTACCTGAGTCTCCGCCATTTTACGCTCACGCGCAATTCTTGGAACTTGATAATATGCAGCTGCTAAGCTGATTTCTGGATCTAAGCCGCTGGCTGAAGCGGTCACTAAGTCAACCGGAATAGCTGCTGTATTGCTTGGATCAGCAGCTTTCAAAGCCTCAACACGGGCTTTCACATTTTCCAACTGCGACGCATTGGTCGGGCCTAAATTCGAGCCACTAGAATTGACAGCATTGTTCGCCATCGGACCTGTCGCAGAAGGACGCCCCCAGAAAAATTGAGGGGAGCTAAAGGATTGACCGATTAAACTAGAGCCGACCACTTTGCCATCTTTGACGATCAAACTGCCTTCTGCCTGATCGTTAAAGGCGACTTTCGCGATGCCTGTCATGGCTAGTGGATAAGCAATTCCTACTACTACCGTCAGTCCCACAAACAGCATCACTGCAGGACGTAAGGTCGACAAGATAGAATTATTTGTATTCATGATATTTCCTATTTTTTAGATTGCTTTACAAGGAGCTTTATTTCGTAATGCCGGACTTGATCACAATGCTATCTCGAATAAATTTCTTGATAGTTTTGGTTTGAAACTCCCTTCTCCCGCAAGCGGGAGAAGGGTCGGGGATGAGGGCTGTTCAGTTTCGGATGACATCTTTTAAACGTATACATATTGCGTTCTCTGCACTGTTCTAACCAATTCAATAACTTTGCTGTCGCTGAACTACCCTCACCCTAGCCCTCTCCCGCCTGCGGGAGAGGGAACGTTGACACGTCAACAGTTGGTCATCATCCAGTATGTAGAGTTCGCCTCTCCGCCTTTTAAACTAGACCCGATACATTTTCAAATCAGAGTCCGTCATGACACCTAATGGTCGCAACCAACTAAGCCAAATTCAAGAAAGTCAAAATCATATCGATCAATTTAATCCCGACGAAAGGCAAGACAATACCGCCCAGGCCATAGATCAAAAGATTACGACGCAATAACAAAGACGCACCAACTGCACGATACTTCACACCTTTTAATGCCAAAGGAATCAAGAACACAATAATCAAAGCATTAAAAATCACCGCTGACATAATGGCTGTATTTGGACTGGTCAATTGCATGATGTCCAACGATTTCAGCTGCGGATAAGTCGCCACAAATGCAGCAGGGATAATCGCAAAGTATTTGGCGATATCATTCGCAATCGAGAAGGTGGTCAAAGATCCACGTGTCATCAGCATTTGTTTACCGATTTCAACGATCTCCAACAACTTGGTCGGATTCGAATCCAGATCCACCATATTGCCCGCTTCTTTTGCGGCTTGCGTACCAGAATTCATCGCCACCGCCACGTCAGCTTGCGCCAAAGCAGGAGCGTCATTGGTGCCGTCACCGGTCATCGCGACTAAACGACCTTCAGCTTGATAGCTGCGTATCAATTTTAATTTATCTTCGGGCGTTGCTTCTGCCAGAAAATCATCAACGCCTGCCTCGGCCGCAATGGCCGCTGCGGTCAATTTATTGTCACCGGTGATCATCACAGTTTTAATACCCATGCGACGCAACTCGGCAAAACGTTCTTTGATGCCGCCTTTGACGATATCTTTCAGCTCTATCGCGCCCATGACTTTGCCGTCATCGACCACCACAAGTGGCGTGCTACCACGTCGTGAAATATCATCAACGGTTTTAATGACTTCGACAGGGAAAGCACGTCCAGCTGCCTCCTGAAACTTCCTCACCGCATCAGCCGCACCTTTACGTACTACACGAACCACACCTTCACCGATATCGATACCACTCATACGTGTTTGTGCTGTGAATTGTACGAACTGTGCTTGCAAAGACGCCATTTCACGTTCACGTAAATTAAAGCGCTGTTTTGCCAACACGACGATACTGCGGCCTTCAGGGGTTTCATCTGCTAAAGAAGCTAGTTGCGCCACATCAGCCAACTGCACTGCCGTCACGCCCGGCGCGGGGAAAAATTCTGAGGCCTGACGATTACCCAAAGTGATAGTACCGGTTTTGTCCAATAACAAGACATCGACGTCACCGGCAGCTTCCACTGCACGACCAGACGTGGCAATCACATTCGCTTGCATCATACGGCTCATCCCTGCCACACCAATCGCGGACAACAACCCACCGATCGTGGTCGGGATCAAGCAAACCAACAAGGCAATCAAGACTGTGATGGATACAGGTGCAGAACTCAAACCTAAGGCGGTTGCGGCGCTGACGCTAAACAGAGAAAACGGTAACAGCGTGACTGTCACGACTAAAAAGATAATCGTCAAGGCGATCAGCAAAATCGTCAAGGCGACTTCGTTCGGCGTTTTTTGACGTTTAGCGCCCTCGACCATGGCGATCATACGATCAATGAAGGCTTCACCTGGATTAGAAGTCACGCGCACCACCAACCAGTCGGACAATACACGAGTACCTCCAGTGACAGATGAAAAATCACCACCCGATTCACGGATCACAGGCGCAGATTCACCGGTAATCGCACTTTCATCCACGGTCGCAACACCTTCTATGACTTCACCGTCAATCGCGATCACATCATTGGCTTCCACCAAAAACACATCACCTTTACGCAAGTCTTGCACGTTCGCTGGCAACCAAGTTGTACCATGTTTCGGTGTTGCCAATTTCTTGGCGATCGTCGATTGCTTTAAGCCTTTCAATGAGGCCGCTTGTGCTTTGCTGCGACCTTCAGCCAGTGCTTCGGCAAAATTCGCGAACAAGACGGTGAACCACAACCAGATGGAGATCGCCAGAATAAAGCCTGCATCAGCTTCGCCCTTACCGAGCAAGGCTTGCACATACAGCATACTGGTGATGATGCTGCCGACATACACCACGAACATGACAGGACTACGTAATTGCGTACGTGGCGTCAATTTGCGGAAAGCATCGATAATGGCGGGCTTGATCAGCTTCGCATCAAATAGCGCCAGACGATTTTTCGTACTGGCAGTATCGACGCTAACGATTTGTTCAGCCTTAGCGCCGGCTAGATTTTTTTGTAAATTCGTATTAGACATCAGATTCTCCTAGGGCTTAGCGTGGACTTGCTGAGCTAAACATTTGCAAATGTTCGACCACAGGCCCCAAAGCCAAAGCCGGTACATAGTTCAACACACTAATCAACACCACAGTGCCAGCCAACAGCGCGATAAACATAGGGCCATGGGTAGGCATCGTGCCGGCATTCACTTCCAGGCGTTTTTTCGCTGCTAATGAACCAGCAATCGCAAGCACAGGAACGATCACGGCAAAGCGTCCAAACCACATCGCTATCGCTAGCATGATGTTGTAGAAAGGCGTGTTCGAAGTCAGACCAGCAAAGGCACTACCATTATTATTCGCTGCTGAGGTAAAGGCGTATAACACCTCAGAGAAGCCATGCGCACCGGGGTTCAAAATACCAGCACGTCCCGCTTCACTCATGACCGCGATTGCCGTACCAGCCAACACCAAAATCGGCGTCACCAAGATCGCGATGGAAGTCATTTTCATTTCGTAGGCTTGGATTTTTTTACCCAAATATTCTGGAGTACGACCTATCATCAAACCGGCGATAAACACGGCAAGAATCGCGAAGATCAACATGCCATACAGTCCGGAGCCAACGCCACCAAACACCACTTCACCAAATTGCATGAAAGCCAGCGGCACCAAACCACCGAGTGGCATTAAGGAGTCATGCATGGCATTCACCGCACCGCAGGAAGCGGCTGTCGTCACCGCTGCAAACAAGGTCGAGGCGCTGATACCAAAGCGACTTTCTTTGCCTTCCATATTGCCACCCGCTTGTAAGGCGCTCTGCGCTTGGTCAATATTCAGCGCCGCGTAAGCAGGATGAGCTTGCTGCTCCGCCGCCATGACACCTAGAGCCATCAACACAAATAGGATGCTCATGGTGGCAAGTATCGCGATGCCCTGACGCTGATCACCGACCATACGACCAAAAGCAAAACACAGGCCGCCAGGAATCAAGAAGATCGCAATCATTTGGAAAAAGTTAGTCAAGGCCGTTGGATTCTCGAACGGATGTGCTGAGTTCATATTAAAAAACCCACCACCATTGGTCCCTAATAACTTGATCGCTTCTTGTGAAGCAACTGGCCCCATCGCCAAAGTTTGTGTCTTTGTAGTCAGCGTTTCCATGACAGGCGCGCCTTGGTCGTCTTTCAAAGCTTGCCCATCTGCGCCAGTTGCTGGCACGCTATATGTCACAGGCTCAATCAATTGCACTTCTTTGTAGGAAGAGAAATTTTGAATCACGCCCTGACTAATCAGGAAAGTCGCGAAAATTACCGACAGTGGTAACAACAAATACACCGTTGAGCGTGTCATATCGACCCAGAAGTTACCGATGGATTTGGAGGAGTGCCGCGAGAAGCCACGAATCAATGCAAACACCACCGCAATCCCAGTCGCTGCGGAAAAGAAGTTTTGTCCGGCAAGCACCAACATCTGAGTCAAATAACTCATAGTCGCTTCACCGACATAGCCTTGCCAGTTGGTGTTACTAACAAAACTTACGGCGGTATTAAAAGAAGAATCTGCACTGACATTCGCCATGCCTTGTGGATTCAAGGGTAACCAGAATTGCAGGCGTTGGACCGTATAGACCATCAATGTACCAAAGGCATTGAATACTAACAAAGCGATTACATAGCCTTTCCAGCCCATTTCCTGATCGCTTTTGACACCGGCCAATTTGTATAACCCACGCTCTAAGTAGCCCAACCAATTCAAACCAGAGACATTGGTTTTTTCATCTGCCACTTGGCTAATTAACTTACCCAATGGATAAGCCAAGACCAACAAGACCGCGAAAAAGACCAGCATTAAGATTAAAGATTGACTAGTCATCACAGCTCCTCTGCATTTAACAATGCATATACCAAATACACCAGCAAAGCCGCTGCAACCACGCTGCCGATAACATAAAAGCTATTCATTATTTGCTCTCCAGCTTGTTGTCATGACGGTTATCCAATTTGTGACACATAGCTGCTAGGGCCAGCACCAACAGGAAGAATCCTAGGATTCCCCCTACATATAAAATATCGATCAAGTTTTCAATCAAGTTAGCCATCCCATCCTCCATAAGCATTTTCTGCAGATAGAAGCATAGTAAAAACCGTATAAGAATCTTGTTAAAAGACAGGTGCGTGGTGTAAACAAAGTGTAAAAATTGCGGGGTTTCCTTACGCTTTTCTAATGAGGCCTATGTTAGGCTTTCGTATGACTACGATTTTTAGCAAACTTTTGCGACATCTTTACGCGCTGCGGGCATGGTTGTTCCTACTCTTGTTGTTATCCATCGCCACCCTGCTCTCGTCCTTACTAAGCACCTTTGTCAGCTTCACCAGCCAGGCCATGCTATTTGTGCTGGTCGTGACGATCGCCGCCTATCAGTTGGACAGATTGCAATCCATCATCGGTGCGGTGGCGTCTGTCTTACTACTGAATTTTTTCTTCGTGCCGCCAACTTGGACTTTTCATGTCGAGCAATCTGAGCATTTAATTGCGCTAGGTACGATGCTCGTCGTGGCGCTGGTCATCAATCAATTGACCACGCGCCTTAAACAAGAAACCGTGTTGGCACATTTAAACGAACAACGTGCGCGACAGTTGCAAGAGTTGGCGATAAGCTTGACCATCACCGAAACGACTGCGGCCATTCAGCAACTCGGGCAAGCGGCGTTTGAACGCGCCTTTCAGGGTAGAACCTGCCTGATACTTGCCGATCAGAACCTGAGTTTGGATAAACGAACTGATTTAAGCAGGCAACAAATCGATGGACTGCGATGCTGTATGAAAGAGATGCAATTTCTGGGCGCGGGTAGTTTGCGTTGGGGCGATTTGAATGATTGGTATGTTCCCTTGGGTAGTGCTGGTCAAGTTCGGGGCGCGGTATTGATACAAACGGTACGACCGAATGACGAAGATGGACAAGAACATGCCAAAGCCTTATGTTCACTATTAACGCAGGCTTTCGAGCGCTTACAACTAAACCTATATTTGCAAACCGCTCAAAACGAAGCGCAAAAGCAGCAGCTTCAAAGTATTTTTTTATCAGCGATCTCCCATGATTTGCGCACGCCCTTAGCAGTGATGGTGGGAGCAGCAAGTGCCTTACAAAGTCAAGGCGCTAAGCTCTCTGCTGACCAGCAAGATAAACTACTAGAAAGCATTGTCAACGAAGGCAACTATCTGACCAATGTCACCGAAAATACTTTGCAACTAGTACGTCTTACCCATGCAGAAAACAGCCTGCGACGCGATTGGGAATCGATAGAGGAAATCGTCGGCGCGGTATTGGCCAGAATCAAACAGGGAAATAATGAGTCTCGCATTCAAGCCACATTAGCCAAAGACTTACCACTATTACGTCTCGATCCCGTACTCATTGCTCAATTGCTCAGCAACTTAGTAGACGATGCTTTGAAATATAGCGATGAACTAGTGGAGCTGGACGTTGCCGTTCAACATAAAGCGCACCCAGCATTCTTGCAAGTGGCAATCAAAGATCGTGGCCCCGGCATTCCCGACGCTGAGCATGACAGTATCTTTGTCGCCTACTCACGTTTAGCACAACACGATCAGTCCAATCAACGCAGTGCAGGCTTGGGATTAGCCGTCTGTCGTGCAATCGCCAAAGCCCATGACGGCAATTTGATGGTTCAAAATAGAGACCAAGGTGGTAGCTGTTTTGTACTAACACTGCCTATTCCCGAACTACCAGCATTCAAGCCCGAACTTACGATAACGAACCCATGACGATACGTGTCCTCATCGTCGAAGACGACAAAGAAATCCGCAAGTTGATACACGCTAGTCTGAGTGTAGAAGGCTTCGAGGTACAAACCGCGACTTCCATCAGCGAAGCAAGCGCAATGCTACAGCATGCCTTACCCGATCTGCTATTACTTGATCTGGGTCTGCCCGACGGCGACGGCGAACAACTAGTGCGCCAGTTGCGCACCCAACACAATTTGCCGATTTTGATCATTTCAGCTCGTCATCAAGAGACACAAAAAATCCGTTTACTCGATGCCGGTGCCGATGATTTTTTAGTAAAACCGTTCAGCGTGCCAGAGCTCTTAGCCCGTATGCGCGTCGCCCTGCGCCATCGAGGTACGCGTCTGGCAGCGGCGATCACCGAATATACGCATCTAGATTTATTCATCGATTTAGCCAAACATGCGGTGACTTTGCGCGGGCAGACCATACATCTGACGCCCACCGAATTCAATCTACTAGCACGCTTGGTACGCAGTGCTGGCTATCTAGTCACGCATCGGCAATTGCTCAGTGATGTGTGGGGGCCGGAATACGTAGAGCATACGCATTATCTACGCCTCTACATGGCGCAACTCAGAGCCAAGATTGAGGATCACCCCGCCGAGCCACGTTATCTGCTAACAGAAACAGGAGTCGGCTATCGACTTGCTACCTCCGACGACAATGCTAATGGCAATTAAGATCCTTATGCCTTCCTAACACGACAACAAAGACAATCGAAGTCTGTTCAATTTATGTCAGGTTTTTATGAGTCAGGTATCCGGGAATCAAGACCCACAACATAGTCAACGCGAAAGTGTTGCGGCACTCACCTTGGGCGCTTTAGGCGTGGTTTATGGCGACATCGGCACCAGTCCTTTGTACACCATGAAAGAAATTTTCAGTGCCCACACTGGCGTGCCGTTAGACGCATTGCACATCATCGGCGTGGTCTCCGTCATCTTTTGGGGACTCATGACGGTCGTCACTTTGAAATATGTGACCCTAATTTTGCGTGCGGACAATCGAGGAGAAGGCGGCATCATGGCCTTAACCGCCTTGGCCAGTAAAGCCGCAGGCAGTACCCACTTCCGTCGCGTCGGCTTACTCTTAATCGGTGTGCTCGGTGCTGCTTTATTCTATGGCGACAGCGTGATTACGCCTGCCATCTCAGTCTTGAGTGCGGTTGAGGGACTAGAAGTCATTTCACCCAATTTCAAACCCTATGTTTTACCAATCTCAATCGGCGTCTTAATTGCGCTATTCGCCATGCAGCGCTACGGCACTTCCGTGGTCGGTAAGTTATTTGGGCCCGTTATTGTCATTTGGTTTGCGACCTTGGCCGTGTTCGGTGTCATCCAAATCATGCAGCAGCCAGCGATTCTTGCGGCACTCAATCCTCTGTATGCGGTGCAATTTCTTTGGGCGCAAGGCGCACACGTGTTCATCGTCGTCGGCGCAGTGGTACTGGCATTTACTGGTGCTGAGGCGCTGTATGCAGACATGGGACACTTCGGCAAAAAGCCAATACGCCTGGCGTGGACTGGTCTGGTGTTGCCGGCCTTGGCATTAAACTACATGGGACAAGGTGCGCTATTGATGCGCGATGCATCGGCGATTAACAATCCTTTCTTTCAACTGTTTCCCGATCAGCTATTGATGCCCGCCGTGATCCTGGCTACCTTAGCGACTGTGATTGCGTCACAGGCAGTGATCTCGGGCGCGTATTCGATGACGAAACAAGCGATGCAACTCGGCTTGCTGCCGCGCATGCAAGTCCATTTCACGTCCGTCAAAGAGATTGGCCAAATTTACATTCCTAGTGTGAATTGGGTTTTGTTAGTCGGCGTCTTGTTGACCGTACTCGGTTTTGGCAGCTCATCAGCGATGGCAGGCGCCTATGGTATTGCTGTCACCGTCACCATGTTAATCACGACCTTGTTAACTTTTTTCGTGGTGCGACATGCCTGGAATTATCCTTTAGCATTGGCTCTCGGAGCGACCGGTTTGTTCATGACTTTGGATGCCTTATTGGTGGTGTCATGTTCGTTCAAAATCATCGAAGGCGGCTGGTTTCCATTGGTACTCGGCGCCATCATCTTCACCATCATGGCAACTTGGCGCCGTGGCCGTGAATTGTTGATCACCCACATCCAACAAGATGATCCAGAATTGTTACCGTTCATCACTGCTCTCTCTGCAGACAACATGCACCGCGCCGCCCGCACAGCGATTTATGCGGTCGCCAATCCTGATACGGTGCCGCAAGCCTTGATGCATAACTTGAAGCACAATCAAGTGCTGCATGAACGCAATCTGATCTTAACCGTGGTGTTCCACGATGTGCCATGGATAGCAGACAATGAACGCATACAAGTCGAGCCGCTGGTACCAGGTTTTTGAAAGGTGAAAGTGAATTACGGCTTTAAGAATGAGCCTGATTTGCCGAAAGCCTTAGAGCGCTGTGAACAGCATGGCTTGTCTATCAATTTGTTTGAAACTTCGTATTTCCTAAGTCGCGAAATCGTGGTGCCAACCAAAGGCACAGGCATGGCGCACTGGCGCGAGCTGTTATTTGCATTGATGTCACGCAATTCTCGTAGTGTGGCGGACTTTTTCCACTTACCGAATAATTGTGTGATTGAATTGGGAACCCGGGTACAAATCTAAACAAGTCAGCGCAAAAAAAACGAGCACCTTGGCAAAGCCAGGTGCTCGTTTTTTTATTGGCCGTAACCCAAATCTTGAATTTGCTTTAGACGCCCATCTTCAAATGTCAGCAACTGCATAAAGCGTTGCGAACCAAAGTTATACACCCACTCTTCAATCTGAATTTCAATCTCGCGCTCGTAGTCAACCGCATTGCGATTGCCTTGCATAGTCACTGGTGGCAAGACTTGATTGCCCGTCGATTGACGCACTCCAATTCGACGTCGCTCCACGCGTTGATCCCGCGTCGCTGGGTTGCCGCATTTCTTCATCACCTCCGCTTTATGCATGCCGACATCAATAACGTAGGAGTCACAACGAAAGGCTAGCGCTTGTGCTGGTTTTGGCAGGCCAAAAAAACCAACACAGACAGAGCAAACCAAGACATATAGATAAATTTTCATAAGGTAGGTTTCAAAGTAAGCAATACCAGACGCTAACAGAATCGCAAAGGTAGAGAGTTTCAACGGTATGCGGATTGATAAGGTTGACCGCCTTACGATTTTTCGAATTGAAGATATTAAACGTAGATAATTTTATTGCCAAATATTCATTGTCTATTAAAGATATGGGTAAAATAGCGGCACTTCCTGATCGAAAGGGACGATCCCGATACCCTTTCGATTTCATCTAGTGACTAAGCAGCAACCAGTCTTCGCTAACTTTTTACGGACCAAAATTGCAAATGAAATCCATACGACTAACTTTCCCTCAACGTTTAGCCAGTATTGTCGCGGCATTCTTATTAAGTGCCTGCGGTGGCGGTGGCAGCGGTGGTTCGCCCACCCCTGCCAATCCAACCCCCATCATCAACATGAGCATGTCGACTAGTACGGCATTTACTGGACAGACGACCACCCTCACCTGGTCAGCTAGCAATGCCAGCTCGTGTACCGGCAGTGGCAATTGGAGTGGCACTCAGGCGACTAGTGGCAGTTTGACTGTCAATGCAACGCAAGTGGGCGAATTGTCATATAGCTTAAATTGCAGCGGCGCTGGCGGCAGTGCGACGCAAACATCAAAACTCGCAGTCACCCAATCACCGTTGACTTTAATTGCGGGCAATATTGGGGGGCCTGGCAGTGCGGATGGTATTGGTGGCAATGCACGATTTGATACACCAATCGGAATCGCCCGTGACAAGAGTGGGAATTTATTCGTAACAGATAAATATAATCACACGATCAGAAAAATTACCCCCTCTGGACTTGTGAGTACATTTGCAGGTCAAGTTGCGATACCTGGATCCGCCGACGGTGAGGCGGGCAAGGCTCTATTTAACGAACCGAATGGCATCACAATCGATGCCAGCGACAATTTATATGTCGCAGATAATGTGAATCACCTCATACGTAAAATTAGCCCCGCTGGTGTTGTTACCACGCTTGCAGGCAAAGCATTAGAGCTTGGCAAAGCGGATGGAACCAGCTCTGCAGCACGTTTCAACTCGCCTGCAGATATCGCAATCGATAATCAAGGAAATCTTATCATCGCGGATCAATTCAACAGCCTCATTCGAAAAATTTCTAGCACCGGACAAGTCACGACATTAGCAGGCAATCCAAATTCATCCGGTTTCGCTGATGGACCGGCCAAATCTGCCATGTTTAGACTCCCAGTGGGTATCGCAATTGATCGCAACAATACTGTGTACGTCGCAGATACTTACAACAATATGATTCGAAAAATTGACACGAATGGAAATGTCACATCCATCAAACCAAGCGTAGGTCAAATCGAACAACCTACTTATCTCAAGGTCATGAGCAATGGCGATATCATTTTTTCGGAACAACAAAGTCATTTACTTAAAAAACTCACACCGGACAATCGAGTAAGCATTTTGGCCGGTCAGGAAAATATTGCAGGAAGCGATAATGGCCCAGCATCTTCAGCAAAATTCAATTCACCTAGGGGGATTGCCACAGACGATAATGGAAATTTCTATTTGGCCGATAATTCGACGATTCGGAAAATCACCGCGAATGGTGAAGTCAGTACCATAGCAGGGAGTGGTTCCATTGTTGGAAGTACCGACGGTATCGGGAATGCTGCTAGATTTTATAATCCTAAATCGATTGTCACAGATCGAAGTGGTAATATTTTTGTTGCGGATATGAGCAATCATGTCATCCGCAAAATTTCAACAAACGGACAAGTAAGCCTTTTCGCTGGCACAGTAAGAAAGGCTGGGGAAATTGACGGGGCGGGAAATATCGCAAGATTCGAATATCCACTGGCGCTTGCCATCGATAGTAGTGACAACTTGTATGTTACAGGCAACAATGACTTTGTCAGAAAAATCACTCCGCAAGGAATGGTCAGTAGCATCATTTCAAGCTGGGCAAACAATAGAAATTACGAAGTTAAAATCAGTACTTCTGAAGGTATCGTAATCGACAACAATGGCAATTTGTTTATATCAGCATCATCAAAAGGCGTGATCTACAAAGTCACGCCCTCAGGTGCGACCACTGAAGTGGCAGGTGGTGAATTCGGCAATCAGGACGGAACTGGAACAAGCGCCAAGTTTAACTATCCGGGCGGCATGGTTCAGGACATCTCGGGGAATCTATATGTTGCCGACATCCTCAATCACAACATCAGAAAAATTACGCCAAGTGGCGTGGTAACGACGCTGGCTGGTTCTAGCATAGGTCTAGTCGGGACAAAGGATGGTGTGGGCCTCGCCGCGAGCTTCAACTATCCAACCAGACTTGCCATCGACAAAGCAGGAAACATTTTTGTTACAGACACAGGCAATCGCACCATCCGAAAAATTACGCCAGACGGTTCAGTTAGCACTGTCGCAGGAACTGCAACGCTCGGCAACTTGCTTCCTTACTCAATAAAAACACTTGGGAATGTATGGGGGATCACCTTTGACAACGCAGGAAAATTTTATGTAGCGATGGACCAAGGAGTGTTTCAGCTGCATTTTTAATATTTGCATGCAGATATTCATCAAATAGAGAAATGAAAAACAAGGGCAAAATAGAACACAGCGCCCTTGTTTTTCCTATCACTGCACAGCACTGCACTACATTGCAAGATCGGTGTGGTTTTATGACTTACATGCAAACACATGCAGCGTCTAAATTGGTTTGATCGTCATCATAGACATCAAGGACTTTTCCGTTTTTCACGCAATAATGCGATTCGCGCGGCGACAAATTCCACCTCCTCTGGCCTGTCACAAGATTGAATAATCGGCGCCCGCTCAGAACCATATGCAACCACGAGATAGGTTTTACCAAGAGCGACCGTGGTGCCGCATTCTGCACTGGTCAGTGGTGTTGACACCAACACCGATCCACTGTTCTTGCCCTTGAAATTTTCTTGAACTTCAAAACGGAAAGTGCGCTGCGCCAGCTTGATCGTTGGCATGCCGGTGGCGACAACTTTGCCAATAAAAACTAAGCGTCCGTCTTGTAACATCGCATCAACGATTTGCTGCTCACTCCGCAAATTGCTTGGGCAGGAGCAAGCGCCACTGGTGCTGCTCAAAAATAAGGCCGCCAACAACGCAGTTATTCGCAATTGACCGATCATCAAGAACTCTCGCCTAGAAATCGCCAGGTCCCGCTTTTAACACAGTACCGTCGATATTCGCTCTCAGCATCTCGCCTTTCCCTTTCCATGCAAAAGGTTCACAGCGGTCATTCGCCGGATTGGTTCGGCTAAGCGAACAATCAAAGCCGGTACCAGTACAATTGGCGCGAATCTGTTCTAGTAAATTGCGCTGTTTGCTCATACCTTTCGACAAATTTTCCCCTGTGATTTGAATCAACGCAGCTTCTTTGGCGAGGCCACTACATTTCTGAATTCGCTCGGCGGGTAATCCCTGAAAAGCTTGAGCTACCGATTTGCCTTCTGCCGAAGCATTCGAACCAGACTGTTTATTCTCTGTCGGCTTACTGGCACTACTTGCTGATGCCGCCTCAACCAATACATCATTGCCTGCAATTTTCTTACTCTTGGTTGGCGCCATAGTCGCATCACCATAATGCACTTTGCCATTCGCGTCAGTCCATTTGTAAACGCCTTGCGCATAGCTCAGATTTAAAAAACTTGGGATAGTGATCAGCACAAGGAAGAAATGACGCCAATTAGACTGATGTTGGCTTGAACAATTCGCAGCTAGACTCTCAAATGTTTTCATGGCGCAGTAATTTATCAAACAAGAAATTAAATAATGAATTAACACTATACACAAGAAGGTTCTAACCTGGCACAGTTCTCTGCTGGATTTCAATATGAAGAACCAAACGCAATGGATTCTGTCCAATCCTCGATCCAATTTCAATCAAGCCTAATCAGGAGTCGTGCATCATGAAATTTATCACCCTTCTCGCGGCAGCCCTATTCGCTAACACCGCCAGTGCAGCCAATCATACCGACCCAGCGACCATCGCCGCCATCGAGGCGACTTGCTTTGACTATATTGATGGACAATTAGAAGCAAATCCGCAACGCGTTGCGCGCTCGCTGCATCCGGATCTGGCAAAGCGTGCGGTGATTGGTGATACACCGGACGAACGCCTTGGACTACGTCGTATGTCAAAAGAAGAATTGGTGGCATTGACCAAACAAGGCGCCCTTAAAACACCAGTCGAGCAATGGAATCGTAGCTGCAAGGTACTGGATGTCAGCGAGACCGCTGCCTCCGTTCGACTAGAGACACCATGGTTTATCGACTACTTTCATATGGGACGCTTTGGTGATCGTTGGATCATTGTGAATGCGCTTTGGTATAGCAAACCTAAGCTAGTCAAGTAAATAGAGCCGCAAAATTTAAGCGTATCTTATTCACTGTCGAGGAGGCATCGTCGCACGATGTCTCCTCTTAAGACGATTTCAAACATCCCGAATCTAGCGCACGTCTCAGCTCGCAAGATCCCCTAGTGACTTCAGACCGCTAGTAACTTGCGATTCGCCTTGCCTGGCAAGACCTTAAGCGTTTTACCACTGACGACGCTATATGTTTTCGCTTTTACCGTATTCACATAACGCCACTCGGAACGGGTTTCCGTTGGCGTTGCTGTGACGATCATAAAGCCACGGCTCTTAGTTTCTGCGTACACCAGAGGTCCGACTATTTGCTCTAAACCTGCCGCGACCTTGGCCGGATCCTCTTTCGCAAAGACTTCTTCAAATCCTGGGGAGGTCACTGAAGTTACGCCAAATTCAACACCGATGGCATTGCCGCTCAAGTCGCTCAAATCACTAGCCCAGGTATTGTGCGTATCGCCTGCCAAAGCAATCAAATTTTTGTCCAGATTTTTTGCCGTAGCAAAGACGGTTTCGCGGGCGACCACGTAGCCGTCCCAAGCATCAAGGTTGTAAGGAATCGCGGGCTGCGCAAGAATCGTCTTTTCTGCCACGGTCAATGCCGCTGGCGCAAGCTGAGCTTTGCCAAGCAGTGTGGTGTAGTCTGAGAAACTGATTTGTCCTAGCACCAATGGCGCTGGAATATTCATTCGCGCCATCAGCACTTGTTGGCCGAGAATTTGCCAAGTAGCGCTTGATTTTGCTAGCTGCAATTGCAACCAAGTGGTCTGCTCTGCCCCCATCAATTGACGCGCTGGATTACTCATATCGGTGGTAAATTTCACGGCATCGAATGCCCCATTCGTACCCATATAATTGGCATACGAGAGTTGCTTATCACGACCAATCAGACGCGTATCTAACATGTGTAAGGCGACCAAACTGCCGAAATCAAAGGAACGATAAATACGATCATTCTTGGCTGCGTCTGGCAAACGAATTGGCATCCATTCGTTATAAGCTTGCAGTGCTGCCGCACGACGAGCGCTAAATGGACCTTCGCTTGCTGGGTCATGATTCTCAGCACCGCCTATCCAAGTGTCATTGGCGAATTCGTGATCGTCCCATACCGTGATGAAAGGATGCTTGGCGTGTACCGCTTGCAAATCCGCGTCGCCACGATAAATCGCATAACGGCTGCGATAATCGCTCAATGTGACGATTTCCGTCTTTGGCTCAACTAGACGATTGAGACTAGCAGCATCCTGTGAAGCGTAACCATCGCGTGGGTATTCATAAATGTAGTCGCCCAGATGAATCACGGCATCGAGCTCGGTTAGCTTGGCGACTTCAGCATATACATGGAAATAGCCAGCAGGATAATTGGAACAAGTTACGACGGCTAATTTAACCTGTTGCACACTGCCAATCGGCAAGGTCTTAGTACGACCGACCGGCGAGAGGCGACTGTCAAAGTTAAAACGATAGAAGTACACCGTATTCGCACTCAAGCCGCTGACATCGACTTTCGCAGTAAAGTCACGACTTGCACCGGTCACGATACTGCCCGACTTCACAACTTTAGTGAATTGATCATCACTGGCGACTTGCCATGTCAACTCAAAATCTCTGCCATCATAATTGCTCGACGGTGTCACACGTGTCCAAATGATGACGCGATCACTGAGTGGATCGCCACTGGCAATCCCATGTTCGAAAGTCGCATAAACGGGAGCGATACCAGCACCACCACAAGCACTTAGAGCCAGTGTGGTAGAGGCCGCTGCTGTGGTTGCGGCAAAGTTGCGGATAAATTGACGACGGGTATTTGGGGTTTTCATGGGCAGCCCTTGAGTGGTAAAGCCCTTGATACTATGAATTGATTATTACTCACTAATGACGACTTCTAGAAGAAGTCCTCGAATCCGCTACATGAATTAGCGAAATGTAATCGCCGCCTTTACTGCCTTTCCATGAAAGTTAAAGGTCGTTCGAGATTGAGGAAAATCATGACTTGTTGCGCACTTGCCTTGCTTTCACCAGTCGACTGCACTAGCATGATCGACTTACGCTAATTCCGCGAAGCAATTACCATCCTACCTCCGCAAATCTCTGAAAGTCTGCATCAACATGCCTGCACTACCAGAATTACAAGAACTCGAGCGACTCATACAATTGGGGAAACACCATCTCGAAGTCAATATTACTTGCGAGGTTCAAGTCAGGCACAAGTGTTTTCCGGTATATCAATTAGCACTCGGCAATCCAGATCCTAAGATTCCGGCGATCGGTTTTTTCGGTGGCATTCATGGCTTAGAGCGCATCGGTACCCAAGTGCTACTCAGCTATTTGCGCGGCTTGTTATCACAGTTAGTCTGGGATAACAGTTTGCAAGCCCTATTGCAGCATGTGCGGTTGGTGTTTATGCCACTGGTGAATCCGGGTGGTATGTGGAAATCAACGCGCGCCAATCCGAATGGCGTTGATCTCATGCGCAATGCCCCCGTCGAAGCCCACGGCAAAGTGCCTTTTCTGTTAGGCGGACATCGCATCAGCCCACGTCTGCCTTGGTATCGTGGCAGTATCGATGCGGAGATGGAAATTGAAAATCAAGCCTTGTGCAAAGTCGTCCGAGAACAACTCCTCAGCCGGCAATTTAGTATGGCAATTGATTGTCACTCGGGCTTTGGTTTGGTCGATAGAGTCTGGTTCCCACACGCCCACAGCCAACATCCGATTCCTCATCTGGCGGATATTCTTAGGCTAGAAGAATTGTTTCAAGAAACCCATCCGCATCACCGCTATCTATTTGAACCACAAAGTTTGCAATATCAAACCCATGGCGATATCTGGGACTACTTATATTTGCATCATCAAGAGCAAAACAAAACAAGCCTTACTACAACAATACCAAACACATTTTTGCCATTAACTTTAGAGATGGGCTCATGGCTGTGGGTGAAGAAAAATCCCCGCCAATTATTCTCGCGACATGGCATGTTCAATCCTACCGCCGAACATCGCTTGCACAGAGTGTTACGACGTCACGCCTCTTGGCTAGATTTTTTAGTCAGAGCCAGTTGCGGCTATCAAAACTGGCTCAGCACAGGACCCCAACGCTGTCGCTTGCAAGAGCGCGCCGTAGCACGTTGGTATCGCGCATGAGGTCGGCACAATGACGACTTGGGTGTTATTACGCGGCCTCATGCGTGAATCTCGTCACTGGGGCGACTTTCCACATCAACTGCAGCGAGTCATCGGTGATGAGGACATCATCTGCATCGATTTTCCCGGGAATGGCCCTCTCAACAAGCAACAAAGCCTCGCCAGCGTGCCTGAAATGGCTAAGCACTGCCAGCAGCAATTGCAGGCCAAGGGCTTGCCGCCGCCCTATCACGTGTTGGCGATTTCACTTGGTGCCATGGTCGCAGTCTCCTGGGCAGAATCGTTCCCCGACGACATCAAATCCTTAGTCATGATCAACACAAGTCTGGCACCGCACAATCCGTTTTATGAACGATTGCGTCCTCAGAACTATCCGCGTTTACTCCGTACCTTAATGTTCGGCAACACGCAAAAACGTGAGTCATTAATTCTGCAGTTGACCAGTCGTTTGACCGACAAAAAAACAGCCAGTACAGTGATTGACCAATGGGTACATTACGCGCGGGAGTATCCAATTTCGCGCAAGAATATTCTGCGACAACTACGGGCTGCATCGCAATTTCAAGCGCCTGAACGTCCCCCCACCTCAGCTATTCTGATGCTAGCAGGGCGACAAGATCAACTGGTGGATATGCATTGTTCGCAAACCTTAGCCGATAAATGGCAAGTGAATTTACGAATCCACGACAAGGCCGGCCACGACTTACCCTTAGATGATGCGCAATGGGTGATTACTGCCATCCAGGAATGGCGCAGAGATGTCTTTAGTGACAAAGATTTTGACGTGGCCTAAGCAAAGAAAAAATGCTCAAGAAGACACGCGCTCAATACGGCATGCGTAACAACCGTAAGTAGGGAATCTGACGAAGACGAATTCAACTTCCTGCTTAGCCAACAAACTTTGCAAATCATCTTCGCATTGCAGCGGCGTAGTAAGACAGGCGTCAACGATACGCTCTTGCGCCGAATAGGCACGTAGAACGAATTGTTGTCCAAGGTAATGCTGCGCTATGACCCCCGGTAGGTGCTGGGGACGCACTTGCGTATTCTGATATTCATGTTCATGGGCACGAATAAAAATCGGACCATATTCCATAAAAAAAAGCTTCTCAATTTCTTGAGAAGCCTTTCTTTTAGCGTACGCTAGAAAACCAATTTATTTTCGTTTTACAGAAATCAATTAGAAGTCGTAGCGTGCGGAGATACGAGTCGAACGAGGTGACTGATATGCGGTTGGTAGACCGTAATTTTTACTAATACGTCCAGCTGTTTGCGTATCGCGACTATAGTCCTTGAACTCATTGATCGTTTGCTCAGTTTGGAAGTTAAATAGATTATAAATTGTTCCAGAAATTGTCAACAGTCCGCTTTCGAGTTTCAATTTATAGTTCACGCTTAAATCAAATGATTTGGTCCAAGGTAAAGTGCCCAGAGAACCGCGCTGCACTAAAGAGCTTTGCGCCATTTGCTTTTTAGGGTCGCGCGTATCGGGTGCGAATTCGCCATTGAGACAGTAATAACTGTAGCCATAGCTACCGGCGCCGCCTTTAGTCGTCCCATCCGCACCGTAGAAATCAAACGCTGCGTTTGGCATACCTGGGCGTGGTACATTGCCTAAGCAAGATATTGGTCGTCCTGAGACTAAGCTGGCGTTCAAGCCAATGGAGAAGCGGTCATTGAGCGCATAAGTACCAAAGGCTTTGAGTGAGTGAGTACGTTGGTTAGGCGTTGGACCATAAATACCATCCGTGCCTGATGCAAAGTCAAATTCTGAGGTCACACCTGGATCCGTCTGATCATTATTGGAGCTCACATAGCCTTCGGAGGTGCCAAGATTTCTGGAGTAAGTATAGGAAGAAGACATACCCCATTTTCCGTCAAAAGGACGATCTAAGCTAAATTGTATATCGTCGTACTTACGTTCGAATTTAGCGAGACGAATATAGCTATTCGGAATCGTCACCGGTATTAATTTACCATCGTTTGCGGCGTCAACATTGATGTTCAAATCACGACCTGGATTCATGATGACACAAGTTGCTAGCGTGTTAGGATTAAACTTGGTATAGCCTTTGTCCTTCATGAATTGACCGATACCAGTGGAACCACAGAAGTCATCCATACCATCGGTGATTTGACGATGCATGTATTTCACACCAACAGACCATTCTTTTGTGAGTGCTTGTTGGAAGCCAAGAATATATTCGTACTGTGACATTGGGCGCAATTTACTATCTGCGACCGTCTCAGGTACAGGTGTCATTTCACTACCAGTAATGCCAGCGGCACCGATTTCAGGGCCAAGATTGAGTGGCGCAGCTGTTCTTGGGTCTTTGCCCTTAAATGTGTAGAAGCGATGGAAAGTCCATTCGGCACGTGAGGCACGGATATTCGTGTTGGACGAAATTGGAATGTAATAGCGACCTACATTACCGAAGATTTTGGTTGCACCATCTCCAAATACGTTCCATGCCGCACCAAGACGTGGCGCTAGAAGATTGTCGGCTTTTGCAAAGCTCTTCCCAATGGCGTTCTTGTTGTCAAATGATTCCCAGCGTAAGCCCGTATTTAGCAAAATATCTTTACTGATGCTCCACGAGTCTTCAATGAATTTAGCGGTATTAATAACATCATAAACGCCAGAGCTACTACCATCATCACGGACGCGGACATACTCTTCATTTGGTTTTAAAAGACCGAATACGTTGTTGGCCGTACCATTTTTATCCGCCGCGTAGTACCGATAGTAGACGCCACCACTATTGTTTTGCGATGTGCCGGCCTGAGCGGAAGTGAATTTTTGTGCATCGTAACCCGCTCTGATCGTATGCGATTTCCAAGTGTATTCTAAATCAAGGCGACCAGATTTGCGTTCGTCATAATCACGGGGAATTTTTGCATCACGTTCCGCACCATTATTATTCGGGTCGTAACATCCCATAGGATTCAAATTGACATCCAATACCCAAGGACAATCACGTCCGTTTCGGTTTGGATTGGTTCTGAGTTCACGGATGTTTTTTACACGCCCCAATTGTCCAGAGATATTGAAATTATCACTCAAATAGCCAGTGTACTTGAACATCTCAGCATCAGACTTTGAATCAAAAGTCTGATGATCCGCTGCGCCTATATGGCTTGTAGCATATTCATTTGGGATGACATTACCTTTATCGTCACGCACTAGATTGGTGTAAATATTGGAGTAGCGATCAGAATTATTCACTAAGCCAGTAAATTCTAGCCTGTGATCCTGGGTGATATTGAAATCAAGTTTAAGTACACCACTCGGTGCGTTAGTTTTACCTTGAGTGCTAGTTTGGCGTCCATAAGTATCAGAATGACTGATACGACTGGCGATTAAACCGAAGATAAAAAGCTTATCCTTGATAATGGGTCCACCTAAATACACATTGCCGGTCAAGGAGTCGGCGGTATTGTCGCGATTGAAACCACCCGTGATATACCGAGTCGGGGTGGTTTGGGGTTTGCCAGTGACTGGATCATTGTAAAGTTCGTTATCGATGATATTTTTTGGTTTTTTACTGAAGAAATTGTTTGGGCTGTAGTACACAGAAGCACCACCCTGCCAAGTGTTCGTACCGCTTTTGGTGGTCAATGCCACCACACCACCCAAAGAACGACCAAACTGTGCGCCATAGCCACCTGTTTTCACTTGTTGTTCAGCAATCGCCTCAAATGGAAGATTGATGTACGTTGTAAATGTACGAAGATTGGTGACATCAAAACCATTAATGTAATAGGCATTTTCAGCCACAGACGCGCCACCAATTGCAGCCAAACCACCTAAGCCTGGTGAACCTTGTACTGTGCCTGGCGCCAGCAAAGAAACAGAGGTCGTATCGCGTGAGACCGGCAGAGCTTGGATTTGTTTCGCAGTGAAAATCGCGTTCGATTCCGTTGAGCTCATGTCAATGGCTGAGCGGGTACGGGAACCCGTGATGACGACGTTCGTGGCACTGGATAAGGAAACTTCAACACCAGAACCAGAAACTACGTCAACTTCCTTTTTCAATGCGCCTGACGATAAGGAATAGCGACCAGGCTGCAATTTAGGAAGGCGATAGCTTCCATCTACCTCCGCGTGGATTTGACGAGAAACGCCAGTGTCAACATTGGTAACGGTGATGAGTGCTTTTGATTCCGCACGACCATAAATTGAACCTTCAGAATTTTGTGCTAATGCGCCAGAAACGAAGCAAAAACTCACTGCAATTGATATGGCCGAGCGCTTAAATGTAAGCTTGTTAAAAATTAATTTCTTCATAACATCCCTTATTGTTTTAATGTGTGCCCATGCGGAAATTTAGCAAAAAAATAGCTTAAAAATACGCAGCTGTGAGTTTAATCTAGAAAATTAATTTTCAATATATCAATCAAAGCCTATTTTTTTTAAGTTTTACTTGTGTCATGTTTGGCTAAAAGTTCAACCTATTTACAATATATTTTTAGGTCTAGAAATTGCGCTGGTTTCATAGGGAAAATGATGCCTGTTGGTGCGTCAACTTATAAAATTGACACTCACTCACAAATAAAAACTAGATGAAATATTAAGATAAAATTGTTGTAAATTGTCCACGGGACGTCGTGTTTTTCTGTTGATGCAAGCGCGTAAATTGCCAGCGTTGATCGGGCAGATCAAGAGCGCTTGTTGCAGGTGTTTGAAATTCGTGCACAAGACCACTCTTTTCGATAAAAAAGCGACATGCCAAAGGGGATCAACTTATCTATCTTTGCCCTAAACCACAATCAGGTGGCAAAAAGGGAACGAAGATTCTCACCCCACTCGAATTGATAGCCAAAACGCCGCATTAGTATCCCCACGTACGCATAGACACCGTTACTTTGGCGTGTTAGCGCCCAATTCACCATTAAGGGAAGCGATCACAGCACTTGCGACAGATACTCCCATCATCACCGTGTCTGCACGACCCGAACCAGAAGAAGATACAAACAACGCTAAACGCTCCCCCCCCCCTCGCTATCTGTGTGCGATGCTGAATAAGCGCATTTATCAAGCTTTTCCGCTACTGTGTTCACTCCGCAGTGGAGAAATAAGGCTCATTGCGGCGACTAACGATGAAGCCGTAATCAGAAAAATACTGGTGTATCTAGGAGAGCCACATGATCCACCCAGATTCGCCCTCGCCATGAACCGCCTTTATGGGATACTTGTGACGAAGCGAGTAAAGACCCGTTTGATGCTCAGATAGGCGAGGTATTTGAGGGTGATCTTATTTGGGATGAGGGACATCAAAGGATTCGGACGCTAAATTTCAGACGACGAAACAGTGTCAACCAAAGACCGAAAAATTTGAGTTAAGCTAGCCAAGGTCTGTTGGCACAGGTATCAAGCATTTCCGTCAATCTTACACCGTACACTGTCAAGGAAGCTCGTCTGCCATAGTAAGTAACTGATTCACTATCGCATCCAAACCAGGTCGCTGCACAGTGGGAATAAACATGGCGTTCGCTAACAAAATCAATGTCATCTTCTTTTGTGGCACTTGCCGATAGGCCGTAGCCATGCCGCCAGTAAATCCATATGTCGCCACACCGTTCAATTCAATCAAATCCCAGCCATGAGCGAAATTTCTGGGCTTCGCATACACAAAAGGCTGGCGTAATTTAACTAAGCCGGAGGCTGAAAGTAAGGCGCCCGCATCCAATTTCTTATTCCAATCGAGAAAAGCATTCATACTCAAACTCAAACCAGCCGCAGCGTAATTGTAGTGAGGAAAATGCCAATTGCGCTTGGTCAACTTGTCGCCCGCATTGTTATATCCCGAAGCAAAATTAGGCATAACCGCGAGATGATTTCCTTCAAAAAATGCAGAGGTTTGTGTTCCTGAAAACTGCGTTTCCATGATGTAGGCACTCAGAGTTTGACCAATTATCTTTTGAAAAATACGATTGAGTAACCAATAATTCGTTTGATTGTAATCAAACTGAGCGCCGGGTTTAAATAGAATCGCCTGCGCATACACCGCTTGCTGTGCCTCGGCTTCAGGCAAATTCTCATACATGACGATATCGGGCAAACCGGATGAATGA
Organism: Affinundibacterium seohonense; assembly: GCF_014284305.1. Taxonomy (GTDB): domain Bacteria; phylum Pseudomonadota; class Gammaproteobacteria; order Burkholderiales; family Burkholderiaceae_D; genus Undibacterium; species Undibacterium seohonense. Next base: position 187,005 of record NZ_JACOFW010000006.1, read on the forward strand.
CTGAGTAAATGTTCGATTTTTACCTCGCGCCAAGCCTCGGGCAAGTCGGTCAAAAAATCCACCAGCTTGTTATCCAACGATAATTTCCCTTGCTCTATCAATCGATGCACTGCGACCACAGAGAAAATCTTGGTACTGGAAAATAGAGGAAACACGGTGTCATCTGAAACAGGCATAGAAAATTCTAAATTTGCCAGCCCATAATTACCTCGGTGTATAAGCTTGCCATCTCTGACTATCGCCAATGTTAGACCGGGTATGTGATGCAACTGCTGTATCTGTTTCACATAACGATCGATTTCGTTCTCGGTTTGAGAACGAGCATGAGGCATACTGAATAACAGTAAGCAGAGAAAGCAAACTCGCGCTAAACAGATCAACATCATTTCTTCTCATCGAGTAAGCGAATCACCGCTTCCGCCACTGCAACCGAAGATTCCCAATTCATCCCAGTCACCAGACGTCCATCGACCTCAATATGACTTGAACCATTTGCGCCAGAGGTGAATTTTCCTTTGCGTTGCTTAATCGTCGTTTCTAGCGAAAAAGGGTAGGCCTTGAAAATGGGCGATTGTTGATTCAGGTAGCGATCCGGAAAACTGGTCAGTACCTTATCACTCAGTAAAAATGTTCCATCACGCTGTTTCAAATTACTAATGCCTTGCGTACCCTGGCAAATCGCTGCAATCACACCGCCTTGCTGCTCATAAATCTGCATGGCAATCGCTTGTATAGCCGGATTATCGGCAATCTCAATAATGGCGGAACCGCCACCGATATAATTAATGGCAGCATAATCCTTCGCCGCGATCTCGGTGGGATGTTTGGTATGCGCCAGCGCCCACATAAAATCACGGTCATAGAGATGCTGCCTCTGCACCGTATCTGAGGTATTGATCATTTCCAAAGGGACAGAACCACCCTGCTGGCTGACGAAATCAACGGCATAACCCGCTTTGATAAAGGTCTGATACGCGTACGCTAGCTCGGGGAAATTATTCCCTGTATTCACCGAGGTGCCAGGATATTGCTGCGCATTAGACACGACAAACAAAATCTTACGGCCGTGCTGTGGTGTATTTTCTCGAATCGCCGACTTACTAATGATTTGCCAGGTACCTTGAATTTTCTTGAGTAAAAATACATCGACAAAGCGTATACCTGGCTTCAGCAGTAAGATTTCTGCTTTCGCTGTGGCGACGTCGCCCGTCACCTCCATACTAATTAAGCGGCCAATTCGCCCATTGAATTCCCCTTTCTTTTCTGCGGGGAAAAGTTGCGAGTACTCCAACGCACCCATTTCGCGCAAGGCATCGTCTTTGCCGGGCAAATATAAACGAGCATTGAAGTAAAAAGCTTTGTTGATCTGGCTTTGATCGTTATAACTGGTTCCATTCAAATACCAGTGTATGGCTTGTTTAATGCCTTTTTCTTCCTCATTATCAGCCACTAGAGACGTAGCGAGACTCCGGTCGACTACCGAAAACCAACAACAAAACATAAAAAGAAACCGTACCAAGAAAATTTGATTCATCACTTCACCTTAATCCGAAAAATATTTGTTCATTAATTATTGAAATACAAATCGGTATTCAGAGAGAACTGAAATTCGAAAACGTCAAAAGCGCAGCGGCTATGAACACCTGTTTTGCAGATGCTCAATGTAAGATAGGTAGGGAGGTTTGCGGTTCCAAACCATGATTCAGGACTACAGAATCATAATTTCGGAGAACATTCCGCTATGAGACGGACGCAGCACGATAGCTGGCAGGTGTCTGTCCGGTGATTTTCTTAAACGCAGCGAAAAAGGTGGAATTGGAATTGAAGCCACAACGCTCTGCGACCAATTCCATGTTCAAATGTGACTCGCTGAGCAACAGTTTTTTGGCATGGTCGATACGGAACTCATTCACATAAAGATTGAAGCTTTTATTGAGTTTATCGTTCAAGACTTGTGAAACGGTGGTTTGCAAACTTCCGACTTTTTTGGCCAAGAGTGCCAGCGTTAAATTCGGATTCAAATACAATTGTTGTTCATGCATGAGCTGATTCAATGACGTCAATAATGTCAGCGCGTCGTCTTCTGCCAATTTGCGGTTTTGATACTTTTCTTTTTTACCCGTCTCGACCAGCGCTTCTTTGCGCAACATCAATACGACAACTGTGATGTGCACGGAGAAGGTGAATGATAAGGCGCCGACGATGTACGAGGTCAATGGCGTACTCAGGTATGCGATCAAAATCAAGCAGCTACTGCAATAAGCACTCAAGAGAAGCAAGGTGCTGCGAGGCATGCGTCCTACATCATCGAGCAAAATCGCACGTGATCGCCACAGCTCCCAGCCAGCCGCCACTAAATACAAGAACCAAAAAACATGTATGCCATAAGTAGAGTGGCGCCAGATAAAACGATATTCGGCATAAGGAAAAAACACACCAAGAGCAATCACAAAAAAAGACAAGCCAAGATGCCAGCGCCATTCGCGCCCCGCAGCCTCTTGTCGTGAATCCCTCAGATGATAATGCACATAAAGATAGGTCAACGGTCCGATTAACAAACAAGCCGACAAACCAAACTGCAAAAATTCAACCGCAAGATTTGGGTTAAAAAAGTAGAAAGTCGATTTGGCTGTACGCACTGAGATCGCCAGTAATAACGCGCCCAACATACTATTCGCCAAGCGATGCGGACGGCGACTAAAAAAATAGATCGCTAAGAAAATACCGTTCATCGCGCCGAGGGCGCTAAACAAGAATAAAAATTGACCTGAGATCATTGGTGAATGCTAAAGAAATAACAGCAAATGAAATTCGCGAGTATAAACTTATTCGTTATTGCGCAGTCACTTATCAATCAGCAACAATCTCGATCCAAATAATTCTCTCACGCTTCAAACTACCCAACAGTCAGCCCGCGTAGATATTGACGCAGCACTTGTGATCCTGTGCCAAATAGGCAATACTACGACGCTAGCAAAATGCCGAGTGCGATGTCATTCTGCGAGGTCTGCTGATTCGCACTTGCATAAACTTACTAGTAAATCTGGCGCAATTTCGTTTTAAATTGAAGATTGGAGAACACCATGGGACTGTGGAACAAACTAAGTAATGAATTCATCGATATCGTCGAATGGTTAGACGATAATCCCAATGTGATGGTGCACCGCTTCGAGCGCTATCAAAACGAAATCAAAATGGGCGCAAAACTCACTGTGCGTGAAGGTCAAGTTGCGGTCATGGTCAACGAAGGCCAGATGGGCAAAGGACAAGTCGCCGATGTATTCATGCCTGGCATGTATGAACTCAGCACCGAGAACATGCCGCTCCTAAGCACGATCAAAGGTTGGAAATATGGCTTTAACAGCCCATTCAAAGCCGAAGTCTACTTCTTCAAAACCACACGTTTTACCAATTTAAAATGGGGCACAGCAGGGCCAGCAACCATGCGCGACCCCGAGTTTGGTGTAGTGCGCGTTACCGCATTTGGTATTTATGGTCTGCGCATTCGCGATGCAAAAACGGTGTTACTGGAATTGGTTGGCACGCAAGCTGATTTCACAATTCAAGATATCGAAGAAAATCTGCGCGGCAAAATCGGATTGCGCATCAAAGAAGTCATGCCAGAAATCGGCGTGCCAGTCATCGATTTAGAAAGCAAAGTCAGCGTCGTTGGTCAACGCATATTAGAAAAAATCGCGGGTGATTTTGAACAGTACGGCTTAGAGCTGTGCGAAGTGCAGGTACAAGATATTGGCCTGCCAGAAGAAGTCGAAAAAGCCATTGACCAACAAGGCGCGATGCGCGCTATCGGCAATATGCAACAGTTCGCCCAATATCAAGGCGCACAAGCACTGCGTGATGCCGCACAAAATCCCGGCATGGCTGGTGCGATGATGGGTGTTGGCGTGGGTGGTATGTTAAATCAAAGCATGGGAAACCTGTTTGCTGCGAACAATACAGCGCCTGCTGCTGCCGCTGGCGCGATGCCACCACCACTACCAGGCGCGACGCCTTATTTTATCGCCGTGAATGGCGCACAAGCTGGCCCTTTCGAACGTGCCGCTTTACAAGCACAAGTCGTCAATGGCACATTGACACGCGACAGTCTGGTTTGGCGTCAAGGGATGGCAGCTTGGGCGAAAGCTAGCGATCAGGCAGATTTACAAGACCTGTTTTCCGCAATGCCTCCACCGTTGCCACCGCAATAATCTGACTAAATTTCGTTCACACTGATCTCACTTCAAAGGATTCGCATTGAAGTGAGATCAGCATCAACTCAGCCACCGATTCTTGGATACGCTTGTGACAACCAAAACTTATCCCTGCACCCAATGCGGTGCCAAACTAGAATTCGCACCCGGTCAATTGGCACTCAAATGCCCTTACTGCGGCAATCAAAATCAAATCGAAGCCGACGCAACCGAGCAAACGATTGCCTACGAAGAATTGGATTACGACGCTTTCTTAAGCAAGCAAGCTGGCAACGAAGCGATGATAGAACAACAAACTGTCAAATGCACAGGATGCGGCGCGCAATCGCAATTTGGACAAAACATTGTCTCTGATCGCTGCCCATTTTGCGCGGCACCGATGATCGCCACCAACGCCTACGCCAAGCGCCAGATTCAACCTAAAGCGATTGCGCCTTTCGACATCAAAGAAAGCGATGCTCGCAAAAAATTTAGTGATTGGGTACACGGATTATGGTTCGCTCCCAACGCCCTCAAACGCGCTTATCGCGCCGAGCGAGGATTGAAGGGTATCTATACGCCATACTGGACCTATGACGCAGATTCCGACACGACCTATCAAGGACAACGCGGCGTCGATTACACCGCCACTGAAAGCTATGTACAAGATGGCGAAACCAAAACCCGTCAAGTTACCAAAACCAATTGGTACCCAGCCGCAGGCGAGGTGCAAGTGAGTTTCGACGACGTCTTAGTGATCGCTTCAAAAACACTACCAAAAGAATACGCTGACAATCTAGCGCCCTGGCACCTCGACAAACTACAAGGCTATCGCGATGACTATGTCTCCGGCTTCACAGTCGAGGCCTATCAGGTCGCGTTAGAACCTGGCTTTGTCGATGCCAGAGCCATCATGGAAGACGGCATACGCAGCGCGATCTGCCGCGACATCGGCGGCGACCACCAACGCATTACCGCGATGCAGCCACGCTATTCCAACATCAGCTTCAAACACATCTTGCTACCGATTTGGCTATCGTCGTACAAGTACGGCGAAAAGACTTATCGCTTTTTGGTCAATGGACAGACGGGTGAAGTACAGGGTGAGCGGCCTTATTCGTATTGGAAAATCGCCGGTGCGGTTTTATTGGCGTTTGCTGTGGTGATGATGGTGATTGCGTTGACGAAGAGGTAAGCTGAACTTGGACTTTGCGCATGAAATAAATAGCAGGCGCTGACATCACATACAGCTTATTTTCAAGTGATGTCAGCGCGAACTCGACTTAGGCACTGCGCTAAGCACCATCCCCATAGGACGCAAAAGTTTTTCCACCGTCGCTAAACTTGGGCTTGACACCTCACGTTCGATGTCTTGCAAAGTGCGCGCCGATACGCCACACAATTTTGCATACTCGGCGATGGTAAAACGTAAGCTAGTACGAATCTTTTTGATGACTGCGGGGATAGGCATACTAGGATCAGCGGCAAGCTCTTCGGTCAAAGCACGCCGCGCCTGTATTGCCTCGGCGGGTGACAAAGGAATAAAGCGTTTATCCATCTACAATCCCTCCAGTTGTGATCGAAGATTCGCTATCGTCTTTTCAAATGGATTGATAAATTCTTCCTCTATCCCCAAAGACAGCGCGTCCTCGACCAGCGTTGCCAAGGGTTCAGCCATGATCTGAACGCCATTTTTGACCGCATTAAAATCCAACGCTGTCGCATCACAAGCCTGACGAATGACGCTCGCCCATTTTGGCGATCCACCGTCATCTTGTTGCCAACGGATACGCCTTGCGATGCCATCAGGATGTAAATACATAGGAGCAAAATCGAATAAAGGCGTCAGAGAAATCGTGCCATCATCACACCGTTGTATTGCCGTGTTACGCGCATGATTATCTTTATTTCCCAGCGCAATATTCGCAATATCACGCTTGATGTACTCAACGATATCGCGCATAGGATCACTGCTGACTTTAGCTAACTCACGACACACTTCATTATGCGAAGGTAGCTTACCAAATCCATTGATACCACAAAGAGATGCTATGCTCTCTTGAGCGTTGCGTAACACTTTTCCGTCCCGCACTTCCCGATCGAAACGCGGTATGAACAAAGCTCGCTCATGCAAACTCAACTCGGCATGAACATGCAAACCCAGTCGCTTTGCCAATTGCATATACGGTGCTTCCAAACGCAAAATAGTCGCTAACGCGATGTCACGACCTCGGCCAAACTTCACGATAAAATGCGCCTCTGCCAGCTCGTCGGGTAAAGCATGATCAAGGTAGTACAGCCCATCATGCGCACGGGTCAACAGGATCTTCGGCCACTCACCTTGTATGCCAGAAGATCCCGCTAAAAATAGTCCATGTTGGGCGAGGTATTCATTGAAATCACCAGCCCTAGATGCGATCTCTGCCATCGAAAAGCCACGGAGTTTGGCATCGACGTTTTGGCTGCTACGTGCTGCAACCCATTCATGCGCTTCCTTGATCCGGATATTCCCAATAGGATTACCAGCACCTGCACACAACAAGGCCCAGTCAGCCGATGGCCCTGCGGTTTCACTCCGTGCCAATTGCTTTAACAACTCAGCCCGTCCATAACCTTGAGGCAGTAAGTCAATCAAAAAAGCTGGCCAAGCCTCGCTCGGATAACTACGCAAATCAACAGGCACATTCACAGATAAGGCAGCAGCATCCGACCTCTCCCAATAGGACAGCGCAAATTCAGACAAATAGATTAAATACGTAGACGCAGCCATACCCAGCGCCGGGTCGCCAGTCAAATCAAGCGCAGCGGCATCACGCCAAACGCCATCAATAAACAACTGTAATGTGCAGGTAGAGGGGTTCATATGCACAGAATACTAGCAGTAATATCTGCAGTTTACCGAGTATTTATGTAGGAAAAGTGCTTAAATGTAGTAAAAAGTTAAAAGTGATGCGATTTACTACGCGAACGTGCCTTGCTGTCCTATGGTCTTGGTAAGGCGACTCTGAGCGATTGATGTTGAGAGTTGGTACCTGGATTTGCGTGGGGTGGGTTGATTGGGATGTCTGCGATGAACCAAATTAAGTCCAACGATGCACTACTCATCACGGTCTTCGATAGCTCGCAATCTTAACTGAGATGTCTTAACCATATGCGATATTTCATGCTCCCAGAATTTACATATCTCACTCACACTGAAATGACTCTTTTCATCAAATCAAATCGCTAGTATCCGCTTTAACTCATCAAAAATAAAACGAAATTTCTCCCAACTTTCCGGTGAAATATGAATGTCTTCGTTAAAAACAAGTTCAGAAAATTTAGCTTTCGAAAGTGCTACATTGTCTCTTGTGCGGGCATCAAAAACACTCTCATCCACGATTACTTTTCTCCCCGCCTTATTAGAGTTATTAGGTTCACCCGCAATATGTAAATTCGAATCAGAATGGCAAAATTTAGAATTGCGATCGAACTCGCTCCCTAAAAATAATCGCTTTCCATCATATTCAGTTTTAATTTCACTTTCATCAAAAAGTAACTCTGTTGAAATATCGTCAGGGCGAATTCTGAAAGAAAAAACATTTAACACATCGTCCCCATGGAGCTTAATATTGCTATCGTCAGAATCAAATATTCCGATTCTCTTGGGGAAATTTGGATTGAGTTCCTTTTTTCTGGTTTGAATGAGTTCTTTCAAATGTGCTTGTAACTGAGGGCCACTCATATCAAAATCGATCACAGTTCCACATGTCGTTAAATCTTTTTCAGAACACGAACCAAATCGTAGGAAGAATTTATCTTCGATCTCCAAATACTCATTTTTCCCATGAAAATATTTTAGCGCTCTCAGGAAATATTTCCAGTCTGTTTTGCCTTCTGTAATTATAAGTGGATGAGATGTAGCTAATATTTTTGCACTCAATGAATCATATAGATCTTTGAAGCGATTATTCTGGGAAATCATCATTTCATATACTTCTCTATACATCTCGTTACTAACAGGATCGCAAGACCTGCCAGAATTGTCCAAATCAATTATTTGAGTACGCAATGCTTGAGTCTCTGCAAGCCCAATGCTTAAAAATGGTGAATGTGAGCTCAAAATAAACTGAACATTCGGAAATAGTCCAAAAAGAATTGGTAATATTTCCTTCTGTAAGCGGATGTGTAAATGCTTATCCACTTCATCTATTAGAACCAATCCAGTGACATCATTTAATGTACTTCGCACAGACAAATTGTCTATGTGGCGAAGAAGTTCGCCAAAAATTATCAATAAAGCAGCTTCGCCAGATGAAATATTGAAAATTGATGGATAAATTTGCTTAATGACATGTTTTGATGGTGGAGTTGCAGAATATGACGAGATGATTTCATAAGTATCCTTAACAACCTGCAAGCGCCCACCGCCATTATTACGAAATCCTATACCAAATCGAACATCTCCAAAATTCTTCGATATCAGAATTTTTGATAAAATTAAATTGAGGTTTTGGGATATATTTTTTGAAAAATTCTCATCTTTATTGATATTCAAATCTAACAAGACATCCATAATCCAATTGATAAGCTGAGGAAGCCCAGTAACGACTTCGATCGGATTTAAAAGAAATCCAGAAAATCGGTCTTTTTTCGCAAAATCAATTTCTATTTTGTAGATATCATTTAGGTAGCTAGGTGCTTCATATCTATATGAGGGGAAATAACACATTAGATTCTCAGAGAATATTTTTTGAATTTTCTCTTTTGTTGATGAGGCAGAAACTCTCTTCACTGGCGAACCTAAAACCGATTCGCCTTGAAAATTGGAATAAGGAATTTTTTCTTCTAATGGAATTGTTAAATCGTATTCACTCGAATCGAGAGATCCAAGCATGTTCGCGTAATCAAATGTCTCGCCATCGTTATTTCTGAAACGAAGATATACCAAAGAAAATTTACTGGGATCAAGCCTATCACTTGGTGTAAATATCCGATAATATTTCTGTGCTTTACCTTCGTACTCCAATTCAAAACCGAGTTTCGCGAACTCGTGAATCGAATCAACGATGTAAGACATTACTGTGGTTTTACCCCGCCCATTAACACCACTTAATATAGCTATCTCGTTCTGTCCGAATTCCAATCGCAGAGATTCGAATGGCGCTCGATTTATTAAGAATAAATCACTCAAATAAATACTCATAATCACAATTCCTGTTGATTTCTGTAGGCCATTCGATTCAACTTCAATTCATCCATCAATCGTGTCGACTAGGTCTGCCATACACAAAATAGGCATACTATCCCACTGGATTCCCGCTAAAGGCACGCGGGAATGACTTAGCTCACGGTTCTTTTCAACACCTCAAGGACTGCGTCAATACGCGCGTCCTTGAGGCATTTCCTAACAAACTAACTACTTCCCACCACGCGGATCAACCACATTCACCGCTTCAGGCGAAGGTCCATTAGCGCGGATATCAGGTCGATACATATCCTCAGCATAAGTCCCTGGTACATGGAAGCGGCCTGGTGTGACGACGCGTAGCATGTAGAAGAGATTGATCGGACTGCCACTCAGCCTGACTGCGGCAACGAATCTGTCGTCGCGGTATTCCTTGTGCTTGATGCGTTCATCCGCCATCGCGGCTGCGAGGTTGACACCGTCAATGCTGAATTCACCTGCTTGTGGGCCTTGTGAGATGTTTAGATTTTCTACCTCTAAGCCTGCTGGGATATGATCGATTACCAAGGCATCTTCGATGGTTTGTTTAGACTTGGCGGTGACGCGTACGATCAGCATGTCGCCAACTTTGAGATTACCGCCACTCCATGGTTTGCCTGCAACGGTGAACCATTTGCGCTCTAAGCTAATTTTTTCTGCGCTTGGAATTGGCAATTTCAATGGATAACCACTGGCCTCAAGTTCTATCCACAATGGATTGGCACCTTTGTTTTCCAGCGTGATACCTTTGATTGCCAAGGCGGGATCGAAGCTGCGGCTCTCGCTGTTTTTGGAACTAATCGTGTTGCTGCCATCGGCAGTTTTGAGTACCACTTCCCATGGATCAGTGACAGTGCCACCGGCTGCGCGTGCCGCTAAGAATAAAGCGATACGTTCTTGGGTGGAGAAATAACCACGAGGTTTGCCGAGGCGATCTGCCAAATTCGTCAGTATGGTTTCACGTTGTGGGTGAGCGACTTTATGACGCAACATCAAAGCATAAGACATGGCTTGATCGCGCACTGCCGTGCCATAGTCGCCGAGATAATCCCAATCCCAGTCGGTGCGTATGCCATACGGTTTCGTCATAGCGTCATTGAAGGCAACATCAGCACGTTTTTGATCGCCCATCAATTGCAACGCTAAACCCAGATGGACCAATGCAAGCGGTGATTTCGCACGATCGCGGTAGCTGTCGTGCAGCAAACGAAGAGACGCTAACGAAGCCTTTTGATCGCGTGCCAACATATAACCGATGTGCGCTAATTCGGCAAAGCGTTGATGACTATTGCGGATCAAATCGTAATCGCGCCAATCATACTGTCCATTTGCATTTGGTTTAACCGCGGCTGGTAATGGCGAGAATTGATTCGCTGCGCCGTTAAGTTTTTCGGTCATCCATTTTTGCGCACGTTTGCTCATTTCTTCTGGCACATTAAAGCCTGCTTCGCGTGCATCAGCTAAGAAGCTGGTGACGTAAGGTGTCAGCCACATTTCGTAGGAACCATCGTTGCCATTCCACAAGCGGAAGCCACCTTCTGCTCCTTGCATGCCAGCGATGCGACTGATCGCGCCTTCGATAAACTTAGCCCGTTGTTCACGCGTATGCGGTACTAGTCCAACCGCTTTTGCGCCTTCTTCATCGATGTAGACATGTGGATAAGCCGCACTGGTGGTTTGCTCTAAACAGCCATACGGATAGTCGAGCAAACCCTTGACGATACTGCGTACATTCAATGGTGGGCGATTCGACATTACCACACTCAAAGTTGCCGAGCCGCGATAGAAACGCTCAACCATATTGGCATCGAGTTTTTGTGTTGCGCCTGGCTCGATACGCAGGCGACGTGCATCTTGCTCACGCGGTACTGGTGGTTGGATTTGCAGTGCGAATTCTCTGCGTATCACGACGGGTTTTGCACCTGCGGTTTTTACATCGAGAGTGATGCGTGACAAACCAAACGGTTCGGTCGGCTCCACATTAAAACGCAAGATCGTTCTTTGTTTAGGAACCAGTTTGATATTGCGTTCACCTTCGGCGATTTTCAATAATTTATCCGCAGAGAGTTTGATGTTAATACTCTGCTCGCTTGGCATCATATTGGTCACATCTAATGCAAATGTCGAGGTATCGCCGGGACCGATAAAGCGTGGCGTTGCGATCTCGGCGACGATAGGGGCGCTGACCACAAGCTCTTTATCAGTGCTACCGTAAGCGTCATCGGTCGATGCGACGACCATCACGCGCAAAGTACCATTGAAGTCAGGAATATTCAGAGGCACATCGGCTTCGCCTTTGTCGTTGAGCTGCACTGGACCTGAAAAGATATCGACCAATTTCACCTTCTTAGGCATGCTCTTCGTATCACGTTTACCGGCATCACCGCCCCATTTGATTTTGCCGGGCGTGCCATCCATACGCTCAATTAATTTACCGTAAATATCGGTCAACTCGGCGCTGAAACGATGTTTTCCGAAGAAGAAATCAAACGGATCTGGCGTTTTAAAACTAGTGATATTCAGAATGCCGACATCGACAGCGGAGACCGTTACCATGGCTTTTTTACCAGCAGCATTCTCGACTTTCACTTTGGCGATCATGCGTTTTTCTGGCTCAACTTGGGCTGGTGTTGACACACTGACTTTCAACTTACGCGGCTCACGTGCCAGGGGCAACCAAGTTAAACCGACTGCACGCGCAGGCGTGACTTTATCGCCTTGACTGCCGGGACGGAACACGACGGTCGAGATATACATATCAGAGCGGTTCCAAGCTTTGTCAATTGGAATACTCACCGTCGTTCCATCGGTGCTGACGGAAACGCGTTTACTCCACAAGACTTTATCGGCTTCGACTAAGACCAGAGCTTCACCATCATGCGGTGGAATAATTTTGAGCTTAACGTCGCGGCCAGGTTTAGCTGGTGCGCCTTCTAATTGCAGACGAACACGATCAGGACGATTGCCTACGCTTTCGCTATCCTGCGCATTCCAACCTGCGTAGAAGAAGTAGCGTGCGACTAAATTAGTTTCTGGATCGGTGATTTCTAAACGATAGCGCCCCCACTTCACTGGCACAGTTAACTTAGCGCGGTTCTTTAATTCCAAAGCACCGGCATGGATTGTTTCTTCACCTTCGGTATAGCCTGAATGCCAACCACGCCCGGCTTCAAAACGCCAATAGTATTCGCGTTCTTCACGCACCAATTTAAATGGTGCTTGCTTTAGGACAGAAAATTTACCAGCAGTATTCACACGGATAATTTCAAACTCCGCCATGCTACCTTCGCGAGTAACGTCTTTTTCAAATAGTGGACGGATGCCTATCATGTGCTGCGCAGGCCACCAGACACGTTCAATTGAGCGCACGACCGGACGGCCGCCAGACTCTAATAAGCTAAATGCAGCACGTACTTTCAATGGTGATTTTGCATTCGCAACGAAAGGCACATCGACTTCGGCTTTGCCACTATCATCCAAGCTCGTTTCTTCGAGTTCAGAACGACTCTTATTCGTATCATCGGCGAAATCACCGAAGATAAAGCCCGGCCATTCTTTCGCAACAGGATTCTTGAAACGCTCTTGTGCCACGCTTCCAAGCAAGCGATTACCAGCAGCTGGCGCGCCGTACAAATAATCGCCTTGCACGTCAACACCAAAACTGGTGGTATCGGCCAATGGCGTGGTTTCCGATGTCAAACTCAGCTTCATGCGCTCTGGTAAAAATTCTTCCACCTGAAATGTGTAGATAGAATCTGGACGTTTAGCCGTCGGATCGGCGCGGAATTCCAAACTCCATTTCCCTGTCGCGGCATCAGGTGGTAAATCGATCGTGTTCTGCAAATATCCCGGCGTCTTGGAATTAGGTTGCCAGATGCTGGAGCTGACGACATCGCCACTTGGCTTCTTCAAATCGACTTTGATCGGTGCGGGCGGTAAGGCTACGCCTTCTGCTGTGCGCGCCATTAAGGATGCAGTGAATTTTTCACCGGGACGGTACAGATCACGCCCTGACCACGCGAACAATTTGGCATCGCGCGGCAAATGGCCACCAATATCAAATTCAGCTAAATCCAAACCTGGTTCTTGTAGTGCAATGATTGAGGTTTCTTTACCGCGTTTGGCCAACAATAATTTGGCGCCATTCGGCAAACCCGGCAAAACACCATGACCATCGCCATCGGTTTTTCCACGCAATAAGACTTTACCGTCGGCACCCAAGACTTCTAGATCAACGCTCCCCTGCGCCGAGCCTTCTTTTAATGAAGTTGTGAAGACATCCGTTTGTTTCAATTGGCGACGTACATGCAAACCAATATCACTGACGTAAAAATACGTAACTTGATAATCGTATTCGTAATGACCAGGACGACGCATTACTGCAACATAGATGCCTGGTTCTTTTAATTCAGTAATTTTTTCGACAGGTAAAAAGCTGACTTTGCGGCTATTTGGTACTTCATTGGTGACGAACCGATTTTGATAAACGCTGTCGGCAATACCTTGCAAGGCATTTAATTGCCAACCTGAGGTTAAGCCTTTGAGTTTATTGCGATTACCGTAGTAGTCATAATAATCCTCCTCACCACCCTCGCCTTCACCTTCTTCGTCAACACTTTCACCATGTCGATTTTTACCAATCACCATATCAATAAACTTCGGGAGCTTTTCTGGCGAGACACGCAAAAATTCCACATCCACTTCAGGAATGTTGACCGTCACAACTGGTAAGCCACCATTTAAACCTGCTGGCAATACCGTACCCTTACTCGCAAAGAAGTAAGATGGCGCCATTTCATCACTAATGACGTCGCAACTAGCCGCGCTCTCTAATTTTTTGCCCGAGCTGGCAGCGAGCATACCACTCAGCTTAACGCTATATTTATGACCCGCTTTTACAAACGGAAAAAGTAAAACATGCGGATTATCAGAAACGATCCAACCACCTTTGACCAAATCGCTAGGTTTAGATGCGGCAGCGGCCGAGGCCTGACCGGACGACGTTTTATTTTGCTCCGCTTTGCTATCACCTAGATCGGTAACTTCAATCAACTTGTCCAACGCTTGATCTGGATCGACGCTTTGCGAAAACATTACCGCCAAAGCTGGTTTGTCCTCATGCAAACGAGCCAAACAAGATCCCATCGTAAATGGTGCATCGGGATTCAGCACAACCGCATCACCACTCACTGGCACACGATTCTTGCTTTTTTTCATCCACCAAATTCCTGCACCAGCAGATACCAGAGCGATGCTCAACAACCCGACGGCAAGGCTCTTTTTAGAAAATTGTGTCATCTTCATTTCCCTAATTATCAATGATGCCAATATAGCATTGGACAGAATACAAAAGTGTAAAACTCAAGCTATTACCGGAAAGATTTTGTTAGTACATAAAATCAATAAAAAAAGAAGCAAATACAGCAACAAGATCTAAAAAGCAATTCTCAATTGCAATAAAAACACCGAAAAACAACAAGCCCATAGATCATATTGCGCCTAACAATTCGCTCCTGTAGTATCAAACAGCCTAATTTTTGCAGGGCAGCAAGGCATACCAGTAATAAATACGCATTGAATGACACCCTGTCATTCAATACAAATAAATCAAATGGGAGATAAGAATTGAAAAATAAATCAACAAACTCCGGCCGTTCGCCGAAACAAGAACTGTTTGCAAAAAGCGCTGTTCAGATCGCTATTTTGATGTTGGCAACTGGTGGTATCGCCAACGCGCAAGAGGCCAGTCCAAACAAGCCCGTTGCGACACAAGAAGTGTAACAAGTCGTGGTGACATCGACCGGTACCCGCGGCTCCAACCGAACAGTGATTGATACTCCTGTACCGGTCGATATTTTGTCTGCTAGTGAACTGACCAAAACAGCGCAAGCATCTCTGGATAAAGCCTTAGCCTTCCGCGTGCCTTCCTTTAATACCGTACAAACACCAGTCAATGACGCCACGTCTTTGCTCGATCCTTATGAGATCCGTAACATGGGTCCAAGCCGCGCGTTGATTTTGATTAATGGAAAACGCAAAAATTCTAGCTCATTGGTCTACACTCAAACCTCACCAGGTCGTGGTGAAAGTGGTGCTGATATCTCTGCTATTCCACAAGATGCGATTAAGCGTATCGAAGTTTTGCGTGACGGTGCTTCTGCACAATACGGTTCCGATGCAATTGCTGGTGTGGTTAATATTATTTTGAAAGACAATCCGACTGGCGGCTCCATCACTGCGAAACTTGGAAAGACATCCCAAGGCGATGGAAAATCAGAGGGATTGACCTGGAACCAAGGTTTAGCATTGGGCGATCAAGGATTCGTGAACTTTACTGTTGACACTTCCCATAATGGCCTGGCAAATCGCTCAGCCGTTTTGAACGTACAAGATGAAGTTAATTACTGGGAAAGTGATGTTGCAACAGTAAGCAAATTTTTGGCAAAACGTCCTGACGGTGGCCATGTAAATGGTTCACCGGATACACGCGCAAATAAATTCCTGATTAACTCTCGCTATGACATCACCGATGGCGTGAATATTTATGCGAACGCGGCATACGTCGATAAGAAAATTGATAGCTATGCCAACTACCGCACGCCATACTGGAGACCTACTGATTATGGCTTACTCCATCCAGCAGGAACACCATATGAAGGCTATGTACCAGGTTTCTTGGGCGCATTAAAAGATTACAATGCAACATTCGGTAGCAAATTTAATACAGCAGGGTGGGATTCCGATGTCAGTCTTACTTTTGGTGGCAATGAACAAGCGTACACAATCACCAATTCCGTTAACCGTGCTGTGGAACAAAAATTCCTCGACGGCATAGTACTACCAGAACACGGGCAAACCCGCTTTGATGCTGGCGGAACAAAATTCACACACGCAGTGCTAAATGCAGACTTTTCTAAAGAGCTCACGAAAGGGATCAACGCGTATTTTGGGTCTGAGATTCGCTCAGAAAAATACACTATTGTTGCTGGTGACCGTGGTTCCTACTTGTATGCTGGTGCGGATTCCTATGCGGGTAACTCGCCTGCAACGTACCTTCAAGATGGTGTACAGAAAAAAGGACAGGCCGGATCTTGGACTCGATCGAACTATGGTATTTACGGCGGTAGCATCATCGACGTTTCTAAAGAATTCGTCGTTGATGTGACAGGTCGCTATGAAAAATACAGTGATTTCGGCAATGCAATGATTGGTAAGCTGAGCGGAAAATACACGGTTAACGATGAAGTTACTTTGCGTGGGTCGATTTCATCTGGCTTTAGAGCTCCATCATTAATGCAAATTTACACTGAAAAAAATCAATATTCTTTTTCAGGTGGCAAAATTCTGGTCACAGGCATTCTCAACAACATCTCTGACGATGCTACAAAATTGGGCGTCAACAAACTCAAAGCAGAAAAATCTACCAATATCACACTGGGTCTAGGTTATAAGCCGACTAAAGATACCAGTATCACGCTTGATTACTACAACATCTCACTGAAAGATCGAATTATCTTGGGTTCAACTTTGGGCCCAACAGGCGATGCTAAATCAGCGATTGATCAAGTCTTGGCTAAGCGCGAATGGGTCGGGTTGAGTTTCTTTGCCAACGCAATGGATAGCAAGACTTCCGGCATTGATTACGTTTTCAATCAGCGCAATATCAAATTAGGAGACGCTAAGTTAGCTTTCAATTTGTCTGGCAACTACACACTTAAGAACGAACGCGATGGCAATATTACCAATCCATCCAGCGTATCAAGCGCAGGAATGTCTGTATTTGACCATACTCAAGACGCATTAATGTTCACCTCAAGACCAAAATTCAAGACCATCTTTGGAATCGACGCTGACTTTGATGATTTTAATCTGTCGCTTAACAACACCGTGTTTGGCCCGACCAAATTCAGGAACGCAGATATTGATAAAAACCTAGCCGTCGTCTTCAAAACGAAAACTGTTACTGACTTTTCAATCAACTATCAGGTGACAAAAAATATCACCCTAGCATTCAACATCAACAATATGTTTGATGTGACGCCAGCTTGGAATTTCGAGGCCGCAGGAGACAAAGCAAAGGGTGAAGCCATTCTGAAAGATCCAGCAAAAGTTAAGACACAGATTTCGAATGCTACCTTTAACGGTCGCTATCCTATGGTCACCTACGACGGTTCACATTTCAGCCAATTAGGCCGTATGTACAACCTCTCGTTGAACTATCGTTTCTAAAGCACTTCCTGATACTTCTCTGAAGTATCAAAGTCAAACGAAAAAGACCGCGATGCACTCGCGGTCTTTTTTTACGTCAGGAAATCACCTTTTCAATACAAATCAAACATACATATTCTAGATCTCAAGCGCAGCCAAATAGGCTAATCCAGCTATCGCTCGGCTACCGTACCATGACAACATTTCACCATCGACCAAAATCACTGGCTTTTGAATTGTCTGCTTCAATTGCTCTACATGCAAATGCGTAAAACTATATGGTTCTGTCGATAGTAAAACCGCGTCAATCTCTTGCAGAGAAGTATCGTCCCATTCAAAGATCGGATAGCGCTTACTAATTTGCTCAACTTGCTTTGTTTGCCAATGCTGCCAGCCGCGCAGTGCCAAAGTATGGGCAATATAAGTGTCATGACTGACCGTCATCCACGGATCTTTCCAGATGCAATACAGGATATTCTTTGGTGTGGCATCGGCGTCACGATGCACGCGAAGTAAATTCGCCTCAAATGCCGCACACAATTGTTGCGCCTTCGGTAGAACATTGAAGATAGCCCCAAGCAAACGAAAGAGCGCCAAATTATCCATTGGTGTGATTGGATGGGTAACGATCACATGCGGGATAAATTGCGCCAACTCTTCGACGGTGGGTTTTTCATTCTCATCAATATTCACGATCAAATGCGTCGGAGCCAATTGTCGAATTTTCCCAATATTGACGTCTTTAGTTCCGCCAATTTTAGGAATATCACTTACAACCGCTTTGGGATGGATGCAAAAGCCAGTCCGTCCAACCAGCCATGGTGCCAAACCCAAGTCGCATAGAAGCTCGGTGATCGAAGGCACCAGACAAACTATTCGTACTGGCGCATTCAATGCCACCGCCTCATGTTGTACACCGATGGCATCCGCTAACATGGAAGCTGTGAATTGCGGGTCAGAATTCATTCCTACTCCTGCCTTGCTTTGCGTGGGGCATTTGCAAATGCTCTGTCATACACCCAATTAGGAAGCACGCGTAAAACTTTGGCGACTACGCCCATTTGCCATGGAATAACGGCATAACTAGTGCCCGCCTGAATCGTGGCGATTGCACGTTGTGCAAATAAATGTGCTGGCATCAGGAAAGGCATCGCGTACGTATTAATCTGGGTCATTGGCGTGTCAATATAGCCTGGCGCAATCGTGACCACTTGTATGCCGCTACTTCGTAATTCAACTCGCAACGATTCACAATAACTAATCACCGCTGCTTTTGAGGCGCTGTAGGCACTGGCTCCGGGTAAGCCACGAATACCGGCAACGCTGGCAATTCCCACCAGGCGGCAAGGCTCTTGCTGTGCGTGCTGCTGCATGTGGGCGATGAAGGGCGCAAAACTCGCTACGGTTGCCATCACATTCGTTTGCATTACACGTGTAAAAACGGCCAAATCTTCTGACACCTCCGTCAAGGTGCCGACGGAGATCCCTGCGCTAGCGATCACAACGTGAACCTTACCTGCGACTCGAATAAAATCCTGTGCAGCCTGCGTGAGCGCCTCCTGATCATTCACGTCCACCGCGTAGATCTGATGCCACTGCGGATTAGCTAAGCTATCGCGCAAGCTTGCTAATGCTTCAGCACGACGCCCTACCAGTGCCAAACGCGCGCCCTGAGCAGCGTATTCGCGAGCCATGGCGGCACCTAGGCCAGAGGATGCACCAGTAATAAATACGGCAGGAGTGAATTGTGCATGCATGATGTTGTCTCTCATTGATATCGAGCCAAAATAGAGGCGAAAAAAAATCCGTCGTATTGACGGATTTTTTCCTAAACGTAATGCTTATTTTTTCTTCGCTGGCGCTGGAGCAGGCGCCGCAGTTGCAGCAGCGCCATTTTTCTCTTTATACACTTTGTCTACTAACCAATCCATGACGACTAAGCCAGCGTGAGAACCATCACGCACTTTTGATTTGGCAAATAAATCTGCTGGAGACACAATAAAACGCCCATCAATCGCCACCGTTGGAACACCATTGATTTTGTAATCGCTCATCAATTGCGTTGCACGATTCACTTTAGATTGAATGGAAAATGAGCTGTAGATATCCGCAAATTTTTTCTTGTCCAAGCCGACTTTCTCAACGTATTTCATCACTTCCGCATCGGTAGATAAACGATTGCGCTCAATGTGATAAGCATTAAAAGTCTTCAACTGATATTCGTTAACTTTACCCATCGCTTCTAAAGTGAAATAGAGCTTTTGTTGGGTAACCAATTCATGAAAATTCACATGTACGCGCTTGACGACAATACGATCGCCTTGCTTTTTAATCCACTCTTCAAAGTACGGTTCAAATGCATTACATGCAGGGCAAAAGTAACCGAAAAACTCGGTGATCTCGACTTTTTTTCCAGAGTCGGTCAGTTGTGGGCGTTCCAACACGGTGAATTCCTGGCCTAAGCGTGGCTCTTGCGCCACTGCGGAAAAAGACAGAAAAGCAATACTCAATACTAGTAACTGACGAAATAAACGCATGGTTTCCTCTTAAGGTTTCTTTTCAAAATAATGATTCAACTTACTTGGCAGATCTGACGACAGCTGTCTCTACACTATTCTCTGACAACTTTGCACGCATTTTGTTCATAGCGTCAAAACTGTCAAAGGGACCGACTCTGACTCGATGTAACACACCGTTGTCACTGGCTTTATCGGATACATTCGCTTCCACCCCAACCATCGCCAATTTCGCCCTCGCGCTTTCAGCATCAGCAACTTCTCTAAATGCACCTACTTGTAAAAAATAGATGTATTTCTCGTCTGCGACCTCTGGCTTAGATGCGGTAGCGGTAGCGACCGCGGGCACAGCAGTTGAAGCGGGAGCTGGATTCGCGGCGGCCGCTGCGGCTTGCAATGCATCGACTGGCTTTACGCTTTCCGCCGTTTTACTCGCAGCCACTTCTTTCGCTGCTTGATTCACTGCATCTTTATTGCCATACAAAGGTTTATTGGGGTCTTGCATCTGCGTCGCTGGCGCGTCCGGCTTATCGCTTTTGCCATTTTTATTGGTAAACGGTGTAGCCGCTTTGTTGATCACCAAGGCGACGATAACGGCAATACTCAAACCGATCACTAAACCAATAATGATGCCAGTCAAGGTATTCCCTGCCTGACGCGTAAATCTATGTAGGTTATTGATTGTACTAGAACGCATATTTCCCCTAAATCCTCACGACATGATTGTTATGCTGACTGATTACTTACATTTGATTTGGTGCAGAGACACCGATCAACTGTAGTCCATTACGCAAAACCTGACGGGTTGCCAGTATTAACGCCAACCGAGCCAGTTTGGTTGGCTCATCGTCCACTAATACACGCTCAGCGTTGTAATAGCTATGCAATTCACCAGCTAAATCACGCAAATAGAATGCCACTTGATGTGGGCCCAACTCTTCTAAAGCTCTTTCCAGCATCTCAGGATATTCAGCCAGCTTTTGCAATAATGAGGCTTCACGCGCTGCCGTCAATGGCGATAAATCCACATCTTTCAATGCGGCCAAATCAGCATCTGACTCACTGTACTGCGCCAGCATACGGCAGATACGTGCATGAGCATAATGGACGTAGTACACAGGATTTTCGTCAGACTTGGCTAAAGCGACATCGACATCGAAAACAAATTCCGTGTCTGCTTTACGCGAAATCAAAAAGAAACGCACCGCATCGCGACCCTTTTGCACATCACCGCCACCTGACCACTCAATCAGATCACGCACAGTTACATACGAACCCGCACGCTTAGAAATTTTCACTTCCTCGCCGTCTTTCATCACGGTGACCATCTTGTGCAAAACGTAGTCAGGATAGCCTTGTGGAATGCCTTGATTCACCGCCTGCAAACCGGCACGTACCCGTGCAATCGTACCGTGATGATCACTACCTTGTACATTGATCGCTTGACTAAAACCACGCTGCCATTTCACCACGTGATACGCGACATCCGGAACAAAATAAGTATAAGTACCGTCCGACTTTTTCATCACGCGATCTTTATCGTCGCCATATTCTGTCGTACGCAACCACAAAGCACCGTCTTGTTCGTAAGTCTTGCCAGCAGCAATTAAGGCCGCCACCGCTGCTTCAACTTTGCCGTCTGTGTATAAGGAAGACTCAAGATAGTAATTATCAAACTTCACACCAAAAGCGAGCAAATCGATATCTTGTTCATTACGCAGATAAGTCACACTGAATTGGCGGATAGAATCGATATCATTGACATCGCCGCTACCTGTGACAGGCTCCCCATTGCTGGCAGAAACTGTTTTTTTCCCCAAGAAATCTTGTGCAATCTCGGCAATGTATTCACCGTTATAAGCAGACTCAGGCCATTCAGCGTCACCCGGTTTAAAGCCCTTAGCACGCGCTTGCACCGATAAAGCCAAGTTACCGATCTGCACACCTGCATCGTTGTAATAGAACTCACGTGTTACCTGATAACTCTGCGCCTCTAACAATGCGGACAGGGCATCACCAAGTGCACCTTGACGGCCGTGACCGACATGTAATGGACCCGTTGGATTGGCAGAAACGAATTCGACGATCACTTTCTTACCATCGCCTTTGCTCCCTTTACCGAACTGATCTTGTTGTTGCAAGATCGTTTTCACTACTGCTTGCTTCGCTGCCGGCGTGACGCGTAGATTGATGAATCCTGGGCCAGCCAATTCTGCACTGGCAATCAAAGGATGATTCTGTGCCAGCAAAGCATCGACAATTTGCTGTGCTAGTTCACGTGGATTCTTCTTCAATGGCTTGGCGATTTGCATGGCGATGTTGCAAGCAATATCGCCATGGGAAGGATCACGTGGGCGCTCTAATGCAATCGTAGGTTGAAGATCGGTACCGTCAATAATAGGCGCAACCGCGTTTTTGATGGCTTCAAGTATGTCTAGTTTTTGCTGAGCTAACATGGTGTTTGAGTAGTTTTTTGCTGTGCGAGCAATTCACAACACGCACAAATATTTGAAAGAAAATTAGTCCGCATTATAACCTTTGTCCGCCTGCGAATTTACGACAAGCGACCCCAATCCCAATAAAAACACTGAGATATCCTATCGATCCTCTTCTTAATGTTGAAGACAAGCTAGCACTGCTACATAAATTGCAGCAGGTTTTCTGCACACAAGCGTCTACAAGCAGTCACCAAAGGTGTAAAATCAGTCGCTTTTCCTCTCCTTTGGGACTGCACATGTGGTTTAAGAATTTACAAGTTTTCCGTCTTCCTGCGCCTTGGAAAGTCGATGTAGAACAATTGAATATGCAATTGGCATCGCAATCCTTTTCGAATACTGGATCTGGCGATATGCAAAGCGAAGGCTGGGCATCACCGCGCAATAACGAAAGCCTGATACACAGCGTTAATCAACAATTACTACTGCTTTTACAAACTGAAAAGAAGCTACTGCCTTCTTCAGTCGTCAATCAAGTCACCAAAGCCCGAGCTAAAGAATTGGAAGAGCAACAAGGTTTCGCACCCGGTCGTAAAGCCATGAAGGATTTGAAAGAACGCGTTACGGATGAACTGTTACCACGCGCTTTCTCTATCACTCGCCAAACTTGGGTCTGGATCGATCCAGTAAATGGTTGGTTGGTCATTGATAGCTCAAGCCCAAGCAAGGCGGATGAAGTGATCAAATTACTCTTGAAATGCGACAAAATCCCCATGGAAAGTTTGCGCACGAAAATTTCACCACAGACCGCGATGACCGATTGGCTCGCCGGCAATGAAGCACCCAAAGGTTTTACGATTGATCAAGATACAGAATTACGCGCGCATACCGAAGACAAGGCAACAGTGCGTTATGTGCGACATTCCATTGATCCAGATGACGTGCAGCGCCACATCGCCGCGGGCAAACAATGCACAAAATTGGCCATGACCTGGGATGACAAGATTTCCTTTGTATTATCCGAAAATCTCGCGATCAAACGCATCAAGCCTCTGGATATCCTGAACGAAGACAAAGATCAGCGCACTGCGGATGAGAACGAGCGTTTTGATGCCGATTTCTTATTAATGGCATCCGAATTAGCAAAAATGTTAGATGACATCGTCTTTTCACTAGGCGGTCAATTAGCCGATCCGTTGGCTGCATAAATCACAATCAGCGCGATGTTAACGAAAAATGCCAGCAAAACGCTGGCATTTTTTTATCATCAAAATCAGCTTCACTTTTGACAGCACTTTTTATAGGCGAAAAAAAACGCGCCTTAGCGCGTTTTTTCTTACAACTTGGCGGAGCGGACGGGGCTCGAACCCGCGACCCCCGGCGTGACAGGCCGGTATTCTAACCAACTGAACTACCACTCCGTTTTAGAAACGACTCTGTTTTTGCAGCTATTTGATGGTGGGTGCTGAGAGGCTCGAACTCCCGACCTACGCCTTGTAAGGGCGCCGCTCTACCAACTGAGCTAAGCACCCATATACAACTTGCTTAGTTCAAATAACTGTTTGCTGTGTCATCAGCAACGACAGAAACAAGATTATAGGCACAAATCTGAAACTTGTCTAGGGGTACCAGCATTTTTTCTGCAAATCTTGCTTAAGTAGTGCTTATGTACTGCTCTGTGGCCCCTGTACGATGGCGATTTCCACCATACCTTGTTTGATCGCTGCAGAAAAATCCCGCTCCAGTTCTGGCAAGGCTTGCTCGTATGGTACGAGTAAGCTGAGTAAACCATAGGCGCGATTACGGCCATTCACTTTCCCCAAATATAGAGCCATATCCGCTAACTGCATCGCTTTTTCCCAGTTACAGACGGTTTCTGGGATACCAGAAAATGGCAGAGAAATATATCCCGCGCTCACCGTCACCGGAATCATATTGTTTCCGACGATGACAGGGGTTGAGCCAATCGACTTGAGAACTCTCTCAACTAATGTCATTAATTGAGGCGGTTTGGTATTTGGTGCAAAGATCAAAAATTCTTCGCCGCCCCAACGCAGGGTCATGTCAGTATCTCGCACAGCACTACGTAAACGCTTGGCAACCTCCACTAATACGGCATCACCGGCCGTGTGTCCCCACGTATCGTTAATATGCTTGAAGTGATCGATATCCATAATCATTAAACAATCTGGACTATCACCATCTTCCTCTCGCCGCTCAGGCGACGCATTTTCGGTACGATCCTTCATCATTTCCAAAAATGAACGACGGTTGAACAGACCCGTTAACGGGTCACGTACCGAATGAAACTCCAATTGTTGATTGACTTCTTCTAAACGTTCATTCGTCAGCTTCACTTTACGATAAAGCATATAAATAAAAATCCCGCCCATCACCGTTAAGATTGCACCAAGCAAAGTCACTATCTGTTGCAGTCGACTGTTTTTGATATCAGCATCTTTGATTTGATTTTCACGCGCTAACAGTTCAATCTGCTTCTTGCGCTGGTCAGCATCGAACTGTTCCTGCAATGCGGCGACGGTCTTTGAACGGTCTGCTCTAAATAATTCGTTACTGATTTTTTGTTGCTCGCGGGTGTATTCCAAAGCTTCTTTATACATTTTTGCATGTTCGTACATGCGGCTGATCTCACCAACAAATGCTTCGAGGTCCGCCTTATCGCCCTGATCCCGTGAATGTTGTAATGTCGGCGCGAGGTACTCCATTGCTTGCGTGACTTTGCCTTGACCACCAACGGCAAAACCAATATTTGCTTTGGCGTTCAAGATAGAGAGTTCATCCTGAATTAATTCGGCTTTCTTCAGAGCCTGTCGCGCCATATTTTCCGCCCGCACGAAATCATGGGTGCGCAAATGCAAATCAGCGATATTACTCAAAATCAATGCTTCCATTTTGGGCAGATTGGCATCTTGTGCTGCTTTCAGCGCGCGTTCGTAGGCGACCAAGGCTTCAGGATAGCGTTTTAAGTCCCCTAATGCCATGGCCTGATTTGTTCGCAATCTGGCGATCAAACGCGGTGAATCAACCTGTCCCGAGAGCACCATTGCCTGATTCGACACAATCAAAGTCTGTTCGGGGTTTTGCATGCTTAGATACAATGCGGCTAAGGTATCTAAACGCCGAATTTTTGATAAGGCTTTTCTATGTGTTAGTTGATCGGTTAAACGCAAAGCTTCAAGATGATGACTTAAGGCTTGTTCAAATTTACTCGCGCCATGGTAAATCACGCCATAAGTAATCTCTAAACGCATCAAGTTTTCCGGCCGGACTGAGCCTTTCAAGACCTTCGCAATTTCATCTAATTTGGCAATCGCCAAATCAAATTTTCCTGCATCGCGCAGCCTGAACGCCTCATCAATCTGCATCAAAGCAACGACTTCTTTATCATTTTTCGCTTTGGCCAATTGCAAAATTTCGGCGCGACTTCGTTCGCTGGCAGCGATATCACCGGCGTCATCATAAGCTGCAGATAACTCACGCAGAGTATCAATCCGAACTTGATAGTCTGTCTCTACGTTAAATTGCGCATAAAATTCTTTCAGCTGTTTAAGCGCGGCTTGATTATCTTGTTCAGACAGTAGCTGTATGGCATCAAGACGTGCCAAGTCGGCTTTAACATCAGCATGCACATTCGCAGACATGCTGATAGAGAAAGCCAAAATGAGCGATGACAATATTAATTTGCGCTGAGCCACCATAGATATGCCTTAAATTGAATTTATTTAGCTAAAGGAGCTAGAAAACGGCAAAACTTACTTTATCTTAACATTGTTTAACGGCAAGTAAAGAACAAAAACACAGGAGTATCATTGCTTTTTTTATCGATCTGCCAGATATATTTTTGACATAGGGACCGCACTTTCCATAACGATAGTCAGTGCTAATTTTGGCGCTATCAGATCTTTACTGGCAAACAATATTTCTTGTATCGCGACACCGAAAATAATAGGCCAATCTGTTGGATTTGGACAAAAACTTTGTGCAAGCGGAAAGAGCTGTGGCCATAAGAAACTGACATAATTCAAAGGTATTTCTTTCGCCTTATGCTCATCCGCGACACGAGGAACGCCAAAATCGACTGTCCCTAGGGTGGCCGTGACATGTTTAAAAATATCATGCAGATCGATCAATTCTTGCAAGCCTAATTTTTGCGTCGCGCCGGATGATAGGGACCATACCGAATAACGACTTTCAGCCAATGGTCGATTAAGCAAATCTCCAAAATAGTAGGTATCAGAATTTTGCTTGCTATGTACGAGAATAAAAACATCGTTTTCAGCTCGCCCCTGACGCACCACAAAATCTTCACGTACGCTAACCTGGCAAGCATATCCCGCTAATGCACCTAATGCACTTAGTAAAGACTCTAAGTGTATGCCCTTCTCGGTAGACATTGCCATAAACAACTTTGATGCGATTTCTTTACCCGCTTTTTTGACGGCAAACAAGGGATCGGCTTGATCTGTTGCAGTTTGTTGACTTAAGGATGAACCCGCTATAGGCGGTGGTGCGACAGCTGCAGTCGGCGTAATAGAGGTAAACAGTTTACTCAGTATTTTTGTTAACACCAGCACTCCCAGTGATCTCGATTCGTGCGACCAATCAAACACATCTTAACTTGCCAAGGATTTTACCTGATAGTTGAAATACTGCGCATTTCCCATCCGAGAAACCTCGTGACGATAAGGCTCTCAATCAACTACAGCAGAATTACTTGTCTTTGAATGCCCACAATTTACTGCCAGCAAAATTCCAGCACAGAACCAGCCCAGTGGTAAAAACTTGCGCATACCAGTGCCAAACTCCCCATTGCTCAACTAGTAGCGTCATTAAGCCAAGATTGATACACCAACCGACTGCCAACACACTAAAATATTTGCTAGCCGCCTCAACATGTGATTTGCCACTACCAAAAGTCAAAAAATAATTCAGTATGTAATTCACTATGGAACCGAGCAGATAGCCGAGGGCTGAGCCGATCACTGCAGGAGACTTTCCGAACGCCGTAAAATGCAGCATCACTGCCAATTGTATCGTCACATACTGGACCGCAGTACCCGACAAGCCGACGGCTGCAAATCGTAAAAACTGTTGGATTGCCGGCGATTCTAAAAATGTAAACATTGAAGCAGTTCAAATAAGGAGGTGGCGGGAATTATACCTTTCAACATCTTCACCCGAAGTTATTCAGATGAATACGCTAAAATACGGACTCACGCCAGATCTGGCGTCATCCACACAAGGTATAGCATGAGCGTAGAAGAACGATTAGTAGATTTGGAGATTCGTCTAAGCCGACAAGATGACCTCGTCGACACCTTGAACATGCAAGTGTATCAACAACAAAAAAAGATCGATGAATTAGAAAAACTTTGTCTCGCGCTGGCTGGTCGATTACGGGAAGTCGCTGTAGCTGCCAATCAACGCCAGATACCTGTGGATGAACGGCCGCCGCATTACTAGTTCGAAAACATCAAGCGCCGCCATCTCAAACAATCCAAGCGCCATCTTTGTAGACCACCTGCTCACCCAAGCGCACAGATTCCGTCACGGCAAAGACATCAACATGGTATTTACCGTCGCCACGCTTGAAATTAGGTTTGCCATAAATGCCATGTTTAGCGCCCAAAGATAAATGTATGCCGCACATGCGTTCATAAGTACCGATATCGCTAACGGTGCGCTCTCGGTTAAAACTGCGATTTAATCCAAAACCAAGCTCACGAACCCAAACCACCTGCTCGTCTTCTTTAATTTTAGCGATGACCTCATCGAATTCTGGGGTGGAATCAAGCACACTCACCACTTGTCCGCGCTCTATGACCAAAGTGATTGGACTGGCTGGTTGATTGACAGAAAACGAGGTGTCGCCAAATACAAAAATACGCACTTTACCGTTCACGGCTTCCAAATCTTTGGCCTCAGTAAACACTTCCCCAATCGGAAATTGCCCGCCCCAGTTTTTCATACCGCTGTAGTCGCCGATATTCAATTTGGCGTCCTCAAATGGGCAGGCATAGACTAATTCTGCGCCTTCGCCACTGTCCAAAACGCCAAACGGTGCCTGATCAATCAACTGCTTGAGCCCACGTCCTACACCGCGATAATACTGTTCGTCATAGGCCAGCGAATCAATATAAATCAAAGCCTGTTCTGCTGGCATACGTCCCAAATGCGGATGCTCTATGACCTTTAACTCACGCTTAAATAACTCTACCCTGACCCGATACGCATCCATACGAAAATTCGTCGTCTGCACCAGCACGACCAAATCTCCAGCCTGCAAAGCATTCAGGCTCGTCATCACGTGCTCTGGACTATGCTGATCAAAGTCAATAAACATAGCGTCTGGCAAACATTGACGATAGGCGCTAGTCAACGCCATTGCCAAATCGCTGCGAAGGTCAAACACAACGATGGCGCGATGTTCTACCGTATGGGAAAAACAAATTTTCACCACTTGGTTTAAATGATGTGCAGCGGTCAAAACCGCGCTGTCTGGCAAAGCGGGGATTAGCCCCCCGGTAGCATCGGTGATTGTAGCGTTGGCAATTGTCATGTGATTACATCGAGATCCGCGTCTTAACTACGTAAAACAGCGGAAAAAAAGAAAATGGAGGCTGATTAACTAAGCCTCCATTTTATCGGATAGTCTCACTATGGCTGTGAAATCAGTCATCAATTTCACATAAGTTTGATTATTTCGTAGTGGGTGCCGCCATTTGTCCTTCGTGCATATTGTGCTGCATGCGTTTTTGCATACGATTTTGCATACCTTCATGCATACGCATTTTCATACCATGATGCATACGACGATGGTTGTCATCGAGAATTTTTTGCTGCTCTGGTGTCAACGCCGCATAAAACGTTTTTAACGCATCCAGATGTTGCTGCTGACGTGCCATGCGCTCCTTAGAACGCTCCAGCATTTTCTCCATCATCGCCGGTGCGGATAGATTCGCCATGGCTTGATGATCTCCTTTAGGTTCATGCATGCCTGCGTGTTGCGGAGACGTCGCTTCGGTAAATGCCTTCCAAGCTGGTTCTTGCTGCGCGGTCAACTTCAATTTGTCATGCAATTGCATGCGGTGTTTTTCCATTCCAGCTTGCATTCGTTGCTGCATTTGTTCCATCTTTTTTGCACGCTCTGGAGAAGGGGATGAGCCAGAATTTGCTTGTTGCGCAAAAGCTCCAGCACTCGTTGCAAGGCTAAGTGCTGTCAAGCCAACAAAAAAAGTGTTCTTTAAGAATTTCATAATCATGTTTCCTTCGTTAAGGTAAATGCGTTGGAATGAAATCCATAGAGGAATTTATCGTCCATGAAGCTCATCGAAACTTGCTATGTGCACTGCACATGTGAGACATATTGCGCGCT
Organism: Affinundibacterium seohonense; assembly: GCF_014284305.1. GTDB lineage: Bacteria > Pseudomonadota > Gammaproteobacteria > Burkholderiales > Burkholderiaceae_D > Undibacterium > Undibacterium seohonense. The sequence goes on from NZ_JACOFW010000006.1 coordinate 216,956, forward strand.
TTTTGCAATCAGCAAGTGTCAAACTGTACAAAATGTGTTTCGCGTTGTAACCGTGGCAGTTCAATACCGCTGGCGTGTTTCGATTTGTTTCAATCTTGTTGGGCAGTAACAAGTCGATACAAAACTCATCAAGCAAAATCGTGCAGAGTCACAAGCCTTGATCAATAATACGGACATGGAAACGCAAAATACTCTCTTAATCGTCGACGATGATCGTGAAATCCGCAGCTTGCTGGCGGACTACCTCGAAACGCATGGCTATATCACCTTGATGGCTGGAGATGGTCAGGGCATGTGGGCTTGTCTGGAAAAGCACGCGGTTGATCTGATCGTACTTGATCTCAATTTACCTGGTGAAGATGGCCTGACCTTATGCCGTAATTTGCGTGCCAAATCAGACTTACCCGTCATTATGCTGACCGCCCGCAGCGAGCCTTTGGACCGTATCTTGGGTTTAGAAATGGGAGCGGATGACTATTTACCCAAACCTTTTGAACCGAGAGAATTATTAGCGCGTATTCGAAGCGTATTGCGTCGCTCCCAAACCAATGGCGACAGCGGTGAGATTAATAAACCACAAAAACTCAAATTTGGTGAATGGATGTTAGATCTGGTCGCCCGTCACTTGATCAGCCCAGACAACCGCGTAATTGCCCTGTCAGGATCAGAATATCGATTACTAAATATCTTTTTAGATCAGCCCAACACCGTGCTCAACCGCGATCAATTGTTAAATATGACCCAAGGTCGTGATGCGGATCCCTTTGATCGCTCTATCGATATTCAAATTAGCCGCCTACGTCAAAAACTCGGGGAAGATGCGCGTTCGCCGCAAATCATTAAGACTGTTCGCAATGGTGGCTATGTGCTGACCGTCAACGTCCACGCCGAAGTTTGAGCCCCGCACATGAAACGTTTTGACACCATTTCTGTCCGTATCTTTTCTGTTCTTCTGTTTGGCATCTTGTGCTCAGCGGCGCTGACTTGGTGGTTAGCCTTTGGTGAACGGCAGCACAGCATCAGCAATGAACGTAACTCCTATCGCGCTGATCGTGCCAAGCATGCAGAACAACTGATTCATGCAATTAATAATCTGCCAGCGGCTAATCGCGAAGGACTACTCAAAGCAATTCATCGATTTGGTCTCAAAGTGGTTCCCGTTCCCACACAAATCCCCAACTATCAAGCCAGCACGCCCTATGGAATTGCCCTCAGTGAACGACTGAGCAAATCGTTCACCATCATTCCTCTGCCACCAGCCCCTGAAAACTGCCTGATGCGACAGGATGATCGCGGCCCGGTTGATGCATGTGAAGCCTTGATTTTCGTTTTGAGCGATGGCTCGGGCTTACGTCAAACCATTTTTCCTGCAAAGCCGCCACCTAATCCGATTCAAGCAGAAACTTACTACTATCTTGGTCTGTTCCTCGCCTGTATCGCTGGACTCGCGCTATTCGTTTCCCGTATGACGATACGCCCCTTACAACAATTGGCTCAAGCGGCAACCGATTTGGGGCAGGACATTAATCGACCTGCGCTCATAGAAAGTGGTGCGAAAGAAATTCAACAGGCAATCAAGGCATTCAACTTCATGCAATTGCGCATTCGCGATCACATCCAACAGCGGACACAAATGCTGGCGGCGATCACGCACGATCTACAAACACCCTTGACTCGCCTGCGTTTACGCTTAGAAAAAGTCGCCGACAATGAACTACATGACAAGCTGGTCGGTGATCTGTCAAATATGCAAATGATGGTAAAAGAAGGTCTCGATTTAGCCCGTAGTATGGACAGTAACGAAAGCTTACAAGCTTTGGATATCGACTCCTTACTCGATAGTATATGTACCGATGCCAGCGATGCTGGACATGATGTCAGCTTAATCGACAAATCCAAAGTCACGGTGATGGCACGTCCACAGGCGTTACGTCGTTGTCTGAATAATTTACTCGACAATGCCATCAAATATGGCCATGGTGCGCAGATACACTTACTTCAATCCACCGAAGCCAAACAAAAATGGCTGCACATCTGCGTAAGAGATCGTGGCAATGGGATTCCACCCGATCAGCAAAATCGCGTCTTCGAACCTTTTTACCGCATCGAGACGTCACGCTCACGAGAGACTGGTGGTACAGGTTTGGGACTCACTATCGCGATGAACATCGCGAGGCAGCATAATGGCAAAATCAGTCTGTCGAATTTGCCAGAGGCGGGCTTGGAAGTTCGTTTGAGCCTGCCAGTAAAAACCTAATGTAAAACAGCTGGCTCAAATGAATCCAAACCATCCGCATAGCGCACCCGCGCCCAACAACCATAACAAATGAATTTGCGTACGCCAAACAAGTAGCGCCGAGATGGCGGTCAATAAAGCGACCGCCCATAGTCTCGCGTTGTCGTGCGGCGCGCTTGCCATAATCCATCCGGTTGCCAGCAACAAGCCAATCACGATCGGTGCCATCCCTAATTTAAAACTGCGCACCACAATCAATTCCCGATTGTGATGACTCCAGTTTGCGAAACTAAAAGTCAGCGTTGCGCTGGGCAAGATGATCCCCACCATGGCGATCAACACGCCCAGTAAAGCCATCCATAAACTACCGGTATTCGCGCCAACATGCCAGCCCATTAAGGCAACAAATAAAACATTCGGTCCTGGCGCCGCCTGCGCCAACGCGACCGATGCATTAAATTGTGCATCACTCATCCAATGTTGTTGGTTCACCAGATAACGATGCATATCCGGCAATGTCGATACTGCACCGCCCACTGACAACAATGACAGCAACATAAAGTGCAAAAAAAAGCCCAGCCAATCAAGCCAAGTCAAATCAAGTAAAGTGATCGCCGGCGCCCCACTCATGCTTGCGCTCCAGCGATACGTTTCAACTGACGGTACACCAGAAACATCGACAGACTTCCCAGTGGTAGTAAAACGAAAGCCAAAGGCACTCGAAAGATCGCTATCGCAAAAAAACTAGTGCCAGCAATCGATGTGGAAACTAATGTGCCAAGAGGATGTGTCTTTAACACTGGCAGTAATCGTAATCCGCTAGCGATAATCATGCCGGCCGCGACCGCACTCATACCACGCAAGGCACCAGCAACGCCGGGATGTTGCGCGATTTGTCCATACAAAAGAACAACCAGCAATAACAGCAGCAAAGGGAAACACAACATGCCGGCCAAGGCACTCAACGCGCCCGCTAAACCGAAAAAACGATTGCCAATAATCATCGCCAGATTCACCACATTGGGACCTGGCATGACTTGCGCCACCGCCCACTCTTCGACAAATTCTTCGCGCGTCATCCAGCGTTTTTTATCGACCAATTCGCGTTGAACGATGGCCACCACACCGCCAAATCCTTGTATGGCTAAAATCGTAAACGACCAAAACAAATCGGCAAGCGAGCGTGGTTGTGCGGGGATAGGAGTCAATTGAGGGTCTGGCATTTTTTAAAAAAATGACATGAAAATCATCGAAGTGATGGCCACGATAAGACAGCAAACAAGACGCGATCTACAATTTGCCGCGCCCAACAAACATCAGACTCTATCGGATGGTTAGTAGAAATCAAGCGGCCATTAAGTCGCTTTATGATGCTGGCGAATCCGCGCCCGCCATTCACCTATGGCAGCCAACGCGGCTTGAAATTCACGCTCAATCAGATCCGCTTCCATCGTCGTAATGACTCTGTCCATCATCGCTTCGGATACCGCTTCAGCGGCATTACCAACCTGACTCATGACACGACAAACCGTTTGCGATAAATCATCGTTAGTAAATTCCTGCGTTTCTGGAACAATAAAACCCGCCATGCCATGTCGTGCCAACATCGCATGCAGTGGTAACAAAGCGTCTTTCACGCCAGCATCATGACATAAACTGATAATTTCCGAGGTTTCTTCAAAGGAAGGATAATGCGTTTCTATCCCTGGAGCTAACTTATTGCGCAACACATTCACCGACATTTGCATGCGTGCCGCCAACGCATCTAAACCGCCGGGATAAGCGCGGGCAACTTTGTACAGGGCATCATGTTGGTTCATATCGGAATAGCGACGTGTCATGGTTTCTTTTCTTTCGAGATACATTAAAGCAATACGTTTTTACAAATAACTCATGGCATAGCGCTGAGTTCTAATTGACAGGCATTGTACCGAATCAATATTGAAATAACCATGTCCCATTTGCTTAGGACAAGCGCTCATGCAACAGACGCAACCATCGGTCGCTCCCCTCACCATCACTCACTACCAAGGCGAAATCTGTCACCGTTCTGGCAGCGCGTTCCAATAATTGTATGTCCGCCTCATGTTGACGAGCCACGTGTGGATCTTCCAAAAACACGATGCGCCGTATCTTTTTTTCCAAGACCAACTCAGCGATCTGCGCATCTCCGCCCATCGGCCCAGACAAAAAAGGCTGCACCCAGTGTCGTCCCAGTTCTTCACCTTTCATCCTGCACGCCAATTGATTCAGCAATGATCCGGTGGTACCAGTCGCATAACGATGGGCAAATCGATCGAGTAAGGAAAAATGCTTTTCCGCGATCTGCAACATGCTCTGTTTCAAAGCATCGTGCGCGATTAAGGCAATGCTCTCATGTTGTAAATCCAGCCCTAAACCATCGCTAAAATGGTCACGGCCGCCAGCGGCAAGTGCTTCTAATTCCAACCATTCGCAAGCAGCAGCCAAGGTCGATAAAAAAGGTTTGCGGTGTATCACACACTGACGCTTGAGCGCCAAAGCTTCGGGGAAAATCGACGAGTGGTCAACTGGGTCGATCAAATAAATCACCGCATCAATTGAGTTATGCGGATCGCTATTGACTACGTGGGCGGCCAGCTTCATCAGACCACCATCGCGTCCGTAAGGAAAGCGCACATGCGGACTGCATAGTTCCAGTAAGCCATGCGTCTGGATCGCATCCAAGGTACGCCCAACGACGACCCATTCAATATCCAGTGCCTGAATGGATTTTGCCGCCCGTTGAAATAGTTGAACCAGCGCCGAGTCTGGCGCATCTTGATGAGCACGATTGGCGATCAGTCCTATACGTAAAGTAGGCGAATGTGTCTTAAGGTCTGAGGCGTCATTCATCATAATCGGGACAATCTAAAATCGGTAAAAAGGGACAACTACAAACGTTCCATGCTGTGGCGATTAAATTCCTCGCACCAGTCAATTAACTCGCTTCCTAGCATCGGCTGTGCAAAATAAAAACCTTGAATTTCGTCGCAGCCCATTAATCGCAGTGCATTTAATCCAGATTCTTGCTCCACACCTTCCGCCACGACTGAGAGACCAAAGTTGTGCGCTAAGCCAATAATGCTTTGCACAATTTGTTTATCTTGCTTAGAGCTGATCATCCCTTGCACAAAAACCCGGTCAATTTTGAGTTCATCAATCGGAAAACGACGCAAATAGGCAAGTGAAGAATAACCTGTACCAAAATCATCAATCGATAAGCGAAAGCCTAAATCCTTCAATTCAAATAACAAGGCCGTCGTATGTTCAATATCATGAATAAAGGCACTTTCCGTGACCTCTAAGCCTATCGATGATGCTGGCATATTCCAGACTTTGAGCATACGCTCCAACACTTTTGGTAGCTGCTCAAGTGCCAATAAACGTGCAGACAAATTGACCCAGACCACGACATGCAAACCCTGACGTTCCCAGTTTGCAGCCTCTTGTAAAACCTTATTAAACACCTGCATGGTTAGCTGTTCAATCAAACCATATTGTTCTGCGGTATCGATCAAAATATTAGTGGCCACACTTTGTGCATGCTCTGCAGGCCAGCGTACCAAAGCTTCTACCGATTTGATGCTCTTGGATCGCAAATCCACCTTAGGCTGATAATGCATTTCCAAAGCATTGTCATCAAGTACCTGCTTGACCGCGCGCGGCAAATCATCTGGGCGATTACGCTGATCGCGTTTCACCATGGCGAATTCAAATCGCAAATTATTTGACTGCGCATTCTTCATCGCTTGATCTGCGATACGCAAGACTTCGGTTGCACTAAGTGCATGTAAAGGCGCACAGGCGATACCTATACTGGGATGAAAAAAAATCGTATGGGATTCAATTTTTAAGGGCACGCTCAAGACATTCAATAAACGATGCCCGGCCAAGACCGCCAATGCTTCGGAAGAAAGATTGGGCAAAATAAACCAGCACTCATCCTCTGTCGCAAACACAAAGCGATCCTTGGCCCGCAAGCTGGGATACAAAGCTTCACAAATATGTTGCTGTACGATGTTCGCGTATTGTGAATTTAAGAGCGCCTGCAAGCGATCACTACGTTGCAAGGATACGACCAACACGGCAACTAAATTCTGTTCGGCGACATACTGAATCTCATTTTCCAACATGGACATAAATCCATCCAAATTGTCGATCAAAGCGTATTTTTGTGGTGTTGTCATATGTGCTTTACTCTCTTTAGGCTTTGTAGAAATCATGACAAACTAAACCAAAAGCACCATCCGCCAAACCACGCAGGATGCTGATACGCTCTGTGTCACCCACCAAATCCTGGCGCATCAGGTCAAACATCATGGGTTTCTCCAATAGACTTTTATCTGCACGGGTCAGAATCAAGACTTTCGGATCGAGCCGACGCACCTTGTTATGCTCCAAGACGATGGCAACTTCGCCGGTTGTCAATTGAATCAGACTGCCAACTGGAAAGATTCCAATCGCTTGCACAAATTCTTCCACTAAAGGCGCGTGCAATTGTCCCTCCGCCATGTAGAACAATTCTTTCATGGCCTCAAATGAGGAACGAGTATCTCCATAAGGTCGAGCGGACGTCATGGCGGCAAAGCTATCGGCAATGGCCGCCATGCGTCCAAAAATACTGATCTCAGCACCAGCCAAGCCACGCGGATATCCGCTGCCATCCATTCTTTCGTGATGCTCGTTAATTCCCAATTTAATATTGGGACTAAGTGGTTCTTGTGCCTCGAGCAGATTAATACCAGCATTCACATGCGTTTGAATAAGACTCGCTTCCGCCGCTGATAACTTAGTAGGTTTTTTCAGCAAGGATTCCGGCATTTCGAGTTTGCCAATATCGAGCAAGAGGCCGATAAAACCCAACTCAATCAGCTGCTGCTTAGAAAACCCTATGTGTCGTCCTAGCGTTAGCATATACACAGAAACCTTGAGTGCATGCGATACGACGCTCATATTTTCTGAACGCATTCTCAATAGCCACATCATCGCCGAAGGATTAGCAATCACGCTGTCAGTTAAAATCTGCACCGTGGGTAACACTTCTTTCAGTTCTAGGGACTGCATATTGCGCAAGTCTTGGTGCAATTTGCTAATTAAGCCTTCCGCTTTTTCCACCACATCGCGCGCGCGCGTCAGTTCATCGACCATACTTAGCTGATCTCGGTATTGCACCAGGTGGATATCTTCAGGAATATATTCTGGCCGATGCGAACGCTTCTTGATTGACTTAGGGCGGTTCCATAAGGATCGATGCAAGTGTCGACCTTGTTCGCTCCAACGTAACCAACGCTCCCACCAATTCAGATTTGCCTGGCTCGCATCTCGCGGCTCCATCCCCTGCATCATGGCGGCAAATCGCTTATTGCTACCGATATGGGTTTTATCTAAGGCGTGTACGATGCTTTCGTGCTCAGTCAGTGGCGCGTGCTCGAATTGAGCCAATTCGGGCGATACTTGCTTAGCTAATTTGTGATGATGTAAGGCTTTTTTGTGATGGTGATGACGCAATCGATGCGCGGTCGCGTAATCCGACTTTGTAAATTTGCTATGCAACCAACCGACGACTTTGTCCAAATGACTTTGCCGTATATCGATCTCGCCCCGCCGCCCCCTTGTATTGCGTGAATTTGCCAAGCCTGGCACGACTTGGATCATTTCATACAAACTATCAAAAGGAAGATGAACCAAAGCATGTTCATTGCTACGACGAGGATCAATCACGACTTCTTTGACTAAGCCTTGCAGGGTCTTCAAGTCTAACGCGTCGCTGAGCAAAAAACCTTGCAGCATAAACGGCGTTTGGGCCCAAGGTCGATCTAATTCGGTAACGAACATCCCCAGACGTAAATCATCAATTCGGATGCGTAGAGCTTCACATAATTGATGCGTCTTATTGGCCACGGGTTAATCACTCTTAAAAAAATAAAACTGACGCAAGCACCTATGCGCTTATTTTGCGTATAGCCGTAATCATAACGACTTTATCGATGCCGACGAGCAATCGACGAAAAAAAACCCGTCTACTGAGATGCAAGGCGGGTTTTTCTCGACACAAATTCATAAACTATTTGGAATGTTGACTGTCATCCAAAGCTGGTAACACTTGCACTTGCAAATGACTTAATTTGCCGGCACCACGATAGAGCCGATGATTAGCCTTCACAAAATCGCTATCGTTGGCCTGATAAATATTCTCCACATACTTTTGCGGATTACGATCAATAAATGGGAACCAGGAAGATTGCACCTGGATCATGATGCGATGACCACGTTTAAACGTATGCATCACGTCATTAATGCCAAACTTCACCTGATGGACTTCGTTCGCTTGCATCGCTTTAGGATGTTCAAAACCATCACGGAAGCGGGCACGGAATGGTTCGCCACGAACCAAAGTCTGCTGTGCGCCACGATTGACTTCGCCAGCAACGGTGTCCATTTTATTCGGATTCACATCGATCAATTTCACCACAAAATCGGCATCACTACCGGTCGTACTAACAAACAAGGCAGCTTCCAAAGGCCCTGCAAAAGTGACGTCACGTTCCAACACGTCGGTCTGATAGGTCAACACATCTGGACGACTGCTCGCGAAACGCTGATCCATCGCAACGTATTGATTGCTCCAACGATTACCAATCTCGGTGGTGTAAGGAACAGGTTTTGCGGGATCACTCACATACTCATCAAAACTCAAAGAACTGTCTTGCGGCATACTAAAACTTAACTTGCCATCAGCTTGAAAATACAAGGACTTCGATTGGGTATTGGCTGGAGGCCAACTATCAAAACCGCGCCAACGATTGGCACCTGTTTCAAATATCCAGGCTTCTGGCAATGCAGGTTTTTCGCCGCCCTTTAAATGATGTTTAAAAAAAGCAAACTCAATTGGTTGATAACTATACGAGGTCTTAAAACCAAAATTGGCATCACCAATTTTTTCTCCGGTTGTACTTGTCCAACCGCCGTGTACCCAAGGACCGATCACCAGCGTATTATTAATTCCCGGATTATTTTTTTCTATGGCTTTATAGGTTTGCAATGGGCCATAGAGGTCTTCCGTGTCATACCAGCCCCCAACCGTCATCACGGCAGCTTTAATATTTTTCAAATGCGGCAACAAATTTTTGGCTTGCCAATAACTATCGTAATTAGGATGCGCCATTAATTCATTCCAAAATGGAATTTCGTTCTTAAAATACTTGGTATTGGCATTCGCCAACGAGCCCAACTCCAAGAAAAATTGGTAGGCATCGGGAACACCCCAGTCAAAACCGCGATCATTATTGACATCGGTAGGCAGAGGACGAGGTTTTCCAAAGCCGCTAAAAAAACTGAATGCCAACTGCACATTGAACGCGCCATTTCTATGCATATCATCACCACGGAACCAATCTGCAATTGGTGCTTGTGGCGATGCGGCCTTCAGTGCAGGATGCGAATCAATCGCACCAGCGGAAGTATAGAAACCAGGGTAAGAGATGCCCCATTGTCCGACTTTGCCATTATTGGCAGGTAAATTTTTGATCATCCAGTCGATACTGTCATAGGTATCGCTGCTTTCATCAACGTCATTTTTACCCATTTTTTTACTGATGTGAGGACGCATATTGACGAACTCGCCCTCAGACATATTCTTACCGCGCACATCTTGAAAAGCAAAGATAAATCCTTCTTTCTCATAGTCAAATGTCGGCCCCAAACGGCTCTTGTATTTGTCAGTACCATAAGGTGCAACAGTATAAGGGGTGCGCACCAACAAGATAGGATAGCGCTTACTCGCACTGGCATCATTCGGCACATACACCGACGTAAACAATAATTTGCCGTCACGGGCGGGAATACGATACTCGTACTTCGTGTAATGTTTGCGTATGTATTCAGCACGCTGTGCGGCCGTTTCTTTTTCATCCTGCACCGCTAGGCTTGTCGTATTTACTACGACCGAAGCAGAGGATGCCAGTACCGGCAACGAGAACGCAGACCAGCACAGAGCAGCCAACGCATGATGGGAAAATCGGAGTTTCATATCAAAGTCTTTCAATTTGAGGTGCGCAACTTAGCAACGATAAGGTGAAGAACAACTGTGCTTTGACCATACAGCATCGCCTAAGTTCATAGTTACTTCAGCATTGAAGTGCGTCGGCTCAATAAGTCCTAGAACCCGGGCAATTCAGGTTCAATTTGCACGACTGAATTATGGCCTTGCAATCGTGCTTGCTGTAAGGCTTGCTGCGCCCTCGCTAACAATTGGTCCGCACTATCACCTGCCGCATTAGTCGTTAATCCTGTGCAGAAACTCACTTGCAGATTATCGGCCAATTCGCCCCAATTGAATTCTTGCAAGCGCACCTTCAGGCGATTAATTGCTGTCAGACTTTGGTCTAACCACGTGGTTGGCATAATAATGGCAAATTCGGTGGCTTCAATCCGTCCGAAAGTATCCAGACTACGCAATACCAATAACGCCTCCGCCGTCAAGACTTGCAAAATACGCTTGGCAACATCTTGTCCATGTTGTTCCATCACTTCTGGGAGCGCGTCGACACCAATCATCGCCACTGTGAAAGTGTGCCCAGTTCGTTGAGATCGTTGCAATTCACTTTCTAAACGTTCAATCAAGGTCTTGCGGTTAAATGCGCCAGTCAAATGGTCATGCGTTACCAAAGTTTGGAGCTGCGCCATCACTGCCTCTAACTTTGGCAAAACGTCCTCACGCCCACTCCCCTCTTTAATTTGTGCGATCGCTTCCAACAACTGTTGTTGAGCGAATGGTATGGTGGTTTGAGTATGTTTTGGCATACAGTGAGCACTCAATAAAAGGTTATTCAAACATCCTTTTTTTCACGAAAATGCGGATGTGATTGGGCTTACAATAGCCACTTTGAAGCTGTTGAGCAAGCATGTATGAACTTTCTGTCGCATTCTTCCCCCTTGCAATACGTACACAGCGCACTTTTTCCCGGAATTAAACTGTGGGTCAAACGCGATGATTTACTTCATCCACAAGTCTCTGGAAATAAATTTCGAAAGTTAAAATATCCCCTGCTATCCCTGAAGGATGACCTCCATCGCCACACCATTGTCTCAATGGGGGGCTTTTGGTCAAACCATTTACATGCTTTAGCGCATGCAGGACGCCTGTCGGCAATACAAACCATAGGTTTAGTGCGAGGCTTGCGTGATCACAGTAGTCCACTATCCGCCTGCTTGCGAGACTGCATGGAAGCAGGCATGCAATTACACTTTTTATCGCGCCTGGAGTATCGACAACTGCGTGATAACCCAAGTGCCTGGCAGCGCTGGGTTGACCGTAGTCCGTCCGAGTATTTGTGGCTACCGGAAGGAGGCAGCAGCAGTGCCGCTGTTCGTGGCGTATCCGAATTGGTCGCAGAAATACTGGAAGAATTGGAAGAGCCGCCCGAGCAAATCATTCTCGCTTGTGGTACAGGTGCGACTTTGGCAGGTGTGGCCGCTGGAGTGGAAAGCCGGAGCAAAGTCATCGGCATTGCCGCGGTACAAAATACCCACTATTTGCCAAATGACGTTGATAATCTTTTGTCTCTTGCGGGTTTTCCACCTGCTGAAAACTTTAGAATTCTGCACAATTTCACCCACGGCGGCTTCGCCAAAACCTCACCAGACTTACTCAAATTTTGCGATGAATTCAGCTCTGAAACTCTGATTCCCATTGAACCAGTTTACACAGGAAAAATGTTTTACGCGTTGCACCAACTGTGTCTAATGGGTGAATTCAAACCAGGTGAAAAAATTGTCGCCATTCATACCGGGGGCTTACAGGGTAAGCGAGGCTTTATCTAATTCAAGTAAGTATTTATACGCGAAGCCTTGCTTTCCAAGTGCCCTCAAAACCGATGTTCGTCTACCAGATGTTTATTGAAACTATACTTGCTTCCCCCTTCCAAAACATCGACTAACTTGCGTGAATTAGCAGCAGAAATGAACACATCAGCAACGCCATCCTTAACCCGAAATTTAGTGGCAGGGCTGAGAATGCAATTTGGCTTTAGCATAATGTGCCGGATGACTTTTGCTTTTTCACTGCAAAGCAAAAAATGATTTTCTCTCCGAAAATTGGCTAAGGGAATATTCAACCACCACCCCTCATCACTTACATAGCGTACCAATTGTGAAAACTGCGTATTGCCCTCGTGAAGTGCATTGACACGTAAGGACTCATTGGCGATTTGTATTGCTTCTGCTTTATTCATAATTCAGTTCTCAGAATAAAAAAGGGCGAAAAATTCGCCCTTTTCTCGTTATTCGTTTTCGATTTATTTCCCCCAATAGGAGAGATATTTAGCGCGAAAATCATTGGATGGATCAAACACATCTTTTGGTCCACCATCGTAGGTAATATTTTGCAATGTTACTAAATGCAAGGGGGCATTGTAACCGCTAGGCTCCACTTTCGACATAGCACGATTTAACTCATCAACCAATTGCCAACCATGTAAAAATAATGGTTCAGGAACACTACCGATCTGCACGTCACTTTTACGAATTCGCTTATATGCAGTAGGGGAACCATCTCCTGCGGAAATACCACGCAATTTATTTGCTGCCACTACTTTTTCAACCTCTGGCCGATCCAACATATCAAAATAAATATCATTGACCGCGATGACATGCGTCCACTTGGAGCCATGACGCTTGACCAGACCTTCGATTACCGACGGAAACTTCTTACGCGACTCCGCTAAGGGCAAATCTTCGGTACTGAGAATACGACAAGCTTCACATTGACGTAAGGCCTCAACGATGGCACCAGACTTGGTTGCCAAGAATGGGGTTGAGGTATCGGTAAAGACCACGATACCGGCTTTATTGCTCGCCTCAGTGGCACCAAACAAGGCTGCGATTTGTGCCGCCTCTTTTGGATCTGTTGTGATATTAGTGAACAAACCAGGCACAGCGCCAGCTTTAAAACTGGCGTGCCAACCGACAACCGGCACTTTTGCTTCACTCGCGGCAGTCAGCCCTTTAGACTGGCTTGCAGCATCAACACCAGCGAGCACGATCCCTTGAGGTTTCATGTCTAGCGCTTGCTTAACAACACCGGCACCTTGATTACATTGTCCACGGCAGTCAAGTGGAAGAATTTGCCAGCCGGTACCTGCTGCCGCTTCTTTCATACCATTAAAAACACCATAGGTGCCAGCATCGCTCATATCATGCGCGATGAAGATAATTTTTTTATCTTTTTGCAGCTGTGGTCCGGCAGTTGGACCTTCCCATTTAGATTTAAGCGCCGAGGCTTTCGCGACTTTTGCATTCGCTGCGCTAGTAAATTGCATAGAATTTTGTTGCGCTTGCGCCCCAGAGATGAAGCAAGACACAAACAACATGATGAGTAAGCTTTTACTGTGGAAAGTAGTCATAAATCCAAATCGATCAGGGTGAACAATAAAGCGCAATATTTCAAATTCAATGCCGAATTGAATAGATGAAATTGTGCAAACGCTCAAAGATTATCGCAGAACGACCACGAGCGCAATTAGGACTATGAAAAGTCGATGTTCTTATGCAGCAATTGTGGATTTTTGACTGCATCGTCGGCAATTACGCATAAAATTTAAGCAATCTAGACTTGCTGACTGACCAAATTCTATTCCACAGCATCAAGGCAATACGATCACGGCGGACATGAAAAAGCCCAACCAAGATGGTCGGGCTGGACGATACGTGGAAAGTATCAGCTACGGTTTTTGAACTGGATTGACGGGAGACTTTTCCGCGTTGAGAGTCTCACTGGCCGTATTCATATCGGATTTAGTAACGGCATTTGCCCGTATAAATACGGTGGTTAATAGGCTCATCACTAAACCAAAAATGATCAACACGACGCCAAATTTTAATAAGGATTTCATTTTTTCTCCGATGACAATGAGGTGTTCGAGTTAGACGCTAGCACTTGAATTTCTGAGCGTACTGCGCAGCAAGTTGAGGTTCCACATAAAGTACTTGGCGAAGCCGAGCACCGTTAGACGCGTCATCCAAATACAGAGCAAAAGTAAAGCAGTACCAACAAGCAGCAAACCTAGGCCTAAAAAGACATGCCATGCTTGCATTTTGTTTTTGATGCTAAGCGTATTCGTATGTGTTTCAAATTTTTCTAGCTTGTCGAAATCCTGCACGTTTTCAATAATTTTTCTGTGCACGCCTTTATCAATGACGATTCCACTCTCACTCAAATTGATGGTCACCGCGCCTTCACGATGTTGATGCTGACTAATTAGATGTCCATTGAAGCGATGATGTTGATGAGGCAGCTTAAACTCCATGTCACTGACGCCGGAAATGCTGGCAGCGAACACGACAATCCCCGCACCATACAGGCAAAGTGAACTTAAGTAGGCGACGAATAAAAACGCACCGTAAATAAAAGCTGGGATCAACATAAAGAAATTGAATATTGCCACGCCAACGAGGGCAATAAATAGTGTGAAGATATTTCCTATGCTGAAGTCATTTTTGAGATTCTGAAAACGTGCATTCGCACGTTTTTGTGCCGCAACCAAACGAGGATTGGCTAGTTTCTCAGTGATCTCATGTTCACTTTTGCCTGCAGCCAGACCATCCGCAAACAATTGTTCGTATTGCGCCAAAGTTTCTACACGCAACTCTGCAGGCAAATCTTGCAGCTCATGCTGCAAGGTATTCATGTATTCCGTCTTATTCATTTTTCTCTCCCTATTGAGCTAATTGCGCATGTCTCAAATGAATGCATGTTCACACTGTATAGCGAAGAAAAGATCCAAGACATCGAATAGCGACATATTGCAAAACCAAGGGGACAAAAGGCAAATTAGCGCGATGAATGCGACGTTTAAAATGAAACTCAGTTATTTTTCTATCTAAACCGAAGGCGGAGCAAATAAGGGATGGTGTTGCGCCAACCATGCGTTCAACACCTCCTCAGAATCACGTGACAGGTGCAATCCAAGTTTGGTACGACGCCACAAAATATCCTCAGCCGACCGGGCAAACTCATTGATGCATAAATAATTCAACTCGCAAGCAAACAATCCCGGCAAGACTTGCCCTCCCATGGATTTTGCATCTTTGCAGCCCCCCAAAATCTGATGAATTCTAGTTCCGTAGGCGTGTGCCATTCTAGTCACCGTGGATACAGCAATCCATGGATACCGCTCACAGCATTGCTGAATAAATCTTGGAAACTCACGAACATTTTGATTAGAGGGCTGCGGCGACGAGATATCTCCTCCTGGCAAGCAGACATCTTTTGTCCACGCTTTAGCCTCACAATGCAAATAAGGAGCGATCATATTGAGGGCGTCTTCGGCTAAACGGCGATAGGTGGTGATCTTGCCACCAAACACATGCAAGACTGGCGCCGGGTCGTCGATAAATTCAAGTTGGTAATCTCTGGTTATGGACTTCGCATCGGCACTACCATCGTCAACTAGGGGGCGGACTCCAGCATAGCTGTGTAACACATCTGCTGGCGAGATCTGCTGTTGAAAATACGCATTGCATAAGTTGCATAGATACGCCGTTTCATCCGACGAAATTGTTAAGTTCTCTAACTCGCCTTGATACTCAAAGTCTGTCGTTCCAATGAGACTAAACTCATTTTCATAAGGAATAACGAACACAATACGTCCATCTGGATGCTGAAAAATATAGGCATGCTCATGCGCGAAGAGTCGCTTTACGATGATATGACTGCCCTTAATCAATCGCAATTGTTTAGGCTTTTCCTTAGGCTCAAACAAGCCTTGCAATTGTGCTGCCCAGGCACCAGTCGCATTCACGATGCAAGCGGCATTCACTTCAATCGATTGGGAGACGCCTTGTACATGTTGACTAAGTTGCGCACGCCATCGGCCGTCATGAGACTGCACAGCATCACAGCGGGTATGCGTCAATATCGTGGCTCCACGTTCCTGTGCATCGAGGGCGTTGACTATCACTAAACGGGCATCATCGACCCAAGCATCGGAATATAAAAATCCTCGTTGTATGTGTTGTTTTAAATACGGTCCGGAGATGTGTTTGGAAAATCTGACACTTTGCGAGCCCGCCAACAATTCTCGCTTCGCCAATTGATCGTAAATAAAAAGTCCAGCACGCAGCAGGAAATACGGGCGTAAACCGGACACATAAGGCATGACAAAACTTAACGGAGAAATCAGGTGCGGCGCCAAACGCAACAGGGCTTCACGCTCAAGCAGTGCTTTTCTGACTAAGCCAAATTCATAGTATTCGAGATAGCGCAAACCGCCATGGATTAATTTTGATGATGCGGACGAGGTGTGCGCGGCCAAATCATCCTTTTCACACAAAATGACAGATAGCCCTCTTCCAACGGCATCACGGGCAATGCCGACGCCATTAATGCCGCCCCCAATCACTAAAACATCACAATGCTGCTGTCTCATTTAGCCTCCATCTTAATCGCTCATTTTTTATTGATGTAAGTCAAAATTCATCACAACTGAAGAATTCCACAAATAGATTTATGGGACTATTTCACAACGACAGTAATCTATTTGAAATGCATTGTGCTTCTAAAAGCGAGATTAATTTGTTGCCTTGCAACAAGGGCGAATTATGTAAAGATTTTTCGCGTCTAAGGGAAAATATTGATTGTCATTTTTAACTAAAATTGATAGTTTATTAGGTGAGCGAATAAATATATGAGGATTTGTAGCACGTAAAATCAGTAACATAACGACAACCACAATCGGAGACAGTATATGGGTAACCCAAATGTTGCATCAGGAAGTATGACAAAAGAGGAACGAAAAGTCATTTTCGCATCTTCCTTAGGTACCGTTTTTGAATGGTATGACTTTTATCTCTATGGCACTTTAGCTGCCGTTATTGGTAAGAAATTCTTCACCGCACTTGATCCAAACTCACAAATGATTTTCTCTCTGCTAGCATTTGCTGCTGGCTTTATTGTGCGTCCATTCGGTGCTTTAGTCTTTGGTCGTTTAGGCGACATGATCGGACGTAAGTACACCTTCTTGGTCACCATCGTCATCATGGGTGGCTCCACCTTTATCGTTGGTTGCTTGCCAGGGTATGAAATGATCGGCATCGCCGCACCAATTCTCCTAATCGTACTGCGCATGCTCCAAGGTTTAGCTCTGGGTGGTGAGTATGGTGGCGCTGCAACCTATGTTGCAGAACACTCTCCAGCAGGCAAGCGCGGCTTCTTTACATCTTGGATTCAAACCACCGCAACACTTGGTCTGTTTTTATCCCTGTTAGTAATTTTGGGCGCCCGTACTGCAGTAGGCGAAGAACAGTTTGCTGATTGGGGCTGGCGTATTCCATTTTGGGTTTCTGCCTTGTTGCTGATTATCTCAGTTTGGATTCGTATGTCCATGCACGAATCACCAGCATTCGCAAAAATGAAATCCGAAGGTAAAGTTTCTAAAGCACCGTTAACAGAATCGTTCGGTAAATGGGGCAACTTGAAAATCGTTATCTTGGCATTAGTCGGCTTAACTGCTGGTCAAGCTGTCGTTTGGTACACCGGTCAATTCTATGCCTTGTTCTTCCTGACAAATACATTAAAGGTAGACAATGCGACTGCCAACTTGATGATCGCGGCATCCTTGATTATCGGCACCCCATTCTTCGTTATTTTTGGTGCCTTGTCCGATAAGATAGGCCGTAAGCCTATCATCATGGCCGGCTGTCTGATTGCTGCTTTAACTTATTTCCCGCTCTTTAAGGCATTAACGGAAGCGGCCAATCCGGCGCTTGCTGCAGCACAAGCGGCTAATAAAATCGTAGTGACAGCGGATCCAAAAGAATGCTCTTTCCAATTTAATCCGACAGGCACGAAGAAATTCACCAGTTCCTGTGATATTGCAAAGCAAGTGTTAGCAGCCAATTCTGCCAGCTATGAAACCGTAGAAGGACAAGGACCGGCAACTATCGCCATCGGTACGACAGTCATTCAATCATACACTTCGAATGGTTTAGAAGCTGCTGATGCAAAAGCGAAAGACACTGCGTTCAAAAAGTCAGTAGTAGATTCGTTGCGTGCAGCAGGCTATCCTGCAAAAGCAGATCCAGCTGGTGTCAATAAACCTATGATCATTTTGATTCTGTCGATTTTAGTGGTGTACGTTACGATGGTGTATGGCCCAATTGCTGCCATGCTGGTTGAAATGTTCCCAACCCGCATCCGCTATACATCCATGTCGTTGCCTTACCACATCGGTAATGGCTGGTTCGGTGGTTTGTTGCCAGCAACAGGTGTCGCCATTGTGGCCCAAACAGGTAACATGTATAACGGCCTGTGGTACCCAATCATTGTAGCGGCAGTAACTTTTGTTATTGGTATGTTGTTTATCAAAGAAACTAAAGATGTCGATATTTATGCTAACGACTAACTGATCACGAGGAATTGATCACAATCAAACGCCCGGTCAATTTGACTGGGCGTTTTTTTGGCAGTCAATTTTCAAACTGATCTAAAGGAATTCCCCTATTGTGTATCGATGTATTGCGACTACACTTTTTAGATAGACTTTGAATTTAGGTGATACTCATGCACGATGTCTACTTTGACAAAACAGAAAAAGGGAAGGATGAGATATCCCATAGGACATATCATTTGAGTGCGAAATTGCGCCCTTTACTAGTCATTATTGACGGCAAGCGTAGTGCAACGGAGCTGCTCAAGAATGTATATGGTCTAGGCCTTACACAGTCCCATCTCGATAGCTTACTCGCAGAAGGATTTATTGCAAGGCGCACTGAAGTGGCAGGCTTACTCACTACAGCTACGGCTACGGCTACGGCTAGCGCGATTGAAGCATCCGTAGACAATCAGCTCGAAACAACACCAACGGTAGAATCAAGCTACGCTCGGTTAATTGCAGTAAGAAATTTTTTCAATGAAACTGTCAAACAGACTTTAGGACTCAGAGGGTTTGGCCTGCAATTGAAAGTTGAAAGGGCAGCGTCCTTGGATGATTTTATAGAATTACGCGGCGTATTTCTGGAAGCAGTCGAAAAACACAAGGGGCCAGAAACGGCACATGACCTAGCGGTTCGCCTAGATCACGTGCTGTATCAGCGCGACACAACAACTACAATGTAGCCGAACTTAAGCGGTGTGCCAGCGCCCCATAAAATAGAATCAATCAAGTATCGAGACAAGACGACAATTTGACTTCTATCGATCTTGACTTACACCTCAAGTCTTAAGTTGTCGCCATAAATTCCATGTACAACTTCCTCGCTAGCGTCGTGAACTCACCTATCGGCATTTCATGCGTTTCATAACGAGTACATGGCATCACTTTACCAAAATTGCCCGTATTGAAAATTTCTCTTGCTGACAACAATTCCTCTGGGACAACGCTACGTTCCACAACCTGTACACCCTGCTTGCTCAATAGCTCGATCACTCTGGCGCGAGTAATACCCGAAAGGAAGCTGCCATTCGGGATTGGTGTCACCAATTGTCCAACCTCGCTCTGAAAAAATAAATTGGCTGTCGCAAATTCAGCCACATGACCATCTGCATCACATACAACAGCATTTTCAAAACCGCGATTTTTAGCGTCACGTAATGCTCGTGTTGTATTTGGATATAAACAAGAAGCTTTAGCGTCAGTCGGTGCCATCAACGGGCTGGGACGTTGCTGCGTTGCGAGGCATGCAGAAAATCCGGAAAAAGCAGGCAAGGGAGCATCAAACAAAGTCAAAGCAAATCCTGACTGACTTGGAATCAATAAACCTTCAGTACCAAAAATCAAAGGCCTGATATACAACTCAGCATCTGCTGAAAATTTCTTGGCGCCTGAACGACAAAGCTGTTCCAATTCATCTAAGGAATATGGACAGTCCAAGCCTAAATATTCCGCTGAACGAATCGCTCTTGCTAAATGTAAACGCAGATCTGGGAAGTGCCCATGAATCGCGCGGGCACCATCGAAAACTGAAGAGCCTAACCAAACACCATGATCCATGGCCCCCATGACTGCAGTATTTCCTTGATGCCATTCACCATTTATAAAAGTTAAATACATACAAAATACCTCATGTAAACTTAGTTGAACTTACCTAGTAGAACTTACTAAGTCAATCGTTTTAAAAAAATAGCCACTCACGCTTTACGCCAATCTAAAAAAAAACCCGCCAATACAATGACGGGTCATTTTGAACTAGCGATATCGTTTTATTCAAGCTTCCAGACAAAATCGACTTTTGCCCATAATTGATCTGGCTTTCCATCTTTTGAACCAGGTTTAAATTTGCATAGACTCAAAGCAGACAATGCGGCTTTGTCTAAGCTTTTAGAACCACTGGATTTTTCCACTTTAGATTCGACAACTTTACCATCTGGTGAAACCAAGAAACCCATTGATACAGTACCAGTCTCTTCGTTCATCAAAGCCGCTTTGGGATACTTTGGCGAATCACATGATTTGCTATCCATAACTGGAGCAACTTCAGCAGCGTGACTAAAGCTGGAAATTGCCAAATAAAAGCCAATCGCGATCAAGGAAAATTTAACGTTCATAAACAAACTCATTTAAATTAATTGGTTAAGAGCCACCTAGAAACCAGAATTCAGAGATTCTAGAATTTCCAGACGTAATCTATTTTGGCCCACATTTGTTCAACTTTACCATCTTTTGTACCAGCTTTGAATTTACACAAAACAAATGCTGCCAGCGCCGCCTTGTCTAAACTCTTAGAGCCACTCGAATTCTCAATCTTAGATTCTATCAGCTTACCATCAGTTCCCACTAAAAACGCCATCGTCACAGTGCCTGTTTCTTCATTCATTAAAGATGCCTTAGGATACTTTGGCAAGTCACATGATTTTGTATCTGCAACGGGTAAAACGACCGCTGCGTTGGCATGAAAACTAAAAAAAACACCAAAAATGATACTTATTGCCACTAGATGGAATCGCATATCTTCGCCTCTTTTGTTAATGATGTCTCACTAAATCTCCAGCAAATTCAATATTGATTGATATACCAAATACTAGCTCTTAAAATTCTTCCCAATCTGCATCATCGTTTTTTGCTGGAGCTGCTTTTCGTGGAGCGGGTTTCGCCGCAGGAAGAGACTTAACCGCTGGCTTTGGTTTTGGGACTGGCGCAGTGTCGACTCGACGTGCAGGCGTTGGAATTGACCGATTCGCAAAGGTATTTTCGCCAGGGTTTAATTTGAAGATACTGACGACCTTTGCCAACTCACCAGCCTGGTCTTGCAAACTTTGTGCAGCGGCAGCGGCTTCTTCAACTAAAGCAGCATTTTGTTGTGTCATCCCATCCATTTCGATAATTGCGAGGTTGACTGCTTCAATGCCAGAACTTTGCTCTTGGCTAGCAGCACTAATCTCAGCAATGATATCTGTCACATGACGGACACTTGAGACGACCTCATCAATTGTCGCTCCTGCTTGCCCTACTAACTTACTACCAATTTCGACTTTTTCAACGGAATCTCCGATCAAAGTCTTAATCTCCTTAGCGGCAGCAGCACTTCGCTGCGCTAAACTTCGCACTTCTGAGGCAACCACAGCAAATCCTCGACCTTGCTCACCAGCACGCGCTGCTTCTACAGCAGCATTCAGTGCCAAAATATTCGTTTGGAACGCGATGCCGTCAATCACACTAATAATGTCGACGATTTTCTTAGCGGATTCGTTGATCGAACTCATGGTATCGACCACCTCGGCAACAACCACACCGCCTTGACGCGCGACATCGGATGCAGACGCTGCTAATTTATTCGCTTCCCGCGCATTATCTGCATTTTGCTTCACTGTCGTCGTTAATTCCTTCATGGAAGCGGTAGTTTTTTCTAATGAGCTCGCTTGCTGTTCCGTACGAGAAGACAAGTCTAAATTGCCAGTGGCGATTTCACGGGACGCCGTTGCGATCGTATCGGTACCGACACGTACCTGGCCGACAATATTCACTAGGCTATCACGCATCGTTTTCATCTCAGCCAATAAACTTTCAGTGTCGCCGTTATCGGTATCGATAATGCCGGACAAGTCACCAGCTGCGATTTGACTCGCAATATCGGCTGCATAGTCTGGTTCACCGCCAAGTTGCTTGAGTAAGCTACGTGTAATAATAACTGCCGCAATAATACCTAAAATTAAAGCCAGTCCACCGAGCATCAGCAATACGTTTCTTGCATTACCAAAAGCAGATTTCGCTTCTTCCGCGACCAAGGCATTTTGTTTATCTTCCAAGTTCACTAATTCATCTAAGACTTTGAACCATTCGTCTTGCACTGGACGAATTTTCTTGATCAATGCGATTGTTGCACTTTCTGGATTATTCGCAAGACCAAGATCGCGTGCCATGTTTGGCAAGGAAGCCGCAGCTTTCTCTTTATCTTTTAACTTGGTAAATAAGGTGTTCTCTTCTGAAGTTCCATGCTCATTCTTTAGCATTTCAGCCAGTTTAGTTTCTTTTTCATTATAAGACTTCGACTGTTCATCAATCTTTTTAAGATCTTTAGACATGTCATCAATGTCGGTCAACAATGTGAGATTACGCAGCGACACCTGACGATCATAAACGATCGCGCGCATATCAATAATCAATCGGCTTTTGACATTGCTCACATTCACAATATCTTCAAGCCGATCTTGAATCAACGCCATTCTAGAAATACCAAGACTGGTCACCGCGATCAATAAGATCAAAACAAGTGCGAAACCGAGCCCGAGGCGCTTACCCACTTTCATTGTAGTTAAGTTCATGTCTTTTCAGCCAAGTAAGGAGGTTCAAAAATTCTCAATATTCATCTTTGGGCAAAACCAAATACCGACAAATTTGAGTCTTATAATATTAGACAATCAGGGTAAAAAGGAATCTTACAGAGCCTGTCAGTCTTGAAGCAAACGGCAAGTCCACTGTTTGGTTAGAATATACTCCATTTTTGCCTGTTGGCAAGTCATCTAGTGGCAAAAAACCACTAGATTTGTTGATCTCAGAGTAAATAATTTCGTCAGGAAAAATTTCTCGATAGAAATTTCACATTACAAGCGATCTGCGAAGAAAAGAAATATTGAGCTAAAGCTAACACATCAAAACCTTCATTTGTTAAACGCTTGATCCCGTACGCTGGACAATAGCTCTTGCAATGAATGCGGGTCATAGGTACGCAAAATCTTTTTAATACTTGGTTCAAGTTCTGCAATATTAGTACCAAGAATTTCTTGCTTAATCTCAGGCAACAATGCCGCTGGCATTGATAATTCACGAAAGCCCATGCCAATTAATAAACGAGTTAATTTGATATCCCCAGCCATACCGCCACAAATCGCGACAGGAATTTCTGCTTTTTGCGCAGCGCTGACGGTCATATGC
The DNA here is from genome assembly GCF_014284305.1 of Affinundibacterium seohonense. Lineage (GTDB taxonomy): Bacteria > Pseudomonadota > Gammaproteobacteria > Burkholderiales > Burkholderiaceae_D > Undibacterium > Undibacterium seohonense. The sequence continues at coordinate 240,578 of NZ_JACOFW010000006.1, forward strand.
AATAACTGCAAAATGGCAGGATGGGTATCGTTATAGAGATGTGCCACCTCGTGATCCGCGCGATCAATTGCCAGGGTGTATTGAATTAAATCATTTGTACCAATAGATAAAAAGTCGAGCTTCTTGACGAACATGGGCAAGCTAAGTGCCGCCGCCGGAATCTCAATCATAGCGCCAACCTGTATATCTTCATCAAACGCAATGGCTTCATTCCGCAATTCGGCTTTGGCTTGCTCTATCATCGCCAGCGATTGTTCGATTTCAAACGCATGCGCAATCATCGGAATCAAAATATGCAAGGTGCCGAAAGCCGATGCCCTTAGTATTGCACGTAACTGTGTCCGAAATATTTGCGGTTCCTTCAAACAATAACGGATGGCACGCAACCCCAGTGCCGGATTCAAGATGTTATGTTCACTGTGATCAAGTGGTTTATCCGCACCAACGTCCAAGGTCCGAATCGTAACAGGCTTGCCCTTCATGACTTGGACCACCTGCTTATAGGCAGCAAATTGCTCCTCTTCGCTTGGCAATTGATGCTCTACTCCCGTTCTCCCCATAAACAAAAATTCGGAACGAAAGAGTCCAACGCCGCTAGCACCAGCGTCAACGGCAACTTGTGCATCCTGTGGCAATTCAATGTTCGCAAGTAAAGTAATCTCAATACCGTCGAGGCTTATCGCTGGCGTTTTCTTTAATTTTCCGAGCTTTTTTTTCGCTTTCAGCAAAATAGCTTGTTGATTGCGATACTGCGCGATCAATAGCGGCGATGGCGCTACAATCACGACGCCCGCATCACTATCGATAATTAACCAATCGTCTTGTGCAATTAATTGAGATGCATTGCCGAGACCAACGACAGCTGGGATTCCCAAACTGCGAGACACAATGGCGGTGTGAGAATTGGTACCACCTTCGTCGGTGACAAAGCCTGTAAAAGCGACATCGCGAAACTGCATCATATCGGCGGGAGAAATGTCCCTCGCCACCACAATCATATTTGCATTTTGCTCATCAACGCCTAAGGCGCGCGGGAGTTGATGAGCAGTACCTGTCAATAGTTTTAGCACACGCTCGGCAACTTGCTGAATATCCGCTTTGCGCTCGCGAAGATACTCATCTTCAATTTCATCGAACTGGGCAGACAACACGTCTACTTGCGTGACTAGCGCCCACTCCGCGTTATAGTGTCTGGCACGAATAATGTCTAAGGGCGCTTCCGACAACATAGGGTCGGACAAAATTAACGCGTGAACATCCAAAAAAGCGCCCAACTCGGTTGGGGCATCGGTTGGTAATTCTGCCCAAATCGATTGCAGATCCAAATGCACACGCGCGATCGCTTGCTGTAAGCGTGCAACTTCAGCCTCCACTTGCTCTTGTGAGACGAGATAATGTTTCACATCCATTGCCGCTGGTCGCAACAAATGGGCACGACCAATCGTGATGCCGCGTGAAACTGGAATGCCTTGAAGGGAAAAGGATGCCACGTGGCCTCGCTATATGTTATGGGTCAATGATGAAGGATGGGGCGACTAATGACACCTCAAACCCAGAAAGACTTATTCGCCTTCGCCAAAACGATCGTTGATTAATGCAGCAATAGCGTCAAAGCAAGCTTGTTCGTCCTCGCCATTGGTCTCCAACAAGACTTTTGTACCTTTGCCTGCGGCGAGCATCATGACGCCCATGATGGATTTACCATTCACGCGGCGATTATTGCGGGTTAACCAAACTTCACATTTAAACTTTCCACCTAATTGTGTCAACTTGGCGGAGGCTCTTGCATGCAAACCGAGTTTATTTATAATTTCAATTTCTTGTTGAATCATTTTGGAATCTCTTTACATCCAGATATTCGGTTTTAACAATTTCTCATCACGACTCTAGCTTTGTCCGATACGAATTCTACTTTCTACTCTGGTCGCACCATTCTGCCCACCAGCCAACGCCATCTCGACCACCACATCTAATTGATCCTGGCGATATGTGATGGCACGTAACAACATTGGCAGGCTGATACCCGCTATTACCGCGATCTGATTAGCATCGGCAATCTGAGGGCAACAATTGGATGGTGTACCTCCAAGAATATCCGTCATAATCAAAACGCCAGAGCCATCGTCTAAACGCGCTACAGCCTCACGCGCTAAACGACGAACATCATCGACATTTTGATCCGCCACCACGTCAATCGCTTCGAGTCGTTCTGGCTTACTTCGAAATACATGGGCTGCAGCCTGTATGAAAGCACTTCCCAATGGCGCATGCGTCAATAACAGTAAACCTACCATGCCATATCCCAATCAATTTGCAGCGATGCTGCGAGCTACTTTTTCTGTTTGAACTTCTCAACTTGTTTTTCTAAAGCATTGATAAAAATCGCTGCCACATTCACGCCAGTCTGTTGATGAATCTCTTGGAAACAGGTCGGACTTGTGACGTTGACTTCTGTCAAATAGTTACCAATTACATCTAATCCTACCAGCAACAAGCCACGTTCGGAAAGTATTGGCGCTAAGCTTTGTGCGATTTCGAGATCTCGCTCGGTTAATTTTTGTGCGACACCGATGCCACCAGCAGCCAAATTCCCACGCACTTCGCCGTTCTGCGGAATCCTTGCCAAAGCAAAAGGCACCACCGTGCCACCGATCAGCAAAATACGTTTATCTCCTTGCACAATCTCGGGAATATATCTCTGCACCATGATGGTTCGTTGCTGATTGTTCGTCAGCGTCTCGATGACCGAGCCGAGATTCATACCATCTTCGCGCACCCGAAAGATCCCTGCACCACCCATGCCATCCAACGGTTTAAGAATAATGTCCCGATGCTGGTCGAAAAAGGTGCGAATCTTGGCTTCATTACGAGTGACCAAGGTTGGCGTCGTGAACTGCGGAAATTGCGCGATGCTGAGTTTTTCGTTGTGATCCCGTATCGCTGAAGGTTTATTAAAAACCAAAGCCCCTTGTTGCTCAGCGAGATCTAGTAAATAGGTCGCATAAATATACTCCATATCAAACGGCGGATCTTTGCGCTGCAAGACCGCATCAAATTCCTGCAATTCACACTCACGCACGTCCCCCAACCGGTACCAGTCCTTAGGATCCCCAGTCAGATGAATTTCTTGAACCGACGCACTCACCATCCCGGATGACAATGCCATATCGGCAGGGCCGAAAGCAAAAATTTGATGTCCGCGACTCACCGCCTCGGCCATCATCGCGTAGGTTGAGTCCTTGTAAATCTTAAATTGTGCCAATGGATCGGTGAGGAATACAATTTTCATGTTGTTTGAACTCAGTAAATTTCTGGATTAGGGTCAGTTTTTTCTAATTCAAGCGAAGCCGCTAACAGTGCTAAACGGGCGACTACGCCGTACATATAAAAACGATTTGGCGCTGCCGTTCCTGGCTTGGCGCGCACATCAGGCACAGCGTGTTGCTGCGCAAATGCCAATGGCACAAATTCCATCCCTGGCGCATTCAAATTTTCATCAACGCCACGATCTTGATGCACACGATAAAATCCTCCGACTACATATCGGTCGATCATATACACGACCGGCTCCGCTACACTTTCATCGATTTGTTCAAAGGTATACACACCTTCTTGCACAATGTAATCATGAACTTCTCGACCGTCTTTGACCACCGTCATTTTGTTTCGCTGCTTGGAACTGAGGTCTCTCACTTCGCGCGAATCGCGTACCGTCATGATGCCCATTCCGCAAGTACCCGCATCGGCCTTCACGATCACAAAAGGCTTATCTTTGATGCCGTATTCTTTATATTTTTTACGAATCTTCGCCAAGATCGTATCGACGCTAGCCATTAGTCCGTCTAAGCCCGTTCCGGCTTCGAAATCGACATCGCCACATTTGGCGTGAAAAGGATTGATCAACCATGGATCAATCTCCACCATCTTTGCGAATTTCTTAACAACCTCGTCGTAACTAGCGAAGTGGTTCGTTTTACGTCGCATCGCCCAGCCAGCATGCAATGGCGGCAACAGCGTCTGCTCGTGAATGTTTTCTAAAATAGCGGGGATGCGTGTCGACAGATCATTGTTTAATAAAATGGTACATGGATCAAAGTTCTTCAATCCCAATCGACGGCCATTTGCCGATCTTTGCAAAGGCTCCACCAGCAATTCAGCACCATCCGCCAATACAATAGTCTTCACCTCAGTCGCATTTTCATCCAAATTTCCCAGACGAACATTCAACCCAGTTTGACGATAAATTTGCATCTGACGTGCAATGTTTTGCCAATACGATGCGTTACACGGACGGTCTTCCGGAATCAATAAAAGGTTGCGGGCATCCGGACAGTATTTCTCAATTGCCGCCATCGACGCCTGTACCGCCAAGGGCAACATCTCAGAGCCTAAGTGATTGAATCCCCCTGGAAATAAATTGGTGTCAACCGGCGCCAATTTAAAACCAGAATTACGCATATCAACCGAACAATAGAACGGCGGTGTGTGCTCTTGCCATTCAAGGCGAAACCAGCGCTCGATGGAAGGGGTCGCTTCTAAAATCTTCTTTTCGAAATCCAATAGCGGACCGTTCAAAGCGGTGGCGAGGTGAGGAACCATAATTACCTTTGCAAACAAAAAATCAATAGGACTTTACAGAAGATCGATATTAGCGAGCAATCAACCAGTCAAGTTTGACCAATGGATACAGCTTGGGGCAAATCAAATTTTTACAAGCGAACATTCCCTTGTAAATCATAAGTGATTTATTCACTTGTCTGAATTTATGCTGACTTCGCTAATAGATCAAAATGCTCGACTACCGGTGGCGCTGCAAAATAGGGACCAACGATATTGCGCCATGCTAGAAATGCTGGAGACTCACGAAAGTCCACCGTATGGTTTTCCAGAGTATCCCAAAAAATCATTAATACATAACGTTCAGGAGACTCAATTCCCTTGTTCACTTTAAAGCCGCGAAACCCTTTTGCATGCACAATAACTTCATTGAGGCCGGATTGAATTGCCACATCAAATGCGGCCTGTTTCCCAGGATGGATGCGTATGTCTGCTAATTCTAAAATCATGATTTTGCTTTCTATCTAATACCCAAATTTTTTTCACAAAAATTTATACCAATCCAAGTTCAACCAATTCTTTCTTCACATAAGAATAAAACACGGGTGCCGCCACCACGCCTGGCAATCCGAACAGCGTCTCCATCACCAGTATAGCTGTCAATAACTCCCATGCCTTCGCATTCACTTGAGAACCGATTATTTTGGCGTTAAGAAAATACTCCAACTTATGAATTATGATCATAAATGCCAATGAACTCGCCGCCATTTGCAATGAATGTGAAAGACTCACGATCACGATGACGGTATTCGATATGATATTTCCAACCACAGGTATTAAGCCAGCTACAAAAGTAATCGCGATCATACTTTTCACCAGTGGTAAATGCACACCAGCCAAAGGCAAAATCACCGCTAGAAATAAGCCCGTAAAGACAGTGTTAATTAAGGAAATTCGTACTTGTGCGAAAACCACGCGATGAAACATGTCCGCTAAGTTGGCGACTCTTTGGTGTAGAGCCCCTGAGAACGGTCGATATTGATGCGCGCTACTGACATCTTGCAAGGCAACCATGCTGCCAATGATCATCCCAAGTAAGAGATGCACAATCAGATGCCCGGCCTCTTGCCCCAATACCTTGGCCTCACTGGCGTGTTCGTGTAACGCCGTAGTTAACATTCGTTTGAGCGCGTCAACATCCTCAGGAAGATAGGTGCTGACCCAAATTGGCAACTGTTGCCTTGATGTCTCAAGCAATTCTGCTAATTTTTGCAACAACGATTGTAAATTGCCAGAATCACTGCGCAAGAAGATCACCACACCCCAAATACCGAGGCTAATCATCAATATGATGATGCAGGATAAAAAGATCACAGCGATCATTCTGGCTTGCTGATTACTGAATTTTCTCTGTATTGTCGGCACCATTAAGCGCACCAAAGAATATAGCAATAGGCCAGAAAACAAGGCAACCAATAAGCCAGCTTTAAGCACTAAAAAAAGTCCCAAAGCTGCACAGCAATAGGACGCAATAACCGGGGCTGATATTTTAGAGATAGGTGGCATAGGTTTCCAATTCAGGTAAATTGATTGCTTAGCTGGGGGTCACTGCTTTGCTTCTCAGTGCGTCACAGCAAAATATGAACTCTCGACATGCTAGCGTCATTTGTGCAGAAAATCATTGTTATCATGAAAATAAGCTGTTTCATTTTACGCAGAAATAATCGCTCCTAAGGTTTGAATTACATCGACTATCGGCAATTGAGCTTAATTATGGAAAAGTTTATAGTATGATCTTGGCACTTAATCTGTCTACGTTTGACACCACTTCCCGCTCTAAACAACTATAAAATCGCGCTGCAATCGGCCTATGAGTAAATCACTAAAACAATACAGTCTGTTGATTTGGATTTCATTAATTCTCATTCTTGGCTTTGTGGCGGTTCTCGCAACCAGCTATCTCGTTTCAAAAGATGCTTTACGTCGCGGTTTATCCGAAAATACCTTGCCAATTACAGGTGATAATATTTATTCGGAAATCCAGAAAGATATCCTCCGGCCCGTTTTTGTCTCTGCGCAAATGGCCAACGACACCTTTGTGCGCGATTGGATTATAGAAGGCGAACAAGACAGCACACAGATATCGAAGTATCTCAAAGAAATCAAAGTAAAAAACAATGCGATTTCGAGCTTTCTTGTGAGTGATCTCAGTAAAAATTATTATTTTCCCGATGGTCTGCTCAAAAGCATTAACGAAAGCGAAGCACGCGATCAATGGTTTTTCCGCGTGAAAAATCTCAAAGTGCCCTACGAGACCAATGTTGACATCGACATGGCAAATCAAGACAACATGACGATTTTTACTAACCATCGTGTACTTGATTACCACGGAAAATTTCTAGGTGCCGTTGGCATTGGCCTAACTTTGGACACGATGAAAAATCTCATCGATAGTTACCAAACACGCTTTCAACGGAAAATTTTTTTCATCGACAAAAAAGGCACATTGGTTCTTTCCGGTAGTTCCTTCAAACAAAAGAAAATCAATATCACGAGTATCCTCGGTATTAATCAGGTCGCCAAGTCGATACTGGCAAACACAAAAAATGAGTCATTGCATTTGGAATATAGCTTGGAAGGGGAGTCGATTTATGTGAACTCGCGCTTTATTCCCGAGCTAGGCTGGCATTTATTGGTTGAACAAAATCTCGACGCCGAACTTAGGCCTCTTCAAAAACTACTCCTAGTGAATGCGGCGATTGGTTTTGCAATCACGATCGCCGTTTTATTGATCGTCTTGCTTTCAGTCAGACGCTACCAAATGCGTATCGAAAAATCGGCTGCCACCGACTCCCTGACCAAGCTATTAAACCGTCAGGCTTTTGATTTCGTATTTCAACAAGCCTTATTAGACAGCGAACGTTCACGTCAACCACTTTGTGTGGCCTTAATGGACATCGATCACTTTAAAAAAATCAATGACAAACACGGTCACTTAATCGGCGATCACGTATTAAAAGAGATCGCTGCAATTTCTCGCCGCTCCTTACGTGAGAGCGATGTAATTTGTCGTTGGGGTGGCGAAGAATTTTTGCTGTTACTCAAAAACTGTTCGCTGGAAAAGGCCACATCGATCGCAGAAAATTTACGCAGTACGATTGCTGCCAATGATTTTTCAAGAACAACCGATCTCGCTAAAGGACGTTTGTCGCTAACCGTTAGCATGGGTGTGGCGGAATGTAAGTCACAAGAAACTGAGGATAGTGTCTTTGAGCGTGCGGATGTTGCGCTATATCAGGCTAAAGAAAATGGCCGTAACAGCGTCTATTTTTCTGAATAGCTAGGAATTGGTGACTAGCGTTTTGCCAATTTTATAGTTGGTTGAATAAAGGCTTGGTACAAGGCTCCTTGGTCTGCATCCCAAGTTTGCACTGTGGCGGCTTGTTCTTGCACAGTCTGTTGATCACCGCGCTTAATGGGTCCAGTCAGTGCTTTGCTTGTGCCAAACTTAAACACGTTTTCAAGCGTTTTACTTGCCAGAGATTGCGCCATTTGCTGCGCTAATTTTTCTTCAACCCCAGCCGCAACGTAAGTCGCGATTGCGGTATCCATTAAAGTTACAAGATAATTGCTAGCGAATACTGATGCTGCATGGTAAAGCAGTTTATTCTCCGAATCGATATTCACTAGCCTTGCACCAATCGATGTAAACGCCGGATTTAAGATCGCCAGTGCCTGCGGGCTGCCCTCGACGCTACAAATCGTCCCAGCAAAATCGGAACAGACTTCATCAGGATCAGCGAAGCTACGCACCGGATGAATACTCGCTAACTGGATTTGTAGATGTTCTAAATTCGGGCAAAGCCGCAGCAAGTCCTTAGATGATTTGGAACCACTACAATGAAATAGAATCGTTTGTGGCTTGAGTGCACCAGCCGTAATTAGCTGCGCTATGGCCAAAGCAAAAGCATCATCTGGTACGGCTAGCAAAGTGATGTCAGACGAGTTGACTTTAGCGATGTCGTTAACAGCTTGCCCCTCACCAATGAAGGCTAAAGCGGCTTGGTTACTCGCACTTGAAAGGTTAAAGACTTGTGCAATCTGAAATACGTGATGATGGCAAAATAATCGACCGAGGCTTTTCCCCACTCGTCCTGCGCCAATGATATTCAAACTCAGCATACTTGCCATTCAAGTTTTCTGTTTAAGGAACCTTTGTTGGGGATTTTATAAAGATTCTTTGATAATTCGTCCACCAGTTTTTTGAATCGGTCTAGCATTGTTTGGATACAGGCGCGCAAAGATTGCTGACTGCTCCGCTGATATTTGCACAGGCTCTTTCAACACGAACCACAACACCCCCTCGCTGCACGGAGGCGTGGTCAGTGAGCCCATGTAAGTATAGTAATCATGACGTTTCGGTAGTAGCTGAATGATATCTAAGTTCTTTAGCGCCTTTACCGTTTCATTTTTTTCTAACGGTAGATTATTCCAAATTGCCTGGACTATTGAGTGAGGTTCACCAATCTCCAACAATATAGCAAGTACAGCCAATTTACCCTCACGATCCTTATGTACGAGATGCGCTACCATCTCAAAGCCTTTGCCGTTAATACGCTCCTCTGATGGGCGATGAAAGTGCAACTGACTTAACTCGAAATTTTTACCTGACACATTAAGATAATTTCCAGAGCCGAAATTGGCCTGTATCGTATGACCGTTATCGATCACTTGAAACTGGCTGGGCTTATAGTCAAAATTAATAGTATCAAGCTCGACCCGAATGCCATCACGGATATCGATCGGAGATTGACGCTCTCCAAGGTCACATTTGGTATTGGCAGCATTCAGTTTCCCCCAAGCAAGTGGTCCTTCTTCGCCGTCGTAAGACCAGTGTTTACCTGAAGACGGTCCAACTTTTTTGGATTTATCTTCCATGCTGCCGGTTTTCTTAACGGGAATGGAATAAGGGCGGACATAAGGACGAATCAGAGGTCTACTAGTTTCTTCTTTATCCTTGCGAATCACGGCAAGTCGCTCTGCGATTTTTACCGCCAACTCATCTGCGGCTTGAGCTTCCTTCTTTCGAGCTGCAGATTCCGCCTTCGATTCGCGCACTGGCGCTTCTTTTATTGGCTTTGTTTCTTCCTTTTGCGCACTCAAGATGTCCTCTTTACTTGAGGCCTGTTTTTGCGATTTAGCAGGTGGATCATTCGCTAGTGCAGAAGTTGCTATAAGCAAGGCAGCGAGGGTCAAGCTGATTGATCGCATAGTCATTTTTCCTTTAGGTCTTATGTGCTTTACGGCAATTTCGATCAAAAACTTGAACTGTAAGTTATGTGTTATGGTTTTTCGCTCGAAACCAATAATTGGCGTTGATGGATTCTGTCCCAGATCTCCAATTTTTGGCCATTGGTGGCCTTGCTCCAAACTACAATTTCATCGATAGTGCGCAAACACCCTTGACATAGCTCTGTTTGCTTATCGATCTTGCATAGCTTGACGCATGGAGAAACAACATCATGCAGCTCAGACATCTTCGTCACCATCAATTTTCTCTCTATCTTCGGTTTTGTTCATCGCACTTAGCCAATTTGTTACACCTCGCCCGGCAGCAACGCCAGTTGCAAAGCAAGCACTTAAAAGATAGCCTCCGGTCGGTGCCTCCCAATCGAGCATTTCACCAGCACAGAACCAGCCTGGCTTCGATTGCAACATAAAGTCATGATTCAACTCGGCGAAATCGACGCCACCAGCGGTACTAATCGCTTCATCGATTGGGCAAGTTCCAATTAATCGAATGGGCAAGGCCTTCAAAAAGCTGGCCAATTGTTGCATATTTTGAATCACTTCATCGGTCAGGCATTCATGGATAAGGGCACAGTGGACAGGGTGCAGTCCCAATTTGCTGCGTAGGTGACTTGACAGAGATCGGGAGCCTCGAGGTGCGTTTAGTTCTGAAAATACCCGTTCGGCGGATTTACCAGGAAGAAGGTCAAGATACAGATCAACAAACCCATCGATTCTAATTTTTTCACGTATGTCAGCTGAAAGTGAATAAATGAGGCTTCCTTCCACGCCACGCTCAGTGACAACGAACTGACCTAACTTAGTTAAGTTTTCATCATTACTTCTTTTCACACTAACGGAAATATTCGTTAACGGCGTACCCGCAAATTTCTCACGAAAATAGTTCGACCAGTTAACCATGAAACCACAATTACTGGGTTGGAATTCGATGGTTCTTACTTGATGAGTTTCGAATATCTTTGTCCACAAGCCATCGGAACCGAGTCTCTTCCAACTCGCACCACCGAGCGCAAACACCACCGCATCATAATGACGCTCCACCAAACCCTCCGGGGTCATAAAGCTCAACTTATCCTCGTCACCCGCGATCCATTTATGTCGCATATGAAATTGAACTCCCTGACTTTTCAGACGGTGAAGCCATGCACGTAGCAATGGTGCAGCCTTCATATCCACCGGAAATACACGGCCAGAAGTTCCAATAAAAGTTTGAATCCCTAAATCATGTACCCATGTGCGAATTGACTCTGAATCGAAATCCTTAAGGCATGCCTCCAAGAACTCCGACTTCTCTCTATACCGAAATTTAAACTGATCAAACTTCTCAGAGTGTGTCAGATTCAACCCACTTTTGCCCGCCATCAAAAATTTTCGCCCGACAGAAGGCATTGCATCAAATACATGAACGTCTTGCCCTCCCAAAACTACTTGCTCAGCCGCCATCAAACCAGCAGGTCCGGCACCGATCACAACAACGATCTTCTTTTGATGATTTTTCATGTTAGGTGGGATGCACGAATTTGAATTGGTAACAGCGACGTCGCCAGATTATAACGCCTCAAGGGAAGTCGATCGCTCTACGTACCTATCAATAGAGAATACGGCACTTCTGTAATGTCAGGAAACAGGAACAAAGGGGGATGTTGAATAGCAAAAGCCCCGTATTCTGCGAAGAATACGGGGCTATGCGGAATAAAAGCCTGACGATGACCTACTTTCACACTGGTTGCAGCACTATCATCGGCGCAAAGTCGTTTCACGGTCCTGTTCGGGATGGGAAGGGGTGGTACCAACTTGCTATAGTCATCAGGCATAACTTGTTGATTCGCTGTTTTCACGTTGAGTTGTGAAGAACAACAAATCCAATTGGGAAGAAGTATGACGGTGTTACCGTCAGAAATAATCGGTTGTGATCGCTCAAACTTACGTTTAGCACACACTATTGTAATACTTGTCGTAGTTTCTGATTATCATCAGATCTATAACTGACCAAAGTTATAGGGACAAGCCTTACGGGCAATTAGTACTGGTTAGCTTAATGCATTACTGCACTTCCACACCCAGCCTATCAACGTCCTGGTCTCGAACGACCCTTTAAAGAG
>NZ_JACOFW010000060.1 GCF_014284305.1 Affinundibacterium seohonense
ATCCTTGGCAAGCTCTTTTGCCAAAGCTTTCAGTTTTTCTCTATCCATTAAAATGTCCATCGGTAATTCCTCGCTCGAGAGGTTAATAGACCGTGGACATTTACACAAATTTATTCACAGGCTCTAACAATAAAATCGCCAATCCTGAAGAATTCTTTTTCATTTTAAATAAAGTCAATTCAGGGTTTTTGACAGCATGTTCGATACGAGCATCTAAATTAGGAAAGAGAGAACTATTTACATAATTCACTTTAACTTTAACGTTATCATTCTTAGCGATCTTGTCGCCACTTTTTGAAGTCGCATCGCCAGCCGTATCGTTTGCCGCATCGTCAGCCGTATTATGAGCTGCATTATTAGCCTCCTTATCAGCGGCTTTTTTAGCTTTCGCCTTCTTTTTCTCTATGGCTCGTAATTCAGCCGCGATTTGCTTTTTAAAATACCTCACTTCACTTTCAGCAAAGCTCACATTTTGCGCAATGTCTAAAGACTGCATGTATGCACTTGATTCCGTATTCTTCGCGTCCTCATCCGACAACTTGAAGTTAAGCTGTGTATTCTTCAAATCGCTAAGATTTTTTTCTGCCTGAGTAAGCGATACTTCTAAAGCGGGTATGCCGATCTCTTTCCCGTCTATGCTATCAATCTCATTTTGCAATTCTCTTATTTCGATACGCGTTTCGTTAATTTCATCACTTAATTTGATCGCGTCTTCACTAAATGGTTTTAGCTTTGCTTGTTTCGCCAATTGTTGGCTCATGCTTAATTCGGCAGCCTTCAACTCTTTAACAACATCAGCGCGAGAGTCTGCATTCCCATCGAGGGACGGCGCATTCATCGTTAAAGAAAAAATGAAAAACATGAGAAAGATCAAAAACAAAAACAAGGCCAACGGCGACACGAAAGACGTGCGTTTTCCATCAATATACTGCTTCGTTAATTGCCCCGGCTTAAAAAGTAGAGCCGGAATCGTGCGCCAAGACTTCGTATCAAAATGCAAGATGCCGTGTAAGACCTCTTCAATCATGTGCAATAAAGAACGGTGAATATGAGCAGACTGGCCGCAATTTTGGCAAAAAGCACCAGTTAAGGTGGCACCACAATTCGCACAATCTTTATGCGATTCTGCGTTTTGATCTTTATTGTTTTTGCCTTGCTGATTGGCTAGTTCATCACTCACAACAATAGCCGTTAAAGCTTCACCTGCACCGCTGATTTCAATACTCATGAATTACCTCAATTTGTCGATCGACAGATTGTGCCTTACTCAGCAGGTAGTCTCAAGATAAACCTAAAAACAGAAAACAAATTGACACAAGTGTGGAAAGCAAAAGTTTGGTAGCATTTTGGAACGAATGTGTGCCGGTGTTATAGGTAAAACTTTTTATTACGGTGATTTGCTAGTATTTGGTTTGACCTCTTGACTAGCAAAGGCGAATGGCAGACTCTGCCGTTCTAAGAAAATGTGGAGCGGGTATAAACCGCACCGTGAACATGTTCGAGATACCGAGAAGATGATTGAGTGTTCGAGTAAATAGTTGATCGAATTATTGTTGACGTGATTTACAGCGCGGATTAGACCCGCCCTTCTATGATGCATGTCAAGTCCAACTTGCAGAGCCTGTGAATAAATTTGTGTAAATGTCCACGGTCTATTAACCTCTCGAGCGAGGAATTACCGATGGACATTTTAATGGATAGAGAAAAACTGAAAGCTTTGGCAAAAGAGCTTGCCAAGGATA
>NZ_JACOFW010000061.1 GCF_014284305.1 Affinundibacterium seohonense
GGGGGTGCGGATATTTTCTTGGACTGATTTATGTTGTTAAACCCAAGCGCTCTCTGTATTCAATCGGGCTGAGATAGCCTAGGGACATTTTAATACGCTTTTCGTTATACCAGCGAATGTAGGCATCAAGCGCCTCAATGAATTGTTCAATTGTGGTCGAACGCCAATCGCGCGGATAGAACATTTCATTCTTCAACCTTCCAAAGAATCCCTCACAGGCGGCATTATCCGGCGAGCATGCTTTGCGGGACATGGAACGGATCATACAAGCCTTCTCAACACGTGCTAGCCAACCTGGCCACCGGTAGTGACCACCTCGATCGGAATGGACGATCGGTTTGTCAGTGTTATTGGCAATCGTCTCGATGGCAGCATCTAACATTCCATTCACCAGTTCTGCATCCGGGCTTGTACCAATCGACCAGCTCACAACCATGCCATCGAAACAGTCAATCATGGGCGATAGATAAACCTTCCCTGCAGGGATATGGAATTCAGATATGTCTGTGAGCCATTTCTCGTTTGGTGCTTCAGCATGGAAATCACGATTGACGATGTTTTCCGGGGCTGGAGTTATTTCGCCGATATAGGATCGATATCTACGTCGTTTAGGTCTGGCAACATGGAGACCGTCCTGCTTCATCAGGCGCTGAACAACCTTCTCTGAGACGAACATCCTTTGTCGATTCAACGAAGCTTGTATCCGACGATATCCGTAGGATCGGTGATTGTCCTCGAAGATCTCGGTCATGGTGCGCCGTACGTCTGCGTACTTGTCTGCAATCTGTTGGCGCGACCTATGGTAAAAATAGGAGCTGCGTGCAAAATTGAGCCGCTCAAAAAGTTCTATTAAGTTGTATTCTGCTCTAAGGGCGTCAACCAGCACCGTCTTTTCCCGGTTGCTCAGTAAATGCAGGTCGACGCCCAGATCCTTTTTTAGTAGTTCATTGGCCTTCTTGAGAAGATCGTGTTCGAGTTGCAGATTGTGGATGTCGCGCTTGAGTGTTTCAACTTGCTGCTCCAATTTATCACGATCCGATTCTGCCAATGAGCGTTTGTCTTGTTTCATAGAAGCTGAGGCCTCTCGGCCAAGTAACTGGTTCTTCCAGTTGTACAGGGTTACTCGATCAACGTCCAACTTTTGCGCAACTTCCTTTGCACTTCCTTCCCGTGTGCATAGCTCGTAAACGGCAGCGCGCTTGGACGCCAAAGTAACTCTTGGCCTACCACTCTTGCCAATGACGTGATGCGCGGTTTCCGGGTATCGTTCGCGAACCCATTCCCTTAGTTTCGCTCGCCCAGGATATCCCAGCGCCCTTGCGGTATGGGCAATGCAGCGTCCATGGTTTGCGTAATGATCCAGAGCCATAATCTTTTGCTCTTCCGAGTACTTCGCTTTTGGTCGAACGTACCTGTCCTTTAAATCGCCGTGTTCTTGGAATTCATTATGCCAAGCCTTTAATGAATTTTTTGTCGCGTAACCCAATTGGCGAATCGTCGCTTTACAGCGCCTGCCAAGTTTAATGTATAGCTTCACCGCCCGAAGACGTTCTTCATATGAGTACATGAACCACTCCCAAAAGTAGTCCAAGATTTTATCCGCACCCCC
>NZ_JACOFW010000062.1 GCF_014284305.1 Affinundibacterium seohonense
TCGCTATACATCGTCGCATGTCGCACCGGCCAAGTCATTTCACAGCCAGGGTGGAAAGCATCAGCTAAGCAGAACTCTAGCGCCGAACGGTCAAGCATCGCCGGTTGTTCAGCCAAAGGCACTTCTTCAATGGAACGCGGTGGTTGAGTATCTGGATCATAGTCTGGAATGAATTTGCCTTCTGCCCATTTGTCTAGCATTGCTAATTGAGTCGTGGTTAAGGCTGTCATCGCACGCTCTATCGGGGGCGTTGGCACGTCCATCGCATCACCATAAACCCAAGGCCACAACTTCATTGAGATATCTTTGTCATTCGGATTACGAAATCCGTTCGCTACGGTTCGGCGTAACTCGGTATAAACATCACCCGGTTGTGCCAGCTTACTTAAGTAACTTGGATCCAAAAAATGTTGCGGCATACCATAACCGAAGCCTGCTGCAAAGCCAGCGTTCATCCATTGCAAATCACACAGCGCGGTAAAAATCGGTAGTAGGTCATTCTGAAATGACGGTTGAACTGGTGCAGGCAATTGTCCTGCTTGGATCGCCACATCGGTCATTAAAGCGTACATGGTACGCACAGATTTTTGTTGTGGTCCATAGTTAGGTGGAGCCACCACAACCCAAGCGGGTTCGACTCTTAGTTCCCGATTTCCCAACTTGACTCGTGCAGTCACAGGACCATCGCTCGTATCATCGTACCAGCCATCGTTGTTTGCGAATGTCGTTGGGGGTTTATTGTCAATTGACGCCGATTTTCCTAATCCGCCAAACACCTGGAGGCGTCCGCAAACATCCGTGCGCAACTCACCTAGTGGAACTTCGATTCCTTGGAATTTACCGCCAGTAAATTGAAATTGTTCACCTTGGGTGCTCGGTGTGTCGATGGTACGTGGGCCTGGCACTATCGCGAGATCAGGTCGATTCTGAACACTGGCATTGCGCTGCGTCGAAGCGGGTGCTGTCGCTGCTTCCGGGATGTCGAGAGCGAGTTCAAAGTTGTACCATGCCGCTTTGTGGTTTGCTAACTCAACTGTCCACTCTATTTCGGTACCGTCGCCCATGCGCAACTCGCGAACCACTCTTCCATTACCGTCGTATCCAAAAATTCGAAATTCGGCGACCTCACGTTTTAAAGCGCCGGTACTGTCGCGATAGAAACCTTGTGACTTTGGTGCGGGGTCGACCACTTGTGGCCCGATGTAGAAGCCATCGTCTTTTTCAGAATTGCCAACTCGAGCAATGCCAATTGATGGATGAATTTTCGCGTAAACGATGATCTCGTCCGTCGCATTGATTTCTTTCATGATACCTCCAATGATAGGTGGTGATAGATACCTAGTTTATGAAATTGAGTTGAAACGGGCTCTCATTCTATGTTCCACCTCTTAACTCGCAAAAAAGACTTCAGCGTGGACATGGCAACGATAGCAATTAATATGCCTAACGAAGTTAACGGGGGAAGCTCTGCGGAAAATCGCGATTAATGAAGGGTTAATGCTGTG
>NZ_JACOFW010000063.1 GCF_014284305.1 Affinundibacterium seohonense
AAGGCAATGATCTCGTCTACACCGTCAGCTTAAGCGCAACAACAACTGTGGCGTCGACTTACGCTTACAACTTAGGCGGTGGTACAGCAACAGCCGGTGCCGATTACAACAGCACAGCCACGTTCAGTAATGGTGTGACCTTAGTCGGTGGCAGCCTGATCGTTCCCGCTGGCGTGAGTACCTTCACGGTCACCGTCGCGACGATTAACGACAGTGTCGTTGATTCCGCCTCCCCAGAATCCTTACCATTGGTAATCGGTGGTGTAACAGGCAACGGCGGTATTATTGATGATGACCAACCAAGCATCACGACAGTGGAACCAGGCGCACCAGGTGTCGCTGGTGACAATGTGGTTGAAGGCAATGACTTGGTCTACACCGTGTCTCTGTCAGCAACCACAACAGTAGCAGCGACTTACGCTTACAACTTAGGCGGTGGTACAGCGACAGCGGGTGCCGATTACAACAGCACCGCCACATTTAGCAATGGCGTCACTTTAGTCGGTGGCAGCCTGATCGTTCCAGCCGGCGTTAGTACCTTCACGGTCACCGTCGCCACAATCAATGACGCCATCGTCGATTCCGCGTCCCCAGAATCCTTACCATTGGTGATCGGTGGTGTAACAGGCAATGGCGGTATTATTGATGATGACCAACCAAGCATCACCACAGTGGAACCAGGCGCACCAGGCGTCGCTGGTGACAATGTGGTCGAAGGCAATGATCTCGTCTACACCGTGTCTCTGTCAGCAACCACAACAGTAGCAGCGACTTACGCTTACAACTTAGGCGGTGGTACAGCGACAGCCGGTGCCGATTACAACAGCACAGCCACGTTCAGTAATGGTGTGACCTTAGTCGGTGGCAGCCTGATCGTTCCCGCTGGCGTGAGCACCTTCACAGTCACCGTCGCGACGATTAACGACAGTGTCGTCGATTCCGCCTCACCAGAATCCTTACCATTGGTGATCGGTGGGGTAACAGGCAATGGCGGTATTATTGATGATGACCAACCAAGCATCACCACAGTCGAACCAGGCGCACCAGGCGTCGCTGGTGACAATGTGGTCGAAGGCAATGATCTC
Source organism: Affinundibacterium seohonense (assembly GCF_014284305.1). Lineage (GTDB taxonomy): Bacteria > Pseudomonadota > Gammaproteobacteria > Burkholderiales > Burkholderiaceae_D > Undibacterium > Undibacterium seohonense. The sequence continues at coordinate 1,086 of NZ_JACOFW010000063.1, forward strand.
GTCTACACCGTCAGCTTAAGCGCAACAACAACTGTTGCCTCAACCTATGCTTACAACTTAGGCGGTGGTACAGCGACAGCCGGTGCTGATTACAACAGCACAGCCACATTTAGCAATGGTGTCACTTTAGTCGGTGGCAGCCTGATCGTTCCAGCTGGTGTTTCCAGCTTCACGGTGACCGTTGCCACGATCAACGACAGTGTCGTCGATTCCGCCTCACCAGAATCCTTACCATTGGTGATCGGTGGGGTAACAGGCAACGGCGGTATCTTGGATGATGACCAACCAAGCATCACGACAGTGGAACCAGGCGCACCAG
>NZ_JACOFW010000064.1 GCF_014284305.1 Affinundibacterium seohonense
AGTCCCTGGTGCAGCAAGTGGAATAGTGCAGCACGAATAATCGTTGGATCGCCGGTCACAAACTCACGTTCAATTCGCGACAGTTGCGTTGGTTCCTTGATGAATTTCACGATTGATCGCAAGATTGATGGAGACATATGCTCGCGATATGTGACAAGCAGTGGTAAGAATCGCTGCCAGTTATTAATCCAAAAACGCGATGCTGCCAGATCGCTTAACGTAATGATGCGGATTGGTATATCACTTGCAGTCGAGCATACAATCAAATCAAGCGATGAACGTTTTATCAGCAAGAATTCTTCCTGGGAATTTTCTAGCGTCCAAAAGTCGGCTAGTCGCTTGCCAGAGCCGATTTCGAAACTTCCAGGACGTTCACAAAATGATTCAATTTTAGGATTCGTTTCAAGAAGAACCCATAGCTGATACGCTAGTTCGCCGAAGCATTGCACGCGCCGTTGTAGCTTTATGCTATATACCTCGATCAATCGTTCGCCGCGAGGTCGAATGGAATGAATTGGAAGCTGAAATCGAGAAAATTTATTCATGATTTCAATAACTTACGCCACCTCCTGTCTTTTCAATGCCGCGAAAAGGCATATTTCCCGAGCTGTGCTTCTAAAAGTCATCTTTGCCGATTTTATTATGATGGTAAATTTGCCTGCAAAATCTGGGCGCTCATAGTAAAGTGTCCTTTATTTTTGCAGGCAAATTTGCCGAGGTCTACGATCGCCGGTCACAAACTCACGTTCAATTCGCGACAGTTGCGTTGGTTCCTTGATGAATTTCACGATTGATCGCAAGATTGATGGAGACATATGCTCGCGATATGTGACAAGCAGTGGTAAGAATCGCTGCCAGTTATTAATCCAAAAACGCGATGCTGCCAGATCGCTTAACGTAATGATGCGGATTGGTATATCACTTGCAGTCGAGCATACAATCAAATCAAGCGATGAACGTTTTATCAGCAAGAATTCTTCCTGGGAATTTTCTAGCGTCCAAAAGTCGGCTAGTCGCTTGCCAGAGCCGATTTCGAAACTTCCAGGACGTTCACAAAATGATTCAATTTTAGGATTCGTTTCAAGAAGAACCCATAGCTGATACGCTAGTTCGCCGAAGCATTGCACGCGCCGTTGTAGCTTTATGCTATATACCTCGATCAATCGTTCGCCGCGAGGTCGAATGGAATGAATTGGAAGCTGAAATCGAGAAAATTTATTCATGATTTCAATAACTTACGCCACCTCCTGTCTTTTCAATGCCGCGAAAAGGCATATTTCCCGAGCTGTGCTTCTAAAAGTCATCTTTGCCGATTTTATTATGATGGTAAATTTGCCTGCAAAATCTGGGCGCTCATAGTAAAGTGTCCTTTATTTTTGCAGGCAAATTTGCCGAGGTCTACGG
>NZ_JACOFW010000065.1 GCF_014284305.1 Affinundibacterium seohonense
GGACGATGCCGATTCACAATTGGCGTATGGCCTTAAATCGTTTTATGATTGAGTTCGGTGATCGTATTCAAAAACACGATCACTAACTTGTTCCGTGGCATTTACACAGAAATTCTTACAGGCTCGATCTAAGAGCAGCGTTGGTTGCACTCGCCCTACTTAACCAAGACCTTTTCATAAGCTTTTCGCGGTGCTCCTGCATAATAAATCTCGCCGCAATAGACATAGTTGAGTTTGTCGACGATGTGCAGCATCGGGGCATTATCGAAGTTTGTATCGATACGAATGCTGTTGACCCCTTTTTCGAGGGAAAGGGTTTCTACATGTTCAAACAATCTTGTAGCGATTCCTTTTCCCTTTGAAACACTGGCACGCGCGACGCGGTGCACTACCGCGTAACTTCCCGACGTCAGCCATGCGCCCTCGATTTCTAAGTAAGCAGGTTCGACGCCAAAAATGACGGCGGCATAGGCAAGGATTTCCTCGTCTTCAACCAGCACATAGCCATTTCCTGCGGCGATGTCGTTTTTGATTGTTTGTTCATTCGGATACCCGTTTTGCCATTGTTGGCTACCGTCGCGCCGACGTTGCTCAATCGCGTCTTGAACGATAGCCCATGCGATGGCGAGTTCTGATTCCCTTGCTAGTCTGAATATCGAATTATTCAATTTGTATCCTTTCTTTTTTACACCGGCTACATTATGTGTAGCGTAGGCTGAAAAGCCCAACGATTTCAGTTTGTTCTTAAGTGATGTTGGGCTTATCAGCCCAACCTACACCCCACCCGAAAAGCCAGCAACAGACTTCATTTAATCGCCCCGAAACACAAGTTGACCATTCAATTCGATAGCAAGATCCACCATCGACATGGTTTTGTCCATGATCTCAAGGATGACATCTCGTTGAAACTCGTAAGAGGCACTTACACCATCACTCGTTTCTGTTACGAGCCATGACGTTCCTCTTGCTTCGAGGTAAGCACGCTGCCATTCGAGGTGCGTGCGAAGGCGCTTCATCGTGTTGGTATCAAAGTTCGTCGAACCATACTCGTCAATCGGCTGGTCGCCAACATCGAAGTAGGGAAGCAAAAATCGCTGAACGTCGAAATCAGGAAACCAGCAACCGTCTTTATGTTCGTCCCAACCTGAAGGAAATTTTCCTTCGACGATAATTTGCCAATCAATCATAAGTGGGGTCTATGGTTTAAGGTTCAAGTTGTCGGGTCGCGAAGCAGTTGGAAATGAATGACTAGTGTGTAGATACTGTCTCGTCCGTCAAGCGAATTCTGGATTAAATGGGATCTTGGATTTTAAAATAGCGAAGGCCAAAGAAAGAAGTTTCCTCATGCAGGCAATGATAGCGATCATCTTTGGTTTTCCAG
>NZ_JACOFW010000066.1 GCF_014284305.1 Affinundibacterium seohonense
TTAGCTGCCCCATCTTTGCATGTAGAGCCATTCTCCTATCTGACTTACTTCGAACCCACTGGAGGTGTGTTATGAATCGACGTTGTCTAGCGTTTCAAAACATGGAATTGGATCTCTGGCCTGTGGTTGATCGAGCAGCATTGTCACCTGAAAAGAGAGCGTTTTTTGAGCTAAGGCTTAAAGCAATTGATGCTTACGCGATGGGTGCAACGCTACGAGAAATTGAACAGGAGACAGGCATTAACGGTCGGCAGTTGCACCGGACACTAAAACGATGTCTACAGCAAGCGGAAGACGGAAGGATTTATGGATATCGTGGCTTGATCAAACACAGTCGTGTCGGTGCTTACTTGCGAACGGAAGGAATTTCTGATTTACATGTGAGTTCGAAAAGTGGCCTAGCAGGTGCATTTGCAATGTTGCTTGAGTCGTATCCAATATTATGTAAATGGATAGCGCAAAAAATTAAGCAACATTCGATAAGTGTTATTCAGGTCAACACAGAAGGGAAACTCAAGATCAGGCTTAAAGGAATAAAGAACCTACATGCAAGCTTCATTATTCAGTGTCGCGGAGCCGGCATCTCAGCAACAGAGTATCCATTGAATACAGATCGCATGGGCATTGGTGCATTTGCGAGTTTTGTGAAACGGGAGATGTTGGCTAATTTCGGGACAACAGCACATGCAGCTGGGGCAAAGAATTTGAAGGGATTACCACAACCGGTAGTGGCAACACAAAAAGGGGCAACTTACCCCTACCAAATCGTTGAATTTGACGGACATCGATTGGATGTCAGGTTAAAGATTGTGATTCAGGATCCGCTTGGGCTTGAACAAGAGTTTGAAATTGAACGAATTTGGTTGCTCGTTATCATTGATGTTTGCACGCGTGCGGTTCTTGGATATCACTTGGTTTTATCTCGTGAATATTCTCGATACGACGTGATCAAGACAATTGAAAAAGCCATTACACCACATACATCTAAAATATTTCAATTGCCAAATGTTGGCTATGGCGCGTCTGGTGGTTTTCCTTCTGGTAAGTTACCAGAGCTTGGATATGCCATATGGGAGCGCATGCGTCTTGATAACGCGAAAGCGAATCTATCGAACGAAACGATAACCGCGCTATGTGAATTTATTGGTTGTGCTGTCGATGCAGGACCTCCCCATCATCCTGATGATCGTCCTTACATTGAGCGATTTTTCGGAACGATCGCAAATTCGCTTTCCGCAAGAATGCCTGGATATACAGGATCATGCACTGCCGATGTTCGTCGCGCATTGGCTGACGTTAAAGGTAATCTGAGACTGTTCGT
>NZ_JACOFW010000067.1 GCF_014284305.1 Affinundibacterium seohonense
CTGCGCACACTACTGTCCGGAATAATTTTATTGACATAGTCATGTAAATAATCCGATCTGAAATTGATACATTCTTTGTTCCTCTCGTCGTCGTTTTTGTTCACGATGGTCGTCTAACTCTTTACGCTGAAACAGCGTAGCGCGTATCAAGCATAAGCATTCCCACAAAGTCGCTTTCAAATGATGGGTCTGCTTATGTAGCGCAACCAATAAATAAGCAATTAGTGCGGTCAATAACTGTATCCGCACTGCATTCTCAGATCGTCCAAAAAAGCTCTTGATCTTGAGATGTTGCTTGATCCATTTAAAAAACAATTCAATTCCCCAGCGCTCTTTATAACGTTGCGCAATCTCTCGCGCACTACTCGTTAAATCATTCGTTGCTAATACCAACGGTGTCGCCTTATCTTCCCTCATCACCGTCACTCGACGTAGTGGGCGTTCATAATGCAACTTGCACTTCGCTCTCGTATGCTTGTGTTTAAAACGCACGATTTGATCACTGATGACCACGCCTTTATCCGCGACTTCTATCGGTAATTCTTTCTCGATACTGACGCCTGCATTACACTTAAAACGCGTTACAAATTGTGCTTCTGCTAGATCGATGTCTCGCCACCAACCATAGTCACAATAGCCTTTATCGAAGACATAAATCGCTCCTTTGTGTAGCGGTACATCCCACGCCTTCGTTACATCATTCACATTCGGTGCCGTGATACTTTGCCATGTCGGTACTTCTGCTTTCGTGTCGTACAGGACGTGCAATTTCAATCCTTGCGTATGTCGTGTTTTTGATTCCTCTGTCCAGCGATCAAACTCTCTACCCTTCAAAAAAATTGGTGTTGAGTCGAGCAAACATAGCCATTCTTGACTTTGTTGACGCACTGACCGACTCGCCTTTTGCATCAACAATTGCACTACATCGACAAACACCGCATCTTTACGTTGGTTATTGGCATCGGCTAATGTCGATTTCTTGATCGCACTAGCACCCAGATGATAATGATGCGTAACGTGACCATTAAAACCCGCTTGTAATTCCCGCAAACTCGACGCACCGCTCAATTGAGCATAGATCATCGCTACAACGTGCTGCCAGTAGCCAAATTGCTTTGTATATTTGTTCGCGTTGTGTTTATTGACAATCACGTCGAAGGAACCTCGCGGTAACCCCTTCATTATTTCTTGAAAATTGGTTATTCTAAACATGTTGCAGGTTTGGTTTTTTAGTCGGCAAACCGAGGTTAACACTCGTAAACCAATCCCTGCAACACCCTACAGCTTAGTCAAGCAAATTATT
>NZ_JACOFW010000068.1 GCF_014284305.1 Affinundibacterium seohonense
GCATCGTCCATTTCTTTGCGGCCTGAGAGATGGCGAGATACACCACTTTCATAGCTGAGTCATCACTTGGAAATAGTTTTCTTCGCTTAGTCGCCGAACGGATGACACTGTTGAGAGACTCGATCGCATTGGTCGTGTAAATCGCCTTACGTATTTCTGGTGGGTATTCAAATAGCGTGCGCAGATTGATCCAGTGAGTCGTCCATGACTTGGCAATTTGTGGGTATTGCTCGCTCCATTGTTGACTAAATCGTTCCAACTCGGTCAATGCTTGGTCCTCTGTGGTGGCTTGATAAATGCGCTTGAGATCAGTAGTAACAGCTTTATAGTCTTTCCACGATACATACTTCAAGCTGTTACGCACCATGTGAACAATGCATAGCTGTACACGGGTTTCTGGATACTCGGCGGCAATCGCTTCAGGGAAACCCTTAAGGCCATCGACACAAGCGATCAGAATATCTTGCACGCCACGATTTTTTAGTTCGGTGAGCACAGATAACCAGAACTTTGCCCCCTCATTATCGGACATCCATAAGCCGAGCAGCTCTTTTTTGCCTTCCATGTTCACGCCAAGCGCCAAGTAAATTGCCTTGTTGATGACGCGCATATTGTCGCGAATTTTAATGACGATGCAATCCAAATAGACGATAGGGTAAATGGGGTCAAGTGGACGAGATTGCCATTGTGTGATCTGCTCCAGAACGCGGTCTGTGACCTTGGAAATCAATGTAGGCGACACGTCCGCGTCGTACATTTCTTTGAAGGTTTGCACAATTTCACGGGTAGACAGTCCCTTCGCGTACAGCGTCAGAATTTGATCGTCCATCGCAGTCAGGCGCGTTTGCCCTTTGCGTAAGAGCTGCGGCTCGAAGCTGCCGTCACGGTCTCGTGGCGTGAGAATTTCTACTTCTCCATGCGTACCTTTGAGACGTTTTGCAGTGCTGCCATTGCGTGTATTTCCACGCCCTGGCTTGCTATCCGAATGCTTCTCGTAACCCAAATGTTCGGTGAGTTCAGCGTTTAATGCGGTTTCTACAGTGAGCTTGACCAGCTCCCTCGAAAGCATATTCAGATCCGCTTCCGTCTTGATATCCTTGGCAAGCTCTTTTGCCAAAGCTTTCAGTTTTTCTCTATCCATTAAAATGTCCATCGGTAATTCCTCGCTCGAGAGGTTAATAGACCGTGGACATTTACACAAATTTATTCACAGGCTC
>NZ_JACOFW010000069.1 GCF_014284305.1 Affinundibacterium seohonense
TGTAACCATCCCGTAAAATCAAGCCATGCATAACTAGAGTTCTTGAGGCAAACTTATGTGCCAAAGGAGAACAGAAATGCGTAAAAGCAGATTTACAGAAACACAGATCATAGGAATATTGAAGGCAGTTGAAGCTGGCAGATTGGTCAAAGACGTTTGTCGTGAGCATAGCGTTTCTGAAGCGACCTATTACCAATGGAAGTCTAAGTATGGCGGTATGGAAGCTGCCGACGTAAAGCGGCTCAAAGAGCTAGAAGAAGAGAATCGTAAGCTCAAATTGATGGTTGCTGATTTGTCGTTAGAGAACCATGCGTTCAAAGAGGTGATCGGTTTAAAGCGCTAGCCCCGAACCAGAAACGCGATTTCGTCAAACAACTACAAGAGTATGGACTTAGTCAGCGTCAGGCTTGCAAAGCAATGCAACTCTCACGTTCAAGCATGACCTACCAGCGGCAGATGGCACCAGACGACGAGATCATTGCGGTTTTGCAGGAATTGGCAGAACGATTTCCGGAACGGGGATTTGGCAAATACTTTCAGCTAATAAGACGACGCGGCCATACCTGGAATCATAAGCGGGTCTATCGCGTTTATTGCGGGCTAAAGATGAATCGGCGACGTATCGGTAAAAAGCGGCTTCCAACAAGAGACCCACAACCATTAGCCGTACCCGGAGAAGTCAACAAGAGTTGGTCAATTGATTTTATGAGTGATGCTTTATGGTGCGGTAGGCGCTTTCGAACTTTCAATGTCGTCGATGACTTTAATCGAGAAGTACTGGCGATTGAAGTTGATTTAAATTTGCCCGCGTCGCGTGTGATTCGTGTGCTTGAGAGGATCGTTGCGTGGCGCGGCTTTCCGACGCAGATCAGAATGGACAATGGGCCTGAATTTATTTCGGCAACCTTAGCTGATTGGGCGCAAAAGCATGATGTCCACCTGGAGTTTATTGAGCCAGGTAGACCTATGCAAAATGGCTTCATTGAACGCTTCAACCGAAGCTACCGCCAAGGGGTGTTAGATATGTATGTTTTTAAGAGCTTGCAGGAGGTCAAAGAACGAACAGAATTGTGGATGAACGATTACAACGAGCAATGCCCACATGATTCACTCAACGGGATGACCCCTGTTGAATTCCGGTTGTTTCACCAACCTCAAAACTCTAGTAATACCTGGCACTGATTAAGGGAGGTTTACA
>NZ_JACOFW010000007.1 GCF_014284305.1 Affinundibacterium seohonense
TGCTTTGCCAGATCGATACCAATTCGAGTAATATTCATTTGGACTTCTCCTCTGTGAACTAATCAGTTTTACCTCTAATTAGTTTGGCACATTTGATGCCGTAGGGGGAGGAGTCCATTCCATTGCCTTACGAAAAGATTGCACCTTGCCGAGTTATGGAAAAGACCAGCTATGAATATCGAATCCATATTCCAGTGACATTGAATCAAAGTTCTCCTTGTTACTTCTAACATGCTTTTGTTGCGATCGGCCTAGCGGTATCAATTCCCCATTGAATTTGACAATGACCTGCTCTTTGTTTTTTATTTTTTCGTCTCTCTGCTCTCGTGACAGCGGAATAAAGGCAAAGCTTTGATTCGTCGTCACTCGATAGTCATCGAAAATAGATGGGAATTCGATGTCCTCTGCATCCCAGATACCGTTGCGGAATTTTAATAGCTGTTCTTGGAAATCGATCGTTTTTTTCGATGTTGGATCATGTCGCCAGGCGGCAATTGTCACTTTTTGATATCGACCTGCAGTAAGCTTTAATTCTTGCAGAGATTTTTTTTCTTGCTGCTCTATTGGATCTGTCTTAATTTTTTGTTTGATCAGATATGCGTTGATCGAGATTAATTTCACGCGAAATCTGGGGTTTCGTTTATCTATAAATCGTTCAGAAGAATCTTGTTTCAAAGAAAGTTGTTGTCCATAAGTTGGATCGCCAAATCGATCTAACAAGGTAACATTGAGCGTTTCCGGTGCATAGTCTTTTTTCTCACACCACTCGATGTCATGATAGATTAAGACCATACCGTTGCTTAATGTCTTTACTGAGTACGGCTGTAAATTTCGAGGCTCTTGATGTGTGACTGGGTGAAAACGCATATCGTTAGCGCTGATGCTGTTATATGTCTCGCACATCCAGTTTCTCTTAAACATATACTTGACGCCATCAATCTCCATTTGAATGTGACTCTCGAAATATCTATCCTTTTCAAACGACGGAAGACAGCCACAAAGTAACAAGTTGCAGATACTGATTAGTATTATTGATTGTGCACGCATTTTCACAGGTATCGAAGTTGAGTTTCTCGAACGATTTTTTTAATTTAGAGTTGAAATATTGATCCTAATGCGCCTCTTCCCAATTCAAGCCAACCCCAACCTCAGCCAACAGCGGCACCTTCAACTCAGCCACCCCAGCCATCAATTCAGGCAACTTACGCTTCACCAATTCCAACTCCTCAGCCACGACTTCCAACACCAATTCATCATGCACTTGCATAATCATTTTGGATTTCAACTGATCGGTCTCTAACCAATTTTGCACCGCGATCATCGCGAGTTTAATTAAGTCTGCTGCCGTGCCCTGCATAGGCGCATTGATCGCTGCGCGTTCTGCGCCTTGGCGGCGTGGGCCGTTGGGGCTGTTGATTTCTGGTAGCCAGAGGCGGCGGCCGAAGACCGTTTCTACGTAGCCGTGGGCTTTGGCTTGCAATCTAGTGTCGGCCATGTATTGGGCGACGCCTGGGTAGCGTTGGAAATATTTGTCGATGTAACTTTGTGCGGCACTGCGTTCTATGCCTAAGTTGCCTGCTAAGCCGAATGCGCTCATGCCGTAGATCAGGCCGAAGTTAATCACCTTGGCGTAACGTCGTTGTTCGCTCGTCACCTCTGGTAATTCGACACCAAAAATTTCGGATGCTGTGGCGCGGTGTACGTCTTCGCCGTCGGCGAAGGCTTTGAGTAAACTCGCGTCGCCGGAGATGTGCGCCATGATGCGTAATTCGATTTGGGAGTAGTCGGCTGACACGATGCTATTGCCCGGTGCGGCGACGAAGGCTTCGCGGATGCGGCGGCCTTCGGCGGTACGTACTGGGATGTTTTGCAGATTAGGATCATTTGATGCCAAACGACCTGTGACTGCAACGGCTTGCGCGTAGTTGGTGTGAACGCGACCTGTAGCGCTGTTCACCATCTTTGGCAATTTGTCGGTATAGGTCGATTTGAGTTTGGCTAGGCCGCGATATTCCAACAAGACTTTCGGCAGCGGATAATCTTCCGCTAGTTTTTGTAAAACTTCTTCGTCAGTCGATGGTGCGCCGGATGGTGTCTTTTTAACGACGGGCAGGCCGAGCTTACCAAAGAAGATTTCACCTAACTGCTTTGGTGAATTCAGGTTGAATGGCTGCTCAGCCAACTCGTAAGCCTTTTGTTCTAACTCCAACAGACGCGTTCCAATTTCGTTGGATTGCGTCGCTAATAGATCGCGATTAATTAGTACGCCGTTACGTTCTATTTTTTGTAAAACGACAGACGTTGGTAATTCCACTTTGTCGTAAATGAAGCGCAGTTTGTCGTACGGTTCTACTTGCGGCCACATCGCCTGATGCAATTGCAAAGTGATGTCAGCGTCTTCAGCCGCATAAGCGGTAGCGCGTTCTAGATCGACTTGATCGAAACAAATTTGTGAAGCGCCTTTGCCGCAAACTTCTTCAAAGCTGATGGTCTTACGTTCTAAATGACGCATCGCTAAGCTATCCATGTCGTGCGATTTGTGTGATTCGAACACATAGGATTGCAGCAAAGTGTCGTGCAAAATACCGCGCAGATTTATGCCGTGATTGGCAAAAATGTGGGTGTCGTATTTGAGATTTTGCCCGACCTTGGCTTTGCTTGGGTCTTCTAACCACGACTTCATTTTGGCGAGCACGAATTCGCGGTTCAATTGTTCTGGTGCGCCCGGATAATTGTGGGCGAGCGGAATGTAAGCAGCGATGCCTGCTTCGCAGCACAAGGAGATGCCGACCATTTGCGCATTCATCGGCTCAAGCGACGTGGTTTCCGTATCGACTGAGGTGAGGGCGGCTTGATTGATTTTTTCTAGCCACGCATCGAGCTGGGCTTCGGTCAAAATGGTTTCGTAATGCGTGATGGCGGGTGCGGCTGGGATTGCTACTGGCACGTTGCTAGCGACACTGCTTGATTCTTCTCCAAACAATCCACCTTGCGCTGGCGCTGCTTTTGCTGGTGCAGAACCTGCGACCGGATCAACACCAAACTCACGCAATAAACTCTTGAAGCCTTGATGCTGCAAAAAGGCGATCATTTCCTCACGATTTTCTTCTTTGGCTTTGAGAGACTCATCGATAGAAATATGATGACCCGCCAGATCGCAATCGGTTTTTACGGTGATTAGGACTCGGCCTTGTGGCAACCAGTCTAAAGCCGCGCGAAGGTTATCGCCAACAACACCTTTGATCTTGTCGGCATTAGCGATCACACCATCTAAACTATCGTATTCGGTCAACCATTTAACGGCAGTTTTCGGGCCACACTTGCTCACGCCGGGTACGTTATCGACGGTGTCGCCGATTAACGTCAGATAGTCGATGATGCGATTCGGTGGTACGCCAAATTTAGTGAGCACACCGGCTTCATCTAACTTCTCATTGTTCATGGTGTTGATCAACATGACGTTGGCATTGACCAATTGCGCTAGATCTTTATCGCCGGTGGAGACGATGGTGTTCATACCGCGTGCGGTGGCTTCGACCGCTAGCGTGCCGATGACGTCGTCGGCTTCGACGCCTTCGACCATTAAGATAGGCCAACCCATCGCTGCTACGGCCTGATGAATGGGCTCGATTTGCAAGCGCAAATCATCTGGCATCGGTGCGCGCTGTGCTTTATATTCTGGATAAAGGTCGTCGCGGAAAGTTTTCCCCTTGGCATCAAACACACAAGCCATGTAAGCTGCGGGATAATCTTGGCGTAGGCGACGCATCATGTTGACCATGCCGTGAATTGCACCAGTCGGTTCGCCGCGCATATTGCGCAAATCAGGTAAAGCATGGAAAGCGCGGTATAAATAGCTGGAGCCGTCGACTAATAACAGAGTTTTTTGCATAAGGATTTTAAGTATGAATGACAGCAGAAAAAGAATTTTGAAATTGCGCCAGATTGCGGACAAGGACAAGGCGACTACCTTAAAAGCGCGCGAATCGTGGCATATGTTCACGATTATGGCAGAGTTTATTGAATCTACCGAACGTCTGTCAGCATTAGGACCCGCCGTCACGATCTTTGGTTCGGCCCGAATCAGCCACGATAATCCCTATTATCAGGATTGCGTTGATGTGGCAAAACGCTTATCGGATGAAGGTTTTGCTGTGATTTCTGGTGGTGGTCCGGGCATCATGGAAGCAGCAAATCGCGGTGCTTTTGATGGCGCATCGGCGTCGGTTGGACTCAATATTGAATTGCCACACGAACAGAAAACCAATCCTTGGCAGAATATTTCTTTGAATTTTCGTCATTTTTTTGCGCGCAAAGTATCTTTTGTGAAATATGCCGATGCCTACGTCATTTTTCCAGGTGGGTTTGGGACTTTGGATGAATTAATGGAGGTGTTGACCTTGATGCAGACGGGGAAGACTAAACGCATTCCAGTGATTTTGGTGGGTACTAGCTTTTGGCAGGGTTTTTTGGATTGGATAAGAATGCAGATGGCAGACAAAGCGCTCATTGAAGACAAAGATCTGAATTTGGTACAGATCATTGATGAGCCCGCCAATGTTGTGGATGCTATTTTCGCCTTCTACGAGGCGCATGATATCGAGCCATCAGAGGAAGAACGGCAGCGTATGTTGTATTTGTAACGATAGCGTGTTGTGGGTAAGTCGTCATCCGGCTTACCCACATGTAGGCCTAATTAGTTAATATCCAATAAAGCTTTTTTGATCGTATAAGGCCCAGAGTAAGTGCCAGTGGCATTCTTGTACGCTTGGGTTTGACCATCGCGTTTGAATGTCAACGTAAAAGATAACGGGTTATACGTGTCGGACGGCGCTGTGCCTGTGCTAGAGGTCGGCGTTTGGTCAACCATATGTTTGAATACCGCTGACGAACTACCGAGACCGTTGGCATCGACAGCAAAAATATTACTGGAGTTTAATGCGCTAGTGAATTGATAGCCAACTCCAGTCGATCCGATTAATTTGGTCTTGCTGGTGGTGATGGTGCGGTTGCTGAATTTGAAGGTGTCGCCCGCCGTCAAGTACGACAGTCTGACTCCAGTTGCACTGAATTTAGTGCCAGTCCCAAAATTGCTGGAACTCGCTTCTGCCACAAATACGCCAGAGCTGCCGTACACGGTAGCGATATCACCATTGATATATAGCGCGGTATTTTGATCGATGCCGTAGGAAACATTGGGGCCGATGTTTTTGAGTGCAGCAATGAAACGACCGAGGCGACCAGAGCGACTGTTGCGATTGTCAAAGTGCGTATCAACGTTGGCGTTCGGCACAAAGCCAAAGCCTTTGATTTTGGTACCAAAATCGACATTGCTAGGATGGCTGAGGCAACTTGGCGCGGGTGTACCGTCTGAAGCTGGTGCGACATACGGGCAATTGGCTGGCGTGATACTGCGTAAAGTATTTTGATTTAAATAGCCTATGCTAATGCCTTCGCCATACGACGTACTTGGTGCAATCGCCGTACCCGCAGAATCGCCTGCATAAATTAAACTGCCAGCTTTGTAGCGAGCACGTATTGCTGCTAACAACGGAGAGTCAGTGCCGTCATCTTTTAAGAAGCTGCGGGACAGACGTGATTGATCTCCACCGATGACATAAACTAGATCCGCTTGATTGACGATAGCGATATTCGCTTGGCCTTGTGTGCTCGTATTGCTTGAGTTGTTCACATACGTGTCATGATGATTCAGGATGTGTTTTGGTGAAAAACCATGGCGCTGGAATAAATTGTAATAAGACCACGCGCCCGTCGTTGTGTCATTGTTGAATTTATCCACACCATCCGCTTGATTGACTGCTGATGCGGTGATCACTGCAACTCTTGGACATGGCGTGGTGTTCCAGTCAGTGCTGCAATTGGTCGTGCTATTGATGTTCGGTGCGGTGGTGTTTTTACCTGTTGCTTGGCGCAAACCTGTTACAAAAATAGCCGCGTTATCTTGCGCAATAGAGCCGCCGTTGAGCCAGACTTTACCGGTGACCACTGAGGTGATTGGCGGGACGACTGGTGGTACATCAGGATTGGTCGCATCACTCGGGAACGTTACTGTCAAGCTGTAGCTGCCAGTGCCGGAATAGCTTTTAACACGAACATAGTAGATTCCAGCAGCTGGTGCGTTATAGCTGCCCGTTTCAGGATTGCTGCTGCTTGATTTATAGGCGACATAACTGCCACTGGCTGGATATAGGAACCAATCTAAATCGGCGCCGCTCGCATGGGATAAGCTAATAGAGATCGACCCCGCTGCCGCGACATTGATTTTGAACCAGTCATAGTCGCTACTGGAACTGATCATGCCGTTGACCGCTGTACCGGAACAGATGCCGGTGTTCGCAGTGACATCCGTATTATTGGATTCGACTTCGGTGGTCAGACAAGTTGCTGCCATGGCCAATTGACTACACAAGCTGGCAAGGATAAATCCTGCGGTTTTAAAAATAGACGAATGCACTTTGGTTCTCCAAGTTTTTTTATGACAGTTTTTATGCGCGTCATGCCCATCATTGATGTAGACGCTACTGTTTTCTTGTATCGGATTTTTGTATTAAGTAGCCACAAGTAGTCACTTCGAATGTCTTAATATTTACATTTGTATTTTTAATGTAAACCGATTTACATGAAATATATACCGAACTTTGGAGAATTCAAATGGTTTTTTTAAGTGAGTGTTGTTCGTAAGATGAATTGTTGAAATCGTGCCTGCCGATTTGTCCGGTCTATAGGTAAATGAAATCGGGTGTCGCTAGAAGTGGATATTTTATAGCGGTGTTTTGCTATGAAGTAGCTATACCGCGAGCTTTTGCCCTACAATCATGTTTGCTTGTTTTCTTTGAAATCTATGCCAAATTCCAACGAAGTTTATCAACGTAGTCGTCAATCCGCGCCGCCTCCTCCTTTGCCAAATCGTCTGGTGATCCTGTTAGGGGAAGTTCGCTGGATGGTGTTTGCTGCGTTCACCTTATATTTCATTCTTGTCCTAGCAACATATTCGCCTTTGGATCCGGGTTGGTCGCGCTCGATTGTGGTTGAGCGATTTCATAATTTAGGTGGCTTTGTCGGTGCGCGTATCGCTGATTTGATGTTATTTATTTTTGGTTTTTCTGCATGGTGGATTAGTTTTGCATTGCTGCGGTTGGTTTGGCGTAGCTATCGGCATCTCAATTACGATCAGCCAAATGGGCAAGAAGACCACCATTTTGTGGACAAGATCATTCAGATTGTCGGCTTCACTTTCATCATGATTGGGAGTATGGGGATTGAATCGCTGCGCTTGTATTCATTAAAGGTGCTGCTGCCGGGTGCGCATGGCGGCGTGTTGGGTGAATTGATCGGTAACTTGAGTGCCAGTGCATTTGGTTTCACTGGCGCGACTTTGTTGCTACTTTTGATTATTTCTTTGGGATTGAGTTTGTATTTTCATTTGTCGTGGTGGCAGATCGCTGAAAACACCGGTGCCTTGATCGAAAACAGTGCTGATTTTATTCGCAAGAAATACACTGATCACGAAGACAGAAAGCTTGGTGAAACCGCTGCTGTCAAGCGCGAAACAACCCTGGTGCAAGAGCGCGCCAAAATTGTCGTAGCTCCACCGATCCGAATCGAGCCGCAAGTGGTCGCTGTACAAAAATCCGAGCGTATCGAAAAAGAACGGCAAGTGTCTTTGTTCAACGATATGCCAGATACCAATTTGCCGCCTTTGAATTTATTGGATGAACCGCCAGTATCACAAGAAACGGTCAGCATTGAGACTTTAGAATTTACCAGTCGTTTAATTGAGAAGAAGCTCTCCGACTTTGGGGTTGACGCCAAGGTGATTGCAGCTTATCCGGGGCCAGTGATTACGCGTTATGAAATCGAACCGGCTACCGGTGTAAAAGGTAGCCAGATCGTCGGTTTGGCGCGCGACTTGGCGCGTTCTTTTTCACTGACCTCAATTCGCGTGGTGGAAACCATTCCTGGTAAAAATTATATGGGATTGGAGTTACCTAATCCTAAGCGTCAGATTGTTCGCCTGACTGAGATCTTGAGTTCGAAAGTTTATAACGACAGTTCGTCTAATCTGACTGTCGCTTTAGGCAAAGATATTGCCGGACATCCGGTGGTCGCTGATCTGGCCAAGATGCCGCATTTGTTGGTTGCTGGTACCACGGGCTCCGGTAAGTCGGTTGGGATTAATGCGACGATTTTGTCACTGCTCTACAAGTCCGATCCCAACGACGTCCGCATGATACTGATCGATCCTAAGATGCTGGAAATGTCAGTGTATGAAGGCATTCCTCATTTGTTGGCACCAGTCGTTACAGACATGCGTCAAGCTGGGCATGCTTTGAATTGGGCCGTCAACGAGATGGAACGTCGCTATAAGCTGATGTCCAAACTTGGGGTGCGGAATTTAGCTGGCTACAATGCAAAAATTGCCGAGGCTGCTAAACGCGAAGAGCATATTCCCAATCCATTTAGCCTGACACCGGATGCACCCGAGCCTTTGGATAAATTGCCGACGATTGTCATCATCATTGATGAGTTAGCCGATTTGATGATGGTGGTTGGCAAGAAAGTCGAAGAGTTGATCGCACGTATTGCGCAAAAAGCCCGCGCTGCTGGCTTGCATTTAATTCTGGCGACACAACGTCCTTCTGTTGATGTGATTACGGGCTTGATCAAAGCGAATATTCCCACTCGTATTGCTTTTCAAGTCAGTAGTAAGATCGACTCGCGTACGATCTTGGATCAAATGGGAGCTGAATCGCTGCTTGGCATGGGCGATATGCTGTATATGCCGCCGGGTACGGGTTTGCCGATGCGTGTACATGGCGCTTTTGTTTCCGACGAAGAAGTGCATCGCGTGGTCAAATATCTGAAAGAACAAGGCGAGCCAAATTACATTGAAGGCATCTTGGAAGGTGGCGTGCTAGAAGAGGGTGGTGACGCTCTGGCGCCTGGCGAAGGTGGTGGCGAAGCCGATGCGCTATATGATCAGGCAGTAGCGATCGTGTTAAAGAATCGTCGTGCCTCGATCTCACTGGTACAACGTCATTTACGCATTGGCTATAATCGCGCCGCCCGTCTGTTAGAACAAATGGAAACGAGTGGCGTCGTATCGACGATGCAATCAAATGGTAATCGTGAGATTTTGGTGCCAGCAGGAAATGCCGAGTAGACCATCTTGTTCACCAGCGCGTTATCTACCTAGGTTTACTAAATAGAATTGGAATCACATTGAACACCCTTAAGAAAAATATTTACTCCACTGCATTGGCATTCGGCTTAATGTTAACGGCAGTTAGCGCAGCGCAGGCGTCTGCGATTGAGCAATTCAAAGCCTTCGTCGTCAATACCAAGACCGCCAAAGGTGAGTTTTTGCAAGTGCAAATGAAGACGGCTAATGGTGTCTCGAAAGTCGGTAAGTCTTCCTCTGGTACTTTTAAATTTGCCCGCCCTGGTAAGTTTATCTGGACTTACATCAAACCCTATGAGCAAGTGTTACAAGCCGATGGCGATAAACTTTATCTGTACGATAAGGATTTGAATCAAGTGACGATCAAGGCTTTGGGTAATGCGATTGCCTCTAGTCCTGCGGCGATCTTGTTTGGTAGCGTGGATTTGGACAAGAATTTTGTCATGAAAGATGTTGGACTAAAGCAGGGTGTTGAGTGGTTAGAAGCCATTCCTAAGACCAAAGACAGTCAGTTTGATACGATCGGTATCGGTATGAAAGACGGCGTGCCCGTTGGCATGGAATTGCGTGACAGTTTTGGTCAGTTGTCCATTGTTACTTTGAAAAATTTCGAAAAAAATCCTAATTTTTCTGTCGATCAGTTTAAGTTTATTGTGCCCACTGGTGCAGAAGTTTTACGTCCATGATGGGGGCGCAGCAAGGGGCTTTATATCAGCCGCTGGCTGAACGCCTTCGCCCTCAGAGTTTGCCAGATGTAATCGGTCAACAACATTTGTTGGGTGAGGGGAAGCCGTTGCGGGTCGCTTTTGAGTCCGGTGAACCTCACTCGATGTTGTTGTGGGGACCGCCTGGCGTTGGAAAAACCACCTTGGCGCGGTTGATGGCGCAAGCATTTCAGGCAGAATTTATTGCCCTCTCTGCAGTTCTCTCAGGTGTGAAGGATATTCGCGATGCGGTCGAACGGGCGGAGTTTGTACGCGCGACTTCGCAACGTCGCACCATCTTATTCGTCGATGAAGTGCATCGCTTTAATAAAAGCCAGCAAGACGCGTTTTTGCCGCATGTGGAAAGTGGCTTATTTACGTTTATCGGTGCAACGACAGAAAACCCTTCCTTTGAAGTCAATAGCGCTTTATTGTCGCGTGCGGCTGTCTACGTTTTAAAATCGCTCACCGAAGATGATTTGTCACAGATGTTAGACAAAGCCAGCGCCCAAGAATTAGATGGCTTAGTTTTCACCGCAGAAGCCAAACAAAGTCTGATTGCCAGTGCGGATGGTGATGGTCGTAAATTGTTGAATAACCTCGACATCACGGCTCGCGCGGCGCAGGCAAAAAAAGTGCGGGAAGTCGATAGTGCATTACTCGCTGAATGTCTGGGCGATGCCTTGCGCCGTTTTGATAAAGGCGGTGATGCGTTTTATGATCAGATTTCAGCGTTGCATAAATCGGTGCGCGGATCCAATCCTGATGCGGCTTTGTACTGGCTGGTGAGGATGTTAGACGGTGGCACCGATCCGCGTTATTTAGCGCGCCGAATTATTCGGATGGCGAGCGAAGATATTGGTTTAGCTGATCCACGTGCTTTGCGCATCAGTTTAGATGCGGCGGAAGTGTACGAGCGCCTAGGTTCGCCAGAAGGCGAATTAGCATTGGCCGAAGCGGTGGTGTATTTAGCCTGCGCGGCGAAATCGAATGCAATTTATATGGCATATAAACAAGCGCGGGCGTTTGTGGCGAAAGATCAATCGCGCGTGGTACCCGAGCATTTACGTAATGCGCCGACTAAGCTGATGAAAGAACTTGGTTACGGCAAATTGTATCGCTATGCGCATGATGAGCCTAACGCTTATGCTGCCGGTGAAACGTATATGCCAGAAGGATTGGAAGAGTTGCGTTGGTACCAGCCCGTCGGTCGTGGGATGGAAATTAAGATTGCCGAAAAGCTCGCCTATTTACGGCAATTAGACAGCGATGCAGATTAATGTGCAGGTGTTTGGAACCATAATTCAGCGCGCTTGAGTGGCATAGAATTAATATTAAGAAGCGGATTATTTAACTGTATGACGGTTCTTTGTTTGATTTTAGCGCGTTCGATATTCTCTTGATTGTGATGCTGAAATAATTTCTCAAACAAGCCATTCGCAATGATTTTTTCGAAGCCTTGACGTAAATCTTCTGCAACTTGTGGTCGCCGTGGCGTGATGAAAATATAGCAGGCTGATGGGTAATGCAGAATGAAACTTTGCTCGACTTCGATCGTTTGATCATGGTGGCTCTTAAGTTCATTCCAAATTTCAAAGACCGAGCGCGGGAAGTAATCAAAACGCTCTCCCGCCAGCATCGTAAATAAGGAATCATAGCCAATCGAGGTCAATACGGGTAGTTGATTGGCTTTCAAGATAGCGACATCGGGCCAGCTACTTCCTTGCCCAGCGGTGTATGGCTTTAAATCTTCGGCCTTTTTTATTTTCGAAAATGCACTGCGATTTTTCTCCTTAATCAAGCTAATACGCCAGCCAATTAAACCTTTGTCTATGGGTATGCGAATGGGGATTAATTGTTTTTCACGAGTATCCGTTGTCATGCTCCACAGTAGGTCGATTTTGCCATCAGGTTTAGTCATTTCGTAGATCGAACGACCTTGTTCCATGCGACCTTTGCTGTAAATCAAGCGGTAGGGACGAGGTGAATGTTGAATGATTAATTGTAGGAGCTCGCTAACATAAGCTTCGTTAGGATCGACCTTGGCGTCAGATCTTGGGAGAATGATATCCAGAGATTCTTTTGCATAAGCGGATGGCAGAGCAAAAAAACTGAGGGATATCGACATGATCCATTTGAACGCGAATTTGCGTAGATGGTACAAGCTACTCATGGTATTTATTTCCCCTCATTCTTTAGCAAACTAGAACTTGCTTTCGAGACTAAGTATAAGAGGTATTTATCATTAATACTTTGATGATTTTTTTAAAAATGTTATTTCTTTTCAATAGGGATTTTGTATCGACAAAGAAAGAGCATGTGAGCTTCAACAGACTCTTTCTTTCTGTGGCTACTGTCTCATCAATTCGCGTAAAAGCGTCCAAAACGATTTGCGGTGAAGTCGGCTAAAGACGCTTGTTCTTGTCGTACTAAGCCGTGTTGCGGCAATTTACCTTGAATTAACATGTCCACCATGGCGCAGATGCCTGATGCCGTGGTTAGCTGGATCGCTGATAATAATTGCCCATTGACTTCTTGTGCATAGATTTTCTTGGCATAAGATTCTTGCTCTAGACGCCCGGCGCGCATCCCGATTACGCTGACAAATACCAAAACCACATCTTGTTTCGTCATAGGAACTGAGGTTTCCAAAACATCTTTCAAGATTGGACGACGCTCTAATTTGCCTAATTCCAAATCACGAATTAACATTTTGATGATATCGCGGTGACCTGGATAGCGTACCGTTTTGTAGTTGAGGTTTTGTACTCGACCGATTAAGGATTCGCATAAAGTCCCAAGACCGCCAGAGGTGTTAAACGCTTCGTAATCGATGCCATCCAAAGAAAAGTGTTCGATCTCTTCTAAGGCAGAGGTTTCACGTAGCTTGCCATCGACAATCGCTTCGCAGGGATTGCAGTATTCATTAATTAGGCCATCCGTGCTCCAAGTCAGGTTGTACTTCAAGGCATTGTTGGGAAAAGTTGGTAACGCGCCGACCCGCATACTGACATCGCGTAGGGAATCAAATTTTTTCGCAACATCATTTGCCACAATCGAGATAAAACCCGGCGCTAAGCCACATTGTGGAACAAAAGCGCTCGTAGCATCTTGCGCTAATTGCTTAACGATGCGGGTGCTTTCGACATCTTCGGTTAAATCAAAGTAATGCGAATTCGCCGTCTTTGCAGCGTTGGCTATCATCGGCGTCAAAAAATACGGACAAGCAGATAAAGTCACATCATGGCCTTGGATTAATTGACTTACTTTGGTTTGATCGTTGAGATCAGAGCAGACACTCGTGACGTTCGGAAAATTTTCTTTATCAACATAATTGAGTCGTTCCGCGTCGCGATCCGCGACAGTAATTTCATAATCGCCGGAATGGGATAGTAAATTTAAAATCGCATCGCCAATTTTTCCTGCTCCTAGCAAAATGAGTTTCGTGCTCATGATGGTCTCCAAATTAAAATGGTAAAAGTGACTAAACAAGTGGGTCAATATTTCACTTGATATGTGCCAACAGAGACAGTGTAGATGCAAGAAATGTCAGATAATAGATACTAATTTATCGTCATATTGTTCAATGATGATACATTATGACTATATTTTCCTTTGATTTGATTTTATGAAGCCAGTTCTTGATGATATTGATAATAAAATTCTAGCCTTACTAATGGATAACGCCAGAATGCCGGTGACAACGATTGCAAAAATAGTGGGGATAGCGAGAACGACTGTGATTGCACGAATTGCGAATCTGGAAAAACGCCAAGTGATTGCGGGATATGGCCTAAAACTGAATCAGTCTATGTATCAGCCAGCGGTGCGTGCTTATGTGGGGCTGTCAATTGAGGCGCGTTCGGCGAGCAATTTAATTAAGGTCATGCAGCAATTGCCCGAAGTCGAAAGCTTATGTGCAGTCAGTGGAATGATTGATTACATGCTGACACTTCGATGTGCCAGTACTGAGGTTTTGGATAAACTGCTAGATCAGATTGGTACGCTAGAAGGCGTGAGACAAACTTCCACGTCGATTATTTTGAGTAAGCGAATTGATCGTTGCTCGATTTAGCAATTTTTATTTTGCAAACCTTAGAAAGATTTTTTAAAAGTAAAAAAGTCTGCTTTGTAACAGGCTTTTTTGATAGTTTTTTTCAGCACCGACCATTGTCGGTGAGATCAAAATCAGGAATTGTCTTGTGGCTTATTTGGCGCTTTTTTATCGTCGTTATTTTTTTTGTTGTTAGACGGTTCGGCAAATTTTTGTGAGGTCTGCTGTAAAACTTGCAAATGAACAGAGGCTTTGTCCATACCACTGCGGTCTATTTGCATCGCATTTTGGCCGCCTTGACCTTCTGACGGGCAGTTTTCCTGGCAGCTCGCCTGGTTATTGGTTTGTGTCTGAGTTACCACAAATTCTTGGCTATACGCGATCCCAGCAACTGCAAGTAAAGCAATACCGAGTGAAAATTGTTTTGTATTCATGATAGTAGACCCCAAATCAATGGCAGTGAAGCGAGAAGTGTAAATCAATTTACTGGTCTGACGACAGAAATTTTTGTAATAGATTTGTATCGTATGACAAGTCGTTGTTAAATAATTTTAAAGCTAGTTATTGTGATACTGATTTGTCGTAAGTAATTTTCTCTTCAGGGCTCAAACGCTTTGCAGTGATAATGACTTTTTGTATATTGTGATTCGCTTGTTCTTGATCATAGCGGGATTTTTCTTCGGTGTTTAGGCGCTTGGCTTTGATTGTGACACTTTGTGTGCTGTTGTTAGCTAAACTTTCGGCCATAACGCATGAGGTAAAGCTGGTGCCGATTGTAAAAATGCCGATCAATAGTTGGGTTTTTAGGTGGCGTTTCATGATGGTCCTGTTGGTAGTTAACTAGCTGGTGTGTTGAACTTGTGTTGATGGTGTGACTGTAAAGTGAATGAGGGAGGAAACATAGTGAGATGCGATGAAATGCAGAATAGTGGGTTTCAAGCGGAGTTTTTTTGACGTAAAGCCAATCTAAACAAGAACTCGCTAAAGCGATGGCCATACTGATAAATTATTACCGTAGGAATTCCAGTGCTGAGACTGGATAATCCGCCTAACCCGAGAACGACGCCATTCATTCCATCAAAATGCAATTTGGTCGGAAATCGGAAACAAGCTCTTGTGGCTTACGATACATTGATAGCGTTTTCAGTGCTCTTCA
Organism: Affinundibacterium seohonense; assembly: GCF_014284305.1. Taxonomy (GTDB): domain Bacteria; phylum Pseudomonadota; class Gammaproteobacteria; order Burkholderiales; family Burkholderiaceae_D; genus Undibacterium; species Undibacterium seohonense. The sequence goes on from NZ_JACOFW010000007.1 coordinate 15,117, forward strand.
TTCAAGGATAAATCATGAAAGATTCGAACAAACAATATTTGTATTCTGTACTGCGTCAGGCATGGCAAGAACTGCGTGTGATGGGTACGAAAGCTGGACAGGTGCTTATGCGTACGCCTCTGCCACGGATTTTGATGCTGTGTATCGGCTTAGCATTGCTCATTACCTTAATACCTTTGATTCTGACCTTATTCGTCATTTTTATGTTGGTAAAACTGTTGTTGTTGGTCGTTATGATCAATGTACGTAAGAATAAAGTGAGCAACGTACATGCCGAACAAAGTCAACGATCATGGTCATATAAAGATATGGATGACGTCGAGGATGCGCAGTTAGTGAGAATTGAGCAGATCAATTATCGTCGTAATGATCAATAAGACGACTGCGTGTTTAAAAGCCGCGTGAGTGTGGACCACGCGGCTTTTTGATTGTTGGATAGAGCGTTTTTATTGAACGTAACTGGAAGGACGCGGAATCGGATAAATTTGCTTCTGGCGACCATCAATATAACGCACGGTCTCACCATCAAAAAAAGCATCTTCTTCCAACATGATGCGTATGCTTTTTTTCCATTCTGGAATCATGCTACTGGCGTTAAGTTCTATCGAATATGCGGTATTTTTTCGCAAGGCTTGATCACCTGTTCCGATCACATTCCCTTGATTGTCCCACATACCAATTGCCGGGCCAGCGGCGTGCCCATGATAGCCAATCGGGTGAGAGTAGATACTTGCCGCGATGCCTTCTTGTTTTGCCTGCGTTAATGCGCCCGCTAAAATTTGATTGCCCGTTTTACCGGTCTTAAATTGCATCGTCAAAATATCTTGCAGACGATTGGCTTTATCAAACGCTGATTGAATCGAGGCTGGAACTTTTGTTTCACCTGGTTTTAAAATATACGCATGCTGTTGAATGTCGGTGTTGAGGCGTAAATAGCTGATGCCGATATCAACATGGATTAAATCGCCCGCTTGAATCACATCGGCTTTGGGTTTAATCGCAAAGCTACGCTCTGCACCTTCGGTTTTTGGATCCACTCTTTGAATATCAACAGTAGGATGAAACCAAGTCTCGTAGCCGAGATCGCTTATTTTTTGACGGAACCACCACACCACATCTTCGCTGGTGGTGATGCCGGGTGTGATCACTTTTTCAGAAAATCCTTCTTCGATAATTTTATGTGTCACGTTAATGAGCTGTGGATAAAACTGCATTTCGCGCGCAGTGCGGGTTTCTAGCCAACGAATCGCTAAGGCCTCGGCTGAAACTAGGCGCGATTTAAAATCCTTGGGTAATTTTTGGACTAATTCTTGATACTCTGTGTGATCGAGCCCATCCGCATGGGCGAAATGTTGTGAGGTATTGATACCAATTTTTTGTGGATTACGTTGTTTTACTAGATCAATCAGCGCATCCCATTGATCAGGAAATTTTTGCGTATCCCAAGCAGCTTTAATATTGCGCCCAAAATCATAACGCGCGACAGCTAATCGCTCGACGTTTTTGGTCTGTGGATTGCGATGGAATACCAAAATCGTGCGTCGTCTCGCGTTTAACCATTCGGCAGGCAGCATGGTTTTTAAGACAGGATCTTCATTATATTCACGTGAAATGACAATCCACATGTCGATCCCGGTCTCTTCCATCATGCCCGGTAATAGATTGTCGAAGCGATCTGCCAAGTTTTCATCGATGACACGTGCTTGTTCACGTACCGTGAGTATTTGCGCTTGCGCCGGTAAGCTTTGCAGCAAACCAAATAGGCCTGCCAATGTGCACGCTATTAGTGTTTTTTTCATACTGTCTCCCAAACGATCGTTGAATCCATGTGACAAACTCATTGCTCACAAGTTCAACATTGGGAAATCGAGACTGGAGATTTAATCACTGAGTGCGACTTTGGCGGCTTCTTCTGGCGTCAAACCATCATAAAATTGATCAGTTAAAAATTCGATTTCTTCTTCAATGAAGTCTTGCGCCTGTGCCTGCGTTGCACCGCCTTTGACCAAATAGCCTTCGACTTCGATGCACCAATTGATGACAGCGAGGGTTTCTTCGTCCAGTTCTTCGTTTTTCTTTGTCATGATGTGTCCTAATTCGTCTTTGCTTGGGTGAATGGATTGATTCGCTATTGGAGTGTTGCGGTTATTATTCTAATTATTCCTTATTTACTGAGTAGATGGTTCAACTTTATGAAATTCTCCTACCGACTGGTCAATGTGTTTGCAGAATCGACGTTTGGCGGTAATCCACTTTGTGTGTTTGAAAACGCACTCGGTTTGAGTGATGCGCAGATGCAATCCATCGCGCTGCAATTTAATTTATCTGAAACAGTATTTATTTTTCCATCAACGACGGCGACTGCGCGCATGCGTATCTTTACCACGAGTCATGAAATGTCTTTTGCTGGCCATCCGACATTGGGTACTGCGCATGTGGTTCGCGACCTAATGCGCGCAGGCGATGAGTTGACTTTGGAATGCAATGCAGGAATCATTGCTGTGCAGGCACAGCAAGATGTTTGGACTTTTACAGCGCCTATGCAAGGCATGCCAATGACACATCCTTGTTCTTTGCCCGGCGCAGATGTTGCGCAGATGTTGGGTTTGCAGGCTGAAGATTTGTTGGGTGAGCCGATTTGGGTCAATACTGGCACTGATCAATTGCTTGTGCCTTTGCGCAGTGTCGACGCGGTGCAGCGAGCGCAACCAAATGCGTCGTTTCCAGCCGAGTGGCCACAAAGTCGTTTGGGCAGAAGGACTGCGTATGTGTTCGCTTGGGATCAGATTCCTGATGATCAACATCAGCGCTTGCAAATCACCTCGCGTTATTTTTTTAGTAAACAGGGTAGCGTGGCCGAAGATCCTGGCACCGGTTCTGCTTGTGCCAATCTGGGAGGTTGGTGGTTAGCAAAGCAACGTGACTTGCCAGTGGCGATTGCCATTTCTCAGGGCGAACGGGTACAAAGACCTAGTCGCTTGTTTTTAGATGTGTATCAAGATCGACGAATCCAAGTGGGCGGGCGAGTTCTGGATTTTGGGTCCGGAGTGATAGACTTTCCTATTGACTAAAACGAAGAAGAATCCGATGGAAAAAAAACCGATGTTAAGTGTGGCGCAAGCTTTGCAGACTTTATTGCAAGCCGTGCGTCCATTGCAGGAGATTGAACAAGTCGCGACCCTCGCGGCCAATGGTCGAATACTCGCACAGACCCAATATTCGACCTTGCATGTGCCGCCTATGGATAATACCCAAATGGACGGTTATGCAGTACGCGCGGCTGAATGTCAAAGTGGGCAAGCACGTTTGCCAGTGACGCAAAGAATTCCCGCTGGTGTCATTGGGCAATGCCTAGATGCCGGAACAGCCGCACGAATCTTCACAGGAGCGTTTATACCAAATGGTGCCGATGCGGTTGTGATGCAAGAACAATGTGTAAGTGAAGTCGAAGGCGATCAGACGTTTGTCACGATCAATCATGTACCACAAAGCGGTGAGTGGATACGTCGACAAGGCGAAGACATTAAGTCGGGCGCCGAAATCTTGGTGGCAGGAACGCGTTTGCGCGCGCAGGAATTAGGCCTGGCGGCCTCAGTTGGTTTGGCGACTTTGCCAGTATGGCGTCCGTTGCGTGTTGCTGTGTTTTTTACCGGTGACGAACTTACCATGCCAGGCGAAGCGCTAAAAGAAGGTTCGATTTATAACTCCAATCGTTTTTTATTGACGGGATTATTGCAAAATCTCGGCTGTCAGATTACCGATTACGGCATTGTTCCTGACAATCTTGCTGCGACTCGTGAGACTTTGCGTCAAGCAGCGCGAGATCATGACCTGATCATCACTTCGGGCGGTGTTTCTGTCGGTGAGGAAGATCATATTCGCCCAGCGGTGGAAGCGGAAGGGCATATTAATATGTGGCAAATCGCGGTCAAACCAGGCAAGCCTCTGGCCTTTGGCGAAGTGCGTCGTAGTGAGCAAAGTAATGTCGGCGATCATGCTTTCTTTCTTGGTTTGCCCGGTAATCCTGTGTCGAGTTTTGTGACTTTTCTTTTGTTTGTGCGTCCATTTATTTTACGCATGCAGGGGATACAAGATGTCACGCCAATTAGTTACGCTATGCGTGCTGATTTTGATTGGAAAAAAGCGGATAGACGTAATGAATTTTTACGTGCCAAAATTAATCAGCAAGGTGGCTTAGCCCTGTTTCCGAATCAAAGTTCAGGCGTCTTGACCTCGACGGTGTGGGGCGATGGCTTGATTGATTTGCCTGCGGGGCAAACCATTACCAACGGCGATATGGTGAGTTTCATTCCTTTTAGTGGATTACTTTATTAAGCAGACTGCAGATGAAAATACAATTGAAATTCTTTGCCAGTGTACGCGAAAAACTGGGTTGCTCTAGCGAGCTATTGGAACTCGATGACGTCAGTATCAGCGCACAACAAGTGCGTGAATTATTGATCGCACGCGGCGGCGTCTGGGCTGAAGTATTGGCGCCAAATCGCGCGCTGCGCATGGCCTATAATCAACAGATGCTCAATGGCGATATGCCTATGCAAAATGGTGCTGAGTTGGCGTTTTTCCCACCTGTGACCGGAGGCTAGTGAGTTAATGAAAATTTCGGTACAAACAGAAGATTTCGATGTTAGTCAAGAGCTGGCGCAGATGCGTGCCGCCAACCCAGCGATAGGTGCAGTGGTGAATTTTGTTGGTTTGGTTCGTGATCGCAATGATGGACAAGATATCCGAGCGATGGAGCTAGAGCATTATCCAGGTATGACAGAAAAGTCTTTACTAGCGATTGCGGAACAAGCTCGGCAGCGTTGGCACCTAATAGACGCGGTGATTATTCATCGCGTTGGCCTCTTGCAACCACTGGATCAAATTGTATTGGTGGCAGTAGCCAGCGCCCATCGTGGTGAAGCCTTTGCCGCTTGCGAATTTATGATGGATTATTTAAAAACCGAAGCGCCATTTTGGAAAAAAGAGAGCACGCCAGAAGGAGAACGCTGGGTCGATGCGCGAGAATCAGATAGTCTTGCAATCGATAAATGGGGCAACTTGCAGACACAAGTGGAATCGCAGGCTTAGGAGCACGATGCGTATGAATGGACTGTCGATATTGGCAATTAGTGCTGGCGCTGCTTTCGGCGCTTGTTTGCGTTGGTTATTGGGTTTAGGTCTCAATGCAGTTCACGTTAATTTACCCTTAGGAACTTTAATCGCGAATCTCGGTGGCGCGTATGCGATCGGTATTTGTGCCGGTTTTTTTTCGGCAAATCCTCAACTGTCACCAGAATGGCGACTGTTTGTGGTCACTGGCTTTCTCGGTGGCTTAACCACGTTTTCGACTTTTTCAGCAGAAGCTATGGAACTCTTACAAAAAGGTGAATGGATTTGGGCCTTTGGCCATACTGCTTTGCACTTGTTCGGTTCTATACTATGTTGTTTTGCAGGATACGCAACTTGGCGCGTTTTTCATTCTCTCTAAATACACCTTAAACACCATCAACAATCAAAACAATATGTCAGAAAATACTTTACTGTTTCCAGCTATCGAACCCTATCGTCAAGGTAGTTTACAAGTCGACGATCTGCATACTTTGTATTGGGAAGAATGCGGCAATCCCAATGGTCAACCTGTCTTATTTTTACATGGCGGCCCTGGCGGTGGCTGTTCTCCTGCCCATCGACGTTTCTTTGATCCTGCACATTATCGTATCGTGCTATTTGATCAGCGCGGCGCGGGTCGGTCGACTCCTTTGGGTGAGTATCGCCACAACACGACTTCCTTATTGATTGAAGACATTGAGAGAATTCGCGAGATGTTGGGGATTGAACATTGGTTGGTGTTCGGCGGTTCTTGGGGATCAACATTAGCCTTGGCTTATGGTGAAGAACATCCGGCACGTTGTCTAGGATTTGTATTGCGCGGCATCTTTTTGTGTACCAAGGCAGAGGTCGATTGGTTCGTCAATGGCATTAATCACTTTTATCCAGAAGTGCATCAACGCTTTGCCGAAGCGATTCCGCATTCAGAGCGCGGCAATTTATTGCAGGCTTATGTAAAACGTCTTTTCGGTGATGAACCCGCCATATATAAAGAAGCCGCCCGCAACTGGAGTCGCTATGAAGGTTCTTGTTTATTCTTAGAGCCACAAGCGCAAGCGATAGAAGATTTTGAGTCGGATGAAGTGAGTTTAGGGATTGGCCGTCTGGAAGCGCACTATATGCTCAATGGTGCCTTTATGGATGAAGATCAGTTAATCAAAAATATCCATAAAATCCGTCATCTGCCAGCAGTGATCGTACAGGGGCGCTATGACGTGATCTGTCCGCCGCTCTCTGCGTATCGCTTGCATCAAGCCTGGCCAAGCACCAAGTTGCACATGATCGGCGATGCGGGTCATGCCGCCATGGAACCGGGGATTGTCAAGGAATTAGTGCGTGCTACCGAACAATTTAAGTTGCATGGAAAGTTTTTATAGTATTTGTACATATCCCGCATAGTCATTACAATGCGCAGCTGATTGTCCTTTTCATGTTGAGAAGGATGCTAAATAGATAAAGAACATCATGACACCATCAAAAAAATCCCGTAACGCCCGCCAACGTAAAAAATTGCACGTAGGTGAGTTTCAAGAGTTCGGTTTTGAATACAAAGCTGATTTAACCAAAGAATTGAACTCTGACGAAGAAGCGCAACTCATTCACACCTTCTTAGAAGAATTGATCGAACCACGTGACTTAGCGCTGAGCGGTTGGTTGACGACAGGTTTCGTCTGCAAGTTTGGCGCTGGTTCTACGACAGACGCAGATCGTGAAGCCTTGAAAGCTTGGATGACAGCACGTCCAGAATTCAAAGACGTACAAGTTGGTGCTTTGAAAGACGCTTGGTATTCACCGATGGATACGGAATTTGCTGAGTAAGTTGATGCTGAGCCTTGCCAACTAGTCGTCAAAAACTTGCTTGGAAAAGAAGAATGAAAAGAGCTGGTTCTTAATCGACCAGCTCTTTTTTTTGAGTGCGATGAGGGAAACGATTAAGTTTAGAAATTTAGCACGCACAAATTAATGGATTGACTTGCCAATCTACTAGCTATCAAGCTAGTTGTTCACATACAATTCCATCCGTAGCGGGTTTGTTGTTGGCGCAGTTCCCTAAAGTGATTCCTCCACAATACTCCATGGTTTTTTATTTTTGCGTTTCCGCTGTGGCGGATAATTGCTACTAGTTGGTCAATCAATATGAAACGTTATCTTCTACCGACTTTGCTGCTGTTAGCTATTCCTGCTGGCGCATCGGACACACCTTTGTCCGGTACCTATAGCAATGTGACGAATACAGACACGCACGGGAACGAAACGACGATGAAGAACAAAATAAATTTAGTCGTCACGGTGAATAGCAAAGGACAACAATTTTTCATCCAATGTTTTAGTGGCAAAAAAGCAGGCTTTGGCGTTGTGACGCTATTCAAATCCCCTCAGACTATTGCGAAAATCAAAGCGGGTCCTGAATGCCCAGCGGCAGAGATGCAAATTGAGCTTGACTATGATGGAGCGATTTTTCGCGTAGGAAATGGCTGGGGTTATTTACCTCGCGGTGGTATTCACGTTTCCATCGAAGACTGAAAACCGAATTCGTTGAAGTGTAGGCATGACATCATTAAGCCTGAGTGTAAGTTGCCTTGAGGGTGACAGAAGCCTGGGGGCAAGAGTGATGCTGTTCAGTTAAGGTAAAAACATTGTGGCGTCATCCCTGCGAAGGCAGGGATCCAGTGTCTTTAGGCTTTTACGCCACTGGATTCCCGCCTTCGCGGGAATGACAATTCAAATGACAAGGGGGTAACTATCAGTGTCGGGGGCTGTAGATTTTTTTCGTCAGTGCGTAGGGTGGGAAAAATGTGTTCGCACGTTATAGCTCTTAACCTATCGTAAATATGGATCGTCATTTCCCAGTAACACTCTCCAACCAAGCCGCAAACTCAGCATCAAAAGAAGCCCCCCAACTCCTCACCAAAGCTTGATAACGCGGATAGTCGCCAACACGTGTAAAACTCAACATCCGATCAATTTCATCGCGATGGCGTTCCAACATAAAACGTACCGCCAAATAACCCCAGCTATAAATGCGGGCGCTGTCATTATTTTTTTCATAGCCAGTGTCGAATAATTCGCTCAAACGGTAGGTCTTTTTTGCTGCGATGGCGATGGCGGTCGCATGCTCGTTGCCATGGGCAATGTATTCCGCCAGACCTTCTCCCCACCATACTAAATACGGCGTTTGTGGCGCGGGTTTTGGGCAATTTTCTGGGGCGGCATGCGAGTCATGTAAATTGGCGCAGAAGTCGCCGTACAGATTGAATCGACCATCTAAATAGTGGATGTATTCATGCCCTAAATTATGGACTGCTCCTTGTTCTCTTTGGTAGGCGATAAACTCAGCATGATTGCCAGTTCGTTCAGGTGTGCCCTCCAAATACATACCGCCATTGTTAACGGGCATATTGAAATGCATGCCCGCTTGTTCAGCAAAGCTGTTTTTGTTGCGATAAATGTTTGCTCGTAAAGATTGGTTGTTGTCATGCTTGACGGGTGCTAGGGTTTTGCCATTGCCCGCAAATAGCTGATGGAATTTTTTCTCTAATTGACCTAATTGTTGGCAGGCAGCTTGTTCTTGGTCATCGCTCAAGGCCTCGGAACGTAAGCTCAAGGTGTCGCTGCAGACGTGAATTCGTGACAAAATTTGTTCGACCGCTCTTAGTGATGGTGGGGCTTTTAGTTCCTGTTGCTGTTTGATTTGGGCATGGCTGTTCATGCTGACGCTTGCGCATAGTAGGCTAAGGACTAGATTAAAGCCAACTGACAGGGTAGGCGGTGGAGATTTGGGTTTGCGTGTGTTAGGCACGGTGAATTCATCCTTAGGTTTTTTAAAAAAAGCTGTAAAATGCACATTAATTATAAATATATTCAACATATATCGTGTGAATATTTTGGCGGTTTTATTGTATATTGCTGACATTGCTGAGACAGAAAACCTTATACGGACAAAAAATGACGAGCGATCAATTTCAAAATAGTGCCAGCGATGGGCAAGATGGCAGCGCTGCACAAGCCAGAGGATTTGGCGACTGGCGAGCGCCTTCCCATTGGCTGACAATCTCGACTTTGGATTGTCATACCGGCGGTGAACCATTGCGAATTGTGACTGGTGGCTTTCCTAAACTATCTGGTACCAGCATCTTAGCGATGCGGCGCGACTGTCTAGAAAATCACGATCATTTGCGCACAGCATTAATGATTGAACCCCGTGGGCATGCAGATATGTATGGCGCGTTGATTACACCAGCGGAGCGTAGCGATAGTCATTTCGGTGCGCTGTTTATGCACAATGAGGGCTATAGCACGATGTGCGGTCATGCCATTATTGCTTTAACCAAAACAGCGATTGAAGCGGGCGTGGTTGCGACTACGATGCCACGAACTTCCATTAAGATTGATGTGCCATGCGGGCAAATCCATGCCTATGCGGAGCTCAATGAAGACGGGATACAAGGCATCTATTTTGATAATGTGCCGTCCTTTGTTGCAGCATTAGATCAGCAAGTCGAGGTCAAAGGGATCGGTGTTGTGAACTATAGTTTGGCTTATGGCGGGGCGTTTTACGCTTATGTGGATGCCACCACGATAGGCTTGTCCTTGCAGGCAGAGAATCATCGACAGATCATTGATCTTGGTCGTCGCATCAAACAAGCGGTGATGGCTAGTATTGAAGTCGTTCATCCATTTGAGAGCGATCTTAGCTTTTTATACGGCACGATATTCTCGGCACCGTCAGATACGCCTGGCGTTCATAGTCGCAATGTCTGTATATTTGCAGAGGGTGAATTGGATCGAAGCCCGACTGGGAGCGGTGTTTCGGGACAAGCTGCCATATTGCATGCGCGTGGTCAGCTTGAGATTGGACAAGCATTGACGATAGAAAGTATTTTGGGCTCGCAGTTTCAAGTCTCGGTACAAAGCACGCTTGAGTATGGTGATCACAAAGCCGTGATTCCACGAGTGCAGGGAAATGCGCATGTGACAGGAAAAAACACCTTTTATATTGATCCCGAAGATCCGCTTCAACATGGTTTTTTGTTTCGATGAATTTTACACGACGATTGCATAGATAAGCATGAATACGCCCCTACAAGCCCAATTTGCCCAACGCCTACAAGACCTGCGTCAGCAGATGGCCAATGCAAGACAAGACGCTGCTTTGATTTTCTCGCTGGATAATCTACGTTATCTCTACAACTATAGCGGTGAAGCCGCGTATGGCTTGGTGACGCAGACGAATTTGTATTTGATTACCGACTACCGTTTCCTTGAGCAAGCCGAGGACGAATGTGTGAGTGACTGCCTTCCGACAAAAGTCATTTGTCGTGATCGAGATAAGCAAAGCTTAGGACTAGCGATTGCCGCGATTTTGCAGAGTGAAAAAGCACACCATGTCTGGTTCGAAGCCGAACACATTAGTGTTGGCATGTGGAGTGCGATCTCGCAGGATAATCCGCATGCTACTTTCACGCCAAGTCGGGGCGCTTTAGAGCAGCAAAGAAAGAAAAAGGATGCGTGGGAAATTGCCCAGATCAAAGCGGCTGCGCGCATTGCAGATCAAGCTTTAGCTGACCTGTTGCCGCAAATACGAATTGGTGCCAGCGAAGCTGAACTGGCATTAGAGCTGGATTATCAAATGCAAAAGCGTGGCTCACAAGGATTGTCATTTGTGACGATTTTGGGTTTTGGCGCACGCTCTGCTTTGCCACATTGCATTCCGTCTCAGAGACGCTTACAAGAAGGCGATTTGATCGTGCTCGATTTTGGTGCTGTGGTGAATGGCTATCGTTCGGATATGACACGCAGCTTTGTCGCTGGTCGGGCGAACTCTCAACAACAAGCCATGTTTGATACGGTCAGTGCAGCGCAGCAGGCAGCCTTCGCTTTATTGCGTAATGGCGTCGCGGCGGTGGAGGTCAATGCGGCTTCTGCTGCGGTGCTGCAAGCTTCCAGTTTTGCCGAGTTTGCCGGCCCCGGCTTGGGACATGGCCTAGGCATTAAATTGCATGAGCAACCTTTTATCAGTCCAGTGTGTCGTGAACATTTGATGAGCAATTATGTCGTGACGATAGAGCCTGGTATATATATTCCGCAGTATGGTGGGGTGCGTATTGAGGATGATGTGTTGATCACTGAGAACGGTTTTGAATTTCTCACGCATGCCCCTAAACATTTTGAACTACCGCTATAAATTATGAAGATTATCGATTCCCAGCAAGTGAATCAAGCACTTGATTTCCCGCGCTTGATCAATGCCTTAGATGCTGGCTTTAAACAAGATTTTGGCATGCCGCAAAGGCAGGTGTTTTCACTATCCGAAGACGCCAGTAATCATGATGGGTTTGCGGTATTACCCGCTTGGAATGAGGACGTGGTCGGGGTTAAAGCGTTTACGTATTTTCCCGATAATGGCAGCCAATCGTTACCGACATTGTTCTCAAAAATTTTGTTGTTTAGCCGTGCCGATGGACAGCCATTGGCGATGATAGACGGTACCACGGTTACCTATTGGCGTACTGCTGCTGTGTCGGCTTTGGCCAGTCGTTATTTAGCTAGGCCGGAATCGATGCGGATGCTTTTGCTAGGCACGGGCAATTTGGCAATCCCTCTTGTGCAGGCGCATCTGGCTGAACATGCAATTTCGCATGTGGTGGTATGGGGACGCAATTCTGAAAAGGTACAGAATTTACTGCAAACTCTACGTCGTCTTTTTCCTCATGTAGGTTTTAGCGGTACAGATCAATTAGCTGCGACAATGCGGCAAGTTGATATCATCGTCAGTGCTACAGGAGCATCGCAGCCCTTGGTGTTCGGTCAAGATGTTGCCGAAGGATGTCATGTGGATTTGCTTGGTAATCACAGCAGCGATAGACGAGAATGCGATACAGCTTTGGTGACGCGTTCTTCGGTGTATGTTGATTATCGTGCGAATGTATTGAAGGAAGCGGGGGAGTTGCTGATTCCAATTAGTGAGGGTGTGTTTTCTGCTGGCGATGTGAAGGGGGATTTGGCGGAGTTGTGTCGACGTGGTCAATCTTCTCGGCGTGATGCTTCTGAGATTACATTGTTTAAGTCTGTTGGGACGGCTTTGAGTGATTTGATTTGTGCTAAGTTGGTGTTGGATAGTTTGGGGTAGTTTGTTTTTGTTTTTGGTTTTTCTGTTGCTGTTTTTTTGCGGTCTGTTGGTCGGGTGTGGCCCGACAGCCAGTTACCTTTTTTGCTTCGCCAAAAAAGGTAACCCAAAAAAGGCGACCGTAGACTCGCCCTTCGGGTGCTTACGCTACGCTTCAGCATAATTTGTGCGTCACAAAAAATGGGAAAGTGTTGAAACTCGCTTCGCTCAAACAACAACACTTTCTTATCCATTTTTTGTGAAGCACAAATTACATCGTCTCAAACGGAGGTGGGTCAAAAACAAAGTCAAAAACAAAGTCAAAAACAAAGTCAAAAACAAAGTCAAAAACAAAGTCAAAAACAAAGTCAAAAACAACGACCTACAGCTGCTATTAGAAAAGTGAATATCCGTCGATACTGATTGTTTTGATGTTGCCGTTGCTTTTGATCTTGTTGTTGATTTTGACCTTCATCCACTTCTGACACTGCCAATTGTGCATGACAGAAAATGGATAAAGAAAGTGTCGTTGTTTGAGCGCAGCGAGTTTCGACAATTTCCCATTTTTTGTCATGCACAATTGGGAACCCGAAGGGCAGTGGCAGCGTGGTCGCCTTTCTTTGCTCCCTTTCTTTGGCGAAGCAAAGAAAGGGAGTGGCTGTCGGGCCACCCCCGACCTGTGAACGTAAAAAAATCCGAAAAAATATTTAGAAACCCAAAAAACCAAAAAACCAAAAAACCAAAAAACCAAAAAACCAAAAAACCAAAAAACCAAAAAACCAAAAAACCAAAAAACCAAAAAACCAAAAAACCAAGAGACAACAATATGACCACCATCAAACGCAACCCATTCCACCGAGCCTTCTACGTAGCCAACACCATGGAGATCTTCGAACGTCTCGCATGGTACGGTTTCTTCACACTATCCTCACTCTACATCACCAGCCCAACAGCCCAAGGTGGCTTGGGATTTAGCGATCAAGAGCGCGGTTTCTTGCAAGGCATGATCCCGTTTTTACTCTATTTACTACCCGTGATTACCGGCGCATTAGCAGACCGATTTGGCTATCGCCGCATGTTCCTGATCTCCTTTGCGATCATGTGCCCGTCTTACTACATGCTCGGGCAAGTGCATAGTTTCTGGGCGTTTTTCATGGTGTTCTTAGCAGTCGCGGTCGGTGCTGCCTGTTTTAAGCCAGTGGTAGTCGGCACCATAGGACGCTCAACCGACGACACTAATCGTGGGCTTGGTTTCGGTGTGTTTTATACGATGGTGAATATTGGCGGTTTTATCGGCCCGTTTATCGCCGGTTATGTGCGTGCGGTGAGTTGGGATTTGGTGTTTGTGATGTCGGCGATTTGGATAGGCATTAACTTTATTCCTGCCCTGTTTTTCTATAAGGAACCTGAACACGATGCCAGCAAAGATCAGCGCAGTTTGAAATTGGTTTTGTTGGAAGCGCAGGAAGTGCTCGGTAATGGGCGTTTAGCCTTAATGGTGGTGCCGGCCATTATCGCTTTGATGGTGACAACACGCATGGGTATTGGATTTCACTATTATCTGATGGGGGTCGCGGCGTGGGTCGCACTTAATTTTGCTTGGACAGCATTGATTAAGAATTCTCAATCATCAGCCTGGTATATGCAAAAGGTCGAAGTTGGGAATATTCCTTTCGTTTTGTATTTGTTGATATTGACTGGCTTTTGGGTCGTGTACTTCCAATTATTCACTACGCTTCCGGTGTTTATTCGAGATTTTGTCGATACCAAAGATTTGGTGCTCGCTTTGCAGCAATTTGCTCCGTCTTCGGTCGAATTTCTAGCCGGGGTGAATCTCGAACAATTGAGCGGTGCGCTGCCGGCGCTGGCACAAAAATATCATGCGGGCATGGATGCGGTCGCATTAAAACAATTGGCGTTTGACTTGGTCAACTATAAAGTGATGGTGCCAGATGAGGTTTTGCGGACTGGCCTACTTGCGATCCAACAAGGCAGTGTTTTACCAGCAGCGCTTGCTGAACAATGGGCGACGCAATATCGACAAGTGAATCCTGAATACATCATCAATGTTGGTTTCGGTTTGATCGTCTTATGCCAGATCGCGATCAGCGCCTATATTCAACGCTGGCGTGCTTTGCCGATTTTAGTATTTGGAACAGTCGTTCTTAGCGCTGGAATTGCTTTGTGTGGCTTAGGTGCCAGTGTAAGTGCAGGTTTGGCCATCGGTGGTACGACCGTGGTGATGGCGGTTGTTGTCTTCTCGATTGGTGAGATGATTGCCTCGCCTAAGAGTCAGGAATATGTCGCAGCGATTGCGCCTAAGAGTAAAACCGCGATGTATATGGGTTATTACTTTGTCTCGATGGCGTTGGGTAATTTGTTTGCGGGTCTGCTGTCGGGCTGGGCTTATACCGCAATTGCTAAAGACATGAATCGTCCACTTTTAATGTGGCTGTTGTTTGCTGCAATTGGTGTCATGACCGCAATCGCCTTGTTGATCTTTAACACTTGGCTTAAGCGCCGCTGATTGAATGTTGTCGCCTGATTTGTGTGTTTCATGTCTTGATCTGGGTAATTCAGGCGACTCATTTTACCTTTCGTCTTTTTACATTTGCGTAAAACCGCATCGAAATGGATACTCCTAAGTCTGCGTCTGGATCGTGAGATTCAGTTAATGCATAAGTTTAGCCAATTCCTATTGAACGAATGTGAGAAGACGATGATGAAAAAAATAATGGTACGTGCACTGATCAGTGCATTGGCTTTGGGTGCGGTCAGCACCGTGTCGGCAGCGCCACACGATACTGCGCCAGCGGTTGCCGCGAAAACTGTAGTGGAACAAGCTTGGGTCAAAAAGAGCAATGAAAATGCCAAATTGCTCTTAAATTTCATGGGTAAATATGCACCAGAAGGTGCAGGTGCTTTGGGCGTGGATGGCTTAGATGAACAAATCACCGACATGTCACGCGATTTATTCGATGCCAAAAATAAAGAAGCATTAGCAATCATCGCCGAATATCAAAAGCGTTTAAAAACCGAAACGCATCCAAAGATAAAGCAAGATTTACAAATTTTGATTGGTAGCGCAGAGGACTTCATGCGCTCCGAAGCGCTTACTCGCAAGCACTTTATGCCATTCGTCGATGTCACTTCGATGATCTTTGGTGTGATGCGCCAGACTTTAGATCCACGTATTCCAGCAGAGCGTCAAAAGACTATGTTGGTACGTTTGAATAAGTATGTCGGCTTGACTAAGGGCTACCGCCCGATTACTGAGTTGACCAAAGAGCGCATGCAAGAGCGTTTGAAAGCCAATCCCAAATTAATCGGCCCGTATAAAGTTGAAGTCGAACAAGTCTTGAGCAAATCACCAACCATGATCGCTGGTATGAAAACCATGTTGGAGAAAAGTGGTTTGAAAGATTGGGAAAAAAGCTTTGCCGCCCTAGAACAGCAATTGACTGCCTATAACGCGATGGTAAAGAGTGAAGTGATACCTCGTGCGCGTACCGATCATCGATTACCAGCCGAAGTGTACGCCGACAATTTGCGTCAATACGGTGTTGATATCAAGCCAGAAGAGTTAATCGCAAAGGCCTTAACTTCCTTCGCGGAAATTCGCAATCAGATGGTGATTACCGCGCGCATCCTAGCAAAAGAACGCAATTTGCCCGACGCGGATTATCGCGCAGTGATTCGTGAACTTAAGAAAGATCAGATCGAAAAAGACAAGGTGATGCCTTTGTATGAGGCACGCTTGGCGGAGATTGAGGCAAGCATTCGTAAGGAAAAAATCGTCTCACTACCAGATCGCAAAGCTAAAATTCGTTTGGCAACTGACGCAGAGAACGCGCAACAACCAGCACCACATATGAGCCCGCCACGCCTGATTGGCAACACTGGCGAATATGGTGAATTCGTCTTGACGACCGGTATGCCAGCAGACCCTAGTGGTAAGGTTTTGCGCTTTGATGATTTCACCCATGAAGCAGGAACTTGGACTTTAACCGCACATGAAGCACGTCCTGGTCATGAACTGCAATTTGCAAAAATGATCGAAGCCGGTGTATCCACTGCACGTGGCGTGTTTGCTTTTAATAGCGTGAACGTAGAAGGCTGGGCTTTGTATGCAGAAGCAGAAATGCAGCCATTTGAACCGACAGATGGACAACTGTTTGCCTTGCAAGCCCGCGCCCAAAGAGCCGCTCGTGCCTTTTTAGATCCTATGGTGAACTTAGGTCAGATCACGCCAGAAGCGGTGCAATCTTTCTTGATGGATGAGGTTGGTTTGTCCGAAGGTATGGCAAAGCAAGAGATGCAGCGTTACACCTTCCGCGCACCAGGTCAGGCGACTTCGTACTTCTATGGCTATCAGCAATTGATGGAAACGCGTCAAGCGGCGGAAGTTGCACTACGTAAGAAATTCGACCGTCAGGCATTTAATGATTTCGTCCTGGCACAAGGTTTGGTGCCCGCAAAAATTTTACGTCAGGCCGTGATGGAGGAATTTGTTGCAGCACGCTTGAAGTAAATTCAAACAATAAATAAAGCGCAAGGTTTTGGCAGAGAATGCCAAAACCTTGCGCTTTTTTATTGAACTGAGCTTGGCGAATTAAGTACCTTAATCGCGAACGTATCACTGTCGTTTTGCAGACAAGCTTTGTTCTTTAATTGTTTGTTTAAATCGATCGCGTCTTGTAATGCCGTTGAAGAAAAATTGCGTACGACGGTTAGTATTGCTTTTTTGCTGTCGTCAGGATGCACACTTAATTGTGTTTTATCACTGTCTCTAAACAACTGCCGACAAGTTTCCACTAAATCTACATCAGTCGACTCCATCGTAAAAGTGAACTGCATTTTTTGCGGTGCTTTTTCTTGCTTAGTCGGTGCAGATCTGGTTAAAGAAATGCGATCTCGCAATCCGTAAATCTGTACGCTGTAATAGGCGATGCCAAGGGCACATAAAATGATGATGAGTTTGCGTGTCATTGTGGGAGGATGTATACGTAAAACAAGCTAAAAAAAATTAAAAATGATACCGGGATGAAGCACTAATGCTGTTCAGTTAAGCTCAAAATATCGAGGCGTCACCCCTGCGAAGGCACGGATCAAGTGTCTTTAGGCTTTTACGTCGCGCCTTCGCGGAAATGACGATACGTGGAATTAGGCTCAACTGCACAGCATTAGGAATTAACCACTTCTTTTTAACGAGAAAGAAATAAAAAAGAGTTTATCCGATTTTGATGGTTTACTTAAAGGACATTGGCTGGGCCAAGGCGGCAACGGTCTCGGTCTCGGCCTCGGCCTCGGTATGCATGTTGCTTACAATATCGCCAGTTAAATTTTAGGCGGCGAGATTGATGTACAAACCGCGCCGGGAGTGGGGACTTACTGGTGTTTAAGGGGGCCGTGTATGGCAATCGTATGAAGGCTGAGAATGATCGTAACTGATACCCAGCAGAGACACTGTTCTTAAATGATGTCAGTATTCACGCCAATTCTTTTGATCGTGTGTAGGCAAAATTTTCAATTTGTAGTTGATGATTTTAGCATCTTGCTCCGAGATTTTTTTGCCAAAATTGAGTTTTAAAAAGTCCCACATATTTTTTTCTAGCGACTCACACTGCAAGACGGCGCGGCTTTTGTGTGTGTAGCGGTGTTCATATTCAAGATCATCACCATCACGCTCTGGTTCACGTTCGCGCTCATAGTTACGGCGTGGTCGTTGTCTTTCCGTATCCTGATCTTTTTCGAACTGCTTGATGGGAAGTGTACAGTTTTCCTTAAATACGGTTCGGAGTTCGTGATTGACCGTGGTGTCGCATTGCGAATCACGATGCGATAAGACCCAACAACTTTTCGCCAGTTCGCGCTGGCTGTTAATTGAGCTCACTTTTTTGAGTAACTCACTATCTTTCACCTCTGTTGATTTTTCTCCCACTTTAGCGGCACATGGCTGATCGGTATAAACAGATTTTCCTGAACTAGTAACGCATTTACGCATCTGCGCATGCGCAGAAAAACTCAATAACGCTAATACAGTGATCAGACAAATACAATAAGTGGTTTTCATGGGCACGGTAGGGAATATTTGCAACGCCGGATTTAAAAGCCTGAAAGGCAAATAGGGAAGCAAGGATTATACTGAAAAGTATTTTGTGCATGTCTTAAATGTGATGATCCTGAATCACACTGGATAATTATTCCTTAATGTTGTTTAGGAAGTAAAAAAACAGCGTGGTTAAGACGCTGTTTTTGAGATGTAATATGTTTTAGCTTGTATTTTTTATGGTGCCATCGCCATACTTAGCTGTGATTGGCGTTGCGGTATCTTGGCTTCAATGCTCACTTTCATGTTGTTTTGTAAGGAGTCGATAGAGCCACCAGTACGGTATTGAAAACTAATATTGAGTACATCGCCCGCGACTACGTTCATTGGCGTTTTGAGCGGCAGAGCCATATAGTGATTAAGCCAATCGATGGTGGAATTGGTTTCGCTAACGATGGCAAGAATATTTTTAGTAATAAACCGTAAGGCGCTCAGTTGCCCACTTTGTTCGATGGCAATTTGACCGTCCCAATGGATCCACACATCATTCGCTTGGGTAAAGTCGATGATCGAATATAACGCTGGTGGCGCTAGCTCTACTGTATCAGCCGTAAATACACCACCTAGTTGAAATTGAATGATGGGGGCTTGATAGCCCGAGAAATCATAGCGTTGTTGTAAAGGCTGCACAGCCATTAGAATGGCTTCTGGTATAAACACCGGCATGGGCTCACCTGGGAATGCTGCAGCATAACGCTGTTTGAAATTTTCAATCACTTCGACTTGTTTTTCACGCAGCATAGCGACATGGATCATTTCACAAATCACGAAATCGACTGGTTCTGGCGGTACATATTCAAAGGCGTCGGCATGAATCACTTCGACCCGATCACCATGACGATTCATCGACAACAATCGACGTGCTTCCGCCACCATATCCGGATTAAATTCGACACAATAGACTTTTGCTGCTGATTGCGCAGCAAACCAAGATAACACGCCAGTGCCACCACCTAGTTCCAATACTTTGGCACCATCAAAGACTTGGCGTTGTATCGCCGCTTTGAAGTTGTCCATACGGTTCGCATCCATCAACATATTGTGATGGTATTGGAGTGGAATAAATTGTCCTAAATAGCAGCTCTCAGCTTCGCGTTCGACTAGCATGGTCTTCCTTCCATCAATGAGTTGAAATCGATTAGCCGAAAAATACAAATGCAGCAAGTCGATAGACATAAGCGCAGACAAGATGTGCGCCGATGTACGAATTATCTGATTTCTCATTTGAAATGAAGGCTTGAGTTGCGCGGTGTTTAGGCTTCAATTCTAGCTTTGCTTGTCGTTCGTGTTGTTTTTGTATCTATCAGCAAACATATTAATATTGAAAATACGAAGATCTTCGTATATATTTACGAAAACCTTCGTAGATTGTTTAAAGCAAATTAAAGAGAGCAAACCAGTGGCTAA
Source organism: Affinundibacterium seohonense (assembly GCF_014284305.1). Taxonomy (GTDB): domain Bacteria; phylum Pseudomonadota; class Gammaproteobacteria; order Burkholderiales; family Burkholderiaceae_D; genus Undibacterium; species Undibacterium seohonense. The sequence continues at coordinate 34,850 of NZ_JACOFW010000007.1, forward strand.
TCCGACGCAATCCGAACTAGAAATCCTTGCCATCCTATGGCGTCTAGGCGAGAGCAAAATCCAAGCGGTGAATGACGAGCTTTGCAAGCTTCGTCCAGTTGGTTACACGACGACCTTAAAGACCATGCAGATCATGGAACAGAAGGGTTTGCTGGGACGTAAAAAAGACGGCAAGAGTCATATTTATTTTCCATTGGAACAGCAGCACGAAACACAAACTTCCTTAGTCGATCGCCTTTTGCAAACGGCGTTTGGTGGTTCTAAATCGAATATGGTGATGCGGCTATTCGCGGATAAGAAAATCTCTCAAGTTGAATTAGCTGAGATCAAAGCGTTTTTGCAAAACATCGAGTCGGACAAATGAATCGCCTGATAAATGTGATTGGTATCGATGTTTTGCACGCACTGGTTTGGAGTTTGGTGCATTCGATTTGGCAGGCAGGATTGGTCGCCGGTTTCGTAGCCTTGATTGCTAACGCTGCTTCTGTTCAAGACGCTAATTGGCGTGGTCGCTGGTATGGGTTTGGCATGGTTGCTTGTCTTGTTCTCAGCGTGCTCACGTTCTTTCATTATTTTCGTCATGGCCCTTTGAGATTAAGTTTAGGTTCGGGTGACTCTGTAAAGTTGAGTATGTATATACCAATTAGCAATGAAGCGAATTGGTTGGCACAATTGAGTAGCTATATTAATCATCATCTGTTGCAAATTATCGTTATTTGGAGCTTCGGTTTATTCATTGCACTGCTCTTCCACATGTGGGGTTGGCGTTGCAACCATGTTTTGAAAAAAGTGCATATAGAAGCGCTTCCAGAACCATGGCGAAGAACGTTTTCTGAACTAGCGGTGAAGCTAGGAATACACCATTCCATACAATTTTGTATCACCCATAAAGTGGCAGTGCCTTGTGTGATTGGTTACTTCAAACCCATGCTGTTGTTGCCTGCCAGCCTACTACTGGGTATGAGTCCACAGCAGATTGAAGTCATTGTTTTGCACGAGTTAGCGCATATTCGAAGGCATGATGTGCTGATCGCGAATGTGCAAAATCTCATTAAAGTGTTTTACTTCTTTAATCCTTTTGTGTTTTGGATCAGTGCTCGGCTTGATCAAGAACGTGAAAATGCTTGCGACGATATCGCCGTGAGCGCTTGTAGCAATCGCATCTTGTATGCAAAAACTTTGCAGCACTTCGCTGAAATGCACGCGCATTTCTCAACAAAAATCGCCATGACCGGAGGAAAGAATATGTTAAAGCACCGCATTCAAAGACTGTTTATTACTAAAAAGAATAGTGCAGATTCTGTAAAAAAATCAATTAGCGCCATGCTACTAATGAGCTTGATGATGACGACAGCCGCCTATGCTTGGATCAATACAACAAGCAATAATCAAATTAGTCTGCAAGCGAAAAATCTTCCACTGAAACAGGTTTTGCAACAAGCCGAAATAGCTTGTCCAGGAAGTACGTCTAAGATTAAATTGCGGCAAGCGGATGTGATGGTAAATGTCAATTTCTCGAATATCAATTGCGCCGATGTCCCCGGATTATTTATCGATATGCAAGAGCGGTTCGGAATGCGCTTTACTGATGTTAAGTTCCATGCTGCTTTAGACATTATTAAGCAACAATGTCCGACGATTTTTCGCGATATTCGTTTGAAAAATCCGAATGCCTTATACAGCGTGAATATGCAAGATGTTAGCTGTGTTGAGATATTGAATGCGGTTGCTGAGTTTGATGCGCAAGCGAAGTGATATGGGAAATTAGAGCTATGAGCCCTCAAATTCTAAGACTAGGTGACACAAGGCTTCGGCAAATTTGTACTCCTGTGGCAGATCTTGAAGATCCGCAGTTCATACAAGAGAATCAGATACTCAAGACGACGCTCGAAGAGTTTCGACAAAAGCATGGCTTCGGGCGCGGTATCGCAGCACCGCAACTGGGTATAGCGAAACGATTCATCGCCTTGAATCTGGGGGTTGCTACATTTACGATGATTAATCCCATCATTACTTGGCGCAGTGTTGAGACATTTACCATGTGGGACGACTGTATGTGCTTTCCAGAATTGTTGGTAAAGTTACGTCGTCATTCCTCCATCTCAGTCCAGTTCCTGAATGAACAAGGTGTGACACAAACATGGGAGAAGCTCGAACGCCGAATCGCTGAATTATTGCAGCATGAAATTGATCACTTAGATGGCGTACTTGCCACAGATTTGATGTTGGACGCAGCTAGTGTTATTAAGCGTAGCGATTTTGAAGCTGCTCCTGAGCACTATATGTCTCAGGTAGATTATGTCATTGCGTCGAGTGATTATTGATAGGTTCTTTTACTGAGAATATTGTTACTGGTACGTTCAATCCAGCCACATAGATTTTTTTCAGGAGTTCGTTCATATACATTGCATTGCCAAGCAATTCCGGGACACAACTGATTGAACTCATTGTATTGTGCATGCCACGGTATACCCATTGGTATTTTCTCGATTTCTTCGATAATGGTTTTGCACTTTGGATTGATTTTGCTTAGCTCAATACCGCCGACTTTCTTTTCGGGTGCCAGTTTGGGCGCTGTAGTTGTCGTGAGAGTTGCCTGATTTGTGATTTCTGTTTTACTCACTTCTTTGACTTTGATGTCGACTTTTTTACTCACGACAGGAGCTTTTGAACGGTCCCCAAAATGGATTTTCCCTTCGGCATCCTTCCATTTATAAATTTCTTGCGCATGGATATTGTGCATTAGGCTAATGAGTACTAAGAATATAAATCGGTACATAAGAAATTGGTATGTAATTTTGCTCAAAATTGATTCTTACTTTTGATAGTACGGCAGCTTATCATGGAAAAAATAATTCATGAAAGACAATTTTAATTGATATGAATTATTTTTCGATCGACGTTCTTTCAGTTTTTTGTGAGCAGTTTGCGTGTTGATTCAAACCAAGTATCCACTGAGTTGCCCTGAGTCGTTTATACTCTTGCTTTTGGTATTTAATGAGGATTTTTCGTCAATTGGCCAATGTTAAAAGCTGATTCAGTTCAGGGTTTAATGGCTTATTGATCAAAGACTTGTAAGTGCCCGCAGTCCTAAGTGAGAAAACTATGTCGAGTATGGATTTGCCTGTAAATTCGGAACAACAGGCATTGGAATATGTGGATTCGTGTGCTTTGCCGACCACGTGGGCAAACTTTACTATGCACGCCTTTATTGAGCCTGCAACTGGTAAGGAGCATGTCGCTTTAACTTTGGGTGATGTTGCAAATGGAGCGCCGGTGTTGGCACGTATTCATTCCGAATGCCTGACTGGCGATGCCTTGTTTAGTAAGCGTTGTGATTGTGGTCCGCAATTAGAATTGGCGATGCAAAAAATTGCCGCAGAAGGCCGTGGTGTGATTTTGTATTTGCGTCAGGAGGGGCGAGGCATTGGTTTACTGGCCAAAGTTCAAGCCTACCATTTGCAAGATGATGGTGCTGATACGGTTGAGGCGAATCAACAATTAGGTTTTGCCGCCGATTTGCGCAGTTACACCTTATGCGACCCTATGCTAAAACATTTAGGGATTACTAGCGTTAAGTTGATGACGAACAATCCACGTAAAATTTCTGCACTTCAAAATATGCAAGTCAAAGTGGAAGAGCAAATCCCACTGATCATCGCGCGTAATCCTTATAATGAACGTTATCTAGCCACCAAGGCGAGCAAATTGGGCCATATGTTGGTGCCTGATTTGTAGTATTTTTATTACTTTATTTTGTTTAAATCAAGTATTCTTAAATATTGTTTTGATGTGAACTCAGACAAATTTCAATTGTTTATTTTATCGCAAAGATAATTTATTTCATTTTGGAAGCGTATTTGGCGGACATCAATATAAACAGATAAGTGATGATGCTCAGCCTTGGTCGACAATTATTCTGCTTTGGTAAACCTAGCCCCCTCCGCTTTTCGATATTGTGAAAAATTGTTGTTTTTTCGCGAAAAAATTCTTTTTCATGCTAAATTTCTTATTTTAAGTTGACATCCAGTGTGTCGAAATGATCTCATCGCCACCTGTATAATTTCGAGCTTTTTTACGGACTTAGATGATGGTTCTGATCGCGTCAGACCCCAGTTTTTTATGGTATAGGACACTACTGATCAAGTCTTAATTGATTGTCGAGGGAAAACTGTAGTAACTAAACTAAATTAGAGTTATCGCATTAAATTCATTTAAATGCAGAAACCAAAAAATTAAGAGCACTATACGTGGCTCTAAACATACGTAACAAATGCATTGATAATTATCCGTTCTCTTTGCAAATATCTTGATAAGGCATTTTATGAAAAATAATCAATTTACCCTAAAGCACCTTGGACGCTCCACAATGGCAGTCGCGGTTAGTATGTGTTTCGTGTCAGTAGTGCAAGCGCAAGAGCCGGTGGCGAAGGTACAGCGCGTCGAAGTTACTGGTTCAAGTATTAAACGAATTCAAGCCGAAGGCTCATTGCCAGTTCAGGTAATCACAGCAAAAGAATTGGCCAAAACTGGTGCGACAAATGTTGCCGAAGTTATTCAAAATCTTCCAGCAATGCAAGGTTTCCAGATCGCTGATATCGCTGTTGGTTCCAATTCTGGTGGTATCGTTACCGCAAATATTCATGATATCGGTTCCAGCTATACATTGGTCTTGTTGAATGGTCGTCGTATCGCCCCGACCGGGTCAGGTTCGACTGTGAACTTGAACTCAATTCCTATGAGCGCGATTGATCGAATTGAAGTCTTGACCGATGGTGCCTCAGCTTTGTACGGTTCAGACGCGATCGCTGGTGTGGTCAATTTTGTTTTGAAACAGAACCAACAAGGTGGTAATGTTACTGGTAGTGCTATGGTTCCGCTCGAAGGTGGAGGGAAGTCTGGCTATGTTAGCGCCACTTATGGTTTTGGTGATATCGATACAGATCGTTTTAATGTGTTGATGTCGGTTCGTCATGATGTTCAGCGTCAGCTTTCTGCTACTGAGCGTGATTTCGGAAGCACGGCTTATCTTCCATTCTCACATGAAGGTAAAAACTTTATTTACGATCGTACAAGCGCATTTGCTGTGCCAGCCAATGCCTCCGTGACGTTTAAGAAGCTCGCCAACGGTACAACTATTCCTGCGTATTCATTTAATCCGTATGAAAAGAAAAATGGCAAATGTGCAGAGCGAAATTTTTATAGCTTAAATAATGCGTCAACAGCTACTTCGGTTACACAAAATTGTGCGTATGATTTCGCTAATACGATCGAGATCTACCCTGAGAGTAAGCGTGATTCATTGTATTTAACTGGCCGCTATAAAGCATCAGATGATTTGACCTTCTATTCTGATGTTGCGTATTCTCGTTACGACCTCACGGCACGTATCGCAGCTAACCCGGTTCCAGTGGCAATCCCGCTATCTTCAAGCTTGTATGCTACTCATGTATTGCCGTATCTGAGCGCGACACAAGCTGCAAATGTGAGTGCAGTGTCAGCAAGCTACCGCGCGCAGGACTTCGGTCTGCGTAGCTCGCAAACGATCACTGACTCTAAGCACCTTGTTGTCGGTGCCGAAGGTGAGTATGCGGGCTGGAGTTTAAATGGTGGTATGACGTGGAGCCAAAATGCCATCGATGAAAAATATGTGGGCGGTTACTTTAAGGATAAAGAATTCCGTGACATGATTTCGAAGAATCTGTTCGATCCATTTCAGCCAGCAGGTAATCAGACTGAGGCAACTCGTAAATTGATGGCGGATTCAATTTTTCATGGTTCCGTTCGTACAGCATCCACGACTTTAACAGGATTTGATCTCCGCGCTTCGCGAGAAATATATCGCTTACCTGCTGGTGCATTGAGCTTAGGCTTGGGTGCAGATTTGCGTCAGTATGAATATAAAAACACACCGTCAGCGGCATCTGTTGCTGGAGAAATTTACAACTTTGCGGCTCCAAATCAATATGAATTGAAGCGTAAATCGGGTGGTGTCTTTGGTGAATTGTTAATTCCTGTCATCAAGAATTTAGAGATGACAGCTGCGCTTCGTTATGATTTTATTAAGCCAGTGTCAGACTTGTTCAATAAGAAAACTGTTGGCGAAGATCTCAGTTCAAGTACATATAAAGTCTCTGCTCGCTACCAAGCCTTGCCGAATTTGCTTTTCCGCGGTTCATACGGCACAGGCTTTAAAGCACCAGATATGCTTTCCTTGGCTCAACCATTGGTACCGAATGGCGTGACAGCTGCCGCATTTGATTGTCCTTATCCTGGTACTGAGTTCTGCAAACCAGGTAAATTGCAATATAGTCAATTATCTGGTGGCAATGCAGCGATTAAAGCAGAGAAGTCTGACCAATTTGCAATTGGCTTCCGTTTTGAGCCAACAAGTTCATTCGGCTTCGGTGCTGATTATTGGAATGTGCACATCACTGATGCGATCAGCGGTGTATCAGCTTCACAAGCATTTGCTGACCCTGTGACGTTCAAGGATCTGTTTACGACATACAAAACGCCTGCAGAAACGCAAGCCTACTACGCGTTTAAGAGCGTAAGTACAAATATTGGTCAATCGAAAAATAGTGGTATTGATTGGGACTTCGTCGGTCGCACAGTATTGCCATTTGGTCGTTTGACGGTAAATTTGGCTGGTACCTACGTTATTGAGTCTTCTTATACCAAGCCTGGTACTAAAAACGACTTTACAACTAGCTTAGGTTTTTACAATGATGTCAGTGCTTCAGTGACTTTCCGTAACAAACTACGCTTCAGTTCAACCTTAGATACTGGAAACTTCAGCAATACGATTATTGTTAATGCTGTTTCTCATTATTTAGATAAACCGACCGCGGCGCGTAACGTTGCGACTAATGCTTTTGAAACTGTGACGTTGCCAATCGGTAATTATGGAACTCTTGATTGGCAAGGTGTTTATAATTACAGCAAAACGATGCGTATCACATTGGGTGTGAAGAACTTGCTTAACAAGGAACCTCCTCTAAGCTTGCGTGACTCATCCGGACATCAAGTTGGCTACGATCCTCGTTACGCAGATCCATTGTTGCGTCGTGTTTACTTAGTTGGAAGTTACGACTTCTAATTTGGTAACATTCTTGTAGTCGCACTGTGTTTTAAGATTGATTGACGGTGATGTATATATTCGCCGATTTTTGAGTCGACGAGATTAAGACGCACAGTTGCAGATAGGTGTGAAAATGGCCTGGTCAATTTATTGACCAGGCCATTTTTGTTCATGGGAGCACAATGATTGTTCAATTATTTATAAAGGTGCCTATTTTTGAGCCTGCTTCAGGCACTGAATAAAAAGGGATATGAACAATACTTAATAAAATTAGCGATGCAAAAAAGTCGGATCCCACACAGGATTTGGTTCTTTAGGAATGACAAAGCGAGCGTTCTCGCTTTGTATTGCGATCACCTCATTTGATACATGTTTCGGCAGACCACGGCGTTTTATCGGACGGTTTTGTATGAATAAGGAATCCAGATAATTTTTTAAATAACCTGGGTCACCGGCAAACAGGCAAATTTTTTGCCAGATGTGTGGGTATTCTTTTTTTATAAAACACTCGGGCGTAATTCGATGAATAGCGGCGAGTGACAGTGCATTGGGATTGCCGTGTTCGATATAAGAAAAAGCCTTATCTTGCAATGTAGCGAGATCTTGCACGTCGGCATCTGCAAATAATTTCCCAATGGTTTGCATGCTGGTTTCAATTTTTGGTGCATCTAGTGCGGAATATGGCGCTAGTGTGCGTAAGATTTGCTCAGCAGTAGGAAGTGCGTCACGACTCCAGCGTATGCATTTAATACCGGCACTTTTGAGGAGTTTGCGAGTTGGGTACTCTTCATCTTTGCTCGTGTCGCTGTTGCTCTCAAGTTCGACGACGCAGAGTAATTCTAGTTCTTTATTAAAAATTCCAAAATCAACATGACGTTCTTGTAGTTTTTGTCGCATAAGCTGACGCTTCTTCTCATTGCTGACATGGGCTTCCAAGATGGCGGCCAACTGTACGTGAGGAAAAATCAAACAATTGGGCAACACTTTTTGCAGTCGCTTGAAAAATACCTCATTGTCGGCATCAAAGAATTTGCGTGGTGCGCATGTGGGGAATGCGTTGGCATCTTTTTCAAGAAAATGAGAAAACATGTGTTCACCTCTTTACCAGCAATAGACGATGCACGGAAATATACTTTCAAATTGAGATAATGCAAGCTAATAGAGGGTAAAGTAAGGTGAATGGCTCTTATTTTCTGATAAACGGTGTTTAAGTTGTTCCGATAGAAAAGATAATGCCCGCCAAATTGTTGGCGGGCATTGTCGTTTTTTGTGCTACGAGACTTTAAAGGGGCAAATCAATATTTGCCCATGTAATCGCGCTTGCCTAACTCGACACCATGATGGCGCAAGATATCGTAGGCTGTTGTCACATGGAAGAAAAATTGTGGCAAGCCATAGCCTAATAAGTAACTTGTACCAACTAGTTTTTTCTCTTTTGGTGTGCCTGGGCGTAAGATAACTTCACGCACTTCGCTTCCTTCAAACTGCGCTGCTGTTAGGCTACTGATGAAATCTAAAGTCTTGCTCAGGCGTGCCTGTAATTCGTCAAAACTATTTTCTGTATCTTGAAAATCTGGTAGATCGACATTGGCTAAGCGTGCAGAGACGCCTTTAGCGAAATCGGCGGCGATTTGGACTTGGCGAATCAGATTGAACATATCCGGTGCTAAACGAGCTTGTAAAAAAACTTGGTCGTCAATTTTCTTTTCTGCCGCATGAGCTTGGGCTTTTTGCAAAATCACTTGGAGGCTACCTAGCATTTGTTGGAAGACGGGAACGGACGTGGAATACATGGTGGTCATAATTTGCCTTTAGAATCGGGATGAAAAAAACGCACTAAGCATACCTTAAGTGGGCCAAGTGCGTTTTCTAGGGATCATAAAGCCTCGGTGCGGAGCGCTTTAGTCAGTAAAGTTGATGCGGATACGAATTGCTTAAGCGAAAGCTGGCAATTCATAACCTTCAATCTTTGCCGCGCTGACTAAGTTAGCGAGGTAGGCATGGGTTGCTTTGCGACCTTCCATATCTGTTAGATAAGCTTGCAGGCGTTCTTTGACTTCGTCAAAACTGACCAGATCGCCACCGTTACGTTCGGTGACTTGAATGATGTGATAACCAAATTGGGTTTCGATCAATTCTGGTGTGATATTACCTGGTTCTGTGTTGAATACCGCTTGTTCAAATTCTGGCACCATTTGACCACGACCAAATTGACCAAGAGCACCGCCTTCTTTTCCAGATGGACATGCTGAGTGCTCGCGCGCCATGGTAGAGAATGCGGATGGATTCTTTTGCAGATCCGCCAAAATACCTTCGGCCTTGGCTTTGACTAAGCTAGCTGCCAAGCCTTCACCGGGTGTAAATAAAATGTGGCTAGCGGCAGCCATTTCACCTTGTTTGAAGCTAGCACTGTTTTCTTCATAGAATGTACGGCAAGCAGCTTCATCAACTTCGTCGAAAGCAACTTCTTGCTGTAACAAGGTGCCGATGATTTCTTCTTCGCTACCGACGTTGATGTCTAATTTAGCGGCTTCTGCCATCATCAAGTTGCGCAAAATCAGTTCTTGGATTGCGCTATCGCGTAATTGTTCGCCTTCTGGATGGCCAGCAGCGCGGGCACGGTCCATTTCAGCATTGATGGTTGCTTCGTTGATTTCGGTGCCGTTGACGCTAATAGTCATGATGTTCCTAACAATGGTATGGGGTAATTAAAATAAGAGTACGGCTTGATACTGCAAAAGTTTGATACAGATTTTTGGAAACTAAGCCTAATTATGGGCAAAATGCTTGATTTCAAGCCCAATTTCCTCAATTTATTACTTTTTTACAGTAAACCTAGTTGGCAGTTAGCTGCATTTTAAGTGCGGCAATTTCTGCCTTCAAGGCTTGGTTTTCCGCACGCAGACGCTCAAGCTCTGATAGTGCAGGTGCGCTTGTCGCGGCTAAGTTGTTGCCTGTTTCTGCCTCGGTGTTACCTGGCGTCGGCTCAATTCTCGAGTCCGTTGTTTCGCTGGAAGCTCGTGGCGTGCGAACTTGACGCAGTTGGCGTGCTGCTTGTTGCAATTCTTTCTTTCCACCTGCGACAGCGGCTTGCTGTTGTTCGCTTGGCAGTGAGGAAATAGTCGCTGCAGTGTTGATGGAAATAGTACCCGCACGTACGGCTTCGACTAATTCTGGTGTAGCGCTTTTACGAATCTTTTCAATTTGAGCCACCGCTGGTTTGCTCAGTCCCGCGACTTTGGCGATGTCGTCGCGAGTTTCGACAGAGACTGGATCAGGCTCTTTGACAGCAAGTTCTGCTTCTGCGGCTTTCTCTTTGCTGGTTTTATCTTTGCGTCGCGTGGTGATGATCTCTTTTTTGCGTAAAGCCAATACACCGCGCTGAAAGCTCGACACGCTGCGACGCGCTAGATGATTATCGATCATCCACAACATCACATCTTCTACGCTTTGAAAGCTGTCATTTTGTTTAGTTTGAAAAGGGATGTTATGTTTTTGACAGATCGCATAGCGATTATGTCCATCGATCAGCGTTTCTCCCCATAGAACTAGGGCGTCGCGGCAGCCTTCTTTGAGTAAGCTGCGTTCTAATGCCAGATATTCCTGGTTGGTGAGTGGGTCGATGTAATCACGTAGTGCTTGATTGATAATGATATTCATATTGCTGGGTCACTGAAGCTGGACGAAATCCGAAAGTCCAGCACTTTACAGCATTCCCTTGATGCGGTCATAGCCAGAACGGCTAATCGGAAGATTAATTCCATTATGCATCACCGCTTGATAGCTATCTTTGCTTGCACGTTCTAGACATTTGAGTGCTTGTAGGCGGATGATCGTAGAGCGATGGATGCGCACAAAAACTGCAGGATCGAGTTGTTTTTCTAAATCTGAGAGACTTTGGGTTTTCAGTAAAGACTTTCCTGCAAAGTAAATTTGCACATAGTCGTCCTGCGCTTCAATGTAATCGATTTGCGCCACCGGTATTACATGCGTTTGGCCGCGATCCCTAACGGTTAGACGTTCTGGCAAGGCATTGGTTTGTGCTAGGAGAGCTTGTACTGCCGGATTCGTTTGTCCAAGTAATTTACGCGCTTTACTTAGGGCTTCGTCAAAACGTTGCTGTGAATAAGGTTTGAGCAGATAGTCAATTGCATGTTGATCGAAGGCTTTCAATGCATATTGATCGTAGGCAGTGGTAAAAATCACGCCATCTTTGCGTCCAGTCGCTTCCAGAACTTCAAAGCCATTGAGCTTGGGCATTTGGATATCGAGAAAAATCAGATCTGGTTGATGTTCGGTAATCGCATCAACCGCTTCGATCCCATTCTCGCATTCAGCGACCACCTGTATATCGCTGTGGGAGCGTAAGTATTCTTTAGTCAGACGGCGAGCTAAGTCTTCGTCATCAATGATTAAGGCGCGTAGTGTTGTATTCATTTTTTGTATGTCATATCAAAGACGCTCTAAGGGGAGAGCTATTTCTATGTGAAATGTTTGCTCTGTAATACGCCATTCCACACGTGATTTGTCACCATAGAGAGTGCGTAGGCGAGCTTGTAAATTCTTAAGTCCAGTCCCTGTGCCTTGAGTCTGACTTGGTTGCGTATCGACGGGATTGTCGATGGCGATAAACAGCCAAGGATCACGGACTTTGCTGCTGACGATGATCGTACCGCCATCGATTAAATCACGGATGCCATGTTTGATTGCATTTTCCAATAGTGGTTGCAATAGCATCGGCGGCAACAAGCAATTGTCGGATGTCGGGTCGATCTCCATGTGGACTTGTAACTTTTTGCCGAAACGGATTTTTTCGATCACTAGGAAATGATTACAAAGGGTGATCTCTTCGCTCAGTGTGATTTTTTGTTTCTCAGATAAAGCCAAGGTTTGCCGGAAAAACTGCGCTAATTCTATCGTCATATTCCGCGCTGCGGCTGCATCGATTGCTGTTAGCGCGCTAATGGAATTGAGACTGTTGAATAAAAAGTGAGGGTTGATCTGGGTGCGCAAAACTTGTAACTCAGCATCACGTGCTAACACTTCAGAGGCAGCTTCGCGGCGTTCGGCTTGCCGGATATTGTCGAGTGCCAGCAAGACGTCGTAGACCAAAATCGATAATAGATATAACAAGGTGCCGCAAATTAGTAATAGGCTCGCCAGATGTTGACTGAGTGCGATACCGACCCAGTCTTCATCAAATAATAAGCAGAGTTTATTCCACGCAAAACACAGGACTGCCCATACAATTCCGTAAATCAAAGCAGTACCGCCAAAAACACCAGAGACCACAAAGAAACTACGTTTCCTCATTGGTAGTGAACGCGCGACGTAATACGCTGAGGCAGATAAACTGCCAAAGACCATGATGGCTGGAATTGAAAATAAGAGTGCGTTTGCCCAAGCACTGATATTGGTCAAGACTAATAAGGCAGCCAGCAAACAACCTATCGTTAACCAAATTGCGTAGGTCAGGGTGATGTTACGCAAATTGGATAAGATAGGATTCATCTTGCTTCGGTTTTCTCTAAAAATGCGTCTAAAAATGAGGCGTCTTAGTTTTTGATTTCAACGCCACCCATGACGGCGGTACCAGTAATAATTAATCGCTTATTTGCATTCATTGATGGCACACTGGAATCATCGATACCACCCAAGAAGGCAAAACCGTTATTGACGACCGTCCAGTCACTTGGAATTTTGAGCGTAATGCCACCCCAAAAAGCCGTCACATTGAGTACCGCTTCGGTTTGAATGACCGCATTACGCAGGTCAAGTTCAGCACCGCCCATGATCGCGGTAATTGCACCACCACGAAAATCACCAGAAGCAATATTACCTTGATGTCCGCTCATGACGGCAACAATATCGAGATAAGAATCATTGGTGCTTGGCGTTGTGTTGCGCTGTAAATCTTGAAACAAGTGAGACGCTTTATCTTTGAATATGACCAATACGCCTGCTCCTATCATTAATAACGGCCACCAGTCGCGCATACGAAAATTAATTAAACCTAAGCGATTTAAGGTGATGATCGTTCCTGCGGCGATTAAACCTCCTCCGATGATGTAACCAGAACGTGTATTCGCTTGTGATAACTTGATGGCGCCGGCAACCACAAATACAGTAGGCCAAAATTGCAGTAAGTCACGGGTATTAAAAATACGCAGATTGTCGAGCAGCGCCAGTGCGCCGATGATGATGATGAAAGCACCTAATATCAGACGCTGTTGTGAGTTAACATTTTTCATGATGGAATCCTTTGCTTAAATCGAGCTGATGTCAATTTCTATGTGAGTTGCGATGATTAGGCTTGTGGTTTGTCGGTGAAGTGTTTGATCACCATATTCAGACCGACGGCAATCACAAATAATGGCCAGCTATTGCTAAAAGTCAGACCATATAAGTGCTGGGTCACGGCATACAACCAAGCGGCGATACCTATCTGCATAAAACCATCCAGAACACCGGCAATGCTTTTAGCGCGAATCACGCAAATCACACCGGACAGTGCGATCAAACCTGGCCAATATTTAAAGTAGTCACGAGCATCGATCATATCGAGACGGTCGAACAGAAAGAAGCCGCCGAGTACGATCAGGATGATGCCAAAGCTGAAGTTGTCTTTGTTTTTACCGCGATTGACGATGGATTGATCTGACATGATATTTCCTTTCTCTATAATTGCTATGTTTGTTGTGTTTATTCGTTGTAGTGCGCTTGATCGTGCGCCACATCGATAAGATAAAACATAGCATTTGAGAAGTCATGCCGTATTCGGCGAATGGCGGAAAGCAGTCGGTGAATGACGACGAGGCTAATGTTTAGCCCGCGAGTAAAGGGAATATGGTGCGGAAGGTCAAGTTAATACGTGGTTGGCATGCCTCTTTTTCTTTCGCGATGGCGTGTAACCAATGCTGCTGTGTATCGCCAGACATAATCAATAAACTGCCATGTACTAAAGAAATTTTATAATGTAGTCCTTTGTGGCTTTTATGCTTCATTGCAAAGACGCGACTGCAGCCGAGAGTCAGAGAAGCAATCACAGGCTTTGGTCCCAATTCAGCCTCATCATCGCTGTGCCAACCCATACTATCTTGTTGGTCTCGGTAGTAATTGAGTAGAACACTATTGAAATTGGATGACAATAGTGACGGGATGCGTAGTTCGATGTCGCGCTTAATGCGAAGTAATGCCGGACTCCATGGCAATGGGTTCAGATGCAAACCTGAATAGGTATAGTGTGCATTTGCATCACCGTGCCATGCGCTCAAGCGCGGCTGTGAGCGCTTGAGTCCAGCGATGATAATTTGCTCCTGGCGCCAGGGCGTTTCGTTTTCAAGTATGCGAAATAAAGTATCCGCAGTTGTCTTGTCATAAAAATCGGGGTAATAGGACACGCTGGCATCTGTTAATGCTAAGTGTTCTCCATCTTGCGCGCTGTCGAAAAGTGAAGCTTGCACCATCGTATTCTGCTATTTACCTAAGAGGCGATGGCGCTCATATTCGATATGGATAATCGTACGTTGTATCGCAATGTCCATGGCACGCGGCAGATTCACGAAGCTAAAACCGATTTGATATCGATTCGCTTTGCTCTTATCGATTTGCGTGATATGTCTGATGATGATAGGGCAGTGTAGATTGTTTTTGGGTGACAGAGTAATCCACACTTGAGTAATGGTGTCACCGACTTTGAATTTTGGCTCGGTATCGGTGACGACACCAAAACCACCGACACTTAAATCATGCATTGCCCAGTTACCTATTAAGTCGCCATCAATGTCGCTCAGCTTAGCTCTGTAAGGGTTGGCCATCGGCAGTATGTTGCGAAAGCTTTCGCGTCGTTGCAGACGAATGATTTTGGTCGGTATGGGTACCCAAAAAGCATCTTCATCACCCCACGTAAAACGTTGTGGTTCAAGACCAGTGAACTGTACCCGTATCCCATCGGGAAATGCCATGAATACACATTGCGACGCTTTTTCAAGCAGGGCATTTGATTTGGGATCACCACCCAAGTCAAACACCAAGCCATCTGGACGCGCTGATAAGATCAGGCTCAAAATGAAGTTTTGGCCACCATTAAAATACACCGATATCGGCTCGCGTCTGTGTGCCAGTTCATTTAAGGTGCTAATGATTTCTACCTGTCCCAGTAGAAAATATTTTTCCTCGATTTGTTCATTGCTTAGCGACACCGACATGAAAATCCTTTGCTATGTATAAAGTAAGCTTGTAGCAATTTGCGAATGTGACATTATTGTAGCAACTGAATAAAAAATTCAGCACTACGAACAATCGCCTTTGATTCCATACCAAATAAATCACGTGTCTCTTGAACCACAAAATCATTGGTGCCTTTGGTGCAATACAGCACACCTTCAAAATTGGTTCCCAAATAGGTAAAAGGCGTTAATTTTGTTTTCACCGGAATGTCACTCGCTAATAATGCGCGTAATTTCTTCTCGACATCATATAAGCTGGTCGCTTCAATTTTAACAATGCCACCTTTAGGATTGGGGAAAGTCGTGGAAAAACTGGGATGTTGTCCCATGGGATTTTTAAGTTGAATGCGTACACCCAGTTTTAAAAACTTACTCACTGCAAAAAAATCGTCTTCAGTAAACATACAGGCGCTCCGGAGTACAAATGGATGTTGTCAGCCAGATTACCAGAAAGTTTCTTTTGTCCCAATATAAACTGAAGATTTGTTAGCATTATTGTTTGGTAGTGTCGCGAATTTTGATTTCTTAAGGAAAAATCAGATCTTGCGATAAATGGACACCAGAACATGCATTTGTTTTACCATAGCAAGTTATGAAAATCTGTTTAAGCGCATCGCCTTATTTTTACTTCATTCCCACTTCACACGCATTAACACATTCACAATGAATCAACGAGAATCAGAATTTGAATTTATTAAGGGACTCAGTGCTGAGTTGTCGTCACGCAATTTGGTCTTCCCAACATCGCTAAAAACCACGATGAAAATTCGTCAAGCTTTGGATGATGCTGATATGCCTGGTGATCAGGTGGCGCGTATTATCAGTACCGAACCCGTCCTGTCGGCACAAGTTTTGATGCTATCAAATACCCCCATGTTTAATCGGACTTCAAAGAAAATTGAAGAGTTACGGGTGGCTGTTACCTTATTGGGCTTTGGTGTTGTGCGAAACATCGCTATTTCTGTCGGCATGAAACAACTGAAAGACCAACAGCAAAACACGTCGATGTCAGAACAGATGGAGGGATTGTGGACCCGCAGTATGCGGGTGGCTGCATTATCCTTTGTTATAGCCAAAAATCGTACCAAATTAAGTCCAGATAAAGCCATGGTGGCGGGACTCTTACATGACATCGGCAAGTTTTACATCCTGAGTCGGGCGCATCAATATAAAGGCTTGTTTAGCTGTGAAGAGGCATTGTGGGACTTGGTCGATCAATGGCATGCCGATATTGGCGTCGCTATTCTCGAAAGTTGGGAGGTTTCCGACGATATACGAGAAGCGGTGATGGATAGAAGTCGCGTTGATTTACCTGAGCATAGCCGACCAACTTTAACGGATGTCGTCGCGGCAGCGGATTTCTTGGATGCAGGATTTGTAAAGCAGTCGTTGCAGGATGTCGATTGGGCGGCCAAGCCAATCGCTTTAAAAAACTTAAACTTAGACGAGGAGGCCAGTGAGCGTTTGATGTGCGAGACACGGCAAGAAATCGCACAGATTCTGAAGGTTATTGCCTGAATTTAGATAGCTTTTTAATGATCGTGTTATTGTCGCGTTAATTAGTTCAGTTATTACCAAACTGATTACTGAACTAATTAGAATTTATTCACTCTAAAGGCCGCTATTAAAGTTAAACGGCAACAAGCTTTAGTTTGCAATGACATTTATTAGTGTTTGGCTTAATTCTTAAGCAAAAATAATTGGAGATTCCATGAAAAAAATCTTGATGGCATTGGTAGTCACTGCCGCCAGCACGCAGTTGGTTTATGCAAATGATGCACTCAAAGCGGCAATTGCTGGTGAACAGCGTACGCCAGCGAATGTGGTTCGTGATGCAGCGCGTCATCCTTATGAAACTTTAAACTTTTTCAATGTGGGCGCGAAATCGACCGTGGTGGAATTAGCACCAGGCGGCGGTTGGTACACAGAAATTTTGGCACCGTATTTGCGTAAAGATGGCAAATTGATTTTGGCTGGCGCTGGTGCCAAGTTAAAGACCAAGCTGGAAGGTACGCCAGCTGTCTATGATAAGGTTGCATTCGGCGATTTAATGCCAGGTAAGAAGACAGACTATGCACCCAAAAACAGCGTTGATGTCGTACTGACTTTTCGTAATGTCCACAATTGGATAGGCGCGAGCGATACGGCGGCAAAAGAAGTGTTTCAAAGTGCTTATGATGCGTTGAAACCTGGCGGTGTATTTGGCGTGGTCGAGCACCGTTTGCCAGTAAGTACAACGCAAGATGCGAAAGCCAGCAGTGGCTATGTACATGAGGCTTTTGTGATTAAGTTGGCCGAAAGTGTCGGTTTTAAATTGGCTGCGAAGTCTGAAGTCAATGCCAATCCGAAAGACACAGCAAATCACGAGGGCGGCGTTTGGGCTTTGCCACCAGTCTTGGGCAACAAAGAAAAAGATAAAGAGAAATACCTAGCGATTGGCGAAAGTGATCGCATGACTTTGAAGTTTGTAAAGCCTTAATTACGCTTTTTTACAGTCAAAAGCCCAATGACCAGTGTGTTATTTGGGCTTTTTTTGTGAGAGTTTAGATGCAGTCAATACGCCCTAGCTTATTGACTACTGACCCAGATAGAAATCCTCGTTATGCCTAAGTATCTCAAATTGTTAATGATTTTCAACAGTCTGTGTCTGACATTGTCGACGACGGAAGCTGCGGCGCAAACCATGTATCGCTGCGGGAGTAGTTATCAGGATAAACCCTGTGCCAATGGACAAACTTCAGTGGTAGTGGGCACGCAGAAAAGTGCAGCTCGTGATCAATCAGAACGTGTCAGCCAGATAGATCCAGCATGCAAAGCCAAGGGTGAAGAGGCAAAGAAAATCATTTGGATGCGCGAGGGCGGGGCGCAAAAAAATGATCTCCTAGCGAAATCGAACAGCATAGAACAGAGTCAATTAATTACCGAAATCTATGCCGTGCGGGGCAACTCGAATGAGATTCGTGCCAATATCGAAAAAAATTGCATGGAACAAAAAGAGGTAAGTAAGCGAATAGGTGCATTGCCAGATGCTGCAACTTTGCAAGCATTAGTCACAGCGCAACAGGCGGCACAAAATACTGAGAAATCCAATGTGGGTCAAATTGACGCAAAAAAATCAGGCCGAGATCAATCGATAGAAGATGTTGGACCACCGGCAGTTAAAAAGCGTTTGTCTTGTCCTAGCTTGAAAAATCAATTGGAAATTGTGAATGCCAATTTGCGTGCAGGTGGAGATGTGCAAAGTAGGCAAACTCTTCAACAACAAAAACTCGATTTCGAAAAGGAAGTTGCACAAGCATGTGGCCAATAAAAAGCCAACGATTGAATTAAAATCACCTGATATTTTCGATATCGAAAACGAGGAGTATGTATGAGTAAATATACCTTAAGCATCAATGGTGCTACAAAGTCTGTCGATGTGGTTCCAGACACGCCCTTACTATGGGCATTGCGTGATTCTCTGGAATTAAGTGGTACGAAATATGGATGTGGTGTGGGGCAATGTGGCGCTTGTATGGTGCAGATCAATGGCGTCCCGACGCGTTCATGTATGACACCAGTGTCTAGTGTAGGACGTCAGAAAGTGACGACCATAGAAGGTCTTGATCCAAAAGCGGTACATCCACTGCAACAAGCTTGGCAAGAACTCGATGTGCCGCAATGTGGCTACTGTCAATCTGGGCAGATTATGAGTGCCGCTGCGCTGTTGAAAGATAATCCGAATCCTAGTGATGCCGATATTGATGCCGCGATGGGGGGTAACTTATGTCGCTGTGCGACCTACATGCGTATCCGTGCAGGCATTCATCGTGCCGCTGAAATCGCCCGTACTCAGAAAGGTAAAAAATGAAAACATCAGATTTGGAATTAGCAAATTCTTCCCGTCGTGATTTTTTACAGCAGACTGGTACGGGGACCGGTGCCTTGGTGCTAGGCAGTTTTTGGAGTGCAGGTGCGAATGCCGAACAATCGGTGACGAAACCAACTGATGGCGCTTCTTTCACGCCAAGTGCATTGATCAAAATTGATGCGGATGGCAGCGTTACCTTAATTTCTAAGCAACCCGAAATCGGACAAGGCATTAAAACATCCTTGCCGATGGTCATCGCCGAAGAACTAGAAGTGAACTGGAAAGACGTCAAGATTGTACAGGGCGATTTGAATCCTGCTTATGGTGGGCAGTTTGCGGGTGGTTCTTTATCGACACCACTCAATTACGATGAATTCTTAAAACTTGGCGCATTAGCCCGCACCATGCTGATAGAGGCGGCAGCGCAAATTTGGAAAGTCGCTGCTGAAGAATGTCATGCAGAGAAGAGCAAAGTCTTTCACAAAGCGAGTAAGCGTCAGGCAAGCTACGCCAGTTTGGTCAGTAAAGCAGCGAGCTTGCCAGTGCCAGATGTAAAGACCGTCAAATTGAAAGACCCTGCTAAGTACACCTTAATTGGTAGCCGTATTGGTGGCGTTGATAATGCCGCTATCGTGACAGGCAAACCTTTGTTCGGCATCGATGTGAAATTACCCGGCATGTTGTACGCGGTGTATGAAAAGTGTCCGGCTTTTGGTGGCAAAGTGGTTAGCGCCAATTTGGAAGCCATCAAGGCATTGCCTGGCGTGCGTGACGCGTTCATTATTGAGGGTACAGATAACTTGAACGGATTAATGCCAGGCGTGGCGATTATTGCGGAGTCGACTTGGGCGAGCTTTAGCGCGCGTAAGCAATTGAAAGTCGTGTGGGACGAAGGCAAGGTCGTCAATGAAAGTTGGGATGACTTTGCTGCAAAAGCGGTGGCCGCATCTAAACAAGCTGGCGCGATTAATTTGCGCAAAGATGGCGATGTGAACGCGGCTTTGGCCAGTGCTACGAAAACAGTTGAGGCAAGCTATAGCTATCCGTTTATTTCTCATGCCAGTATCGAACCACAAAACTGTACCGCTTGGTATAAGCCGGAGGACGGTAGTTTGGAAATGTGGGTGCCGACTCAGAATCCGGCAGCGGGTCAGACGATTGTCACCAATATTTTAAAAATCCCAAAAGAAAAAATCACTTTGCATATGACCCGTAGCGGTGGTGGTTTTGGTCGTCGTTTGAGCGCTGATTATGTGATTGAAGCCGCTGCAATCGCGATGAAAGTCAAAGCGCCAGTGAAGCTGACTTGGTCGCGTGAAGATGATATGCGTCATGACCATTATCGCGCGGGTGGTTTCCATTTCTTGCGTGGTGGTGTTGATGCAAAAGGTAAGCTTAGTGCTTGGCATAATCACTTTGTGACTTTTGCGAATCGTGTGACGCGCGATGGCAAGAGTGTGTTGCAACCAGGTAGTGGTGCTAGTTTATCTGGTGATGAGTTCCCAGGACGTTGGGTAGAAAATTGTTTATTAGAACAAACACCGATGGAAACAGGTGTACCAATGGGACCATGGCGTGCGCCGGGTAGCAATGTTTTTGCCTGGGTTTTCCATAGCTTTATTGATGAGTTAGCGCATGCAGCAGGTCGCGATCCGCTTGAATTCCGTTTGGAGATTCTTGGCGACAAAGACATCATGCAAGGCACTGGCGAACGCGGGCAGCCCTATAACGTCACACGGATGCGCAATGTACTGAAGATGGTGGCTGAAAAATCAGGCTGGGGTAAGCGTAAATTGCCTCGTGGTCAGGGGCAGGGCATCGCTTTTCACTTTAGTCATCGTGGCTATATTGCAGAAGTTGCAGAAGTCACGGTTTCCAAAGATGGGCAATTGAAAGTCGATCGTGTCGTCGTGGTTACTGATATCGGATCGCAAATTGTGAACATGAGCGGTGCGGAAAATCAGGTGCAAGGTTCAGTGATCGATGGGATCAGTACCTTGATGTTTCCAGAGCTGGATATTCAGCGAGGTCGTATCGTGCAGGGTAATTTTGGCGAGTATGGTTTGTTACGTATGCCAGATTCCCCAACCAAGATTGATGTACATTTCTTGAAGAGTAATTTCCCTGTGACGGGTCTCGGTGAACCAGCGTTCCCGCCATTGGCACCAGCGGTGTGCAATGCAATTTTTGCAGCAACAGGCAAGCGGGTTAGGCAGCTGCCATTGTCGCGCAATGATTTACGTTGGTCGTAAATTCTCGACTTGATCAATAAAAAACCCGGCATATCGAAAGATATGTCGGGTTTTGTTTACTGAGACGGATCTATTTATTGACGAACGCGTTTCTTAGCGCCTGTTGCTTTACTGCTTTTCGCTTTAAATTCAGGCTGACCGGCCGCGCCAGCAAAACCAGATTTAGGTGCAGGTTTCGCAGGTAAGCCGACGACGGCTGATTTTTTTACAGGAGATGCCGTTACTGCTGGCGGAGCAGTGTCTTTGACTTCGGCAACTTTTGCAGCTTCTGCGCTGGCGATTTTTTCGGTAGGTTTCACTTTGCGGACCTTTGGTGTTGGCGCTTGGCTGCTGACTTCAGTGATCTCCACTGTCTCTACCGTACTGATGTCTGCTTTTGCCGTGCTAGTTTTTCGTTTTGCCCTAATTGGCTTCGGTGCTGCTGGTATGTCGACAGTGTTGATATCTTTGATGAGGATTTGCGGCTCGACTGGCGACGGGGTAATTTGATCGCTGGTCTCCGTTGTGCCAACTTCGATAATGCTTTCTACTATCATAGGTGAAATTGTCTGACCTAAGGCAACAATTTTTTCTTGGATTTGCTGTTGCAAGGCAAATACGGCGTGTACATATTGCTGTGCTTGTGCGGCATAGGCGCGCGCTTGGCTTGAGGTGCGTGTAAAGAATTCTTGTGGATCTTTGAGTTGCGTTAAATCTGCACAATACTGATTCCAATTTTCCCAGCTGGTTTGCAAAGTCTGCGCTTGAAGCTCAGAAGCGCGATCGAATTCTTCACTGAGCGATTGGGTCAGATGTTGGTAAGCGATTAACTGCTTTTCCAGGTCTGGTAATGGTTTGTTAGTGAGCTGATGTGAGACGAAAATCATGTTACCTCCTTCGGGGTTGATTGTTGGCTGTGCTGATTTCGAATTGCCTCAACGATAGAATTTATACGGCATTGCAGCAATTTTTGAATTGTAAGCTGAGAATGCGTAAATGGCGAGTTTTCTTAGATATTATTGCTGCTCTGCGATATTCGAATTTAAGAATCCTATTTCGCGCCGGATAAAAAGGGTTTTGCCAGTAAAATGGCAGTTTGAATTAACATTCAGGGTGACCGTGGCATGCGAGAAAACCAACAAAACTTACAAGATATCCGAGAACAATTACGGCGCTTTGCTATGGAGCGGGATTGGCAACAATTTCATACACCTAAGAATTTGGCGACGGCATTATCAGTCGAGGCTGCGGAGCTGTTGGAACCATTTCAATGGTTGAAAACCGGGGAAATGAGTGAGCTCAATCCCACGGCGCTGGCGGCGATTCGATATGAAATGGCTGATGTTTTGAATTATCTGATCATGTTGGCAGATAGTTTGGATGTTGACCTGATCGCCGCGGCACAAGAAAAAATTCAACTTAATGCGCAAAAATATCCAGTCGATGCCGCTCGTGGTAATGCACAAAAATACACCCAGTTATAGAGGACGAAATCAGTATCATGAGCCAACCACAAGTGATCGATCAGCAAATGCTGCAAGACCTGTCAGCGCAGGCGAGAGTGAATCCACGCTTGCGTAAAAATTTGAATTTTCATACAAGCAACGAAGCGCACTGTCATCGCCTGTTGAATGCGTTAGAACCTGGTACGTATGTCCAGCCACATTGCCATCTGTCTGTAGAAAAGGATGAAACCTTATTCGTCATTAGTGGAAAGATTGGTGTTTTAATTTTTGATGCGACTGGGGTAGTGCTGCATACTTGCATATTGGCCGCATCTAGCGACAAAATGGGGATACATATTCCCCTAGGATGCTTTCATAGCATGGTTGCATTAGCACCGGGGTCGGTATTTTTCGAAGCGAAAGCAGGTCCTTATGTCGCGATTACTGAGCTCGAGCGCGCATCATGGGCTCCAGCAGAAAATGATCCCGCCGCGCCTGCTTATTTGCAGCTTATGCTGGGGTATTTTTCCGCATCAGAGTAGCTTAGTTCTGGCGATAAACTCGGTATGCGGATACTCATCTGCGCTGATCGCAAAGCCTTTGTGACTGAGCCAAACGCAAGCTTGATCCAGACTGGAGAAATAGCCGACTCGTTCTTCGCTGTATTGACCTGTTTGTGCTTGATGAATTTTTTTCTTTAGCTCGCTCGACACCACAATCGCCAATGCCTGACAATTATGGGCAAAGGCCCACTCACGCATATTCGGGAGAAGTTGCAAACTGCTCGCACTAGACATTTCCCAATTCTCTGCATTCGTCAGACCTACCCATGGTGCTTGGATTGGGGCTTTTTCTTGTGTTTCTTTAAATACAGCGAGCGTTCCATCTTCGTTGAAGACGCCCGCTGTACTTCGTATCAGTATTTGCCGGATGACGCTGATTTCCCACTCACCATGTATTTTCATAGTGGATTAAATACCTTGAGGAGTTTTCTGATATCGCCCAGACTGCTGAATTTCTTGTTCAGGTAATTTACGAAGGATAATTTCGATTCCAGCTTCCGCTACTGGTGTCAGGGTTTGATCAAAGCGCCCCAGCTGATATCGATAAGTCGCATCCAATAACTCTAGCTTGACGACTTGCGCCACATCTGAAAATGCCGCTAGAAATTCTAATAGGTTGATGGATTTCGCTGACCAGCTTTTTTGCTTATGGATGGTGAATGTCCATTTATGGTCACTATTGAAACTGGATGGAAATTGACCTTGTTCATACAAATCTTCATCTGGAATGGTGATAATCATATGACCACCAGCTTGAAGTACGCGCAACCAGTGGTGGAATGCTATCTTAGGATCGACCATGTGTTCCAGACAATGGCTGGAATGGACGAAATTAAGACTTTGGTCCGCAATGCTTGCCAGATACTGTGCATCACCGTCTGGCATGTCCCAGTTTTTCACCTGTTTCATCAAGGGAAATTGTTCTGCATATTGGCTAACTGGATCTGGTCCACAGCCGATGTCGATACCGTTACCGACGAAATAGCGCGTGGCGAATCGACTGTCGTGTAGGCGTCGGGAGAGTGCCTTACTGGCTTCATGCATGGTAAACCTCACATTAATAGCATCGCTGCAAATAAGAGAAATATTACACGATGCCAAGTGAAAAAATCGGAATCACGCATTGAAAAACATCACACCTGTGTTCGCCATGATCATTTTTCAAGAGGGTAAGTTCTGCATGTCTTGATTAATAAAAAAGTATAGTGTCTCAGTACCAGTTGGTGTGTCGAGAACAACCTCGTAAAACCTACTGAGGATTTTCAAAGACTCTGATTAGACTCGCTTCCATGTTGTGCACCACGATTAATAGCGGTGCATACATTGAACTGAGGTTCATTTCTTTTCTTAATTTAGAGGTCTATATGTTGAAGAAAAATTTGTTGGTATCCCTGATTATGGTTGCGGGTTTAGCAGTTGGCGCATCAGCGTCGGCGCAAGTCTATGTTGGCGGAACTGTTGGTCAGTCAAAATGGAACGTCGATTGCAAAGAAGCGGGCGTTACCTGTGATAAGTCCACTAATGCTTATAAATTAATCGGTGGCTATAACATCGATAAAAACTTTGCCTTAGAAGCGAGTTACTTCTCTTTGGGTAAGATGCAAGCGAACGCCAAGATCGGCACTGTGAATGCTAGTGCAGAAGCCAAAGGAACAGGCTTTGAATTGGCTGGTGTTTTGAAGCATGACTTCGAAAATGGCTTCGGCGGTTTTGCAAAAGCAGGTATCGCTCGCGTTAAAGCGGATACAACAGCGAATGTGCCAACTGTGTTTAAGTTGTCAAATGACACCACGTCGACACAACCTGTTTTGGGCTTGGGTGTAACGTATGCCGTGAGTAAAGAAATCGCTCTGCGTGGTGAAATCGAATCTCGTCGTATAAAAATTGGCGATGATAAGAACACGGTGAATACGATCTCAGTTGGTTTGCAATACGCGTTTTAAACTGAGATTCTTTCAATTGTCGTAAATAGATCTTACCGGTCAATCGCGTAGTTAAGCTCATCAATAAGCGTACAACTAGGCACATAAAAAACGCGCAATCAATGTATGTTGATTGCGCGTTTTTTTTTCGGTGATTTAGTCGATTCGGGCAAAGTCTTGTTGTAACCACTTCAAAGCTGAGGTTTGATTCAATTTGAAATCAGGTCTCACTTTGATTCGGGCAAGTTGTTCGCCGTTGGCGTCAAATGCACTGAGATAAGCGTGTGGGTCGTCTTCATCCGGAATGATTTGCAAACTAATTTTATAGTCAGCATCATCACCATTTAGCATCAAACTTTTATTCAAACTGGCATGCAATTGTTGCTCATGGCGACGTACGAATTCACTCGCTGTTTTGACTAGGGTATTGAATGCGTTGTGATCTAGTGGCTTAGGATTTTTTTTGTCACGCCCCATAGTCCATGGACCGATCAGGGCTGCTTCTGCTTCGCCATCTTTGTACATCGCGACCGCCCAGCCATCATCGTCGTCATTTTTGATTACGCGCGCGGTCCAGCCTTTGGCTTGCCAAACGCGGGCTTCTTGAATCAAGGTATCTTCATCAGATGGAGTTAGTTCAGACATGCGATTTCTTTTTATTTGTTCGATGTTGTACTAAACACTTTGACGATACTCACGCCTTCGCTACCTGTGTTGCATGTATAAGCGCCGTCTTTTAATTGTATGAATTGTTCGGCATCCAAATCCACTGCCTGGCCGTTCACCGTCAGTGCGCAACTACCAGTTAATACATACAAGCGAAAACTATGGGATGCCTTGATCGTAATGCTTTGGTTCGCTTCATAAGTATTGCTGTAGAACTTGAAATTTTCTGATGGACGATGTTGCTGGCGCACGCCGATTTCCGAAATAGTGCTGTCTGCGATGGTAGACCAGGATTGAACTTGTGACATGGGATTCCTTGAAAATGAGATAGAAGCCGCACAGCTTAGTGCTGGAATGCGGGCGAATTCTGAATGCTGGGAAGTGATAAGAACAACGAAGTGCTTAGAAGTCTGCGCGACAGAAGAGGTAATAGTATACGTGAAATCAGCAATTTCTTTATGAGTTTGCTGAATGAGCCTTGCAGGTTTGCTAATCGCTTACCCTTCTGAGCCTTGGGTAAGCGATTGATTTGTTTGCGAATTACGCGGCGAACCAGCTAGCCACCATGCTTGCTTCGACTGATTTGGCTTCCTTGTGCAGAAATTCGTTGGTCGCGCAATCATAGCGATAGGCTGTTGCCCATTCTTGATGATGCGCAGCTAACTCTTTGATGCTAGTACAAACATAAGTAATTTCAGCATTCGTCGTCGTCGGATGAATCGACATACGTATCCAACCCGGTTTGCTGGTTAGATCACCAGAGCTGATTTGGTCGGTCAGCTTATGTGAAGTTTCTTGATCTACATTGAGCAAGTAATGTCCGTAAGTACCAGCACAGCTGCAGCCACCACGGGTTTGGATGCCGAAACGATCATTGAGTAACTTCACGCCAAGATTGAAATGCAAATCTTGAATGAAGAAAGAGATGACACCCAGACGATTTTGATGCTGTGGTGCGAGTATGGCTAAATTAGGAATTTGACCAAGTTCGGCAAATACATAATCAGTGATTTCCTTTTCACGTGCCAAGATATTAGCGATACCCATTTGCTCTTTGAGCTGGATCGCCAACGCTGTTTTGATGACCTGTAAGAAACCGGGCGTACCACCATCTTCACGGCTTTCAATATTGTCGATGTATTGGTGTTCACCCCAAGGATTCGTCCATGTCACCGTGCCGCCACCTGGGCAATCTGGCACCATGTTTCGATAGAGTTTTTTATTAAATACCAAAACGCCCGAAGTACCAGGGCCACCTAAGAATTTATGGGGTGAGAAAAAGATTGCATCCAGATAGCATTCAGGATCAGCTGGATGCATATTGATTTCGACATAAGGTCCAGAGCAAGCAAAATCAACAAAGCATAAGCCATTGTTTTGATGCATCAATTTAGCGACTTCGTAGTAGGGTGTTTTAATACCCGTCACGTTAGAGCACGACGTAATCGAAGCGATTTTCATCGGACGGTCTTGATATTTGAGCAGTAAGGTTTTCAAGTTGTCGACGCAAAACAAGCCATTCTCATCAGCTGGAATGACTTCCACATCAGCGATGGTTTCCAACCATGATGTTTGGTTGGAATGGTGTTCCATATGCGAGATAAAAACGACAGGGCGTTTGTCTTTAGGCAGTGAAAAATACTCTTTCAGTGACTCTGGTACTTTGAGTCCCAAGATACGTTGAAACTTATTCACGACACCTGTCATGCCGGTGCCATCATTAATCAACACATCGTTGTCATCCGCATTCACATGTTTTTTGATAATGTGTTTGGCTTCGTGATAGGCCAAGGTCATGGCAGTGCCAGAAATGGTCGTTTCAGTGTGGGTGTTGGCGACAAATGGACCAAACACGTTCATCAACTTTTCTTCGATAGGGCGATATAGGCGCCCGCTGGCTGTCCAATCGGTATAAATAATATTTTTAGTACCGTAGGGCGATTCAAATTGCTGATCGATGCCGATGATTTGCTCTCTGAATGGCGCGAAGTGTTTCTCAAGTGCGCTCAGAGTGCTAATTGAGATTGAAGAAGATGAAGTTGCTGCATTATCCATTGCGATGTTTCTCTTGATGAAGAAGCGATGTCGAAAAGCACGATGTTAACATAGGCTTATGCCGACAGGGAATTTACAAATTACGAGAAAGTCTATGGATATTTACGCAAAAGTTACATCTTTGCATACAAAAAAGCCTCGTTTTTGTTTTCTTGGGTGAAAATCAAACGAGGCATTTTTATTTGCGATACATTATTTTGATGTGTTTGTTTATTCGATGCAGCTAAGCTGTTAGAAAAAAATTAGTCATCGTTGTCGTCAGTGATTTGGTGTTGATTGCGACCTGCAGTTGCCAGTTTAAAGCGATCCGCCAGCCACATTCCTAGACACATCATTAGCACAAATGCCGCACCTTTGGCGATACCAGCGCCGAGCAAAACAATACTTGGGCCAGGACAAATACCAGCGATTCCCCAACCAATACCGAACAACAAACTACCGCCAATTAAGCGCCCATCAATCTCGGTTTTTTTGGGAAACCGGAGTAGCTCACCAGTCCACGCTTTTGTTTTTTTTCTGAGGACGGTAAATGGCACAATAGCGATGCCAATTGCTCCCGCCATCACTAAAGCTAACGAAGGATCCCAAGCGCCAAATAGATCGAGAAAAGCCAACACTTTGCTAGGGTCAGTCATGCCTGCAATAATTAAACCTAAACCAAAAATAATTCCGCTAATGGCAGCGATAAAAATGCTAATCAACATAAAAATAAATCTCAATTAAAGTACATGACGAACTAGGGCGACCGTCGCGAAACCCGCGCCCATAAAGGCTAAGGTGGCAATGATAGAACGTGGTGATAGACGTGAAATGCCACAAACACCGTGCCCGCTGGTGCAGCCAGAGCCAAGGCGAGTACCGAAACCAACGATCAAGCCAGCAAATAAAAGTGCAGGCCACTCTGTTTGAATTTCAATCGTCGGTAATTCACCAAAAACCGTGTATAAAATGGGACTAATCGCGAGCCCAAGAATGAAAGCTAAACGCCATGGCCATTCTGATTTGTTAGCTTGAAATAGGCCAGTAAATACGCCAGCAAGAATGCCAGTCACGCCAGCAATGCGCCCGATTCCTGCCATCAATAATACTGATGCCAAACCGATCAATAAGCCGCCACCAATGGCAGTCAACGGGGTAAATTGTTCCCATGCGATGTGCATAGATTTTCCTCAAAAAATAGTCGTCAGTGTGATTTTTAAAAAATATCAAAGCAGAGTATGTTGAGCATCAACTTGCAGATCAATTGCTGGTGTCAGTGGCGATCATCTGAGCTAAAAAATCACAATGTTGAATCTTATTTTTTAATTTTTTAGTACTAGCTATTGAGTGCTAGAGGCGTAAAAAATGATCTCGTGAAGCTTGCTTTAAAAAACCGAAAATGATTATAGAGGGAAAAAAAGAAGCAAGTGGTCGGGTACAGGCGTCAGAAAAGGCGCAAAGGCAGGGAAAAGGGAAACAAGTCGGCGTGATGTTCCCCGTAGGTGTTTGTGTTTTAGTTCGCTGTATGCCAGTTTTTGACATAGGCGGGTGCTGCCTGCGTGT
The DNA here is from genome assembly GCF_014284305.1 of Affinundibacterium seohonense. GTDB lineage: Bacteria > Pseudomonadota > Gammaproteobacteria > Burkholderiales > Burkholderiaceae_D > Undibacterium > Undibacterium seohonense. Next base: position 64,436 of record NZ_JACOFW010000007.1, read on the forward strand.
TGAGCTCGTGAGGAATGGGCGGCAATGTTTGGCGGCAAAATGGTAAGACACCGGCCCAAACCGCTTGTGCCATATCCTCTTCATCGTCGTTTGGGCCACCGCTGCGTTGTTTGCAAGCAGCCTCCGTCAAAGCAATGCGCATCACGGTCGTTCCTGCCAATTCGGCGTGATTGCCGGGGCGAGCTTCTTGTTCACGTCCGGGAGCGATTTTGTCCATGAAGGCAGTCATCGCAGCAGCTTTGTGTTCGCCATCGACGCGTTCGAAGATGCCATAAATCATGGCCGAACGATAATTCATAGAATGATTAAATGCAGCGCGTGCCAGTACCAAGCCATCCAAGTGGGTAATGGTGACGCAGGCTTGTGTTTCACGCATCAGAATCTTTGCTAAGCGACTCGGATTCGCTGCATGAATATATAGAAAATCAGCTTCGCGCCAGCACGCAGTGGGAATGCAATGACTGCCTTTGTCATCGGCAAACGCAACGTGGCAAAGATAGGCGTCATCAATAATCGCGTAAAGCGTAGCCTGATCGTAGTTGGCATTCTCGGCAATTCGACGTACTTGAGTGCGTTCGCTTGGGGCTGCGGCGTTTGTATTGCTTGTCATCGTAGCGTGTCCTTAAAAGTATGTTTGGTGAAAACTAAGTGAACTATAATCATCTACTGGTTCTAGCTCAAGATCCAATGATGTTATATTTTTTAGGACTACAAAAATGGATTACTCTTTATTGCTAGCGCGTTATTCTAAAAATCAAAAGAAGGCTTGGTCAGCACAAAAGACTTTGCATGCGGCCTTAAAAAATGCAATTCAAGATGGTGCACTAGCCGCTGGAACTCGTTTACTCTCTAGCCGTGTGCTAGCGCAAGAGTTAGGAATTGCGCGTAACACGGTGGTGTACGCCTACGAACAATTAGTAAGTGAAGGTTATTTGAGCACTGACAGGCGCGGTAGCGTGGTCAATAGTATGGCGGTGATCGCTAGGCAGCTGCAGACCTTGACGTCAGACACTGAACCCAGCATGAGTCTGGCGCGCCGTGCACAAAATCTCATGTCCTTACCTGTCGCTTCGGATTTGACCTCGGGATTTGCGCCCGGTGTGCCTGCGTTGGCAGATTTTCCTATCGCATTATGGCGAAAAAATTTAGATGCAACTTGGCGACAGCTATCGGTAGCGCAGCTCGGCTATGCCGATGCATCAGGTGAACTCGTGTTGCGCACCGCCATTGCCGATCACCTGCGCGCTTCGCGCGGCGTGGACTGTGACGAGGAGCAGGTGATTATTACGGATGGTACGCAAAGTAGTTTGAGTTTATGTGCACATGCTTTGGCGGATGTCGGCGATAAAGTGTGGATAGAAAATCCCGGCTACGTCGGTGCGCAAATTGCTTTTCGGTCCGCCCAGCTCAAGTTGATCGGTATTACGGTCGATCAGGATGGTATTGCACCCAAAGCCAACGATTGGCTATTGCATCCACCTAAATTTGTGTATGTCACACCTTCACATCAATATCCTACAGGACAGGTACTGAGTTTAAGCCGGCGTTTGGAGTTGATTCAACAAGCGCGCTTGCATGGCAGTTTATTGATAGAAGATGATTACGATAGTGAATTTCGCCACGATGGACCGCCGCTTCCAGCCATGCAGGGACTCGTTCCGGATGCGCCAGTCATTTACTTGGGGACGTTTAGTAAAACACTGTTTCCAGCGTTACGTATCGCTTATCTTATTCTGCCGAAAAACTTGGTAATAACGATGCGTGCCTTAGTCGCAAAAGCATCTTTGCGCGGGCGCTCTGCGGATCAGATTTGTCTGGCAAAGTTTATGCGTGATGGTCATTTTTTACAGCATTTACGACGTATGCGTCGTTTGTACAAACACAGACGCGATGTCTTGGTGGATTTGTTGCAGACGCAGTTGGGCGACATTGCCAGTGTGCGTGGTGATACTGCGGGGATGCATCTGTCTTTATGTTTTCATGATGCCAGCTTAAACGACCAAGCGATTAGTCAAGCTGCATTAGCGCAGGGCATTGTGGTGCCAGCCTTGAGTTCACATGCGGTAGGGCAGCGACGGCAAGCTTGGTCGGGCTTGATGCTAGGTTATGCCCAAGTACCTGTGGAAGAGATGCCTGACTTAGTGGCTAAGTTGCAAAAAGTTTTGCGTTGCCAGTGTTGAATTATCCGCAGCTTAACTTATTGATTAGGTAGCTCAAAAGTCAATAAAAAATAGTCTAAACAAAGCTTTGAAAAATCCTTAAACAAGGAATATACTGTATATACATTCAGTATTTTTTCTTGTTATGCTTTCCCTTATATCGCCACACGCCGCTACGAATTTAGAGAATCTGCATCCGTCTTTATGGCGCGCATCGCAGTTGGGGCGTAGCTTTGGCGAATATCTGGATTGTGGTCATCCGTCTCTGGCAGATGAGTTACCAGGAGCAGGCTGGCCCTTAGCCAATTTGACAGAATTACTAGTGCAACAAGCTGGCAGTGCCGAATTGCAATTGCTTAGCCCAGCACTGGCGCAACTGCGGGAAGGCCAGATTATTCTTTTGAACACGCCATATCAACCGCAGATTCTGGCGCTTTCTGCTTTACGGCTGGATTTATCGCGTGTGCTATGGCTACCGTGTAGCAAACCGCAAGATGCGTTATGGGCGGCGGAGCAAATCGTTAAGAATCAAGCTTGTAGCGCCTTATTACTGTGGCAGCCTGCGCGCCAAAATTTTAAAAGTGATGCTTTACGCCGCCTGCATTTAGCGGCACAAACGGGGCGTAGTTTGTTTTGCTTGATACGCCCGTGGGAAAGCCAGCTTAGTCCTTCGCCAGCGCCGCTACGGCTAAAACTGGCGCTCGACAACACCGGTTTGCAAATCGAGGTATTTAAACGACGAGGGGCGCAGCAGGCAAAACCCATCGTTTTGCCATTGAAAGATTTAGTGCCGCAATTTTCATTACCCGCTAGTCATTATCAGCTTCATAACCAGCTTCATAGCCAACATCATGCCAATCTTGATTCCTCCTTTGTGGATAGCCATTTACCTGCCGCAGCTCGCGCTGGAGGTATTTCATCCGCATTGGTGGAGTGATGGCTTACATAATTGCTTCAATAATGGTTTAAGCGATGGTTTAAGTGAAGGCCAAAGTGATTATCTGCATCAGCAGGCAGATCATCATCTGGTGGTTTGTGAACAGCAACGTATCTATGCTTTAAGCGACAGTCTCAGAGTCTGTGGTCTTTTGCCCGGCATGCGGCAAAACAGCATTGCCTTATTGTGCGAACAAGCCGAGGTCAAACAACGTGATCCGGAATTAGAGCGAACATTACGTCAGCAAGTAGCTGTCAGTCTCTTACAGTATTCGCCGCAAGTGCGTTTTTGTGAAGATCATGCAGACATTATTCTGATCGAGGTCGCTGCCAGCTTGCGACTATTTGGTGGCATACGACAACTGTATCGCCGCATCCGGCAAGACTTACACCATTTGGGTGTCAGCGCGACAATTGGAATCGCTCGCAACGCCAGTGCTGCCAGCTTATTAGCGCAAAAGATCGTACAAAAACCAGCCACAAAAATAGTAAGCAAACAGCGACGACCGCGTCAGTTACAACTATGTTTAAGCAATAAACGCTTAGCGCAACATTTAGATGTTCTACCTTGTTATTTGCTTCCAGCCACACATCGCTATCTTGATTGGCTGCAAGGAATCGCTTGTACCGACTTAAGCGCATTACGCCATTTGCCACGCGCTGGTTTACAACGGCGTTGTGGTAAAGCACTACTTAATGCATTAGATATCGCGTATGGAGAGCAAGTCGCCTTACATCAATGGATTACCGTGCCCGACAGTTTTCATGCGCGTTGTGAATTGCCAGATCGTATCGACAAAACCGACACCATTTTTCATTTCACACGCGGGTTGGTATTGCAATTATGTGGCTGGCTCAATCAACAACAAAAAGCGATTAAACAAATCACGCTCATACTCGAACATGAGCGCGGTCGCCAGGCGGTTGCACCGAGTCTATTACAGATTCCATTTGCGAAAGCCTGCTGGCAAGAAGAACACATCACGCGTTTACTCAAAGAAAAACTCGCCCAATGGCAATTGAGCAGCGCGGCAATTGCGGTACGTTTGGAAGTGAACGAAATGGAAGCACGGCAAGCCTTCAGCACTTCTTTATTTCCCGATCAAGGTAGCCAAAGCGAAAGTGAAAGTCGTTTGCTAGAACTCCTCATCGCCCGCTTAGGTGCAGAGCAAGTGCTGCAAGCCGCACCGCATGCCGATCATCGGCCTGAAGTTGCCAATCGCTGGATTTCCGTGCTGGAAAAATCACCAAAAAAACTGCACGCATTGGCGTTCAATAATCCGCGCCCGAGCTGGTTATTGAAAGCACCCTTAGCACTCAGCGTCAGGCAGCACAGCCCGTATTACGGCTCGCGCCTGAAACTCTTATCGCCAGCAGAACGCATAGAAGCAGGATGGTGGAATGGCCAGCTCGTCACTCGCGACTACTTCATTGCCGAATGCAGCAAATACTATCGCTATTGGATTTATCGCGAACGCATAGGACAAGAAAGGCTAATGCAAGAAGACGAGGCTTGGTTTTTACATGGGGTGTTTGGATGAGAAAAATTTTTTATGAATTTGTAAGTGGTCACCATGCATCATTATTGTTGTTGGGCTTCACTTTGTTCAGCACCAACCTACAACAATTGCCATCATCGTCGACTGGGATGGTCACAAATCGTGGGCTGGGCTAACAAGCCTAGCATTAAGCCAAAATGCTCCCTCACTACGCCGAACTTTACTGTCAAACCAACTTCAGCTTCTTACATGGTGCCTCCCATGCAGAAGAGCTGATTGCACGTGCAGTGAAACTCAATTATCAAGCACTCGCTATCACCGATGAGTGTTCGCTCGCTGGCGTAGTGCGCGCACATGAAGAAGCGCAAAAGCATCAATTTGCTTTGATTATCGGCAGCGTATTTCAACTAGAAACCAGCTTGCGCTATCCACAATTAGACAAGATGCGCATCATCGCCATCGCGCAAAACCGGCATGGCTACGGCAACCTCTGTGAATTAATCAGCCTAGCCAGAATGCGGACGAATACAGTGAAAGGCAGTTACCTCATCACGCCCGAAGATTTCAGTCATCCTCCCAGCGATCTGCAACACATCACCGGTCTGCCTGACTGCTTACTTATTTTGGTTCCTGACTACCCGCTCGCACCAGACATAGTCAGAGCACAAGCAGCTTGGATGGCAAGTCTTTTTCCCCAGCGTGCCTGGCTGGGTTTGCATCTTTTAACCCAGCCTATGGACGACTGGCAGCAACAACATCTGCAAGACATCGCTAACGAATTTAACTTGCCCGTGGTGGCTATCGGCAATGTCTGCATGCATGTGCGTTCACGTAAGCCGTTGCAAGATACTTTGACCGCAATACGCCTTGGCAAAGCGATTGCTGATTGCGGTTACGATCTCGCGCCGAATGCGGAACAGCATCTGCGCTCACGTCTGCGCCTAGGTAATATTTACCCAGCACCAGCGATACAAGAAACTTTGCGCATCGCTAATTTATGCCGTTTTTCATTGAGCGAATTACGCTATGAATATCCAGATGAACTGGTGCCACAGGGGCAAACACCCGCTTCATTTCTCAGACAAGAAGTTTATGCAGGTGCGCAGCTACGCTACCCTCAAGGTATTAGTTCAGATGTTAAAAATAAAATTGAATATGAACTTCATCTCATTAACGATCTCGCTTATGAGCCTTATTTTTTAACTGTGTATGACATCGTCCGTTTCGCCCGTTCACAAGATATTTTGTGCCAAGGGCGCGGCTCTGCTGCCAATTCCGTGGTTTGTTATTGCCTGCATATCACCGAAGTCAGTCCAGAAAAAGGCATCTTATTATTTGAACGTTTTTTATCGAAAGAGCGCGGTGAGCCGCCCGATATTGATGTCGATTTTGAACATCAAAGACGAGAAGAAGTCATCCAATATTTGTATACAAAATATGGCCGACATCGCACCGCACTGGCGGCTGCCGTGCACACGTATCGACCACGTGGCGCTTTGCGCGAAGTCGGTAAGGCGCTCGGTATCGATGCCCATCTAATCGATAAATTGGCGAAGTCACAGCATTGGTTTGATAGTAAAGAAGCTTTACTCGAACGATTCAGTGAAAGCGGTTTAGATCCGCAATCGATGGTCGCGCAACAGTGGGCGGGTTTAGTCAATCAACTCTTGAGATTTCCACGACACTTATCCCAGCACAGCGGTGGCTTCGTGATTGCACGCGACAAATTAACGCGCTTGGTACCTATCGAAAAAGCCAGCATGGAAGGCCGCAGTATTATTCAATGGGATAAAGATGATCTGGAAGCATTGGGTTTACTCAAAGTCGACGTACTGGCATTAGGCATGCTCTCAGCCTTGCAAAGAGCTTTTAAATTGATGCAGAAAATTCCCGGTTGTCCACAGCGTATGCAAGATATTCCCGTTGAGGATGCTGTCACCTACGACATGATTTGCAAGGCCGATACTGTTGGTGTTTTTCAGATCGAATCGCGTGCCCAGATGGGTATGTTACCGCGCTTACGCCCGCGTTGTTTTTACGATTTGGTGGTGCAGGTCGCGATCGTACGCCCGGGGCCGATACAAGGCGGCATGGTGCATCCTTATCTCAAACGCCGGCAGGGATTGGAACCTGTGGTTTATCCTAAACCTGCGATTGAAAAAGTCTTATCGCGCACTTTAGGCGTACCGATTTTTCAAGAACAAGTGATGCAAATCGCGATGGTCGCCGCCGACTTTACCCCGGGCGAAGCCGATGAGTTACGGCGCGCCATGGCAGCGTGGAAACGCAAGGGCGGGCTCGGTCATTATCAAAGCCGCATCGTTAATGCCATGATCAAGAATGGATACGAAGAAGAATTTGCGCAAGCAGTATTTAATCAAATGCTAGGGTTTGGCGAATACGGTTTCCCCGAAAGTCATGCTGCCAGCTTTGCTTTATTAACGTATGCGAGTTGTTGGATTAAGTGCCACCAACCCGCGGTGTTTTTATGTGCGCTGCTTAATTCTCAGCCTATGGGATTTTATTCGCCATCACAATTGGTACAGGATGCTAAACGACACCAAATTGTCGTGCGACCAGTCGATGTCATGCATAGCGATTGGGATGCCAAATTAGAAGATCTGCCTTTGCACAGCAACACAGGGCAACAGCCCGCAGTGCGTTTAGGCATGTCTTTATTACGCGGCATGTCGCAAGCAGCGGCAGAGCGTATTAGCCAGGCTAGGCAGCAAGCAATCTTTAGCGACATTCAAGATTTGGCACGTCGTGCACTATTGACTCGCACCGACCTCGAAGCCTTAGCCGATGGCAATGCCTTAGCCGCACTCACTGGCAATCGTCATCAAGCACTATGGCAAGCCGTAGCAGCCGTTCCTGACAAAGATTTACTGCGCCCAACAACGCTAGCGGAGTCGCCAGCACAACTGAGTACACCGAGCGAAGCACAAGAAATTTTGCGAGACTATCACAGCACAGGTCTCACTTTGCAGCGACACCCGATTGCTCTACTCAGACCGCGACTCTTAAAGCAACGCTTTCTCCCATCGGATGTATTGCATACGTTTCAGAACAAACAATTTGCACGCGGTTGTGGCTTAGTCACCGTCAGACAAAGACCAGGCACGGCCAAAGGTGTGTTGTTTATCACGATAGAAGATGAAACCGGCCCGGTAAATGTCATCGTCTGGCCAACTTTGGTCGATCAATTTCGCCATGAAGTGTTGAATGCTAAATTACTAGGTGTCTATGGCATTTGGCAAACCGATGGCAAAGTACATCATCTGGTCGCCAAACGTTTGGTGGACATGGGTCACTTGCTGGGTGATTTTGTGGCAGTTAGTCGGGATTTTTGTTAAGCGACTATATTTGATTAATTTTGTTTTGCCTCAGTTTTTTTCGCGATAGAGCTGACATGTTCGTGCTTAAAGACATCGTTGTTGATAATTTGGAACATTCAGTTAAATACAGCGTGTGAATACCTCGGTAAGTCCTCGATTCAGATAAAATCGACGCTAAGTCATTCAATGCTAGTCGCGATACAAACTCGACGTAGTGAGATTGAAGGACGAATAGGTAAAGACAATACTAGGGTTGAATTGGCGGTTTTTAACCGATCCCAAAGCAAGTGTGCTGATCACAATAAGAGGCTCGCAGATGATTTTTAAAACCACAATGGCATCCAAGGTCATATTCAGTGTTTTGTTAGCGTCACTGGGTATGTCAAGCACAGCAGTATTCGCTGAATCCACAAATTCTAAGAGCATACAAACAAAGAACGTAAAATCTCAAACCAACAATGTGCAAAGTCAATATGCCGATTTGGGTAAATTATTTGAGCAATGGCGTCGCTTCGAACGACCAACATGGAAAGACGGCGCCCCCGATTACACAGCACAGCGTCGAATCAAAGATTTAGAAACCTTTCGACAATTGCAGGCGCAACTCAAGACTTTTGATACGAGGGCGTGGCGTGTTGAACAACAAGTGGATTTTCAAATCGTTCAAGCCGAAATGAAGGGCTACGATTTTAATCAACGTATTTTGCAACCGTGGGTACGTGATCCAGCTTTTTATCAAAGCATCTATACCGAAGCGAGTGATACGCCAGCACGCGAAGGCCCAACCAATCATGCTACCGTCGAAGTCTGGAAATATCGCTTTCCTTTGTCTGTAGAAGATCAGCTCAAATTCGCCAAAGAGTTGGCAGTCATTCCTCCTTTATTAAAGCAGGCTAAAGGCAATCTCACAGGTAATGCTCGCGATCTATGGATTGCGGGCATCAATACATTTGAGCTGCAGGCTGAGGAATTAAAAAGCATCGAAAAAGATTTATCCAGCTACGCCAGCCCAGCACTCAAGCAAGCGCTGACAGCGGCGCAAACAGCTAACGCCGATTTTATTAAATGGCTAACCAATCAAGCACCCAAGAAAACTGGTCCCTCCGGTATAGGCAAAGAAAACTACACTTGGTATCAACAAAACGTGCATCTGGTGCCACTGACCTGGCAACAAGAAGTGGATTTGCTACAGCGTGAATTGGACCGCGCTTGGGCGAATCTGAAACTGGAAGAACAGCGCAATAAAGATTTACCGCCGATGCGCGCTGCAAGCACAGATGCTGAATACAAAGCGATGGCAGATCGTGCCGCCAGCAAGCTCATGCGCTTTTTGAGCGACAAGCAAGTGATGCCGATAAAGCCGAACATGGAGCCAGCGGTGCGCGAACATCTGCAATCCTTTGTGCCAGAGGATAAACGCAATTTCTTCAGTATCACACTGCATTACGATCCGGTTGCTTTGTATTGCCATTGGTACCATTGGTTCGATTTGGCGCAAATGCGAGATGAGCCTCACGCTAGCTCAATTCGACGCGGCCCCTTGTTATACAACATCTGGGATAACCGTAACGAAGGTGTGGCGACCGGCGTAGAAGAGATGTTTATGCACATGGGCTTACACGACGATAGTCCGCGTTCACGTGAACTGGTATGGATATTATTGGCGCAACGTGCCGCTCGTGGTCTGGGATCTCTATACGCGCATGCCAATCTCAAAACCATGGAAGAGGCCAGTCGTATACATCTTGATTGGACACCACGTAATTGGATGCGGCGCGAACCCCATTTGATTAAATTTGAACAGCATTTATACTTGCGTCAGCCTGGCTATGGCACAAGCTATATCGTCGGAAAATATTTGATCGAACGCTTGATGACGCAACGTGCCAAACAGTTAGAACTAGAGAATAAACCCTTTGTCATGCAGGATTTTTTCAAGGCGTTTAATGATTACGGTAACATTCCAGTGATGTTGACGAGTCAGCAAATGCTAGCAAAATAGAAGCGAGCTAGAAGTGAACTAGCCCCAAGGTAAAAGAGAACTAACCCACAAGGAATCTACAGTATGTCAAACATCGTCAAAAGCGATTTAGAAATAGCACAAAGCGCAAAACTCAAACACATCAATGAGATTGCTAAAGTATTAGGCGTCGACGTTGATGATCTCGAACACTATGGCAAATACAAAGCCAAGTTGCCGTTGCATCTGATCGACCCGGAAAAAATCAAAAACAACAAACTGATTCTGGTCACAGCCATTACACCAACGCCACCGGGCGAAGGTAAAACCACCACGTCGATAGGATTGACCGAGGGATTAAATCGCATCGGTAAAAAAACGACGGTCGTATTGCGTGAACCATCGCTAGGTCCAGTCTTTGGCATTAAAGGCGGTGCAGCAGGCGGCGGCTATTCGCAAGTGGTGCCTATGGAAGATATTAATTTGCATTTCACTGGCGACTTTTCCGCTATTGAAAAAGCGAATAATTTATTGGCAGCTTTGATCGACAATAATATCTACTTCCAAAAAGAAAGCCTAGGCATCGATCCACGCACCGTGAAATGGAAGCGCGTGATGGATATGAATGATCGCTCGCTGCGCAGCATCATCACAGGCCTCGGCGGTCGTCCTGGTGGTAATCCACGTGAAGCTGGCTTTAATATCACCGCGGCATCCGAGATCATGGCGATTCTCTGTTTAGCCGAATCCTTCCAAGATTTGAAAACCAAGCTAGGCAATATTTATGTTGGCGATACTTACGACAATAAACCGATCTATTGCCGTGATCTCAAAGCGCAAGGTGCGATGGCGGCTTTGCTGAAAGATGCGATTAAGCCGAATCTGGTGCAGACCTTGGAAGGCAATCCAGCCATTATCCACGGCGGCCCGTTTGCGAATATCGCCCAAGGTACTAACTCGGTGTTGGCGACCAAACTTGGTTTGTCCTTGTCCGATTACGTGGTTACCGAGGCAGGCTTCGGTGCAGATTTAGGCGCGGAAAAATTCTTGGACATTAAATGCGGCTATTCAGGTTTGAGTCCATCTGCAGTGGTGATAGTTGCGACGGTACGTGCACTTAAATACCACGGCGGACAAGATCTCAAAACCTTGACGACTCCCAATGTCGATTCTTTGAAATCCGGTTTTGCAAATCTTGAGAAACACCTAGAAAACATCGCCCAATTCGGCTTGCCAGCAGTGGTGTCAATCAATCGTTTCAGTAGCGATAGCGACGAAGAACTCGCCTTCTTAAAACAAGCCTGCGAAGCACGTGGCGCGAAAGTCGCACTATCCGAAGGCTGGGCAAAAGGCGGAGAAGGTACAACCGACTTGGCGCGCGCAGTGGTCGACACGGTAGAAAACTTCCATGGTCGCTATACGCCCATCTACGATTGGAATAGCGATATCAAAACCAAGGTGGAAACCGTCGCCAAGAAAATCTATGGCGCAGGCTCGGTCGTATTTCAAGCCAAAGCCTTGGCTGACATCAAACATATCGAAGGTCTTGGCTTAGGCCATCTGCCAATTTGTATCGCGAAGACGCAAAAATCTTTCTCGGATAATGAGGCTTTGATCGGACGACCATCTGGCTTCGAACTGACGGTGAGAGAATTTGAAATTGCAGCAGGGGCGGGATTCTTAGTGCCGATTACGGGTGCGATTATGCGTTTACCAGGTTTGCCTGCGGTGCCTGCTGCGTTGCACATTGATATTGATGATAATGGCGTGATTAGCGGTTTGTCTTAAGTCGCTTCAAACTTAACTAGTCGGTGGCGTCGCAGCTTTGTTTTTGCTTATAAGGCTCGAGCGTAGATGTCGGTGTTTGAAGCTAGGGATAACAGATAGGCATGCGCAAAAGTAGGGCGCCGTCGTCGAGAAAAAAATCAGAATTTGTTGGGCAACTGTATGCAAAATAAGCCTTTGAATGAACACGAAATGCTGCTCCTTGATGAGATGCTGCTAGACCATGGTAACGATGAATCGATATTGAGTCTGGCGGAGCTCGATGGTTTTCTGACTGCGATTGTCTCTGGTCCAGAATTAATACTACCTAGCGTTTGGTATCCTGCTTTGTGGGGCGGTGAAGTCAATACGCCCGAGTGGAGAACTGAGCAGCAAGTACAGGTATTTATGGGCTTGGTTTTTCGTCACATGAATTCTATCGCAGACGTTTTGATGAACAATCCTGAAATGTATCAGGCCGCTTTTCAAATAAGGGAAGGGAATGAGGATATTTTGATTGTCGAGGATTGGTGCTTTGGTTTTATGCGTGCTTTGGCGCTCAAGCCTTGGCCAGATTTGCCGGATGAGATTAACACTTACCTAGATCCGATTCGCCTACATGGCCTAGAAGATCACTTTGCGATACTCGACACCTTGACGATAGAAGAGCATCAGCAAACCGTTGCTGAGATCGAACCCGCAGTTCGTAAATTGCACGGATGGTGGCTGCAGCAACGAACTCCTTTTGACCATTTGCCACCGGCCACTTTATCCAGTCAAGTACGACCAGCACAGGTCGTAAGGGAAATGGAAAAGGTGGGGCGGAATGATCCATGTCCTTGTGGTAGTGGGAAGAAATTCAAACAGTGTTGTTTGCATTGAGCATAAAAAGAGAAATTGCGGAAGCCGGTATTGCGCGATCGAGACGGTCAATGAGTCAAGAATAGATCGCGCAATTTTACTGTTTCCACAGTGTTCCATTTTTGTGACGGTGATACCAGTCAAGTTATCCACATAATCCCGTCTATTTTATATTTAAATCGTTACATAAATCGTTACATATATGGTTTTTAATCGGATATTCTCATGTATGATAATGCAATTTATTAACGGATAAATAATCGTTACATGACCATCTCCACAAGAGTCCTCGAATTATTGCGTACCTGGCAAAGACAGCAGGCGGGTGAATTGCTTGGGCGTCTTGGTGTAAGTCGTCCGTCTTTGATGCGTGCGATGACTGAACTCGATGGCCAAGTGGTGTCGCGCGGGCGTGCGCGTAGGACTGCGTATGCAGCACGCCGCGCGATTCGTGGCAGCCCTAAACCATTACCGTTTTATCGCGTTGATGAGCAAGGCCAAGTGCATGAGTGTGGATTACTTGAGCCTATTTATCCGACGGGTTGTGCTATGACGTTCGCCGAAGAATTTCCTTGGCCTTTGGATGATGAAATGCGCGATGGTTGGTTTCGTGGCTTACCTTACCCCTTCGGCGATATGCGTCCTCAAGGTTATCTGGGGCGTAATTTTGCCCATCAGTTTGCCGCCCTAATGCAGGTCGATGAGACGCTCACAAGATGGAGTGAAGATGATGTGCTGCATGTGCTAAGTGTGCTTGGCTCAGATCAAGCAGGTAACTACATCATTGGAGAGCAAGCATTACGTCGATTTTTGAATGGGCAGCAACAAGCAGCCCATTTCTTAAACGATGATGAAATCGCGACTGCGTATCCAACTTACGCACTGCAAGCACTCAATTTTGGTATCGCCGATTCTTCTGCGGCTGGCGAGTTCCCTAAATTCACTGCACATCGCGCGCGCGATTTACCAACGCATGTGATCGTCAAATTTTCAGGATCGGACGACACTCCACAAGAACGCCGTTGGGCAGACCTATTGATCTGCGAACACTTAGCCTTAACAACGATCGCCGATACGCTGCAACTAGACGCAGCGAATAGCCGCATCTACCAATTTGCTGGACGTACATTCTATGAAGTGGATCGCTTTGATCGGCATGGTGAATTTGGACGCTCTGGTGTTTGTAGTTGGCACGAATTGAACGCAGCATTATTTGGCGGAACAGGCAATTGGACAGACGGTGCAGATGCGCTCTTTCATGCGAATTACATTTCAGAAGAAACTGCCCAGCAAATAAAACTGTTGATGCATTTTGGTCGCATGATAGGCAACACAGATATGCATGACGGCAATCTCGCCTTCTTACCCAATATGCGTTTGGCGCCAGCTTATGACATGCTGCCGATGATGTATGCACCGCAACGTGGGGTGGAACTAGTCGAGCGCCAATTGAATCTTGCGTTGCCTTTGCCAAAAGAGCGTGAGAGTTGGATGCATGCTGCCAAGGCGGCTATCGTATTTTGGCGTCGTGTTGAAGCTGATGGGCGTATTAGTTTGGAGTTTCGGCGGATTGCTGGAGTGAATGCTGAATTGCTTGGTCGTTTGGTGCTTGGGCAGGGTGGTTGAATTGAAGGTGCAATCTCAATTCGGCCGTGCATGGATAGATTGTAAATGTTTAATGTTCGAAATTTGAATTTAAGGATTGCATTGTATGACTAGAAGTGCTCTAGATTCTTTGAGAAATTTGCTCACGCATGTTAAGCCCGCAGGATCAGATGGCTTTGAGGGGCTGGTTGCAGAGGCTCTCGCAGAGATGACAGGACTTGTCTTTCGGCTTGCCAAATCGGGACCTCAATTCGGACGCGACGCAAGCACTCCAGCTGGGCCGTTTGCGATTTCAATGGAGGCAAAGCGATATAGAGATAAGATGACTTTAGACGATTTGGTTGGAAAGGCCGGCATTGCTGCTCTTGCACAAGAAAATAGGATTGATTTGTGGGTACTGGCAGCTACCAGCGAAGTTGGAGATGATATTCAGTCAAAATTGAGTGAAATACTTGAGAAATCTGGTATCACTTTGCTGACCTTAGATTGGACAGAGCATTCTTTATCGCATTTAGCAGTCTTACTTGCGAGCGTAAAAGATCATACGATCGCTTGGTTCAAACGCAATTCGGAGGATTGTGACTCCGAGGATTTGGAAGGCATTCTAGAGGGCATAACTCAGGGCGATAATTTTCTAACTGAAAAGAAAAAATTAGTCGATTCGCTGTGCGCATCGAAAGTCGGATTGGACTCGTTGCGTCGAAAAAGTACTTCATGGTTACAAGACCGATTTAGTAATGAGGCTAAGTCTCAGATCGCTTTTGGACAATATATTGCATTTACAGACCCAACATTAAAAGTCATATCTCGCCTTGAAAGTGTAAGGTCTTTAGATAAAGTTATCGCCGATTTTAAGCCTGGTATCTCGGAAGGAATAGTCGCTGTTTTTGGCGAGGAGGGATGCGGAAAAACTTGGATAATCGCCGAATGGCTTTCTGAAGCGCAACAAAAACCAATCGTATTGTTTGTCGCTGGTCGTCGATCTGAATACCTAAACCCAAGAGATCCTGTTAAAAGCTTAGCGACTCTTTTTGCAGAACAAGATAGTTCTGGACTGTCGATTGAATCTTGGGAGCATCGTCTGAATCGTTGGAAGACATTTGATGTGGGAAATGATCTACGTTTCATTGTTGTTCTTGATGGTTTAAACGAGCATCCAAGCGCAGCTTGGGCAGACATCATTAAATCGATGCGAATAGCTTTATTGGAATTGGGCGGGTGTTTAATCGTAAGTTGTAGACCGGCATTTTGGCAGAGGGATATTTTGCCTAGATTGGGACAAATAGAAGTTCGCAGTATAAATGTTATGGAATATTCAGAGCCTGAATTAGAGCTGGTTTTGATTGGATATGACATAAATATCAACAGTGTGCCAGAGCGGGTTCGCGTATTTATGCGCAATCCTAGAGTCTGCGCTGTTGCGATCAAATTGATTGATCGGCTTGAACGACTAGAAGATCTGACGAAAGAACGATTGCTTTTAGTGTATTGGCAAGTGAGATTAGAAGAGCGCGGAAATATCTTAAGTCATAACGTTGTGCAATTTCATAAGCTATTGCGTAATCATGCTGGAGAATGGCTGAAAAATCGGTCTGTTTTTGATCCTGATGAATGGAAAAATTATTCTCCTGCTGCGAGAAATAGTAGCTCGATAAATTTTGATAACGACTTAACCGAAATTATGGAGGGTCGTTTTCTACGCTTAAATGATGACGGCGATAACTATAGTTTTACAGAGCATGGCCTGCCGTTCGCACTTGGATTGTTAATCATTGAGGAATTGAAAAGCAAGGCGAAATCGAATGATGCAAGCGAGTTTTTGCATGCGATGTTGGAACCAATACTTGGTTTCGATATTATCGGAGACATCCTGATTACAGCAATTGGTTTAGCTTGCCTTGATTCCAAATGCCAGCGAGAAGTTCAGGTCGCTTTGATAGAGTTAGGATTCGCTGTACAAAATTTTAGTGGAGATGACTATCTTTTTTTGGTACCTCACGTGTATTCCTGTCCAGAGGCATTTTTAGATGTTATTGAGTTGGAACATTCAACCGTACGTGAACATGAATTTTTGGAGTTATTAATTGCAGCAAGAACAGATGCACGTGTAGAGCGATCTTTATGTAAGCGAATTCCACAATGGTTAGGGCGTTGGTCGCGTAACTTGTCATGGCAAACTAATGACGAGCAAGGATTAAGACGTCAAGCTGAGTTCGAGTCGAAAATTACTTTTGCTCTAATTGACCTCAAACCAGCAGAGCAATCTTTTATGATGAAATTTTGCGAAGAAAAAAGTGAAGATACTGCATGGAATTTACTTCGAGTAATAGCTGTACTTATTGCGGGCAGACCGCAAGGGTATTTGGCAAAAGCATTACTAGCGTCCAAATTATCGATAGCTGTTGCACCAGATTTTCATAAGAATTCAGAAGCGTTGGCATGGGCTATCAGACTAAATACTTGCGATTTTCCAGATTTGGAAAATAACCTGAACCAAATCGTGGATGATAACTTGAAGAACTCGTCAGAGACGTTTTCACGAGCTTGTTCGTACGCATTAAATTTGTTGGGGAGTCAAAAATCATCGGCACGTTCTGAGAATTTATTAGCTTCAAATCCTGGATGGAGAGTTCGAAGAGTTGAAAATCTTTGTGATACTAATCCTTATGATCCCACAGCACTCGTAGGATCAAATTTTCAAAATGCCCGTTCTTTGGGGAGAAAAATTTGTGGAGAGAAACTGTGGACACAATTTGGACATACATCTGAAGACGGAGATTTTGACGATGTCAGTCCGTCTTTGATCCGTTTTGAGCCAGATATTATTTTGGACGTCGTGCATACAACGGTTAAATCTGCTGTTGATCGAACTGGCATGCCATTAAGGCAATTGGCATGGCATTTACAAGAATGTAGTCCGTTATTTAATTCTGAATTGATAAATTCGGTAATGAGCACCTATCAACGATTAATTTCAGACACGAGCTATTTGCAGGATCGTGAATCGACATTTGTTATTTGTGCCGTATTGAATAGTCTTTTGCCACACTTTGAAGCTGAAGAGCAATTAGAACTTATATTGAGCTTGCCTATTGTGGTATCTGAACCTCTTTATCTTCGAGATACATTGAACGTGTTAGAAGCTGATCGCCTTCAATATTTTCTCGAAAAATTGATAGCAACTTCGGATCATAAAGGCTTATTGCGTACCTTATTGTTTGCTTCAGCTCGTACACCAAAATTAAGCTCGAAATCTCGCGAAATGATTGTTGCTTGTTTTAATCATGACGATGATGACGTCGCACAATGTGCTGCAGACGTTATATTTGTCGCTAGGGATGATCAATTAGACAGAATGCTTTTGGAAAATGCCACACCATTTCAAAAAGGTGAAGAAAAAGAAGGACGAAGATCATGGCGTAGGCGTGCCGTTGCTCATGCCGTTACCTCTCAAAACCGAACAGACTGTTTTGCGCTGATTTCGCCGGAATATATGGGATTTGTATTGACATCGATTGACTTCGGGAGCCACGAGTTACTATTACAAATGTTTGATGGTGCAATGAATTGTTTGATGGGTGAGTTAAGCGTAGTACATCCATTAACAACGATGTTGAATTTTGATATTGATGTCAATGATTTTTCTGAGTCACGTAGTTTGATCGATTTAGACGCAGTCTCTACAGGAAAAGATAGAGATGATGATTTTGGGGTGTTTGTAGAAGGATTTGATAACGAAGATTTTGCGGCGCGTCAGAAAGTAATGATGGCTGAAGTTGATTCGTTCTATGCTGATATTTCAAAGAAAGATGCTATCGCATTGACATCGCATTGGCGATGGGATGATGCATATTCGCTTGTTCAAAGTTACCCTGCTTCAGTTTCACAGTGGCTTGATATGATATTGGCTGCTGATGACTTCCAGAAAATGCGTAACGTCTATAATTTAGGCGTAGTGTTGGCAGGTGCGTATGCTTCAATTGATGGAGTGAAAGCTGTTGCAGTGTTGGAGAAGTTAAATACAATTGGTTCTAACTTTGTATGGCAAATTGGAGAGGCACGTGTTCCATTATATGTGAACATTTTGTTTAAAATCCCGGAGATTAGTGCTCTGGATACATTGAGAATACGTGTTTTTAGTGATGTCTTTTCAGATGCAGAAATTGAGCTCGCTGTAATTGCAGTTGAGGTGGCCGGTGCTGGAAGGTGGTTGGATAATTTTGTTACCTCGCTAGTAAGATCTGAGTACCCAGGGGAGCAAGCAAGGGGATTAACGATTGCAGGTATGCGTCACAAGAGTGAAGCATCTGAATCCGTGTTAATACAACAGTGGGGGACGGGTTTTCTTGGTAATGTGGCGGCCAATGCTCGTAAAATTTATAAAAAAAATGAATGGGCTTACCATTGGTTTCAGCTTGCGATTGACGCTGCCAATCCTACCGATTTTTGGCGTTACAGTGTATTGACTGATGGTATTGTCGATATGCGATATTGCATTTGGCTTGATGAAGTTCCTCAAAGTGAAATGATTCAGAAATTTGGTGCGGAATTTTTTAGTCGATTAAGAAAAGCATCAGAAGCTCGAACAAAAAAACGCAAAGATACTCTATTTGGATTGAGAGCGCCTGATTCACTTATGGCTCATGCATTGCTGCATTAAAAGAGAATATTCAAAGGCCGCGGAAGCAGGCGGCTAAAGTAGATAAGAGCAGATGAAAAATTAGTAGAGCAAAGTTTACGGCTCCTTATTCATAGTCCGTATAAATTTTTATGAACCAACCCATTATGACAAATCTCCTGACTCTTCAACCTGCTGCATTGGCGGAGTATCAAGATTGGTTAAATACCATCAAGCAACGCATTGCTTCAGCGCGATTGCGTGTGGCCTTGGCAGCAAATCGTGAATTGATTCTGTTCTATTGGGAACTTGGTGCGTTAATCTCTCAGAAGCAGGCACAAAGCCAATGGGGAGATAAGCTCATCGCGCAACTGTCGGAAGACTTACAGAAAGCCTTTCCCGACATTAAGGGATTGTCGACCACGAATTTGAAATATTGTCTGCGTTTTTATCATTTTTATACAGGCAATCCAAACGATAAAGCTATTGGTAACGAAGGTGAGAAGTTAGCTACAGCATTTGGTCAACAGCCTGTTGACCAAATACCTTGGGGGCATAATATACAGATTTTTACGAAGTGTCTGAGTGTAGAAGAAGCGGTGTTCTATATTGAACAAACGTTAGCACAGGGCTGGAGTCGTGACGTGCTGGCGATGCAATTGAAATCAAATTTGTATGTGCGAGCAGGCAAGGCGGTGAGTAACTTTTCCCGTACCTTGCCCGCGCCACAGTCTGACTTGGCGCAACAAACGCTGAAAGATCCTTACACTTTTGATTTCATGGCCATGACGGCACCGTACAACGAACGAGATGTGGAGCAGCAACTGACGCAGCACATTACCCAGTTTTTGCTGGAGTTGGGTAAAGGCTTTGCGTTTATCGGTAGGCAGTATCAACTTGAAGTAGCTGGTAATGACTATTTTATTGACCTGTTGTTTTATCACGTTACTCTGAAATGCTATGTAGTTGTCGAACTTAAGAATCGCAAATTTATCCCTGAGTATGCAGGAAAATTGAACTTCTATCTCTCGGCTGTGGATAGTCTGCTTAAACGTGACGATGATCAACCCACGATAGGTCTTTTGCTCTGTCGCGATAAAAATAATATTGAGGTCGAGTTTGCTTTGCGCGACATGAATAAACCTATGGGCGTTAGTGAATACATATTAGTGGAAGCTTTGCCAGATAATTTGAAAGGCGCTTTGCCGACAGTCCAAGAAATCGAATTCGATTTGCAGCAATTGCAGGAGTAAGCAGTAGGAGAAGGAAAATGATCGTGCAAAATGATAGGGAAATTTGAAAACCAAAGCTCATTGATTTGGATGTTTAAAATATCGAATTCCCGCCAAGACCATGCGTGAATGACAGGCGCTACAGATAGCTCACACTAAGCTAGTACCCCCTCAAACTTGAGTCAAATCAAAACCCAGCACCAAAAAACCCCCACCTAGTTCCAAAGAACTATCCCACCCTAGTGCCAATGCTTCCCCCTAGGCACCGCTCTGAAGAATGGGCGACTCTTCCTCAACTCTCTAAACTTTGATCATGTCAAAGTGGCGTGAACATCAGGTTCACCGCTCACATATTAAGGAGCTTGAGATGAGTCATTTTCTGGATAGATTGAAGTTCATGTCTAAGGTGAAATCCACCTATTCTGACGGACATGGTGCGGTGGTGGATGAGGATAGACAGTGGGAGAATGCGTATCGCAGCCGTTGGCAGCATGACAAGATCGTGCGTTCTACCCATGGTGTGAACTGCACTGGTTCTTGCTCTTGGAAAGTGTATGTCAAGAACGGTTTGATTACCTGGGAAACCCAGCAAACGGATTATCCACGTACCCGCCCAGATTTGCCGAACCATGAGCCACGCGGTTGTCCACGTGGTGCTTCGTATAGCTGGTATGTGTATTCTGCGCAGCGTGTGAAATACCCGATGATTCGTGGTCGTTTGATGGAGATGTGGCAAGAGGCGCGCAAAACCATGGGGCCGATTCAGGCGTGGGAATCGATTAGCCAAGATCCGGTGAAAGCTAAGCGTTATAAATCAGTGCGTGGCCTTGGTGGCTTTGTACGTGCGGATTGGGATACAGCGCAAGAGATCATTGCTGCGGCGAATGCCTTCACCGTGAAAAAATTCGGCCCAGACCGCGTGATTGGTTTTTCGCCGATTCCTGCGATGTCGATGGTGTCTTACGCGGCTGGTGCGCGTTACCTGTCTTTGATCGGTGGCGCTTGTTTGTCATTCTACGATTGGTACTGCGATTTGCCACCAGCCAGTCCGCAAATTTGGGGTGAGCAAACGGACGTGCCAGAATCGGCGGATTGGTATAACTCCACCTACTTAATGGTGTGGGGTTCTAACGTACCACAAACACGTACACCAGATGCCCACTTCTACACCGAGGTGCGCTACAAAGGTACCAAGACGGTGGCTGTGTCTTCTGACTTCGGTGAGATGGTGAAGTTTGGTGATATCTGGATGGCACCTAAGCAAGGTACCGATGCGGCTTTGGCGATGGCGATGGGTCACGTGATTCTGAAAGAATTCCATCTCGAAGGTAAATCTGATTATTTCCGCAGCTATGTGAAGCAATATACCGACATGCCGATGTTGGTACGTTTGGTCGAACGCAACGGTTGTTTCGTCGCTGATCAAATGCTGCGCGCATCACAATTGCCAGGCGGTTTGGATGAAGCGAATAACGGTGATTGGAAGACACTCGCGATTGATGCGACAACAGACGAAATCGTCGCACCAAATGGTTCTATCGGTTATCGCTGGGGCGAAGGCAAAGTCAATGACGGCGAAAAAGTCGGTCGTTGGAATCTGGAACCAAAAGATGGTGGCTCAGGTCGCGAGATCGATCCGCAATTAAGTTTGGTAGCGAAGCATGATCAAGTAGTGAGCGTGGGCTTTAACTATTTTGGTGGTGCAGATGCTAACGATATGGTGATGCGTAATGTGCCAGCACGAAAAGTGCAATTGGCAGATGGTTCTGAAATTTTGGTCGCGACCGTTTATGACCTCTCGATGGCGAATTATGGAGTGGATCAAGGCTTGGGCGGTGCGGTAGCGCATTCCTATGATGACGATATTCCTTACACACCAGCATGGCAAGAAAAGCATACGAGTGTGAAGCGTGACTTGGTGATTCAAGTCGCTCGTGAGTTTGCACAAAATGCACACGACACCCATGGTAAGAGCATGGTCATCGTCGGTGCAGCTTTGAACCACTGGTACCACAACGATATGATTTATCGCGGCATTATCAATATGTTGATGATGTGTGGTTGCGTCGGTCAATCAGGCGGTGGTTGGGCACACTATGTGGGTCAAGAAAAGCTGCGTCCACAATTCGGTTGGGCTCCGCTGGCGTTTGCGTCTGATTGGACACGTCCACCACGTCAAATGAACGGCACCAGTTTTTTCTATGCGCACACGAGTCAGTGGCGTCATGAGAAATTGCATATCGATGAAATTCTCGCGCCGACTGCGGATAAATCCAAAGTCAGTCATATGAGCATGATCGATATGAATGCGAAATCGGAACGCATGGGTTGGTTGCCATCAGCGCCGCAATTAGAAACCAATCCGCTCGACGTCTGCGATGCAGCGGCAGCAGCAGGTTTAGAACCCGCAGAATATCTGAAGCAAAGTTTGAAATCTGGTGCAGTCAATATGAGCTGCGATGATCCAGATAATCCCAAGAATTTCCCACGCAATATGTTTGTTTGGCGTTCGAATATTCTCGGTAGTTCAGGTAAAGGCCATGAGTATTTCTTGAAGTATTTGCTCGGTACACAGAATGCCTTGTTTGATGATCCTGATGAAGCAGTGAAACCATCGGAAGTGAAGTTCCGTGAAGAAGCGGCAGAAGGTAAATTGGATTTATTGACGGTGCTTGATTTCCGTATGAGTACCACTTGTTTGTATGGCGACATCGTGTTGCCAACAGCGACTTGGTATGAAAAAGACGATCTCAATACTTCGGACATGCATCCCTTCATTCATCCATTGAGTGAAGCGGTGCAGCCTTTGTGGGAAAGCAAAACGGACTGGGAAATTTATAAGGGTATCGCCAAGAAATTTACCGAAATCGGTGGCGAGTATCTGGGTACCCGCAAAGATATCGTCTTGCAACCGCTGATGCACGATACACCGGGCGAACTCGGTCAGGCGTTTGAGCCTAAAGATTGGAAAAAAGGCGAGTGCGATTTGATTCCTGGTAAGACTGCACCAAACTTTGTGGTGGTGGAACGTAACTACACAGAGATCTACAAGAAATTCACTTCGATTGGGCCTTTGTTAGACAAGCTCGGTAACGGTGGTAAAGGGATTAACTGGAACACCGAACACGAAGTGCATGAAATCGGTGGCGTCACCAAAGTAGTGACGGAAGAAGGCGTATCGAAAGGTCGTCCACGTCTTGAAACCGCGATTGATGCTTGCGAAATGATTTTGACGTTTGCCCCTGAAACCAATGGTCATGTCTCGGTCAAAGCTTGGGAAGCACTGGGCAAAATTACAGGTCGCGATCACACGCATCTGGCGGTTGGTCGTGAGCATGACAAGATCCGTTTCCGTGATGTACAGGCACAGCCACGTAAGATTATTTCTGCACCAACCTGGTCTGGTTTGGAATCAGAAGAAGTTAGCTATAACGCCGGTTACACCAATGTGCATGAACTGATCCCATGGCGCACACTCACTGGTCGTCAACAGTTCTACCAGGATCACCGCTGGATGCTCGATTTCGGTGAAGGTTTGTGCGTGTACAAACCAGCGATTGATACCAAGACGGTAGCACCAATGCTCAACAAGCATCCGAACGGTGAGAAGGAGATTGTCCTCAATTTCATCACGCCGCATCAGAAGTGGGGGATTCACTCAACCTATTCTGACAACTTGCGTATGTTGACCTTGAGTCGTGGTGGTCCACACGTGTGGGTCTCTGAGATTGAGGCGAAAGAAGCAGGCTTGGTCGATAACGATTGGGTAGAAGTATTCAATAGCAACGGTACTTTGACTGCGCGTGTGGTAGTTAGTCAGCGTGTGCCAAAAGGCATGTGTTTGATGTATCACGCACAGGAAAAGATTATCAATACACCGGGTGCAGAATTGTCTGGTAAACGCGGCGGTATTCATAACTCGGTAACGCGTGCGGTATTAAAACCTACGCACATGATTGGTGGTTATGCACAGTTAGCGTATGGCTTCAATTATTACGGCACGGTTGGTAGTAACCGCGATGAATTTATCGTCTTGCGTAAGATGAAAAAAGTGGATTGGTTAGAAGCGAAGTTGGACGATCGGTTGGAAGAATCAGAAGGAGCAGCGTCATGAGAATTCGCGCACAAGTAGGCATGGTGTTGAACCTGGATAAATGTATCGGTTGCCACACCTGTTCCGTGACCTGTAAAAACGTCTGGACCAGTCGTGATGGCGTGGAGTATGCGTGGTTCAACAACGTCGAAACCAAGCCTGGCATTGGTTATCCTAAGGAATGGGAAAATCAAGCCAAGTGGAAGGGCGGCTGGAATCGTAATGAGGCAGGTAAATTAGAGCCAAAGCAAGGCGGCAAATTGCGCATCTTGGCGAATATTTTTGCCAATCCGAATTTGCCATCGATTGACGATTATTACGAGCCATTTACGTTTGATTATGAGCGCCTGCAAAACGCGCCCTTGTCACAGACGCCACCGACGGCTCGTCCTATCTCTGTTATCACTGGCAAAAAGATGGACAAGATCGTCTGGGGTCCGAACTGGGAAGATGACTTAGGTGGTGAGTTTAGCTCACGTAGTCGTGATGCTTTATTCGAAGGCGTGCAAAAAGAAATGTACAGCACTTTCGAATCGACTTTCATGATGTACTTGCCACGTTTGTGCGAACACTGCCTGAATCCGGCGTGCGTAGCATCGTGCCCATCTGGTTCGATTTACAAACGCGAAGATGATGGCATCGTGCTCGTCGATCAAGATAAGTGCCGCGGCTGGCGTATGTGTATCTCTGGTTGCCCTTACAAAAAGATTTACTACAACTGGAGTTCCGGCAAAGCAGAGAAATGCACATTCTGCTATCCACGTATCGAAGCGGGTCAGCCAACTGTGTGTTCGGAAACTTGCGTAGGTCGTATCCGCTACCTCGGTGTCTTGTTATATGACGCAGATAAAATCGAGGCAGCGGCATCGACTCCGAATGAACAAGATCTGTATCAAGCACAGTTAGATTGCTTCTTAGATCCGCATGATCCAGAGGTGATTGCGGAAGCGCGTAAGCATGGTATTCCAGAGAGCTGGATAGACTCCGCGCAAAAATCGCCAGTCTACAAAATGGCGATGGAGTGGAAGATTGCTTTCCCATTGCATCCAGAATATCGCACGCTGCCTATGGTTTGGTATGTACCACCTTTGTCACCAATTCAAAAGGCAGCCGAAGCAGGCCACATGGGCATGAACGGCATTATTCCTGATGTGAAGTCTTTGCGGATTCCTGTGCGTTACTTGGCGAATCTTTTAACTGCAGGTAAAGAAGAGCCAGTCTTGAAAGCATTAGAGCGTATGTTGGCAATGCGCGCTTACAAGCGTTCTGAAGTAGTGCATGGCGAGCTCGATCACGAAGTGTTGAAGCAAGTTGATTTGACCGCTGCGCAAGTCGAAGACATGTATCAAACCATGGCGATCGCAAACTATGAAGATCGTTTTGTGATTCCTTCTTCACATAAAGAAATGGTGGAAGATAGCTTCAATGAAAAAGGTAGCTGCGGGTTTACGTTTGGCAATGGTTGCTCGGGCGGTACTTCGGATGGCGCGCTGTTTGGCAAGAAGCCGCAGGGTAGTGTGATTTTTGTGGATATGCCGAAGTCGCGAAAAAAGCTCTCAACGACGGAGTAGCTTTTAACTCCCTTCTCCCGCAGGCGGGAGAAGGGCGGGGGATGAGGGCGGTTGGTCGCGAGTGAAATGATTTGTCGGGATACACCAAGCATTTCGAATGACTCAACGCCCCTCACCCTAACCCTCTCCCGCTTGCGGGAGAGGGAATATTAAAGCATAAAACGACGCCATAAACACCACAGAGAATAAAGGAAATCGTATGCAAATTTATCGGATTTTATCCGCACTACTGAGTTACCCGCAGCCAGATCTGATCGCTGCTTTGCCAGAGATTCGTACGGAGTTGTCTGCCGATCCAGAAG
The DNA here is from genome assembly GCF_014284305.1 of Affinundibacterium seohonense. Lineage (GTDB taxonomy): Bacteria > Pseudomonadota > Gammaproteobacteria > Burkholderiales > Burkholderiaceae_D > Undibacterium > Undibacterium seohonense. Next base: position 90,374 of record NZ_JACOFW010000007.1, read on the forward strand.
TTTTGGAAGCAGTACAACCCTTACTCAACTATTTACAAGAAACCAGTCTGATCAGTGTGCAAGAAAACTATGTCGGCACTTTCGATCGCACACCTTCAGTTGCTTTGCATTTGTTCGAACACATCCACGGTGAAAGTCGTGATCGTGGTCAAGCGATGGTGGATTTGATTTCGGAATATCGTCGCTATGGTTTTGAACCAGAAGCCAGCGAATTGCCAGATTATGTGCCGCTGTTCTTAGAGTTCTTGAGCTTGGTCGATGCTGAAACCGCAGAGAAGTTACTCGGCGAAGCAATTCATGTGTTAGCAGCAATCGGCATTCGCTTGCAACGAAAAGATAGTCCGTATGCCAATGCGTTCTTATTGCTGACATCGTTCACCGATGTAGTCCCGCAAGAGCAGGGCGAGCCACCTGTGCGGGATATGGATGATGCGATGGAGACCTTCGGTCCTGGTGCTGATGGTGTTGAACCATTATTGAAGCCAGGTCTGTCGTGTTCATCAAGCGGAGCATCTGGCGGTGCACAGGCGGTTAATTTTTATCCACGTCAACCCAAGGCTGCAAATCAAGCAGCTGCAAATTAAACTTTTTGGGAGTCAGTGATGGACTACTTACATCAATTTATCTACGGGATCTATCCCTACATCGCTTTAGCGATTTTCTTGTTCGGTAGCTTGGCGCGTTTTGAGCGCGAACAATACACGTGGAAGAGCGATTCTTCGCAAATGCTGCACGCGGGTAATCTGCGTGTCGGCAATATTTTGTTCCACATCGGTGTGCTCGGTTTGTTCTTCGGTCACATGGTCGGTTTGCTGACGCCCGTGATTGTGTGGGATAGCTTGGGTATTTCACATGGCTTTAAACAAATGATCGCGATCGTCATGGGTGGCGTGTTTGGTACTTTGTGTATGGTCGGTTTGCTGATCTTGATGCATAGGCGCTTTACTGATGCCCGTATCTCAGCAGTGACAAAAGCGGGTGATAAAGTCTTGTTGTTATGGATTTTCGTCACCTTGGGTTTGGGTTTGTCGACGATCTTTGAATCTTTGAACCACAGAGACGGCCATATGATGGTCTTGTTGATGACGTGGGCGCAGCATATCGTCACCTTTAAAGGCGATGCCGCTAGTTACATCGTCACCGCACCGTTCTTGTTCAAGGCGCACTTGTTTATGGGCTTGAGTTTGTTTGTGATTTTCCCATTCACACGTTTGGTGCATGTGTGGAGTGGCTTTGCGTCGGTTGGCTATTTAAGCCGTGCATGGCAGCTCGTTCGCCCTAGATAAAACTTTGAACTGCAGAGGTGCTGTGAAATTCATTGAATTTTCTATCCCTCTGCGACCTCTGCGCCTCTGCGGCGAATGAATCTAAACAGGAGGCAATCATGCCCGTCATAGTCAATGGTTACGAACTCAGCGACGCTGAGATGGAAAAAGAATTACCTGAGCATCAGGGTGCTGCTGATGCCATGAAAAGTGCGATGACAGCATTGGTCTTGCGTCGTGTCTTACTGGATAAGGCGAATGAATTGGGCTTGGCAGGCGATGATGAAGATAAGTTAGAAGCTCTATTGGTACGCGAAGTAGTGGTTCCTAAACCTAGTTCTGAAGAATGCCTGCGTCACTATCAAGCCCATCCGCAGCGCTTTACGGTAGGTGAGTTAGTCGAAGCAAGTCATATTTTGTTTCAAGTTACCGCTGCCTTAGATTTAGATAACTTGCGCAAGCATGCAGAGATCGTATTGCAAGATTTGTTGGACAATCCAGCGAATTTCGCTGGGATGGCAAAAGCCAATTCGAATTGTCCATCGAGTGAAGTTGGCGGGAGCCTCGGTCAACTGACACGCGGCGACACGGTTCCTGAATTTGAGAAAGTGATTTTCTCAGCGGAAGAACACAAGATCGTGCCACGTATAGTCGAAACACGCTTTGGTCTGCATATCGTGCAGCTTGGCCGCAAACTGGCGGGGAAATTACTGCCGTTTGAACAAGTAGAAAGCAAGATCGCCGATGCCATGCAAAGAGCTAGTCACGATCATGCGATGCGTCAGTATCTGCAATTATTGGTCGGTCAAGCCAAGATCAGTGGCATAGAACTCGAAGGTGCTGATACGCCTTTGGTACAGTAAATGTCAATAAAGTAGGGTGCGCCGTGCGCACCGTTGGAAGATATCAAAAAGTGGTGCGCATGGCGCACCCTACCGCATATAATTTGGAGTCAATCATGTCGCAAGCAATGATGAGTTTGGTGAAGCAACACCAAGAATGTGACGATCAACTAAACCGTGTAGAAGCCGCTTTGCATAAACGGGATCTGACATCAGCTGGCAGAAATTTCCGTTTGTTCGATGAACAATTAGAACACCATTTCTGCCTGGAAGAAGAGCGTCTGTTTCCCGCTTTTGAAAAAGCCACAGGCATGACGAATGGTCCTACCGTGGTGATGCGTGGTGAGCACGCAGAAATTCGCCAATTACGTGATCAGGCGATGGAGGAAATTGAGCAAGGACAAGTCGAATCTGCTTTGGCGACGATTGATACCTTGAATGTCTTGATTCAACAGCACAACGTGAAGGAAGAGAATATTCTTTATCCTATGTGTGGCGGTAGTATTCCTAACTTGATGTCCGTGTTGAGTATGGGTGGCTGCGGTGGCGCGTGTTCTTGCGCCGCATAAGATTTTGTCCTGGTGAGGGATGTAGGTTGGCGCTGAGCGAAGCGAAGCCCAACGATGTGTTAGGTCTGATTTAATCATGTTGGGCTTCGCTTTGCTCAGCACCAACCTACGCGTCTCCATTGTAGACCGTGAGCTATGTCCGCCCCCCAAATCCTCAACTACGAACTCGCCCCATCGCCAGCTACCATTTTCGGTTGCCTGTTGCCTGCACCATGGCTGGGTGTCGCTGCCGGACTTTTACTCGCGTTTGGTTCTGCCTCCGGACTGCCTGATCGCTATTCGCCTTTAGTCTTAGCCGTCACCCACGTGCTGGTCTTAGGCATGTTAGCGCCGATTATGGTTGGCGCGCTGTTTCAATTATTCCCCGTGGTTGCTGGGCAAGTGGTGCGGCCTGCTAAATGGATTGCGCCTTTTGTCGCGCTAGGTTCAGCGCTGATTGCAACTGGTTTGAGTGTGGGATTTTTAGCTGGGAATCAAGTTGGATTCGCGGTCGCAGCATGGCTTGCCGTGATCTTATATGGTGCTATTGTCCTCGCGTTAGCACACGCGGCATGGCATATGGTCTTGCCCTCAAATCCTGATACAACGCTGAAAACCTTACGCTGGATTGCCTTGGCTTTATTCATGGTGATAGGCTTGGGCGTGGTATTAGCAGGAGCGTTTTCAGCTTGGTGGCAAATCGATATTGCGTATGTCTTGCGATTGCATGTGGCGTGGGGTTTAGTTGGCTGGATTGCCTGCCTTGTGCTCGGTGTGGCATCAACCGTGGTACCGATGTTTTGGCAAATCAAACGCCCAAGCCTGAATTGGCATCGATGTTTACCGTGGGGCATTTGGCTGGGTTTACTGATGCTGTCCTTTCCCTTAGCCGATAGCTTAATCAGATTATTGATAACCGCTCTGGCATTTTTTGTCTGTGTCTTGGCGACATCGTCATTTCATTCTTTGTTGATGGCAAAACGTCGTTTTGATCCAGCTTGGAGTTTGTGGCTAGTGGGTGCCTTGAGTTGGGCTAGCGCTTCGATTTTGTTTTTGATATACACGCATTTTGCGCCGTATTTGCCTCCACATTTGTTAGGTTTTCTACCATGGTGGATGGGCGTACTCTGCTTGGTCGGTGGTGCGGTGATGCCGGTTAACGCCATGCTGGGGAAAATTATTCCCTTCTTAATTTTCTTACATTTGCGTCGCCAAACTCCTATGGGACAGCGAGTGCCGAGTATGCAGGTGATTTTGCCGCCGGTACGTTTACGTTGGCAAGCGCGTAGCTTGATCTTCAGTTGGATGAGTCTTTTGTTGTTGCCAGCAGCCCCATTGACGTTCAAATACGTGGGCGGTTTGGCTTTTGCCTTGTCTCAAGCCGTGTTAGCGATATTGTTATTGATGAGTTTATTACGTTACCGTCTTGAACTCAGTAAAGTCTTATTTGTCCGCACCTCTGCAGATTAGTGTCGTAGTGCGTTGTCGCATTGTTTGGCCTCACTTGTATAGTCAAGCAGAATTTCCAACAAAAACCCTAGACATATCAGAAGTATTTTAAACCAGCACTTTTTGTCTGTTATAGTTGGATTCAAGCCGTCGGGTTTCTAGCTAATCAGGTCAGTCATAAAGGGGTTAATACTTGCAACTTCTTTTTGCCAAACTTTCAAAATTCTCCACTCTTGCAAACGGCTTGCTTGCGTTTGTCTTGCTGTTGGCGGGATTTTTTTTCTCTAGATGTTGCTAACGCAGGAGCATTGCATCGTCTTCGTTTTGACCATTTCAGTATTGATCAAGGTTTGCCTAGTACCGGCATCATGACGGTTTATCAAACTCGCAATGGGTTTGTGTGGATGGGAACTGCGAATGGATTGGTGCGCTACGACGGCAGGCATATTCGTTTGTTCTCACACATGCCTGCGCTCGAAAGCACCATTAGTCATGATCGTATTTTTAGTTTGTTTGAAGACGATCAGCAGCGCCTATGGATAGGAACGCGGCGAGGTTTGAATGTGTTTGATTTGCGCAGTGACGTGATTCAACGAATACCTATGCCAGTTGACATGCATTCAAAACAGCAAATGATCTATGGTATTAGTCAAGCTGAAGAGGGGCGCTTATGGCTGGCCACATCGACTGGTTTGATGTTATTCGATCCCAATAGTAAAAAATTTATCCGATGGCAAGCCGATGCCGCTTTAGAGACCGATTTTCAAGGCGAAGTACGTGCTCTGATTAGTGATAAGGCCGGCGGTGTCTGGATAGGGCAGGGATCCACCGTGGCGCATATCAATCATCGTGCTCAGTTACAGCATCATGTGAAAACCACGCAAGCGCAACTCGGCATGGCTTTGCAACAAAGTCAGACACAGGTACGTAGTTTGGCTTTTGATAGTCAGGGACAGCTTTGGGTTGGTATGACTGGTGGATTACGTATTTAGCGCATACAGAATGAGCAAATGATCGCGCTTGCTTTGCCGCCATCGCTCGTTGTTCCAAACGCCACCGTGGCCGCCATTGTGCAGGATCACGAACAATCCATGTGGTTAGGGATGGGGAATGATCATGGTCTGTTGCGCTGGCATGCTAATCAAAAAAATCTAGAAAAATTTCGTAATCTTCCTTCAGTTGCTAGCAGCCTGAGTGGTGATTCGATTACCTCCTTGATGCAGGATGCCAGTGGCGGACTATGGGTGGGAACTAGTGATTACGGTGCCAATCTGGTGGATTTGAAGGGACGTAGTTTTATCACGTATCTCAATATTCCCGGCGATGATCGTAGTTTATCGCAACGCTTGGTTACGGCAGTTTTACCAGATGGTGTAGATTATGTTTGGTTAGGCACACTCGGTGGTGGATTGAATCGTCTGCACTTGCCAACGGGTGACACGCAACGCCTTAGTAAAAAGCAGGTCGGGGTGGAATACATTCGTGTGTTGATGCAGGATAATAAAGAGCAAATATGGGTGGGCGGCGAACGTCTGCAAATTTTTGATCCGCAGATGCAGCGTAGTCGCGATATGGCACTGAATAAGAATTTCCCCAGTGGTGCACGATTTACCTCATTGGTTAAAGATCGTCATGGTGATGTCTGGGCAGGCAGTAGTGTCGGTTTATACAGGATCAAAGCGGATGGCAGTTGGCGTGTGTATCGTGCCGAAGCGAATCGACTTGACTGGATCAATGATGATGCGATTGATAGCCTGTTAATTGATAATCAACAACGATTGTGGGTGGGAAGCAAAGGTGGTTTGTATCAGTATGATGAAACGAATGACACATTTTTAGCAATCGGCGCGCCGACCCCAAGCCTACCAACACCTGACAAATTAGGTGTGACCGCCTTACGCCAAGATCGTAGTGATCGTATTTGGGCTGCTACCATATTGGGCGGTCTACTGGAAATCAGACCTGTTCCTGGCGCGGTAAAATCTAAGGCATGGGAATTGATTTCCTGGGCAGATACGCCACAGATTCCAAACGATGTGATCGAAGCCATGCAAGACGCAGCGAATGGTGAGATCTGGATGAGTAGTGAGCGGGGTTTGATGCGTGTGCGCCCACAGAACAAAGAGGGACGTAATTTCCCCTCATTTGGGCGTTTTGACGGTGCCTTTAATTTTGCAGCCGCCGCTAGAAATGATAGCGGTGGATTACTTTTTGGCGGCGTCGGTCTTGCTTATTTTCATCCGGAAAATATTTGGGACAATGCGGTGCCTCCTCGGGTGGTGCTAAGCGATATTTTGTTGTTTAATAAATCCTTAATGACCTGGAACAGCAAGCAAGACCTTGTCGGCAATAATCGTGATGCTACGACGACGGATCGCAGCGCCACTGTTGATTTGAAAAGCTTGGGTATCAACGGTCCTTTAAGTGACGCCAAGCAGGTACAACTTGATCACACCCAGACCATGATTAGTTTCGAATTGGCGGCATTACATTTTTATAACCGTACACAGAACCGCTATGCCTGGAAGCTTGAGGGCTATGATCAGGATTGGATTTATGGTCAGTCCGACCGCGGTGTGGCGACATACACCAACCTCGATGCCGGTACCTATCGATTACTGGCAAAGGCGGCAAATCCTGATGGTATATGGGGGGAGAGTACTGAAATTTTGAGTTTGGTGGTAACACCTCCGTTCTGGCGAACTTGGTGGTGGTATGCCTTATGGACAATCATCGTTCTGAGCACTTTGCGATTTGCCTATCATGTGCGTTTGCGAGCAATCCGCGCGAATCAAGTGTATCTAGAACAACAGGTGAAAGCGCAAACTCAGGAAGTGTTAGAACAGAAAAAACTCGCAGATACGCAAAGAGAAATCGCTGAGCGCGCACGTCATGATATTGGACGTTTGAGCGAGATCGGTTTGCAAATTACGTCCTCACTCGATAAACGTGAAATTTTAAATCGACTTTATCAAAACATTCGAAATATGGTGAGCGCCAGTACATTTGGAGTTGGTATCGTTGATTGGGAGAGACGGGTCATTCGTTTTGAGTATTCGGTGCAAGGCGATCAAATGATTCAGCCTTATGAACGTAGTTTGGACGCAGAAGAGCAACCAGCATCACGTTGCGTAGTGAGTGGGCAAGAATTAATCATCAACGAGATTGTGCATGGCAGTCGAGAGATGGATAGTGTTATGTCGATACGCACAGGAGAGAATTTTGTGTGTCTCGAAGATGGTACGCCGACCGAGGATTCACGTTCCGGTGTGTATGTCCCGATTATCTTAGGTGGACGTGTGATGGGTGTGGTTGGCGCATTGAGTAATGAAGTCAACGCGTTTAGCGTGAATGACTTGAATATTTTGCGTACCTTAGCTGCATACACTGGCGTTGCTTATGATAATGCGGAGGCGTATCGCCGTTTAAAAATCACCCAATCAAAGTTGGTTGAACAAGAAAAGTTAGCAGCGCTCGGTGCTCTGGTCGCAGGTGTCGCTCACGAACTCAATACGCCCATTGGCAATAGCTTACTAATGGCTAGCACCATGCAGGATCTGAGTCAGGAGTTTTCACAGAAGGTCAAAGCCAATCAATTACGACGCTCGGATTTGGAAGCTTACAGTCAAAGTGCAATCGACTCAGCAGATTTGATGGTGCGTAGCCTGACTAGCGCTGCAAACCTCGTAAGTAGTTTTAAACAAATTGCTGTGGATCAAACCTCGGATAAACGACGTAGCTTTGAACTTGGTAATTTCTGCCAGGAAGTCGCGTTGACCTTGTCGAATCGCAGCAAGCGGGAAGGCATCGAAATCCGGGTTGACATTAGCGAAGGCTTGATCCTTGATAGTTATCCTGGATCATTGGGACAGGTCTTAAATAATCTGATTATCAACGCCATGGTACACGGCTTGCATGAACGTAGTGATGGGCTCATCGTGTTGCAAGGTCGTTCTTTGGATGAAGGGCAACTACAATTAATCGTTCAAGATAATGGTGCCGGTATCGCGAAAGAAAATATCGAGCGAATTTTTGAGCCTTTTTTCACGACCCGTCTTGGAACCGGTGGCAGTGGCTTAGGACTACATATTTGCTACAACATTATTCACTCGGTGTTAGGTGGAAGTATTCAAGTACAAAGCGAACTTGAGCACGGCACAAGGTTTATCATGGTTTTACCGCGCGTTGCTCCGATTAAGACCGCAAACACGGGATGACGACAAGCTGGGTTTAAGATTCTCAATCGTCTGATGGAAGTGTCGCAATAGTCGGCTAGCAATAAGGTAGCAATCTCAAGTGCTGATGCGGGGCAATGGATCTCAGCCAAAAAACTGAGCATCTCATGCCTTGTTGAGCGCGGCCTTTGCTAGAGGCAATTGGACGATAAAACAGCAACCAGCACCAAACTCACTTTCACAACGTACCGAGCCGCCCATCGCTTCACTGAGCTTCTTGACGATGGAAAGACCTAAACCTGTGGAGTGTTCTCCAGCCGTTGGGATGCTAGACAATTTGCTGAATCGTTCGAATAGTCGTTCTTGGTCGTCTTGCGACAAACCAGGCCCTTGATCTTGAATGCTCACCTGGGCATAGTCTGCTGAACTTTGTAGTTGAATACGAATGCCTTTACCAATCGGAGAATACTTAATCGCATTGGAAATTAGGTTATCCAAAATTTGAAAACAAGCGTTGGGATCGGCAGTAATGATCAGCTCTTGTTGACTAGCGGTGCCAGTTGGAACATGCTCAACTTGGCAGCTCAACTCTTTGGCGCGCAGATTGTGTTCGTACTGTATCAAGACTTGATTGCATAACTCTGGCAAATTGAGGCTGACTTTTTCCAGCTTAGTATTGCCAGATTCCATCGCATTTACATCCAATAGATTGGTAATGATATGCATCATTCTTTGACCACTACGACTGATTCTCTCTAAGTAACTATAGCGTTGCTCTGGGGTGATGCTTGGTTCCAGTTTGCGCATTAAATCGCTTAGGCCGATGATGCCTGTTAAGGGATTTTTCAGATCATGAGCGGCAATCCCCAAGAATTCATTTTTTTGCTTATCGAGTTTTTCTAGACTTGTGATGAGCTCTGCCATTTCTTTGGTGCGCTGTTGAATTTTACTTTCTAATTCTTGTTCTGCGCGTTGTGAAATGGAGAGTAGTTGAGCTTGGGTTTGGGCGTTCTCGTTTTTGATGATATTGATGCGATCCGCCTGCGCCAGCGCCAGCAAAATAATCTCAATCGCTGCACCGATTTGAAAACCGAATTCGGTTAGCCAGGTGCTCTCGATGATGCCAAGATTGCGCAAGATGACTAAGAGACCTCCTGCAAGCCAAGCCGCTGTCGCTGCAACCACGAAGTAGCCGGGACGGTAACCCCGCCAGCCTATCAGCATGCCAACAGGAATCACGATGATCATTTGCAAAAAGGCGAGAATTTGAGAAGCTGCCGCAACGCGGTTATTGAACCCCGCCACAACGGCGATCATGATGATGACAGCAAAAAATTGTAGTACCCGAAAGATCATGGCAATGTTTGGCATGATCTTGGACAACTGTAAGAAGTTATTGATGAAAAGGGAGTAAAACAGCAATAAACTTGGTACCGCTAAACTTTGAATTAATTCTATCAACCAGATATTGTCTGGCTCAAAGTACAAAGCAAGGTGACCGTTGTTATTAAAGCCTACTACTAAAGTGAGCGCCGACAGTAACAAATAAAATACATTGGCTCTATCCCGATAGCCAAACGTCAAAATCAAGTTGTAGGCAATCATCGCCAACATGATGCCGTAAAACATGCCTATTAAACTAGACTGAAAATTACTCGCTTCGGCGAAGCCCAGTGGCGTGTAAAGACGAGCACTGAAATACAATGAGCTGGTGGTTTGTATGCGCAGATAAATGCTGTGTTTGTCGGTGTCGTCGATGGGAAAACGGAAGACTGCTAAGCGGTGGCGGGTTTCTGTATCAGAAAAACGGCTGCGATCACCCGCTTGATGGGTACCGATCACTTGCTGATTCCTGACTTGGTAGGCACGCACATCGTCCAACATATTTGGCGTGACCTCCATCCACCATTGGGTCGATGCGGAGGGATCTTGTCGTTGTACTTCTAGTTTGAGCCAATAGACTGATTGTGTATATGAGGCGCTGAGGTCGCCGGCTAGGTTCTTGAATGATATGGCCGGTTGTTGCTTCGCGTCGGCGCTATTAGCCTGGGCTTGCTCCACATGCAGAATATCAGCAATGGTCAATTTGCCCGATTTATCTTCTAGGACTTGCCAATGTGATTTGAGATTGATGGTGTCGGGAGTGCTTCGTAGGGGCAGAACCGCCGCATTGGCATGACTAAACAATACGCTAATCAGACAAAGATACAGTGTTACTAAGAACAGTTTATTCAGGTTGTACATGACGATCCGGTTGAAAAGATGCGGAGAGCTAAGTTTCAGGCTAGCAATTTTCTGAATGGAGAGCAATTATATTTGGTGTTTGTGACATAAATTTGCTCGGCTAGCAGCACTTTCGTTGTTGTCGTATCAGAATCAGTTAATTAAATTACTAGCCGGAGTAAATTCCGAAAATCCTTCCGACTTCCATGCACGACAAAATTTGATCTAGAACAAGATTTATCCCCCAAAAGAACTAGATGATCTAGCTTGGCGGCGAATGGTGTTACACCGCTAAATGGCACAAAATGGCAGCATGAAAAATCATCTCTCATCTCCTGCAACCGTTCAAGCGACGATACCAGCGCCAAAATTGGTAGACCGCTTTGGGCGAGAATTGACTTATCTACGCGTATCAGTCACAGATAAATGCGATTTACGTTGCAGCTATTGCATGCCGAAAGGCTTTCATGGCTTTGAGGAGCCTGAAAATTGGCTGACATTTGCAGAAATCGAGAGAGTGGTGGCGGCGTTTGGCCGCTTGGGCGTGGCGCGGGTGCGCCTAACGGGCGGTGAGCCGTTATTGCGGCGAAATTTGCCGCAGTTGGTTGAGCGTCTTGCTAGTCATGCCGAGATTCGGGATATTTCTTTGTCGACTAATGCCACCCAATTGCACAAGCATGCGCAAGCCTTGTATCAGGCGGGGGTAAGCCGGATTAATGTCAGTTTAGATAGTTTGGATAAAGCCTGTATGGAAAACATTACCGGTCGCGATAGCTTTGCCAGCATTATGGCTGGCTTGCAGGCGGGTAAGCAGGCAGGCTTTAAGCCGATTAAATTGAATATGGTGGTCATGGGCGGTGTGAATGAACATGAAGTACCGCGTATGGCCGAATTTTGTTTTCAAGAAGGTTTTATCTTGCGCTTGATTGAAGCGATGCCCATGGGCAGCACTGGGCAAAATAGTCAGTATCGCGACATCGGTCCGATTCGTGAGCAATTGGTGCAGCAGTTTGATTTGATTCCGGCGGCAGAAGAGTTAGGTGGAGGGCCAGCGCGTTATTGGACTAGCCGTGATGGACAAGCAACGATAGGATTTATCTCACCGATTAGCCAACATTTTTGCGCGACATGCAATCGTGTACGTTTGGCGGTCGATGGCACTTTGTATATGTGTCTGGGACAGGAAGAAAAGTTCGAACTGCGTCCCTTATTGCGTGCAGGGATCAGTGATGCCGAGCTGGAGCAAGTGATACGACTGGCGATAGAACTCAAACCTGAGCGTCACGAGTTCACGACGCAGCCGCATAAAATCATCCGGTTTATGTCACAAACCGGTGGGTAGTAGCAGTAATGAAACAGAGTGGAGCTGAAGATGGAAGTGCGTAATATTCACCAATTTATCGAAGGTTTTCAACGCTTTCAGTCTAAGTATTTTGCTGGTGAAAAGCCGCTGTATAACAAGTTGAATAATGGTCAGAATCCTTCCACTTTATTAATTGGTTGTTGTGATTCGCGGGTCGATCCTGCATTGTTGTTGGACTGCGATCCAGGCGATATTTTTGTGATCAGAAATGTGGCGAATCTGGTGCCGCCTTGCAATGAATCGGGTAATCAACAAGGTGTCAGCGCAGCGATCCAGTTTGCCGTCGAAGCCTTAAACGTCAAGCGCATTATCGTCATGGGGCACGAAAAATGTGGCGGCATACGCGCCTTAATGCAGGGTTACCAACCTAGCCGCAAGATTGATTTCATCGGTCGTTGGATGCGTATCGTCGAGCCGGTCAAACAGCAAGTGTTGAGTCAATTAAGTCATTGCAGCAGCGAAGTACAAAATCATGCCTGCGAACTGGGGGCGATTATCATGTCCCTCAATAATTTGCGCAGCTTCCCTTGGGTGGCAGAGCGCGAACAACGTGGCGAGATCGCCTTGCATGGCTGGTATTTCGATATGACGAATGGGGCTTTACTGGCATACTCTGACCGTACCGATAGTTTTCTGCCTATGGTTTGCCCGCTTGGCGTGCCGCACACAAATCAGGCGAATTTTTCAGATGCCACAGAAACATTCGAAGAAGTGGTTGTAAGTGCGGAATTGATTGATTAATTTATAGAGCGCCTAAGCAAAGAATACATGGAATCGAGCAATCAACTACCAATCGGCAAGCGCCTGACCTTTCGTATTTTGATGACGACGGTGGTCGGTCTGGCCTTGACGTTGGCAGCGATTGGATACACTTTGCTCTTGTCGTGGCAACTAGAGGGCGGTGGCGCGGCGATCAATGAGGCGGGTAGTTTGCGTATGCGCTCATATCGCTTGGCAATAGCGTTGGAACATCCCACTAAGGGAAGTAGTGTTGCACAAGAATTGCAAGAATTTAATCGCACACTGTCTGATTTAGAGCACGGTGATGCCAAGCGACCATTGTTCCTACCGCAAACCACGCCTATCCGCGAACAAATGAAAAAGGTGCAGCAAGATTGGCATCAGCATATCCAAGTGAATGCGCAAAAGGTGCAGGCGCAGACAGATCCACAATTAAAACAAGTCGCGCTACAAGATTACGCTACTGAGCTTCCCGGTTTCGTCAAAAACATTAATCAATTAGTGTCCTTAGTCGAAGTGGAGTTGGAAGAAAAAACGACTTGGCTGCGCCTATGCCAGACCTCGCTGATTTTTATGTCGCTCGCCGCCAGTATCGCTTTGCTCTATCTCTTGTATTTGTGGATCGTCGGTCCCGTCACGCGTATGCAAGCTGGCATCGCCCGCATGAGTAAAGACGATTTAAGTGTACGCCTGCCGATAGAGACTGAAGATGAATTCGGCGTCTTGGCACAGGCATTTAATCAAATGGCGGATCACGTGCAAAGTGTGCACCGCACCTTGGAAGATCGTGTTTTGGAAAAGACAGCAAAGCTGCAAGCGCAAAATCATGAAATCAGCACCATGTACGAGATCGCCGCATTTCTTGCTGGCCCGCATGCGATTGAAGAGTTATGCCGTGGATTTTTACACCGTATCATGCAAAGAATGAGCGCTGACGGCGGTACGGTTCGCATACTCGATAATGAAAAAGGTAACGTGCACATCACGGTGCATGAAGGCATTTCTGAAAAGATGATCGAGGAAGAACATTGCATTAAGAAAGATGACTGCTTGTGCGGAGCCGCGACTTCTAAGGGCATTATTCTCGTGCGTGATTTTCGTTTATTGGATCAACAAAAACGCTATCGCTGCCAAGAAGAAGGTTATGTTTCTTTGGCTGTGTTTCAAATTCAAACACGTGATCAGGTCATCGGCAGTTTTTCTTTGCACTTCTCACAAGAGCGCATGGTCACAGGTGAAGAGCGTCGTCTGTTAGAAATTCTAGGGAAGAATCTCGGATCATCGATAGAAAATCAACGTCTTATCGCTAAAGAAAAGGAATTCGCGGTATCGCAAGAACGTAATTTATTGGCGCAGGGATTGCACGATAGTATCGCGCAAGGATTAAATTTCCTGAACCTGCAAGTGCAGATGTTAGAAGACTCTTTGAAGCGTAATAATATTGGTGAAATTCACGATATCACGCCATTGTTGCGGGCGGGAATACAAGAAAGTTATGAAGATGTACGTGAGCTTTTGTTAAATTTCCGCACTCGTTTGCAAGACAGTAATTTAGAATCCGAAATGCGCAATGTGGTCTCGAAGTTTCAGCGCCAGACTGGTGTACATGCCACGATAGACATTGTTGGCGATGGTGCACAACTGGCACCAGAACAGCAATTGCAAGTGCTATTTATTTTGCAGGAAGCCTTATCCAATGTGCGCAAGCATGCACAGGCCAGCGAGGTCAATGTGAAGGTGGACAATAACCGTGACTTTGCCATGACGGTGCATGATGACGGCTTAGGCTTTGATATGGCGACGGCAGCGCAAAAAGGTGATGGTCATGTTGGATTGCGCATCATGCATGAACGTGCAGAACGCTTGGCCGCGCAATTTTCCATCACCAGTTCGACCGAACAGGGCACCACGATTGCTTTACACTTGAAACGCGAAGAGCGCCTCGTTGCTTAGTCGCGTAGTGAATGACGTATAAGAAGTATCACAAAGAAAAGATCGAGACATGAGTATTAGAATTTTATTAGTGGATGACCACAGTTTATTTCGTAGTGGTATTCGTCTGCTGTTGCAGCGCAATCCAGAATTCGACATTGTGGGCGAGGCGGCCGATGGTTTGGAAGGCATTAAACGCGCAAAACAATTAAAACCTGACGTGGTCTTGATGGACTTAAATATGCCCGGTCTGTCGGGATTAGAAGCGATGCAATTGATCGTCGAAGATTTGCCTGATACGGCAGTCTTGATGCTAACGGTTTCAGAAGAAGCAGAGGATCTTACTACGGCATTAAAAAGTGGCGCGCGCGGTTATCTGCTCAAAAATATCGAAGCTGACTATTTAACGCAGGCAATCAAACGCGCAGCCGCTGGTGAACCCGTCATTGCCGAATCGATGACGGCCAAACTGGTGATGCAATTTCGCTCCGGGAACAATGTGTCGAGTACGCCAGAGCGTGAAAAACTCACGCCACGTGAACGTGAAACCATGGTGTGCTTAGCGCGTGGCGAAAGTAATAAAGAAATCGCTCGTAATCTCGATGTCGCAGAGAGTACAGTCAAAATTCATGTGCAAAATATCTTAAAGAAACTCAATCTCACCAGTCGTGTGCAAATCGCCGTGTATGCGGTTGAACATGGTATGGATAAGTAGTGGCTAACTATTTCAAAATGCCCTAGTCGTTTGCAGTCATTGTCTAGTCCTATTGGTGGATAGGCGAAGGCAAGCAGCGTTATTACACTCCTCCTATACATTGATACAATTGGGGGCTAGTAATGGGTAAGATTAATCTCGATGGCTTATTGACGAATCAGGCATTATTTCGTCATATTTCACCATTTGAATTAGAGGGCTTAAAAAAAGAAGTGAGCAAGTTTGAACTAGACAAAGGCCTTAGTCTATTTCAAAAAGGTGATGCTGCTGAGGCCTGTTTTATTCTCGTCTACGGCTTAATCAAGTTAGCGATTCCTTCAACCAATGGCAGTGACAAGATCCTTGAGTTGATCAGGCCGGGACAATGTTTCGGTGAAGCGATGCTGTTTTTGGAAGAGCCTTATCCGTTTTACGCAGAAGCTTTAGAACCATCGCTACTGTTGCGTTTGCCAAAGAATGCTTTGTTTAAGTTAGTGGAGCAGTCACCGTCGATTGCTCGTCAGATGATGACAGGATTGTCGCATCGTCTATTAGGTTTCATTCGTAGTGTAGAGCGGCAGTCCTCTCATAATGCGATGCAAAGAGTCGTGGACTATTTAATTCAGGTGGCCGCGACACAAGACAGTCAAGATATTCGTTTAGAGCTAAAGAAAAATGTCGTAGCATCGTTGTTGAATCTGACGCCGGAAACGTTTTCGCGCATGCTGCATCACTTATCCGAACTCGATTTGATCCGTGTGAGTGCATCGCGTATTCATATAAACTGTCTGATCGCCTTACAGGCGTATGCAAGCTCCAGTGCCGCACAAGACACACCCGTCAGCAAAAATACGAAGGCCATGCAGGTGTGTAAAACAGGGCAAACTCTTGCCGCCTAAGTAGTTCTTTTGGCTGACGCACTCCTCCCTTTGCAGACCGACTAGTCCCCATACGAAGAATTTTCAAATTGTCGCGCAATCCTTATCCTGACGATAAGGATTGCGCGTTTTTATTTGTCGAAAATGAAAACATGGGATGAGAATAATTCGACATTATTTATTGGAAGGAGTACAAAATGAGTCATGTATTAAGTCGCTGGGAACCCGAAGATAGTGGGTTTTGGCAGAAGGAAGGCAATGGTATTGCCAACCGTAATTTATGGATTTCCATTCCTTGCCTGATGCTGGCTTTTTCAGTCTGGATGTTGTGGAGTGTGGTCGCGGCTAATCTGGACAAAGCCGGATTCAAATTCACCAAAGATCAGTTATTTTTCTTAACCGCTTTACCGGCTTTGTCCGGCGCTACCCTTAGGATATTTTATTCTTTCTTAGTGCCAGTATTCGGCGGTCGTCGCTTCACCGCGATCTCTACCGCGAGTTTGCTGATCCCGGCAATCGGCATGGGCTTTGCCTTGCAAGATCCGACTACCAGTTATTCCACTTTATTGATCCTCGCTTTATTGTGCGGTTTAGGTGGCGGTAACTTTAGCTCCAGTATGGCGAATATCAGTTTCTTTTTTCCAAAATCACGCAAAGGCTATGCGACTGGAATGAATGCGGGTATCGGTAATCTCGGTGTGTCAGTGGTGCAGTTTGCCGCGCCCTTGGTGATTTCTTCTGCGGTGTTTGGTGCAGCGATTTCTGGTGACGGCTTCTTGTATCACAACGTTAAAACTAATACCGACAAAATGTTTTGGCTGGCGAATGCGGGTTTTATTTGGGTGCCATTTATCGTCGTGGCGACGATCGCTGCGTGGTTTGGCATGAACGATATCGCTTCTGCGAAAGCTTCATTTTCTGATCAAGCGATTATTTTCAAACGCAAACACAATTGGTTGATGTGCTGGTTGTATATCGGCACGTTTGGTTCCTTCATCGGTTTTTCTGCGGCCTTTGCAATGTTGATCAAAGCCCAGTTTCCCGAGGTCGATGTGGCTAAATTTGCTTTCCTTGGTCCTTTGGCTGGTGCATTGGCGCGTCCTGTTGGCGGTATCTTGTCGGATAAATTAGGCGGCGCACGTTTGACTTTCTGGGTGTTTGGCGCGATGGCAGCGGTAATTGCTGTTGGTATTTTGCCTGCTTTACATGCGCATCAATTTAGCGTGTTTTTGTTCTCGTTTATTGGCATGTTTATTTTGACTGGTTTGGGCAATGGTTCCACTTTCTGCATGATCCCAATTATTTTTCAAACCGAAAGAGAACGTGCCAGTTCAGGTAAGGGCGACGGGGCGATTAGACAAGCACGTTTAGATGCAGCAAAAGAATCGGCGGCTGTATTAGGTTTCTCTGGTGCGATTGGCGCTTATGGTGGCTTCTTCATCCCACAAGGTTTCGGCACCTCAATCAAAATCACTGGCGCACCGGATATGGCTTTGTATACCTTTATCGCTTTCTATATTAGTTGCATGGTGATTACTTGGTGGTTTTACTCACGGAAGAATGCTGAAATGCCTTGTTAGTTTAGGCGTCGTTCTGATTGAAGAAACCCGCAAGCGATTGCGGGTTTTTTTATATCGTTCATTGTGGATGAGTCAATGAAGAAATGAACTAATCAGGTAGAACCTATACTGTTGTGGCAAAGCTAGTGATCGACTGCTCGTCGTGTGTCTCCCTATCGATATCACTGTGCAATGTTGGACTAAGATTGGAAGATGAACCGCCATTGGTAAAACAATGTGTATTGCCTGCACATGGATGAAATAAATGGTGTTGTTCTGAGGTAAAATTCGGGTAGACAAGATACTGTTCGACTTGCTGCTTGTGTTTTTCGATAGCTCGCTTTTTATCAAGCACTTACGGCGATCTTTGCATTTGTCATGCAACGGTGCGGCTAACTCGAGTGGAGCAATATCAGAATGTAAGATCTCAAAAATTTTTAATCGGCGGATTGTCGTGGTATAAATAATCACTGGTTTCGTCCGATACTTAAGTCTGATTCAAAGACCAAATTAGTATCTATTATTTTTTTGCGCTATCAAATATCAATATAGCCTAGCAAAAGTCACATTAAACTCAGGATTACCTATGCCAAATCAAGCACTATCAAGCTTGGATGCGTCCTATGCACGCTCAGACAAACTAATTTTTTATATATTAATCGCCATGCAAATTTTCAGTTTTGCGCTGGCTGGTTGGCACGATACTTGGAAGCTTGCGTTATTTGTCGGCATGCCTTTGCTGCTTATTCCTTGCTATTTGATTTATGTTTTTCCGGGTCAAATTGTGACCCGTATCGTCAACAGCATTGCTTTGATGTCGTATTGCGCGCTGCATATTCAGCAAGCTCTGGGAATGACAGAACTTCACTTTGGCATATTTGCTTTTCTTGCTTTTCTGTTGATCTATGCTGACTGGCGTGTCATCCTGGCTGCTGCGGTCACCGTCGCGATTCATCATGCCAGTTTCGGCTATATGCAGGAACTTGGTTTTGGCGTGATTTGCTTCACAAAACCTAGTTTAGTTATTTTGGTCATACATGCGTCATATGTTGTGGTGGAAGCGGCAGTGTTGTCTTACATTTCAATACAGATCCACCGCGACCGCGTACAAGAAATTGAATTAATGAATTACACCTCAGAGCTGGGTGGCCAGAATTCTATGGTTAATTTACGTGATCATGAAAAGAATCCAGTAAGCGAGTCTGGTAAATCATTGGTCTACGTAATTGACACCTTACATGATTCAGTGAGTCAGGTGAAACAAGGCGTCGATGCCATTATTGGCGCGTCTCGCGAAATGGCCGATGGCAATGCTGATCTCTCGCATCGTACCGAAGCACAGGCAAACTCGCTCGATAAAACAACATCAACGATGGAGAAATTGACCGAAACCGTAAAGCAAAATACGGCGAATGCAATTGAAGCGAATCGATTAGTGGTTGCCGCCTCAGGCATCGCCCGCAAAGGCGGTACCGTTGTTAACGAAGTGGTACAAACCATGGGTTCTATTAAGGAAAGCTCAAAGCAAATCGTGGATATCATCGCTGTGATCGACGGCATTGCTTTCCAGACCAATATTTTGGCATTGAATGCCGCTGTTGAGGCGGCTCGCGCTGGAGAACAAGGACGCGGCTTCGCTGTCGTCGCATCGGAAGTGCGCAGCTTAGCTCAACGCAGTGCCAGTGCTGCGAAAGAGATTAAGGAGTTGATCGGAAACTCCTCCCTAAAAGTAGACCAAGGCAGCAAGTTGGTTGACGAAGCGGGTCAAACCATGGAAGAAATCGTTAGTAGCGTACGCCATGTTGCCGACATCATGGCGGAAATTGCTGCCGCCAGCGAAGAGCAAAGTAATGGCATTCAACAAATTAATACCGCGATCAATGATATCGATAGTATGACGCAACAAAATGCAGCCCTAGTTGAACAAGCAACAGCAGCATCAGAAAGTTTAATCGAGCAAGCAGCGTACTTACGTAATATCGTGGGGCAGTTTGTCACCCGATGAACTAACTTGCCAATACTGACATCATCTCAACTTGCCTAATGGGTAATCTGAGGTCCAATGAAAAACCTGCGAGAGATTGCAGGTTTTTTTTGTTTGCGAACGAAGGCATAAGAAATAAGAAATAAGAAATAAAATGATTCTTTGGCTCAATTGATAATTGACAATTATCAATTGAGTAAGGATACTTCCTGCCAATTCAGATGTTTCAATTCTTGTACCATACTTGAACAATGCCCAGAGGAAGTGTAGATGATCGCCCTAAAAGACATTCGTAAAACCTATAAGCAGGGAGGGAACGAAATTCGTGCCTTGGATGGCGTGGATTTATCGATTGGGCGCGGTGAGTTTGTCGCGATTATGGGGCCATCAGGTTCCGGTAAGTCGACTTTACTGAATGTCTTGGGGGCGTTGGATAAACCAGATAGTGGCACTTATCATTTGGAGCAAGATGAAATAGGTAGCATGGACGATGACGCGTCTTCGGATTTGCGCAATCGTCGGATTGGATTTGTGTTCCAGTCTTTTCACTTATTGCCGCGTTTAACGGTGTTAGAAAACGTCTTACTGCCACAGCGTTACGCCGAACGACAAGATCCAGAGGCCGAAAATCGTGCGCGTGCTTTGCTGGAGCGAATCGGATTAGGGCAGCGCATCAGCCATTTGCCTGGTGAACTCTCAGGTGGACAATTACAACGCGCTGCCATTGCGCGTGCCTTACTCAATCAACCCGCTTTATTACTGGCAGATGAACCGACGGGCAATCTCGACTCGAAAAGTGCGACCGATGTGTTGGAACTACTGGCCGAATTACATGCCAATGGACAAACCATGGTCTTGGTCACGCATGATCCAAACATCGCTGCCAAAGCACAACGCACTATCCATTTGAAAGACGGTAAAGTCGATGAGGTGCGGGTATGAGATCGGTTTTGAAGTTCACCGCTGTTCACGTTGCACTTTGCTTAGCCTTTGTCGTCAGCGCATCCGCGACTGCCGATAAGCCTGCCGCGTCATCTTATCAACGACCTGTGTTATTTACTGGCGAACTGCAGGCTGCAGATTCGGTGCCGATTATTGTGCCGACTTCCAATACGTCGCCAGTACCAATTCGCTACTATGTGCCTGAGGGAAGTAAGGTCAAATCTGGTGATGTTATTTTGCGTATCGATACGCAAGGGGATACGGATATTGAAAGACTCGAGCTTGAAATCGTACAAAACCGCGAACGTGGCTTACGCGAAGCGGCTGATTTGGAAGTGAAAACCATCGAAGCCGAGCGCGCCTTAATTACTGCACAAGCGGCTTTAGCCAAAGCCAAGATCGACGCGGCACTGCCAAAGGCGCAAATATCGGCCTTAGATTACGATAAATATCAGGGTGAATTAGATAGAGCCACTCGCGATTTTGCGGTCAAACAGAAAGCACTAGAAAACGCCAAAGAAGCAGTCAAGCGAAAATTGGAAGATAGTGACTTAGCGGTAAAACGCCTGCACATTCAGATTGCGTTTGCCAAAGTCCAAGTCGCGCAAAGTGAAGTCCGTGCTAGCCGTGATGGCGTTGTGATTCATGGTTATGATGATTGGAATGGCAAGCGTCTCGATGAAGGTGGTCACGCACAAATCGGTTCTGTTGCCGGACAAATCATCGGCGCGGGCAAGCTCAATGTCATCGCTTGGGTCTTAGAGGCAGATCGACCATTTTTGCAACCGGGGCAAGAATTGCACATGCGTTTTGACGCTATCCCAAATTCATTTACCAAGGGCGTGATCGAGCGCATCGCCAGCGCACCCGAAGCTCGCGCTATTTGGGGCAAGGGACGTTACTTTAAGACGGAGATTCGGCTGCCTGACAACTTAACTTATGAATTGCAACAGGGGATGAGTGTTGCCATTGAAACGATCAAAGTGCAAAAAAATCCTGTTGGCAAAGACAGTAGCAGCAGTCAAAAAGCCGAGAACGCGCCAAGTAAAATCACATCTTCGGCCAGCGTAACGGCAAAAAATATCGCGGTCCCAGAACTCACCTTAGAAGGCGAAGTGCTATCCCGCCAATCGCAAGTCATTTCGCCACCAACGATACGCAATGTGTGGAACTACAATTTGGTGATGTTGGCAGCCGAGGGTAGCCATGTCAAAGTCGGTGAGCCAGTGGCGATCTTTGAGGCGAATGATGCCAAGACAAAACTCGATACGCATCGTAGCTCGCTTAAGGAAAAGCAACGTAGTATAGAGAAAACGACTTTGGATCACGCTGAGGCTGCCAAGGCCGCAGATTTGGCGGTCAGTGAGGCGAAAAGTAATGCGGAGAAAGCCCTGCGTAAAGCCTCATTGCCAAAAGAATTAGTTAAGCGTATCGACTACGACAAACTGGTCATCGAGCGCGACTTATTTACTCAATTGGCGGGATTATCCGAGCGTCAGCGTGAAGCCCAACAACGTGCCAGAACAGCAGAATTGCGCGGTCTAAAATCGGAAACCGCACAACTGCAACAAACCATTTCGATTTTAGAAAAAGGTCTGAATGGCTTAACAGTGATTGCGCCACGTGCTGGTACGGTGGTGCATAACGTCGGTTTTGATGATGAAAAATTTGCGGTCGGTAGTCGCGTATTTATGGGGGCGGCCGTTGCTAATCTGGCGGATCCAGACAAAATTTTTGTCGCCGCCAAAGTGCCAGAGGCGCAGGTGTCTCTCGTCAAAATTGGCCAGTTGGTATCGGTGACTACGCCTGGCAGCAATACACAAATCGCGGCGAGGATCAGCGGCTTTGGTCCCGTGTTTCATGGTAAATCGGCAAACCAACCGATGATTGTTCGAGACATCGAAATCGAATTCGATAGCCTACCCAAAAATCTGAAACCCGGCACCGCAGTGCAAGTGAAACTAGCCAATCAGACTGCTGGTGCACCAGCCTTGCGACCTAGTGCTGCAGTAGGAGCTAAGAAATGAAAAAAATGAATACGATCTTCGCTTGCTTCATTGTGCTGGCGAATCTAACTGCGTGTAGCAGTGATTCGAGTGGCGATGGCGTTCCTGTTGAAGTGGTCGAGGCGCGCAGTTGGCAAGAAGAAATTCATGCGGATGGTGAAATTAAGGCGGCCGCTAGCACGCAATTAAATGTTCCAGGCACAGGCTGGGATCAACGTACGTTGGTGTCCATGGTCGCCAATGGCAGTCTGGTCGAAAAAGGTCAGACCATTGCTGTCTTTGATGCGGCGCAGTCGAGAATGAAATTGTCGCAAGCTGAGACTGATTTGCTTCGTAAGGAATTGATTGAGCTGGGGATTCAATCGAATGCGGAATTAGGTCGCGCTGAACTGAGTTCCGATAGTGCTAAGGTCACTGGTGATTTGAATTTGAGTAAGCGTTATGCGAATGCTGATCTACAAATTTTTGCGCAAAACAAAATTCTCGACACCTTAGTCGATATTGGTTTCCTCAATCACAAGCAAGATTATTTGAAATGGAAAAATAATCAGATTGGCGCGCGCAGTCATGCAGATCAGGCCGTGGTGCAGTCACAAAAGGAAAGCGTCACTTTGACGATCGAGCAACAACGTAAGAGCTTGTCCGCTTTGGAACTGCGAGCGCCACATGAAGGTGTGTTTCTCTTGAAACCGCGTTGGAATGGGTCTTTGCCGCAGGTTGGTAGCAAGATGTGGGCCGGAGAAGAGTTTGGTTCTTTACCTGATCTTGAACAACAAGTTGCTAAGTTTAGCATCGCAGAAGGTGCTGCATTTGGTTTGAAAGAAGGTCAAGCGATCAAAGTTCGCTTGTCAGGCACTGGCACGGAATTGGATTTGAAAGTCACTAAAGTCGGCAAAACTGCCAGCACCAAATCGCGCGAATCACCGGTCAAGTATTCTGACTTTGAGGCCAATATAGGACAAGATTTGGTACGAAAATTTGTCCTAAAGCCCGGGCAGGCAATTACCGGTCGGGTCACTTTACTCGATTCTAAAAAAGTACTGACGGTTCCTAACATCGCCTTGGTGCAAGAAGGCGCTGACTACTTTGTTTATTTGATGGAGAAGTCCACTAAGCTGAAACAGAAAGTCGAGTTGGGTTTGCGCGGACAGATACGCAGTGAAGTGAAGTCCGGTTTAAGTGCCGGTGCAAAGTTGGTGTTGGTGCCGGAAAAGAAAGAGGATAAGTCATGAATCGTGCCCTGATTGTTGAAGCTATTGTTGAACTAAAGCGGCGCAAGCTCAGGACCGGTTTAACGCTGTTGGGAATGGTGTTTGGGGTGGCTGCGATTGTCGCTATGTTAGCGGTAGGTGAGGGCAGTAAGCGCGAGGCATTGCGCTTGGTGGCCGAGCTTGGTTTAAATAATATCTTGGTCGAATCAAAGAGTATTGCTGCGGATAAGTTGAAAGATATCCGCACCCGCTCTTTAGGATTGTCCGCCGCCGATGCCACTGCGGCGATGTCGGTGGTGCCTGGTGCGCAATCGGTCGCCTTGAAAAAAGAAATCAAGGTAGATCAATTGGTGTATGGGACTAATATCATCGCCGGCCGCGCTTTTGCCGTGTCGCAAAGTTATGCCGAGCATGGTGGCTTGCAGATTGCCCACGGGCGTTGGTTGCAAACCGAAGATAGCGATACTTTGGCACCGGTCGCTGTGATAGGCGCGCGTTTAGCCAAGAGTTTATTCGGCGAGCAAAATCCAATCGGTGAGCGCATCAAGCTGAATCATACTTGGCTGGAAGTGGTTGGCGTATTGGCAGATCGTTCTGCTGGCAAAACTGAATTTGAAGGCATTAAACTAGGGCTCGATGATGAGCGCTTATTTGTACCTTGGGAAAGTGGGCGCGCCCGTTTTTTATTCACTCTGATCGAAGATGAAGTCGATGGTATCAGCTTGCGTTTAGATGGCAAGGTCGCCCCCGATGCGGCAGCACGTGTTTTGCAAACGGTGATTGCGCAACGCCATGCCAATGCCGACGATACCAACTTAATTGTACCTATGGGCTTGTATCGCCAAAACCAGCAGACGCAACGTATCTTTACCATCGTGATGAGTTCGATTGCGGCTGTCTCTTTGTTAGTTGGCGGTATCGGCATTATGAATATCATGCTGGCCAATGTCTTGGAGCGACGTCGTGAAATTGGCTTAAAACGCGCCTTGGGTGCGCGTCGTCGCGATGTGGTTGAGCAGTTTTTAGCAGAAGCTTTAGTGATTGCCGTAACAGGTGCGTTGATGGGAGTCGTGCTGGGAGCGATCGCTGCGTATAGCATTGCGACGTTGGCGGGTTGGTCTGTCGCATGGTCACCACTGAGTTTGTTGACCGCCGTCTCGATGTGTATTGCCGTCGGTCTGGCGTTTGGGGTCTTTCCTGCAAAGCAGGCGTCGCGTTTAGACCCGATCGCTGCTTTGCGTAGTGATGGCTAAGTGTTGCGTTAGCGATTAAGATTTTCTGAGTTCACAAGGGCGCTTAAATTTAAGCGCCCTTGTTGCATCGGCGGGCACCAAAAATAGCTGCTGATCATTGGCGTCGATATTTGGAATAGCGCATCGACGATCCCATCTTCCAATCCCAACATGCGTCGCAATTGTGCTTCAAAAGCATCAAATGATTTGCCAAATGCGGTGAAATATAATCCTGCATTATCATGCGACGACCAAGGCATAGACCGGCGCAAGATAAACGCTTCTGGCGTAAAGCTCTCTTGTGCTGTACGTTTGACATGGGCACTTTCGGGCGCATCATCAAGCTCTTCGTTATCGCTGAGACGACGACCTATCATGTGATCTTGTTGCGTTTCGCTCATGGCATGAAAGGCAGCAAAACTATGGTGCCATTGTTGTACTGCGACCATGCTGCTGCCATTCAAGGCAACATGTTCACTTTGTACGAACGCACATTCGAGCGCAGCCTCATCTTGAGGATTTTCAGTGCCGTCTTCATAGCCGGTTAAATCACGACCTCCTTGATACTGATAGGCGTCAATTTGTTGGTTGACTTCGAAATTTGGTGCCAGTAAGTTTTTTACTTTCTGGGTCAGATGGAATAGTTCACCACGTTCCTCCGCTTTTAACCATATCCATAAATCGATGTCGAGTGCCTGCATGTCAATATGAGAGTTTGATAGATCAGGAAATCGGCGCATGCCCGGTATGTCGACTTCGAGAAAAGCAAGGAGTGAAGCACCTAGACCGAGTACGAGTTGATGATTCGAAAGCTGCTCACTGGCATTGCGCAAAGTCTGTAGTAAAGATGCGGCGTCAATGGCAGGGTTGCGGGTGCAGTGTAAATAAATCGCGTGTGCCGAAATGGGCGCGATGATGTCAGTTTGAATTTGCATCTTGGCCATGCGTAAAAATGGAAGGATGGGTGATCTGGCTTATTTGGCAAAAATACGATCGAGTTCGCCATTTTTCTTTGCTTGTATTAATACTTTATCGATCTTATCCAAGATTGTTTTATCGCCATTGATACTCATGGCAAAGTGGGCATCAATCACAGAAACAGGGTGGGGAACGATACAGAAGATATCGGTCTTTTTCTTTTTGTACTCGTCCAAGTCAGCGGCATACAATTGATTAAGTTCTTTTTGCACTTCTTTTAAATTCGTGCGGGGCTCGTACAAGAGGAATGCATCCATCCGTTTCTGGTGCAATTTTGAAAAACGTCCAGCCAAACTGCTGGTGTTGTACTCGGCTTTGAAGCTGATATTAACTTGACTATCAAATTCCTCACCAGCACTGGAGCCTTGCACGATGCCTATGGTTTTTCCTTTGAGATCTTGTAGAGTGTTAAAGACGAAATTGCTTTCACAACGGCTAACTAGCCATACCTTGTCGGTGTAAACAGGTTCGGAGAAATGAAAAATTTTCAAACGCTCTGCGGTTTTATAGATGCCAAAAATGAGACCTTCGCCATTTTCGCCATTGTGTAAAACCCGACGCCAAGGATAGCGGCGGATATCGAAGTCAATTTTGGCCGTTTCTTCGAGGTAGTTAAATAGCTGCAATATGTTTTTGGTAAGGGGGAGAATTTGGTCGCGCTCCCCTTTTTGTTCCGGCATTAAAACGGCGACGGTGGGTCGAACCGCAATGCTAGAAGTGTTTGGCATAGCGCTAGCGATTCCAGCCAAGGCGCTGGAATAGATGCAAATACAAAGCAGAAGTTGTTGAATCCGATTGCGCAAAATGCTGATTTCCCAGACGCGTGTTAAACCTAAATTTTGGATCTCATTTTAGCGTAAAACCATCCCACTGTTGCGCTGCGGAACAGTGGAATGGTTTTATTTCTTGTGCTTTGTTGTTTCGTGCGAGCTGTGAAGTTTGGCTGAGAAGTTTTGCTGAGTAGTCGCCTCAGCGTCGTGTAGTTTTATTGGACATTGCTGGGAGAATTGAGGCTGACACGCTTGCCATCACCTAATTGGCCTTCGATGTTTCGACCCCATACCCAGAGGCTGCCGTCGGTACGAATTGCCAGCGTATGGTAGTAGCCTGCTGAAATCAGCTTCCAATTCTTTCCGTCGCCAATTTGTACTGGGACCAATTGATTGAGATTATTTCCCAACCCGAGTTGACCATCGGCGTTCGAACCCCATGCCCACATACTGCCGTCATTTTTTAACGCCAGACTATGTTTAGCGCCAGCGCTTACCATAGCCCAGGTATTTTGCGTGCTGATGACGCTGGGATTGAGTCGATCGGAAAGTGCTCCATTGCCAAGTTGACCTTGATCATTGCCCCCCCAACTATACAGTGCACCGTCTGCACGAATTCCTAGGCTATGTGAGTGACCTGCAGCGATAGATACCCATGTGGCAGTCCCGATTTGGGTTGGGGTCGCGACCGTTACGCTCGGTCCTACCCCGACTTGACCGCTCAGATTGCTGCCCCAGCCCCAGATGGTGCCATCTGAGCGACGGGCGATCGTGTGGCTTGCGCCGGCTGCTACTGAGGTCCAATTTTTGGCCGTGCCGATTTGCACAGGCTCGACTCGGTCTATGACAGTGCCATCACCGAGTTGTGAATTAAAATTTCGACCCCAAGCCCATAATGTGCCGTCTTTTTTTATCCCCACAGTATGTGATTTTCCTGCTGAGATGGCGATCCAAGTGGCACTGCCGATTTTGCTGGGATTGAGTTTATCGACAAAGCTCGCATCGCCAAGTTGGCCATTTTGATTAAAACCCCATGACCATAGCGATGCATCACTACGAAGGGCGACGGTATGAAACTCACCCGCCGCGATTTGCGTCCACGTATTTGCGCTCCCCATCGCTACCAACTCAGCTTGATCGTTAGCGGTGCCATTACCGAGTTGGCCAGTACGATTTAAGCCGGTACTAACTACAGTGCCATTGGCTTTTACGATCAGTGAGTGACTGCCACCCGCGGCGATGCCGACATAGGGTGCTTGTACTGTCAATTTTGTTGTCCCGTTCACCTTACCGATGGTGGCGGTAATCGTTTCGACGCCCATGGCCTTACTGGTGGCGATGCCTGTCGCTTGAACAATACTGGCAACAGTGCCAGGTGCGCTCCACACCAGATCTTTGGTAATCGCGGCAGTACTACCGTCGGAATAGCTGCCAGTCGCGGTAAATTGTTGCGTTAAACCTAAAGCAATGGTGGGATTGGCTGGGCTAATATTAATAGAAACCAAGCTAGGAACGGTGGTCGTGGTGGTGGTACTGTCCTTGCTGCCTCCGCCGCAAGCAGACAATACTAAACTTAGGCATGCGCCCAAGCACAAAAAGAGCCCAGTGGACTTGAGTCGAGATAAGCGTGGTGTCATAGTCATCAGTTCGATGGTGCAGTTGGATTACAGGCAAAGACAAACAGGAAGGTGAGGTCAAGTTTCGTCTAGTTTTGTATAGTGTATCGAAAGTCGGCGTCACCGATTGCCTGATTAGACAGGGTTTCCACTCTTTATTGCCCCGATTGAATGGGGCGGAATTTTTGCATGATGTTGGATAATTAGGGTGTCTTGCGTGTTTTTTTTCCGCACAGGATGAGGCGCAAGCGCTCAGCATAGATAATTGCTGGCAACAGGACTATTTCTGTAAAGTAATGTTAGATTGTTGCCGTATACCTTGATGGGCACCAGCGTCGAACTCATTCGCAGTCAATGTCATTTTTTGAAAGTCAATATGGCTAGCATCAATTATCAATATGAATTAATCAAAATGTACCTAGCTGCTTTTATCCGGCCGCCGGAAAAATCAGGCTTGGAATATTGGTTATTGCAGCTCGACAGCGGCAAGAGTTTTGACAATGTATTGGAAACCGTATTTAGTCTGGATATTGTCAAAGATGTTTATCCTACAGCTTTGCCACCTGAATCGTTTGTGACTCTAATTTATGTCAATGTATTTGGTAAATCACCAGATTTGGAAGGTTTGAATTATTGGAAGCAGCAAATGCTAGATGGTCGCAGCCGTGGCAATCTTGTGATGGATATGATCAATGCCGGCTTAACTTCACAAGACGGCACCGAAGGCAAAGCCTATATCATTAACCGTTTAGCCGTGGCGCAGTTTGCAGTGGATCAACAGTTTGCACAACGGGCAGATTTGACACCGAATTATCTGAAAAACGTCATGCTGTCAGTCAATGCCAATCCAGACACCGTCACGGCGGCAAATAAATTGCTAGGGTCGAGTGTGACAGGGGTAGGTTTGGGCGCGCCAGTTAATGCAATGACGATTGTTGCCGCGGCTGATGGATTAAGTACGACTGAGGTCAATGCTGGGGTGGCGGTCGTCGTAGACTTAACCGGCACGAATGCCGTGGCGAACAATGTCTTAGAGTTATTACTTGATAATCGTCCTTTCTCCACGCCAATCACGCGGGCGCTGACCGATGCCGAGGTCAAAGCAAAAAAAGTTAGTTTGGTGATTCCAAAGACGGTGAACTGGGGCAATGATGGTACAAAGTTATTGACGGTATTTCTCAAAGATAGTGTGGGAAACGTCAGCCCCCCAGGTGGTGACATTAAAGTCGACTTGAACATCGTTGCCCCTAAAGCCCCAATGTATGCCTTATCTGTTCCCGCTGCGGCCGATCGTATTAACTTGGTAGAAAAGACCAGCGGTGTTGCGGTGGGGGTGACCATACTTGGTACTGGCGCGGTCGTTGGCGACAAGCTTGAATTGCTACTTAATTCGCAGAGTTTCACGCAAAAAGTGTTGGCAACCATTACTAGTGCTGACGTGGAGAGTGGAACGGTCAATATGCTCATTCCGGGCAGTGTGAATTGGAATTTAGATGGTGACAAATTACTGTCTGCCAGAATATTGGACAGGGCTGGCAACATAGGTGGTTCTGGTGGAACAGTCGTGGTGAACATCGACACCACAGCACCGGTAGCACTACTCAATGCAGTACAAATCGCATCGGCGACTAACGGTTTAAATTACTTAGAGCGCGCCAGTCCAGTGCGGGTGAAAGTCGATTTAACTGGGATCAATGCGACATTAGGCGATTCCGTTGAATTGCTGATTGACGATAAAGCGTTTGCTTCAAGCACCCTACAAGAATTAAGTGCTGCGGATATTTTGGCGAAGTTTGTCATGGTGTCGATTGCGCCGCTCGATCCCGCTTGGAATCTTGCCGAAGGAAATCGAAGCATTTCTGCGCGCCTGATCGATAGCGCTGGTAACGTTGGTAAAAGCGGAGGCAATCTGACGGTGTTGGTTGACAGTATTGCGCCAAAAACGGAAACCACCAGCTTCACAATTGCAGCGGCGACGGATGGCATTAGCGCAGCAGAAAAAAACGCTGGCGTCAGCATCGTTGTGAATTTGGTAGGCTCCGGCGTGGTCGCTGGGGACACGATTACGATACTAAGCGGACTGCAGTCGCAATCCGTGTTGTTCAGTCAGGTGTTGACCGCTGCACATGTCAGTGCCAAGCAAGTTACTTTAACCGTACCCGCTAGCAGCAATTGGGGCAGCGATGGCAATAAAGTATTGGCAGTGAGTTTTACAGACGTTGCTGGCAATGTCAGTATCGCCAGTCCCAGTAGCGTCGTGATACTCGATACGCAGGCGCCCTCGGCTTCGACGGTCGATTTGCAAGTGCCAGCGCGATTAAATGGGATCAATACCCTTGAGAAAGTCGCTGGTGTCTTGGTCAATGTCAGCCTGGCTGGTACCCAAGCGGTCGTCAAGGACAAGGTCGAAATCCTGTTGGCCGGATCGGCCTTTGCCACGCCGGTAACTTATGTGTTGACCGCCGCTGATATCGCAAATAATTTGGTGTCGGTGCTTATTCCCGGCAATGCGGCGTGGGGCGCTGATGGTAATAAACAAATCAGTGCTCGGGTGGTCGATGTGGCAGGCAACATTGGTGCGCCTGGAATTGTACTTGACGTGCTAATCGATACGATTGCACCAGATGGGCCATCGAGTGTTTTAGTCGTACCAGCCAACGAAGGCGGTGGTATTTCTATTGCCGAAAAAAATCAGGGTGTAATGGTGAAAGTCAGTTTGGGCGGTACCAATGTACAAATTGGTGATCGAGTTGAATTACTGATCGGAGGCCTAGGTTTTGCCAATCCGGTTACGGCGATCTTAACTGATTCAGATTTGGCTGCGAAAGCGGTATTCTTAAATGTGAGGCCAAGCGATGGCTGGGGCAGTGATGGTGATAAAGTTTTATCTGCCAGGTTTATAGATTTCGCGGGAAATCTTGGTGTAGCCTCTGGCAATGTCACGGTGACATTAGATAGTGTGGCACCAAATCCCACTGAAGTTGTTCTCTCAATTCCAGCAGCACAAAATGGGATTAATAGTGCAGAGAAAGCGGCCGGTTTTGACGTATTTGTCGATTTGCGTGGAACTGGCGCGATTAGTGGTGACATTATTCAGTTGTATCTTGATGAAAAACCATTTGCGACGCCGATTACCTTAACTCTAACGGGAGCAGAGGCGACGGCCAAACAAGCTACCATCAAAGTTCCCGCCAACGTCGATTTGGGCGCAGATGGGAACCATTTATTCAGCGTTGTGATTACCGATGGCGCAGGTAATTCTGGTCGCGCTGGCGGCTCCTTAGTGGTGGTGGTCGATACGGCGGGGCCGAGCGGCGCAACCGTACCGTTAGTGATTCCTGCAGCTAGCAATGGCATTAGCAGTGCGGAAAAACTCGCTGGGGTCGTGGTTCAGGCTGACTTGACAGGCACAGGCGCAAAAGTATCTGACAAATTTGAGATACTCATTAACGGCGCGAGCTTTAAATCCACAATTATGCAGACCTTGAGCAGCAGTGATATCGGCGCTGGATCGCTCAGTATTACCATTCCGGGAAATGCAGATTGGGGAACTGATGGCCTGAAAAATATGTCGTTCAGATTGATCGACGCAGCAGGCAATGTCGGTGCCAGCGGCGGCCTGTTGGTGGTTAATCTAGATACCCAATCGCTGTCTGGACCAAGCAATCCTTTAGTGATTCCCGCGAACGTCGATGGTGGTATTTCGCTTTCTGAAAAAAATGCAGGCGTCAATGTGATCGTCAATTTGAGCGGCACCTCGGTGATTGCTGGAGATAGCGTTGAATTATTAATTGGTGGTAGTGCTTTTGCAACGCCGATTAAACGTGTCATCACTGCGGCCGAGGTGACCGCAAAGACCCTAACCATGACGATAGGCGCAACGGATGGGTGGGGGGCTGACGGACCTAAAAATTTGACAGCTAGATTTATCGATATCGCTGGCAATATTGGTTCTGGCTCTGGACTTGCGGCGGTCAACCTCGATACGAATTCACTGAACCCTGCCATTAGTCCCCTAGTTGTCGCTGCCGCTGCCAATGGCATCAGTAATGCGGAAAAGAGTGCAGGGGTGGATGTGATCGTGAATCTGGACGGGACGGGCGCTGTCAATGGGGATAAGCTCCAAATCCTAATTGATGGTGCGGCATTTCCAACGCCCGCCATCTACACCATCACCGCGGCGCAAGCACTGGCAAAATTTGCGACCATTAAGATCCCCGGTAATGCCGTATGGGGAGTCGATGGTGCGCATGTATTATCGGTGAACTTGATCGATAAATCAGGCAATGTAAGTCTTTCTGGTGGTGATGTGATTGTTGTTTTAGACACCACTGCACCTATCGCACCGACCGTGCCGATCAGTATTCCCGCTGCAATCAATGGCCTCAATAACCAAGAGCGAGCGGCCGGCGGGTCTGTGGTTGTGAGTCTAGCGGGGATGGGTGTCGTGGCAGGTGACACCATCGAGCTGTTACTCGACGGTAAAGCATTTTCTACCAATACTTCACAGAACCTTACCAATACTGACATCATCAATGGTTTTGCTACCTTATTCATCTCGCCAACGACCAATTGGGGCGTGGATGGACTCAAAAACGTATCAGCTCGGGTGACCGATATTGCAGGGAACGTTGGTGCGAGTGGTGGCAATCTAATCATTACATTAGACACGTCCGCGCCCGCAGGCCCGACCAACCCATTGGTTGTTCCTGCTAATGCGGGTGGTGGAATCACGACCACGGAATTAAATTCTGGTATTGACGTCGTTGTCAATTTGAACGGCACTAAAGCCGCAGCGGACGATACGGTCGAAATTCTCTTAGCCGGCAATGCCTTCAACATACCAGTGACTCGAGTGCTAACTGCTGCTGATATTACGGCAAAGACAGTGACCTTAACGATTCCTGTTGGTAGTGGCTGGGGTAACGATGGCATCAAGGCTCTGACAGCACGGTTCGTCGATTCGGCTGGTAATCTAGGTACTGGGTCTGGCTTAGTGAATATTTTGATCGATGGTGTTCCACCCAATCCAACTGGGCAGCTATTGGTCGTTCCTGCAGCGACAAATGGCATCAGTAATGCTGAGCGTTTGGCTGGCGTTAGCGTCGTGGTTGATCTCAATGGAACTGGTGCACTATCGGGCGACACAATTACTATTTTGATTGATGGACTTGGGTTTGCCACACCGGTCACGCATAAAATTACCGCCGCGCAAATTACTGCCAAATTAGCGACGGTGCTCATTCCTGCGACTGCCCAATGGGGCGTCGATGGCACTAAAGTCTTGAGTGCCACAATCACCGATGCTTTGGGTAACGTATCGACAACGGGTGGCGATGTCAGCGTGGTGTTAGATACAACAGGGCCGACTCCGGCAACGAATGCGGTTGCGATTGTCGCCGCTGTTAACGGCATCAGTACGGCAGAAAAAGCCGCAGGCGTTTCGGTTTCTGTGAATCTGTCTGGATCAAACGCAGTTGCTGGTGATCGTTTGGATTTATTAATTGACGGCCTGGTCTTTACCTCACCGGTAAGCTATGTGTTAACCGCAGCGGACATGCTTGCAGGTGTTGTGAACATCAATATTCCTTCGGCTGCTGGCTGGGGAATCGATGGCGTGAAGTTAATATCCGCACGTTTTGTCGATGTTGCCGGCAACATCGGCGTCGGCGGAGTCGCAACGAGTGTCGTTTTAGATACCACGGCACCCGCTGGCCCGACTTCAACGCTGGTCGTTAGTGCAAATAGTGGCGGTGGCATTACCACAGCGGAGAAAAATGCAGGTGTTGATGTGCTGGTTAATTTGAATGGAACCACGGTTGTTGCCGGTGATATGGTTGAGATTTTGATCGGTGGCTCCGCCTTTGCAAATCCAGTGAGCCGCGTGCTCACAGCCGCTGAGGTCACTGCAAAAAGCGTCAACTTGACCATAGGTGCCTCAGATGGTTGGGGAGCTGATGGTACGAAAATCTTGACTGCTCGTTTCGCCGATATCGCTGGAAACCTTGGTAATGCCTCTGGCGCACTCACGGTGACGGTCGATGGTGGTGCGCCGAATCCACCTGCGACGCCATTAGTTGTGGCCGCCGCGACTAATGGCATTAGTAATGCTGAGAAACTATCCGGTGTCACGGTCGTGGTCAGTTTGGTTGGTACCGGCGCTGTTGCAGGCGACACGATTAATCTGCAATTAAATACAGCGGCCTTCCCCACGCCAGTCGTGCATACCATTACGGCGTCGCAGATTACCGCCCAATCAGCTACTGTGATCATTCCTGGGGCGGCTGTTTGGGGTAGTGATGGTAGTAAATTGATGACCGCCAGTTTCAGTGATGCCTTGGGCAATGTTGGATCTGCGGGCGGGGATTTGATCGTCATGCTCGATACCACCGGGCCGTCTGCGCCGGTCAACCCTGTCATTATTGCAGCAGCAACGAACGGTATCGGCTTGACCGAAAAAAATGCAGGTGTCGGCGTCAGTGTCGATTTAACCGGTTCCGGATTAGTCGCTGGGGACAGTGTCGAGCTGCTACTGAATAATTTTGCCTTCCCGACCGCTGTCAGCAGATTGTTGACAGCTTTGGATGTCAGCAACGGCGTCGTGAATTTAACCATTCCCGGAGCCGCCAATTGGGGTGCCGATGGTAGTAAAGTCATCAGTGCTCGAGGCATTGATATTGCCGGCAATCCTGGTGTTGGCGGTGGTGATTTAACCTTGAACTTGGATACGACGGCCCCAAATGGACCGACTAATGCTCTGGTAGTTGCGGCAGACGGTGGCGGTGGCATTACTGCAGCTGAAAAAAATGCAGGCGTATTGGTCGATGTTAATTTGCTAGGCGCAGGTTTAGTGGTGGGCGACAGCGTAGAGCTTTTAATTGGTGGTGCAGCTTTTGCGACGCCGGTAATTCGGATTTTGAACGCCTCTGATATTAGCGCCAATCTGGCGATATTGTCGATTGCTGCTGGAGATGGTTGGGGGGCTGACGGCAGTAAAACCTTGACCGCAAGATTCATTGATCAGGCTGGGAATGTTGGTGCTGGTGCAGGTGCTGCAACTGTGTTGATGCTGGATACTACGCCGCCCAATGTTCCGAATGTGGCCATGGCAGTTGCGGCAGCAGTGAATGGTATTAACGTCAGTGAAAAAAATGCAGGAGTATCGGTGCTTGCGAATTTGATTGGTACGAATGCAGCAGCTGGCGATGTCGCGACTTTGCGAATTGACGGCGCTGGATTTTCTATCCCCGTTACACATACCATCACAGCCGGAGAAGTGAGTGCCGGCAATTTTAATTTTGTGGTTGGTAGTGGTGATGGATGGGGAGGGGATGGTAGCAAAGTTCTCAGTATGATCATCACAGATGTCGCTGGAAATACAGGCCTGCCAGGAGGTCACGTGACGGTGGTGCTCGATACCACATTGCCAAATGCGCCAAGTACAGCGGTCATGGTTGCTGCAGCGGCAAATGGAATTAATGCAACGGAAAAAACTTTAGGTGTTAGCGTCATCGTTGATTTGATGGGCACCAATGCGGTAGTCGGCGACAAAGTTGAGATTCTATTGGGTGGGGTATCATTTAGTACGCCGGTGTTACATACGCTGAGCGGTTCAGACATCACAGGCTTAAGTGCGAGTGTATTCATCGACAGTACGTCTGGTTGGGGCGCAGACGGTGTAAAAACCTTGTCAGCACGAATTATCGATGCGGCAGGCAATACCGGTTTGGCAGGTGGTAGCTTGACAACGTTTTTAGAAACCTCGATTCCCACCGCCGTCGGCCTGCCGGTATATACCGACGTTGATGGATTAGGGACGATTAATCAATGGGATACTTACGTATTCACAATTTCCGAGGCGACCAATAAGAGCATTACGATTAATGATATTTTGGTGAACAATTCCCATAGCTTTGGCTCGGGTGCTAGCGTTAGCTGGAGTGCCGATGGTACGCAGTTGACCTTAACGTTAGGGGCGAGCACGACTATCGCTTCTGGTGATATCGTGACTTTGGTTGGTGTTTCAGATTTGGCAGGTAATGCTCTGAATTTAGCGTTTTCGATTTAAGGGCGTGGAAATGACAGAGCTTAGTCCTCTGTCATCCAAAAAAATACCGTGGTTAAGCGTTTGTCTCTTAGCTCTTTACCGAAGTACCCACTGGCGCAATGGACTATATTCGCTTTGTACAAAATCATGCGATTGAAGACGTTTTGTACTCGCATATCTTCGTACCACGCTTGTATCGGTAGTGCTTTGACGCGTAAGGCATCCACTAAATTATTATGCGGTGGTAGCACGATATTGCCACCGATGGCGCCATTTGGATAGCGTAAGCGACAGAAGCTGGTGCCGGTATCCGGCGGTGGGTTAGGGCTTAGATAAATGACGCAAGCGTAACGACATAGCCGGCGACTGTCGGTGTGCGGATGAGGGGAGCTCTCAGTGGCGCCAACTAGTTGCGCGACGTTACAATCGAGGCGTAAACCACCCGGCGGTTGTTCCATCCAAAGTTTATCTTTACCGATCAATTGTTTGACTTTGGTTTCGACTTGTTCCAGTTCATCTGGGGTGAGGGCACCATGAAAACGCATGCCCGGCCAGCTTTCTGGCTGATAGGGGGCACCATATTCCCATTTTTCACGTGCAAAGCAGCGTTCCGAAATCTCATTTGCATTGGATAACACATCATCGACGATCCAATAATTTTGGCCATGTTCCAAGGCTTCATAAGCTAATTTGGGGGCAATTTCTGGTATTGATGGTAAAGGAGTGGCGGGAATCGGTAGCGGTAACATAAGCAAAATTAATTCAGAAATTTGTGGCAAAGATAGGGCTTGCAGCTGATTTAAATAGTAACAGAGCGCCGACCTATCCTTGCTTCCTAGTATGCCAAAGTTGACATTATTTACTGATAGGTGTTTTGTAAACCACACCATTTTTCATCACGAATTCAACTTTTTCTAAACTGCCGATCTCTTTGAGTGGATCGCCTTTGACTGCAATGATGTCAGCAGCAAAATTATTCTCAATGGAACCCAGACGTGCACTTTGATTGAGTAATTCAGCTGCTCCCAAAGTGGCGCTGCGAATCGCCGCTAGCGGCGGCATCCCAGCTTCCACCATATAAGTGAACTCTTTGGCATTCTCACCATGCGGAAAAACGCCAGCATCGGTGCCAAAGGCAATATTGACGCCAGCTTTATACGCGCGAGCAAAAGTCGACTGGATCAAGGGGCCAATTGCAGCAGCTTTTGGTTGTACGACGGGGGAAAAGTAATCTGGAATCTTGGCTTTTGCAGCCACAAACTTGCCAGCAGAAATGGTCGGCACGTACCAAGCGCCATGTTTCTTAAAAAGAGCGATGGCTTCATCATCCATGTAAGTGCCATGCTCAATCGAATCGACGCCAGCCCGCACGGCCCGTTTGATTCCCTCATTACCATGCGCATGCGCGGCAACACGAAAGCCATAGTCTTTGGCAGTCTTGACGATACTCGTGAGTTCTTCATCGGTAAATTGGGTGTTTTGACCGCTACTGGCCTGACTCAATACACCAGCGGTGGCGGTGATTTTGATCAGATCGGCACCTTCTTGATAACGACTGCGAACTGCTTCACGTGCGCTATCTACGCCATTAATCACACCATTTTCTGCGCCGGGTTTGCCCATCGCTACTCGCATGGCATGTGATAAGCCGTTTGATGGATCAGCGTGCCCGCCTGTGGTACCAATTGCTTTACCAGCAGTGAACATCCGCGGGCCGATAATGCTGCCAGCATCGATAGCGCGTTTCATCGAGACATTTAATCCATCAGCAGCGCCCAAATCACGGACAGTGGTGAAGCCGGCCAGTAAGGTCCGTTCTGCTAGTTTAATGGAGCGATAAGCATAATCGGCAGCATCTGAGGTCAAGGTGTTGCGGAGCTCTTCAACCTGAGGCTTTGGGTCATCAGACAAGTGAACATGCATGTCGATGAGTCCAGGTAAGCAAGAATAGGCACGCAAGTCGATATGCGACGCTTGAGATTTCATAGGCGCTATGGAAACTATCGTATCGTTCTGGATGGTGACGCTGACATTGTCACGCCACACGCCAGTTTTGACGTCGAGTAATTTGCCGCAATCAATCACGGTAGTTGCCGCCAGTGCAGGTGCGCTCATACTTGCTGCGCTACAAATAATGCCGAGTGTGAGATAGCTTATTTTTTTCATATATTTTTTATCGGTGGTTGGTGGTAGGTGGTTGCTGGTTGTGGTCGTAGAGGGAATTATTAGGTGTTAAACATTTCTATGAAGTGTAAAGCGGCAAATCAATAAAAAAACTGGCACCTTCGCCGTAAGTGGATTGGAAGTGTAAGCTGCCATGCATCGCCTCCGTTAATTCTTTGCTGATGGCCAAACCTAATCCTGTACCGCCGCGCTGTCTGGTATCAGAAGAATCGGCTTGAGCGAACTTTTGGAATATCCGTGATTGAAATTCTAAAGGAATACCGGGACCTTGGTCTTTAACTGTGATTCTGATGCCATGTGTTTCTTTGCTGACCGTGATTTGTATATGTCCGTGATTTGGCGAATATTTGATGGCATTGGAGAGTAAATTGGATAGCACTTGGAGAAAACGTTGTACATCAATGGCGACTTGGAACTCAGGATAAGGATTGTCAATTGCAAACGATATCATGCGCTCTATGCCAGCCGCAGCATTGCTTTCCAAAGCAGTTTGTAGAATGGGCGCAAGTGACAGTCGTTCAATCTGAAATTGCAACTGCCCGGCGGAAATTTTTTCCATATCAAGTAAGTCGTTAATCAACAGGCTGAGACGTTGACTGTTTTTTTGGGCAATCTGCAACATGGTTTTTATCTTCTCAGGAATTTCTCCCATTACCCCATTGCTCATTAGTGTCAATGAACCAGAAATCGAAGTTAGCGGCGTACGCAATTCATGACTGACGGTGGAAATGAATTCGTCTTTCATTTTCTCTATCCGCTTCCGTTCACTGATGTCTTGCATCGTGCCATACAATCGTTCACATACACCGTTCTTGAATTGGCTGACACCCACGATGCGTACCCACCGCTCATTTTTTTTGTAAGTTAAGATTTGAATTTCGGCATCGAAAGGGATGCCATCATTCAGCGCATTTTGTATAAGTTGAATGAAATGTTCCTGATGTTTGCCAGCTTTGCTAAAGTGAATCGCTTCAGTCATCGAGCAAGTGTAGTCCAATGGAACCTCATGGATATCTTTTGTGACTGTGCTCCATTTGGCACTGGTATCTGCTATGTCGATTTCCCATGTGCCAATTCTGGCGGCGGTATTCGATTGTTCCAATAAATCATAGGCATGCGCAAGCTGAGCTTCGGCCTTCTTCTTCTCAGAAATATCTTCGTGACTACCTGACATGATCAGAGGTTTGCCGTCGCTTGTGCGACTCACTAAACGGCCACGATCAAGTACCCAAACCCAGTGACCATCTTTATGTCGCATCCGGCTTGCTAATTCATAATAATCTAGAGATCCATTAAAATGTTGCTTCAGTAATTCGTTTGATGTTTGCAGGTCTTCTGGATGGGCATATTGGATCCAGGTGTCTATGCTGACGGGTGATATCTCCTCTAAGGTATAACCAATGATCTCGGCCCAGCGTGCATTCACCGTTGTTTGTCCGGTTTGGACATTCCACTCCCAGGTGCCTATATTTGTACCCTTGATGATATCTGCTAGCCGACGCTTATTTTCGGTGTGCTGTTCCTGTACTCGTGCTGCCTGTATAAGCTGGCCGATAGTGAGCAAGATCGGATCGAGGAATTGGATAAAATCTGCTTTAAAACCATAGCGGCGATTTGCCAATCCTATGATGGCGACTAATTGATTGTCATAGTGGATAGGAATTCCTAGATAGTTTTTTAGCGATGGTGCCGTCCTGAAAACTTGTTGAAAGACGTGTTGATCCGGCACGTGGTCAATGATGCTAACGCAATTTTTGCTAGCAGCGATCGCAAAAAAATCTGCAGGCTCTGTGATGTCAATATACTTTGGGATAGTGGTGTCATTGCGTTCATCAACGCCACTTTCAGCGAATATT
Source organism: Affinundibacterium seohonense (assembly GCF_014284305.1). Classification (GTDB taxonomy): domain Bacteria; phylum Pseudomonadota; class Gammaproteobacteria; order Burkholderiales; family Burkholderiaceae_D; genus Undibacterium; species Undibacterium seohonense. The sequence goes on from NZ_JACOFW010000007.1 coordinate 130,869, forward strand.
TTGATTTGTTTCGCGCCCGTAGAATTGTTGATGATTTCGCCGATGAAGCCAAATTCGCAGCCACTTAAGGCGAGTATGTCTTGCAACAAGCCGTTAAAGCCTTTGCTTTGATCTTGTCCATGGATAAATTTTTCTTGGGCGCTAGAAATGGCGAGGGCTAATTTTTCTTGTGATTCTAGCGATTGATCGAGTGACCACTCATGTATTTTATTGTTGAGCCACTCCGTAAACAGTTGAATAAATTCCACTTCAATCTGACTAAAGAACAAGGGAACATGGCTATCCGGAGATGAAAATACTAAGCTACCAAACGGCTCCCCACGTATAGTGATAGGTGCCCCGATATAGGCATTGATGGCTATCAGTGATTGTTTTGTTAAATGCGCATATGCTGACTTCTTTACATCGGGTAAGAGTACCGGCGTGTTTTTTTCGATGATGATGGAGCAGAGGGTATCTTCGAGCTTCACCATCTTGCCTTGGCACGAACAGTCAACTCCAGCCTGAATCAAAATTTCGCAGTCATTATCCCGAATACGATTGATCATGGCGTTGGGCATGCCTAAAAAATCTTGGGCGAGCTGCAGCGCTTGCGTCAGCAATTGGTGATAGTCGGCCTCAAGCAAAGAAGAGATTTTTGTCAGCGCCAATAAAGCCTGATGTTGTTGCGTTTGATGAATTTGGAAAATTTCTTGTTCTACGCTATCGGCAAGGTCCCTGAGTATACGTAAATCTTTGATGCTTAATTGATGCGGTTGGCTATCAATGATGCAAAGTGTGCCTATCGTATTTTTGCCATCTGGACGTAATGGTGCACCTGCATAAAACCGTATATGTGGCGCGCCAGTCACTAAAGGATTGTCAGAGAAGCGTGGGTCGAGCAGGGCATCTGAAATATTAAAAATCTCTGATCCTAGGATCGCATGACCACAAAATGAAATATCTCGATCGGTTTCACAGGCATCTAAACCTTGTTTCGATTTAAACCATTGCCGATTAGAATCGATTAACGAGATCAGCGCAATTTCTACGCCAAAAATATTCTGCGCTAGTCTAGTAAGGCGATCAAAGCGCTCCTCAGGCAAGGTATCTAGGAGATTAAATTCTCGGAGTGCTTGCAGTCTGATGCTATCGTTCTGAGGAACTTGCGGTGATTCCATGCAGAGCACTCCTAGCTAAAAAAGAGAGTTAACAATGAAAGAATTAATGGACTAAATAACGATTTTTTAGGAACACATTAATGCTAAGCACTATTCATATCGACACACAGTATCCCTGAAGTCCGCATCCCCATCAAGACAAGTGTTGCTATTGCCTATCGTCGCGGACGATTCGGGGCTAGAATTTTTAGGCTAGGTTTAAATTGAATTCGACTACAATACCGGACGTTTCATTTTCTTAGTGCGAATTGACATGAGAATTGTCCGCTTTATCTTACTTTTAGTGATCCTTCTTGGTATGGGGCTCGGTACACTCCAAGCTGCTGAGAAGGTAGCGGTGCGCTTATTTCTTCAAGAAAATCTTGATCCGCAAGGCAAGCAAGTCGCCTTAGACCCCAAGATGATGGAAGTCCTAGACTACTTTGAGCGTCGGGCTGGATTGAAATTTGAGACCGTGATCTTGCCTTGGAAGCGTGCACAAATTGAAACTTTGGATGGCAAAGGAATCATTTATGGGTTTTCACGTTCAGCTGAACGCAACCGTGTTTACCATTTTTCACAGCCGTTCGTCACAGAAAAAATTTGGGGTGTGACCTATGGCTCGCCTAAACCGAAATACAAGCGGCCCGAAGATTTACGGGGTAAGGTGGTTAGTATCGGGCGTGGCTTTAGTCACGGTATGGAGTTTGATCAGGCTCGCAATGTGATTTTTACGGTACAGGAAGATTCCGCATCGATCATCGCCAGGTTTAAGAAGTTAATGGCTAAGCGCAGTGATATGATGGTGTGGCCGATACGTGGCCTCGAGCATACTAAAGACGTCGAAAATTATCTTAACCGTGTGTTGGTGCAAGAGTCTAATGACCCGGAATTAAAAGGAGTGCATTTTGATGTCACGGAGAATCCCTTATTTCTCGACACAACCCATTTTGCTAGTGCTCAAGGAAAGTATATTGATGTGATTGCAAAAATAGACAAGGCGATTACGCGCGGCAAAAAGGACGGCAGTTTAGCTGCCGTTTTGCGTGACTATCATTAGGACATCGCTTCGGTGTAGTGCTAAGACGGCGGTCACATGTTCAAGACGCACTATCCAAGATGTTGTATTTGCAGCCGATGAGACAGTAGTGTTTCTAAAGCCAAAAAGCAGGCCTGATTTCGTCCCTGTTGCTTAGCTTTGTATAAGGCAGTGTCAGCGGCATCGACTAAGGCGGATGCCTCTCGGTGTTTGTTCGGATCGTAGGTGCTGATACCTATGCTGATGCTAATGAATTTTTCGCTTTTAGACTTTAGATGCGCTAAAGATAAATGCCTAATTGATGCAATTAGTTTTTCGGCAAATTGCATCGCATTATCTTCTGCCATATTTGGCAAAATTAATACAAATTCTTCACCGCCGTATCTGGCCAACATATCTGAAGATCTGGAAATTTGCGACTTCAAGGCAGACGCTACCTGAATTAAAATTTTATCGCCGGCTGGATGGCCGTAGTAATCGTTGTACTGTTTAAAGTAATCGATGTCGACCATGAAAATCGACAGTGGATGTTTTTGTCGAATGGCCTGACCTAGTGAAATTTTGTAATGCTCATCAAAAAAGCGGCGGTTGTACAGTCCTGTCAGGCTATCGGTGGTGGCATCTTTTTTCAGCACTTCTGAATGCGAGCGCAACATTTTTTCACGTCGAATTGAGGTGCTTGAATCACTTATTTGAATTAGACAACAACGATTACTATCTTCTAAATCTAATGGTGTGATCGTGATCGATTGATGAATTGCTACTGGATTACTTAAATTTTCATCCGGTGCGTATAGCGCTAGTGGAGAACGATGTAGGGCGTTCGACAACACAGCTGGCAGACCGTAGCTAAGTGTATTGCGTAGTGCAGACAAAAAGGCCGCACTTGGTGCGGTCGAAAACACCTCAGCTATCTTTTGATTGATGGCCTGTTCAGCGGCAATGCCCGTATGTTTCTCTAGCCACGCATTCCACATCAGAATTTGTTCTTGGGCATCGACAACGATCAAGCCTAGATTGATTGTGTCTAAAATCTTATCTTGATAAAGTGGTGCCGAACTCATTCTATGTTTCCCAAAAACTGTTCCAATTGCTTAACTAAACTACGCAAAGACATGGAGCTGAGCAAGAAAATCAGGTGACCTTCGGAATGGCGTTTTTCAATTGAAAGATCAATGTGTAATACTAAAATATACGGCTGATCTTCTGAATTGCGCAAGCTTCTGAAAATATCTTCAGCAGATGCAACTTTATAATCTGGCAAAGAACTATTTAAGGAAATCGTTAACATGTCTGCCATCGCCGACAAACAAGCGTTGAGAATGATATTCCCAAGTTCACACATGGCCTCTTGCTCAAACTCAGCTAATTCCTCTATGCTCATTTGTGAGCCCATCATATCGCGGACGATTTCTAGGGCATGACTTTCTGTAAACAAAAGAAGTGCCTGGGCTTCAAATGGCCCCGAAAAATTTTGGCTGACGACGCCGAATTTTAAGCTCGTCAAGGCCATCAGGTCTGAATCGACCTCGGATGATTTTCGGATCTCAACAGAGGGAACCGATAACTTGACTTCATCGCCGACAATTTCACTCAGGCTCGCGGCAGCTCGGCCTGCACCGACATTAAATACCTCGCCGAGTGCATCTAAATGGAGTTCGCTTAGGCTATCCACAATTATCCTAAAAAGTAACGTAAAGCTTCTGCGATAGATTTTTCAGTGATAGGTTTTGCAACAAAAATAGCCCCCATCGCTGAAGCACGGTCTTGAAAACTTTCCTGGATATTGGCGGAAAATATGACCACCCGAATGTTTGGCAGTTCTTGCAAAATTCGTTCGGCAGCTTCCGTTCCCAATATCCCTGGCATATTAATATCCATGGTACAAAAATCTGGCTTGTGCTCGTGGGCTGCGGCAATGCCATCGGTTCCGTTGGTGGCCTCAATAATTTCCCAGTCTGGATAAACATCTAGCACTCTGGCTCGAATGATCATGCGAGAGACTTTGCTATCGTCAACAATTAATAGCTTCTTTATTGCTGTATTACTTGTCATGGAATCGTCCTGTTGGCTTATGCTCTTGGGTAAATTCGATATTCTACCTTATGCCTATTATTGTCAAAGCAATCGACTTTGTTGAACGACAAAACTGTGGCTAGATTTGTTACTTATTGTTTCTTTTTGTGGTCGTGTGAAAGTATTCGCAGTCGCCGCCATAAGGTTGTGCGGCTGATGCCAAGGTAGTGGGCAACTGCTTCCCGATTATTGTTGAATTTTTTTAAGAGTTCAAGCAAGGAAGGCTCAGAGTCAGAATTGACCATGATATCGGTGGCGACGGCGTTTGTCGGGCGCTCCAAATAGGCTTGTGGGTTTGTTGTTTCCATTTCGGGAATGAGTTTTATCAAGAAACTTGGCGTGATCGCTTGCAAAGGCGTCGCCGATAAATGTAAGGCAACGCGCTCCATGACATTTCTTAACTCGCGTACATTGCCTGGCCAAGCATAGCTAGCAAATACTTCAGAGCAGCGGTTGACTTCTGCATGTAAATTAGGATGAGGGCGATTGCCGATTGCAGCACTCGCTTGTTTTAGACTCCATTGGGCAAGCGCTACCAAATCTTCCGGACGGTCGCGTAGCGCAGGCAGGCGCAGACGTAAGACTGCGAGGCGATAAAACAGGTCTGCGCGAAAACGTCCTTCCCGTATACGTTGTTCGAGGTCACAATGCGTAGCGCTGATGATACGCACATCAATGGGAATCGGGCGTATGCCGCCAACTCTGACGATTTCACGCTCCTCTAAAACACGTAGTAATCGTGTTTGCAGATTCAAAGGCATTTCGCCAATTTCATCGAGAAACAAAGTGCCACGATGAGCAGCCTCAAACAAGCCAGCATGGCCGCCACGGCGTGAACCAGTAAATGCCCCTTCCTCATAGCCGAATAATTCTGATTCCAAAAGAGATTCAGCGATCGCGCCACAGTTAATCGCAACAAAGGCTTGTCTGGCGCGGGCACTTTCTCTGTGAATGGCTTGCGCAGCCAGTTCTTTGCCAGTGCCGGTTTCACCTTGGAGTAAAACCGTGGCGGTTGAGCGCGCATAGAGCATGATGGATTGTCGTACTTCTTGCATGGGTTGCGAGTCGCCACGCAAATCTTGTAAACCATGTTTCGCCCGTAACTCCCCCACAGGTTGCTGACGCCCTTTGGAAGCTTCCAATCGGGTAAGTCGGGAAATTTCAATCGCATCATCAAAGGCTTGACGGATAGAGCCAGCGGAGTACATAAAAATGCCGGTCAAGCCTGCTTCTTCCGCCAGATCGGTAATCAAACCAGCGCCGACGATGGCCTGTATGCCCATGGCTTTGAGCTCGCTGATCTGACTTTTTGCGTCTTCTTCGGTCACATACGTTCTTTGCTCGACTTGAAAGCCAAAGGTTGCTTTGAAGTCTGCTAATTCCGGCATGGTTTCCTGGTAAGTGACGATGGCAATCTGACGCGACACTTTACGTGCTCGCGCCAAGGCTTGCATTACGTCGAAGCCGCTGGCTTTGGCGATGACGACGGGAATCGGGAGTCGGTTCTTTAAGTAGGCGCCATTGGATCCTGCTGCAATCACGGCGTCGCAACGCTCTGTTTGCAATCGTTCGCGCAATACTTGTGCGGCTTCTTCGAAACCTAGATGGATAGGCTCGATATCGGCGCTGGCATCATATTCGACCATGATGTCGCGAAATAAATCAAAAAGGCGTGATATCGACACCGTCCAAATAATCGGTTTGTCTTGTGGGTCACGCGGGACGGGGGGGCGTCGGCTCATGAGATTGATGGTTTGCTGAGGTTGTATGAAGTTTGATTCGGGATTTACTGCCGCATTTTTTGTGGTGTTTCAACTCGTGTTTCACTTTTTGTTTCGAACGGTGTTTCAATTATGTTTCATTTGTGTTTCGCGTGCAACGTGTTTTCCTCGTTTACCCCACTAATCTACTCAGGTTTGATGCTGCTGATTTGAACTTAAGTGCTTGATTTTTAAAGTTTCTGAATTTTTCTCTTTCGATGGAATGACGTACTGGCACGCGCTTTGCAATAGTGACTGCATCCAACTTCAAAGGAAAAGAACATGTCTCAATATTCCGCAGGTGCCGCTTTCCGTAAGGCGATGCAAGAAGAATCACCGTTGCAAGTGGTCGGTGCGATCAACGCCAATCATGCTTTATTGGCAAAACGTGCAGGTTTCAAAGCAATCTATTTGTCCGGTGGCGGCGTTGCTGCTGGTTCTTTAGGTTTGCCAGATTTGGGTATTTCCAATTTGGATGATGTCTTAACCGATGTCCGCCGTATTACCGACGTCTGTGATCTGCCTTTGTTGGTGGACGTCGATACCGGTTTTGGTTCCTCCGCTTTCAACGTGGCGCGTACTGTCAAGTCTATGATCAAGTTCGGCGCGGCTGCGATGCATATTGAAGATCAAGTCGGTGCTAAGCGTTGTGGTCATCGCCCAGGTAAAGAAATCGTCAGCAAACAAGAAATGGTCGATCGCGTGAAAGCTGCTGTCGATGCGCGTACTGATGATAATTTCGTGATCATGGCGCGGACAGATGCGCTGGCGGTGGAAGGCTTGGAAGCTGCAATCGAGCGCGCATTGGCATGTGTCGAAGCGGGTGCAGACATGATTTTCCCAGAAGCGATTACGGAACTGGCGATGTACAAACAATTTGCCAATGCGGTGAAGGTGCCTATTCTCGCCAATATTACTGAATTCGGTTCCACACCTTTGTACTCAGTGGAGGAGCTAGCTTCTGCTGACGTGGGTCTGGTGCTGTATCCATTGAGCGCATTCCGCGCCATGAACAAAGCGGCAGAAAATGTCTACACCGCGATTCGTCGTGATGGCACGCAAAAGAATGTGGTCGATACTATGCAAACACGTATGGAACTGTACGAACGTATCAACTACCACGACTTCGAACAGAAGTTAGACGCTTTATTTGCGCAGCAAAAAGCGAAGTAATCGGCCCAAGATAGATTCAACAAATTTTCGGAGAAAAAACATGACCACACAAGAAAACCCAACATTCAAACCAAAAAAATCCGTTGCTTTGTCTGGCGTTGCTGCCGGTAATACTGCGCTGTGCAGCGTAGGTAAGACAGGTAACGATTTGCACTATCGCGGTTACGATATTTTGGATGTGGCAGACAATTGCGAATTTGAAGAAATCGCGCATTTACTGGTGCACGGCAAGTTGCCAACGGCGGCTGAATTGTCTGCTTATAAAGCAAAATTAAAATCCTTGCGCGGTTTGCCAGCGAATTTGAAAGCGGCTTTAGAAGCCTTGCCAGCGTCTTCACATCCTATGGACGTGATGCGTACTGGCTCATCGGTGTTAGGTTGCACATTGCCAGAAAAAGATGATCACAATACCCCAGGTGCACGTGATATCGCTGATCGCTTGATGGCGTCTTTCGGCTCCATGCTTTTGTACTGGTACCACTTCAGTCATAACGGCAAACGTATTGAGGTTGAAACCGATGATGATTCAATCGGTGGCCACTTCCTGCATTTATTGCACGGCGAAAAACCAAAAGCATCTTGGGTTCGCGCGATGCACACGTCTTTGATTTTGTACGCAGAACACGAATTCAATGCATCGACTTTCACTAGCCGCGTGATTGCGGGTACTGGTTCGGATATTCATTCCGCAATTACAGGCGCAATCGGTGCTTTGCGTGGCCCTAAGCATGGCGGTGCAAATGAAGTGGCGTTTGAAATCCAGAAACGTTATGACAACCCAGACGAAGCAGAAGCAGACATCAAGCGCCGCGTTGAAAATAAAGAAGTGGTGATTGGTTTTGGCCACCCTGTGTACACGGTTTCTGACCCACGTAATAAAGTCATCAAAGAAGTTGCACGTACATTGTCGGTCGAGGCTGGCTCAACCAAGATGTATGACATCGCTGAACGTTTAGAAACTGTGATGTGGGATATCAAAAAAATGTTTCCAAACTTGGACTGGTTCTCTGCTGTGTCTTACCACGTGATGGGCGTGCCAACAGCGATGTTCACACCACTGTTCGTGATCGCACGTACATCAGGCTGGTCTGCACATATTATTGAACAACGTATCGACAACAAGATTATTCGTCCGAGTGCGAATTATGTTGGGCCTGAGGATTTGGCGTTTGTGGCATTGAAGGATAGGGTTTAAAAGTTTAGACGCAGAGAAAGGAAAGCATTCTTGCAAGAATGCTTCGTTTCGCAGGAGTGCAGCGTCGCTGCTAAAAGTCCCTGCTGCACCGCAGAGAACGCAGAGATTTTTGTGTTGAAGCGTGACGTACTAGTGGTCGCAAATAATTGGGAATTTTGTCATTCCTGCGTAGGCAGGAATCCAGTGGCTTTGGACGATTAACGAAAGACGCTGGACTCCTGCTATCGCTTTGGGAATCACCGCCTGTATGCTGTGATCGTAACGCAGGCAAGCAGCATGCTGCTTGAATTCCCTGCTATACCCTGCGCAGGAGTGACATCAAAACACTCTGTGCCTCTGCGGCAAAAATCTTTTCTTCAATAAGCATAAAAAATTTTAGATGGACAAAAAATGAACACACAATTTCGTAAAAACCTCCCAGGTACGCAACTAGATTACTTCGACGCCCGCGAAGCCGTTGAGGCCATCGAAGCAGGCGCATACGCCAAGCTGCCATACACCTCGCGTGTATTAGCCGAAAACTTGGTACGTCGTTGCGATCCAGCGACTTTGACTGATTCCTTAAAACAGTTTATCGAACGCAAACGTGATTTGGATTTTCCATGGTTTCCGGCTCGTGTTGTGTGTCACGATATTCTCGGTCAAACGGCCTTGGTTGATTTGGCCGGTTTGCGCGATGCGATTGCAGATCAAGGTGGCGACCCTGCACAAGTCAATCCGGTGGTTCCTGTGCAATTGATTGTCGATCATTCTCTTTCGGTTGAATGTGGTGGCTTTGATCCTCAGGCGTTCGAAAAAAATCGTGCGATTGAAGACCGTCGCAATGAAGATCGCTTCCACTTCATTAATTGGACTAAGCTTGCGTTCAAAAATATGGAAGTCATTCCGCCCGGTAATGGCATCATGCATCAGATTAATTTGGAGCGCATGTCGCCCGTGATCCAATCGCAAAATGGCGTGGCTTTTCCTGATACTTTAGTTGGCACCGACAGTCACACACCGCACGTCGATGCGCTCGGCGTCATCGCAATTGGTGTGGGTGGATTGGAAGCTGAAAACGTCATGCTCGGTCGTGCATCGTGGATGCGTTTGCCGGATATTATCGGCGTGGAGCTCAGTGGCAAACCACAACCCGGTATCACTGCAACGGACGTCGTGTTAGCACTCACAGAATTTTTGCGTAAATCCAAAGTGGTGGGCGCCTATCTGGAATTCTACGGTAGCGGTGCCGCTGCCTTGACGCTCGGTGATCGTGCGACAATTTCGAATATGGCACCTGAATACGGCGCGACGGCAGCGATGTTCAGCATCGATCAGCAAACCATCGATTATTTGAAATTGACAGGTCGTGAAGATGCACAAGTGGCTTTGGTCGAAACCTACGCAAAAGTGGCTGGCTTGTGGTCCGACTCTTTAGTCACAGCCGAATACGAACGCGTATTGCAATTTGATTTGTCATCGGTCGTACGCAATATGGCGGGTCCATCGAATCCTCACGCACGTGTCGCTACCAGTGATTTAGCGGCAAAAGGTATTGCTGCTGCTTGGGACGACGTGCCAGGCCAAATGCCAGATGGTGCGGTGATTATCGCTGCTATTACTAGTTGTACCAATACCTCGAATCCACGCAACGTGATCGCCGCTGGTTTGCTGGCACGCAATGCCAATCGTCTTGGTTTAACTCGCAAGCCATGGGTGAAATCATCCTTAGCGCCAGGATCCAAAGCCGTGACTTTGTATCTGGAAGAAGCTGGCCTGATGTCTGATCTGGAAGCCTTGGGCTTTGGTGTCGTCGCTTACGCTTGCACATCCTGCAATGGCATGTCGGGTGCGCTTGATCCTGTGATTCAGCAAGAAATTATTGATCGCGATTTATATGCGACAGCCGTTTTATCCGGTAACCGTAATTTCGATGGTCGTATTCATCCTTATGCGAAACAAGCTTTCCTCGCCTCGCCACCACTTGTGGTTGCTTATGCGATCGCTGGCACAATTCGTTTCGACATTGAGAAAGATGTCTTGACTGTCGTCGATGGCAAAGAGATTCGCTTGAAAGACATCTGGCCGACTGATGAAGAGATCGATGCGATTGTGAAGTCTAGTGTGAAGCCTGAGATGTTCCGCAAAGTCTACGAGCCGATGTTCGCCATTTCCACTGAACAGGCAGCCAGCGTGGCACCTCTGTACGATTGGCGCGCACCATCGACGTACATTCGTCGTCCACCGTATTGGGAAGGCGCCTTAGCTGGTGTCCGCACCATGAAAGGCATGCGTCCTTTAGCGGTGTTAGGTGACAATATTACGACCGATCATTTATCACCATCCAACGCGATTATGCTTGATAGCGCGGCGGGTGCTTATCTCGCCAAGATGGGCTTGCCGGAAGAGGATTTCAATTCATATGCAACGCATCGCGGTGATCATTTGACTGCGCAACGTGCGACTTTTGCAAATCCCACCTTGAAGAATGAAATGGTGCGTGACGCGGATGGCAAAGTCAAAGCGGGCTCTTTGGCACGTATTGAACCAGAAGGCAAAGTGACACGCATGTGGGAAGCCATCGAAACTTACATGGAACGCAAACAACCGCTGATCATTATTGCAGGTGCTGATTACGGTCAAGGTTCTTCACGTGACTGGGCAGCGAAAGGCGTGCGATTGGCAGGCGTGGAAGTGATTGTGGCGGAAGGTTTTGAGCGGATTCATCGGACCAATTTGTTGGGGATGGGTGTGTTGCCACTTGAGTTTAAAGCAGGTGTCAATCGTTTGACTTTAGCTCTAGATGGAACAGAAACCTATGACGTCACTGGCGAATGTACACCGCGCACGACTTTAACTTTGGTTATTCATCGTAAAAACGGTGAACGTGTTGAAGTTCCTGTTACTTGCCGTCTCGATACTGCTGAAGAAGTATCGATTTATGAAGCGGGTGGTGTGTTGCAGCGATTTGCTCAAGACTTTTTGGAGTCTAGTAAGAATGTGTAAGTGATGAAATAAGCCCTTCTCCCGTAGGCGGGAGAAGGGTTGGGATGAGGGTGGTTGATCAATGTATTCGAAAATCGTTATCAAGGCATTTGTGAACAGCTCACTTGTTTTTTAGACGTATTACGGTGCCTCAACGACCCTCACCCTAACCCTCTCCCGCTCGCGGGAGAGGGGACTTAAAACCAAAAATAGGAATAAAACATGCCTCACCCAGCCCAAATTAAAATCCCAGCCGTCTATATGCGTGGTGGCACCAGCAAAGGTGTGTTCTTTCGCGTGCAAGACTTGCCAGAAACAGCGCAGCAGCCAGGTGCTGCGCGTGATGCTTTATTGTTGCGCGTTATCGGTAGCCCCGATCCTTACGGCAAACAAATTGACGGCATGGGTGGTGCGACTTCCAGTACTTCAAAAACAGTTTTGTTAGCCAAGAGCAGGAAGTCAGATCACGATGTTGATTATCTGTTTGGACAGGTTGCTATCGATAAGGCGTTTGTTGATTGGAGCGGCAATTGCGGCAATTTATCCGCGGCAGTTGGTTCTTGCGCAATCAGCATGGGCTTGGTTGACAATGTGCCGCAAAACGGCATTGCTGTTGTGCGCATCTGGCAAGCAAATATCAGTAAAACGATTATTGCTCATGTGCCGATGACGAATGGTGAAGTGCAGGAAACGGGCGACTTCGAACTTGATGGAGTGACCTTCCCGGCCGCTGAAGTTCAACTTGAGTTTATGGATCCTGCTGCGGAAGAAGAGGGCGCTGGCGGTTCTATGTTCCCAACGGGGAATCTTGTCGATGATCTAGAAGTGCCAGGCATCGGTACCTTAAAAGCGACCATGATTAACGCTGGGATTCCAACGATTTTTGTGAACGCAGAAGAGATTGGTTATACCGGTACAGAATTGCAAGATGTCATTAACAGCGACACTGCCGCTTTGGCTAAGTTCGAAACTATTCGTGCCTATGGCGCTGTGCGTATGGGTTTGATCAAGCACATTGACGAAGCAGCGAAGCGTCAACATACGCCGAAGGTGGCCTTTGTTTCTAAGCCTTTGGATTATGTTTCTTCTAGTGGGAAACAGGTTCATGCGAGTGAAATTGATTTGTGTGTGCGTGCTATGTCTATGGGTAAATTGCATCACGCGATGATGGGGACTGCTGCTGTTGCCATCGGCACTGCTGCTGCGATTCCCGGCACTTTAGTTAGTTTGGCAGCAGGCGGAGGAGAACGCTCTGCAGTTCGTTTCGGCCATCCATCTGGCACTTTGCGCGTTGGGGCTGAGGCGCAGTTAGTGAATGGAGAGTGGGTGGTGAAGAAGGCTAGTATGAGTCGTAGTGCTCGCGTGTTGATGGAGGGATTTGTTCGGGTGCCTGGCGATTGTTTTTGAGTGACTTTTGCTGTTGATTTACGGTCTGTTGGTCGGGGGTAGCCCGACAGCTACTTACTTTTCTTTGCTTCGCCAAAGAAAAGGTAAGCAAAAGAAAGGCGACCGTAGACTCGCCCTGCGGGTGCTTACGCTTCGCTTCAGCATAATTTGTGCGTCACAAAAAATGGGAAAGTGTTGAAACTGTGCTCAGGAATGTTCGCTTGCAAGCGAACACCGTTCCGCATGCGAGGCGCATGCGCCTCGAAACCCCTGCTGCACCTCAGACAACAACACTTTCTTGTCCATTTTCTGTGACGCACAAATTACATCGTCTCAAACGGGGGTAGGTCAAAATCAACGGCAACACCAAAACAATCAGTATCGCCGGAAGTCAGGTTTTCTGATGGCAGTTGTAGGTCGTTGCTTTTGACTTTCACCCACTTCTGACACTGCCAATTGTGCAGGACAGAAAATGGATAAAGAAAGCCTTGCTGTTTGAGCCGAAGGCGAGTTTCAAGGCTTTCCCATTTTTTGTCCTGCACAATTGGGAAGCCGAAGGCCAGTGGCAGCGTGGTCGCCTTTTTTGGGTTACCTTTTTTGGCGAAGCAAAAAAGGTAACTGGCCGCCGGGCCACACCCGGCCAGAGCAAGCTGATTAACCGAGAAATTGGATCGTACCGACGAAAAAGACATCACGAGAACGATAACTTTTGATGTAGTACAAAAGGCGAATAGATAAAACGAATAACAATCAATAAAACGCCAAACAGAATTCAAACCAAAACGCTATAAAAAACTGGAGACAAAATGAACTACCAAGATTTTTATCAAGCCTCAATTCAAGACCCAGCCAGCTTCTGGGATCAACAAGCCCAACTCATCAGCTGGCATAAACCCTATAGCCAAGTGCTCGATCACAGCAAACCACCATTCGCCAAATGGTTTGTCGGTGGCGAAACGAATCTTTGTTATAACGCGATTGATCGTTGGTTGGAGACACAGTCGGATAAGGCGGCATTGATCGCCATTTCGACTGAAACCAATGCCGAGAAAACCTACAGCTTTGCTGAACTGCATGCCGAAGTACAACGCATGGCAGCAATCATGTTGGATCTCGGCGTCAAGAAGGGCGATAGAGTTTTAATCTATATGCCCATGATTGCCGAAGCGGCATTTGCCATGTTGGCCTGTGCGCGCATCGGTGCTGTGCATTCCGTGGTGTTCGGTGGCTTTGCCTCTAAGAGTTTAGCAACACGTATTGATGATGCTAAACCCGTATTGGTGGTGTCTGCTGATGCTGGGATGCGCGGTGGTAAAGCTGTGCCTTACAAACCTTTGCTGGATGAAGCGATTCAACTGGCCGACCATAAGCCAGCAAAGGTTTTGTTAGTGAATCGTGGACTCGATGCGATGATGGTTGCCGATCGTGACGTTGATTACGCGGCATTGCGTGAGCAGCATATGCACGCCCAGGTTCCAGTAACGTGGTTGGAATCGAATGAAATGTCGTATGTACTCTACACCTCTGGTACAACAGGTAAACCCAAAGGTGTGCAACGTGATGTAGGTGGCTATGCGGTTGCTTTGGCTTCGTCCATGAAAAATATTTTCTGCGGCAATCCTGGAGAAACCTATTTCGCGACGTCCGATATTGGTTGGGTCGTAGGCCACTCGTATATTGTCTACGGTCCGTTGATCGCCGGCATGGCAACCATCATGTATGAAGGCACACCGATTCGCCCTGATGCTGGTGTGTGGTGGAGTATCGTTGAGAAATATAAAGTGTCGCGCATGTTTTCAGCGCCGACCGCAGTACGCGTCTTGAAAAAACATCCGGTAGAATTGATGAAGAAATACGATCTTTCTTCTCTCAAGGCTTTGTATTTGGCTGGTGAACCTTTGGATGAAACGACATCGAATTGGATTGCGACCGAACTGGGCGTACCAATTATCGACAATTACTGGCAAACCGAAACTGGTTGGCCGATCTTATCCGTCGCGCGTGGCGTTGAACATAAAGACACACGACTTGGCAGTCCCGGTATTGCGATGTATGGCTATAACGTGACGATTATTAACGAAGCCACAGGTGCGGTTTGTGGTCCAAATGAAAAAGGCGTGGTGGCGATTAAAGGCCCATTGCCTCCGGGTTGTATGCAAACCATTTATGGTGACGACGCGCGTTTTGTGCAGACTTACTGGTCGAACTTCGCGCATGATCAACTGTATTCCACCTTCGATTGGGGCATACGTGATGAGGATGGCTATTTCTTCATTTTGGGACGCACCGATGACGTGATTAATGTCGCTGGACATCGTCTCGGCACTCGTGAAATCGAAGAAAGTATCTCCAGTCATCCGCAGATTTCTGAAGTCGCGGTGGTGGGGATTGAAGATAAGCTGAAAGGGCAGGTCGCGGTAGCGTTTGCGATTATCAAAAATCCAGAGCGTGCGGCATCACCAGAGTTAGCGAAAGCGTTGGAAGCCGAAGTGATGGCCGTGGTCGATAAACAGTTAGGTGCGGTGGCACGTCCTGCGCGGGTCTATTTTGTGGCGATGTTACCGAAAACGCGTTCCGGCAAACTCTTACGTCGTTCGATACAAGCCGTTTGTGAAGGCCGTGATGCAGGTGATTTGACTACCATCGAAGACCCACAATCTCTGCAACAGATTAAGAACGCTTTAGGTCAATGAGATCTGTATGAACGAGAAAATTTGCCTTCGTAACAGACAGTCGGTATGGGGCCGAACAAGCAGCAATGTGTCTTGGGCCCTGACCTAGGCTAGGTAGCTAGCAGGCGAGTAATTTGCGGCAAGCATTACTCGCCGGTCTGCCCAAGCCCGGCGCAAAAAGTTGCTCCGGTCATGCTTCATTTCCATGTCATTTTTTAATTTGTACCTATCACGCGCGTAAATCCTCGCCGCCGTTCCCGGCAAAAATACCATAGGAAGATAAGCCGCGCTTATGTCTGCAGCATTCAACTAGAGTGGTCATGACAGCAAAAAAGACGTTGGTAATATCACCGACTACCAATGGAAATCCAATGCTAAATAGGAATCGCAATTGCTGATTTATAGCAAATGCGGCAGCCACTAAGGCACCAAGAGAGGAGCCGCTTGCATGGACGAAAGACGAGAATACGAAGTTTGTAGGGGCAAATAAATGTCATGACACTTTCAGGGTTTTCATCGCTTTCCCATGCACTTCATACTCTAATCATCACACAATAATTTTGTTGTAGGGGTGACTTATATCGCATAATCGCACTGGAGTGATCTTGTTGAATTCGGCGAGCATTCACTTTGGTTCTGATGAAAATTTGAGAATTATTAGACCAGTAAAACAATCAATCTTCATGATACGTCCATAAATGAAAATCGTCCTTACCCTTGTTTTCAGCGTTCTTGTTAGCGCATGTGCCTCAACATCGTATCAAGCGCCTGCAACTACGCAAGCCTTGCAGCATGACAATCATCTTCCATCATTACAAGGCGATTATTTCAAAATTAAATCGACCCATGTAGGCAGAGATTTTCATATCAATGTACGACTTCCGCTGGACTATCAAGCCAGCGATGCCAAGACCTATCCTGTGGTGTATGTGCTCGATGGCGATAGTCTGTTTCCGCTACTAGCACCGACGCATCTTTTTCTGAACCTTGACGAAAAATTGCCAGAAGCGATCATTGTTGGCATCAGCTATGGCAGCTTTGATCCGGCGATCAATAAACGCGACATCGACTTTAACGCCCCCGCAGCTGACGCTAAGCCAGGCGAAGATGGTGCGCCACGCTTTTTAGCTTTTTTGAAAAGCGAACTGATACCCAAAATTGAAAATCAATTTCGTGCCAACGCAGCCAAACGCGTACTGGTCGGACAATCGCGCGGTGGTTATTTTGTATTGTGGTCGGCGCTGGAAGACCCGGACTTATTCTGGGGACGCATTGCCAGTAATCCAGCCTTAGCGCCAGGTCGAGTACGTTTTTTTGAAGCTGCGGCAGGTCACACCAGAAAAGACCTAAAGCTCGCCATCGCTTCCGGCACGCGCGATACCGAACTAAGACAGCGTAATGCAACAGAGTGGGGTACAACATGGTCATCCCGCGCTGATGCTCCTTGGGCGGTCAATCTAATCAAGATTGACGGTGGCACACATGCTGCAACGATAGGTGAGACTTATCGTCGGGCTATGCTTTGGTTGTTTGAAACCGAGATTGCTGCGGTCAAATCGCCATAATCTGGTTCGCGCCTGTGGCTAGGGCTAGCATTAACCACATTAGTAGGCGCGACGAGCATCACATGATCGCCATTTCAATCCCGGATTAAGTGGTAGAGGAAAGCTTCGTGTTTAAGGTAGTTTGAAAGCCGAAACGGCTGTAATTAACTCTTGCGCTTGGGTTCTTAGACTCAATGCTGCGGAGGACATTTCTTCGACTAATGCAGCGTTCTGTTGTGTACTAGATTCAATATCATTGACAGCTTCGCCGACTCGCACAACGCCATGTGATTGCTCAGCGCTTGCATTGCTGATTTCCGCCATAATGAGATTGACACGCGAAATCGAGCGAACTACCTTCTCCATCGTAGTTCCGGCTTGATCGACTAATGCGGACCCCTGATTGACACGTTCAACACTGTCGCTAATTAATTGTTTAATTTCTTTTGCCGCATTGGCAGAACGCCCAGCTAAGTTTCTGACTTCCGATGCGACCACTGCAAAGCCTCGTCCTTGTTCGCCAGCTCGTGCGGCTTCGACCGCGGCGTTTAACGCCAGAATGTTAGTTTGAAAAGCGATGCTATCGATGACACTAATGATGTCAGAGATTTTATTTGACGCTGCATTAATGCCTTTCATCGTTTCTACTACCTCGGACACAGCTTTGCCCGCATTGGCGGCAACCTCCGCAGCCGATGAGGCCAACTGATTGGCCTGTTGCGCATTGTCGGCATTTTGTCTTACTGTCGAACTTAATTGCGCCATCGCGTCAATGGTCTTATCAAGTGCATGCCCTTGGGCTTCTGTTCGAGTGCTTAAGTCTTCATTGCCGGACGCAATTTCGGCGCTAGAGCTGGCGACGCCGTCAGATGAATTTCTCACCTTTGTAACAATTTGGGTCAAGGATTTTTGCATTGCCTTCAAGGATGCCAGGAGTGGACTAAACTCATCCTTGAAATCATCATCGATCGAATGGACTAAGTCACCATCGCGCACTCGCTCTGCTATTTGTTGCGAAACTTGAACTCTAGAGCGCAGCACACGTGCTAAATAGCCGGAAAATACAGTCAATCCGATCGCAACCAACATTACTAGACCGACGATCTGGTAGCTCGTTGTATCGGCTTCTTTTGCAAAATTACCTAACTCGACTTTCAGTTGCTTACTTTGCCGTGTTTTTTCTTCACCACTTGCGACAAGCAGAATGTTTCGTGCAGGAATAGTTTGGTTCACCAAAAATTCGAAAGCTTCATCTTTTTTTCCTTCGGAGATCAGTTGAATATTCTTTTCCCCAACGACCCAAAAGGCCCCAACAACAGGTTTGAACTTGTTAATGAAAGTACGACCTTCATCCGTAAAAACA
This sequence comes from Affinundibacterium seohonense, assembly GCF_014284305.1. Taxonomy (GTDB): domain Bacteria; phylum Pseudomonadota; class Gammaproteobacteria; order Burkholderiales; family Burkholderiaceae_D; genus Undibacterium; species Undibacterium seohonense. The sequence continues at coordinate 149,180 of NZ_JACOFW010000007.1, forward strand.
CCGCTTTCAAATTCCTTTAATGTGGCATCGATAATTTGACGCTTTTCTTTGATTTCTTTGAATGTCGTGTCTAGCTCTTCAGGTGTTCTAGCCAATATTGCATGTCTTAGTAGGAGTGATGTCCGTGTGACATTCAACTCGATTGCCGCAATTTGCATTAACTGCGGTACTCGCTTTTCTTCGGTTTGAATGACTAAGCTCTTGATTCCTTTGAGGGAAACCCATGCATCAATGGCGACTATGCCTAATGCAAAAATGAGGACAAAAGAAACTAAATATAGCCGTTTTGCTATGCTCATCTGAGAGAGCATAAACGATCCTTTATTGAGTTAACTTGATTGGCGTTGTTTTCCTGAGAGTAATATTAGCACCAATAGCTGTAATCGTAAGGAGGGCTTGCGCTTTTCGTGTCCGTAAAATAAGGAAAAAGATAAACTTGTCGCGAAACTACCGCAAACATTTTTTATTTTTTCATGTATTTATACAACAAGATTGCTTGGTATTTTTATTACTTTACTCTAGTCGCATGACTCTCAGTTTTCACCCCGATGCAGTATCGTAAAAAGTTTGTTAATACGAACCTGTCGTCGCTCAAAGTTGAAAATTCTAAAATCAAATCGACCAATGCAGGAACGGGTTTTCAGACTGATGTGCGGCTTCTATTGGGTTGTGAAGCTAGCGATGCCAAGACTTACGTTGTGATGCATGTGCGTGATGGTAATAATCCATTTCCCATACTGGCACCAACGCCTATGTTTTGAATAATGACGCGACATTCCCAAACGCGATCATTGTCGGTTTCAGCGATGGTCGCGTCGATCCGACAGTCAATAAATGCAATAGCGATTTGTTTTGTGTCGGCAGTCGATTAATCTAGAATTCATTGAATCGACCAGACAGTATTTACATAGATCACGATATACAACTGTCCCTAGTACACGATGGTAATGACCAGCATATCCGAATAGTTGTTTGCCAAGAGCCCAGTTTGATGTGCTGGGATGGCGTCATAAATGGCACGAGAGAAAACAAATTTCTCTGAGCAGCGCGTTACCTTCGTTGCATCGGCATCCTCATCAAGCCGATCAATCGAAGCGCATTGCAAGACATCTTTGAGACTTGGTCGACCTCGGTACCGAGCCAAGAAGTGGCACCGCTATCGAAAGTGAATCCAGAGACACTGCGCGCTGCGATTGCTGATGGTGAGCTGATCAATTATTATCAACCCAAGGTTAATCTGCAAACCGGCGAAGTCGTCGGATTCGAAACATTGGTGCGTTGGAATAGTCCAACCCAAGGCTTACTTTTCCCTGACCAATTTATTAGCGTTGCGGAAGAATTTGATATGGTCGATGAGATGACTTTGCAAGTGTTGCAGAGCGCCTTGAAACAAGCACGTGAGTGGCAAGATGCGGGCAAGCTATGGCGCGTTGCCGTCAATATCTCCATGAAAAATCTAGCCTCATTGCGTTTTCTCGATCAGATTTTGTCGATGACCTTGGCAGCACGCCTTGAACCACAGATGCTGGAGCTTGAGGTAACCGAGAGTTATCACGCCGATGACTTGAGAATACCTTTAGAGATACTTACGCGCTTACATATCAATCGATTTCGCTTGTCGATCGATGATTTTGGGACTGGTAATTCATCGCTCAGTCAATTGACAGCGATCCCGTTCGATGAATTAAAAATAGATCAGCGATTCGTCCACGGTGCGCACATCGACGCCACCCGTTGCGCCGCCTTTGACGCTAGTTTGGGTCTAGCGAAGCAATTGCACATGGAAGCCGTTGCAGAAGGCGTTGAAGATAGAGCGGATTGGGACTTCTTAAAAGATAAAGCCTGCGACGTCGCGCAAGGTTACTTCATTTCTAAGGTATTACCGGTTGGTGACATACCATCGTGGTTGCTTTCGTGGGAAGCACGTAGGCCTGAGCTATGTCAGACTACGCAAGTGTTGACTAAGTTTGAAGTGCTTCATTGATTTGCGACTTGTTGTCGTGTTCTCACCTGTGATTTCTGGACATGCAATCGTTGCTGATCGATGCTCAGACAGTACAACACGCTTTTTCGATTCTCCGAAAAAAGCTGATCTCTAAAAATGAAAATTGATACAGGATCAAAGCCGCAAAACACGCTTCGGTTAGATGATCGTGTGTGGTTTTTTTCAATAGCCGTTATTCACCGTCGTCCGATTTTATAGCGAAACAATCTCTTTGTAGGTGCGATTAGCATCGCGTAATCGCACGTATGAAAACGGCGATGTTTCAAATGATGAAATTTAGTGTAATCGGTTTGTAAAGTTGATCTAGAATGTGGTTCGCGATGTTCATTTGAATATGGCTGGAGGCGAAAGATGACATGCGTGCGATTACGCGATGCTAATCGCACCTACGGCGCTAGATACCATGGGAGAAATAAATGCGTAAAAGTGTATGGAGTCGCGCCTACGATACGCGGTTTTTTTTGAATAAAATTTTTGTTTTTTTCGTGATATTGAGTTCGAGTTCGCAATCACACCCTTTGCAAAAAATCAGTAGCACGAAAGCTGCCGTAGTGGATACGAAGTCGAATGAAGTCAAAGAGCGACAAAAACTGGAACAGAGTTATCGGAGTTGCCCTAACGGTCACTATGGCGGGCCAAGGCCTGGGCGCGTGCGCTATACCAAAGATCCTTGGATTTGGGTGGTGACACCTGAGTTTGCTGCGAAATATTGTATGCCAGAAGCCTTCATTGATCCAGATTTAAAAGGCGCAGAGGCAGTTGCCGTCAAGATCCGTGAAGAGCAAGATGAAGAGATTTGTGGATGGGGAGATCGCGTGGAAGTCTGCAATAAAGCGAGGTCGTTGCGCTTTGAGATTTATATTAAAGGTGAGGTCAAGTTACCAAAAGAAAATGATCTTCCCTATTACATGCCTGCGATTTTGCCTAGTGTTTTCCTGATCTCAAATAACATGTTTGATCAGGAAAAAGTTCGAAAGAAAAATCAACAAAACCCTAAACCTGGCGTGAAGCCTATCTTTAAGGCATCTCAGGTTGGATTGTATTTGTTGTCTGAAGATAAAACTACGATTCAGTTGAGTGAAATTTACAATGAAAGTTTCTTTAAGGATATTTTTTATGGGATTGACTTTATGTCATTTGATAGCATTACAGGAGTGGTCAAGAAGTCGAAAATTTCTGACCAAACTAACCTTGGTTTGGTAATCGCTTTCCGTCCAGTGAACGACAAAATACCATACGCACAGCAACGCAAACTTGGTGATTTTGAACATGTAGTTTATCTGCCAAATCAATTTGCGCGCAAAGTTTCAGAACTTGATTCTCATGCTGGTGATGATATTCAAGAATTAGCAAAACGAGCCCTTGGATTGAGAAAAAATTAGCAAGATTTATTAAAACCGCTGAATTGGAAAGACTAGATTGCGATGAATGATCAAAAGGTTCTGAAATATTTGCTATCCACTAATGGTGTATATGGTACGGGTACCTAGGTGAGCAAAGAGTTTCGAAAATTTAAGTGACTTCATACATCATCGACGTCGCCCACTACGCTTCTCCAACTTACACTCCTGCGTAGCAATAGTTTGATTATTGCTATCCAGGTTTTTCAAATACACGCCAAATCCTAATAGCGTTGAATTGCCTTTGAAGGCTTGGAACTCGTTAGGAACTTTAGAAACCCTCACAGGTCATAACAACAACTCGTTACAAAATAGCGTGAAAAACCCCTAGAACTCTTGCGGTAGCTAGCTGTGCGAATTCTCAACAAGTGATATGCTTGTTCAACTTAAAACGCAGCTCTTGCTGATAGAGTGCGAGAATTTTGCGAAAGAGATAAAAAATATTCGTATTTTGCTATTTAAAAGTATTCATTGTTATTGCACACTATGAAAGTGCCCGTCAAAGTGTCCATCGCAATACGAATCATTGGAGAAAGAACATGAAAAAGACTTTGTTAGGGTTGGCCATCGCCTTGGCAGTTTCTACCCATTTTGCCATTGCGGAATCTAGTCCAGTATCTGCTGCTGCAACGCCTGATGTTAGTAATGCGGCAAAAGCCCCATTAAATTTCCAGCCCTTGCCGCAACAAATTCAGGCGGCAAATATGACCGCCGAATTTTTTACCCGTTTTCACTACAAAGCTACGCCCTTAGACGATGCGATGTCGGAGAAGATTTTTGATCGTTATTTAAAATCCTTAGATGGCGATAGAATTTTTTTCATACAAGCGGATATCGACAAATTTTCTGCTGCACGCGACAAAATGGATGATGCGATTTTGGGACAAGATCTGAGGACACCGTTTGCGATGTTCAATCTTTATCATCAGCGCTTCAAAGAGCGTTTGACTTATGCGCGTGAATTATTAGGTACAGAATTTGATTTCTCTCAAAAAGAGGGCTATCGCTATCAGCGTGAAAAAGAGCCTTGGCCTCAGACCGAAGCGCAGATGCGCGATCTGTGGCGTCAGCGGGTTAAGAATGATTGGTTGCGCTTGAAATTGGCGGGCAAGGATGCCGCAGCCATCAAGACGACTTTGGAAAAACGCTACGAAACAACGCTCACTCGCATGAACAAGTTAAAGAGTGAAGATGTGTTTCAACTCTTTATGAATGCCTATGCCATGTCGGTGGAGCCGCATACAAATTATCTTGGGCCAAAAGCCGCCGAAGATTTTGATATCGCGATGCGCCTGTCGATGAGTGGTATCGGTGCGACTTTGCAAGATCGTGACGAAATGGCGACTGTGCGCGAGATGGTGCCTGGCAGCCCAGCTGCTTTGTCTGGTAAGTTGAAAGTCGGTGATCGTATCGTCGGCGTTGGTCAAGGCGCTAACGGTACACCGGTTGATGTGATGGGCTGGCGTCTAGATGATGTCGTGAAGTTGATTCGCGGCCCGAAAGATACGACGGTGTTGTTAGATGTCTTGCCAGCTGATGCCGGTCCAGATGGCGCGCATAAAACGGTGGTTTTGGTCAGAAATAAAATCACCTTAGAGCAGCAAGCTGCAAAAAAATCGATTCAAGAAGTGAAGACAGCCGATGGGACTCGTCGTATTGGTGTCATCGCTTTGCCAACTTTTTACCAAGACTTTGACGCACGTCGTCGTGGCGATAAAGACTTTAAGAGCGCAACGCGTGACGTTGCTAAACTCTTGGGTGAGTTGAAGAAAGAAAAAGTTGATAGCGTCTTGATCGATTTACGCGACAACGGCGGTGGCTCATTGAATGAAGCGGTCGAGTTGACTAGCTTGTTCATCGGTAAAGGCCCTGTGGTGCAGCAACGGAATTCCCAAGGCAAAGTGCATGTCGAGAATGACAGCGCTGGCGTGGTGGCTTGGGATGGTCCATTAGGTGTGATGATCAATCGTGGCTCTGCTTCGGCATCAGAGATTTTTGCAGCGGCAATTCAAGACTATGGTCGTGGTTTGATTATTGGCGAAAACAGTTTCGGTAAAGGCACTGTGCAAACTGTCATTAGTCTGGATCAAATGGCACGCAGCGACAAGCCACAATACGGCGATCTGAAAATGACCGTGGCGCAATTTTTCCGCGTCAATGGCGGTACCACGCAATTGCGTGGCGTGACACCCGATATCGCCTATCCTAGTTTCACGGATGCGGACAGTTATGGCGAATCTAGCTATGACAATGCGCTGCCATGGGTGCAAATCAAGCCAGCCAATTATCATGCCATCGGTAATTTGAAAGACGTACAAGGCATGCTGCAAGTACGTCACGAAATGCGCATCGCAAAAGATAAAGAGTTCCAATTCATTAAAGAAGATATTGCTGAATTTAAAAAGCAAAAAGAGAACAAAGTTATTTCTTTGAACGAAGAAGAACGTCGTACCGAACGCGATTTGCGTGAGAAGAAAAGCAAAGAGCGTGAAGCGATCCGTGCAGCTCTGGACGGCAAAACAAAAGGTGCTGGTAAAGCCGATGCCAATAAGTTGCCAACACAAGATGATGGACTGCAAGGTAGTGAGCGTAGTCTGGCTGCTGAGTTAGCCGCTGAGAAAGCCAGCAAAGAAGCCAAAGATGTATATTTGATCGAAGCTGCTCATATCTTGAGTGACGAAATTGAATTAGCAAAATCGAGCAAGCGTTTGGCCGACAAAACGATTTCACGTGCCAGTGCCAAGAGTAAAGAGATGAATTGAGATATCGACTGTCGACGCGATTATTATCGGATCGTGTCATCTCAAGAGTCATCAGTACATACTACGTAATACCCAAGACGCTTGTTGGATGTGCTTTACAACCGAGTTGGTTCGTAAAGTGCAAACAGCAGGCGTCTTGGCTTTTGAGGATTTAAAAATATGCGAATGAGAATGTTGAAGAATGTTCACGCAACTTTGTTGGGTAGCTTATTTGTAGCGAGTGTGGCGATCGTGCTCGGTAGCATGACGACCGCCAATGCACAGACCATTCCTGATACTTTGCAGCAAAGAGTCAAAGCCTGTGTGGCCTGTCATGGACAAGAAGGACGCGCCACGACGGATGGTTTTTATCCACGTATTGCTGGCAAACCAGCTGGTTATCTATTGAATCAATTGCGTAATTTTCGAGAAGGCAAGCGCGTTTATCCCATGATGACTTATATGGTCGCGCATTTGAATGATGCCTATCTGCAGGAAATCGCGAATTACTTTTCTGAGCTAAACCCCCCGTATGCCGCTCCGCAAGCCAATGCTGCATCCGCCGACATGCTAGCGCGCGGACGTGACTTAGTGAAGCTGGGTGACACTAATAAAAAGCTGCCGGCGTGCATTGCCTGTCATGGCGATAAGATGACTGGACTTGCACCATTTATCCCTGGTCTCTTAGGTTTGCCGCGTGATTATTTGGTGGCGCAATTAGGTGCATGGCAAACCGGCAGCCGACATGCAGCAGCGCCAGATTGTATGCAGAGTGTCGCAAAACAATTAGATGCCAATGACATCGCGGCAGTGTCAGCGTGGCTGGCAATGCAGACTTTACCCGCACAAACAAAAGCGCCTGAACAGCCCACTGGATTTACATTGCCAGTGGCATGCGGGAGCGTGAAACCATGAAAATGACGATCAAATCGATTTGGACAGTACTGAAATTACTTCTCGTTAGTGGTGTGGTGGCGGTGCTGCTATTCGCGTGGTACGGTTATCAATTAGGCGACGCCTATCAAGCCGCGCCACTTACGTCGACATCAAGCTTGTCCTCTGCAGACGAGAAGTTGCCTGTTTTGGAACATGGTGCCTATCTGGTAAAAATAGCAGATTGTATGGCTTGCCATACCGCTCGCGGTGGTGCGCCCTTTGCTGGTGGCAGGATCATGCAGTCGGAGTTTGGTCAGTTTGTCACACCAAACATCACGCCAGACAAGCAGACCGGTATCGGCAATTGGACGGCAGAAGATTTTTGGAATGCCCTGCATAATGGTAAGAGCAAAGATGGGCGTTTGTTGTACCCAGCCTTTCCGTTTACGAATTACACCCATATCACGCGCAGTGATGCGGATGCGATGTTTGCCTATTTGCAGTCACAGCCAGCGGTATCGCAAAGCAAGCGCGAGCATAGCCTCGCTTTTCCTTATAACCAAGCGTTTGGCTTGGCATTGTGGCGTGCGATGTATTTCCAGCCCGGCGAATTGAAGCCGCAATCGGATCAGAGTTCGGAGTGGAATCGCGGTGCCTATTTGACCCGTGGTCTTGCGCATTGCAGTGCTTGTCATAGTAGTCGCAATGGTTTGGGCGCAAATGGCGGCAGCGCGGATTTTTCTGGTGGCGAGATGGCGGGCATTGGCTGGTACGCACCCTCATTAACCGCGAAAGATGAACTGAATGTCTCGCAATGGACGAATCAGGATCTTGCGCAATTACTGCAACACGGTGTGAATCGCCACAGTAGTGTCAATGGACCAATGGCCGAGGTGGTCAGCCAGAGTTTGCAGCACTTGAGTGATAAGGATGCTAGTGCGATGGCAAACTACTTACGTGCTTTGCCGCAGCAAGTGCAAGCAGCGCCAGATTTGTTGGATCAGGCAATCACCCGAACCGCAGTGAGTAAAGAACAAATGCAAGACATCATGTTACGTGGCGAAGTGATTTATCGCGCGCAATGTGCCGAATGCCATGGTAAAAATGGTGAAGGGCAAGCTGGCATTTATCCGGCATTGCGCGGTAATGCCTCCTTACAAACCAAGTCTTTGAGCAATCCTATCCGCATGATTTTGGCGGGCGGCTTTGCGCCAGTAACGAAGGCCAACCCTCGCCCCTACAGCATGCCGCCGTTTGCACCGTTTTTAGACGACGGTGAAGTCGCTTTGGTGTTGAGCTACACACGTAATGCCTGGGGTAATCGGGGAAGTGTGGTGAGTGCCGCTGAAGTCAATCCATATCGTACAGCGAGTCTGGACTAAGCGTGGTGTTTTGGGGAACTTCTGTGCGATTGATGTTGACTAAGCGTTAGCAATAATTCATTGCGCTAAACATAGATAAACATAAAAAATAACAGAAGTAAGGGAAAGCATGAAACGAACATTGATTTCTACGGCAATTTGCGCGCTCGCAACTTGGAGCAGCTTGCCGAGTCTTGCAGCGGAATCTGCGTCAGCAAATAAGCATATTCAGCTTGATTTTAGTAAAGTGACGACGCAGCTGCCGCGAGGCGTGCGACCAGTGCATTACGATGTGTCATTAACGCCCAACGCAAAAGACGCAAGCTTTAGCGGTAAGGTGGCGATAAGTTTACACCTCTTGCAAGCCAATCGCACCATCACATTAAACGCCACGGATCTACGTTTTAAGAAAGTTCGGTTATTTGCTAGCGATGGTCGCTTGATCAGTAGCGACGCAAAAATTAAGCTCAATGTGGAAGCACAAACCGCTAGCTTTACCTTTGCCAAAGCGCTGCAAAAAGGCGCTTACAAGTTGGAGTTAGAATATGACGGCGTGATCGGTACCCAAGCTGTCGGTTTATTTTCGCTCGATTATGAAAATGCCGAAGGCAAGCAACGCGCACTCTATACCCAGTTTGAAAATTCTGATGCACGACGCGTGATCCCATCTTGGGATGAACCGATTCACAAAGCGACGTTCAATTTAGAAGTGATCGTGCCGAGCGCGCAGTTGGCAGTCAGTAATATGCCAGTGCAATCAAAAACCGATTTAGGCAATGGCACCAGTCTGGTCAAATTCGGCACGTCACCCAAGATGTCGACCTATTTACTATTTTTGAGCGTTGGTGATTTTGAACGTGCAACCGTGATGGCGGAAGGAACCGAAATTGGCGTCATTGCCAAGCGCGGTAGTCTGGATCAAGCACGCTATGTCTTGGAAGAATCCAAAGGTATTTTGCGCGAGTTCAATGATTACTTCTGCATCCGTTACCCCTTACCGAAGTTGGACAATGTCGCAGCACCAGGCAGCAGCCAATTCTTTAGTGCGATGGAGAACTGGGGCGCTATTTTTACGTTTGAAAGTTCAATTCTGCTCGATCCAAGTATCTCGACTCATGCAGATAAACAGCTCGCCTTTGTCACTGCGGCGCATGAGACCGCTCATCAATGGTTTGGCAATTTGGTGACGATGCAATGGTGGGACGATTTGTGGTTGAACGAAGGTTTCGCGTCGTGGATGGAAAACCGCACCATGATGCGTCTGCACCCAGAATGGCTACCAGAATTTAATGCGATCTCCGTACGGGAACAAGCGATTGGTCGTGACGCCTTAGCGACCACGCATGCCGTCGTGCAAAAGATCAAGACTGTGGATCAAGCTAGTCAAGCCTTTGACACCATCACGTATCAAAAAGGTGAGGCGGTGATCCGCATGTTGGAGAATTATGTCGGTGCCGATGCCTGGCGTGATGCGGTCCGTGCGTATATGAAAAAACATGCCTACAGCAACACGCAATCGCGCGACCTATGGACAGAAGTCGAAAAAGCCGCGCGCAAACCGATTGTCGCCATTGCGAAAGATTTCACCGAGCAACCGGGCGTGCCTTTGATCCATGTTGACGATGTCGTGTGCAAAGATGGTAAAGCTATCGTCAGTCTCCGTCAGGGAGAGTTCTCCAAAGATTTGCCCAACAAAAAACCTCTTCACTGGCGCGTTCCAGTCGTCGCCCAGATCGCCGGAACACAGGTCATTGGAACGACCTTAGTGGTCAACGGCAAGGGTAGTTTGCAATTGCCAGCTTGTGGCACAGTCGTAGTGAATGCGGGACAGATGGGGTATTACCGCACTTTGTATGCACCTAAAGTTTTTGCGCAATTGGCACAACATTTCTCGCAAGTCGCGGCGATTGATCAGGTCGGTATTTTGACGGATAGTTGGGCACTCGGCATGAACGGGCTGCAAGACATCACGGCCTATCTGGATTTAGCGAAAGTGACGCCAGTGACTGCGAATTCTCATGTCTGGGAGAATATCGCAGCGACTTTTGCAACCGTGTCAGGCTACCTGAAAGACGATCCTGCACGTCAAAAAATCTTCAAACAATTCGCCTTACAGCGTTTAACGCCCATCATGCAAAACCTAGGATGGGAAGCTAAGGCAGGAGAGCCAGAGTATATAGCGAATTTCCGCGCTAGTTTAATTGCTGTGCTGGGATCGCTTGGAGAACCAGGTGTGCTGGCTGAAGCGCAACGTCGCTTTGCAGCGATGGATAGTGACCCAAGCGCTGCACCAGCGGCACTTCGCTTATTGATTCTCGGTATCGTCGCCGAAAACGCCGATCAAAAGACCTGGGATGCTCTGCATGCCAAAGCTGCTGCAGAAAAGTCTTCCTTGATTCGTCAAAGCCTTTACACATTGCTGGCGTCGAGTGACGACAAGGTATTGGCGCAACGCGCACTAGATTTAGCACTAACCGAAGAACCTGGTCTCACCATCAGTGCAGGCATGATCCGTCAAGTGGCGGGCAATCATCCTGATTTGGCATTTGATTTTGCCATCGCGAATATGGCAAAAGTGAATGACAGAGTGGATGCCACTTCACGCAGCCGTTTCTTCCCAGGACTCGCTAGCGCATCTTCTGATGCAAAGATGATCGACAAATTAAATGCGTATGCGAAAAGTCACCTCGACCCAAGTGCACGTGGTGAACTCGATACCGTGATTGCGGGCATTCTCTATAAAGCTAAAGTGAAACAGGAACGTGTGCCGGCAATTCGTGCTTGGTTAGATAAGCAGGGTCACTAAGTTCTTAGTTCTTGACTTTTGTTGTTTCGAAAACCGCTGCAGATTGGGTTCTGCAGCGGTTTTTTTATGTTGATGCCCATGCTGAGCTACAACTGTAGATTGATATAGATACCGCTGGCATCAGCATGATCTCATTTTGCAATTTGCGATTTATTTTTCACACTCCAAAAACCATGTTTTGCCTCTTAAAATTCCTCTTCATCGGAAATTGATCGAATTATACTTTTCAAATGATTATTCTCCAGACTCGCTGAACGGACAGCATCTCAATCGTTTTCGTTTCTTTGATTTACAAAATTTTCAGGAGAATCAACATGACTTTTTTTCGTCGTTTTAAACAATTTTTTGTTACTGGCTTAGTTACCAGCTTTGTTGCTTGCGGTTTGCTTAGTACTGGCGCTGCTCAAGCAGAACGAGGCCCGGCAACAGCAGAGGAGGGTGAACGCATAGTCAAGCTGGCGGCGGTCGCGGACAAAGATCCTTTAGCTGCCATGAGTTCTGCCGAAGGACGTTGGTTTCAAAAATGGGCAGACGATGTGCCCGACTATATGTTTGGTCCGGACAAAGGCGTATTTTGGTTTCACAATGGTGTTGCTAAGGGCGATTTGATGCGTGTCTTGCGTTTTCATCATACGGTGAGCACTGCGGCTTTTCAGTTGCAAAAGAAAATCAAAGACCCTATGAGAAATGAAGCCGATAACGAGGCTAAAACCTTGGCAGGTGTCGAAGGCGTGTTGCGTGCTTATGAATCACTGGTGGCAAAGAGTCCTGATAATCGTGTGCCTGCGATTGATGATCTGATCGCTGCACGCAATAAAGGTGGATTGGCGGAATTGGTAAAAAAAATGCCGCATATGCCTAGTCGTTAATGTTGATTGAAAAGAGCGTGTTTCCGCCGCGCTCTTTCGTCCAACGATAGTAAAAATTTTGCTACTCACCGCCTTTCCTTGTGATTCCTATGACTACTCTTTTTTCACGCAAGCTCAAACTTGTGCTCTTTGTTTTGAGCGCAAATTTATTACCATTTAGTATTGGCTATGCCCAGCAGCAAGTCACTGCTGTTCAACCTTCCAGCGCTAACATCTCCCAAGACTTATTCGCTGAGATCGCTCAAAACAATCAATTAATGCTGAATCTAGAAGAAATGTGTGACGGCATAGGACCACGCCTGACTGGCTCGCAACAATTACGCCAAGCGCAACAATGGGCGATGGAAAAACTCAAAAGCTATGGCGCGGTTAATGTGCATGAAGAAGCCTACGAGTTGGGTAGGGCTTGGACAAGAGGCGTAGCACGTGTCCGACTACTAAACGCCAATGGCATGCTGCTCGATGTTCAGCAGCAAGCCTGGAGCGATAGTAGTCCGCGCAAAACCTTCGCGGAAGTGGTGGTCATGAATGTGAAGACTTTAGACGAATTCAAAGAAATTGCACCCCGTTTGCGAGGGAAAATAGTACTGGCCTTATCGACACCCAAAGCGACTCCGGAACAAGAAAAAAACTTCAAACAATATTCTGATGAATTGAATAAAGCGATACGCGCAGCGGACTTCGCGGCGATATTTTTTGTCTCTGGCAGAGAGGGCAATATACAAGATATGTTTGGCGGCCCAAATACTCGTTACAAAAAGAACGCCGCGATTATCACCAAAGAGCATGCAAATTTATTGCAGCGTCTAGTCGCACGAGGCATTACACCGAAGCTAGAGTTTGAATTCGGTGGACGTTTGAGTAAAGATGTCGTGAAGGCCTATAACGTGGTTGCAGACTTTCCTGGTACAGAATTGAGCGATGAGACCGTGGTGCTTGGCGCGCATCAAGACTCATGGGATTTAGGAACGGGGGCGACTGACAATGGTGTCGGTACGGTAGTGACGATGGAAATTTTGCGAGCTATGCATGCGCTAAAACTAAAACCCAAACGTACGCTGCGAGTCGTGTTGTTCTCGGGCGAAGAGCAAGGCCTATTGGGGAGCAAAGCTTATCTGAAAGCGCATGCAGCGGAGCAGCCAAAAATACAGGCAATGCTGACGCAAGACGCTGGTGGCGGACGTATCACGGGCTTTCTGGATATGAAGGTCGATGAGTGGTTTGCTTCCTTGAACGAAGCGAAAGAACAGACCAAAGAATTGAGTCATCTTGACATTACCTATGCGGCAGGCGGCGGCTCAGATCATCAAGCTTTTTTCGAACAAGGCATCCCCGCCTTCGCGCCTATCCAAGATCCTCTGGATTATCGTTCGCACACTTGGCATAGCCAGGTCGATACGGTGGACCATGTATCGAAAGATAATTTGATCCAAAATGCTCAGGTAATGGCAGCGATGACGTGGGCGATGCTAAATAACAGAAAACTGCCACATCAAGCGCCACAGGTTTTGCGCTAGAAAATTAATCATAGGATTTGTACTTTTTTGGGAGAAAAAGCGTCGCCATCAGGGCAATTACATTCATTGCATTTTGTAGAAAAAAATTTCTAGACAAAAGTTTCTACAGCATTTATAGTGCCTTCACTATCGAATCGCACTGCTGGAAATACTTACCTCTATGACGAAAATTTCTATTCCCAAACCGACTGCATCGGAGCTGAATCTGCTCAAGTTACTCTGGCAATACGGCCCAATGAACTCTAAGCAAGCCCATGAACGCATACAGCTTGAGCGCCCTGATCTTGCTTATGCTACCGTCTTGCGTCATCTGCAAATCATGCATGGGAAGGGCATACTGACACGGGATGACAGTCAGCGCCCGCATTTATACGCGCCTTCTCAGGCTCAGGATTCTTTGCAAACGAATCTGCTCAAAGACATGATACAAAAAGTTTTTGCTGGCTCAGGCAAAGCCTTGATATTGGCCGCTTTGCGTGGGCATGTGACAGAGGCAGAGCGTGATGAAATCGAGCAAGTATTGAAGAATGAAAAGAAATCATGATGCCTGCTGACTCCTTAACTGATTTACTAGGTTGGCCCTTACTAAATTTTGTTTGGCAAGGTGCGTTGATCGCAAGTGTCTGCGCCATTATCTTGGCCTTTAGCCGCAATACGAGACCGCAATGGCGTTATCTGGTGGCCTGTAGTGCTATGTTGATCTGTTTGCTTTGGCCGGCGCTGGGCGTGCTAAAACAATGGCATGATCCGCAAGCCATTAGCCTGCATAGCGCAATTCAAATGGCGAGTGAGCTAGGCGCGTCCTTGAATCCAATTTGGATCGCACAAAGTAGTTTGGCTACTTGGATTGAGGCTTGGATGCCGCTCGTCGTTAGTATTTGGAGCATCGGCGTACTGTTGATGTTATTGCGTTTAGCTTTGGGACTATTATGGGTCTATCGCTTAGGGCAACATGGCAATGACATGGGCGCTTTAGCTCAGCAATGGCAGATACGCACCAATCAAATGGCCTACCAGTTTGCGATTCGTCGCAAGGTACATTTAAAATTTCAAAAAGATCTTTTAAGTCCGGTGACTTATGGTTGCGTTACGCCAGTGATAGTGATGCCTGTTTCATTGTTGACTGGAATGTCGCCAGAGATGATAGAGGCGCTCCTGGCCCATGAGCTAGCCCATATAAAACGCTGGGATTTCGCGGTAAATTTCCTGCAAAATTTGGTCTTGTCACTGCTGTTTTATCATCCAGCCGTTTGGTAGATTTCTAAGCGTATAGAAGCGGAAAGAGAGCTTATTGCTGACGATATGGCAGCGTCCATACTCGGTCAGCCGTGGCCCTTGGCACGTGCCTTGCAGGCGCTGGATAAATTGCAGATAGCTGGCTTGACCCAGACGGCAATGGCCGCCAATGGTGGGGATTTACTGTCACGTATCAAACGTTTAGTGCGTCCGGATGTACAGCCCTGGCATTGGAAAATGGCAGCACCCGTTCTCGGTATTGTGGCTGCTTTGTTTCTGGTGTTACAAACGCAAGTCAATGCTGCACCTGACCAAGCGGCGCCTGCCAAGTCGACATCTCAGCATCCTATTCTACTCAGTGCCTATGTCAAAACGAGTTCTGAGCATGTCATGGTAATGGATGAACAAAGTGGCAAAGTCTTGTTGGAAAAAAATGCGGATAGCGTGGTACCAATCGCTTCACTCAGCAAACTGGTGACCGCGATGGTAACTCTTGATGCGAAGTTGGATATGAACGAGATGATCACGCTTGATAAGGGCGATGTCGCTGGCTGGCAAAATACCCAAGTGAAGTTGTACCAAGGGATGAGTTTGTCGCGGCAAACGCTATTAGAGTTGAGCCTGATTCCATCTAGTAATGCAGCGGCGCAGGCTCTGGCACGAAGCTATCCAGGCGGCAAGGCGGCGTTTGTTTCTGCCTTACAAAAGAAAATCGCGAGCTTGGGATTGCGTGCAACGCATTTAGAGGACGCCACAGGGATCTCACCGAATAACCGGTCTAGTGCTAGAGATTTGGCGCATTTGGTCAAGTTAGCCGCTAGCTATCCTCAACTACGTCAATTGACTAGCCGTAGCGGAGGTCAGTATCGTCGTGACGGTAAAGTGGTCGACTACCAAAGCACGAATCCATTGATCGTCGATAAAAATTGGGACCTCAGTTTATCAAAAACTGGCTACTCCAAGAATGCAGGACGTTGTATCAGTATGCGCGCCACCATTGCTGGCAGGCCGATTATCGTTATTTTGTTAAATGCAAAGAATACTGATGTGCGTACCGACGACGTCATGAATATACGAACAGCCCTGGAAGACGCTACATCGGGCTAAGCCTTCCGCTTTCGCTTTCCTTTTCACTTACGTGACTGTCTTGCGCCAGAACAGGCGCAAGAGAACTCACGCCCCTACATTTTGAATGAAAGAAAATATTATGCTTAATCAGCAGACTTCAACACGTCTTGACCATTTGTCAGACCAGCGAAAACTTGTACAGATACCAGTAAGCAAGCCTATTACGATGGTGAAGACGAACATCGCATTCAGTATCTTGATCTTGAGTTCCTGCACCTATGCGCAATCGCAAGAAGTGGTCGGGCAAACAGCACCCGTGCGCGTTGAGGTTACAGCAAAGGTGCAACCGAATCGCGATAGGCAGGATGATATCGGCATGCGCGTCGTCTATGGCAGCGACGATATCAAGAAATATGGCGATACCAATATTAGTGAGGTGTTAAAACGACTTCCAGGTATTAGTATCAGCGAGAGCAAAGGAAAAGGGCTTGAGATCCGTATGCGCGGACTTGGCAACGGTTACACCCAAATATTATTGAATGGTCAGGCCACGCCAGTCGGTTTTTCTATCGATAGTGTCGCGCCCGATTTGATTGAGAGTATCGAAGTGATGCGAGTCGCCGGAGCCGATGTGAGTGCGCAAAGCATTGCAGGAACGATCAATATCGTACTCAAGAAAAAAAGCAGTCAGCAGCCCACCGAAATAAAGTCCGCTATCAGCCAAGAGAATGGAGAGTTGTCAGGCAATGTAAGTTGGAGCATGGCAGATCAACTCCCGAGCCAATTTGCGAATCTATCTTTTGTGTTAGCAGGTACTTTAGAAAGTAGCCGCAATGAGATCAATCAGCAGCAAAGCGAAGCTTATGCTATACGTCCTAATGGCCTTGAGAATTGGCAATTGCAAACCGACAGACTGTTACAACAGAGCCAAAAAAATCGTCGTGATGTCGCAAGTTTTTCGCCCCGTCTGAATTGGAAAATGGATGCGCAGAATAATGTCAATTGGCAAGCAAGCATCAATCTCAGTCGACTTGGGCAGAATAAATATGAAAACGAAAATTCCCTCCTTAGTGAGAGTACAGAGTTTCCCAATAATAGTAGCGTTTGGAATGCGCATGTCTTTAGCTCGCGCCAAGATGTTGGCTGGGAGCGCCGTTTAGCGAATAGTGCAAAGTTAAGCATGAATCTAGGTTGGAATCGTTTTGATAGATCTGGGCGGTTTCAGTTTTGGGGTAAAAATCAGGATGGAGCGTTGCGCGTCCATCGTTATGTGGCGGGGGATGCAGATGAAACTGAAGCGCGTTTTCATGGTAAATATTTAGCGCCATACTCCGCATCCCATGTCTTTAGTGTAGGTTGGGAGATGAGTCATGCACTACGTCACGAAAATCGTGAAGAACAAGAGCGTGCTATGCCTTCAGGTATTTCGGATCACACTGCGCATGACTATCAGGCTAACGTGCGCAAACTAGCGGCTTATCTACAAGATGAATGGACGATCAATAACGCATGGTCAAGTTATCTCGGTTTGCGAATGGAAAATATTCGTAGTGGCAGTAAAGAGCAGGGGGCTTTTGACGTTCAAAACAGCTCTAGTCTACTGAGTCCTATACTGCAAAGCGTGGTGAAACTCGATAAACAAAGGCAATGGCGCATGGCATTGAATCGCAGCTTTAAGCTTCCCGTCGTCGCCAATTTGGTGCCACGCTTATTACGCATAGACAACAATAATACCCCGCTGAATCCCGATACGCAGGGCAATCCCAATTTGCGTCCGGAACGCTCTTGGGGCTTGGAGCTGGCGTATGAACACTATCTGAGTGACAGTAGTGTGATTAGCGCCAGCGCCTACTGGCGTCGAGTGGACGATGTGATCACTGAGCATTTATCCTTGAATGGGAATAGTTGGTTGTCGACTTTTATCAATCATGGGCAAGCCAGACTGATGGGCTTGGAAATCGAAACTAAACTCAATTTGAAACAATTGTCAGCGAGGCTGCCTGCGGTAGAAATGCATGCCAATCTCAATCGCAATTGGTCCAAGTTAGAGCAAGTACCAGGACCGGATAATCGTTTGGCGCAACAGACAGGTTTGCTCATCAGTATTGGTGGCGATTATCAATTTCACCCTGAGATACGTCTAGGCGCAGACTATAGTTTTCAGGCTGCAGATAACTTGCGAGAATCTGTCTATCTAAATGGGCATAGTCAACCGAAACGTCTCCTGGATTTTTATATCGCTTGGCAATTGTCACCTGAACATCAGTTGCGTTTTTCAGGCACCAATCTTCTACATCAAAATAGAGTAGATACCACAAACTACACAAGTTCGAGCGCACGTTGGAGCGAACAGAGTCAACAACAGTCAGCGACGACTTGGCGATTGGTGTGGGGATCGAAATGGTGAAATGCCTAATCCAAAGTCTGGTGGTATCGTTGGAGCGCAATAAATCCCGCCACAAATAAAAGCGCCAAGTTGGGTAGCAAAGCCTAATTAAAGCTCAGGTAGCGCCCTTGAAGGGGCGCCTCTTCAAGGGAAGGATAAATTAGCACGGTTCGACATAATGCAGAGAACGTGTGTAAAGCCAGTCGACTGATCAGTTCTGCATTGCTGTTCGCGGTGTGATCGGGCTGGATGACATCCTGCTTCACATTAATAAGGCATTAAATTGTCGAATGTCCACGGGTTTGCCAAACAAATATCCTTGAAAATGGACGCAGCCTTTATTCCGTAAGAGCCTGAGCTGCAGTTCATTTTCGACTCCTTCGGCGATGACGTCGAGTCCCAAGCTATGTGCCATGCTGACGATGGTTCGGACGATCGTTCGGTCATGTTCATCGTCTTCTAAATCCTGCACAAATGAGCGATCAATTTTTAACTGTTCTATCGGTAAGCGCTTGAGGTATTGCAATGAGGAATAGCCGACCCCAAAATCATCGAGAGCAAATCGGATGCCCACCGCATTGAGCTTGCGCATAATTGCAATCGTGGCATCAATATCGTCGAGCAGCATACCTTCGGTAATTTCTAACTTAAGTTGATTTGTTGGTATTGGGTAAAGCTTGAGTAAGTTCAGCACTTGGTCTGCAAAATCGGTTTGCTTGAGCTGTCGGGCGCTCACATTGACAGCCAGTACCAAATGTTGCGTGAGCGGTGAATCTTGCCAGGCTAAAATCTGCTGACACGCGGTCTCTAGGACCCATAAGCCAATTGGTACGATCAGACCATTTTCTTCTGCTGCATATATAAAATCATTGGGTGTAATCAAGCCTAATTCGGGGTGCTGCCAGCGAATCAATGCTTCAGCACCGATCGCTTGGCGCCAATTATCGACCTGAACTTGGTAGTACAAAACGAATTCATGATGGTCTATCGCTCTATGAAGTTCCGCGTCTAAACTTGCGCGCTTGGACATGGATCGTTGCATGTTTGGGTCAAAGAAATTGAGCTGATTCCGCCCATTCTTTTTCGATTGGTACATGGCAACGTCAGCCTGTTTGATGATGTCGTCCGCTGACACGGCCGCGCCATGAAATAGCACTGCACCGATGCTTGGCGTTGAGTAGTATTCATGACTTCCGAGCAGATAACGCTCATTGAGTGCGTCAATGATTTTTTTGCCGACGACGGCGGTCTGCTCTAATGCTTGTGCTTGATCGGCACTTAGTTGCTCTAACATGACGACGAATTCGTCACCGCCCAAGCGTGCAACAGTGTCACATTCACGGACGCAAGATTGTAAACGTTGTGCGACCATCTCCAAGAGTGCATCGCCCATATCATGACCTAAGGTGTCATTGAGCATTTTGAAATCATCTAGGTCGATAAATAAGATCGCACCGTATTGGTGGCTACGCTCGTTGTTTGCCATCGCGTGCTTCAAGCGATCCATGAACATGCGCCGGTTAGGTAGTTTGGTGAGTGAGTCGTGATAAGCAAGAAAGACAAGTTGACGTTCACTGGCACGAATCGCGGTCAAATCGGAAATCGTGTGCACAAACTGTAGTAGTTTTCCCTCTTCATCACGGACGGTGCAAATTTGTTGAAGTGCATTAAAAATGCGCCCATCGCGACACTGACACAGTCCTTCACTTGACCACGCTCCTTCGGCAGAATCCGCAATCGCTTGATAGCTGGGAGTCGCATCCTGACGGATCAACAGAAAATCGGTTGGGACTTGACCAATAATGTCTTCAGTCGTGTGTCCAGTCATACGCGTGAAGGCCGGATTGGTGGAAATAAGCTGGCCGTTTTTGTCCAGTATCATAATGCCTTCGGCCACCGCACTATAAACCACACTCGATTGCAAGAGTTGCTGCTCTAGGTCTTTTTGTTTGGTGATGTCACGAACCGCGCCAAGGATAAAGATGCTGCTATCTTTTTTCTCACGTAAATTGCCATACAGCTCCAACCAAGAATAGTCGCCGTCGTCGCGTTGATAGCGAAAAATAAAATTAAAGAAACCCTTGGTCTGTAACATGAGGTCGACGTGGGCTTGGTCGTCTGGATGCACACGTTCTAACATTTTGGCCAAGTTGCTAGTGTAAGGACGAAGGTATTGACCAAAGATACTATCGAATTTAGGATCACCACAAACCTCTTGATCGGTCGAGTTCCATTCCCAAATACTTAGATCGGCGGCTTCGATGACCAAAGCAAGCCGTTCCTCAGAGCGTGAAAGTGCACTTTCAGCATTGTGTCGAGCGCGTGCTATTTGTAAGGATGCATAGAGTTCTTTTTTTTGATAGGGCTTGATGATGTAACCAAATGGCCCACAGGCTGCGGCGCGATTGACGGTCTTTTCATCGACGTAGGCAGTTAAAAAAATCACTGGTAGCTGCCATCCCTGGTAGATAGCATCACAGGCATCGATACCATCGATATCGCCTTTTAAGTTGATGTCCATCATGATCAAGCTTGGATTGTCACGAATCACGGATTCCATCGCGGTTTCAAAACTGTGACTGATCGCCACCACCTCATGTCCCATTTCTTCCAGTGTCTGTCGCAGATCAAGTGCAACGACGGGCTCATCTTCGACGATTAAGATACGTTCAGTTTGCATAGTCGGCTCCTTCATCACGCTCAGGTATCTGAATGGTGAACATCGCACCCTCTGTACTTGAGGTGGTTTGCAATGTTGCATCAAGTTGTTGTACAAACATAGGAATTAATTGTGCGCCCAAACTCTTGCGACCGCCCCACACGAAGTTCGCAGGAAGTCCACAACCGTTATCGCTGACAGTCAGGGTGATATAGGAGCTCTTGACTCTTGACGACGTACTAACCACTTGGTTAGATTCGGCATCGTTTCTGACAAGGTGTACACGGACTTTCCCCGCTTGAGAAAGCTTGAAGGCATGCTTCATTGCATTCAACAGTAATTCACTCACGATGAGTCCGCACGGAATTGCCCGTTGAACGTCGAGCGAAATGATCTCGTTATCGTGAATAAATTCCATCTCGATTGGCATGTCCTGATCTTGATAGCTAATTTTTGTCAGTGTGATCAATTGCTGTAAATACTCACACAAATCGACGTTCGATAAGTTCTCGGATTCATACAGTAATTGATGTACTAAGGCCATAGAACGAATCCGAATTTGGCATTCATTGATGGCCTGGGCTGCATCATCGGAAACTTTGCGCGCCTGCATGTTTAGGAGGCTAGAGACAATTTGTAAATTATTTTTAACGCGATGATGGACTTCATGTAGTAGCGAAGTTTTTTCTTCGAGTGAGCGTTGTATTTGCGCTTTCTGTTTGTTGGACAGACTAATGTCACGCGCTAGTTTGCAAGCACCAATGATGTTGCCATGTTGATCGCGTAGGGGAGAAATGGTGACCGAGACTTCCACAAGGTGACCGTCTTTATGCACCCGCATGGTTTCAAATGGCGAGATATGTTCACCTTTACCGATTCGTTCTAACAGAGCACGTTCTTCATTCACTTTACCCGGCGGAAAGAGCAAGGTCACTTTTTTGCCTAGAGCCTCAATCTCGGTATAACCAAGTAGCCGCTCTGCTGCTGGATTCCACGCTGTAATAATGCCATCGAGATTTTTCGAAATGATCGCTTCATCGGATGAATCGACGATGGAATGAAAACGTGACTCTGAAATCTTTAAGGCTTCCGCATCATGATGACGTTGCGAGATATCGTTCCCAGATGGGATCAAATGCGTGATGTTGCCTTGGCTGTCGCGTAGTGGTGCCATCATGAAATCGATCCACATCAACTGCCCATCACGCATACGAACTTGCATATCGAGACGGGATACCTGTCCACGAAGCGCACGTTGTACACATTGTTGCATTTGTCCCTGCAAATGTGCATCATGTTCAAACCAAAAGCAATCCCATACTTTTTTGCCACGCACATCGTCGATACAAATCCCAGCGGCGTCCAGTGGTGCTTTGTTAGCGTGGCTTAGTGTGCCATCTAATTCTAAAACACCGACGAAAGTAAATAGATTGTCCAAGACATTGAGTAGACGCAATTCACTCTCTTCGAGCATTTTTTGCGAGAATTGATCAACCTGAGAGTCTTGAATGATGCCGATCACACCTAGGATCTGACCCGAGGAATTTTTCCAAGGATAATAATTTGCTAGTCTGTGTAGAGATGGGCTATTTTCTTGCCCTGTCTTGCCATGTATCTCTTGGTTGAGCAAAGGAATGCCATGCTCGATAACAAAGCGCAGTTTGGGTTCTATGATGGAGGCGATATCAGGAATGAATTCGCTCGGTCTTTTGCCAAGCTGTTCGGATGCTGTTAGGCGGTTATTTTGTGCGTGACGCTGATTAATAAAACGCAGGCGCAGATCTTGATCCAAGATCACAACGCCAATCGGTACGTGGTCAAGTACCAAAGAGAAGAGGGTAGTCAAATCTTCAAACGATATGTCTTGCATCTTTGATCCTCATCGCTTACAAACTTGAAGAGCGTTGCTTATTAATGAAAAAAATATTCCATTCCTCCTAAATACTACTCTGGTTTTTGTTTCTGTGTGGAATATAGTTATTTGTCGAATTTCAGCTTGTTGTATCGGTGTTTTGGCATGTAATTTCACCTTGCCTTTACATGTAATTCGATCGACCTATGATGAAAAAAATATGAATTTATTATGTGGTTGTTGTAGTTGATGCAGGGTACAAACTACTCCTTGAAAAGATCGGTTAGAAACCTGTATAAGTTAGTTGTGTGTTCACAAGAGCAAATTTCAATTAAGGGCGGACATCATGTTTGAATCAGCCGAGTTAGGCCATAAAGTCAGCAAGGGAAAATATAAGAAATTAGTCCCAGCTTTGCGAGCGGATTTACTCGATGCGCAGATTGAATTATTCAAACACGGGAAATTCCCCGTCGTGTTATTGATTAGCGGTCAAGATGGCGCGGGCAAGGGGGAAACCATTAATGTTCTATACGAATGGATGGATGCCCGTTTCATTTCAACAATCGCTTTTTCGCAGCCAAGTGACGAAGAACGCAGTCGTCCAGCGATGTGGCGCTTTTGGCGTTCGTTGCCGCCTAAGGGACGAATTGGTATCTTTGCTGGCTCTTGGTATTCCGACCCGATTGGGCAAAGGCTTGCAGGTAGCATGTCGAAAATCGAGCTCGATGCACAGATCGATAGAATCAATCGCTTTGAAACGATGCTGATCAACGAAGGTGCCTTGGTATTGAAATTTTGGTTTCATCTGACTTACGAAGGACAGAAGCAACGTCTAAAAGAACTAGAAAGTAATCCCCGCACCGCCTGGCGAGTGACGAAATGGAATTGGGATAGGTTAAAAACCTATGACAAATTACAGAAAGTCTCAGGGCACATGCTCAGAATGACGAGCAAGGCGGCCGCACCATGGATCATCGTCGAAGGTACTGATGATCGCTATCGCTATTTGACGGTGGGCCAGACCTTGCTCGATGCGATTCGCGCCAAACTCGCGGCGGTAAAAAATACAGTGGCGGTTGAGAGTGCCCCCATGTTGCCTCAACCGAGTACCATCAATCTCCGCTCAGTATTGTCAGCATTAGATCTGACACAATCACTCGCAGAGCGCAGCTATGAAAAACAATTGGCGCAGTGGCAGGCAAGATTAGCCGAGCTGGCGCGCGACCCACGCTTTAAAGGTCGCTCGGTGGTGTGCGCTTTTGAAGGCGCCGATGCTGCAGGTAAGGGTGGCGCGATTCGACGAATCAGCGCCGCATTAGATGCGCGTCAGTATCAGATCATTCCCGTCGCTGCACCAACCGAAGAAGAGAGCATGCAGCCCTACCTCTGGCGGTTTTGGCGACACATTCCTAGCCTTGGTCGTTTCACGATATTTGACCGCACTTGGTACGGTCGTGTGCTGGTCGAGCGAGTCGAAGGATTCTGTACACAAGCCGATTGGTCACGCGCTTACGGCGAGATTAACGACTTTGAACATGAGCTAAGCGAAGCCGGCGTCATTGTCGTTAAATTCTGGCTGCAAGTGAGTCAGGCCGAGCAATTGCGGCGTTTCAAAGAACGCGAAAAGATTGCGTTCAAGCGTTTTAAAATAACCGCCGAAGATTGGCGTAACCGTAAGAAATGGGACGCCTACCAACAGGCAGTGTGCGACATGATCGATCGCACCAGCACAGGCGAAGCACCATGGACACTCATCGAAGCCAACGACAAAAATTTTGCCAGGGTCAAAATTTTGCGTACTTTATGCAAGCGTATAGAACTAGAACTCGATGGCGGTTTGAAAGAGATTTGATTTGACTATTCTTTACGAAGTTTCTGGCAGTTGATAAATCTGCTCAGATTCGATCACCCTTAGACCAGCTGTTTTTGCGATTCCAAGTTGCCACATCATGCGAGCCACTTTGTTGGTGCTAACTGCGCGGTAACGTTGGGGAAGAATAGGTGCAATCCATTTTGCAATGCGAATCGCGATTGCTTCGCCTATGCGTTTTTCTGGTCGAGGACCACCGTCAAGAAATGAAGGGCGCACAACACCAAGCGAGGTAAATCCTATTTGCGCAAGGTCAGACTCAATCTGTCCTTTTACCTGTAAATAGAATGACCGCGCTTTGGCGTCGGCTCCGAGTGAGGAGTTATACACCCAAGTTGGCGTACCCGCTTTCTTGCACGCCTGCGCTGCTTGCAACACGTAATCATGATCCACTGCAAAAAAAGCTTGCCGACTACCAGCTTGCCGCATCGTCGTACCTAAAGCGCACAACACCAAATCGGCATGCCACCAATCTGCATTCATTGGCAATCGCGCAAAATCGACAATAGGATTCAGCAGTTTTGGATGCACTGCAATGGCTCTTCGAGTCGGTGCAATGACTTGTTCAACACGCGGATCGATCAATGCCAGTTTAAGTAATTGCTGTCCCACCAAGCCGGTAGCACCTAGAATAATGCACTTCATTTTGTTTCCTGGTTTTTGTTGATGAGGGCGGTTTGTTGTCCGTGAACCAGAATCTAGCACAGTACATTCTCCGTGGAGATATCTATTTTGATAGTGGTGTGATTTAAGTAAGAGGAAAATTCATGCGGACTTCAAAAGGAAAACAGTTTGTTTCCAATCTTTTGAAATCCGCGCAGATGGCGCTAATTCTTTGCAGTCGCTAGGCGAATCGATGTGAAGTTCATCGCATTAGATTTCAAAGGTATTTTTTCTAACCGCATGAAATTACAAATACCGCACCCAAGCTTGTTTGCTATTCCGCTTGAATACCGCAAATTGGCGGCAAGGAAAATACAATATTGGGACCAAGAGTGCAGCGCAAAGCCAAACTTGCCAGACATAATCGACGCCAAATCGATTGCCGTGATTGGCACCAAAAATATGCACTAAGAGTGTCTGCAAAATCAACAATACATACAAATGTAGGATGTAATAGAACATTGGTGCAGAACCGATCTCAGCGCAGAGTTGCGTGAAACGATTGTTGCTGCGTTCAAACCATGCGAGACAGAGCATGCCAGTGCCTATGGTTAGTAAACTAAAGAGTAAAGACGGCGGATACTTTTGGAAGTTGAGATAGGACATGCTGGTCCTGATGAAATCGGGGTAGTGTTGCCAATGTTGGTTCTCGCCATAGATGTTGAAACTGCGCAAGAGCAATAAGGCAGCAAGTGCGGCTAGTCCAATGGTGATTAAGCGGCGTTGGCGTTGCAAACTGCTGATTCCTTGTTGATACAGTGGTCCACAAGCAAAACCAATCAGGATAATGCCTATCCATGGCAATAAGGGATAGCTGATTTTAATCGTCGCAAGAGGTTCTGGTAAAAATCCGCGTTGAAAGAGGATGGTCCAAATCGTGTAGGCAGGGTGGTCGCTAACGATCTTGATATCGCTAATCATATTGTGTCCCGCCACTATCAAAATACCGAGCGATAACAATAGGGAACGTGGAAGCTTATGGAGCAATCCTAAGCAAATCATCGCCAAACCGATAACCCAGATGACCTGTAGATACCAAATCGTTGGCGGGAAATGTCCCACCCAAGCAAAATTGATTATCGTGAACTCGAGTGCAATGAGAAATAACCCGCGCTTAACGAGAAAGCCAGTAGCATCGCGCTTTGCGCCATGAAGATGTGTGGGATTTGCGTAGAGCCATGCAGACAAGCCCGCCAAAAATACAAATATGGGTGCGCAAAAATGGGCTGTTAGTCGGGTAAAAAATAGAGCAGGATCTGTTTGCTCAACCAGCATAGGATCGCCAACTTGCCTGTGTAGATAAATTGTTTCGCGTACGTGATCAACCAGCATGAGAAGCATGATGACGCCTCGCAAGCTGTCGATCGCATTGATTCTGTTTCGCGTTATGTTGATGTTGGCTGCGATGCTAGTATTCATGCTGGTATTCACGCTGTTATTTATACTGAAGGTGGAGTGAGGTCGAACTTGGCTTATGGAAAAATCGCTTTGGATTGACAAGTGCGGCAGCGTAAATTGGATCATTCACCAATTACGCTACCGACTCATTCAGCTCTCGTTTAAATTAATGAAAGTCTTAGAAAGCTACGCGCAGATTGGCGCTGATCTGTCTCTCACTTCCAGGTTGTACCCACACTTGACTGTAAGCGCTGGCGAAGTATTGACGGTTCGTTAGATTATTCACTTGAACATGCAGTTGCATTGTCGAGTTAATACGATAGTCGGCAACCAGTTTGACCGTTGTATATGCAGGCAAGATGAAGTTGCTACTCAACGCCACGTCGCCATAGCGTTCGCCTATGTATTGCAAGCCTAGACCGATGCCGCTCGCATTGCCGTTTAGCTGAAAACTCTGTTTAAGAAAGAGGTTGGCGCTATGGGTTGGAACATTCGGGAAGCGGCTGCCAGTCAAGATTAAGTTATCACCACGGCTGACCTTCGCATCGGTGTAAGCATAAGCCGCAGTGATGCGGAGATTGTCTTGCAATTGGCCTTCTACATCTACTTCTATCCCTTGACTCTTGAGCTCACCAGCGGTGACTGAGAAGTCTGTGTTCACTGGATTGGTCGTGAGTACATTGCGTTTATCGATGTTGAAAATCGCGATCGTGCTGCTTAAATTTTTCTTGGCATTCTCCCACTTCATGCCAAGTTCGTAAGAGCGACTTTCTTCTGCGGGAAACGCGGTATTGTTGATGCTAACGCCGCTGTTCGGCCGAAAACCTTGTGCCGCGGAGAGATACCAAGCTAGGCTAGGCGTGGCTTGATAAACGACGCCAATACGCGGGCTGCTGGCTTGCAAAGATTGTTGATTGACTGTTGCTGTGCGGCGGTTTTCCACACGTTGTTGATAGCGATCAAAGCGAACGCCAAGCAAGGTTTTCCACTGCGTGTTCCAGTGTATTTGGTCCTGCAAATAAACGGCGTTGGCTTCCTGATTTTCCTTCGTGTTGATCGACATCGTCAAAGGGTCAGCCTGCTTTCCATAGACTGGCTTGAAAATATTGATGCTATAAGGATTGCTTGCGGAGGGATTTCGTCTGAGTTGGACTCGCTCGTCTGCAAACTGGACATGTTCGACGCCAAATAAAGTCTGATGTTGTACACCGGCGATCTGATGATTGCCAGCGATCTCGATACGTGCGCTGCGGTCAGACGCAGAAAAATCACGATGGCGGCGTTGACGACGTAAGGTCTCATTGTCGGGCAAAAGATTGCTCGCTTCGGTTGAAAAACCTTTGATTTCGCTGTCGCGATATGAGAGGCCGGATTGTAAAGTCCAGTTTGGATTTAAGTCATGTTGGAAGAATACTTGGTGTCCTAAGGATTTCGTTTGCATGCGTCCATCTGCTGGTTCGCCTAGGAAACGCGAGTTTGGTATGAGGCCAAGTTGGCCCTTTACCGCTACCACGCCGCGATCAAACGGTGATTTCTGTTCATTCGCTTCTAACTCATAAGACAAGGTCGTGTGGTCATTGAGGCGCCATAAAAAAGATGGAGCGATGAAGGTTCTGTCTGTCTTGTGATAGTCACGGCCACTTTCGCTAGACTCGCTTGCGAGATTGATGCGATAGGCGAATTGTTGGCTGATGGGACCAGTCAAATCTACCGCGATGCGTTTTTCTTGGAAACTGCCTAGTTTCATGTCAACTTGGTAGACAGAATCGAAACGTGGTTTCTTCGTGAGAATATTGATAGTGCCGCCAGGCTCACCGCGGCCGTAGAGTGCGGAAGCCGGTCCTTTCAAAATTTCAATCGCATACGTATTTGCATTGTCGCGAATACCGTTGTAGCCGCGACTTGAGTTGACGCCGTTGACCATGTAGTCAGAACCAAAATTAGGATCACCTGTGAAACCACGCATCGCATAGCTATCCCACAAGCCACCCAGATTGCTTTGACGTTGAATGCCACTGCTCAGATCCAAGGCATCGCGCAAGGTGTTTGCCCCAGTGTCCTGCAAGAGTTCTGCGCTGATCACGCGTACAGCCAGTGGTAAGTCAATTAGCAAACTATCGTTTTTGGTGGCACCAGCGACAGATAAATTTCTATATTGCTTTTGCCCTTGCACTTTGACTTGTTGCGGCACATCTTTTTTTTTGATTTGCTCAGATGTCTGCGTCGAAGATTCGATGGTGTTTGTTTGGCTGTTTTTTGCTAAAGCCGTTTCTTCAGCGTTCGCCAGTTGCGGATATAAGCTTGCCAATAAGATGGCGAATGCGGTGTGAGTTGTTTGGTTCATTTGCTTTGATTCGTGAATTATTGATTAAAAAAAGTGTAAAAAAAAGAAAAAATTTGCGGCGCGTCGATTACTTGTAAGGCACAACTTTGACCGCATTGAGTCGATAGCCTGCGGTTCCCAGTTCGGCCTGACTACGCACGCTATCTAGTTGACCGCTGACCCAGACAGGTTCCATGGTCTTAATCGCTTGCGCTTGTTCTAACTGGACTTCGATGATCTGATTCGCAGGTGGGGGCGGGGTGTGTAGGCAGCCACCAAAATAAGGAACTAGCAAAAAAGTACCGACTTTGCCGTTTTCGATATCGAGCGGCACGACAAAGCCAGGAATCCGAACATACTTCTGATTGAACAAAGGGTTGGTTGGCGCGTTATCCCATGCCGTTCTGAGTTTCTTAAGAGCAGAAATCGCGCGTGGATCAGCATCGTTAAAGTTACCTAGATCCATATCTTTAAAGTCGGCGCTCGGGTCCCAGCTAGCGGGAATGAGATCTTCCCAAGAGATGGTCTTAAAGCTAATCGGCTTTCCTGTCGCATCTTTTGGGCTGTCTTTGCTCGCACTCTGGACTGCGCTATTTGCTGACTTGTTTGGCTTGTTTGGCTTTAGTCGCTCCCCAATTTTGTATTCGCCATGTGGATCGGCTTTCGCGGCCGAGCTTTTTGTTTTTTCTGCTTCTTTACTTTGCGCAGCGCTGGGTTTGCTTGCAAGCATGTTGAGGCTGATCAGTAGGGTGATCGCGATAGCAGCAATGCTTAAGAGTTTCATTCTTTTTAGAGTCATAGTCATGGCTTGGTAAATTTGTTTTATGTTTTTTGAGAATTGCTAATTTATAAGCGCGTCGATAAACCATCGCTGAGGGTGTAGCGATAGGCACGCCAAGCGGGAATCAATCCTGCTAAAAGACCCGCTAACAATAACCCTCCAATAGCGGGTAATTCACTGCTGCGTATCAAACTCATTTGCAAGCTAATGCCGAAATGATCTTGCAAATGGCTAGCGCCGATCAGACTCATCAAATCGACGATGGCAATGCCAAAGAACAGTCCAAGCAAACTCAGCATGGCGCTTTCAAGTAACAATAAACTTGCGATATACATCGGGCTTGCACCGACTGCTCGCAGAATCGCGAGTTCGCGCCGTCGCTCATTCAAGCTGGCGGAAATGACCGCGATCAAACTACAAAAACTAATCAGAGCAACCAAGGCAGCGATACCAAAGAGTAGTTGTTCTACTTGGCTTAGCATTTGCCAGAGTTCGTCCAGCGCTACGCCAGGAATCACCGCGAGCAGGGCTTCATCCGCAAAACTATTGACGGAGCGTTGCACACGAAAAACCGCGCTACGATTCTTTAAGCCGATTAAGGCAGCCGTAATTTGTTGTGGCTGTAAGTCAAACTTACGCACATGTTCTGGGGCGATGGAAAACTGTGGGATGGGCGCGCCTGCTTGCCAGTCCAAGTGCAGCGCTTCTATCGCTTGCAAATTGACATGCACGGTGCGATCCACTGGCGTACCCGTGCGTGCCAAAATGCCGATCACTTGAAATGGTTTGTCGGCGTGTTCTTGCGTCAGTTGCGCTTGTTGTATTTTCTTTGTAGGCATACCATGACTCAGAACAATCTTGTCGCCCACTTGATAACTTAACTGCGCCGCAATCTCTGCACCAATCACTGCACCAAACACATGATCTGCGCCGTCTTCAAAGAAGCGACCTTCACGCAAACGCAAGGCTTGTTTTTGTCCATAACGTAAATGTTGGAAGTAGGCGGCACTGGTACCAAGTACCGGAAAGCCTTTGTGCGAATCACCTAAAGAAATCGGCACTGACCATGCAATTGCAGGATGGCGCGTGATGGCTTCATAGCTTTCCCAGCGAATATTGTTGCTGGCATCACCGATGCGAAAAACCGAGTACAGCATCAATTGAATCGGGCTGGTTCTGGCACCGATGATCAAGTCGGTTCCTGCGATCGATTGTGCAAAACTGCTGCGCGCATCTTGTCGCACTCGTTCTACTGTGAGTAAGAGCGCGCAAGAAATTGCAATCACGAACACCACTAATCCCAAGGTGTAGCGCCGATTTAAGGCGCTCTTAAGGGCGATCTGCAAGATCAGACTCATGCGCAAGCTTGCGCCGATTTTTGATAAGGCTTTCATGTTCTTACCTGCCATTGTTGGCAATCGACTTGGCGGTCAAAATGTCGAGCTAAGCGTTGATCATGACTGACAAAAATCAAGCCAGCCATCGAGGTTTCGCATTGAGAGATCAGGCGTTCCATAAAACTTTGTTGATGCATTTCGTCGAGCGCAGAGGTCGGCTCATCGGCAATGATGAGTTGCGGGCTACCGATTAAGGCACGTGCTGCGGCGACACGTTGCTGTTGGCCTATGCTGAGATTCGCAGCAGGCTTGTTCCAGTTGGTTTCGGCGATGCCGAGTTGCGTCAATAACTGTTTGGCAGCCTGCTGTGCAATCGATGGTTTGACTTGATCACTCCCCGTGCTGGCACAGGCCGCTTTTAAGCGTCGTGTGGAGAACTGGCAAGGCAGCATGACATTGCTAATCAAATCGAGATAAGGGATGAGATTAAATTGTTGAAAAATGATGCCGAGATGGTCAACCCGAAACTGATCGCGTTGCGATGCTTTCAGTTGCTTGAGATCTTGCCCTAATAGTTGGATATGGCCCTTAGTCGGTTCATTGATACCTGAGCATAGACTCAGCAAGGTACTTTTGCCACAACCGCTAGGCCCGTGTATGAATACTCGCTCGCCCGCCTTCATGCTGAAAGCAGCGATATGCATTTGTGCTGATGTGGAGTTGGGATCGGTGTTTTTCCACGCAAATTGCACATCCTGCATTTGCAATAAAGGGGCGTCCGTATTGTTGTTGTTTTTATTTATGGCATACATGGCATAGTCCGAAAGCTATCTTTTTTTGTTTTGAACAAAGTCTTTGGCCTTACCAAGTCATGTTGATTTCGTCTGCCTGTAAGGTTTTGGCATGCTGTCCTCCTGCGTGTACGACTTCTACTTTGAGACGATGTATGCCTTTGTACTGCTGCAATAGCTTGGCTTTTAGGCTGCGCAAGTGCTGTGGGTTTTTGCATTGCAGTTCCAAGTCAAAACGCAAATCACCATGCTTTTTCTCGTCGTTTGTCTTTTGCTTACCGGTGATTACAGGAGAGTCGAGTTTGATCTGCCCGGCTTGACATTGCGCTGCTGGGCTTAATTCAATCCATAGAAGCGGATTTTGTAATTGCAGGAGCAGTTGCTTTACTTTTTCTTGTTCGGCTTCATCCTTAGGCGCACGCTCAAAGCCCAAGAAATTATCGAGTGGACTGGAAAAGCTCAACACTGCTTGCGATTCATCGATCGCTAGTTGCAACTGCGCTTGTCCGTGCACGTGGGCGTGCAAGGAACTCTTTTGTTGTGCAAAACTTGGCGCGTGGCTTAAGGCGAGGATGCCAACAATCAGCGCAAAGAGGATTTTTTTCATAGTCATTGGAAAGTCACTTGTCGTTGTCTTAGGTTTTTATTTGTGTGCTTTGTTTATTTGATCAATTCGCAAGCATCACCAGTCAGGCCGCGAGCCACTTTGATACGACAAAGTTGGGGTAGGGCGGGTGAAAGTCGTTGCCATATATAGGTGCACAAATTTTCTAAGGTGGCCGGACCTAGGTCTTGCACTTCATCGAGTAAGCGGTGATCGAGCTCGTCACGGACGTTGGCAATTGCTTGTCTGATCAAGTCGAGATCTGTCACCATGCCGGTCTTTGTGTCTGGTTCTCCTGATAACCAAACCGTGGCACGATAGCTGTGACCGTGAATTCTGGCGCTACTGGCTTGGTCGAATTTCCTTTGCAGGCTATGTGCTGCTTCAAATATAAAACTCTGAGACAGTTGAAATTGCATCTTTAATCCTGCCAGTCGAATTCTCGATGAAAGCAAGAAGAGCTGACATGGGTGGGGCTATCTTCTTTTGGCACATCAACGACTAAAAGTAGGCAGTTTTGCTCCTCATTGAGTAGCATTTCGCGTACTGGATATCGTCCAACCGGGCGCGGATAGCGACGCCACACTCCTTTGCGATGCTGTACAAAATAATGAGCAACACCAGTACTAATCGTGCGTTCAAAAGCCCGTCTATCCATCCACTCAAAAAGCAGAACCTGTTTGGTTTTCGCATCTTGAGCGACGCAAGGAATTAGGCCCTTATCGTCAAAGATAGGATTGAGCGCGTGTCCCGTAATGGGTTGGGAGGTGCTATTGAGTTCGACAAAATTAAGCATTGCTGATTTCCTTCTCGACTTGTTGCACTTTTATCTCTTGTTCGAAGTCCTCGCTTGCGTCTTGAGATTCTTCATCAATCCAACTTGGAAACGGATCAGGCAGGTTTTTCCAACCAGATTCGCCGAGCGCCATTTCAGCGTTGGTTAGTAAGCACAGATCTAATTGCGACGACAGCGCTTCTTGATCAAGCCCCATACCGATGAACACTAATTCTTGTCGTCTATCGCCATAAGGCGTAATACATTTATTCAAGATACGATCAAGATAATCTTGGTCTTGCGGCCATTCGGAGCGATCCACCGCAGACCACCAAAGTCCAGCGGGATGATGGCGGCAAATGCTGCCTGCTTGCGACCATTCGCCTGCTAATTCCATTCTGCTTGCTAGCCAAAAGTAGCCTTTAGAGCGAATCACGCCTTGCATGCCATAATGAATTTGCTGCCAAAAACGTTGCGGATGAAAAGGGCGTCGTGCGCGATAAGCAAAGCTGCTGATGCCATATTCCTCGGTCTCAGGAACATGTTCACCGCGCATTTCCTTTAACCAGCCTGGCGCAGCTGAGGCTTGTTCAAAATTGAAGCGACCGGTATTCAAAATGCGATCCAAATCCACGGAGGAAAAACTAGCGGGAACAATGTCAGCACGTGGGTTCAAGCTACGCAAAATGCCGTGTAGTCGTTCGAACTCATCTTGGCTAACTAAGTCGGCTTTATTAAGAACGATGACGTCACAGAATTCGACTTGTTCAATCAGGAGATCGACGACTTTTCGTTCGTCTTCTTCCCCCATGGATTCGCCACGTTCCTGCAGTGAATCCGTCGATTTGTAATCGCGTAAGAAGTTAAACGCATCGACCACCGTGACCATGGTATCGAGACATGCGATGTCGGAAAGACTGCGGCCTTCATCATCGCGGAATGTAAAAGTCTCTGCAACAGGCATAGGCTCAGATATGCCGGTTGATTCAATCAATAAATAATCAAAGCGACCTTCTTTTGCTAGTCGTTGAATCTCAACAAGCAGGTCTTCGCGCAAGGTACAGCAAATACAACCATTGCTCATTTCAACCAATTTTTCTTCAGCACGAGATAGTTGAGCACCACCTTCACGCACCAGATCGGCATCGATATTCACTTCTGACATATCGTTGACGATCACTGCCACACGGCGACCTTCGCGGTTGTTCAAAATATGATTGAGTAGGGTCGTCTTACCAGCGCCCAAGAAACCAGATAAGACCGTAACAGGAAGTAAGGGGGGAGTCATGTGTGTGCTCATTGGTAGGAAAAGTGATCAGTTGTAAAAGATGTCGTCGAATTGAAATCAATCAATTGTTAAGTGAAGTTGCTGTACTTGAAGTCGCAGCTGCACGCGTCATTCCAGGTGCCAATGCACATGCCTTGCAGTAGCCACGGTTTTTGATGTGCGCAATGATCAAATTGACGCCACCTATGCTAGCCAGAATGAGTTCCGCAATTTCGCCATAACGTGGTCCAACCCAAAAAATTGATGCCAGAAAACAGACAAAACCAGTTAAACCGAATAGCAATACGATGGCTTTGCGATGCTGCGCGAAGCCAGGGATTAAAGAAAAAATAATCGGTAAGGCAACCACGGCGATCATCCAATAATGGAAGTCATCGTGATGCGGAATTTGCGTCAAGAAGGGTATCAATAAAGCGACGGGCGTCAGCGCGCAATGCAGCAGGCAAAGTGCCGATGCAAATACCCCAAGATAGTCGCCGAGTTTAATCATGATCTTCAACCTGAATTCCTTGCGTTTAAATTTGCCTGCCGATCGCTTGATCGGGCGAGAAAAACAGCCTTTTTGTGGTCGCCGTTTTCCGAAAATTAAAAGAAAATAATTGCAACACAGTTGCAATTGCAGAATTCTAGTTGAACGCAAATTTAAATGCAACTCTGTTGCACAAACAAATTTTTTACCCTATTATGCAACCCTGTTGCAAGTTGGTGCTATAAATTAGTCTAGCAATAAAGATGTTTTTTTGAGGGTTTTAGTGGCTTTTTTGGTTTCTTAACAATCGCCATATTCGATCAATATCTTGAAATGTGACGACTTCATCTGTTTTCTACGGTTTATTTATAAGAATAAAAAGTTTGAGTAATCGTTGAAAGCATAGTCAAGCACCATGCTCAACACAAAGTATTCCAAGCAAATTCGTTTTACCTACTATTGAAATAAAGACAAAAGGAAAGTGATTCATGAAACAGAAAAATAAGTACCAACCGGTAAAAACACTGCTGGCATTGAGCTTGGCAAGTCTGTTGGCGGCGTGCGGTGGTAGTGATACTGCAACGACAGAAAAGAAGGATGACACGACTGTCACCATCGATACCGCAGGCCGCCTCGCGATCGCTGAAAAAGATAGTAAAAATCTTATCTTGCGCGACTTGGATAGTCACGTTACCGAAGCCACGCATCAATTAGACAATGCTGGCGCTGGTTTGTACGCCAGCCCGAACGGTCGCTATGTCGTTGCAACACAGCGCGCGCAAGATCTGGTGCAGTTTGTTGATGGTGGCATATGGCAAGAAGATCATGTGAATCACTTACATGATTACAAGCAGGGATCAAAGCTGATGACTTGGAAATTAGCTGGTTCTCGTCCAACCCATTATGACGTTCAAGTTGGCAAGCAAGCTGCGATATTTTTTGATGGCGATAGCGCCGTTACTCCAATTAAAAATTCCAGCGTTCGATTGATTACCGATGCGTCGATCGCTAGCGGTGCGGTTGCAGCAGGTTTTGATTTGAATTTCTCTATCCACGGTTTTGCTGAGCCTATCGACAATAAAATTCTTAGCGTAAGTCGTGCTGCCGATGCGAGTGACACTCTGCCGACCCATGTGCAACTCTATCAACGCAATGGCAATACTTACACTTTAGATCGCCAACTGGCAACGCGCTGCAATGGCATGCACGGCAGTTTTACAGCGGGTAAATTCACTGCAGTGGGTTGTATGGATGGCGTGATGCTCATCGAACATACAGGTCCTAACACCGTTAGTGATAAGAAAATTCTGACGCCGATTCGCATCGGCACTTTGATGGGACATGTCAAAGCACCGGAACAATTCATCGCCATCGGATCAGAAGGTGCTGCGCCAGCGCCAGTGACAACGCGTTTCTACGCCATCGCTGGGACTAATGCGAGCGCAACAGCAATCACGGTCACCGGTTGGGAAAACGGTACGGTACAGCGCGCTTCCGGCTTTGACCGCAGCGGCAATCGTTTCTACATTTTGGATAACAAAGGGAATCTCAGTATTCTGCAGCGCCAAGGCACGACTTGGAGCAATGTATCGCGCATTGTTGGTTTGATTCCTAGCATGCCAACAGCCGCGCCTTGGCCTGCAATTAGTGCGAATGGGGCGAAGGACGAAATCTACTTTACCGATCCGGTTGCGCGTCAACTGGTTCACTTCAATACAGCGACTGCCAGCGTATCGGCTCGCCGCGATCTGAGTTTTGTTCCAGCAACGGCATTATGGGTGGGGATTAGTCGATGAAAAAAATGTTTATCTGCGCCGGCCTGATGCTGAGCGCGCCAGTGATGGCACAAATGAAGGATTGGAAACTCGGTGCGGTACTTGATGTCGCCTACACTTCCAAAGAATTGGGCTTGGGCCAACGTCAATCAGGCTTGGCTCTGGGTCATAGTGACGTGATGGCGCAAGGACCATTAGGTGATTATTTCAGCGCCCAATTCGGTGTTGCGACCCATAGTCACGAGAAAAAAATTGAAACCGAATTAGAGGAAGCTTGGTTGCAAACGCGTGCCTTGCCTTTCGGTTTGCAGGCACGTGTCGGTCGTTTCGGTTCGCAAATCGGGTATCAAAATGAGCAGCACCCGCATGCCGATGATTTCTCTGAACGCCCCTTGTTGTATCGCGCCTTTCTGGGTGGACATTGGTTTGATGATGGTTTGCGTTTGAATTGGACGGCACCGACGGCACTGTATTTGAGTTTTGGTGCTGAAGTGTTTCGTGGCAAACAATTGGTGCAGGAAGCGATGCCCAGCCCGCAGTTCGGGATAGGCACTTTGACTGCCAAATTGGGCGGCGATGTCGGTCTATCGCATAGCTGGCAAGTTGGCTTGTCGCGCGTTCATAACAAACGTGAAGCGCTGCTTGAGGACGAGCACGATCATCACGAACACGAAGGGCATGGAGAAGAACATAACCATGCTCACGGTGCGCTGTTCCAAGGTAAAAAAATGTGGATGGCGGACTTGACCTGGAAGTGGTCGCCGGATGGAAACAATCAACGTGAGCAGATTAAATTCAATGCTGAATTTGCGCGCGTCTCACAATTGAATCGATTTGCGACACCATCCGATAAGCACTATGCAAGCTCGATTAGCCTGGTGTGGCGTTTTGATCCATCGTGGGAAATAGGTGGTCGTATGGATAGGCTAAAAGTCAGCACTCCGCACGGTGATCACTTTCATCCTGGTCGACTAAAAGAAGACAGCGTGACTTTGGCGTGGAAACAAAGCCATCGCCAAGTCGTGCGTTTGCAGGTGGCGCAGCAGCGTGATGCCTATGGCATGGAAAACGTCACCAAACGGTCAGTACAACTACAAACGATATTTAGTTTTGGAGCGCACGGTGCACATACTTTCTAAACTCAAAACCACGTTACAAGTCGTCTTGGTCAGCGGCGCTTTCGTTGCCAACGCTGGGGCACAGACGATAACAGTATTCGCTTGCGAACCGGAATGGGCAGCATTAACGCGCGTGCTTTTGCCGAATGCCAAGATTCACGTGGCGACCCATGCCAAGCAAGATCCACATCACATCGAGGCAAGACCAGCCTTGATCGCGCAACTGCGTAGCGCAGATGTCGCGGTCTGCACTGGTGGCGAATTGGAATCTGCTTGGCTGCCGATGCTGCAACAACGGGCTGGTAACTCAAAAGTACAGAATGGTGCTCAAGGCATGTTTTTCGCGTCGGAACAGATCGAGATGATTGATCCTCGTCCTGGTGTGGTCGGAACACCATTCTCCGGTGACGTCCACGCCGAGGGAAATCCACATTTTCATACTGACCCGCATCGCTTTTTGAAAGTGGCACATGCTTTGTCCAAACGCTTTGCTGGTTTGTTTCCACAAGAAGCTTCTGCCATCAATCAGCGTACACAAGCATTTAGCCAAATGTGGTCACAGCAAGTCCAGCAATGGGAGAAGCGTGCTGCCTCGCTCAAGG
Organism: Affinundibacterium seohonense; assembly: GCF_014284305.1. Classification (GTDB taxonomy): domain Bacteria; phylum Pseudomonadota; class Gammaproteobacteria; order Burkholderiales; family Burkholderiaceae_D; genus Undibacterium; species Undibacterium seohonense. Next base: position 187,750 of record NZ_JACOFW010000007.1, read on the forward strand.
GAATGCGGGTAGCATCGCAACACACGACCTTTGCCTACTTATGGCGCTGGCTTGGTATCGAGCAAATCAGTGATTTGGAACCGAAACCAGGGATGGCACCAACACCAGCGCATCTGCAGCGTCAATTGAGTTTGCTACAAACGACGCCTGTTGAAGCGGTGGTCGTGGCAGCTTACCAAGACCCGCGCGCTGCTAAGTGGTTAACTAGCCAAGCGGGTATTCAAGCGCCTTTATTGGTCTTACCTGCTACGACAGAAAACCCTTTAGCAGCCGACGCCTTAGTGACCTGGTATGAGCAACTAGTCACGAGCTTGGTGAGGGTGAGAGCCAAATGATGGAGTGGTGGTTTTTAGTGCCTATCCTAGCGCTAGCGTTTGGGGTCATGGCATTAGCACCGCTGGGTGTGCAAGTCTTGTCGCGTGGTGTGGTCTTCATTGATCTGGCACTGGCACAAGCTGCCGCCGCAGCGGCACTTTGGGTGTCTGTCTTGTTGCATGATTCCAATGCCGTGACCACGCAAATTTTCGCGGCTTTGGGTGCTCTCTTGTGTGCAGGTTTGGTGGCGGGTATGGCAAAGCGCTGGCCTGCACAGCGTGAGGCTTTGATTGGCTTAGTGTATGTCGCGGGTGCGAGTTTGTCTTTATTGGGGGCGCGTATCGATGCTCATGGTCGCGAAAGAATGGCGGAGTTATTAGCTGCCGATATGCTGTGGGCAAGCTGGCCACAAGTCGCTTCATTAGCGGCTTGTGCAGTCGTTCTTGGTTTGGTTTTGTTATTGGCGCAGTCATCGTTAAAGAAGGATCTGATTTTTTATCCACTCTTTGCCGTGATCGCCAGTATGGCAGTTCCAATTCTTGGTTTGTTTGTGGTGTTCGCCAGTTTGATCAGCCCAGCCTTGTGGGTGCACCGCGGCTTATCTTTGAGCTTAGCGATAGCCGTGACGATTGTGGCAGCCGGTTTAGGTCTGAGTGCATCTTGGTATTTTGATGCACCGAGTGGCGCCTGTGTCGCTTTGGCTTTGGCGACATTTGGTGCAGCAAGCGCGCTGCGTCCGCAATCAAGCAGGCATGGTACTTGAGACATCTCTCATTTGTCATCTTAGGTAAAATCATGCGTGCTGTTTAGTCAGCACGCATGACGTTGATCGGCAGTTCAAGAGTGTATTTGCGAAAATGCTTATACGTATCGACGACCGATTGCAATCCATGAGAGCTTATTGAGCTTATGGATCTCACTACCTACACGAAGCCTTGTTCCTTATAGCTGGCATAGCCCGCCTTGGTGAGTGCAGCGAGTTCCTTGAAGAGTGTCTTGTCGGACGCTGCGAAGTTGAAACAAGATTTACCCTGCATTCGCGCCTTGAGCTCTGGCGACAAGCCTTCCAAGAGTTCTGGCTTTATGTAGACTGGCATTAAGTGAAAACTGACGTAGGCCTTCTTGATCTGAACCGCGCCGAAGAACAGCGGCTTCTTGTTCTTTTGAATGTGCGCTGTATCCACATACAATTCGGTGGCATCGTCTTTGATTGAAACAAGCTTTTCTGCATAGGGAAGCATGATTGTTCGGAGTTCTTTGAAGACGGATTCAAGGTCGGTCATGCTTTTTTTCAATTGAGGGTATCAGTACGAGGTTTGTTTGCGAGATCCAAGACCGAGCTAAGCGCCAAGCTATAAATGGTCAATTTATCGAATACTTTTGCGCATCAAGACCGCAAACAGCGATTTAAAAACTATCTAGCAACGAAGTGTGCGGTCCTTCAGCAACTTTTTACATTCGATTATTACGCCAATACTCTGGATTTGATAAAACCAGTTTTTCAATTTCTGCATTCTTAAGCGCTGCAACTTGAGGTACGTACTCAAATTCATGCTTAGCGTACCAACCTTCCATTGAAAAATTTTCTTCGTCTGCGGGTATAAAAACACCGTCAAGATAAACATAAGTTTTTCCTAACTCGATATCGGATTGCATCGCCTTCATAGCTTCAACCCATTCAGATATTTCTTCATGTGTTGGCTGTTTCTTACTGTAGCCATAAAGATCTTCTACCGCAATTTCTTCCCACGTTTTGTCTATCTCGGTAGCGACCGCAAAAGAAAATGCTTTTCTACATTTTGTGCAAGAAAATAACCATCCACAACCGCACCAAGGGCAATCCAACTGGCCAGGATCACCAACTAAACTTTCTTTACAAGAGCAAAATGAAACGAACTCATCATTCTTTTTTACTAGATATAAAATGCTCATTAGTTCTCCGTATTATTTGATGTGAGTCAATTTCATAAAATGCAAACATACCCGAACACCAATAAAAAAACAATTTGTTTCCACACTTTTAACACACGAATTGCGTCTGATTGTTCTTCGATGTGAATGCTGAATAGTATTCAACTAAACAGATAAAAGCTGCGAGTGGTACGCAATTAGCTTATCTCGTTCTTCATATCGATATTCTGCATTTGCTGATTGTAAAAATCCTTGGAGATGCAATCCACACGCAAAAGTCAGGCAAAACTCACACGAAAGAATTCATAATTACATCGAACAGCTTATCGCCAAAATTTTCAGTGCCATGAAGTTGTAAAGCGTCATCAATTTCTCGCACTGAAGACGTGATATCGCCACGCCATCCGTGTTGATGATTTTGATAAATTTAGAACTTAAATGTAATTTTGCCCATTAAAAAACTGATTTGAATCAATTAGCCACCAGCGACATCGGTTAAAATTCGCACGCAGATAGAATTTTCTGTCTTTGTATTGATTCATAAATCTCTTTTGCTTCCATGCTACGAACCCTACTAAATCAGCGTCTGTATAGCTGGATCGCCATTTTTGCGATTCTTCTAAACACGCTTATGCCTTTGGTTTCTCAAGCAGTGGAATTGAAGACGGGTAAGCGACTTAATTTTACTTCTCAGTCGCAAGTGTCGGAGTCGGGGACTTGGCAAGAATTGTGTTCTGCCAATGGCTCGGTATGGATCAAGCTCGCCGCTGATGGAAGTATTCTTGCTCAAAGCAAGGAAAAACCAGCCGACGCTCCTAACTCGATTCATCTTGAGCATTGCTCTTACTGTGTGACGCACGCAGGTAGTTTTGGGCTCGCTGTTACGCAATTTGTCTATTCCTTTGTTCTGGCGGAACACGCGCAGTCGTATAGTCCGTTTTCGACCTTCTTTCATACCCAAACAGCTTGGATGGCACCCGCTGTCCGCGCGCCCCCACGCCTCATTTCTTAATTCCCTTTGTGTTCCTTGAACAGGTTTGATCAATTTTGATCAGGCTTCGCTTCGCTGTGGCGAGCTGATCTCAATCTGTTCTGGTTTTGTTAAAACGCATTGCTTGTTTCTATGTTGGAAGCAGGCGAAGGATAAGAAATGAAACATCATTTAACCCACCGTCGTGCGCGTCATCTTGAGGCGCGTGAAGAGTTGAGCTCACGTGATATGCAATTACTTTGGCGCATCGAGTCAGGTTCTATGCGAATTGATAGTGTCGGCGAGGATGGCAGTTTGAACTTCGTTCGCTTGGCGATTGCTGGCGACATTTTGGGAATGGAACACGTCGCAGGTTTGAACGAATCTTTATTGATTCGTGCGCTGGTTCCTGTGTGCTTGGCGCCCTTAAATGTCGTCGAGACACCTCAGCTTATGCCACTCATGCTTGAATCCTTAAGTAAGGTACATCAACGTTGTCGCGAAGTGGTGAGCATGCGAACAGGCGCTATCGAAGACCGTATCAAACGATTGTTGCGCATTTTGTCGGTTATTGAGACTAACTCTGATGTGTCGGCAACCTGCAATCTTCCTAGCCTCGGCAATATCGCTGAGATCGTTCACTCAACTCCCGAAACTGTCTGCCGTGTACTGGCTAGCCTGCGTAAGCAGCACGTACTGGAAAAAACCACCCCGACCAATATTCGTAGCAAGGGTTTGGATTTTCACCAACACAGAGTTGCGACACATGCGCTAGCCGCGTGATCCGATCGCTTCTGCGTAGTCACGTTCTGCTCTTTTTTTGGGTGGAGCGTGACAACGCGCTGAGGCCGATGCAGTGGAAAAAGCTTTACTTATTCACGATAAAATTATGAAACACAACAATCATTTAATGCCATTGAAAGTGGCCGTTTTGGTTTGCTCAGCGTTCGAATTGCTGAGTTATTCGGAGCAGGCGCAGGCTTCTTGCGGTAGTAGCTTCTGCTTGGTGAATACCGATTGGGCGGTGCAGGGCGCGTGGATGGAACGTGGATATCGCTACGATCTGCGTTTTGAAACCGTGCGTCAAAATCAGCTAATGCGCGGCTTCAAAAAAGTTAATTTGACGGGATTCGAAGCGCGCAATGCAGAGCAAGAAACAGACAGCCGCCGTTGGTTGTTGAATGTCGATCATGGCATTAACGAAAACTGGGGCGTCTCTGCCGCCATTCCTTTTATTGATCGGCGTCATCAACATGCAGAAGCAGGGCAGCCGGTTAGTTGGAATTTTCGCCAAATCGGTGATGCACGGATCACCGCCCGTTATCAAACTGGCTTACAAGATACCAAGGATGGCGGCGCAGCAGTGGTCGGGGCACATGTAGGAATCAAACTCGCTACCGGTAAATTTGATATTGCCAATTTAACGGGAACCAAAGCGGAAAGAAGTTTGCAGCCTGGTACGGGAACCAATGATCTGTTGGCAAGTGTTTACTACCGTAGAGTGCTCTCGGATATCGCGACGACATGGTTTGTACAAGCCAATTTGGAAGCACCGTTGCAAGAACGGGATGGCTTCAAACCGGGTCGTAAAATCGGTGTCGATCTTGGTATACGTACGCTATGGACTAGCTCTTTGTCGCCCATGTTGCAATTGAATTTCCAGCAACGCGCATCTGATTCCGGCATCTATGCCGAACCAGCCGATTCAGGCGGGCGCAGCTTGTCGATTAGTCCAGGGCTGAGCTACAAAATTACACCGCAGACCCATGCCTATGGATTCGTGCAAGTCCCCGTTTATCAACATGTCATGGGTCAACAACTAAGCCCTAAATGGGCAGCGACCGTCGGCATTCAATCGCACTTTTAATCGATTGCTTAGTTTCTTACCCCCCTTTTCTTACCCATTTTTTTAGGAAATACAATGAAACATTCACATGCTTCAACGATCACATCATTGACGATCATCGCAGCAAGCTTAACTCTGGCTGCTTGTGGAGGCTCCAGTAGCCCAGCGGCACCAACTGCGCCGACTTACCCTGCGACCATGCAAGTTAGCGTCAATTTTGATTTGCTGGCAAATGGCAGTGCAGTGAAATGCGGCACAGCGATTACCAGTCTTGGAAGTAAAGCTACGACCGCAGAATTGAAAGATGCGCGCTTCTATATTTCTAATGTGAATCTGATTGATGCGAACGATAAAGCTGTTCCAGTTACCTTAACTGCGAACGACTGGCAGAACGATAAGGTCAGCTTGATTAGCCTGATTGATGGCGGAAGCGCTGCTTGTGGCGGCACAACATTACCAACTAACGCCGTAATAACGGGGACGGTTCCTGGTGCCGCCTATAAAGGTATTTCTTATGAAATTGGTGTACCAACCGAGTTAAATCACACAGACTATGCGGCTGCCGCAAAGCCTATGAACGTGCAAGCAATGGCATGGAGCTGGACATCCGGCCGCAAGTTCATGAAGTTAGAAGTCAATCCTGTCGGTGGCGTGGACGTGGTACGAACCAATTCAACGACAACTCCTCCAACGACAACGACCAACAAGGCTAGTACATGGAATGTCCATTTGGGCTCAGGCGGTTGCACAACCAATGCAACCACGGGTGCCTATAGCTGTACGAATTCCAATCGCATGTTAGTCAAATTGGCGAGCTTTGATTACAACACACAAAAAATCTCTTTGGATTTAAATGCCTTGTTTGCAGGCAGCGATTTGACCACCGATTTGGCTGGTGCAACAGGCTGTATGTCTGGCGCGACCGACACTGATTGCAAAGCGATTTTCGACAACATGAAAATCAATCTAGCGACAGGTGCGACGACCTCTGCGGGCGTTCAATCAATCTTCGTCGCTCGTACCAAATAATGAGATTAATGAAAAAAGTAAGTGCATAGATTCGTGAACAATCAACGTAGCCGAAGATTTATCGCTGCTCTGAGTAGTATCGCAGTTGCCAGTTTTCTGGTAACTGCGTGTGGAGCAGGTGGTAGTGGCGGAGGTGGCCCCTCTGCAACGCATTCACATGCGACCCCAACAACGCCAGCGTTGAATGGTTTTCCCGCGCCTGTGATTCCGATCTCTAATCCCTTGACGGATGAAAAAGTCGAATTGGGGCGTCAACTATTTTATGACAAGCGTTTGTCAGGCAATGGCACGCAAGCCTGTGCCTCTTGCCATCACCAAGACAAGGCATTTACAGATGGTAAGCCGCTAGCGATAGGTTCAACTGGCGATGTTCATCCTCGCAATTCGCAAGGCCTAGCGAATGTGGTTTATCACGCCACTTTGACTTGGGCGAATCCAGCACTGACCGAACTTGAAAGGCAGATGGAAGTACCCATGTTTGGCGATAATCCTGTCGAAATGGGGATCAACGATAGCAATAAAACAGAGGTGTTGAATCGCTTTAAAAATGATCTCAAAGTCGTTAATTTGTTTAAAGCCGCGTTCCCTAAAGAGACCGATCCTGTCACGTTCACCAACATCATCGCAGCGATTGCTAGTTTTCAACGTACTTTAATTTCGAATGAATCTAAGTACGACCAGTTTTTACGCAAGCAGGTGACATTCACCGAATCGGAAATACGTGGCATGAATTTGTTCATGGGCGAAACCGCAGAATGTTTTCACTGCCATGGCAGTTTTAATTTTAACGATCAACCCAAGTTCGTTGGATTAAGTCCAGTGGAAACGCCATTTCACAATACCGGTTTGTATAACATTGACGGCAAAGGCGGATTTCCTTTCCCCAATCGTGGCCTATTTGAATTCACATCAAAGCCACAAGACATGGGCGCTTTCCGCGCACCGAGCTTACGCAATGTAGCGGTCACAGGGCCGTATATGCATGATGGCTCTATTGCTAGTTTGAAAGACGTTTTGGACTTTTATGCGGCTGGTGGACGACACATTACCAGCGGACAAAATGCTGGCGATGGCAGATTAAATCCCTATAAAAGTGATTTGATTACGCGGATCAATTTGAGTGAGCAAGACAAGATTGATTTGGTGAATTTTTTGGGCACTTTGACGGATGAGAAATTCCTGAAGAATCCGAAGTTTGCTAGTCCGCAGTAAGAACGATCGGATGATTTGGCTCGTTTAGATTTGCATAGACTCTAGTTGATTACTCACCAAGCTTCTAACTTTAGGCAGTTGTTTTGTGTGACGGGTTTTGCTGCGGTAGTAGCGACGTATGGCTTGTTCATACAAGTAGGTTTGAACAAGACGTGTGGAGCTGGCGTCTTCTTTTTCCTTTTAATCAGATTGGTCAAGCATGAGTTCCTCCAGATTTTGCAATCTGATACGGCCAACATATCTCGATTTTGGAACCACCTTGTGATGTCGTACTATACTTTGACTGCCCACCATGTGCCCGTGCAATTGCCGCAACCACCGCTAGTCCTAATCCGGTTCCACTGCCGCGGGCGTCAGGTGCGCGTCGGAAGGCTGTAAATACATGAGGAACGAGGGCATCTGGGATCCCAGGTCCCTCATCGATAACGCATAGTCGATATACCTCATTTTTCACGTAGGTTTGAATTAATATCTTGCCTGGCGTTGCATGCTCTCTTGCATTCTCGAGTAATGCTAACAGCGCCTGACGGACCCGAGCCGGATCGCAGTAGACGATTGTTGCTTGTAGATCCAAGACTATATGTTGGCCTGCTTCAGCAAGTGGCGCGCTCATAAAGTCGACCAGTGATCGGATTTCAACCGTTAGATCGACTTCTTGGCGGCTTAAGGAAAGATGTCCGTTTTCCGCGAGGCTTACTACACGTAAATCTTCAATCAGGCGATTTAGTGCCTCAACCTGAGTAAGCAAACTTTGAAATTGTTTTTCATCCGGCAAAAAGACTCCCTCTGCCAGACCTTGTAAACGTCCACGTAAAATTGTAACTGGGGTCCGTAGTTCGTGCGCGATTGCTGCATTCCAGAATGCCTGTTCTTCAGTCATGCGTTGCAATTTGCTGGCAAGTAAGTTGAAATCTTCCGCTAACTGCGTTGCCTCGCCGAGTGAATGGTCATTCGCAACTGCTCGTGCCGATAAATCACCCTGCGCCAGCTTTCTAATGCTATCTGTCACAGAGTTCAAAGGAACTAAAATACGGCGTGAAAGATTAATTGCCACAATGATCGCTATCGTCAATCCGATGGTCGCGGAGCACAAAATCAATAGCCATTCTGGACCGGTTGGAATAAGTCCAATTGCCGGAATTTGCTCAGGCCAATAGGTTTCCCATACGTAGTAGAAGACATAGGCTGCGATCACTACGAGAGATGTGATGCCTAAGGCCATCACCGCCATGGTGTGTGCGATCTGGCGGCTTAACCCGACTAATTTCATGCTTGATCCCATAGACGATAGCCAACGCCACGGACGCCACTTGGGATACCCGTGATACCCAACAGTTCTAGTTTCTTGCGCAACTTGCTTATGTGGCTATCGACAGTACGTTCTAAAGCATCACTTTCAGGTAAACAATTAGCTAATAGTTCTGTACGATTAAAGACACGCTTAGGTGCCCGTGCAAGTTGTATGAGTAGTTTGAATTCAGTTAATGTGAGTTCGAGAGGCTGCATTTCTCCGTTCGCGTTTACCGTTACTTTATGGCCTTCCTGATCAATTTCGAACGGAGTTACTCGCATAATTCGTTGGTTGTCGGAGACGCACTGCGCGGATGTTCGGCGTAGCACGGCCTGAATTCGTGCAACGACTTCGGCTGGATTGAATGGTTTGACCACATAATCATCTGCGCCTATGCGTAAGCCCATCAGTTTGTCGATGTCTTGATCCATGGCTGTAAGCATAATGACCGGAGTATTGCCGCGACGGCGAATTTCGGAAAGTACGCGCCAGCCATCTAGTTTGGGCATTTGGACATCGAGGAGCACAAGATCTGGTTTGTGGGACAGGTGCAAATCCAGTGCTTCACAGCCATCTTTGGCATGTAAACAACGTAGACCGCTGCGAGATAAATATGCAGTGAGGATTTCGGAGATTTCAGCCTCATCTTCTGCAATTAGAATAAGCTCCTTAGCAATGGAGGTTGTTGTTCGCGGTTCTAACATTGCTGAATAGTCTCCATCAAATCTCCACATTCTCTCCTCGAAAACGCCACTAAGTCAACGCATAATGAGCGGGTTATCCTCAATTTTTGAAGAGATTTTTGCATGAAGATGGTTCGTTTTTTTTTGCGTTTTCGCGTATTAACATTTGCCATAATACTAGCAGGTTGTGAGCAAGAGCAGTCGTTGGAAAAATCTCCTACGCCACAGGTGGTCGCTGTCTTGGTGGAATCGTCCCCCTTAATCATAACTGAGGATCTCCCCGGTCGGGTGGCACCTTTGCGAGTTGCGGAAATTCGCCCCCAAGTGAGCGGCATCGTACAACAACGCTTATTTGAGCAAGGCCGAGAGGTTCGGGCAGGACAGGCGCTTTTTCAGATTCATCCGGCAACGTTTATCGCTGAGAGAGACATCGCCGCTGCCTCTCTGCGAGGAGCGGAGGCTGCACTTGCACGCGCAAAGTTACAAGCGCAGCGCTTGGCGCCGCTGGTCGAGATTGAAGCCGTCAGTCGTCAAGTCTACGACGACGCTGTGTCTCAACGAGAACAAGCGTCCGCTGATGTGGCTCAGGCCAACGCGACACTCGCTCGTCGGCAACTTGACTTGAAGTTCGCGAAAATAGAAGCACCGATTTCGGGGCGCATTGATCAAGCGCTGGTCACCGAAGGTGCACTTGTTGCTAGTACCGATAGCGGTCCGATGGCGCGAATTCAACAAATCGACAAAGTGTATGTCGATGTGCGCAGACCGGCGGCATCGCTCGATACTCTGCAAAAGGCGCTTAGTCAAGGAAGTGCTGACATCGGAAATAGCTTGCCAGTCAAAATCTTACTTAGCAATGGGGATATGTACGAGAGCCCTGGTCAGATCTTATTTACAGGCATAAATGTCGATTCAGGTACGGGTGATGTGCTATTGCGCGTGCAGGTCGAAAATCCAAAGCGACAACTGCTACCTGGAATGTTCGTACAAGTTCGGGTTCCGCTGGCGAGTTATGGCGATGCTTTGACAGTGCCACAACAGTCGGTGGTTCGCTTGGGTGGTAAAGCACATGTCTGGACGATTGATTCCCAGAACTTGGCACAACTTACTCCAGTTGAAGTTGGAGAGCTATCTCAGGGTAATTATCGTGTGGTGTCGGGTTTGAAAAAAGGTCAACGCATCGCAATTGACGGCATGGAACGATTGTCTGACGGCTTGATGGTGAAACTGCTTGAACGCCCGGTCGAAAAAACCATTGCACGCTGATTTTTAAGGATACATTGCTATGGTTAAGTTCTTTATTCATCGTCCGGTATTCGCATGGGTGATCGCTTTGTTCGTCATTTTGATCGGAGTGATTTCTGTTTCGAAGCTTCCGGTTGCACGTTATCCGTCGGTTGCTCCGCCTAGCGTCACCATTATGGCAACTTACCCAGGAGCTTCGCCGCAAGCCATGAATGATGGCGTGTTAAATCTGATAGAGCGTGAACTATCCGGTGTGAAAAATTTATTGTACTTCGAGTCGTCCGCTGATACCTCTGGTTCAGCGTCGATTACGATTACCTTCAAGCCAGGTACCGATCCAGAGATGGCGCAGGTTGATGTACAAAATAAACTCAAATCGGTTGAGGCACGGTTACCTCAGGTCGTGCGTCAGAATGGATTGATTGTGGAATCTGCGTCCTCGGGATTCTTGATGATCATCGGATTGAAAGCAGAGAGCGGCCAATTTAGTGAAGTTGAATTAAGTGATTACATGGCGCGTAATATGGTGGATGAATTGCGCCGTATCGATGGCGTTGGACGTGTGCAATTGTTTGGTGCCGAAAAGGCTATGCGAATCTGGGTCGATCCAGTTAAACTGATTGGCTACGGTTTAACCATGGCAGATTTGTCCAGCGCCATCAGTCAACAGAATGCCCAAATTTTACCAGGAAGTCTTGGCGGATCGCCTACTATCCCTGGACAGCGCGTAACCATACCGATGACAGTGCAAGGTCAACTCACTAACTCGGAAGAATTTGCTGCCATTATTCTCAAAGCCAATACCCACGGATCAAAAGTTTTATTGGGTGACGTCGCGCGGGTTGAGTTGGGCGCACAGTCTTACGGGATGGCTATCCGCGAGAATGGTATGCCTGCGACAGCGGCGGCGATTCAACTTGCGCCAGGCGCGAATGCTGTTAGGACAGCAGACGCAGTTAAGGCAAGACTACATGATCTGAATAAAGTTTTGCCGACGGGTATGAGCTATTCCATCCCGTTCGATACTGCACCGTTCGTCAAACTCTCAATTCAAAAAGTCATTTATACGCTAGTGGAAGCGATGGTGTTGGTATTTCTGGTGATGTTTCTCTTTCTTCAGAACATCCGTTATACGTTGATTCCAGCCATCGTAGCGCCTATCGCTTTACTGGGTACATTTACCGTGATGTTGCTAGCGGGATTTTCAATCAACGTACTAACTATGTTTGGCATGGTGTTGGCGATCGGTATTATCGTTGATGATGCGATCGTCGTCATCGAGAGTGTTGAGCGTATTATGGCGCAAGAAGGTTTATCTCCTCGTGATGCAACGATCAAGGCAATGCAGGAAATCACTGGCGCTGTCGTTGGTATAACGTTGGTGCTTACCGCCGTGTTTATTCCCATGGCGTTTGCAAGTGGTTCCGTCGGTGTGATTTACCAGCAATTTAGTATATCGATGGCTGTCTCAATTCTTTTTTCTGCATTTTTTGCGCTCACCTTGACGCCAGCTCTTTGCGCGACGATGCTGAAGCCCCTTAGTCCAATGCATCATCACAAGCTGGGCTTTTTGGGCTGGTTTAACCGGTGGTTTGCGCAGCTGACATGTCGTTATGAATCACGAGTCGCCAAGTTAATCTTGCGCTCCGGTCGTGTGATGTTGGTATTTGCTGTATTGACTCTGGCACTAGTTATGGGACTCAAGTTTTTGCCCTCGGCGTTTTTGCCCGAAGAAGACCAAGGTTACTTTATGACGGTTATTCAGTTGCCGGCAGATGCCACTGCGGAGCGCACCTTAGAAGTCGTGAAGAAATTTGAACAACACACTGCATCGCGTCCAGGTATCGATTCGAGCTTATCGATACTTGGCTTCGGATTCTCTGGTTCTGGATCGAATGCTGCGATGGGTTTCGCGACCCTGAAGGATTGGGATAAACGAAAGGGGACCTCGCCACAAGCAGAAATGGCAATAGCATCGGCCGCGATGTCGGAGGTCGCCGAAGCGACGGTCATGCATCAATTACCACCAGCGATCGAAGAACTGGGCACTAGCTCTGGCTTTAGCTTGCGACTGCAGGATCGTGCCAATCAGGGCTATGCGGCATTGAAGTCTGCTGAATTACAATTGATAAAACTCGCGGCGAAGAGTCCAAAGCTATCTGGCGTCTACCCAGAAGGGCTGCCTAATGGTACAAGTATTCGTCTCGACGTCGATAGGGGAAAAGCTGAAGCCATGGGAGTTTCTTTCACAAATATTAGCGACACGCTATCTACCGCAATGGGCTCACTTTACATTAACGACTTCCCGAACGCTGGACGTATGCAGCAAGTCATTATTCAGGCAGATGCATCAGCGCGCATGCAAATTGACGATGTACTTAAGCTACATGTGCGCAATTTGAATGGAGGAATGGTTCCCTTGTCTGAGTTGGTGCGTCCGATGTGGAATGAAACTCCACTTCAGATGGTGCGCTATCAGGGCTTTCCTTCTACGCGAATTTCTGGTGCCGCCGCACCTGGTATTTCTAGTGGTGAAGCGATGGCGGAAATAGAACGTTTGGCGGCACAACTTCCACCAGGTTTTAGTGTAGATTGGTCAGGGCAATCCTTACAGGAGCGGCAATCAGCAACACAAGCACCGATGTTGATGATTTTGTCGATGTTGGTCGTATTTCTGGTGCTTGCGGCACTTTATGAAAGTTGGAGTATTCCGTTGACTGTCATACTTGTCGTACCTTTGGGCCTCCTAGGTGCAGTAACTGCAGTGTTGCTACGTGGATTGCCGAACGATGTATTTTTCAAGATTGGCATGATTACCGTAATTGGTCTCTCCACAAAGAACGCAATCTTGATCGTCGAAGTGGCGAAACAGTTTTGTGAGCAAGGTAAGAGTGTGACAGAAGCTGTGCTTATGGCTTCGCGTCTGCGTTTGCGGCCAATTTTGATGACCTCGCTCGCATTTGGCCTCGGTGTGTTGCCACTAATGCTTGCGACTGGCGCTAGTGCTGAGAGTCAGCACGCAATCGGCACCGGAGTTTTTGGGGGCATCGTCAGCGCGACTTTCTTGGCTATATTCTTTGTTCCGATATTTTTTGTATCTATTATGAGGGTACAAGAACGAATTAAAGCCATGCACGCAACACAACTGTCAGACACTGCTTTGGAGCAGAAGGATGTGATTCAATGAAGCAGCGTGTTCTTACACTACTAATTGCCCTGCAGCTATCAGCGTGTTCATTGACGCCTGTCTTAATGCTGCCGGCGGCACCGGTTCCGAAGAATTATCCATTGACACAATCGATCGACAGTTCGACTAGTGCAGTTCAGCTGGACTGGCAAGTGGTTTTTCCCGAGCGACGTTTACAACGTCTGATAGAGCTTGCATTGACGAATAATCGAGATTTGCGATTAGCTGCATTGAATGTCGAAGCCGTTAAGGCACAATTCGGCGTTCAGCGTGCGGCCCAATTGCCTTCTATCGACGTAGCCACTGGCGTCGTACGCCAACGTAGTAACGCAACTGATATTGGAACCCAGTTTAGTTTTGCATTTGGCATGAATGCATTTGAAGTTGATCTGTTCGGACGGGCGCGCGCCTCATCTGATGCATCGTTCGAGCGCTATCTGGCGAGTGAACAAGGAAGAAAAGCGGTTCAGATTTCTTTAATCGCCGCGGTCGCAGATGCTTACTGCGTTGAATTGGTCGCTCAGGAACAACTGCAAGTAGCCAAACAGACATTGCTGGATTGGCAAAAGTCCTTGGATCTCGCGCGTGGATTAAAAGCTGCTAATCAAGTCAGCGGACTTGATATAGCACAGGCAGAAGGGCAGGTCGCTAGTGCCGAGGCAGATCTACAGGGGCGTACCCGTTCTGTCGCACAGGCACGTAATGCTTTGCGGTTGTTGCTTGGCGTAGAGCTACCAGATGATTTACCAGTCGCCCCGCTGCTAGAACAGCTACCTCGATACGCTTTACAATCTGGCTTGCCTTCCGAATTGTTGATAAACCGTCCAGATATTCTGCAAGCCGAAAATAATTTACGGGCGGCTAATGCCGACATAGGCGTGGTGCGTGCCGCATTTTTTCCGCGCCTTTCCTTGACGTCTTCTTTCGGTTACAGCAGTCCTGAAATGCGGAATCTTTTTGGCAACGAAAGGAGCGTATGGAACTTCGTACCTCAAATCACTGTGCCAATTTTCAGTGCAGGAAAACTACGTTCCGAGTTGCGATTGGCTGAAGTTCGTAAGTCCAGTGCTGTTGCAGAATATGAAAGGGCAATCCAGATCGCATTCCGCGAAGTTTCGGATGGCCTCGCTGGTCGTGAAACTTATGCTCCTCAGATCGAGGCACAGCAATCGGTCGTACGGAGTGCAGAAAAACGGCTTGAGCTATTGAATTTGCGTTACCGTGCAGGTATTGAAAGCCGGCTAGAATTGCTCGATTCGCAAAGGCAAATGCATGCAGCACGACTATCACTTCTTGAATTACGCCGCGCAGAAATGAGCAATCTCATCGCCCTTTACAAGGCTTTGGGGGGAGGTGCTTCACCGATAGAAATGCATTTCAAAAAGTGAGGCTTGAACAGTGTCTTTGAAGGAGTATCCATAATTTGAGCCTGTATGCGCAAAACGAACATCCTTGCGAAGAAATATGTTAACGCAAAGGGAGCATTAAATTGTTGAATGACGCTAGCTAAATGTCTCGTTGGGAATGCTGCCAATTAATAGATAGTTGAGATTCGCGTTTAACGCGCATAAAAATTCGAGACATGTTTAATTTCCTTGACACGATTGAAAATCAATCTGCATTAGTGCGCGTAGATCCCCATGTCAACAACGCATCGAGCGCAGGGCACATTGCTTGGCCCCATTCGGTTAGACAGTATTCAACTTTCGGTGGCACTTGTGGATGCACGATTCGTTTGATCACTCCGTCATTCTCTAATTGGCGAAGCTGTTGAGTGAGCATTTTTTGTGTGATCGCGGGAATGGCTTTTTCTAGTTCGGAAAATCGCAATAGCTTCCCATCGAATAAATGAAAAAGAATCACGAGCTTCCACTTTCCTTCAATAATCTTTAGTGCCTGCTCTACGCCATCTGCGGCAGATACGGGAGTCCATTGCTTCTGCATACTTTTTTGTGTGTACCTTACTTTTTAGTGGGTTCTTGTTAAATGCTGAGTTTAGCCCCATCCTAGCGACATATCAATTTAGATCGCCCACGTCGATTTTCACGTCATTTTAAGAGGTCAATAACATGCAAGTCCAACTACCCAAACCAATCGCAAGCTATTTCCTCGCTGATAAAGGTGATAGTGAAACCATAGCAGCATGTTTCACTGAGATTGCGGTTGTAAAAGATGAAGGAAAAACTTACAAGGGGATTGATCAGATTAAGCAATGGAAAGCGGCAGCATCAAATAAATATACTTATGCAATTGAGATACTTGGATGCGTGGAGCAAAATGATCTAACCGTTGTCACTGGTCGTTTAACGGGTAACTTCCCTGGAAATCAGATTGATCTTCGCTACCTTTTTCGTATCGAAGCTGACAAGATTGCGACTTTGGAAATCAAGGTATGAAACCTTGCACTGCAAAAATAGACATCTTCTTCCGACTTAAGGATAAAAGAAGCTGAGAACTCGTACACCTCAGGAACGATAAGCGCCTTCTCAGAGCTTTAACCATTATTGAATGGTAATGCGCCATTAAAATTATTTATGATTGACTCAAACAATTGCGCTCTTAATCTAGGTGCTTATTCTCTAGCTGAGAAACACCGCCAGAGACGATAAATTTCATCACATTAGTCGGGCTGATATCAATCGCGCGTACTTGATTGCTCGGTACGATAAACAACTCACCAGAAAAGTTGTACGAGTGCGGAAAATACACGGCCACTTTGTCTTCAAGACCTAAGATCGACAGATCATGTTCAGTCAAAAAGCCTAGTTTTTCTAACTTGGCTTCGGGGTTGATCAGCACCAAAACCGGGCGATTAAATTTTTTCTCATCGCCGACAAAAGCCGAAAAAAGATCATTGAGTGACGAGTAGATTTCATTCAATACAGGAATATTCGCGATGGATTTTCTGATTAAACGCTTGATGGGTTGCGCGATAAAGGTTTGCCCAAAATAGCCAACGCAAATCAACAGCATGACAATGATCATTAAGCCCAAGCCAGGAATGTCATGACCAATCAACATGACTAAGCTCTCTCTTAACAATCCATCGGTAAATTCAAATGAAAGCAAGAGAATGTAAGCGGTTAAAGCTAAAGGCGAGATAAACAGTAAGCCTTGCAAGAAATAGTTGACGAGTTTTTTGAGCATGGTACGGAGTTAGTGTCTGGCTAAAGGCGAAAAGCGCGAAATGGGCAATTGAGTCGAGCAGTCAAGTTAAACAGCCAAGTTCAATAAGTAGTCCTAAAAGTCAGCTCTTAATCCTTGAATCGACAAACAAGATCATTGAGTTGGCATTGACGGCGCATAAGTGTAAAGCAAATTATTGCGCACTGGGCTGAATGTGTTTTCAGATAGCTCAATGTTTGCTTATCGCCTTGTCGACGATGGCAAATGTTTGTCAAAAGACTTTCACGACCTAGACGCGATATTTATCGTGAAAGTGAAGGAGGTGGAGTGCACTGCACCGCACCGCACCGCTCTGAGAGAACTAACAAGCGCAAGTTGTTGGCGGTCCAACGCGACTGCAGGGTTACGCTATTTAACTTGCATTAGTAGCCCGAACCGTAATCATCGAAGGCTAGTGGATAGGCGAACAATGATTCCAACATTTTTTGCTTCGCTTGTAGCCATTCTAATGCCTCGCTGCTGTAGATAAGCGTTTGAAGCAGTACCACTGTGGCTATGCCTTCTTTGCTCTTTGCTTCAAGGGAAACCCAGCCGCGCCCTTTGGCTGGACGCATGAAACTAACCGAAAGGCTAGCTATTCCCGCTCGATCGACTACAACAGATTGATGTTTTTTTGCGAGACCAAATGTATTCGAAGTTTCATCGTGCCAACCAACCAAATGCCATGGTTTGACGTGTGCCGATAACTCAAGCACTGAGTCCGGCACACCTGAGTAACTTGCCGTGCCTGGGGCAAGCTCAAGTGGAAATGAAACACTTTCTTCGAGAATTTCTAAGCGCGCCATGGGCGGTGTCTCAATGTAAAGATGACTGGCGCGTAGCGTCTGAGTCGATTGTTGAGTTAAATATTTTCAATGTTTTGATTGCCGCGCATTCTTTTTTGCTTTCAGCTCGGACTGATGAAGCGCCTCAAGAGATTCAAAATCTAGACCATTAGAACTGATATTTACGGGCAGAGCTGAACCACCGCGATTAAGAGCGTCTACCGATTTCCCATCACTATAACTATAAATAATCCATTGGCGAGACATTTTTATAGGCTTGTCGCCTGGCGGAACCTCCAACCAAGGAGGATCATTAAGGGCGCTAATTCCGCAAGACCCGTTTGAGAGATTAGTCTTCGTTGTGTAAAGCTCACCTGCTTTCCTTTTACCCTTAAAAATACGATCTATTTTAAAAACTACTATCTCACCAGGCATATCGAAGTCCATTTCCCTAATAACCACCTTCTTAACTTTAACGATTGTGGCGGTAAATACAGAATGAGCTTCCCTATATGACTTAATTCTTTGCTCCTCTTGAGACTCAGAATATGGAGCAGGAGGCGTACATGAGAACACGAGAGTTGGAGATAACAACTTAAAGAAAACTACAGCTGAAATGACGCGAGACAGTAATATCTTCATGAAATTTAATTAGATATAGACGGTGAAATGACGGGTGAAAAAGGCCTTTGACGCATAATGCTCTTCAATTGAAACCCTCCAAACCCGCATGAATAAACGTTTTTCTCTAACTTTTCAGAATTTCAGCTGTACTAAAAAATTGATGAAAAGCGTCATTACGAAAGCTGGTCATTCTATCAATCGGTTTGCGAGAGTCAAGTCAATAGTTTTTACATTCCTACTATTGCCGTTCATTAAGGAGAATAAGAATTGGAGGCATAGTGAAAATGTAGATTTCCTTTTGCATTGCCGTTATGAGTCACGATTTTCATCAAAACCGCTTACGCAACAAATTCCGCACGCTCAAAACCAGACCTGTCACCATCATCAAGAAGGCGAATATCGTCGCTATACGTAGCAAAGTATTGTTGAAATCTTCTCCCTCAGAATAATCCATCACATGCAAGCGCCAGAAAAAGTCGTACCAGACCCAAGCATCGGTGCGAACCGTGATGTACTCGCCCGTGTTGGCGTCAAAATAAAGGCGCGTTCTCTGACTATCATTGAACTGTGCCAACCAAACATTCTTGCGCGCACCTAGCTCTTTGACGATGGCTAATTGCGTTGGTACGGAGGAGAGGTGTTGTACCGCTACGAAATCGCCATCGCCGCGATAAATTTGTTTGGCGAAAGTTTGAATCTGTTCTCGTGTCGGTGCATTGAGTGGCGCGCCGTGAAGGTCGGTAACAAGACTTTTATTTTTGAATTGCAGTCGCAAAGCCAAGCCTTGTGCAGACACGATGCTTTGTAAGCCTTGCAAAGCGCCATGTTCGCTTGGGAATTTGCTAGGATCTATTTGCCATTGCTCAGGAAAATTGAGACTAGGTTTGCTGACGAGATCTTTTCCTTTGACTAGGGTTTGAAAGGGCACAATGGCAAATAACAAACCGCCTAATATCCACGCGAGTAATTGCAAGCCGATCAGATAACCAAGCCAGCGATGCCAGCGAAACCAGGTGGCGGGGCGTTTCCAAGAAGCTTTGATGGGATTTTTCAATTGTAAAAACAGAGTCAAAAGTGATTGGAACAAATGTTTTCAAAGGCAGTGAATGCTGCTGCCTTTGCTCATACAAATTCAGTAAGCAGAATGTCAGATGGCTTAGTGATGTGGTGCAGGCTCGTTCTTCGCTTCGACTTCGAGAACCGGGGCAGGCGCTTTTAATCCTTTGCTGCTTTGGCCTTCTGCTGGAATTTCTATCCAATCGAGACGACCTTTTTCGCAGAGTTGGGTGACTTTGAAATACAGCTTGCCGACTTCATCACTGAGTTTGACTTGGATTGAAAATTCATCGTAGAAAGCGTCAGGTAATTGGCCGCCGCTCCAAGTTACTTCTCTTACGCCTGTGCTGATCTTTTTGCCGTGCGACTCATAGGGCTTGCTCAGGGTTTGGCTGACCGTGTCGATTTTCCAGCCTGGTTTAAGCATGGGTTTGGCGCCAGTCGCTGCTTCAGGTAGTACGATTTTGACGGTGTGTGTGGTGCTACCTTCACAGCCATGCCCGACCTTAAATGTGAGCTTGTGATAGCTGCCTGCCTTTGCTTTGGCTTGATCTAGCGTGACATGGGCGTTGGCGATGTTGGCGAAAGTGAGTAAGCAGAGAGGTAATAAAATTTTTTTCATGATGTCGATTTAGATTGCGCTATGGATGGCATTGTTTGCTTGCATCACTTGTATTGCGTGGTGTTGTGTTTGGTGACTTGTTGGACTTATCAGCTTGAGTTCAATGACTGGCGTTGGCGGTGTTCTCTGTATCGCTTGATTCAGATAAAAGGCATAGCCGTGCCAGATCGCTAATGCCACAATCGCAGCGACATTGAAACAACGCATCGTGCTGAAAAACATCGATAAATTGGACTTCATTTTCCCTCCTGCTTTTTGCATATTTTCTTTATTTGTTTGGTGTTCATGCTGTTCAGTTGAGCATTGCTTTGCGTAATGCCATTCACACGGAATGCCTGCTCCTGAATGCTTTGGTCGGGGGCGGGTATGAGGGAGTTTTAGCTTTGACTAGCAATATTTAAGTAAAAAAAGCGACTTCTGCGCTACTTTGCCTTAAAAATTACTATGCAATATCTGAACTACCCTCACCCTAACCCTCTCCCGCATGCGGGAGAGGGAATATGGGCCTACTTACGCAGGGATGACACCTCGATCTTTTGGGTTTAACTGAACAGCAGTATTCGTTTAGTGGTTCATCTTGTGTGCAGAGGTATTCATTGCTTTACCCACTGCTTTGACTTCGATGGTTTGGGTCTTTTTGTCTTTGCCTTCAACGGTCAAGGTCAAAGGCACGATATCACCTTCTTTCACTTGCGCATTTAAGCCCATCAACATCACGTGGTAGCTGCCAGGTTTTAATTCGACTGCTTTACCTGCTGGCAAATCGAGGCTCATGATTTGACGCATTTTCATGACGTCTTTATCCATTTCCATGGTGTGAATTTCGACCATTTTTGCTGCTGGTGAAGTTGCAGAGATCAGCTTCACGTCTTGTGTTGCGGTCAATTGCATAAAGGCACCGGTTGCTTTTTGTTGAGCGACTGTGGCGCGTACCCATGGATCTTTTACCGCGACTTGAGAAAACGCAGCAGCACTGAGTGTTAAGCTGAGTGCAGCGAAGAGGGGAGTGATGATTTGTTTCATGGTCTTTCCTTTCGGTGGTGGGGACTACATAAAAATTTATTTACTACAAAGTAAAAAATAAAGAACTCAGGATGCTTGCTTCATCAGTTGGCGAATGTCAGCTGCAAATTGATCTGCATTGTGTTCGTGTCGCATTGCCAATCGGATTTTGCCTTTGGTGTCGAATAGATAGCTCAAGGTGGAGTGATCCATGGTGTAGCTACTGCCAGTGGCGACCTTAGCATAGAAGACTTTAAATTCATCGGCAACTTGTTTTGTCTGTTCATCGCTGCCGCGCAGGCCAAGAAAGCTAGCATCAAAATTTTGGGTATAAGCACGCATTAAATCAGCGGTGTCGCGTTCGGGATCAATACTGATAAAGATGACTTGTAACTGATCACCGTCTTTACCGAGTTTTTGCTTCACTTCCGCGGCGCGTGCGAGTGCCGTTGGACAGATGTCTGGGCATTGTGTAAAACCAAAAAAGACCAAGACGTAACGACCTTTGAAATCAGCTAGCTGTCGGACTTTTCCGTCGCTATCGCTGAGTTTGAAGTCGCGACAATAGTCTGCGCCAGTGATGTCGATGCTATTGAAACTGACTGCATTTTTGTCGCAAGCTGATAGACCCAAAGCCAAGCTAATCGCCAGAAATTGTCGACGCTTGAGGGATAACACTGATTTGCAAGTCATCTTAAAATCCTTATCTCTTTTGAGTAAATCTGCAATTCACATGAGCTCAAGTCGGACTTGATCCCAATACTGGTAACTCCCTTCTCCCGCAAGCGGGAGAAGGGGCGGGCATGAGGGGGTGTCAGACTAGATTTACGATATTCAAAAATCTAAACCACGCTGTCTTTTCACTTCTTGTCTTGTGAAATGGCAGTGCGGTTTCTGAATCACCCTCACCCTAGCCCTCTCCCGTATGCGGGAGTGGGGACATTTAGGCTCATCACCCAAAGTCCTTTTCAAGTTCAGTCGTACACGTTCATCGCGTAAGATATTCGCAATCTGACCTTCAGTTAGTAATCAAACTTCAACTCAGCAACAACGCTACGTTGCGTATAAGGGTGGAAAGCCCAATATTTTTTGTTATTGAGATTATCGATACCAATCGCAGCGCTCCATTGTTTATCTAACTTGTAGCGGACGCGCAGGTCAGCGACCAAGAAACTAGAAAAACCAAAGTAAGTGAAAGCGTTGTTGTCGCTATTGTCTAATGAACCGTATTGACGACCACTGTAGCGAACGCCAAACGTCGTCGTCAGCTTGTCATTGGCACGATAGCTGGCGACAAAGTTGGCGCGCCATTGCGGAACACGTGGTTGCCACTTGCCTACACTCTTTTGGAATTTGTCATTTTTGACGATTTTGGAATCGGCATAAGTGACACTGGCTGCGAGGTCTAGTCCAGAAACGAAGACATCACTGTTTTGATAGGCCAGCTCTAAACCATTCGTGCGAATTTTGTCGACGTTTTGAATATTGGTGATATTCGGTGTGAGCAAGGTATTGGTTTGTGAGTACAAGGCATCGACCGTGTCCTCATGGAAGAAGGTGGCGCGCAATAAACCTTTGCCATCGTTCAATGATTGTTCTGCACTCCATTCACTCGTCCACGATTTTTCAGGCTTGAGATTCGGATCGTTGTTGACGATGGTTTGGGTCGATACTGTACCTTGATAGAGCTCAGACACGGTGGGCATACGCACCGCGCGACCGAGTGAGGCTTTGAGTGTCAGCTCATCACTCGCTCGAAACGCGACTGCAGCCTTGGGTGAAAAATAGTTTTCGTCGCGATCAACAAATCCCAAAGTGGTGGTCGCATTCGAAATGGCACCATCATGCGCTGACCATTGTTCAAATCGGCCACCCAAAATGGTTTTCCAAGTCGAATTAATGCGCCATGCATCTTGCAAATAAAAACTGTTTAATTCAGCATCGCCTTGGAAAGCAGAGAAGCGTTTGCTTGGTGCGCCATTGATCCAATCTGCGGTGTCAGAAACGAGCGTACGCAGTTGGAAGGCTTCTCGTTGATAGCCAAATTCTGTTGTGTGCTCTGCGTTTGGACGCCAGATACCCTTCAACGCAAAGGTATTCCATCCTGTGCCACTGCCGTCGGTGATACGACCAGTACCACCGGAATTTGCCGTCGGGATTGCGACTGTCGGTGCACGTGCAATGTCTTTGTTGTAGTCGTACAAACTCGCCGCGACTTCCCAATCCCAAGCGCCTTTGGTGTTGCTCTTCACGTGCAGACCGTGGGTGATATGCTCAAGCTGATTTTTGCTATTCGCCATATCGGTAGGATTGATCGTATATTTTTTACCCGCGATATTCACGTCGCCGCTGTAAACTGCATTGCCTGAAGCATCGCGCAAATAGCTTTCTACTGTGCTATCCATATCGTTGCGCCATACTCCGTAAGTGTAACTAGCTCTGAGTGTTGGTGTGATGTCGTAAGCGATTTTGACTTTGGCGTGATCTTGGATAGTGTGATATTGGCCTGTTGCTGCCATTAACCACCAATCTTGGCCTTGCGGATTTTTACCAGCGATAGCACCAGTAACGGGTTTTCCGGCGGTGCCAGTGACGCCAGCAGAAACTAATTTATTGGTGAAAGCAATCGGGTGTCCGTCGCTATCCAAACGATTGATATTCACCCACCAAGAAAATGCGCCTTGCTTATCACCGAGGCTGCCACTCAATTGTTTGCCGCTGAATTTTTTATCGGTGCCGTACTCTTGAAAATTTTCTGAGAAGCCGACTAACTTGGCATGCGCTTCGAATTTTTCTGGCATGCGCGTGACATAGTCAACGACCGCACCAACCGAGTTGCCTGAATAGGCTGCAGAAAATGGGCCATACAAAACATCAACGCGCTGGATTTCTTCAGGCGTTACCAAGCCCCAGCGTGGTGTATAGGTTGCGCCATTGCCGAGTAAATTTGACAAAAGTATGCCGTCTGCATACACCATCGAACGCGCACTATTGCCTGTACCAGAGGCGCGTGTTGCTAATACGGCGTGATTGTAATCGCCTACATAACGCTTACGAACCAACAGACTTGGCAGATACTTTAACGCGTCTTCTGCATCGATTGCATTGATGCTGTTCTCTAATTGTTTGGCGCTGATGCCTTCAATTGTCGTTGGGATTTCGGTTGGTAAAGTGGTTGGGCGATCGCCTTTAATCGTGACCCGCTCGACTTGATCTTTGCGAGTTTGTAGATCTTCGAGGGATTTGTCATCGGCAAACGCAGTTGCAGAAATAATCGGGAATGCGGCAGCAATGGCAAACGCGATCGCGTTTTGTTGGAAAGAGGTTTTCATAAGCTAAAGTTCAACAGCTGTGGCAACTTGGCGCAGACCGTGCTTGGCCTGCGTTGATAGCGCACAAATAAATCAATAATCGAACGATCAGAACGCGCGTTGCTTGATGCTCACGCGGTAAAGTTCGTCATAATTTGTCGCACAAACAAAAGTTGTGTGCGGACGATAGTGTGATTTAGTTGAACTGTGGTGGCCCACGAGCGGGCAGGGGCGCGGAAACAATGGCAGCAAGTCGTGCTGCTGGGATAGATAATGTCGCGTAAGAAAGCGTGTGTACAGGTGGGCATACATCCATCGCAGGCAGAGCAGGAGCAATTGCTGTCGGCACGCAGAACGAGCACTCTAAAGTGTGCGTGGTGGTTTTGCCGTCAACGATCTTGCCTGATTCATTGACGAACTTGATGCCGGTGCTGGTACACAGCATGCTCATGCCTTTTCCCTCCACCATAGGCGCCGCCATCGCAACGCTGAGGGTTAGTCCGTAAAGGAATAACACAGCGATCACGAGCCTGTTGGCGCGACGTAGGCGATGAAAAAGGGATAAAGAGAACATGGGGCAAGATTGTAGCAGGAAATTAGTGCTATGGTCTCAGAGTCGGCTGGCATCGATTTGAGCAAACTGAAAATAGGTGTAAAGTGAACGGGGTGTTTTCTTACAAGGAATATGAAATATGAAACGGACAAAAGTAGTCGCATTGATTTTATTGATGACTTCCGGAATGGTGCATGCGCAAAAAATTGGCAGTGTGGATACCGTGTTTAAATTCATAGGCCCCGATCACAAAATTGTGGTGGAAGCTTATGATGATCCGAAAGTGAAAGGCGTGACTTGTTATGTCTCTCGCGCTAAGACTGGTGGGATTAAAGGAGGCTTGGGCCTAGCTGAGGACAAAGCCGAGGCCTCGATATCGTGTCGTCAGGTTGGTGCAATTAGTTTTGAAAAGCCATTGAAACAGCAAGAGGAAGTTTTTAATCAGAGTTTGTCAATTTTGTTTAAGAAACTACGTATCGTTCGCATGGTCGATGTCGAGCGCAATACCTTGGTCTATCTGACTTATTCTGACAAGTTAATTGAAGGTTCTCCGCAAAATAGCGTGACGGCGGTACCGGTTGATAGACAATTGGCTATACCTTTAAAATAAAATTAGTGCTTATTTTTGCAATGTTGAATTGATTTCCACTTGGAAATAATGTCTAATGTCGGGCAAACAAGAGCAGGTAATTCATTATAATTTTTGACCTTATTTTGACCTTAACATGAATCAACAAGTCCGAGCCCCGGTGACTGATAAGCAAGCGGTGGATAGTTTATTAAAAACCATCCGTATTCCTCCACGGCCTAGTTTATTGGTGGATTTGCAGAAAGAGTTGAATAAGGATGACCCGAGTGCAAAGGGCTTGGCAAAGATCATTGCCAATGATGTGGCATTGGCGGCATCCTTGTTGAAGCTGACGAATTCGTCGTTCTTTGGTTTGCGTCTCAAAGCGCAATCGGTTGATCATGCGGTGAGTTTAATTGGGATTAATCAAACTGGGACTTTGATGACCGGCATCATCGCCCGTCAATCCATCACGAGTAGCGCAAGTTCGATGGGCAAATTTTGGGATTTTTCTAGCAAACGAGCGCAAGCCTTGAGCGCAATGGTACGTCGTTTGCCCGTTTGCTCTCCTGATGTGGCACACACGTTTGGTTTATTTTGCGATATCGGGGTGCCAATTTTGATGGAGCGGTTTCCTGATTATGTTGATACTTGGAAAAAGGCGAATAGCGAATTTGACCTGCCTTTGACGCAGATCGAAGATCAACATCACATTACCAATCATGCCTCAATTGGTTCTTTGATGGCGCGGACTTGGGGATTGCCAGAGCAAGTCTATACGGCGATTTTGCTACATCATGATTATCGAACCTTAGAGGACACCTCGACCGAAGATGGCGTGCGTGGCCTGATTGCCTTATCCGCTCTAGCTGAATACGCGATTCAAAAATACGAAGGCCAAGATGTTTTTCCAGAGTGGCATAAAGCCGGTGCCATGGTGTGTCAGTATCTCGGCATCAGCTTGCATGATGCTGAAGACTGGTGCGAAGAATTACAGGATCTGTTCAATACTGTGCATTAAAAGCGGGCATTAAATTCAATGCCAATGACAATGTCAGCGGAAAGCCTTTAACGTGGTTTTCCACCTAGAATTCGTGCAGGTAAAAACAAGATTGCACGCAGTAGTTCAAAAATGGCCTCGACACTAATACCGATCAAGCGAAATGGTAGTGTTAGTAGCCATATGATGGGATACATCAGTAGGGCGATCAGTGCTAATGGCCAACACAGCACAAACAATACGATCCAGATTAAAAAGCCTATCATGTGAACTCCTTAAACGTCATGTGAACAAGAGCTGCACTTTATACAAAAAGCTTTGCTAATTTCGGTTTTTTAGACCAACGACAGGATCTTGGGTATGAGCTGTCAATTCGGTAGAGTTCCCATGGCTCGATGTCCTTACTGCCTGCCATTGGCTAACCAGTTAATGACTTCATCTAATGCCGCTTTGCCCTTGCTGGCGGCTTGTTCATCGGTATTGATAATCGCCACGACGATCCAGTCTTTGTCTTGAACATCGCGTACATAGCCAGCGATGGCCATGACGTTTTTTAGGTAACCCGTTTTGATTCTCGCTTTGGCTTCTGCCATGCTGGCTTTCAAACGTGAACGCATGCTGCCATCAATGCCGACGATAGGTAAGCTAGTGGCGAATTCTGGATACCAATTACTATTCGCAGCGACACGTAAAATCCCGGCTAACTGCTGCGCGCTAATACGATCAAGTCGCGATAAGCCTGAGCCATTTTCTATCACCAAACCACTGTCTACGATCCCATGACGGGCAAACCAGTCGCGTACGACAGCATTGGCTGCCTGGCTGGTGTCAGCAAAATTTTTGGCGATCGGCGACTCTGCGCCCATGGTCAAAAACAAAATACGCGCCATCGCATTGTCAGAAAATTTATTGATAATGCGGATTGTGTCGGCAAGCGTTTCTGAATCTTTTTGCAGTAATAACTTGGCGGTAGGTGGTACCGTGCCATCGACGATTTGTCCTTGCCAGTTACCGCCTAACTCCTTCCACAGTGCACGTATCATGCTGCCGATAAAATTATTTCGCTCGATTAGATTGAGATAGACATTGGTTTGACAATTTTTGGGAAAGGTGCCGCGCACCGTAATGTTGATTTGGGTTTGCTCCGTGATGGTGACCTGTGGTGCTTGCCAGCTATTTTTCCATTCACTACATGGGGCGTTGCTTAATGACATCTGATTGTTCAACAGTAGATTATCCATCGGTGTCGTTAATTTGACATCGACCGTGCTGGTATCGGCATTGATGGCAAAGCCACTGATATTGCTGTGTACAAGTAATGCATCCGGAATCACGTTGTAATAGGCCGATGGATTTTCATCAAAGATGGGCGCATTTATTTCTGGTCTGGTCGGTTGAAAGTAACTGCGATCAAGCACGATGTCACCGACGATGTCACGCAGACCTTGTTGACGCAGGCTTCGTAATAATTGGCTGAGTTTGTCGAAAGTTAAATTCGGATCGGCACCGCCTTTGAGGTACAGGTTTCCACGTAATTGCTGGTTTTGAATCGACGCTTCACTGTAAATTTGTGTTTTCCAGCGGAAATTCGGGCCGAGCTGATCTAAGGCGATAAAGCTGGTGAGTAGTTTCAAGGTGGATGCGGGACTGACGATTTTGTCGGACTGGTGATTAAATACCGGAAGCCCTTCACGTGCTGGCATCACGAGCATTTGCATATGTTGTTTCTGTAAGCCGGCTTTGATCAATAGATTTTCAACTGTGGGGGGCAGTTTGTCTTGTGCCATGACAGGCTGCGTGAGCGCATACGCTAGGCCTAGATTAAGTAGGATGGCGGTAAATATTTTAGGGGTGAGCATGCGGCTTTCCAGAGAATTTTTTCCGTAGTATGCCATGTCTGAGTTGCGAATTCTTTAAACTGACAGCTTGAGGAACTTTATTGCCTCGCGTATACTCTAAATATATCTATTCCACAATCTTCACTTATTGACGCCAATGATGATCAAACTCTCTAGTTTAAGTCTTTCCCTTGCCTTGATTTTTGCGGGCAATGTGCACGCGCAAGCGCCTTTGCCAGCGTCTTCGATTCCCAGCGTTTTTACCATGAGTTCGGGAACTGAGCGTAGTCCCGAACAATTAGCAATGGTATTTGAAAAAGCTGATCTGAGCTTGCGATTAGATCCGCAAACACGCAGTATTAATGGCGTGGCGATCTTAAATTTCACTGCCACTGCAGAATTGAAACGCATCGTTTTGGAATTAGATAAAAATTTGCCGATAAGTTCTGTTAGCGTCAATGGGCAAGTGTTAAGCCAAGAAGCGATCAGTAATCCAGATGGACGATTATCTCTGAGTTTAAGCACAGCATTAAAAAAAGGAGCGAGTGCCGAAGTCAAGATAGTTTATCAGGGTGTGCCAAGGATCGCTAATCGTGCGCCGTGGGATGGCGGTTTTGTATGGAGTAAAACGCCGACGGGAGCACCGTGGATCGCCTCGGCGGTGCAGGGTGAAGGCTGTGATTTGTTTTGGCCTTGTATCGATCATCCTATGGGTAAGCCAAAGTTAATGACCTTGCATATTAGCGTACCGTCGCCTTTGGTGGTGGCTGGTAATGGCGTGGCGCAAGGGATGGATGAGAAAGAGGGTTGGCGTACTTATCATTGGCAGATTAAGCAACCTAGCACCTACGGCATTGCTATTAATGTTGCCCCGTATGAATTGTTGGAAGATGTGTACCAAAGTCGTTTTGGCAATCAAATTCCTTTACGCATGTGGTATTTGCCCGGGAATCAGCAAAAAGCTAAGGGTCTGATGGCGGAGTTTGCGCCGATGTTGGATTTTTTTGAAAGCAAATTTGGACCGTATCCATTTGGTGATGAAAAAATGGGTGTCGTCGAAACCCCGCATCTGGGTATGGAACATCAAACCATCAATGCCTACGGTAATGATTATAAAAAATCCCCGCATGGTTATGATTGGCTCTTACATCACGAATTCGCGCATGAGTGGTTCGGCAATCAAATGACCAATGAGAACTGGGACGATTTCTGGTTACACGAAGGCTTTGCTTCGTATATGCAGCCTTTGTACTTGCAATATCTGCGCGGCGAGCGTGATTATCAAGTCGGCATGCATGAGCAGCGCATTCGTATTGTGAATAAATTTCCCATGGTGACTGGGCACTCCATGAGTGAACATGATGTGTCCAATGGACCAGGCAACGATGTGTATTTTAAAGGCTCACATATCCTGCATACGCTGCGTGGGCAAATCGGTGATGAGGCATTTTTTAAAGCTGTTCGGCTGTTGATTTACGGCCGCAATGATCCTAGACCGGGAAATTTTTCACCAAGATACAGCACGACGAAAGAATTCATTCAGATCGTAAATCAAGTCACGAACAAAGATTGGCATTGGTTTTTTAATGGCTATTTACGGCATGCCGCTATTCCAGACTTGTTGGTAAATAAAGTCGGTAATACTTTGCACTTGCAGTGGAAAGTTGCTGATGGCAGTGAATTTCCTTTGCCTGTCGAAGTTCGGGTCAATCAAAAACTCATTAAGCTTCCTATGCATAAAGGCAAGGGCGAAGTGAATTTGCCTATGCATGCGGTGTATACCGTCGATCCTGGTGCGAAGTTACTCAAGCATGAAGCGCAGATTGATGTGTGGAACAGCGATATTCAGGCGCGCGCAAAAGCCAATAAAGCGGCAAAGTAAACTGTCTTTTCTTTTTTAATTGAGGTGCAAACAAGCGTGTCGTAATGGTGACGCGCTTGCTTGCATTGCCGCTCGTAATTGTCGCAATTGTCGTATCAAGGATACCTCTCATCGGTTGATATCGAATGTTGGCGTTTATTTAAGTTATACTCGCAAGCTTCATTTTTTTGCGCGATACTGTGAAAAAAATGACTGATGATCATGTAAATTCAACCAAAGGACCTGACCAATGAATCGCCAATCCTCGCTGACTATTGTGGCTGCGCTATTTTTAAGTTGCTATGGAATATCTTCAGCACAAGCACAGAGCATACAAAAAGGCGCGATCGAAAAATGTGCAAAAAATCTCGGGACGCTGGCGGTAGTCGAGCCACAAAGCCACATGCTGGCATCGTTGTCGAACTATAAGCTGGGCTCGCCATCGACGATGTTGCGAATGATCGTTGAAGAATCTGGATGTTTCACGGTGGTCGAGCGCGGTGTGGCGATGCAAAACATTCGTCAAGAGCGTGAACTGGCGAATGCTGGCCAATTACAACAAGGCTCCAATGTCGGTGGTGGACAGCTACAAGCGGCTGATTTTGTGATGACGCCTTCAGTGCAATTTGCTAGTGATACGGGTGGTGTCGGTGGTGCCGTCGGTGGTCTATTAGGTCGTTTTGGTGGCGCTCTCGGTGCTTTGGGTGGATTGGCTGGTGGAGTCAAATTTAAGGAAGCGGAAACCACCTTGCTATTGGCTGATGTCCGCTCTGGGATACAAGTAGCGAGTGCCGAAGGTCAGGCTAGCAAAATGGACTTTAGCCTCGGTGGTTGGGGGTGGGGCGGCTTTGGTTGGGCCAGCGCCGGCGGCTACAGCAAAACGCCAGAAGGTAAGTTAATTGCGGCCAGTCTGCTGGATAACTACAATAAAATCGTACAAACCGTCAGGAACAAAGATCAGCTAATTCAGGCGACATCTCAGGCTTCCAAAAACAATGCCGCCAATTCGATTCAAGCAACACCACCTGCACAGGTGGCAGCGCAGCAATATACTGCGCCTGCTACCGCGACTGCGCCAACGCGTAGTCCAAGTGCCGCCTCGTCTGGCGTGGTCGGGATGTATACTGTGAAATTTGCGGGTGATGACGAGGGTACAGTCAACGTCATGGTGAATAAAAATGGCAATGTCACCGGGATGGGGAAATCGACCAAATTCAATTTTAATTTTAATGTCAGTGGCTCAGTCAGCCCAGATGGTGAAATGCATTTAGCCGGCAGTGGTAAAGCGGGCGGCGCAAAGTTCATTGGGAATATTGATTTGCAAACTGGTGGTGTGGTCGGTATGTGGCAGTCAGAGGGCAACCAGGCTGGACAGGGAACTTTCAGTGGTCAAAAAATGTAAGGAAACTCTTGGACGCGTCGTATGACTCTTGATCGCTTGCCGATGCAGAAAAAAGCAGATTGTTCGTAATCTGCTTTTTTTTTGAAATTATTGTTGGATTTCCTCTCGATTTCATCGTTTTTTGGGACTGCACTTATCGTGCTTTTTGCGCTTAGTCTATGTCGTCAATGGTACAAATTGTGCGTTATGCAGCGCATGTTTTGTCGGTTTATGTCGCTTCTTTTGTGAAAGGGATTGACACTTCATAGCACGCCTTAGATACTGATTTATCGACGTTTTATTTCCAAAGAGAACGCTTTTTGCTATTACAAAGGACATCGTTGGCGTGAAGAATCTCCAGCTCAAGTTATTTTTACCATTTGCCATTGGTGTGCTGGTATTGCTGCCTGCCTTGCTCATAACTTGGTTCGCCTATCGTGCCGCACAACAAAGCGCGGTGGATGCTGCCAATGCGGTGATGGTGCAGGCGAGTTTGCGCGCCAGTGAAGCTGCGGATGCCGATTTAGCCGAACCATCACGTCTACTCAGTTCCTTTTCTAGCTATGGTGACGCGGTCAACGGCGAGCCAGATAGTAAGAATTTCACCAGTTTAGATCAATTTGAAAAAGTGGCATGGGGCGCCATGCGCGGGACCCGCTTAGTCAAATTCATCAGTTATGCCCAATTGAATGGCGGCTATCGGGCGATCAACGTGTATGACGAAGATACCCTGCCGGATGTCGTGATGCAAGAACCAGGTGAGAGTTTTCGCCGTCATTATCGTAGCGCCTATCCTTTAGATCGTCGCATGATGATAGGCAAGGACAAACAGCCTTATAACGCCAGCACACGTCCTTGGTACAGCGCTGCCATGCAGGCGGCGGATAGGACAGGTCAAGCCAGTGACAGACGTGCATGGACTGATGTCTATCCCTCATTTTCACGTAATCAATTACAGGTCGCGCATGCGACGGTGGTGCGCAATGCCCAACGTGAAATCATTGGCGTACTGGCCTTGGATGTGTCCTTTAAATTGTTGAGTCACTCCTTACATAATCTGGATATCAGTCCAAATGCGATCGCTTTCATCATTGACAACCGAGGTGATCTAGTCGCGACCTCGATCGAAAACATGTTGTTGGGCTCTCCAGATGTGCCGAGAATTTCCGCTCTTGAGGCAAATTCACCTCTGATTCGGCATGCAATGCATGCGATGCCAGCGCGTCTCAAAACGAGTTCTGGCGCGGTCAGGATGCCGGAAGAGCAGGCAAACAGCGTGCTTTGCAAAGGCAGCAGCGTTTGTGAAAATTTTCAGTTTGAATTTAGTCAGAAAAATTATCTGGCACATGCGATGGTGTTAAATCAGGGACGCAGCCTAACCTCAAATGTGTTGGCGGACAATCAGAGTGCAGATGTGAATTTTCCTGAATGGCGCTTGGTCATTGCCGTGCCAGCAGAAGATTTTAATTATGTAATTAAGCAAAAGAGCCAGAAGACGGTCGCATTAGCGGTCGTGTTAGCCTTGATCGCTTCGGCTTTTGGAATTTGGTTTGCGGCGCGGCTTAACGTCAGTATCAGTGCAATTGCTCGCGCAGCCGTGAAATTAGGTCATGGTGATCTCGATCCCGGTGTGATACGAACAAATTTCGTCGAATTTAAACAAATTAGCGATGAGTTGGGACATACCGCCGATGCCTTGAAACAATCTCGTGATGCTTTGCTAGCGCAAAATGCCGAACTTGAAGCTCGCGTATTGGCGCGAACGATCGACTTAGAACATCAAACTGGACAAGCTTTGCAAGCAGCCAACGCAAAAGCGGCGTTTTTGGCAACGATGAGTCATGAGATACGCACTCCGATGAATGGGGTGATTGGGATGACCGATTTATTAGCGGGTACTGCGCTCAATGCCGAACAAAATGACTATGTTGAAACAATACGAACTTCAGGAAATGCTTTGTTGACGATCATTAATGATATTTTGGATTTTTCGAAAATAGAGTCGGGAAAAATGGGGTTGGAATGCGAACCGTTTTCATTGCAACAGATGATCGAAGATTGCATCGCCTTGCTGGCCAGTGCGGCAAACCAGAAGAGGCTGGAGCTCTTATATGAATTTGATGTCGATGTGCCGCGCTTTATTCTCGGCGACATTACGCGCGTTCGCCAAATTGTGTTAAACCTCTTGAGTAATGCGGTCAAATTCACCGAGCAAGGGGAAGTCATCATTCAGGTAAGTCTGGTCGCCAATGATGCAGCCAGCCAAGACATGCTGCAGATCCATGTTAAAGATACGGGGATAGGCATACCTGCTGATCGAGTCGAACATTTGTTCTCAGCATTCACGCAAATCGATGCAGCCACCACCCGTAAGTATGGCGGAACGGGTTTAGGATTGGCGATTAGTCGACGTTTGGCAGAACTGATGGGCGGTGGCATCAGCTTGCATAGCGTAGAAGGAAAAGGCAGCGTCTTTACGGTGCAAATAGTGGCTGAAGCGTACACGGATGAGGCAGCGATTAATCCAAATACGAGCGAAATGGCGGCGCGCGAACAATTGAAATCTTTGAGTGGCAAGGGTGTTTTATTGATCGATCAGAATGCCAACAGTGCGCGTGTCATGCAACAACGTTTAGCTGGCTATAGGATGCCAGCGCAAATTCTCGAACATATTCATCAGTTGCAGGAAGTCGATGCCAAGGACGTGGCTCTGATTATGGTGAACGTCGAACAAAATAATCTGCAGACAACCGATTTCATTCATGCCATCCGGGCGTCAGGACAGTTGGCGCAATTGCCCGTCCTAGCGATTGTGATGCAAGCCGAAAACCGTGAAAAAGAACTAGATCAGCTAGGTGCTTCTTATCTTTTAAAGCCAGTACGAGAATCGCATTTGGCGGAAGCCTTATTACAGTTATTGTTCGTACCAGATGCGACGCGTGGTGCTGACGCTGAACATCGGATTGAACAAGAACGCCGCCAAGGACGGCCGAATCTGGGAGAGCGCTTCCCTATACGTATGTTGGTCGTAGACGATAATCCCACCAACCGTAAAGTGGCTGGAATGATGCTAGAGCGTTTAGGTTATCAGACCGCGTATGCGAATGACGGGCGTGAAGCGGTTGATCAAATTTTAGCTGCCGACGCGATACAACAAGCATTCGAAGTGGTGTGGATGGATTTGCATATGCCGGTGTTGGACGGCTTGGAAAGCACCAAAATTGTGCGGAATTCGCGTATTCACCAACCGAGAATTATCGCGGTCACCGCTGCCGCTATGCATGGTGATAAAGAAATTTGTTTGCAAGCTGGGATGGATGATTACGTGAGTAAGCCCTTAGAAAGCAAAGAGCTAAAAAGCGCGCTTGAACGCTATTTGAAATTCCAGGGATATGAAATTCGTCAACGCGACGAGTTTGAGCGAGTCGCGGATAGCAGTGAAGAGGCGCCAGCAAAATACTTTGACCCGAATCGCTTTATGGCCTTCTGCGAAGGGAATCCTACCTACCGGAGTACTTTCATTGGTTTGATAAAAAATATGGTGGCGAAAGCACAAGGTCAATTTGAGCAAGCGCAACTAGCCTGGCAGGAAGAGCGGGTTGAAGAGGCAGCCCGTGTGTTTCATACCATGCGTGGCTCTATGGGAACGCTAGGGGCAATTGCTTTTGTGGAAACTTCTCGAGCGCTGGAAAGCGCTATCAAAGCCGGACAAGCTGAGGTGGTTGAACGACTTTTCACAGAAATGAAGAAGGTATTGGACTTAACCATGTCAGAAGCGCAAGCTTGGTTAGATCAACAAAGCAATACTTCTGACGCTTAATCCTGTCGACATGAGCGAGACAGCTCGCTTTTGTTATAATCGCGCCTTCCTTAGACCCCACAATTAAGCACCGCCATGACCTTACGCACCAACGAAATTGAATTGCTATCACCTGCCAAGACTGTGGAGATCGGTCGTGAAGCGATTTTGCATGGTGCTGATGCGGTCTATATCGGCGGTCCTTCGTTTGGAGCACGTCACAATGCCAGTAATGAGATCAGTGAGATCGCCAAATTGGTGGAATTTGCGCATCGTTATCATGCCCGCATTTTTGTCACGCTCAACACGATTCTGCATGATAGTGAACTAGAGCCTGCGCAAAAATTGATCCATCAATTTTATGATGCAGGTGTGGATGCTTTGATCGTGCAAGATATGGGCGTGATGGAATTAGATATTCCACCGATTCAAATTCATGCCAGTACGCAATGCGATATTCGTACACCAGCGAAAGCCCACTTTTTAGGCGCATCTGGATTTTCGCAATTGGTGTTAGCGCGGGAACTCACACTGGAACAAATCAAAGCGATCAAGGCGCAAACCAATACGCCCTTGGAATACTTTGTACACGGCGCTTTGTGTGTGGCTTTTTCCGGTCAATGTTATATCTCACATGCCAAAGATGGTCGTAGCGCAAATCGTGGTGATTGTTCACAAGCCTGCCGTTTGCCATATACCTTGACCGATGGTGAGGGCAGAGTGGTCGCTTATGACAAGCATTTATTGTCGATGAAAGACAATGATCAAAGCGCCAATCTGGAAGCTCTACTCGATGCGGGTATTCAGTCACTCAAAATCGAAGGTCGTTATAAAGATATGGGCTATGTGAAAAATATCACCGCTCACTATCGCTTATTGTTGGATGAAATTTTAGAGCGTCGTCCTGAATACTATCGTGCCTCCAGCGGTCATACACAAATCGCCTTTACGCCCAATGTCGATAAGACGTTTCACCGCGGTCATACTGCGTATTTTGCTAATGGTCGCAGAGAAGATATTGGTGCGTTTGACTCGCCTAAATTTGTCGGTTTGCATATCGGTTATGTAACGCGTTTAGGACCGGATTGGTTTGAATTAGAAACCAACGAGGATCTGGCTAATGGCGATGGCCTCAACTATATGCACAAACGTGAAGTCGTCGGTGTGCATGCCAACACCGTCGAAAAGAAATCGACTAATGATAATGGCGTGATTTGGCGCGTGTATCCGAATGAGAAAATGGCGGAATTCGCTAGTTTAAAAGTCGGTATGTCAGTCCATCGCAATCGTGATCAACATTGGGAAATGGCATTGACCAAAAAGTCCTCGGATCGCAAAATTGGCTTGTGGTTAAACTTGTCAGAAACCGATACCGGGCTTGTGTTGAGCCTGTCAGATGCCGATGGTATCAATACCAGTACCTCAGTCAAATTAACATTAGAAACTGCGCAGCATGCCGATAAAGCCGAAGCGGGTTTGCGTGAAAATCTCGGCAAGTTAGGTAGCTCGATGTTCTACGCAGAGCAGATCGATCTGAATCTCAGTCAGGCTTGGTTTGTTCCATCTTCTGTTATCAACGTATATGGACTCCTCCAATATTGCAAATTTTTTTGTTCAAACAAAAGGTGTAACTGCTCGCGTATATCCGGCTTCTATCTGGGCACCGTCGCGCCCGAGCCATAATGGAATCTGCGCGCCTGCTCCAAAACGCCTTAGCGACCTTATCTCTGTCAAGACAGTGGGCCTTTTCAATAGGCTGGTGATTCAAGCGCCGGTCTAACCTGTTTGCCATCACTTCAAAAATTCGCAATTACTGCTGAAACACTTTTTCGACTTCAATACTTCCCTCAGCGACTACATCATTGCACCTCGATAGACTTCTTGCTTGCTCAAGATTGACCACGCAATTCTTGCGTTTTTGTTCGCTAAGGCCACTGTGGCGATATTTCGGTTTCGCCTTAACATCAAACCTTGTGCCCATCGGCTACGTCGATCTAGTTTATTGCCACACGCATTTAATGCCGCTCGGGCACCATGAATTAAGAGCGTTCTCAAATACGTATCGCCACGCTTACTGATGTGCCCAAGTCGTTCTTTGCCACCACTCGAGTGCTGTCGCGGCACCAGACCTAACCAGGCGGCCATATCGCGACCACTAGAGAATTGTGTTGCATCACCCACTGCTGCGACTAAGGCGCTGGCCGAAATCGGACCAAAACCTTCAATTGCCATTAATCGTTGAATACGCTCATCTGATTTCACTGCTGCTGCGATACGTTGATCATGTGCCTTCACGCGATCGTCGACTTCTCTGAGTTCTTCTGCCAACTCACGCAATAACTGTAAAAAACGTGCATTGAGTTTGCCATCGGAATTCTCTAACAACACAGGCAAAGCTTGCCGAACCTGCGATACCCCTAGCGCAATCACAATACCAAACTCACCTAACAGGCCGCGTATTTCATTGCATAAAGCTGTTCTGGCGCGAATCAGGCGACTACGAATTCTATGCTCA
>NZ_JACOFW010000070.1 GCF_014284305.1 Affinundibacterium seohonense
TGCTTTGCCAGATCGATACCAATTCGAGTAATATTCATTTGGACTTCTCCTCTGTGAACTAATCAGTTTTACCTCTAATTAGTTTGGCACATTTGATGCCGTAGGGGGAGGAGTCCATTCCATTGCCCTACTTTGATGTTACGTCTTACGGACTTACTTTGGTTGAGTCTCGAGAGCACCCTTCTCCCGCGAGCGGGAGAAGGGTTGGGGATGAGGGCGCCTGGATGACTGTCAGAGTAATTTGCTTGGATTAATATTCTTAGTTTTTGAATTCTTGATGTTGAAATAATGACCGCGCATTCTCTGAGTGTGCAGGTCGGGTGTGGCCCGACAGCCAATTACCTTTTTTGCTTCGCCAAAAAAGGTAATCCAAAAAAGGCGACCGTAGACTCGCCCTTCGGGTGCTTACGCTTCGCTTCAGCATAATTTGTGCATCACAAAAAATGGGAAAGTGTTGAAACTCGCTTCGCTCAAACAACAACACTTTCTTATCCATTTTCTGTGACGCACAAATTACATCGTCTCAAACGGGGGTAGGTCAAAAACAAATTCAAAAGCAAAATCAACGACCTACAACTGCTATTAGAAAAATGAATGCCCGTTGCTACTGATTGTTTTGGTGTTGGTGTTGGTGTTGGTGTTGGTGTTGGTGTTGTTTTTGACTGTCATCCACTTCTGACACTGCCAATTGTGCGGGACAGAAAATGGATAAAGAAAGTGTCGTTGTCTGAGCGAAGCGAGTTTCGACACTTTCCCATTTTTTGTCCCGCACAATTGGGAACCCGAAGGGCAGTGGCAGCGTGGTCGCCTTTCTTTGCTTACTTTCTTTGGCGAAGCAAAGAAAGTAAGTAGCCGTCGGTCTACCACCGACCTGTAAACGTTGAGATTGTTTGCAAACGAAAATATTGATAAAAACAGGTGATTTGATCACGAATGAAATTGACTACTTCCATGTAAAAAACTGTTCGCACTTCTGCGCTGAGATTTTTTTCGAATCAAATTACCGCGACGATATTTTCGACGTTTTAGCGGCGCGGGTTCCACCCGCTCTTGTATCTTATTAGTTCATCCAATCCGTTAAAATTGAATGATTACGTTGCTATTGTTTGCCGCGTAAAAGTTATTTGGAATTGCTATGGGACGACGAGCCCACCCTTGGGTTTCAACCCGACATGTAGATAGTTGCCCA
>NZ_JACOFW010000071.1 GCF_014284305.1 Affinundibacterium seohonense
GCAGAATTAGGCTGGTCGAAAACGCCAGCGGATAGAAGGTGGTGAAACTAAGTTTCACGAGCAAATGACCAGAGACTTATTACGAATTGTGAACGTACGACACAACGAAGCAGGAGAGAAAAATGAAGAACGAAAATTAAATGCAATGAATTTGCAAGTTGGACTTGACATGCATCATAGAAGGGCGGGTGCAACCCGCACCCTAGCTGACTTGTTGCAAACCGATCGATTTTGCATTACTCGACGAAGAGCCATCGTGATAACAGTCCTCCATCTTTGGCAGGCAGTTTTGCAATCTCATTTAATATTCGAGACCAAACCAAACACGTTTGGTACGCAGTCGTATTTTTGTTCTTTGATGTGAACGCCTCTAATGCTGTTTCGCCGTGCTTTGTAACAACCTTATCGAGAACTACGTCTAGTATAGGGCCTGCAACATCCTCTTTCGGTGGAAGGGTCGGTGAATTGAGAGCTGCATTGACGATTTGCGTTTGGATTAACTTTGTACGTTCACGGAATTGAGATGGAAAATCTTCCCAGCCCAATGATCCGTAATCGCCTGGTAACATTAAGCGTGCACAAGCATTTGGATCAGAAGTGAGTAGGAAAGAGGTTACATTGGCAAGATTTGTAATGTGTTCAAATGCTTGCTCATCGCTGGCACGAGAAAGAAGTTTGCCAAATGCTTTTGCCATAGATGCAGCCTGAAATGCACTTTCGGACTGCGTTTTCGCATTGAGGAAGTCGACTTTCAATGCGACTGAAAGAAACAGTAAGATAAATATGGGAGAGATTTTAATTTTCATGGCAAGAGTGAGGCAAACTTCTTAGTGAGTAGATTTTTTTGTAAAAACATATATTAAATCAATGACGAATAATTCTCAATTCACCTAGGTCGCGTCGAGGCGAGCCTGTGAATAAATTTGTGTAAATGTCCACGGTCTATTAACCTCTCGAGCGAGGAATTACCGATGGACATTTTAATGGATAGAGAAAAACTGAAAGCTTTGGCAAAAGAGCTTGCCAAGGATA
>NZ_JACOFW010000072.1 GCF_014284305.1 Affinundibacterium seohonense
TCATCGACAATGACAAGCCAACGATCACCACAGTCGAGCCAGGTACCCCAGGCATCGGCGATGACAATGTGGTCGAAGGTAACAACCTGATTTACACGGTCAGTTTGTCAGCGGCGACATCGAATGTCTCCACCTACGCTTATAGCTTAGGCGGTGGTACAGCCACTGCCGGTGCTGATTACAACACCACACCAACGTTCAGTAATGGCGTGACCTTAGTTGGCGGCAATTTGATTGTGCCAAGTGGCGTGACCAGCTTCACGGTCACCGTTGCCACGATCAATGATGTCGTCGTCGATTCCGCCTCGCCAGAAACGCTGCCATTGGTTGTTGGTGGCGTGACAGGTAACGGCGGCATCATCGACAATGATCAACCAACGATCACCACAGTTGAACCAGGCGCACCAGGAACAGGCGACAACAATGTCGTCGAAGGCACGAACTTGGTCTACACCGTCTCCTTGTCGAGCCCAACAACCATCGCCTCGACTTATGCGTATGCGTTGGGTGGTGGAACAGCGACATCGGGCAGTGATTACAACGCCACCCCGACGTTCAGTAATGGTGTGACCTTGGTCGGTGGCAATTTGATCGTCCCAGCAGGTGTTACCAACTTTACGGTAACGGTGGCAACGATCGACGATGCCAGCTTAGAGGCAGTGACACCAGAGACCTTACCATTGGTCATCGCTGGCGTGACGGGCGCTGGCGGCATCATCGACAATGACAAGCCAACGATCACCACAGTCGAGCCAGGTACCCCAGGCATCGGCGATGACAATGTGGTCGAAGGTAACAACCTGATTTACACGGTCAGTTTGTCAGCGGCGACATCGAATGTCTCCACCTACGCTTACAGCTTAGGCGGTGGTACAGCGACAGCCGGTAGTGATT
>NZ_JACOFW010000073.1 GCF_014284305.1 Affinundibacterium seohonense
CAGGCGTCGCTG
This sequence comes from Affinundibacterium seohonense, assembly GCF_014284305.1. Lineage (GTDB taxonomy): Bacteria > Pseudomonadota > Gammaproteobacteria > Burkholderiales > Burkholderiaceae_D > Undibacterium > Undibacterium seohonense. Next base: position 13 of record NZ_JACOFW010000073.1, read on the forward strand.
GTGACAATGTGGTCGAAGGCAATGATCTCGTCTACACCGTGTCTCTGTCAGCAACCACAACAGTAGCAGCGACTTACGCTTACAACTTAGGCGGTGGTACAGCGACAGCCGGTGCTGATTACAACAGCACAGCCACATTTAGCAATGGTGTCACTTTAGTCGGTGGCAGCCTGATCGTTCCCGCTGGCGTGAGCACCTTCACAGTCACCGTCGCGACGATTAACGACAGTGTCGTCGATTCCGCGTCCCCAGAATCCTTACCATTGGTAATCGGTGGGGTAACAGGCAATGGCGGCATTATTGATGATGACCAACCAAGCATCACCACAGTGGAACCAGGCGCACCAGGCGTTGCTGGTGACAATGTGGTCGAAGGCAATGACTTGGTCTACACCGTCAGCTTAAGCGCAACAACAACCGTTGCGTCCACTTACGCTTACAACTTAGGCGGTGGTACAGCAACAGCCGGTGCCGATTACAACAGCACAGCCACGTTCAGTAATGGTGTGACCTTAGTCGGTGGCAGCCTGATCGTTCCCGCTGGCGTGAGCACCTTCACGGTGACCGTCGCCACGATCAACGACAGTGTCGTCGATTCCGCGTCCCCAGAATCCTTACCATTGGTGATCGGTGGGGTAACAGGCAATGGCGGTATCTTGGATGATGACCAACCAAGCATCACCACAGTGGAACCAGGCGCACCAGGCGTTGCTGGTGACAATGTGGTCGAAGGCAATGATCTCGTCTACACCGTGTCTCTGTCAGCAACCACAACAGTAGCAGCGACTTACGCTTACAACTTAGGCGGTGGTACAGCGACAGCGGGTGCCGATTACA
>NZ_JACOFW010000074.1 GCF_014284305.1 Affinundibacterium seohonense
ACATCGGTTCTGTCGCAATAGCGAAGCCAATGCGGAATCATGGCAGACAGCCTCCGCCCTTACTTAAACAGAGCGGATTTTTCCTGCCAAAGCATAAAATTGGTCGGCAAAAGACAGATCTTCTCCTCCTTCCATCATGAGTTGACCCTTGCGAATCATGTGCATGAGTTCGATACCAGCCAGGATGCTTTTGGCTGATCGGAGCGATTTGAATCCAAGCATTGGTTTTGTTATCCGTTTCACCGCACGATGGTCTTGTTCCACGATATTATTGAGGTACTTGATCTGAAGTACCACCATTGGTATTTTCATGGAGGCGTTGATCTCGTCAATCGCTGTTTTGTTGGCGCCGCTTTTGTCCATCGTGACTTTTTCAGGTGTGCCGTTCGCCTCCATAGCTTTGTCGAAAAAACGCTTGGCTGCTGCCTTGTCTCGCTTGGAAGTCAGGAGAAAATCAATCGTCTTGCCTTCCTTGTCCACTGCACGATAGAGGTATTTCCAGGCGCCTTTGACCTTGATATAAGTCTCGTCCATCCGCCAGCTTCCACCGACCGGGCGCTTGCGCTTTCTGAATATCTTTTCCAGTAACGGCAGAAGTCGGATCGCCCAGCGACTGACGGTTGAATGATCAACGAATACACAACGCTCCGCCATCATTTCTTCGATCTGTCGCAGACTAAGCGGATAGGCAGCGTACCAGCGCACGCAGGTCAGCATTACTTCGAGCGGATAATGCATTCGTTTGAGTAGCTTGCGTAGCTCGTCATTCATTGCATGAATCAAATATTTTGTCGGATCATCAGTCTAACAGAGACAGCTTATTGCGACAGAACC
>NZ_JACOFW010000075.1 GCF_014284305.1 Affinundibacterium seohonense
TCGTACGGTTGCGGCACCAATCCAACACAGGAACCAACTTGTTTTTGATTATCAAACCGTCGCCAAAATAATTCCGTTGTAATCCGTATCGCACCAATGTCACCTATCGCTTTGAGCTTGGTGAAACTGGCGACTTTTTCTTGTGCCGCTTCAGACAGTTGTGAGACCTGTGTTCTAGTGAGTGCCTTAAACTGTTCCTCAACCAACGCCAACCTTTCGCATTCTCGCAGGAGTCGCGCCTTTAATTCGACCGGCAATACACTGCCGTCATAACAGCGCACTTCGCCGACTTCCAAGCGCTGCGCAAAACCACGATCCATCTCATCCCAACATCCAACCGTGCGGAGCAACTTGCGCATCCTGTCGTGATGTTGACCTATCTCTTTTTGCAAAACACCACGATCCCTAAGTGTTTGTCGCTCTGCTTCCGCCAGCTCGTCTGGAATATGTAGCACCCGCAGACAATCTTGTTCGCCCCGCAGCCATCCTCGCAAACAGTTCACGAGCATGATGGCATCTAATCGGTCTGTCTTTGCTCTTCTTGCTTGACGTCCCACTGGTACGCTTGCCGCGTCAATTACTAAACCGGTATACCCCATGGCATTGAGTGCGCGACAAATCCAGAACCCATCTTGACCCGCTTCGTACATCACGACCACTTTCGTGTCCGTTGGCAGCAGCCATTTCATCAGTATTTCCTGTATCACTTTTACCGCTGCCATTAGTCGCGCATGCGGTTGCTCATCTGACACAGTGATAACTGTAGGTCTGGCTCTTCTGCCGTCACTTAGACCCATTTTCCAAC
>NZ_JACOFW010000076.1 GCF_014284305.1 Affinundibacterium seohonense
CTTTTTCCATATCGCTCCATAACTCATCTTTAGTCGCATTGAAGACTTTGATCTTGAGCATCGCGTTGGTGTCGACCGCGGCAACAAGGCCATGCATACTCCGCCAGGTCGCTTCCAGTGCCTGAAAGCTGGGGGAATGCATTATTTCCTGTAATTGTGTGGTGAGCAGTAAATCTATGTCAGCAGTCGATGAATTTCCTTGTCCACGTTGCGCATACCAGTGGCTCAGTAATGGCACGGCCTTCACTATTGCCATGGGTGAAAAATCATCTAACGAAGTGAACAGAAGGTTGCCGTCTAGGGTGTCCTTATCGCCTATCTGCTCTTTGGGCATAGTACGTTTGATTGCGCCAAGATTTACCATGGCTTGTGCCATCGCCATGACGCTGTTGAAATTGTTAAAATCTATCTCCACCATCGTGCGCAGATTAAAACTTGAAGGAGGCGCATTATCTCCTATTCGATCACCAGAAAGATCGGCAAATATGCCGACGACAAATGGAAGCTCTCGCTTCTCTATAACACCTTCCGTACACAAGTCGTAGGAGATTTGAACGGTAGTGGCGCTAGTGTCGGCATTTGCTTGCTGTGCAAATTTAAGTGGTGAGTCAAACATGATTTTATAATTTAGGGAGGTGGGTGGAGAATGGGTTCTGTCGCGTTAAAAACTGCAAGTCGAAATTTTGGCAGGATTTATATTCGTTCTCACACTGCACGGATTTGTCCTGCCAAAACATAAAATTGGTGGGCAAAAGACATCTCTTCTGA
>NZ_JACOFW010000077.1 GCF_014284305.1 Affinundibacterium seohonense
AGGATTCTGGGGACGCGGAATCGACGATGGCGTCATTGATTGTGGCGACGGTGACCGTGAAGCTGGAAACACCGGCTGGAACGATCAGGCTGCCACCAACTAAAGTCACGCCATTGCTAAATGTGGCTGTGCTGTTGTAATCGGCACCCGCTGTCGCTGTACCGCCGCCTAAGTTGTAAGCATAGGTTGAGGCGACGGTTGTTGTTGCGGACAAGGAGACTGTGTAGACCAAGTCATTGCCTTCGACCACATTGTCACCTGCGACGCCTGGTGCGCCTGGTTCGACTGTGGTGATGCTTGGTTGGTCATCATCAATAATACCGCCATTGCCTGTTACACCACCGATCACCAATGGTAAGGATTCTGGTGAGGCGGAATCGACGACACTGTCGTTGATTGTGGCGACGGTGACCGTGAAGCTGGAAACACCGGCTGGAACGATCAGGCTGCCACCAACTAAAGTCACGCCATTGCTAAATGTGGCTGTGCTGTTGTAATCGGCACCCGCTGTCGCTGTACCACCGCCTAAGTTGTAAGCGTAAGTCGCTGCTACTGTTGTGGTTGCTGACAGAGACACGGTGTAGACCAAGTCATTGCCTTCGACCACATTGTCACCAGCAACGCCTGGTGCACCTGGTTCGACGGTGGTGATGCTTGGTTGGTCATCATCAATAATACCGCCATTGC
>NZ_JACOFW010000078.1 GCF_014284305.1 Affinundibacterium seohonense
GATAAAACTGATGCAAAACTCATTGCACGTTTCTGCCAAGCGATGCAACCACCACTATTTACGCCACTTCCAGCCAATATTCGTCAGTTACAAGCATTAGTTCGTCGTCTAGAATCACTGAAAGATATTCAACAACAAGAGAGAAATAGACTCGATGTTTCTTTGCCTGTTGTTGCACCATCTATTCACACTATTTTGACGACGATAGAAGCAGAAATTAAACTCATTACGCGTGCAATTCAATCGCATATTAATGACGATCCGGATCTGCGCCAGCAAAGTGACTTATTAAATTCAATTCCTGGTTTAGGTAAAATTACGACGGCATTGCTATTGGCGGAAATACCTTTTGATCGACACGAGGGGGCGAAGTCTGTCGTCGCCTTCGCTGGCTTGAATCCTAAACCACATGAATCAGGGTCTTCAGTTCGAGGTAAAGGGCGTATATCTAAAACGGGATCGTCGCGCCTACGAGCTGGTCTTTATATGCCCGCTATTGTCGCTTTACAGCACAACCCAAGTATTCGTCATTTCTATCAACGACTACTCGTCGCTGGAAAACCAAAGATGATCGCTATCATTGCCTGCATGAGGAAACTTCTTTCTTTGGCCTTCGCTATTTTAAAATCCAAGATCCCATTTAATCCAGAATTCGCTTGACGG
>NZ_JACOFW010000079.1 GCF_014284305.1 Affinundibacterium seohonense
CATTGAGTCTTCGTTTGAAAAATACGTGGCGAAGTTCTTTTATTTTTAAAGTGCCTACTAGAGACGCAATCATTACCCAATAAAAAACCCCGCTTTTAATAAAAGACGGGGTTTGTCAGCGATCTGGCGCTCCGCTTGCGGAGCGCTTTTCTTTGGTAGTTAAAGGATTGCTATAGAACTAATAGGCGATCGCTAAAGTTGAAGATTTATATGATTTATTCATTTTATCCAAATAAGACTTGCCAAATCGGAGTGAGGCTTGCTATAGTTCGCCTCCCGCAGAAATGCGGGTGTGAAATAAGAGAAATGCAAGTGGCTGGTCGTTGAGTTCCTGGTGTTTAAATCGAGTAAGTAAAAACGATTTAAACGAAATTAAAAAACAGGGGGTTGACGGAAATAAAGAAGTGCTGCATAATCTCGTTTCTCTGCTGCTGACGAACACAACGCTTCGTAGCAAAAACAAAAACCTTCGGGTGAGTTTAAGTAGAAAAGAATTTAGAAGATCTTTAACAATTAACAGTCAATAAATGTGGGCACTTGATAATGAAGCGACTAGCTACTTCGGTAGTTAGGAAACTTAAAAAATATCAAATGTTCACAAGAAGTAAAGATAAGACGCGATAGTG
>NZ_JACOFW010000008.1 GCF_014284305.1 Affinundibacterium seohonense
TTGAGTCTTCGTTTGAAAAATACGTGGCGAAGTTCTTTTATTTTTAAAGTGCCTACTAGAGACGCAATCATTACCCAATAAAAAACCCCGCTTTTAATAAAAGACGGGGTTTGTCAGCGATCTGAAATGGCGCTCTGATATGAGCGCCATTTTTTTACCAAGCACAGCTTACTGCGCAGCCTTACCTTTGACATCGGCACAATAGTCTTTCGATTCCGTCGCAGCCGTAAACCAATAAAGATCTGCCTTCCCTGCTTTTTCCATGTAACTCTTCAAATCTTCATTGCCCTCTTGCACCTCGATCATTTGAATAATTAACACATCAGATTCAGGTTTCCCTCTGCGTAAATGCCAGGGCGCACCCGTCTCAGTACGCGCATGTTCACCACCTGCAATTAACATCGCTGCTGAAGTGCGCAACATGGCGCTCGCCATACTCGCATCTTTAGCCAATTGAATATGCAACATGGGCATGAGAGTTTCGCGACTTTGCAGACCACAATGCGACTTAAAAATCTGATCAAGCAAATAGTCCTTCAAAAACAGAGGCGGGTTTAAGGCTGTTGCGAATCGATCATTACCTACAAAACTTTTGTCTCCATTTTTGTATACGTTGGAAATAAACGCCCTATCAATATTGCCAGCCGCAAGTGCCGAATTTTTCAAAGCTTCTTGAAACAAAGGCGCATAAACACGCCAATCCCAACTGCCCTTCTTTGGCCAATTCAAACTAACTTGCATTTGTTCGATCGTGTCGGATGCCTTTAACTGAGAAATCGCCGTCTGATGGCTATCGTCCAACATTTCAAATACCACACGCCCCTGACTACCTAGCGACTCGAATTTAAAACGCTCCTGAATCAGACGTAGTTCAATCTGGTGATGCTCAGGATTATCATGCTTTTCCCCAACAAACACGTACCGATGCTGACGCACCAAATTCATCACTGCGCTTTCACTTAGGAAATTAGATTGAGCATTCACGACTTTCCCCCTTAAGGGATGTGTAGTCGATTTCAATTCTTGTCCAAGCACGAGTCCAGACAACATAGAAATACATAGAAACAACAATGAGCTTAAATACATAATCTTCTCGCACAATTGAAAAGACGAATATATCGCGCCAGATAAATTACAGCAAGACTGTAATAAAAATGCCGACGTTCGGAGAGGAAGGAGATAAAGAAGAAGAGATCTGGTCGGTGAGCTGCCCGGCAAAGCCGAGCAGTACACACCTGTCTACCGTCATACATATCGGTTGTATGTACAGCAGATAGGTCATATTCTATTGACTAAATATGACCTCATAATGACATCGACGAATAAAGCCATGTTCGAGCCATACCTATTCAACACCACCTCGACAGCATAAATCGTCTATCCGAAAATTGATATTCGAGTAGAAGCAACACTATCTTCGAGAAAAAGAAAAAGCCCGCTAAAAAACGGGCTTTTTCTTTGAATTTAGTGGGGTGGACGATGGGGCTCGAACCCACGACAACAGGAATCACAATCCTGGACTCTACCAACTGAGCTACGACCACCACTGAATTTCACTTTTTAACATCGTCATCAAGTGAGCCTCGCATTATACGAGAAATACTCGGTTCAAGCAAACATTTTCAGGGTTGAGAGCTTTTCGTTAATTAAAGCAAGAATCTACTCAAAAAAATGCCCACCAAAACTTGGCGGGCAAATATCCGGTTAAGGACAGGACTACAACATAAACACGAAATACAAGGTGACTATATTCAATCCTGATCTGATCATTTCAAATTATTACAAATTATTACGACTTCGCTAAGAAAGATACAAAATCAAAAAACTTGATCGGTTAAATCGTTAAATCGACATACCTTGATTTGCGTCTTTCACCTTCAATAGAGCTTCTAATAACAAATCCGGATTCCCTACCGCGAGCTTTTTTGTATCTGACAATGTCTGACGAAAGGCGCGGGCACCGACAAGACCAAAAGTCAGTCCCAGCATGTGGCGAGTAATACTATTCAGTTTTAGGCCTTTACCATTGTCCCCAAATCGCTGTAACTGGGCGCGAATATATGGCAACATCGCGATCACGACCTCTTCACGCGTTTTCGCAGGGGAACTATCACCATAATAACGTGCGTCAAAACTCGTCATTAGGTAGGGATTATGATATGCCTCACGCCCCAGCATTACGCCATCGACATGCAACAAATGCAGATCGATTTCCTCGCTTGTTTTGATACCGCCATTAATAATGATTTCTAACGCCGGAAAATCTTTCTTTAATTGATAAGCGTAGTCATATTTGAGCGGTGGCACTTCGCGATTTTCTTTTGGTGACAGTCCTTTCAAAATCGCATTACGGGCATGCACGATAAAAGTGCTGCATCCAGCTTCAGAAATCTGCCCGACGAAATCTCGCACAAAAGCATAAGAATCGACATCATTAATACCAATACGATGTTTGACGGTAACGTCAATATCAACCACGTCCCGCATCGCCTTGACGCAATCGGCAACCAAAACTGGCTCGGCCATAAGGCAAGCACCAAATGCGCCCTTTTGCACCCGTTCAGAAGGACAACCACAATTGAGATTGATTTCATCATAGCCCCATTCTTGGCCACGCTTGGCTGCAAGCGCAAGTTCCGCCGGCTCACTGCCTCCCAACTGCAAAGCAACTGGGTGCTCCTCCTGATTGAAATCCAAATGACGTGCGATATCTCCATACAGAATCGCACCTGTAGTGACCATTTCTGTATAGAGCCAAGTATGGCGAGAAATATAACGGTGAAATAAGCGACAATGGCGGTCAGACCAATCCATCATGGGAGCCACGGACAAGCGGCGCGAAGGCAAAACAGGAGAATTCACAGTAGTAGGGAGCAAAAAATCAAACAGGCCGTATTGTACAACCTGTCTCTTCGATGTGCTCCTTTGACGTATCGAAACGAGAGTTTTATCGATGAATCACTACCATCAAAGCTTTTGCTTCCGTCTTACCAACATTGCGTATCGCATGGGCTCTATCAGCTTCGTAACGTGCAGTGCCACCGATCTTCAACTTCTTTTTACTTCCATCAACTTCCACCTCGACACTTCCGGCGATCAGCGTCAAGTGTTCCGTGGTGCCCGGATCGTGAGCATTTGACACTAAAGCACCGCCCGCGGCTAGCGTCAATTCGTACCATTCAAAGCGCCCCGCCAGCTCCATAGGACCGAGTATCTTTAGAATGTACCCCGAATGCTCACCCGGCAAAGTCGGCGTTTCGTGTGGCTCTAGCATACGAATGAGGTCGACCTTGGGAACTTCGGCAGTGAGCAATTCAGCAATCCCTATCCCAAGTGCGTTCGCTAAGCGCCATGCCACTGCAATAGTTGGGTTGGCCTTTTCTCTTTCGATTTGCGACAACATGGACTTCGACACTCCCGCAGTGCGGGATAAGTCTTCCAAAGTTAAACCTCTTTCCAACCGTAAACGCTGTAGAGTTGCTCCTACCTCTGGTGGTGTGGCGGGCGTTGTCACGGGGGCAATCACTTTTTTCATAGTTTCGCTTGCAAAAGTAAATAAGCATAGATAATATTCGCTATATTGAATTTTAGTTCGATATATCGAATTTTTATAAAAATAAGAAACTGTAAGTATTTCGATATACCTTGAACCAAAAACAAGAGTTCAGCATTTTTTCATCATACCAGAAGCCCCTTTCCTCTCAGGAGATAAATATGAGCACAAGCGTAAGCGCCAAGAAGAATTCTTTTTTCACTGGTTTAGCCAGCAATCTGGACGGATTGCGTGAACAAGGTTTATATAAGCCCGAACGCGTCATTTCATCCCGCCAGGGATCCTTAGTGCAATGCGATGACGGTCGCCACTTGATCAATCTCTGCGCTAATAACTATCTGGGCTTATCTGGTGACGAAGAAACAGTGCAGGCGTCAATCAAAGCGACAGAACAATATGGCTATGGCTTATCATCTGTACGTTTTATCTGTGGCACACAAACTGTACACAAACAATTAGAACGCGCGATTGCGGACTTTCTCGGCATGGAAGACACGATTTTGTATGCCGCTGCTTTTGATGCCAACGGTGGTGTTTTCGAGCCGTTGTTCGATGAAAACGATGCGATTATTTCTGATGCCTTGAATCACGCCTCCATCATTGACGGCATTCGTTTGTGTAAAGCGGCGCGTTTTCGCTATGCACATAACGACATGGCCGATCTGGAAAAACAATTACAGGCCGCAGCGGATAAACGTCATCGCGTGATCGTTACCGACGGCGCATTCTCTATGGATGGCACAATTGCTCAACTCGACAAGATCTGCGATCTGGCAGATAAATATGATGCATTAGTGATGATCGATGAATGTCATGCTTCTGGCTTCCTTGGCAAAACTGGTCGCGGAACACATGAACATCACAATGTCATGGGTCGCATCGACATCATTACTGGAACTTTAGGTAAAGCTCTAGGCGGCGCGATGGGTGGATTTACCGCTGCACGTAAAGAGGTCATCGACACGCTACGTCAAAAATCCCGTCCGTATTTATTCTCAAATACCTTGGCTCCATCCATTGCTGGCGCGTCTTTAGCTGTACTGGAACGCTTATCCAAATCCACAGAATTGCGTGATCGTTTGCACGAGAACACAGCTTTCTTCCGTAAAGAAATTGAAGCGCTTGGTTTCACCATCAAACCTGGCACACACCCTGTCGTTCCTGTGATGTTATTTGATGCGCCTGTCGCACAAAAATTTGCAGCGCGCATGTATGAACTCGGTGTGTTGGTGACAGGCTTCTTCTATCCAGTCGTACCTATGGGACAAGCGCGTGTGCGAGTACAGTTATCTGCTGCACATACTAAAGAACAATTAGAAACAGCACTTGCTGCGTTTGCGCAGGCTGGTCGTGAATTGGGTTTAATTAAGTAAAGAATGAAGTGCTTTAGCCGCAGAGGCGCGGAGTACGCAGAGTTGATTTGTACAAAACTTACTCTGTGATCTCTGCGCCTCTGCGGCAAAAAAATAGAGCAACAACAGTCAATTGAATAGTAAGGAATACAAATGGAACGTATTTTAGTCATCGGTGCAAACGGTCAAATCGGAAGTGAATTAGTCGATGCTTTAGCTGCCAAGCATGGCGCAGAAAACGTCGTTGCTGCCGACATCAGCCATGCGAGCTTGTACGGCGCAAAGATCTACGAAGTGGTCGATGTATTGAATACTGATCGTCTAGCAGAAATTCACGACAAGTATGAGATCACGCAGGTTTACCAACTCGCAGCCTTGTTGTCCGCCACTGGTGAAAAAGCACCATTGAAAGCCTGGACATTGAACATGGATGGTCTGCTGAACATTTTGGAGTTGGCGCGGATCCGCGGCGAAGCTGGCAAGCCTTTGAAAGTTTTCTGGCCATCGTCGATCGCTGCATTTGGCCCAAATACCGAAGCTGTCAACACGCCGCAATACACAGTGATGGATCCAAACACCATTTACGGCATTAGCAAATTAGCTGGCGAACGTCTGTGTGAATACTACTTCCAGAAATACAATGTGGATGTACGCAGCATTCGCTACCCAGGTATTATCAGTTACAAGTCGCCCCCAGGTGGCGGCACTACCGATTATGCGATTGCAATTTTCCATTCAGCATTGAAGGGCGAAACTTATTCATGCTTCTTGGAAGCGCAGCAATCCCTACCAATGATTTACATGCCCGATGCGATTCGTGCCACAATCAGTTTAATGGAAGCGCCAATCGAGAATATCAAGATTCGCTCTTCGTATAACGTCAGTGGTATGAGTTTTAACCCACAAGAACTCACAAGTGAAATTACTAAAAACCTACCAAACTTTCAGGTACACTACGCCCCGGATAGCCGCCAGGCAATCGCTGCAAGTTGGCCTCAGAGTTTGAATGATGAAGCTGCTTACCAAGATTGGGGCTGGAAGGCGGAAATCGATCTCAATGCTTTGGTTACCGACATGCTGAAAAATGTCAGGGTTACCAACTGAGTCGCCAGCTAATCAGCATGCCGACATTCTGATTTAGAGATCGTTTCATCAGCAAAACATTTTTCATTGTGGTCTCGAATTAAGGAATATTGGCATGGATATGCGTGTGTTTGATCTGTTTAAAATTGGTGTTGGTCCTTCTAGTTCTCATACGGTTGGACCGATGATTGCGGCACGTCGTTTTTTGCTGGAATGTCCGAATGTAGATCAAGCACACAAAGTGCAGGTGGCCTTATATGGTTCACTGGCACTGACTGGCTTAGGCCATGCCACTGACAAAGCGGTGCTACTAGGTTTGATGGGTGAAACGCCACAAGACGTCGCCCCCGACACCATCGACGATAAGCTCGCCGAGCTGGCGCAATCTGGCGTCATGAATTTGCTAGGACAAGTCAAAGTCAATTTCGACATATTGGATGATGTACTGTGGCACAAGAAAGAAGTATTGCCGGGTCATCCAAATGGTTTGCGTTTCAGCCTGACACGCGCCGACGGCAGCGTGCACGAACAAACCTTTTATTCGACCGGCGGCGGCTTCATCTACACCGAAGAAGAACTCAACCGCAACGCGAATACGGTAACAACACCATCAGTCAGCGTGCCCTATCCTTTTGGTACGATGGCAGAGTTGCTGGCGCACGGAAAAGCCACAGGCCTATCATTGGCAGCTCTACTGCGTGCGAATGAACTTAGTCATTGCACCGAAGCTGAACTTGACGCAGGCTTAGACAAAATCTGGGCGGTAATGAATTCTTGCATAGAACGCGGTTTAAAAATCACTGGCGAACTACCAGGTGGATTACACGTCCAACGTCGTGCCGCCAAACTCTGGCTAACCGCGAATGAAACACACAATAGCTTGCCACATGATGGCATGCATAAAGTGAGTTTGTATGCGATGGCGGTCAACGAAGAAAACGCAGCAGGTGGACGCGTTGTCACTGCACCAACCAATGGTGCAGCAGGTATTATTCCCGCCATCATCAAATACTATTCACAAGATTGCCGCCCTCTTGATCCGGTCAAAGGCATCCGCGAATTTATGTTGGTCGCGGCAGCGATCGGTATGCTGTGCAAGAAAAATGCGTCGATTTCTGGCGCAGAGATTGGCTGCCAGGGCGAAGTCGGCGTTGCTTGTGCAATGGCCGCCGCAGGCTTAACGGCAGCATTGGGTGGCACGAATGAACAAATCGAATCGGCTGCTGAGATCGGTATCGAACATCATTTAGGCATGACTTGTGATCCTATTGGCGGCTTGGTGCAAATTCCCTGCATCGAGCGTAACGGTATGGGCGCAGTCAAAGCCATCACCGCAGCCTCATTGGCTTTAAAGAGCGATGGAACCCACCATGTCAGTTTGGATCAAGTCATTGAAACGATGCGAGTGACTGGTTTCGATATGCAAGCCAAATACAAAGAAACTTCTCTAGGTGGTTTGGCGATCCATGTGGTCACTGTGAATCACGCTGCTTGCTAGCGCATTTCCAATCCGATCGTCGGCGCTTTGCTGGCGGTCGACTTCATTGCATCGGCAAACCCCGTCCCTGCGCATTTTGCTTGATCACGTCGGAACGACAAACGACCCAAGTCAGACTATCGCACCAGAGCCTTAATAATTGGCCACTGCCGACGCGAGATCGGTAAGCGCTCGTTGGTATCGCGCACAATGACTTGCCAAGTCTCAAGCCCACGCTCGGCATCATGTTTGTCGCTATCATGAGCTGCATCAGTAAATACGGTTGCTTTTTCTACCCCAACAATCGCATCCCGCGCCACCAGCGCGTTCCTATGCGCCCGTACAAACACGTCGCCTAACTCAGACTCGATAGAAACCAAAGACTCTTCTGTGAGGTGTGCGCGAGAGCGGGTTTGTATCGTCACATATTTTTGCTCCGCCTTTAAGAACAAGACCTCACGAACAGGGATCAGTAAAACGCGATTTTTCTCCAACACAGAAAAATTTTGTCGGATTTTCGGTATAGTCTTTAAAGAGTCGAGTAATTTATCTTGTTGAAATTGAGAGCTATTTTGTTGACGGAAAGCCTGAATTCTCAAAATGGCTTCGTGCAAACGACTGGCTCGAACAGGCTTTAATAAATAATCCATGGCATGCACTTCAAACGCCTGCAATGCATACTCATCATAGGCTGTCACAAATACGATCGAGGGATGCCTAGGAAGATCAACAGTGGCGATATGTTGCGCTAACTCGATGCCAGTCATTCCGGGCATCTGCACATCTAATAACAAAATATCTGGCTGCTTTTCAAACAGTAAATCCAAGGCCGTTTGTCCATCTGCCGCTTCGACGATCAACTCGCATGGACAACTATCTTGAATATCGCTCAATAAGGTTTTCATCCGCTCTCTTGCGGGGGCTTCATCATCAACGATCAGGATACGTAGAGACGTCATAGGCATAGGAGTTTATTTATTTTGTGGGAAAACTAATTCAACGATAAATTGATCATCGACTTGTGAAGTCTGTAATTGCGCTTCGATATCGTAGAGAAGACGTAATCGCTGCCGAATATTTTCCAAAGCCATGTGATTTCCTTTCGAAAGCTGTGCATAGGGATGATAAGTATTAATTACCTTCACTTCAATTTTATCTAAGCTTTTTTGTATCGTCACGAAAATAGTCGTTTGCTTCGTTGCTGGTTCCACACCATAGTGAATCGCGTTTTCCAATAAAGGTTGTAACAATAAGGCTGGAATTTTTGTTGTACTGAGTTCCAAAGCCGATAGATTCTGAATAGTCCATTGCGCGTCCAAACGCTCACCTAAGCGAATTTTTTCAATTGCCAGATATTGCTTACATAACGTGATCTCTTCACTAAGTGTTGTCATATCGCGGGTGTCTCGCATCAAAACACGAAACAAATCTGCCAAATCTTCTAAAGCAGTCTCAGCCCGACGTGGCTCAGTACGTATCAGCGACAACACCGCATTTAAACTATTGAACAAAAAATGTGGGCGAATCCTCGCTTGTAGGGCTTGCAAACGTGCCTCTCCTAATGCTGGCGAAAACGCTTTAGTGCGCATCTCAAAATAATGCTGAACACTGAGACCAATCAAAAAACAAAACAACATTGTCAAACTCAAATCGAGATTAGGAAAACTAAATACAAACCACTCCAGCCCACTCATAGTAAATATCACGACAAAACAAATGATCGTGGGCACCGTGCCACACACGATTCTTTGCATCCAGGCGGATGCCATTTCCCTTTCAAGCAAGCGCCGAAATCCACACAGGGACAATAATGACAGCAGGCAAATCAGCTCAACCAACATCGTTGTTTCGATAAACTCTTGGAAATTGTGCTGCCTGCCCTGCCCGCGCGACAACAACACCAGCAAAACAAGCAGATTCACCGCGACCAACACGCGAATAACTATACCTAAATTACAACAATCAGGAATCAAAACCTCAGGTTTTTGTAAGTCGTTTGGTGTTGGCATGGTCATTCAAATTTGAGTTAACTTCGTGTTTTTATGGCTAAAGCGCAATAGCACGAAGTCGTTGATGAGTCGCGGTATAATCACGGCTACTTTTTACACTGCATGAAACGCACAAATGAAATGACTAGCGTGGCGATAAAATCCCAGCGTGCGTCAATTCGCGCCTCCGACAAGTTTTACAGGCATGTCAGATCTGCGAGAAGCTTCAAGCGTTTTTGCGGTTTCACTATTTATCTTAATTTACAGCCACTATGACATCACAATTTTCCAAAAAAAGCGAGGCTTGGTCAGCACGCTTCTCCGAACCTGTCTCCGATTTGGTGAAACGCTACACTGCCTCGGTGTTTTTCGACAATCGTATGGCCACGGTCGATATTCAAGGGTCACTGGCACATGCCGAAATGCTACAAGCACAAAACATTATTACGGCGCAGGATTACGCCGAAATTCAACGCGGCATGGCGCAAATCAGCGCAGAAATTGAATCAGGTAAATTTGAGTGGCTTTTGGACTTAGAAGATGTGCATTTGAACATCGAAAAGCGCCTGACAGAATTAGTCGGTGATGCTGGCAAACGTCTGCACACTGGTCGTTCACGCAATGATCAAGTAGCCACCGACATCCGCTTATACATGCGCTCAGCCATTGACAACATCATCGAATTAATCGCGTCTTTTCGCCTGGCTTTATTGGATCTGGCAGAAAGGCACAGCGACACCATCTTGCCTGGCTTTACTCACATGCAAGTCGCCCAACCAATCACGTTCGGTCATCACATCTTAGCCTACGTAGAAATGTTTGGACGGGATGCCGAACGTATGGCGGATTGCCGCAAGCGTGTAAATCGTTTGCCTTTGGGAGCTGCCGCTTTAGCTGGCACCACGTTCCCTATCGATCGTCAACGCGTGGCACGTACTTTAGGCTTTGATGATGTCTGCCATAATTCATTAGATGCCGTGTCTGATCGTGATTTTGCCATTGAATTCTGCGCCGCGGCGGCATTAGTCATGACGCACATCTCTCGCATGTCGGAAGAATTGATTATCTGGATGAGTCCTCGCGTAGGCTTTATCGATATCGCCGATCGCTTCTGCACCGGCTCTTCCATCATGCCTCAAAAGAAAAATCCTGACGTACCAGAATTAGCACGCGGCAAAACTGGTCGAGTCAATGGTAATTTGATTGCCTTGCTGACTTTGATGAAAGGCCAGCCTTTAGCCTATAACAAAGACAATCAAGAAGATAAGGAACCCTTATTTGATACGGTCGATACTTTGGTCGATACTTTGCGTATTTTCGCTGACATGGCAAGTGGCATTACGGTGAAGCCAGAAGCGATGCGGGCTGCTGCTTTGCAAGGATACGCAACGGCGACGGATCTCGCCGATTATCTGGTCAAAAAAGGCTTGCCGTTCCGCGATGCTCATGAAGCCGTGGCCTTGGCAGTGCGTACCTGCGTGGATAAAGCTTGTGATCTAAGCGATATGCCACTAGCAGAATTACAGTCATTTTCGAGTCTGATTGAGGACGATGTATTCGACGTGTTAACACTAGAAGGCTCAGTGGCAGCACGTGATCATATTGGTGGCACAGCACCAAATCAAGTACGTCTAGCCATTGCCAGATTACGTGAGCAACTAGACGTGAACAACTAGACGTAAATAACTAAGTACGGCGAAATTGATGGATCATGATGTTGAATTTCATTAGTTCAACAAACACGCATGCAATTCATTTATCATAGCAAACAATTAATCCATCCTATTTTATATGCTTTTTGCACAATGAAATAGGATGGCGTTTTTTTAATAGACAGCATAAATAAAAAATCTGAGTCCATCAGAATGGTAACAAAAAGAGGGAGACATCCATGCAGGTTTTAATTGCCCTATCCAAAAAGATAGACGGCTTAAATGAAAAAATTGGTAGCGCAATTAGTTGGGCATTGCTTTTAGCGGTTCTGATATGTACTGGCAATGCCTTGATACGCTATAGCTTTAACAATAGCTCTAATGGGTGGTTGGAAATCCAATGGTATCTATTTGGTGCTGTATTTTTGCTTGCCGCACCTTACACCTTACGACGCAACGAGCATGTCAGGATTGATGTGATCGCGGGTCGTTTTTCTAAACGCACGCAAGTGTGGATAGACCTCTTAGGCTATGTATTTTTCCTCATGCCGATGGCAATGTTGATTCTTTACTTGGGTACGCCGTATGCGATCCATTCATTCACACGCCAAGAAATGTCGAGTAACGCTGGTGGCTTAATCGAGTGGCCAGCCAAACTCTTAATACCATTAGGCTTCGCGCTCTTGGTGCTACAAGGTATCTCAGAAATCATCAAACGTATCGGCTATTTGCGTGGTCTGGTTGATGCCAGTGAATTTGACAAACAAGCCAAGACTGCACAAGACGAAATCGATGCAATCAAACTCGCTAATCAAGATAAATTGGCTGGTCGCGAGTTTGAGGAGCAAAAATAATGGAAGCATTTTTGATCGCCAATTTGGCTCCGATTATGTTCGCCGCCCTAGTTCTTTTTTTACTTTCAGGCTTTCCTGTTGCCTTTGCACTCGCGGCGAACGGACTCTTTTTTGGACTGGTCGGTGTCGAACTAGGTTTATTACGCCCTGAGCTACTACAGGCATTACCAAACCGTATCTACGGCATCATGTCTAACGACACCCTTCTCGCGATTCCCTTCTTTACCTTTATGGGTTTGATTCTGGAACGTTCGGGGATGGCAGAAGACTTGCTCGACACGATAGGTCAGCTGTTTGGCCCCCTACGTGGCGGGGTCGCCTATGCGGTAATCTTCGTTGGCGCATTATTGGCGGCCACCACGGGGGTCGTCGCCGCTTCCGTGATTTCTATGGGACTCATCTCTCTGCCCATCATGCTCAAGTATGGTTACGATAAAAAAGTCGCTTCAGGTGTGATCGCAGCTTCAGGCACCTTGGCACAGATTATTCCACCTTCATTAGTCTTGATCGTCATGGCGGATCAATTAGGTCGCTCTGTTGGCGATATGTATCAGGCTGCTTTTTTACCAGGCTTACTGTTAACCCTAATGTATGCAGGCTATATATTACTGCTGTCGTTTGTTCGTCCTAAATGGGTACCTGCTTTGCCTGTAGAGGCACGCAATTTACGTCAGTCAAATGGAGATAGCGGGGTAAAATCTCTGGTGTTGTTACTGATTGCCAGCACAGCAGTGGCACTTGCCTTCGCCCGTTATTTCAAGAATGGTCACCCTGATGTTGCTGCAGACGCTTTGGGAATTTATGCAGCTAGCGTTGGCATCGGCTTTGCATTTTGCTTCGCCTTTATCAATCGTCGTTTAAAAATTGGTTTGCTGTCGAAGATGGCGGAACAGGTCACTTTTGTTTTAATTCCACCGCTCGCCTTAATTTTCTTGGTACTTGGCACTATTTTCCTCGGCATTGCGACGCCTACTGAAGGTGGTGGCATGGGTGCCTTTGGTGCAATCATACTGGCATTGATGAACCGTCGCTTAAATTGGAAACTCACTAAACAAGCACTAGATTCGACCTCTCGCTTATCAAGTTTTGTTATGTTCATTTTGATTGGCTCCACCGTCTTTTCATTAGTATTCCGTGGGATCAACGGTGATATTTGGGTCGAGCATTTACTGACTGGCTTGCCTGGTGGACAAATCGGCTTCCTGATCGTCGTTAATATTTTATTTTTTATCCTTGCCTTTTTCCTCGACTTCTTTGAATTGGCTTTTATTTTGGTACCCTTAGTTGGCCCAGTCGCCGAAAAACTAGGAATCAATCTAATCTGGTTTGGCGTGTTGTTAGGCGTGAATATGCAAACGTCATTTATGCATCCGCCTTTTGGATTTGCTTTGTTTTACTTACGCTCGGTTGCCCCAAAGGCTGTCAAAACTAGCGATATTTATTGGGGAGCGATTCCTTTTGTGATGGCACAAATTATCATGGTAAGTCTGATTATTGCTTTTCCGAATTTGGTTTCCGTCGATAGTCAGGAAGCAAAGAAGGAAGAGATTCAACTCAACATCAGCGCTCCAGATGACCTGCCTTTGAATCTCGACCCACCAGCGATGGAACCAATGCTAGAGGAACAAAGCGAAACCCAGGCAACTCCTGCACATTCACTTTAAGAATACACCAAATGAAAATGGCCCAACTGCAAAACCAGTTGGGCCATTTTTATTACGCTTTGCTGAAATAATTATTTCAGCTTATGCGTACTATTAAATCGAGAAAAGGTATCTTCGGCAAAGCTAAACCATGTAGTCTGATTCTGTCTGAAAGCGACCCAATCCGTATAAATTTTCTTGAATTTAGGATTGATTTCTGCCTCTTCAGAAAAGACTTCTTGTGCTGCTTTGAAGCACGCTTCCATCACAGGTTGCGGGAATGGTCGTAACAGTATTTTGCTTTGATTTAGGCGGGCTAATGCTGACGGATTTCGCGCGTCATATTTTGCCTGCATATTGACATGCGCTTCTAAACTGGCAGTCTCGATTGCCGCTTGATACAGCTTTGGTAATTTATCCCACTCCTTTTTACCGACATAAAAAGATAACTGGGCACCACCTTCCCACCAGCCTGGATAATGATAAACCTTGGCCACCTTATTGAAGCCAAGCTTTTCATCATCATAAGGTCCCACCCATTCGGCAGCATCAATGGAACCTTTTTCCAATGAGGTATAGATTTCACCGCCAGCCACTTGAACCGGTACAACGCCGAGTTTCGCCAAGACCTTGCCAGCAAAGCCGCCAACTCGGAACTTCAATCCTTTAAGATCATCAACGCTCTTGATCTCTTTACGGAACCAACCACCCATCTGGGTACCTGTGTTACCACCTAAAAAATTCACCACATTATGTTCGGCGAAAAATTCACGCATCAACTTCATGCCATTGCCGTGCATCATCCAAGCAGTTTGTTGGCGTGAATTCAATCCAAATGGCACTGCGCAATCGAATGCAAACGTGGCATCTTTGCCGTAATAATAGTAAGAGGCTGTATGTCCCATCTCTACCGTACCATCTTTGACAGCATCTAAGACGGCATTAAAGGGCACTAACTCCGGTGCGGCATAAGGACGAATATTAAATTTACCTTCGGTCAATTCTTTGACACGATTACAGAACGTCTCTGCAGCGCCATAAATCGTATCCAAATTTTTCGGGAAACTTGAAGCCAGACGCCAATTCAAGCTTGGTAGCGCATCAGCAGCTAAACTCGGTGTCGCAACGCTTGCGGCACCTGCGGCTGCGGTCGCGCCTACAGCGGCTTTTCTCAAAAACGAACGACGTTCCATGCAATCTCCATTTTCAAAATCAAAATAATCAATCGAGTACTCAATCAAGTAATCAGTCAAACAAGGTGCAGTATTCAACCAAGAACCTTGTCCGCTAAAATTCGTAATGCATTCTATTGATAATTTACTACACTAGCAATCTTTCCATATTGTGCATTGCGATGCTTTAGCTGCCAGCAACTGTCATACTTTCAATCAAAATCGAACCGGTGGTTTTATTGCCACGTGTCAGCGTGTCGTTGCCGATCGCGACGATTTGCTGAAACATATCGCGCATATTGCCGGCTATCGTGATCTCTTCTACTGGGTATTGAATCACGCCATTTTCAACCCAAAATCCAGAGGCGCCACGTGAGTAATCACCCGTCACATAATTCACACCCTGCCCCATCAACTCGGTGACAAATAATCCTGTATCAAGCTTCTTGAGCATACGCACCAAGTCGTCACCACGCTTGGTGAGATCGGAGATGAGATTCAAATTATGCGATCCACCTGCATTCCCCGTCGTTTGCATACCAAGCTTTCGAGCGGTATAAGTCGACAAAAAATAGCCTTGCAAAACACCACTTCTTACGACTTCGCGTTTCAAGGTTTTGACACCTTCATCATCGAATGGTGACGAGCCAACCGCACCGGGCACATGCGGATCCTCGAGTACCTGAATATGATTTGGAAAAATACTTTTGCCTAAACTATCAAGTAAGAAGCTCGATTTTCGATATAGCGAACCACCAGAAACAGCTTGCACAAAAGCACCGAGCAAACCAGCTGCCAGTGGTGCCTCAAATAAAACCGGGCATTTGCGAGTATCAATCGTGCGTGCATGCAAACGTGACAAAGCACGCTCCGCTGCGTAACAGCCAATGGCTTCTGGTGAGGATAATTTCTTTGCGTTTCGATGCGAACTATACCAATCGTCACGCTGCATCTTCGCGCCTTTGCCAGCAATTGGTGCTACCGAAATCGTGTGACGTGAGAACGGATATCCGCCTAAAAATCCTCGTGAATTCCCCGCCACAAAATGCGACTGCTGAGCATGTACACTGGCACCTTCACAATTGGTGATGCGCTTGTCGACCGCGTAAGCTGCCGCTTCGGTGCGCCGTGCCAGCTCAATCGCCTCTTCTGCTGTCACCAGCCATGGATAAAATAATTTCAAATCTTGAGGATGCATTTCTAACATCTCAGCATCTGGCAAACCAGCGCAATCGTCCTCGGCGGTAAACCGTGCGATGTTATAAGCCGCCTCGACGGTGTCTTCCAAAGACTTACGTGAAAAATCCGAAGTACTGGCATTTCCGCGCTTCTTGCCGACATAAACCGTGATTCCTATGCCTTTGTCGCGATTCTGTTCAATCGTCTCGACCTTACCTTTACGCACACTAATCGACAAACCACCGCCTTCACTGACTTCTACCGCTGCATCTGTTGCACCTTTGTCACGAGCAATGCGCAGCATATCCTGGGTAATTTGTTTAAATTGATCCTGAGTATGGGTAAAAACTGGTTTAGACATAGCTTCTGTTTCTTTAGCTGAAAGGATAAAGAGAGTATCATAGCAGTCGTTTCAATAAGTTTATAGAAGATTTACCAATGCCAAATCCGAATCGAGGCTCTTGCGGCTATCAGTCCAACGAGTTTGAACCAGAATACGACCGTCCATCCAAATCCGAACTCAAGCGTCAAATGACCGCCCTGCAAAAAATGGGGCAAGAGTTAGTGGATTCCGCACGCGATCGCGTCAAACGCGTTCCTATGCCCGAAGATGTGCGCGACGCCATTCTGGAATGCCAGAACATCACCAACCACGAAGGCCGTCGTCGCCAAATGCAATTTGTTGGCAAAAAGATGCGCACTTTAGATGAAACCGAAGTTGCGCTGATTCAAAAGACCATCGATAGCTGGAAAGGTGCTTCCAAGTCCGAAACTGCTGCAATGCATTCATTAGAACGCAAGCGCGAAAAGTTGTTGGCGAAAGACGAAGCTTTGACGGAGTTGATGGCAGAAAACCCTGAACTCGACGTACAACACTTGCGCACACTAATTCGTAACGCCCGTAAAGAGCAAGCAGAAAACAAACCGCCAAAAGCCTATCGTGAAATCTTCCAGATTCTGAAAGAAATCCAGGCGAAAAATAAAGCCGCGACTGCATCAGACGATGACGCAGAAAACGACGACGATGCAGAAGATGACGACAATTGATTTAGATCGTGCTTTGCGGATCGGCCTAGTGTCGATCTCTGATCGCGCCTCCTCTGGCGTATATCAAGATCAAGGTCTGCCTGCATTACAAGCGTGGTTCGGAGATGCTCTCAGCACGCCGTGGGTAATGGAAACGCGTTTGATTCCCGACGAGCGGACTGCGATAGAAAAAGCATTGATGGACTTAGTCGATCATGCCCACTGTGATCTGGTGATCACCACAGGCGGTACAGGTCCAGCACGACGCGATGTCACGCCCGAAGCCACTCTAGCGGTAGCAACGAAAGAAATGCCAGGATTTGGCGAGCAAATGCGCCAGATCAGTTTGCAATTTGTGCCGACCGCCATCTTATCGCGTCAGGTTGCCGTGATACGTGAAACCACCGATCACGCCGCATTGATTCTCAATTTACCTGGGCAACCTAAGTCGATCAAAGAAACTTTAGAAGGCTTAAAAGACGCCGATGGCAAACAAATTGTCGCCGGCATTTTTGCCGCAATTCCGTACTGCATCGATTTAATCGGCGGTCCTTATGTTGAAACACATGAATCGGTTTGCAAAGTATTTCGCCCTAAATCCGCGCTGCGCGTAAAAACCTCTGAAGTATAATTTTTTCCGAATAAATCATGACGACTGAACTCTTAGAAACGATAGAAATCGAAAGCGGAAACAACCCAACAGCAGCAGTCATTTGGATGCATGGATTGGGTGCCGATGCGAACGACTTTGTGCCTATCGTTAAAGAACTCGACCTGAGTAATTGCCCAGCAATTCGTTTTGTATTCCCAAATGCGCCGCAGATTCCTGTCACCTTGAACGGCGGCTACATCATGCGTGCTTGGTATGACATAGCCGCTGCAGGAACCGATATCAATAAGCGCGAAGATGAAGCTGGCCTGCGTCTATCACAGCAACAAATCGATGCCTTGATCGCACGTGAAAATGCGCGTGGCATTCCGACTGACAAAATCATTTTGGCGGGTTTTTCCCAAGGCTGTGCCATGAGTCTACAAACTGGTCTACGTCATCCACAAAAATTAGCGGGCATCATGGGCTTGTCAGGCTATGTTCCCTTGGCGGATAAAGTTGCAGCTGAACGTCATGCTGCAAATCAAGACACGCCAATTTTCTTGGTACATGGTACGAGTGATCCTGTGATACCCATCCAACGTGCGCAGCAATCACGCGATCTCTTGCTTAGCCTCGGCTATACCATTGAATGGCATGACTACTGGATGCAGCATTCGGTGTCGCCACAAGAAATTATCGATATAGGACATTGGCTGCGAAAAGTTCTCCGCTAAGTTATAGAAAAGCATCCAACAAAAAAGGTTTATTTGAATTCAAATAAACCTTTTTCTTTTACCAAGCTCAACTAAATCTTAAACGCAGGCAGCTTCCAGTACGTAACAGCGCGCCACAACCACTCCATTGGTCCATAACGGAATTTACTCAACCACCAATGGCTAAACGCCAACTGCAAAATCACCACAATCAAAACAAACACCACTTGATGCGCACGCTGCATGCCGTAGTAGCCCAAGCCATAACTATAAAAAACCGCAGAACAAATGATCGATTGCGATAAATAATTCGTCAATGCCATACGCCCATACGGCGCCAATATCTTTATCCTAGAGAATTTGCCTGTACTATTGAGCATCAACACCACCAGACTCACATAGCCAAGACAAGCCGGCAAATTTCCTAAATAAAGCATGCCAGTCGCAGGATAAAATGGATCGCCTTCAAATCCATGAATTTGTGCAGTCGATATAAAACTTCCCGCAATTCCTAGCCCTATTCCCAGCGGTAAGCCATACAGCGCTAACATCTTAAACATCGGCAAATGGTCTTGCGTGTTTTCCATAATACCCGAGCGAACAAACCAAAAGCCAATCAGAAACATACAATTGATCAGCACACTAAAAATCACGACGTGGGCCCAATTTTCCGCAAACTCCTTGGCACGAAATTGTAGTGCATCGACATAACTACCTTGCGTCAAAACTTTCACCTCAAGCAAATTATCAGCCAATTTTTTTTGCTGCTGTTCAACTTCTTTTCGATGGCGTTCCGCAGCAGATTCTGCTTTACGTTTATCCTTTTCACTTACGACTTGCGTCGCTTGTTCTGACTTCGCTGACGTATTCCTTACACTAAAATATTCGGCGCTTGTTCCAGCAATCATCGCGATAAATAGAAGACTGTATAGCAGGCTACCAACTTTCCACGGGCGAGACTCTTTCGATTCACCGATGCGAAAAAATAGATATGCTAAAAACAGAAACAAAATGGCTGATGTAAACGCAAACCGCAAATCTTTAATCGCTGGAATCAACAATCCCGCCACGCTCAACATGCCAGCAAGCACCGCAAATACACATAAAACCGCGCTCACTATCGGCATAGTTCTGCCGAAAAAATTCACCGTTCTGTCAGTACGTAACAAAAAAGCGATGCCCGCAAATAAAACCAAAGCCATCGCTACCGCGCCAATCTGGTTTAAGACTGGTATAGCTGCCAGCGCACCGATAACAATAGCCGCCAGCAAAATCCATCGCAAGTTTCCAAACAAGATGAGCAAAAGACCCGATGCAGCAATCGCATAACTAAAGAGTATGTCACCAGGCCATATCAATATGTGGTGCAGCACGCCAAAGATCGCTAAGGCAGCTAAGCGACGCAGATAGGGTTTGACAAAATCCTGAGATTTTGCTTCAGATCGCGTCAACATTAACGCAAAGCCCATGCCAAATAGAAGTGAAAAAATCGTCCAAAATTTTCCAGCAACCAAATAAGCGATCCCATAACTCGCCAACCAGTTCAGGCCACTTAATCCCGCCGGCATGCCTTCACCCAACTCGCCTACCGGACGATTAAAGAATTCGATGTTCATCAAAAAAATGCCGATCAAAGCAAAACCACGGATCACATCCAATGCAGCAATCCGTTCTGGCGCTGCAACTGGCGCAAGCACCTGACTTCCAGTGCTATCACTGCGGTCAGCAGATAAGAATTCAATTTCGTTTTGCATATTTCCTCTGACTTAAAGACAAAACATCGATCACTAGCTTGACGACAAAAATTAAAAAGCGCCTCGTTTTAAATCGAAGCGCTTTTGTCAATTATGCCTTATCCCGCATCAGGAATGAGCCTAGATGATCAAATTAAGTCGTCTGATGATGATAGGGAAGTCGCTCGATTTTTAATGCAGGGATATGCCAATAAGTGATTGCTCTCCACACCCATTCCATCGGACCATAACGGAAACGTCCCAACCACCAGTGACTAAATAAAATTTGCAAGCCGATGACAGCAATCGCAAATCCTAATTGCTGCGCCCGTCCCATACCAAAATTACCCAAACCCCAACCATAAAAGAAACTCGCTTGAATCAAAGATTGCATTAAATAGTTAGTCAACGCCATACGTCCAAATGGTGCCAAGACCTGAATCTTTGAAAATACCGAGGAGCTATGCACCATCAACACGATAATGCTGACATAAGCTAAACAGGTCGGCAGATTACCCAAATTTAACAGCATTTGCGCCAACTGCCAGCCATCACCTGACATACCGGGCGTATGACTCACAGCAATGCTACTGGCGAATAAACTCAAGCCCCAACCGATCGGTAAGCCAAACAGAGCGATCTGGCGAAACAAGGCTAAGTGTTCAGCAGCTTTGGTGATGATCTTGGCACGGACAAACCACACGCCGATCAAGAATAAAGCAATGGCGCCAAATGCCTGCCCAGCGGCATTGAATGGGCCTTCAAGAAACTCCTCTAAACGATGTTGAACGACATCGGCATAACTACCGGTGCTCAAAATTTGTACGTCTTTAAGTATTTTCTGTTGGTTCTCTTGAATGCGATTAATATTATCTGCATCACGTTCAATTTTCTTTTGTGCTTCGGTCTTCACAACTTTCTTATCGTCTTTTTTCTCTTCTTTCTTTGGCTGTGGTTTACCGCTTGCTTTGGCTAACTTTTCAGCCGCTTCTTCAGCATTCTTGATGACCATTTTTTCTGCCGCCAGCTTCACTGCGTCTGGGGAGTTAAAAACGCTGCTCAGCGGTTTTTGATAAGCAATCACGCCAAATACCACGCCGATAACAAAAGGCAAGCTATAAATCAAAGCGCCTGCACGCCAAAAACGTGCCTCGGCAGGTTGGTGAAACTTGGCGGAGCAAAATGCCATGGTGAAAAATGCGACAGCGCCACCGGTTAAAGGATTACGCCCATCGCTCATCGCTGGCACTACCCAACTTGCGATTGCGGCAAACGACATCAAGACACCCACTACCAGCATGATTGCTGAGAACAAGGGCAATTTCTTACCAAACAGTGAGACGATTTTTTCGTTGCGAATAAACAGGGCAATCATGCCCATAAATCCAGTGCCGCCAACGAGAACCCAAGCGGAATCCATATTTGGCGCAAAACTAATACCTGCTAACACAGCCATACTTGCCAATATCCACTTCCACTTGCCAAACAAGATGATTAACAAACCGGCAGCAGTGAAGGCGTAGCTAAATAAAATATCCCCAGGCCACAGCAGAATAGTATGAAGTAATCCGAAAATTCCTAGCGCGATAATGCGTCGGATGTAAGGTTTAATAAATGCCCGGCCAGTGTCTTCTGAGCGCGTCAGCATCACCGCAAAACCCATACCAAATAAAAGCGAAAAAATAGTCCAGAATTTACCTGCGACAAAAAAATTCACGAAATAGGTAGCAAGCCAATCGATTCCATGAACATTGGCAGGAATCCCAGAACCGAAGTCCAAGAAGGATCGGTTGAACCATTCGATATTCATGAAGAAAATGCCGATTAAAGCGAAACCGCGTATCACGTCTAAGGCCTGAATTCGCTCATTGTCGGCTACAGGTCTAAATTCAGGGATAGCTCCGACGGCTGAGGACAGCGGCCTTGCTGGATCAAGTGAGTGTTCCATTGTTTGTTCATTTTCAGGTTAGGTTGAACAAAAACACGTGAGTACGTTGACTCTTCGCATCAGTAAGCACGAATACTATAGTTATGCAAAAACAG
Source organism: Affinundibacterium seohonense (assembly GCF_014284305.1). GTDB lineage: Bacteria > Pseudomonadota > Gammaproteobacteria > Burkholderiales > Burkholderiaceae_D > Undibacterium > Undibacterium seohonense. The sequence goes on from NZ_JACOFW010000008.1 coordinate 22,061, forward strand.
AAACAAACAAGTTGCGACGAAATGCAAAATCAATGGAACGAAATCGGTTTAAATGGACTTATACTACCGACAGTTTTTCTAATCAGTCAACCACCTCCCACCTTGACCATGTTCAGCTATTTACATTCCAACAACAAGAATACCACCAGATCACGGTCAAAAACCGCTCCTTGCAAAGTGCTGGTTCAGCTTAGTCTGGGCTTATGCATACTACAAACATTATCTGTTAGTCAGGCACAAATTACGACGGCAGACAAAACTACCAAGCAAGAATGGCAATTGGTAGGCCTGCAACAACCCGCGCAGATATTGGTCGATCGCTGGGGCGTTCCGCACATTTATGCGAGCAACGAAAGTGATCTGTTTTTCGCACAAGGATTTAACGCTGCGCGTGATCGCTTGTTTCAACTCGATCTATGGCGCCGTCGCGGTTTAGGACAATTGGCAGAAGTTTTTGGGCCTAGCTTTTTAGAACAAGATCGCGCCGCCCGACTTTTTCTGTATCGTGGTGATATGAACAAAGAGTGGGCTGCCTATGGAACTCAGGCAAAACAACTCAGCACCAACTTTGTCGCGGGCATCAACGCCTACATTGACTATCTCAGTAAAAATCCTAGTGCGCTACCAACCGAGTTCAAAGTACTCAAATACTCACCAGCAAAATGGGTAGCCGAAGATGTCGTGCGGATTCGAAGTCACGGTCTGACTCGCAATCTCACTTCGGAGGTCGCACGTGCCAAGCTTGCCTGCATTGGCAAGCTTGAATTAGATGATGTGCGCCAACGCCTATCGCCAGACTGGAAAACGAAAATACCGACTGGGCTCGATCCTTGTTTGCCTGAGGGCGTCTTGCGTCAGTTTACCTTGGCGACACAAAACGTTGAGTTTAACGGCAATAGTATGCGCGTCTCACAAGACCTCGGTTCCAAGCTCAATGACACAGCGAAGTTAGTGCAACAAGACCCAATGGAAACAATTGAGTCTGAACGTATGGAAGGCAGCAACAACTGGGTCATCGCCCCGTCCAAAACGACCACCGGACGCGCCATCATGGCGAACGATCCTCATCGCGCCTACTCCGCACCATCGCTGCGTTACATCACCCACTTAAGCGCACCTGGGCTCAATGTGATCGGTGCTGGCGAACCGGCATTGCCGGGAATATCGATAGGCCACAATGGCACCATCGCTTTTGGCTTAACGATCATGAGTATCGATCAGGAGGACTTGTATGTTTATGAGACAAACCCCGCCAATCCTATGCAATACAAATATCGCGGTCAATGGATCAATTTCAGCAAAATACCCGAGCAATTCAAAGTCAAAGATGCAGACCAGCAAGCCTCAGAACTATTGTTCACACGCCACGGTCCAGTAATTTTTCAAGAACCAGAAAAAAACCGCGCTTATGCAGTTCGTACAGGATGGCTGCAAGCAGGCATGGCCCCCTATTTCGGTAGCATTGACTACATGCGCGCCAAAAATTTTACGCAATTCAAGAAAGCCATGTTGCACTGGGGCGCACCAACTGAGAATCAAGTCTATGCCGACGTTAAGGGCAATATAGGTTGGGTACCAGGTGGTCTAACGCCGATACGCCCAAATTGGGATGGACTGCTGCCTGTGCCGGGTGATGGTCGCTATGAATGGGCAGGCTTCTTGCCGGGAGATAAACTGCCTTCGAGCTACAATCCGAAATCAGCTTGGTTTGCCTCGGCTAATGAACTCAACCTGCCAAAAGACTACCCTTATCAACAAAGGAAAATTGGTTTTGAATGGCCACACCCGGCGCGCTATCAGCGCATTGCCGATGTGCTTTCACAAAACAAAAAGTTCTCCATCGAAGACGCCATGCAGCTACAGAACGATGTGCTCTCACTCCCTGCCAAACGTTTAGTTGGATTATTGAAAACACTCAAAACCAATGAAGAAACGGCATTAAAAGCGCAACAATTACTCAGCAACTGGGACTACGTAGAATCAGCGGACTCTGCCGCCGCAGCCTTATTCCAAGTCTGGTTCACGCAAACCTTAGCACCCGCCTATAAAGATCTCATGTTAGGTCAACAATCGAGTATCGTCGCCACCATGCCAGATATCACCCGAATGCTAGACAATCTGGATAGCTTCAACCATTTCCCCATCCAATTTGGCAGCAATCCACAACAAGGCCGCACCACCCGCGATAGTTTGCTGCTGAGCAGTCTGGCAAATGCTTACAGAAAACTGGAAAGACTTCAAGGCACGGACAGCAAAAACTGGCGCTGGGGAAATATACAAAAAACACTCTTCACCCATCCTTTCTCAAAAATCCTCGATGCCGCTTCCCGGACACAATTTGATATTGGTCCCTTGCCACGCGGCGGCAGCGCCAATACCGTGAATCAATCGACCTATCGCCTAAATGATTTTATCCAACTGAATGGTCCCTCATTCCGTGTCGTCGTTGATGTCGGCAACTGGGACAATTCACGCGCCATCAACGCGCCGGGGCAATCAGGTGACCCGACCAGTCCACACTACCGTGATCTGGCAGAAAAATGGGCCAAGGGTGACTATTTTCCCTTGCTGTATTCGAAGCAAGCCGTCGAAGCGAATACCTTACAGAGATTTAATTTACTGCCGTCAACTGCAAAATAAAACAAACTAACCGACTTTAAATCATCGACAATAGACTTCGATGATTTAAAGTCCTCCACCTCAAAAATAATAAAATAAGAGCGCCTTAATTCGGCAGTCTTCTGTGTCCTTATCAAAAAGTCCGACAGTTTTCTTCCCCGTGTACCCGATAAATACCCTATAAATACCCGACAAAATCCTTTTATATTAAACAAGCGAAGATAATTGGATATTTTAGGTGTTCAATTCCGTATTGGCGTCATCCAAAATATCAAGAACCAGTTCAGGTAGCATTAAGATGTCAACCGGCTTTTGAATTATGCGAATTTCATTTGTCAACTCTACAGCACTCAACAAAATGATCTGCCTGCTGTTCGCAAGACAGATAAGCTCAATAGCTTCCCTTGTATCGGTCGCCAAGATTCCCTGCACTATTTTTTCAGCATCATCACTGTCCTGCAGATCCAGTAGCACAACGTCAGGCACTATTTCCCTAATCAAATTAGAAGCATCTTTGATCTGGTGGCAATAAGACACGCTGAGGTTTGCCATACTTCCCAGAGTCATACCTTGCATGTTGATCTGTTTAGGATTTTCGTTGATGCACAAAATACTGCGCCATTTTTTCTTGGTGATTGACATAAATCCCTCTCGAAGAAAGTCCCGTTGGATGGTTTCACAGCCAAATCCATTTGCCGTCATCATCAGAACTCTTCCCAATCAAGATCGATAGTACCGGTGGATGCTTCCAATCTTTTTGTTGCGACGGTCGCTCTCGGCATAGTGGTACGTGCAGTATTCAATTGTGAAATTGCTCGTTTCGAAATCGAGTTTGCTGCGCGATTGACTCGTTGTACTACGGTCGTCTTTTTTTGCTCGGTTTCAGCATGCATTTTCAACTTAAAAACACTGACCACTTCCGACAGTAAGCGCGCCTGTTCTTGCATGGACTCGGCTGCAGCTGCAGCCTCTTCAACCAAGGATGCATTCTGTTGCGTCACATTATCCATTTGAATGATCGCAACATTAATTTGTTCTATCCCAGAATTTTGCTCGTGACTCGCCGCGCTTATTTCGCTAATGACGTCACTGACACGCTTAACACTAAAAACGATTTCACCCATCGTTGAACCAGCCTCCCCGACCAACTTACTACCTTCCGCCACCTTCGCCACAGAGTCATTAATCAAATGTTTGATTTCTTTAGCGGCCGAGGCAGATCGTTGTGCCAAGGTACGCACTTCAGATGCAACGACAGCAAAACCACGCCCTTGCTCGCCAGCACGAGCGGCCTCAACTGCTGCATTCAGAGCCAAGATATTGGTTTGAAAGGCGATGCCTTCGATAACGCTAATGATGTCAACAATCTTCTTAGCGGATTCGTCAATCGACCCCATGGTATTCACGACTCTATTGACGACTTCACCACCACGAGTTGCCACTTCAGAGGCAGACCTTGCCAATTGATTAGCCTGACGTGCATTGTCGGCATTTTGCTTGACGGTACTGGTTATTTCTTCCATCGAAGCCGCTGTTTCTTCTAACGAGCTGGCTTGTTCTTCGGTACGTGAAGATAAATCCATATTTCCTGCCGCGATCTCGGTCGATGCGGTGGCAATAGTTTCTGTACCCGAACGAACCTGAGACACGATCTTCAAAAGATTTTCATTCATATCTTTAAATGCAGTTAACAATTGACCTGTTTCATCGTTAGAATCGACTACGATGTCCGTGGTCAAGTCGCCCTCAGAAACACGACGAGCAACCTGTACGGCGCGATGTAAAGGTCTGGTAATTGAGCGAGAAATAGTCATCGCCAGCACAATTGATGAAGCAATAGCAAATAATGAGATGGCAATGATGAGCTTAATATCCGTGTCTGCGTGAACCTCTGAGCTTCTCGCAGACGCTTCCATCAAATCATTTTGGTACGTAATCAAATCATCTAAGACCTTAAAATAACTCAGTTGAATATTCGCTGTTTCATTCGACAGCAAATGTAAAGCCTCTTCTTTATGGGCTTCTTTGGTCAACTGCAAAAACTTCGCTCGGGAATCTACAAATTTTTCTCGCACCCCTTGCAACTCCTTGAGCAGAGCCTGGCCTTTAACCGACGTAATGGTCTTTTCCAATTTATTGATCGATATCGTCACAATTTCTGCACTAGTCTCAATAGCTGCATATTCATTACTCAGTGCGCTTGGATCACTCACTAGCAAAAGATTTCGCATGCTTCTTGCGCTCTGATTGAGTGCATCTTTTATGCTATGCACCAACACGGTTTTTGGATAGCGATCTTTATCGGTCAGCTCCATATCCACACGTAACTGTGAAATACTTAGGTAGCTTACGACAGCTATGCTGATCTGCAATAAAACGGTCATCGCAAAAGCCAATGCGAGTTTCTGCCCGACTCTTAAATTATTGAGCTTCATTTCATTTCTCCCATGGTGTTCGTGTTTCACGAGGATCGCTCACTTCATGCATCATGGTCGATGTAGATAGGACAAGCGACGATGCACTAGCGATGTTGATATCGAATCCGCTGCGATCATAAAAATGTTGAAATTGCGAACTGATATGTATCGGTCTTGCGATCAAGATAGTTGTAATGGGTATCGACATGATGTTTCCTTATTGTTCCCAAACGGACAATCGTCACGACACCACTAGGCATGCAGAAAACTTGCATAGCAATCAGTGCACAACGATATGACTAGATGAAAATCGGCGGAATGGGCCGGTGACGTATTCAGACGCGGGGGAATGGCGACTGGGAAAATAATTGACTCGATTACGGTGTGAGAGGTAATGTCGTCTTAAACTAGCTACTTAAAAACAGCGAAGTTTCACAGTATTATAAATCAAAATTGCTACACGGCAATTAAATAGACTGTGAGTTTTTGTTAAATTTTATTTCTTTGAAGTCTTCTGGCGCTCATCAAGCAGAACCTGAAATTGGTTCAATAACTCTGAAGCTTGCAATAATTCGTTGGCGACGTCGTGAATTTTGCTACGCTGCGATCGTGAATACATACGCAAAATTTCAAAACTTGTATCTCGATCAACATTAAACTTCCCCATTAACAAACCCACTGCCATACTGGTCTCGCGAGCAGCATTGAGAGCCGTGGTTAAATCTAACTTAGTCTGACGCAGCCGCTTAATCTCATTCGCACGAGCAAGTCCAGCTAGTACAGTGGGAATAATTTGATGCGGGTCATACGGTTTAACAACATAACCCACGGCACCAAACTCGGCAGCTTGCCGAATTACGTCAATTTCACTTGATCCTGAGATGAACATAAATGGCAACTCGACCAAGAGTTCCAGTTTTTTTGCCAAATCGAGACCCGACATTTCGGGTAAATGCATGTCTAACAAGGCAAGATCAAACGTTTTCTGCTGCGCTAACAATATCGCATCGTGAGCGTTATGTGCTTCTGTGATATTGAACTGGGCATTCTGCAAAATCAAACTAATTGCCGCCAACGCCATGGGGTCATCATCAACGACAAGAATTGCTGGCGGCAATTTCGATTCGGCTGAAGTCATATGATTTTTCCGGTAAAAAGTAATAGCTATACTGGCTTAAAATAGATTACTGCATTTTAGCGTGGCGTTAACATCCTGCTGCTTGCAATCACCAATTTAGTTGTGCAAAATGACCCGCCCTGTCTTTGATTAACAAACGAGAACATTCGATCCTGAAATTCCGCCCCGCGGATATAAGCCCCTGCCGCAGACATCAAACATCCTGCCAACGTGATTAATAAATACCCTCAAGCTTAAAGAGGACTAGCACAAAATCTCTTACAAATTTGATGAGGCTTCTGACGCCCAACCCCATTTACAGCAAATCCATATAAGAATATACCCTTAAATTCTTTTGAATTTACAAGGCTCTCGCTTATGCTCAATGTCCATCTTGGAATCACTTAGCAATGAGGATCTTATGCCAATTTTTCAGAATAATGCCGACTCTATCGGCCGCACGCCCTTAATCAAACTCAATCGTGTTGGTGATGGGGCTGGTGCGACCATCCTCGCGAAAATCGAGGGACGTAATCCTGCGTACTCGGTCAAGTGCCGTATCGGTGCAGCGATGGTGGCGGATGCGGAAGCGCGTGGATTACTTGGACCGGGTAAAGAACTCATCGAACCGACTAGCGGCAATACGGGTATTGCACTAGCGTTTGTGGCCGCGGCAAAAGGCATACCGCTAACATTGACGATGCCAGAGACCATGAGTATCGAACGTCGAAAACTATTGGTCGCCTACGGTGCCAAGTTGATTCTGACCGAAGGTGCGAAAGGGATGAATGGTGCGATTGCCAAAGCGGAGGAAATTCGCGCTAGTGATCCAGAGCGTTATGTCTTGTTACAGCAATTTAAGAATCCTGCCAATCCAGCAATTCATGAAAAAACCACTGGGCCAGAAATTTGGAATGATACTGAGGGCGCGGTCGATATTTTTGTTGCCGGTGTTGGCACTGGTGGCACCATAACCGGCGTATCGCGCTATATCAAACAAACCCAAGGCAAAGCGATCCAAACCGTGGCGGTTGAACCCACGACCAGCCCCGTGTTAACGCAAAAACGCAATGGGCAGGAAATTAAACCAGCGCCACACAAAATTCAAGGTATCGGTGCTGGCTTTGTGCCAGATGTTCTGGATCTGACTTTGGTCGATCAAATTGAACAAGTCAGCAATGAAGAAGCCGTTGAGTATGCGCAGCGACTAGCAAAAGAGGAAGGCATCTTGGCAGGCATCTCTTGCGGTGCAGCTACCGCAGTCGCAGTGCGCCTAGCGAAATTACCTGAGAATGCTGGCAAAACCATCGTCGTAGTTTTACCTGATTCAGGCGAACGCTATTTGAGTTCGATTTTGTTTGATGGTTATTTCGATGCGAACGGTATTGCCATCGCAGGCAATTAATTCCAGCGATTGAGGCCAGCGACTACGTTGTTACCCCTTGATTGCGCTCGGGTGCAATCAAGGGCAATGTGATTTCAAAGCTGGTACCTTCACCAAGCGCACTTTTTACCTGCACGCTTCCACCCAGCACAGAATTGATGATGTTGTAGCAGATATGTAATCCCAAACCACTACCCCCCTGTCCTAAACGCGTGGTAAAAAACGGATCAAAAATACGGCTCAAATTCGCTTCGCTAATGCCGTGTCCATTGTCACTAAAAATTAATCGCACTTGTTTGTCATTTAGGAGATCGGCTTTGAGCCACATCTCACCATGCTTACGTCCATCAAAAGCGTGAACCATCGCATTGATCACTAGATTGCTCAGCACCTGCGCAAACGGCCCTGGAAAACTGTCCATAAAAATAGTCGAGGGTAGCTCGATATGCAAGTGATGTTCTTCTCGTTTTAGACGATTGGAAATTGTTAAAGCGACTTCTTCACTGACGGTTTTCAAGTTAAATTGTCGTCTTTGATCAGACACTTGATCGACGGCGATCTGTTTGAAACCAACAATTAAATCCGATGCGACAGATAAATTTCGCACCAATAATCCAGCCGATGTCTCCGTTGCGCGAGCGAACACATCGAGGTTAGAGCGGCGCACTTTTCCTGTTTCAATTTCAACCAAAAATTTCTCACTCATTTCCTGCATCGTGCTGGCGGTGAGCAAACTATTTCCCAACGGCGTATTGAGTTCATGAGCAACGCCCGCCACCAGAGAACCGAGCGCTGCCAGCTTTTCTTGTTCAACCAGTTTCGCTTGGGTCATTTGCAAATACTGGTAGGCCTCTGCATTATCAAATGCGATTGCTGCATAGGCTGCCAAAGTCCGTAAAATATCGAGATCGTGCGAACGAAACGCCATCACTTGGTCACGTTGGATACCCAGCACACCGATGACTTTTGATTTAATGATCATGGGAACGAAAATGCCAGATCGAGCCGGCTGAGTCTCGCCTCCATCAGCTAGGCGTACTTGCCAGTGATCAGACTCGCCGCGATTAATGCTGTCTCGATCACGACTATCGAATTGATAGTCATCGATCTTGATTTCCATCGCGGATAAAACACATTTCGAAGTCGGCTGCTCTATCGCATCTAGGCTACGTTGATACACTTCAACCAAGCGACCATGTGCCATGACAAAGTTAAATTCGATCTGACGACTTTCCCAATTCACCATTCCAATACCAAATGACATTGCTGGAATCAGTCGATTGACGTGCTGATACAAAACTTGCTGTATGGTCGTGGTATCGAGGCTGGCGATAATCTCGCGTCCGATTTCGCTGAGTAAGGCAATATCTTTTCTCGCTTGTTCGGCAATTTCTCTTTGTTCGATCGCCTCACCTGTTCGTGCTGCGACCTCATTCTGCAAATAGATTTGATTTGCACGAAAACTTCTAACACGCAGTCGGTATACCGCAACGACAATCGCCAACAACAACAGCAATAGACTTAAATACGACCACCAAGTACGCCAAAATGGTGGCAAAACTTCCACTTCTAACAGCATCGTGGTGTCACTCCACACACCATCCGGATTCGCCGCCCTTGCATATAGACGATAATTTCCAGGATTTAAATTGGTGTAAGTCGCTGTCCCCTGGGCCTCTAATCCATAAATCCAATCGGGATCCGATCCTTCCAACTTCCAGGCATAGCGATTCTGGCTCCGATTAAAATACTGCAATGCTGATAATTGAAAACTCACCATGGTATGTTTATGCGTCAATCGTATTTTTTTTGCCGGATGCAGCGCACCAGTAATACCAAGTTCTTCGAGACTAGTATTGTCAACGCTGTCTTTTGTACCGATTCCGAATAAATTGATCCACTCACGATCATTACGATTCGATGCTTTTTGTCGTGAATTGTCGCTGTCCGCTATCGGTTTGGTCTCGTCATGTCGAATCTTGTGAGACGCCTGTACAGATCGGTTAAATAAGAGGATATCGCTAAGTACGACTTTCGGCGGGAGTAAATTATCAGTTAACTCTTCGGGTTTAAAGCGGATTAATCCCTTAGTGCCAAAATAAAGACTTCCATCGGGGCCGCGTGCACTCGCACCAAAATTGATGCCCGCACCGAAATGAGTTAGCGCCGGATAAAATCGAGCGAGATTTTGTTCTGGAAGTAAGCGAGTTAAACCCAAATCACTACCCAACCATATTTCTCCATTGAGTGCATCATGCAAAGAATCAAAACCACCTTGCGGCATATTTTTTGCACCGGACCAAGCTTGCAAATGCCACTCACCATTTTTTTCGCTTAAATCAAACAAACCAAGCTCTGTCGCCAACCAAATGCGGTTTTGCCGATCTTGCCGGATCGCCGCTATGGCAAATTTATCGGGTTGGACGACAACTGAACTTGCCTGAACTACGCTCTGGAACGTAGATAATTCGGGACGCCACAAATATAAGCCACCCTTTGAGCCTACCCATAATCGCCCAACAGAATCAATCAATAAGCTGTCGACGACGTCGTGGCCGAGCGCACCTTTTTGTTGACTATCGGTGCGATACACGGTCACCTCATAATTCGCCGAAACATCACGCCCGACTGCCTGTTTGATTTGATACAAACCCATGGCACTGCCAACCCACAAATTGCCAACCGTATCTAAGGCCATTGAACTGATTGATGCACCTGCGGCGAGTCGATTTTTCAGATTAATCTCTTGACTACGCTGAAGGCGTGGATCGAAGACAAATAATCCACCATCCCCGCCTATCCAAAGTTTGCCGTCTGGCGATAAGAATTGCGATTTTATTTTCGTTAATGGCATTTGGCTTGCAGGAATTTTATGAACGTCCCCATTGTCCAGATTCAGACTTACCAGTCCATCACTATAGGTGCCAATCCAAGCCACGTGTTCAGACACAAAACTCATAGCCATCACGATTGGTGACGTCAGATTTTTTTGATCCACCGATTCATTCAAATACAAGCTAAAACGTTTGCTGCGCAAATCAGCTTGCGATGCACCGCCATCACTAGTCCCAACCCATAAACTACCATTGCTATCCTGTGTCAGGCTTTGCACCACGCCTGCACCTAAACTACTAGTAATGGCTCGACTATGCACATAACGCTCTAATTTCTTACTTTTGTTATTCCACTTGCTAATGCCGTTTTGTCCCCCTTGTGCTATCCAAATAGCATTATCACTATCTCGAAAAATAGAACGTATCAAACCGGAAGGCAAAACAAATTGTTGACGAAGGGGATCTGGCTTTACCATCGCTGTTTCTATCCTCCAAATCTGCAAACCGTTCTCCATACCCACCCAAAGTCTTTGCTCTGCATCCAAAGCCAAGCTACGCACTTGGTAATCGACAGGACTATTGGACATCGGAGCGAGCGCTAATGTACTAAAAATCTGTTGTAATTTGCCGTCCTGGTCAATATGGGCAACCTGATTTCCCTGCCCCAACCAAACTCCCCCACGGGTATCACTGATGACTGCGAACACTCGTCCTTGCAAGCGCGTATCATCTGACTGCCAGGCACTAAATTGACCTGTCCTAGTATCAAACTGATAGAGGCCGCCAAACATTGCTACCCATAGTTTCCCAAGCGGAGCAACGGCAATTCCACTCACCTGCCGGTTCTGCAGACTTAAGGCCGTGGGCATTACTTGCCTCTGAATTGTTTCGGTTTGAAGATCGAGCCGATCAAACCCTGAACGAGTCCCTATCCACAACACACGATCATGATCTTCAAATAAGGCCGTCACTAGAGGGTTACTGATACTGGCCTGATTTTGATCATCAAATTCAAATTTTTTTATTTGTCGCCCATCATATCGAGCTAGGCCATTGACCGTACCCAACCACATAAACCCCTGCGTATCTTGCAGAATGCTCACCACACTACTGCTTGGCAAACCATGCTCTTGGGTGAGATGGCTGAATCGTAAAGATTGAATGGAGTCGGCATGAACATGTGAAGCGAGAAGCAAGGTGAATAAGATCACGATCGCACGGTCACATATCCATCGTAAAGAGTAGGGAAGCCAAGCTACTAGGCGCAAGGACCTGCAAGTAAAGTTGAGCACCGCATTGAATGAGTAAGCATCGCTATTCATTGAACTGCCTTGTCAGTATTACCAATTAGCTATAGGGCTAGGGACTAGGGGCTAAAGACTCTCGACTTCGACATATCAAGACAATAGTCCAACATGTGGCTACTACGATGTAATGCATTGTAGGCGGTATTTAAAATCGATGACATTGTTAAACGGTGGACGTACCGAAATTACGACATTTTGACTATCCAAAATCTTTAAATGTTTCCAAATCAATCTGAACAGACTGATCACCGCCCGACATCCAAATTTGCCCGTCTTGTATGGTGCACTGCAGTTGCATGGTACGTTCAGCTAATTTGGCGAGTTCTTGACTGGTCTCAGACGCGATATTCTTTACACACAAATTCTTTGCCCGTTCAAGACGGCTGTTCATTTGCTTCCACCAAATACTACTCGCATGGGCAAAACTATACACAAAGACTTGTTCGGCTCGTCCACACGCTTTCAACAAGCGACGGTCATCTGGTTGTCCAACTTCACCCCATAACAAAATCGCATCGGTATAGTCTTTTTCCCAAAAGTCAGGTTCTTCGGTATCGGAAATTCCGCGCCCAAACGCCATACGCTCGCTGGCGTGAATAGCAAATGCTAACACTCTGACCATCATGCGTTCATCCGTCTCCGAAGGATGGCGTGCAATAGTCAAATTGTGATCGGCGTAATAGCCACGATCCATGTCAGAAATATTGAGTTCTGCTTTATAAATTGTTGATTTCAGTGCCATTGATATGATTTATGTTTCAAAAAATTATTTAAATACGACGGTCTTATGGCCGTTCAAAAGGATGCGGTGTTCCACGAAATAATTCACTGCCCGAGCTAACACCACACATTCAACATCGCGTCCGATCGCGGTCAGTTTTTCCGGATCCATAGCGTGATCGACACGTTCGACATCCTGCTCGATAATCGGACCTTCGTCCAAATCACCGGTCACAAAATGCGCCGTTGCCCCGATCAATTTAACGCCACGGTCATGCGCCTGATAGTAAGGTTTTGCCCCTTTAAAGCTGGGCAAAAAAGAGTGATGAATATTAATCGCGCGACCATTTAATGCCTGGCACATGGTCGTCGATAAAATCTGCATATAGCGCGCCAACACCACGAGTTCGGCTTGATTGGCGTTAATCACTTCCAAGACCTTCTGTTCTTGTAATTGCTTCGCCTCGGTACTGGCCCCGGCCGCCAAAGGCAAATGATGGAAGGGAATATTGTAACTAGCGGCCAATTGATAAAAATCGGTGTGGTTAGAAATAATTGCCTTGATTTCTACTGGCAATAAGCCACTTTTATAACGGAACAAAAGATCATTCAGGCAATGACCAATTTTCGAAACCATCAATACCACACTGGGCTTATGGTGTGCATCGTGCAATTGCCACACCATCTGCCAGCTTTGGGCAACTTCCGCAAACGAATGACGTAAAGTCGCGTCGTCGATAGCACTATCTTCCAGCGAAAAATGAACCCGCATAAAAAATAGCTTTGAATGGGCATCGCCAAACTGTGCTGAATCAATGATATTGCAAGCATGCGTTGCAAGAAAACCGGAAACGCTGTGAACAATGCCGCGTTGATCTGGGCAAGACAAAGTCAAAATATATTCTGGACGCATAAGGTGTTGAGACTAGCCGGAAAGAAATAGAAAGCAAACTAAGCGAAAAAAACAACCCACATTGTCTCATGCCCACCGTCATATTTGCCTCGCTAAGGCCACGAAATAAAAGCACACTCGTACTTTTTGCGCTATAGTCGTAGAGCATTTCAAACCACTCAGGAGTTCAGCTCATGTCAAACAATATTCTCAATCACCAAATCCGTCTCGCGGCTCGTCCTGTTGGCTTCCCCAAAGACAGCGATTGGCTGCACACAGAGGAGCCCGTGCGCGAACTAAATGAGGGAGAGATTCTGGTAAAAACGCTATTCATTTCCATCGACCCCGCTATGCGTGGCTGGATGAATGGTGGCAAATCCTATATACGTCCTGTGGAAATAAATGAAGTGATGCGCGCTGGTGGGGTTGGTATTGTCATCGCATCGAAATCCGACCAATTTCAGGTAGGTCAACATCTCAGCGGTAGCCTTGGTGTACAAGAATATTGGATCGGCATGGCAAACGACAAGTATGCCGGCTTTTATCCCATTGATCCTCAAGTAGCCCCCTTGCCTAGCTACCTAAATGCCTTGGGCATGCCTGGTATGACTGCTTATTTTGGCCTGCTCGAGGTTGGTCAACCCAAGGCGGGCGAAACAGTGGTCGTGTCTGGCGCCGCGGGCGCGGTTGGACAAACAGTTGGGCAGGTCGCGAAACAACATGGCTGCCGTGTGGTCGGTATTGCGGGCGGTCAGGAGAAATGTGATTTTGTCGTGAATGAGTTGGGTTTTGACGCCTGCATAGACTACAAGGGTGGCTCAGTCAAGGACGGTTTGAAACAGCACTGCCCGAATGGCGTCGATATTTATTTCGACAATGTGGGTGGAGACATTTTGGATACGGTGCTGACCCGCATCAATATGAAAGCGCGAATTATTATTTGTGGTGCCATCTCGCAATACAACAATACGACCGCGATCAAAGGCCCATCCAATTATCTGTCACTCTTGGTGAATCGCGCAAAAATGGAGGGGATTGTGGTGTTTGACTATGTGAAACGCTATCCCGAAGCTGTGCAACAAATGAGTGAATGGATGAAGGCAGGTCAATTTCATACCCGTGAAGATATCATTCAAGGTTTGGACAAATTTCCAGAAGCTTTGATGATGCTGTTTGAGGGTAAAAATTTTGGTAAGCTTATTTTACAAATCAATCCATCCCAAGGCTAACAACAACTCACCGGGATTCAGACCAAAAACGATCACAAAACTTGGCAATGAAATAGCAACATTGCCGAGCACTTGATCGCCAAAAATCTTGACCACTGTCTTATTCATACATGACCTTGAATAAGAGATTGCCATCACAATTTCTACTGTGTAATATGGACTTGGATAAAGTTTGACGCAAAGCAATTGTAGTCAAGGTGAGGTTCTATGAATAGCAATTCTAGTCAGCGTTGCTTATTGTCGCAAAACCTACATGCCGTTGTCTTAAGCAGATCACGGCGTTTGGCCTTTCTCTTTACCATTTGTGTCCTATTGATCTGCTCACCCAAGGTTCTTGCAGCAGAGCTGTCAGAACAAGATTCAAGCGTCAAAGTCAGCGGCTTTGGTACGTTTGGCGTCAGCTACAATAGCAGTGGTGAATTTGATTATCTCAGAGACTTACTACAAACGCGTGGTGTGGGCTATAGTCGCCGACTTGACATAGGTTTGGACTCGCTGGTAGGACTTCAGCTCTCGACTAAACTCAGCGACAGTGTAGAAACCACTGCACAGACCGTTATCCGACGCAGAGAAGGTAATTATCGTCCAGAACTCACTTGGGGTTTCATCAAATATTATCCTAATGATGAATGGGATTTTCGCTTAGGCCGACTTGGCTTTGATGTCTACCCGCTAGCCGACTCCAGAAATGTCGCCTACTCCTATGTTTGGGTTCGGCCTCCAGTCGAATATTTTGGAGGCTTAATTGTCAGCTATATCGACGGCGTGGATGCCGTTTATCAATATAGCGTTGGTAATGGTCAGGCAAAAGCAAAGCTGTTTGCCGGTAAGGCACAAGAACGCTTGCTGGCTGCAAGTCCCGATACGTACTTTTCGCTAAAAAATTCGAAAATTATTGGTGCTCAATTAGAATTCCAATCGCAAAACTGGTTGGCGCGAATTGGTTTGGCCGAGCTTCAATTTAATCATCAATATCCAGGCATACAAGGTTTAATTGATACGCTCAGGTCACCAATGTTTTCGCAACTGAGCCCTGCTGCGAGTGGCCTGGCAGAGAATCTTTCGTTTAAAGACAAGAAGATCCGCTACCTGTCGGCGGGTTTGGTGTATGACAATGGCCCCCTACAAGCGCAACTCATGCTAAGTCGCCTTAATTCACAGACGCTGAGTTTTAATTCAAATGTCGCGGGCTTTTTCACCATCGCTTATCGAGTCAAAGAATGGACGCCTTATTTCACGTATGCCAAAACGCGTCCATCAGGCAACAAAAACATCGTGACAGGACTCCCCTTAACGACCTCTCCCATGGTCGACCAGATTGAAGCTGGTATTCAGAGTTTCTTAAAAGCGACTCGCAATGAACAGCACTCACAGTCTATCGGCCTTCGTTATAGTTTGAATCACACCAGTGACATAAAGATTCAAGTTGACATGATCAGCAACAAAGAACGTCTGATCGTCAGACAAGCGCGAGCCGGTTGGAACGGCAAAGGCACTATCATTAGTTGTAACTACAATTTTATTTTCAACTGAGTTTAATTCTACAAAATACAACCAAGCCATGTGTGCGCGCAAACCATTGATGATGCTGCTGCTGTTGCTAGTAATCGCAAGCTATAGCAGCGCGCTCAAAGCATCGAATGATTTTGTAGTCATCGCCAATCCCCAAGCTGGCATTGATAAAATGAGTAAGGACGAAGTGATCAATGTCTATATGGGGCGCAATCGCAAACTAACTTCAGGCATCACTGCCCAACCTCTAGATATCGCAACGCCTTTAGGAGAGAAGGCTAATTTTTATTTTGTGATGGTGAATAAAGAACTATCCGAAATTAGTTCTTACTGGGCGCGCCTTCTATTTTCTGGCCAAGGATCACCACCAAGACAGGTCAGCACTGCAGAGCAAGCCTTGGAAATCGTCAGCACGAATAAAGGCGCCATTGCTTACATTGATCGAACAAAAATAGACCGACGGGTCAAGATCATATTTGATCCAGCTCGCTCCTAGGCAACATGGATTAAAAAAGAGAGTGAATCCACACAAATGCTAAATATACTCCGTACTAGTATTGTCTATCGCAGCAGCTTCATGGTGCTGGCAATCGCTCTATGTGTAGGTGGTCTATTCGCGGCATTCACTTATTTGTGGGAGTCGACGACTGAACAAGAATTAGCCCGGGCTCGCTTAGGCACTCTGTTAAGTACAGTGGAAAATACGCTCAGTATTGCTTGCTATTTATCTGATGCGAATCTCGCCAAAGAAGTTGGTCAAGGACTATTAAAAAATCAGGAAGTGGCTGGCATCAAAATCTATTCCCCTAAAAGCACTTTAATTGAACTACACAAAGATAAATCCCTAAAGAAAATTAACTCACTTCTGCCCAGTCTCAAAACCAATCCACAAATTCAACGCCCAATTTTTTCGCCATTCAATCATAAAGAATCGGTTTGCCAGATTGAACTGACGCCCGCTATTGATTTCATACGCTCGCAAGTCAATCACAAAGCGCGCTTCACTTCCCTATTACTGATGTTGCAAGCTTTGATTATGGCTGGTGCCGTTGTGTATATCGTGATGTATCTGATCACACGTCCGATCAAAACTATTTCAGACCGGCTGCATCACCTCACCCCAAATGACGATGCAAGTTTGCCGCTGCCAACAGGAAATGAAAGAGATGAAATCGGACAATTGGTACGCGATGTCAACAATTTATTTTCAAAACTATTTCACATCTTAGAAGATGAACGTGAACTGCGCATGCAACATCAGATTGGTGAGAGAAAATTTCGCGCCATCTTTAACAATTCTGAAACGGGTATTTTTCTACTCAAGCCAGATGGCGAAGTCATCTCATGTAACCCGGCATTCCTGCGCTTACTGGCAATTGTGCCAAATGCCAGTCCTGAATTGATACGGCATAGCTTAATCAGCAACCTCAATGACTATGCGCTACGACTACAAGGCATGTTAGAGAATGCACGGCATGACGATCAAATTTCATCCGAGGATTTTGCCATCGAAGTCGGTACACCACCGCAGCAAAAATGGATTAACTTGGTCATCAGTGCCGTAGAAAATGATGTCTTGCAAGGACTAGTCAATGATATTACCGAAAGAAAAATGCTGGAAGAATCGGCAAATCAACTTGCCATTACAGATCACCTCACCGGAATCGCCAATCGTCTGGGCTTTGAAAAAGCCATGTCCAGAATTCAATTTGAAATGCACGCCGGACTAATCAGTAGCTTCTATATTTTAATGATCGACCTCGACGGATTCAAATATGTCAATGATCAATACGGTCACGAAGTCGGCGATAAAGTTCTATGCCATTTCAGCGAGCTATTAAGTAAGATCGTCCGCCGATCAGACTTCATCGCGCGTATCGGTGGCGATGAATTTGTCGTGATACTCAAAGAGATGGACGAAGTTAATCAGGTGGAAAATATCGCCAACAAAATCATCACAGAAACCTCACAAGTGATTCACTTCGGCGATGCGATTCACATCCAGATTGGTGCTAGCATCGGCATCAACTTTATCAACACGGCCGACTACGATATCGCCACCATCTTGCACCATGCCGATGAAGCTATGTACTTGGCAAAAAAAGCTGGCAAGAATCAGTACCACTTATTCCAGCAAAAAAATTGAAAGTGCAGCAGAGAATACCAAAGGTATTCTCCACTACGCCCAAGTAACAATAGAGGAAACAAATTAGGCAAAGCTTGTCATTGCGATTATGCTAGCAACTTTTGTGCCGTTCAGACTTAGTGATAATGCTTACGACCGACTTCCCACAGAATCAGATTTACCTAGCTCGATCACATCGAGAGCGTCTGTTTTCCGCTCTGTTCGCCATCACCATTTCTCTAGTCTTTCTAGCCCAACTAAATAGCGAATTTTTTACCAACATCAATCCCGCAATTACATCGCAACAGAACGTGATGCTTCTCAGTTTCATACAAAAACCAGTGAACACACAGCGACAAATCGACACCGCCGAACCAACACGGCAAAAACCAGAACATGTAGTCAACGTCGTACCGGCACAGTCCAAACAACCAAAGACCAAGAGTACTCCAAGCAACCAGGCCCCTACCAGCAATACCGATCCAGTAGCAAAAACGGAGACCGAATTAATCAATGCTTTTCCAGAATCACCACGTCAAGCCCCCATATCAAATCGAGCCAACGAGCAAACTGCTACATCGACGTTCAAATACGATAGCGCCTCAATAAAACAAGCCTACGACGCAAGTAAGTCGGATATACAAAAAATGGCGGAGAAAGCTGGGACTCCACTGGAAGATCCCAAATTAAGCAAACATGACAAATTCCAACGCGCAGCAGAACGCGCGGTCAAACCTGATTGCCTGCGTCAAGGCGGCAGTATCTTGTCCCTATTCGTCGTCGCCTATCAGGTGGCAACCGATCACTGCAAGTAAAGCGACGAATCAAAACCTTAACTTTAAGAATCTTACTCAACATTTCCTTAATTTCTGTCTTGACAGAAATTAAGGAAATACCTACACTAACGACATGGAACTTACACCTGTCAAACAAAAATTCATACTGCACTGGGGTGAAATGGGCACCATGTGGGGCGTTAATCGCACCGTCAGCCAGATTCACGCCCTGCTCTACATTGCCGGCACACCGCTCACTGCAGAAGAAATCGCCGATACACTAGGCGTCGCACGCTCCAATGTCTCTAATTCACTGAAAGAATTACAGAATTGGAACTTGGTCAAAGTGGCACATGTGATGGGCGACCGTCGTGCGCACTTTGAAACTTCACTGGATGTGTGGGAATTATTCCGCACCGTTGTGCGTGAACGTAAAGAACGTGAATTGAACCCGACGATTGCGACTTTACAAGCCTGCCTAGACAGCCCAGATATCGATCAGGAAGATCGTGCCAGCAAAGCGCGTATCGCGGAAACATTGGCGCTCATGAAAACGCTGACAAGTTGGACAGATGAAATGCTGCGCTTGGAACCCAGCACTTTAATGAAGCTATTAAAGATGGGTGCCAAGGTACAGCAATTTGTGCGCGGTGACGAAAAATAGTTAGTAAATACAGGCGCATCAGGGTTCACCGATGCGCATTTTTTTAAACACATATTTCTGTATAGACAGAAATAACAGAAACAAAGAAATTATTTTAAATATCCGATGTTGCATGTTCACAGACATTACGCATTAATGGCTCGCCCCGAATACCAATTTTCAACTTAACTTTGAACATCAATGTTGACGACCAATTTCAAGCGAAGGAAAGATCATGAACCATAATAATTACCCACTCACCTTGCTCTACGATGAATCATGCCCGCTGTGCAAACTAGAAATCGACAATCTGCGCGCGCGCAACACGCAGGATCTTTTACGCTTTATCGACGTATCGGCACCAGACTTTGACGACAGCAGCTATCCCGCCAGCAAAAAAGACATGATGGAAATCATTCATGCGCTACGCCCTGATGGCAGCATGGTTAAAGGTGTTGAAGTCTTTCGTTTGGCCTATGGTGCAGTCGGCTTGGGCTGGATCACTGCGCCAACCAACTTACCTATTCTCAAACCATTCTTCGATTGGGCATATATCCATGTCGCCCGCAATCGCTATCGTCTGTCAAATCGTTTTTCTGGTGTCCTATTTAAAATTGCTGCGGATCGTGCGTCCAAGCGTGCGCTAAAAAATAGTCGTGGATGTAAAGACGGCATGTGCGCTACCAAAGCAAGCCAAGAACAAAGTGATGCTTGAGTCGCCCGCTCGTTGAAGGAGAATAGATCATGAGAATTCTAGTTTGCGGTGCACACGGCTTTGTGGGTCGGCACATCAGTCATCGCTTACAACAAGCGGGACATGAAATCGTCTATGGCGTACATCAATTCAGCGATGGCGGCACAGCGCAGCACAATGAATTATTAATCGGCTATCACAAAGACACCTCAACCAGCATTTGGGAAAAACGTTTTGCCGCCCTTGCAGCATCAGGCAAAATCGATATCGTCATCAATGCAGTCGGCATCCTCACTGCAAGCAATACTGCATCTTTTGCAGCCATCCACCGCGATACGCCGATCGCCTTATTTCAAGCTGCTAGCGATGCCGGTGTACGAGGCATCTTGCAAATTTCAGCCTTGGGTCCTGATGACAGTACGCTTAGCCAAACTGCGTCGGCATCACAAGAGTTGAGCTCCTATTTGCAAACCAAACGCGATACAGATCAATATTTAAGTCAACTCAATTGCACCAACTTGATCTTAAGGCCATCTCTGATCGTGGGGATGGACGGCGGTAGCAGCCAGCTTTTTCGCAGCCTCGCCAGCATGCCCGTCATCGCATTGCCAGGTAAGGGCGAGCAAGCGCTACAACCCGTGCATATCGATGATCTTTGTCGCTGTGTCGAAAAATGGGTTGAGGAAGTCGCGAATAATACGGCGGCGTGTCATCAGATCATTTGTGCAGTCGGACCAAGTCCGATGACCTATCGCGACATGCTTACAAACTACCGTCAAGCCATGCGTTTAGCACCCAGCTGGTTCATTCCAGTTCCTATGCCGATCATGCGAGTCAGTGCTGAACTTGCGAGATTTCTCCCGCAAAAAGTATTCGCTCCTGAGACGCTACGAATGTTAGAACAAGGTAATACAGCGGATGCAGCACAATTCATCGACTATTTAGGGCAAGCTCCTAAAGGTGCAAAAGACTGGTTTAGCGATAACGATACGGCTAACTTGGCTGCAGCGGCGATCGCCACTTGGTCAACAATCTTGTTTCGACTAGTACTCGCCTTCCTTTGGATTGCGACGGGCATCATTTCATTATGCATTTACCCGCATCAAGAAAGCGCGCATTTACTGTCTCAAGTGGGAATTAGCAGCGTTTACACCATGCCAATTCTATATGCGGCAAGCGGTCTTGATCTAAGCATAGGCATCGCCACCATCACGCATCGAAGTCGGCGCTTATGGCTAGCCCAATTACTCGTGATTTTCATGTATTCCATCATCATCGGGGTTTGTCTGCCTGAATTTCTGATTCATCCCTTCGGCCCGATTTTGAAAAATATCCCCATACTGGCAATTTTGCTTGTCCTGATCGGAGGAGAAAAAAAATGAACACCTATTTACTACTTAAAACCTTGCATATCATTTCATCCGTGCTGTTGGTCGGTACAGGTTTTGGTTCAGCGTTTTATTTGTACTTCACCCATCGCAGCAAGAATGTTGCCGCAATCGCCACGGTGTCGCGTTTAGTTGTCATCGCGGACTGGTGTTTCACCACGCCGGCCGTCATCATTCAACCGATCAGCGGTATCGCGATGGTGTATTTGGCAGGATGGCCACTCGATACACCGTGGATTTTGCTCAGCATCATCTTGTATCTGCTTGCGGGAGCTTGCTGGTTGCCAGTAGTTTGGCTACAAGTCAAAATGAAGAAGATGGCTGAAACTGCCTACGCACAAGGAGAAGATTTAACCGCTTGCTATTGGCAATATGCACGTTACTGGGAACGCTTAGGATATCCGGCATTTATCGCCATGTTAGGAGTGTTTTATTTGATGGTGAATAAGCCGAGTTTGTGGGGTTAAGAGGTCATCAAAATAGTTGATTCTGAATTGATTCTGAAAAATGCTGGGCTTGTCAGCCCAGCCTACCAATCATCAGATTTCCAAGGTAGGTTGGCACTGAACGAAGTGAAGCCCAACATTTTATTGAAACCTGCAACTCAAACTTCCCCATCCTCAATATGATCCTCAATTCCCAACAAACTCTGTGCTGCATCGGTCGGTAAGGCTTCAACCAATTTCAATTTCCGCGTCATTTGACGCGTACGTACTTCGGCCTTATCAATATTGTCCGCCGCCTTAACCAAGGCATTTTTTGTCGCAGCCAACACATCACCGAATTTACTAAACTCGGTCTTCACAGCACCCAATACTTGCCAGACCTCGGATGAGCGTTTCTCTAAGACCAAGGTTCTAAATCCCATCTGCAGACTATTTAATAATGCCGACAGAGTCGATGGTCCCGAAATGGAAACGCGATGAGTGCGTTGCAGTTCATCAGCCAAACCTGGGCGACGCATGACTTCCGCGTAAAGGCCCTCGGTTGGCAAAAACAAAATCGCGAAGTCGGTTGTTAACGGCGGCGACAGATATTTTTCAGCGATGGTTTTAGCTTCATTACGGATCACCCGCTCTAGTTCTTTTCCTGCCTGTGCTACGCCTTCAGCATCGGCGCGTTCGGCCGCATCTAATAAGCGCTCATACTGTTCTTTTGGAAACTTGGCATCGATAGGCATCCATACTGGGGCACGGTCATCTTCTTTGCCGGGCAATTTAATCGCGAACTCAACACGCTCGCCACTATTGGGAATCGTCTCGACGTTCTTTGCATACTGATCTGGTGTGAGCATTTGCTCCAACACCATTTCGAGCTGAACTTCACCCCAGGTACCGCGCGTTTTCACATTGGTGAGTAAACGTTTGAGATCGCCAACACCGATGGCTAACTGCTGCATTTCACCTAAACCTTGATGTACTTTTTCTAGACGTTCGGAGACTTGTTTAAACGATTCACCCAAACGCTGCTCTAAAGTCGCATGCAATTTTTCATCGACGGTCTTACGCATTTCTTCTAGTTTGCTAGCGTTATCGGCTTGCAGCTGCTGAATCTTTTGTTCCAAGGTTGCACGAATCTCTAACATGCGTTGCGCATTTGATTCCGTCATCGTGCTTAAAGTTTGATTAAGCGTGTCGGCGAATCGCTTCAAGCTCAAACCTTGCTCTTCGCGCGCACTTTGCCCTTGCAGAATTAAGGCCTGACGCATCTGCTCTAACTGTTGTGCATTGCTTTCATTGAGCTTGACCAACTGCTGTGAAAACGCGTCGATCTGATTGTTTTGCAAGGTGGCGACGCTAGTCAATTGCGCACTCAAAGTCTGTTGAAATTGCGTAAAATTCGCGCCTAAGTCTTGTCTCGTTGCTTGCGCTGTGGATTGAACTTGTTCACGCAAAACCCGCTCGGTACGCTCTTGTGCTTGCTGTTGTTGTGTGAATGTTTGCTGCAATTGCGATTGCAAAGCGAGCCATTGCGCTTCCTGACTACCAACCTGTTTGCGCACTAAAATCAGTACTTGCAAGAGGACGACCACAGAAATTGCGAGGGTCAAAATGACTTCTATAGTATTCATGGGTGTAGTCTTATGTATGAATTTTGAGGCTTACTCTCCCTTCTCCCGCTAGCGGGAGAAGGGTCGGGGATGAGGGAAGTTCAACAAGCATTACGGCATTAGATCGCAGGAGAAATTTTAATTGAGAAAGTTGTAGGTCTGGTGAAACCGCGCCGCCAACCATCAAGCACTTGCGTAGTGCGGGTTTCAACCTCCCGACCGAGCTTAGCCTAATTGAATTGACTCTACCATTTCTGAACGCCCCTCACCCTAACCCTCTCCCGCTCGCGGGAGAGGGAACAAAAGCGATGTCTATACTCGAATTACCCCGGCGTATTGCGCATCCAATCGGCAGTCTGATAAAACGAGTTCATCAAGTGTTCTTGCAAAGGCTCCGCAATTCCGACATCTTGCATCGCCCACGCCATGCAACGCAACCATTGATCTCGCTCAGCAACGCCTATCGCGTATGGCAAATGTCGAGCGCGCAAACGCGGATGTCCAAATTGTTCTATGTAGAGATTCGGGCCGCCCATCCATCCCGATAAAAACCAAAACAACTTGTCGCGAGAACTGTCATTCGGCTGTGGATGCATTTGATTGATACCTGTAAACTCGGTTTCCAATTGCATCAAATCATAAAAGCGATCGACCATTTCTCGAAGCTTGTCAGCACCACCGATCAATTCATACAAATTGGATTTCTCTTCCTGCTCTTCCATAAAACTCTCTTTAACTATTTCGCAAAGACATGAGAGGCGGTTGACTCAAAACATTACGTAATCCTAACCAACCACCAATCAAAGCGCAGACCGCGCCAACAATGATACCCGCACCGATGACAACAGGTGAAAATGTCCACGCGAATTTGAAGGCAAAGGTAGCGAGTGCCCAGCCGATCGCCAAGGCGCCACAAGCGGCAAGTGCGCCCGCCAAACTACCGACCAATAAAAACTCTACCCATTGTGCATGCGAAAGCTGTTTACGCGTGGCACCTAAGGCGCGAAGCAAAGCAGCTTCACGCATGCGGATGTCTTGCGAACCAGCGAGAGCAGCGTACAAGACCAAGACGCCAGACACCAAAGTGAACAAGAACAGGAACTCAACCGCAGTAATCACTTGATCTAAAATATCTTGCAGTTGTTTCAGAATAGCACCCACATCCATCACCGTCAGATTGGGGAAATCTAAGGTCAGTTGATTGGTGAACTGCTTCTGTTCATCAGGTACACGGAACGCCGTGATGAAAGTCTGGGGCATATCCTGCATCGCTTTGGGATTAATCACCACGAAGAAGTTGACCCGCATGGAACCCCAATCCAATTTACGCAGACTAGTCACTTTAGCTGAAACCTTTTGACCAGCGATGTCAAATACCATTTGATCGCCTAACTTCAATTTCAAAGTTTTCGCTAAGCCTTCTTCGACAGAAGCCTCAGGTTCTGTCGCGCTGCTATCGTTATACCACTCACCCGCCACCACCTTATTCAAAGCAGGCAAATCCGTCATGGTGGAAAGATTAAATTCTCGCTCGACCAAAGAATTGGCACGCTCATCTTGATAAGAATTTGGCTTCAATACCTGATCATTAATCTGAATCAGGCGTCCACGTATCATTGGGTAGATCATAGGCTTGGCGAAATTTTCGACACGCTTGGCGATTTCTTCTTTTTGGTCGGGCTGAATATTAATCACAAAATGATTCGGTGCGTCAGCAGGCGTTGATTGTTTCCATGCGGCGATCAGATCTCCGCGCACCACCGTCAACAATAGCAAGGCCATTAAACCTAAGGACAAAGAAACCACTTGCACCACCGTCGCACCTGGGCGACGCTGTAATGCGGTAATTGCGAAACGCCAAGCTGAAAAATTAAAACTGGTACGCATGCGTTTCAAGACAAAAATACTCAACCAAGCGACAAAAGAAAAAAGGAATAGACCGACAATAAAACCAACCGCCACCATAGATCCCACTTTGACGTCGCCAGTTTGCCACAGCAATAAGGAAATAAAGATACCCAAGCCTAAGGCGTAAGTTGCGAGCGTCATCGCTTTCGGTGCATCTTGCTCGCGACGAATCACTTGATTGTGCGGTACATCGCGCAACTGCAAAATCGGCGGCATCGCAAAACCGATCAACAATAAAATGCCGACAGCAATGCCTTGCCATGCGGGCAAGAAAGTCGCTGCGGGCAGATCGACAGAAACCAAGCTACCCAACCACTCCAACAACAAAAAATGGCTAGCGAAACCGATCATCACACCAGCGATACTGCCGACGATACCTAACATCAAAAACTCTAACAGATACATCGTTGTAACTTGGTTTTGAGTTAAACCAAGGCAGCGCAACATCGCGCAAGCATCAATGTGTCGCAACATAAAACGGCGCGCTGCCATCGCTACCGCCACTGCTGCCAACATGGCGGACAACATACTGACCATGGATAAAAACTGTTCAGCACGATCAAGCGTGGTACGCAGTTGTTCATTGCCATTAGCGATCGTTTCTATGCGTACACCTTTAATACTTTGCTCAGTGAGTTTCTTGTCTAAGTTCACTCTGAAATTTTCTACCGCTTGTTTATCACCTGCCAGCAATAAGCGATAAGTGATGCGGGAACCATCTTGTATCAATTTCGTTGCAGCCAAATCCTGTTCAGAAATCATGACGCGCGGTGAAAAACCGAGGAAGCCCGCACCACGATCAGGCTCTGATGCGATGCTTTGCGTCACGGTGAATTGCTGCTCTCCCACGCTAATCTTGCTACCAATCGCAATGTTCAGACTGCCCAATAAGGCAGGATCAACCCAAGCTGTGCCTGCGACCGGAACCTTATCGACCGCGACTTCTTTATCGCCCTCGAATAATTTCAACTTACCACGTAGAGGATAGCCATCCGTGACTGCTTTCAAGGTCACTAATTTCGCCTTGGCGGCATCGCCTTCGCCAGCAAACGCCATACTAGGAAAAACTACGGTCTCCGCAGTTTTCAAACCATTCTCTTTCGCCAACTGCTTCCACTCCGGCTGTATCGTTCGGGTCGAAACAACCAGCAAATCCGCTCCCAAAACCTGAAGGGCATCGCGCTCCAAACCGCCGCGCATACGATCAACAAAAAAACCGACTGAGGATAATGAAGCGACCGCCACCATGAGTGCGATCAATAAGAATCGAAGTTCACCAGCGCGCCAATCGCGTTGCGTCATGCGAACTGCTATAGGCAAAATGAAAGAGAACATGGTGCTCCTGAGTGGCTATGAAGGATAAAATCGACTAGACAAGTCTAAAACAAAAGCAGCGCATCTTGCTTAGTCGATGCGCCACCGGGAGCTATCACAGAGTAGCGGAATCAATACTGATTCAGTGCGTTGGCAAAGTCTTGCAACAAGTCATCAGTATCTTCAATCCCGACCGAGACGCGAATCAAAGAATCAACGATCCCCATTTCTGCACGACGTTCCGGCCCCATCTCAAAGAAAATCGTATGCGCAACCGGAATCACCAACGTACGAGTATCCCCCAGATGTGTGGCGTTAATCGCCAGTTTCAAGTGGTTCAAATAATCAAAACAATCGATTTCTGGTTTCAGCTCGAAACTCAACAAGGCACCATAAGCGCGGAATAGCTCTGTTGCTATAGCATGCTGGGGATGTGATTCCAAGCCTGGATAATGCACCACTGCCACACGCGGATCCGCTTCAAGTAAGCGAGCCAGCTCCAAGGCATTTTCACTTTCGCGTTGCATGCGAAGTGCCAGCGTTTCCGCACCGACCGCCACTTGATGCGCAGCATCCGGCGAAATCGAGGCGCCAAAATCGCGTAAGGCCTTTGCACGAAGATGAGCGATGCCTTGCTGTGCTGATGCTAATTTACGGAAATTTGGCGCGATATGCGGATAGCTAGCCCAATCAAACAAGCCGGTGTCAGTCAAAGCACCACCTAAGACATTGCCATGACCTGCGATGGATTTAGTCAAAGAATTCACCACCAAACCAGCACCAACCGCCTTGGGGCGGAATAAGTATGGCGAAGTCATGGTGTTATCGACGACATACAAAATGCCGTGCTGCTGACACAGTTCACCGATGCGTTTGAGGTCGGCGATTTGTGTGCGTGGATTAGCGATCGTTTCAACGAAAACCATACGGGTTGCGGGTGTGATCGCCGCTTCGATCTCAGCGACTTTAGTCGCATCAACCAAAGAAAGAGTGATGCCTTGCTCGGCACATGTTTGCCAAACGCTATTCGTATTTCCAAACAAAAAACGCGAGGAAATAATGTGATCGCCCTGACGCAATAAGCCCTGAAATACCGCACCAATTGCGGCCATACCGGTAGCGAAGCACAAGCTCGCGCTGCCATCTTCCATCTTAGTGATCTTGTCCTCTAAAGCCGATACTGTGGGATTGCCCTGACGCCCATAACGATAACCCGGCTGCTTGCCTTGAAATACATCGGCAAGTTCTCTGGCATTTTTGTAGCCATAAGTGACGGAAGTGTGAATCGGCTTGTGTGGCGAACCGTGTTCGATGTCTTTTTGACGGTCGTTATGCAAGATGGTGGTGGTAAATCCGTAAGACTTGGCTGTGCTCATGATAAAAATAGGCGAATGGTTAAATACTGGATAAGTGCTTAATCGAAGCGAAAACAGGAGTTTAACCTAGATTCATGTTCGACTCTCCTCTGCACCAGTAGACTACATAGCCTTTACTTGGTTCGATGCCCAAACAAATAAAAAAAGCGAACCGATTCATAGAATCGATTCGCCATCAGCCTTGCTAGGCAAAAATCTTCACTTGCTCACGCACCTGCAAATTTATCTATTTGTACAAATAATCATTTAGATCAAATATCCAGATTCATAGATTGATACTTACTTCTTTTCAATACGGATTTCTTTTTCGATTCTCTGCATTTTTTCAGCTTTATCAGTTTTGTCGGTCTTGTCATTCGAGTCAAACTTCATCACTTTTCCCATTTCACTCAAATCACTCAATTTATAGTCATTAGGTACGGCGAACATATTGGCGGGAACCTCATCGCGCTTTACATTGCTCAAACGATAAATGCGCTCACCCGAACGTGGATCACTGTGCTTTGAGTACAAGGTGATTTGCAATTCTGGCGAAGTCCAACTTTCGTCGCTGACCAAGATAGGATTGACGTTACCAATTTCACCGGCTGGAATTTCGTAGCTTTGAACCTTACCATCCGCCTTTATACCGTCAAAATCACGACTGCCTAGAACCTTGGTTTGACGCTTAGCTGACCATTTTGCATCACTAAAAATACGCGAGAAGTTTGCATCAAGCCCTGCACTACCTGTTTGCATTTCCATGTTCCGACCAGATTCTGATCCACGTACATCGATGGTCATATTTCTTTCGACATCTCCTGAAATCACTTTGCCGTCTGCCGATTTCACGGCACGACGAATTACCACATGACGTTCACCTTGTTTATCGCCCTCAGCTGCAAGTTTGAGTTCGATAACATCTTTACCGTCAGCGGCCTTAGTAATATTCTCGGTGACGATATTCAGAGCCGGTTTGCCCGCTTTCATTGACGCAATCGGCATCATCTTGAGCGCTGTCTTTGATTTTGGATTCAGGACAATTCGACTGACTTCCGGATCGTTAATAATAATTGTTCGTATTTCCCCTTTAGGATCACGAATTTCCTCTCTGGTACGACCTTGCGAATCACGATAAGTCAACATAGAAACTTTGTTAGCAATGACATTGCCATCTGCCAGTTTCTGCTGATTTTCTGTAATCACCTCCGCACTATATGGCGCATTTTTAATGATTTTTTCACCCATACGAATGCTCTGTGCATGCGTTAACAACGCCCCTCTGGGAGCATGCTTGATAAATACCTCATTGCGCATGACCTCGAGCCGCATATTTTGATCTTTATCTGCAGCATTTGCTGCATTTGTCCCAGATTGTGGTGTCTCTATATCCAAGGTATGAAACTCAAACGCAACCAGTTTTTCTGGTATGGCAGCACTTAACTTTGTTGCATAGACTGGTGCAGTACAAAACAAGGTCGACAGTAAGACTGCGAGCAATGGCTTCTTCGATTTCATCAATGTAAACATCTTTCTCTCCTTCATTGTTAATCTGAACATCTAGCTTCAAAACACCTGTCAACGAAAAATATTCACTCGCCAGGAATAAACCGTACTGCTAAATATTCATCATTCTCACCAACCAACATTTCTGCCCTTGATGTTTCCCCCGCATTTTGTGGATTCATCGGCACACCAAGTGAGGCCAATATCGTATGCGGAACATCAGCGCGCACAATACGCATACTGTCTTGTTTCAAGATATTCTCTCCACTCTCCAGAGCGATGAACGGAATGTCTTCATACAAGTGGTCGTCTTGTGCAAGTACGTTCGCCTCCGTATCAGCTAGCATAGGTTTGTTCAACACGATCAATGCCAACAGCAAACTCATCACTAACACACCACTCCATTGCCAAGGCTCGGCAAACCATTTACGCCACCATGCCTGCGGTGGATGTTGCTTCTTAAAAGCCGCAAGCAAATTTGCCTCAACACTTGCAGGCGCATGAAAGTCATGCATTTCCTGTTTGAGCGCCGCAAATGCAGGCCTCAGTTGCGCATTCACTTGATCGCTATCTAACATACAATTTCTTTCATAATCTCAATTAATCTATTCCACACTGCATTTTTATCCAAAACGGTTTGCACTAAGCAGCTTCGCATCGGTAACTTTGCAAGCGTTCTGCTAAGGCTTGGCGCGCCCGGGACAAACGCGAACGAACTGTACCAACGTTGATTTGACAAATATCAGCAATGTCCAAATAAGACAATTCTTGTAGCTCAAACAAAATCAAGACATCGCGGTAGTGTGGTGAAAGACAAGCAATCGCTGCACGCAACTCCTCCGCCATTTGGTGATGCAATAATCGTTCTAGTGGATTCAATTCTTCACTTGCTACTTCTACAGGCAGGTCCGCTTCATCTGGCTCCTGCTCTGAAAATAATGAGCCCGGCAACTGATTGTTAAAGCGATGCTGCGTTACCTCATCAAACTTCATCGCCACATTCCGCGCTACGCCGAATAAAAAATACAGCAAATTGCCTTTCAACGCGTCATAGTGATATTGATCCGCCATCAGCCCCATAAACACCTCTTGCACTACATCAGCAGCAGCCTGCGTTGAGCCGCAACGCAAAACCGCATAGCGATATAAAGCTGGATGGTGGCGGCGATACAAAGTGACAAAGGCAGATTGATCGCCATTGCGCATTTGTCGTATCAATTCAATATCCGGTATCAAGTCGCCCATTCGTCATTCATGTTGTGTTGGTTAAGCTGCCCTCATACTACTATTCCGATTGAGATAAAGAAAAGTTCCAACAATTATTCGTAATATGGTTGTTTGCTACGTTTTGCCTACGCTTTAACTGTCGATTGTATAAAAACAGGGACGAAAAAAAACCTGCAAGTCAATTAAGACATGCAGGTTTCTGATCCTAGCCAAACAACTTAGCCCAAGAATTCCTCGATCAGCTGCGCCAACACTTCTGGTTGATCATGATGCAACATGTGCCCCGCATCCATTACCACTTCAGTCTGAATCGTGGGAATAAACTTCATGCGACGATCAATTTCTACACGCGCCTCTTCTTTGGAGCCTATCATGCGCCAAATGTCGGTGTCGTTCGCTTCAACCCACAGCACGGGTGCTGCAATATTTTGCCAACATTGCAATACTTCATCGACGTGATATAGCAGCGGGCTAGAATTTTTGTGTGCTGGGTCAGCTAATAATTCCCATTGACCCTGAGCATTTTCTTTGGACCAGTGCTGCGCTAAGAAACTCGCGCGTTGATCGGACAATCGCGGGTTAGTCTTTTGGAGGCGCCCTGCCACTTCTGTCAGATCCGCATAGTGACGCAGGGTCGGTACTTCGCGCAGTTCGTCCAGCCATTTTCGGTACCGCCCCGGCGCTTGCTTGGCTTGCGTCATCGGCATGCCAAAGCCTTCGAGATTAATCAATTTCGCGATACGTTCTGGGCGTACGCCAGCATAAATCATGGCGATATTTCCCCCCATGCTATGGCCTAACAAATTAACCGGTTGCTCAGGTGAGTAATGCTGCAGGATAGCATCCAAATCAGCCACATAGTCAGGAAACCAGTAACTTTCTACTTTAGGATATTCAGTCAAGCCAAAACCACGCCAATCTGGCGCGATCACATGCCAGTCACGCGATAAACAATCAACGACAAATTGAAAAGACGCAGCCACATCCATCCAACCATGTACCATAAACAAGATCGGAGCATCGGGGTTTCCCCAATGACGAATATGCATATTCAGACCACGCAAGGGAATAAATTCGGAGCGACTGGCTTTCATAGTATTAACCTTTAGACAAAAATAGAACGACCGTTCGATAATTATAACCGATCACACGAAAATTGCTGCAGGACACAAAAAAAGCCTTGGAAGATTTTGCTTCACAAGGCGTTTTAGAAATTTCCAACGAATATCAGTCAGGGTTTGACACCATCAAAGCGCACGTAATCACCAACCTTAACTTTCACCGTTCCAATATTCCCTTCCCCCTCCAATTCGCCTAAGGAAAATTGTAGTTGGCTTTGATTGATCGTCAACTTTCCCATGCTCGCTTGTGGCGTTCCATAATAGATAGGGCGAGCCTGTATCGCAGTCATGCCTAACACTGGCAACTCATCGTAGTCAGAAACGACCAAACCAGTATCACCCGCCACCAAACTGGAAGTGGCACCAGCATCGACCATTAAACGCTTGCCATTCACTTGAATAATTTTCACGATCATGGGAAAGCCCGACAAATCTTTACGAATCCACGCGACAGATTCTTCCAGTATCGAGTCTATGGCTTTACCGTAGTTGGTAGCGTAAAAAGCGACACTACCAAATGGTTTGTCTCTACCGACTTTACTATCATCTTCGGAGGGACGATATAAATGATGCCGCTGTAAAAAAGCGCCAGTGATACCGTCATAGATTGCGAATTCGATTTCTATGTGGCGGCTACGACTCTCCCACAGACCAAAATAGCGCTTATCACTGCGCACACCAGCACTACGGATTTCGCCAGCGATCACAAATTGCGCATCATTTTCCGCAGCAACTTGCTTCACCAATTTCGCAGTCGGTGCTTCTTGTTTCAAATCATAAGAGAGTAAATCCTTTGATTGACGCACAATAAAATTACCTGAACGTTCGAGACGACTCAATAGCTCGCGTGGGATACCCTGGGCAATGTCGTCCATATCTTGCACTTGCGCAGGCACATTCACCGCAAACCCCGTCATGACGACTTTTTTCTTGAGTACGCGTTGTTCTGGCAGTGGCGCGGGTGCTGGCTTACCAAACAGTCCACAACCAATTTGGGTCACCCCCGCCAAAACGATCATACTGGCCACAAACGTGCCTTTAAGAGTCGTCAACAATGGCAATGCAAAAACAAATTTTTCCCTTGGCCCCATATTCACGTCCCTCTTATTGTATTTTCATCGCCGACAATTCTTCCGGCGTAAATCCTGCCGCCAATCGTGCCGGCACATTAAATGGGGCACGTAATTGCGGCGCCCTGAACTCTTGTGCCAGCGCAGAAAAACACGCAATCGGCTCCAAACCACGTTGTTCACAAAGATAGGCAAACCAACGATTACCAATTCCGACATGGCCAATTTCATCCCGCAAAATGATGTCCAAAATCTCGGCCGCAGCAAAATCCTTGGCCTGCGCTAACTTGGCCCTAAGTGCTGGTGTTGCATCAAGTCCGCGCGCTTCCATCGTTCGAGGAACCAGCGCCATGCGCGCCAGCACATCACTGCCTGTTCTTTCAGCTAACTCCCACAAACTATTATGCGCAGAAAAATCGCCGTATTGATAGCCCATGGTCAATAAATGATCAGCCAACAAACCAAAGTGATACGCCTCTTCCTGTGCCACTTGTAGCCAATCCACATAATAGGCTTCAGGCATATTTGGAAAGCGCCAAACCGCATCTAGCGCAAGATTGATCGCATTAAATTCAATATGCGCTAAGGCATGAATTAAACTGGCTCGTCCTTCGACGGTATTCATGGCACGACGTTTCACGTCTAACGGGGCGACTAAGTCTGGCTTTTCGGGTCTACCTGGAATTGAATCAGGCGCGACCATCTTGGTATCGCGATCCAATCGAACTTGACCTGACAACCAAGCTTGACGCAATTGCGTGACACTGGTCGCTTTGCGCCGTGCGTCGCTCTCGGCCAGACAACGAAGCGCGAGTTGACGTAATTCGTCAGATTTATGAAGATTACGATTACTTACTAATGCGTCATCAGAAAGTGGACTAAGTGTGGGTGAATTCATGCGTTGAGCGGTAAAATGGCGATAAATTATCAATCCCTCTATTTTACGGAAGAATCATGGCTATTTATCAGTTAGGCGACATTTCTCCTGAAATTGATGCGAGTGCGTACATCACAGACAGTGCAAAAGTCATCGGCAAAGTCAAAATCGATGCAGGGGCCAGCGTTTGGTTCGGCACCGTGATTCGCGGCGACAATGAACTCATTCATGTCGGTGAGAACAGCAATTTGCAAGAATCTTGCACATTACACACTGACCCGGGATATCCCTTAAGCATAGGCAAAAACGTGACCGTAGGCCATCAAGCAATGTTACATGGCTGCAGCATCGGCGAAGGCAGTCTGATTGGCATCCAAGCAGTGATCTTGAATGGTGCAAAAATCGGAAAAAATTGTCTGGTCGGTGCTGGCGCATTAGTCACTGAAGGCAAGGAATTTCCCGACAATTCCCTCATTGTCGGCTCTCCAGCGAAAGTCGTTCGCACCTTGAGTGACGAAGCCATCACGCAAATGCATGCCAACACCCAAAACTATGTAAAACGGGCACAAGAATACAAGACCCAACTCAAGCGCATCGATACCGAATAAGCAAAACATCAAGACTTCATGAATCATTTTCAAGGAAACACCGTGAAAGACAATCTACAAAAATTTATGTTTGAACACGCTGGCGTGCGCGGCGAATTTGTCGAACTGCCAAATACGTGGCAAGCAATTTTGTCACATCAAGATTACCCACAACCCGTCAAAATCATCCTCGGCGAGCTGCTCGCTGCCGCTTCCTTGTTGAGCGCAAACCTAAAATTCAACGGCAGCATGATCATGCAAATTCATGGTGATGGGCCGATTAAATTATTGGTGGTCGAATGCGATTCTGAACTACGTTTGCGCGCCACGGCGAAACTAGCAGCCAATGCCGTGATCGCTGACGATGCGACTCTCAGTGAGTTAGTGCACAGTCGCGGACAAGGGCGATTTGTGATTACCCTCGACCCGAATGACAAAATGCCAGGACAACAAGCCTATCAAGGCATCGTGCCTCTCGATGGCGATTCTATTGCGACCATCATAGAAAATTACATGATGCGCTCAGAGCAGTTGGATACTAAACTCTGGCTGGCAGCCGATGACCAAGTCGCCCGTGGTTTGTTATTGCAAAAGCTACCGAAAATTGGTGGCACAGAATCTAGTGTTGAAGATGAAACTGAAGCATGGAATCGTGCGGTGATCATGGGAAGCACACTGAAGCAAGAAGAGCTTTTGAGTACCGATATTGAAACTCTCATGACACGTTTGTTTTGGGAAGAAACTTTGCGCGTATTCGAGCCTTTGCACCCACAGTTTCATTGCAATTGCACCCGCGAAAAAGTCGGCGATATGCTCAAAATGCTAGGACATGAAGAAGTTAGCACTGCGATTGCGGAATTAAATCAACTCGACATCAATTGCGATTTTTGTGGCAAGCACTATAGTTTCGATCAAGTCGATTGCGCGCAATTGTTTACCGCTACGACCTTAACAGAAGGTATTATCAATCCGAGTCAAAGCTCGCACTAGGCAACAGCAGCAGGCATCGTCGTATTTGATTTCTCTTTGTTTTGTCGTTGCATCAGCAGCGACATGTCAACACCAATTTCATTAGATTGAAAACACCATGACTGATACTACCTCTTCTACGTCAACACTGAAAAAACTCAGCATCGATCGAGGATCACCACAGGCTGGCAAAAAGAAAGCTTGGGGCAAATGGGTAGTGATTCTGGTGGCGATCTGTGTTGTGGCTTTTGTCATATTGCAGCCACGGTCACAAGAGGTCCAAGTGAGCTCGGTTGTCACGACTTATCCTTCTCAGCAATATGCCCAACTCAGTGCCTCTGGCTACGTGGTAGCACAGCGACGCGCTGCTGTCGCCAGTAAGGCCACTGGGCGACTAATCTGGTTGAATGTGCGTGAGGGCAGTAAAGTCAAACAAGGTGAAATCATCGCCAAACTCGATGCCAGTGATGTTCAGGCAGCAATGGCTGCGGTGCAAGCGAGCATTCGTCAAGCCGAGGCTGGCGTCGCACAAGCGAATGTGGAATTGGTTAATGCCGAATCAGACTTACAACGTGCACAAGGACTAAAAGCGCAAGGTTTTTTATCGGCGCAAGCCATGGACGCGGCAGTCAAGCGCGTCAATGCCAGCAAAGCAGCGATGGTGTCTGCCAAAGCGACCGTGGCGGTCGCACAGTCACAATTACGTGTCCAACAAGTCAATCAAGATTTCACCGAAATCCGCGCTCCTTTTGATGGCGTCGTGTTGAACAAGAATGCCAACGTCGGCGATATCATCACGCCCTTCTCTAGCGCGGCCGGTAGTCAAGGTGCGGTCGTCACGATGGCCGACATGAGCACGCTAGAAGTCGAAGCCGATGTCTCAGAAAGTAATCTAGCAAAAGCGAGCATAGGTCAACCCGTTGAAATCACGCTCGATGCCCTACCTGATAGCCGTTTTCGCGGCAGTATCGCGGGTATTGTTCCCACCGTTGATCGCGCGAAAGCAACGGTCATGACCAAGATACGCTTCGAAAAACTCGATCCGCGCATCCTCCCAGAAATGAGTGCCAAGGTCACAATCTTATCCCAGGTCGCCAGCGATGCCGATCAAAAAGCGGTGTTAGCCATCAATCCCAAAACGGTCGTCGATCGTGATGGTAAGAAAGTCGTCTTCCGCGTCAAAGCCGACACGGTGGAAATACTCCCAGTCGCGTTGGGCCGAAAAATTGGCGATAATCAAGAAGTGACTGGTAACTTGCAATCGGGTGACAGATTGGTCTTATCACCGAATGACAAATTAGTCGCTGGTAAAAAAATCGTGGTCACTGGCAAATGAACGGCACCATAAACCCAACCACGAAGCCGCCTATTATTCGCATTCGTGATTTAGATAAATCCTATACGCGCGGCGGGCAACATATACCAGTCTTGGAAGGCGTCAATCTGGATGTCGAGACGGCTGATTTTTTGGCGCTGATGGGCCCTAGTGGGTCGGGTAAAAGTACCTTGCTCAATCTCATCGCTGGTATCGACAAACCGACCGCAGGCACCATCGAAATCGCCGGCGTCAACATTGCTAATCTCAGTGAAGGTGAGCTAGCCGACTGGCGAGCTGCGAATGTGGGATTTATTTTTCAATTTTACAATTTGATGCCTGTTCTCAATGCCTTTGAGAACGTGGAATTGCCGCTATTGCTGACTAATTTATCGCGCTCTCAACGCAAAGCGCACGTGACTGCAGCGCTAGAAATGGTCAGTCTGACCGACCGCATGGATCACTACCCCAATGAATTATCGGGTGGGCAGCAGCAACGGGTCGCTATCGCCCGCGCCTTGGTTACTGACCCGGCCTTGATTGTTGCCGACGAACCCACGGGAGACTTGGATCGAGTCACAGCACGTGAAGTATTAGATTTACTCGATGAATTGCATAGCCAGTTAGGCAAGACAATTATCATGGTAACCCACGACCCGAAGGCCGCATCACGGGCGCATCGTTTAGTCCATTTGGAAAAAGGCGTGCTAGTACCGGATCAAGCAATTGCGAACTCTGAGCATGTGCTCTAACCAATAAGCGCATCGGCAATTAACGCATGTTTATCTTTCGCCTCCTACTCAAAAACGCTTTTCGCCACAAGCTACGCACCCTACTCACGATGGTAGGCTTGGTGGTCGCCATTTGTGCGTTTGGTTTGTTGCGCACCATCATTGATGCTTGGTACGCTGGAGTGGATGGCACCTCCAGCGTACGCTTAATCACCCGCAATTCCATCTCCCTCACCTTCCCGCTTCCACTCAGTTATGCCGAACGCTTGCGCAATGTCGAAGGAGTGACCGGAGTTAGTTGGTCGAACTGGTTTGGCGGAATTTATATTACTGAACGCAATTTCTTTCCACAATTTGCAGTGGAACCAGCCAGCTATCTAGCGCTCTACCCCGAATATGTTTTGAAAGACGAGGAAAAAAAGGCCTTCATCCTTGATCGACAAGGCGCCATCGTGGGGCGCAAATTGGCTGATCAATATGGCTGGAAAATCGGCGATCAAATTCCTTTGCGTGGCACCATCTTTCCGGGCACCTGGACTTTTACCCTTCGCGGCATTTGGGATGGCGTCGATGCTAAAACGGACGAGTCACAATTTCTCTTTCATTGGCAACTATTGGCCGAATCCAATCGTAAGCGTTTCAAACGCGGCGCCGATTATGTGGGCGTGTATGTGGTTCGCATCAACGAACCAGACAATGCACCAGTGGTATCCGAGC
The DNA here is from genome assembly GCF_014284305.1 of Affinundibacterium seohonense. GTDB lineage: Bacteria > Pseudomonadota > Gammaproteobacteria > Burkholderiales > Burkholderiaceae_D > Undibacterium > Undibacterium seohonense. Next base: position 60,465 of record NZ_JACOFW010000008.1, read on the forward strand.
GTATTGATGCGCTTTTTAAAAACTCTTTGGGCGAAACACTGACGGAAACAGAGAAAGCCTTCCAACTCGGTTTCGTTTCCATGAGTGAGGCAATTTTAGTCGCCGTCAATGCGGTCAGCTTTGTCATCATCATTATTATCATGGCTGTCATGGCCAATACGATGACCATGACGGCCCGTGAACGATTAGCGGAATATGCGACGCTGAAAGCACTGGGATTTTCCCCAGGTTTTGTGGTCAAGCTCTTATTTGGTGAAAGCTTGGTCATCGCTTTGATTGGTGGAGGTGCGGGACTCTTACTGACTTTGCCGATTGCAGCAGGATTTGCTAAAGCGGTTGGTACACTCTTTCCGGTATTCATGGTGTCGGAAACGACCATGATGTACCAAATCCTTGCCAGTCTCATCGTCGGTGTTGTGGCTGCCGCCTGGCCCGCTTGGAAAATGAGCAGAATAGATATTGTCAACGGTTTGAGGCACGTCGCATGAAGGCCATTCCATTCTCGTATGTCGCACGCAATTTGTGGGTACGCCGTGTGACCACCCTACTAACGGCTGGTGGCATGGCGCTGGTGATTTTCGTCTTTACGGTGGTACTCATGATGAGCGAGGGCATCAAGGCGACCTTGGTTGCTACCGGACAGCCTGATAATATTTTGGTGTTACGCAAAGGCTCTGGTGCTGAGATCAATAGCGGCATTTCCCGCGATCAAGCTGCCATCATCGCCAGCTTACCAGGCATTGCCACCAATCGACTCGGTGAACCTTTAATTAGCAAAGAGCCCGTTGTTCTCAACAATCTCGCTAAACGTAGTAATGGCAAACCGAGTAATGTGACTTTACGCGGTACTTCCGCATTAGGTCTAGAACTACGCCCCCAAGTGAAAATGATAGAAGGAAGAATGTTCCGCCCAGGCACTTCAGAAATCATCGCTGGACGTTCAATTTCACAAGGCTTTCGCGGCACAAGTTTGGGAGAAACCTTGCGTTTTGCGCAAAGAGACTGGCTTGTGGTCGGCATTTTCGATTCAGGCAAAACGGGTTTTGACAGCGAAATCTGGGGCGACAACGAACAAATGATGGCGGCGTTTCGACGCAATGCGTACTCGACCATCGTGTTCCGTTTAAATGATCTTAGCGCTACCGACAACTTGCAAGCGGCAATCAAAAATGATCCTCGTTTACAAATAGATGCTAAGCCTGAAATTCAATTCTATGCGGAACAAAGCGAAGCATTGGCGACTTTCATTCGTATTTTGGGACTCAGCCTATCGATTATCTTCTCGATCGGCGCCATTGTTGGTGCCATGATCACGATGTTTGCGGCGGTAGCGCAGCGCGTGGGTGAAATTGGCGCCTTGCGTGCACTCGGCTTCCGACGCAGTGCGGTCTTGGTCGCATTTTTGTCCGAATCTCTTTTGCTCTCTTTGGTTGGCGGGGTGATCGGTCTATTCGCTGCCTCTTGGATGCAAACTGTCGATATCTCTACAACAAATTTTCAAACTTTCAGCGAATTGGCATTCCAATTCAAGATGACGGGCAACATCATCGCGCAAACCATCGGTTTCTCCCTGATCATGGGTTTTATCGGCGGCTTCATTCCTGCCTGGCGTGCTTCACGTATGAAGATTGTTGACTGTCTGCGTGCATCATAGGCAAGGCGCAGCAATAGAGCATCAAATCACCAACATCCAGTTCACGGCAGAACGAGTTGTTGATCATAGTCAGTTTACATTTTTTACCGGTTTGTGAATTTTTGTGACATCCAAAAGCCTGCCTATCGCGTTATACCCCCACAGGTAACCTCGGGTAGTCTTCCAATTTATTCAAATGTGCGAAAGAAACATCATGAATATGCTTCAATTCTCCAAGAAAATTTGCAGTTTCACAGCCCTTACAGTTAGCGCATGCCTGCCATTTGCTTATGTTGCGGCACAAAGTAGTCCCCCTCCAAATTCCTCCATCAATACACAAAATGAACAAAATGATGAGCCGCCAAGTCGGATTGCACGCGTGGGCTATTCCTTCGGCAATATCAGTTTTGCTGATGCCGGAAGTAACGAATGGGTTCCCCTTTTAAGCAATCGTCCGATTTCTACTGGCGATAGCGTCTCAGTGCCGGACGGTGGTCGCGCGGAACTGCAAGTGGGTGCCAATGCTTTGCGCTTACATGAAAGAACCCGCATTAGTTTTATCAACTTAAACGACGACAGTACACAAATTCAATTGTCCCAAGGAAGCCTAGTTGTCAGGGTAAGAGCTTTACAAGAACGTGAAAACTTCGAAATCAACACACCCAATTTAAGTTTTTCTATACAAGAACCGGGTGAATATCGCATCAATGTCAATGACGATAACACTAGTACCGTGATCATTCGACGTGGCGTTGGTGTGGCACAGGGTGACAGAGACATCATCACTTTGCGCGAAGGCGAGCAAACTCGCTTTTCTGGTACCAATCTCAATCACACACAAATCGTCCGTGTTCCGCCATTCGATACGTTTGACCAGTGGGCAGCGGATCGAGACCGAGCAGAAGACAATTCTATTTCCGCAAGATACGTACCACGCGACATGGTGGGATACCAGCAATTAGACGAATATGGCAATTGGGATACTCACAATGAATATGGTGCGATCTGGTACCCACGTGGTATTTCGGTTGGCTGGGCACCCTACCGTGATGGTAAATGGGTTTGGGTCGCGCCTTGGGGCTGGACTTGGATCGATCGCTCTCCATGGGGTTTTGCCCCATATCACTATGGAAGATGGGCGTATGTGGGCAAGCGCTGGGGCTGGGTACCAGGTCGCTATGAACGTCATCATCGCCCGGTATATGCGCCAGCCTTAGTCGCATGGGTAGGTGTTGGCAGCGGTGGATTAAACGCAGGCATCAACCTTAATACCCGTCATACCCATGGCCCGTCGGTATCGTGGCTGCCATTAGGACCGGGCGAAGTTTATCGCCCACACTACACCCGCAGCAACCGCTATATTCAAAATATGAATCAGACGATCGTGATTAATAATACGACTGTCATTCATAAAAACGATAGGAAGAAACATGATGACAACAACTATCGCGACTATCGAAATCAGCACGTGCAAAATGCCGTGACATCGGTACCCACGCAAACTTTCGTACGCGGTGAACACGTCTTCCCTGCGTCATCAACGCTACGTGGATCTGACATCAAGCACATGCGAATCGACGATGATGTGTCGAGAATTGCACCTGAAAAAAATAACCGCTTCGGTGATGCACGCCCGCGCAACTGGCAAGAGAACGATCAATTCCGTGCGCGCCCTGTCATTACAGGTCCAAATCGCAGTGACGCCATCAAACTAAATGATGGCAATACCGATACACGATACGACGGCAACCGTAACAATAATCGTGATAACTACCGTGACAATCGAGGTCTTAATGCGCCAGTGCAAACGCAAATTCCGTCCCCTAACACTGTACGATCCACAGAGTTAAATAATAGAAATGAATTCAATGGCAATCGTTTTGAACGCCGCCAACAAAATGAAACCCAAGGATTAAATACACCGATTCAAGCGCAACAGCCTCAGCTTGTAGTACCCAACTCAACTGGAATTAAAACTGTGGAGGAAATGAATATTGAAAGGAATAACCATCGTATCCGTGCTGAACGCTTCGATCCAAGCGTACAAACACAACGCGACCGCTTTGATGATTCTAATCGCGCCGTTCTCAATCAGCCGCGACAAGAGCCACCACGTGAAATTCGAACTACACCGCCTATCAATGCCGGAATGCCAGTTAGCCGTCCGGTAGAAACAAGCGATGAGCGGACTGTGGAGAGAAATGGTGAGCGGAATTTTGACCGTATCAACGAGCGCAATGCGGAAAGAAATGAGCGTCGTTTCGAGCGTGGTGCAGAGCGTATGCCTGAGCGCATGTCTGATCGTGCTCAGCCAATACAAAGAGAAATGCCACAAACACCGCGTCCAGAAGCAAGGATGCCAGAGCCTAAATTTGTCGCACCAGAAATCAGACGTGAGACGCCTGTGAAAGCTGAAAAGCAAGAACGAGAGCATGGAAACAAGAGAGAATCTAGCCGTGACATACGTGAACAATAATGGCACTTAGCTAAGATCTGTTGAACCAAGCAAAGCTGCAGTAGCGCAGCTTTGCTTGGTTCTCAAGAGCTAGAATTTCAACACAGATCAAACTTCTTCGTACAATGCCAAAGTCAAGAACTCTGCAAATTCATCGGAAGTCGACATTTGTTCAAAAATCTGTGCAGCCCTATCATAAGTGGCACCATCGCCGACCGATTGTTTTACTTTGAGCAGCTCCTCGGCACTCATCGCTCTTACCATTTCTGCCGTAATTTTACGGCCATCTTCCAACTGACCTTTGGCAGAACGTATCCATTGCCAAACTTGAGAACGGCTAATCTCAGCAGTGGCGGCATCCTCCATCAAATTATGAATTGGCACACATCCATTACCAGCTAACCAGGCACCGAGGTAGTGAATGCCAACATTGATGTTGTAACGCAGACCCGCTTCAGTGATTGGCGTTTCAGGCTGAAAATTTAACAAGTCACTGGCCGTCACTTCCACATCTGGACGTTGCTTACTAATTTGATTTGGCGCGTCGCCCAATACTTTTTTAAATTCAGCCATCGCCAAAGGCACCAGACCAGGATGAGCGACCCAGCCACCATCATAGCCATCGCTCGCATCGCGCGCTTTATCAATGCGCACGCCACTCATAGCAATGTCATTTTTCTCTGGATCGTTCTTAATCGGAATTAACGCCGCCATGCCACCAATTGCCGGCGCATGTCGTTTGTGGCAGGTTTTCAACAGGAGCAATGCGTAAGAGCGCATGAATGGCGCTGTCATGGTGACTTTCGCTCGATCAGCAAGGCAGAAGTCTCGATCATTTTTAAATTTCTTAATGCAAGAGAAAATATAATCCCAACGACCCGCATTCAATCCTGCACTATGCTCGCGCAATTCATACAAAATTTCATCCATCTCAAAAGCTGCGACAATGGTTTCAATCAACACCGTCGCTTTAATCGTGCCTTGTGGCAGACCCAACTCATTTTGCGTCATGACAAAAATGTCATTCCACAAGCGTGCTTCTAAATGGGATTCCATTTTTGGTAAATAGAAGTATGGCCCTGCACCTCGCGCAATTTGTTCTTTGGCATTGTGAAACATGAACAACGCAAAATCGAAAATGCCACCAGAAACGCGCTTGCCATCAACTAGCACGTGTTTTTCGTCTAAATGCCATCCTCGTGGTCGGACGACCAATGTCGCAATCTGATCATTGAGACGATACTGTTTACCATTCTGATCCAGACTAATAGTACGTCGCACAGCATCACGCAGATTGATTTGACCGGTAATCTGATTATCCCAATTTGGTGTATTAGAGTCCTCAAAATCCGTCATATAACTATCGGCACCCGAATTGAGTGCATTGATAATCATCTTGCGCTCGACTGGTCCAGTAATCTCAACCCGGCGACACTCCAATGCTTTTGGTATCGGTGCGATCTTCCAGTCACCCTGTCTGATCTCCGCCGTCTCAGCGAGAAAATCTGGACGTTCACCAGCATCCATACGCGCCGCACGTGCAACGCGCAGCGCTAACAATTCTTGTCGACGAATCTCGAATTGACGGCTGAGTTTAACCACCAAATTCAAAGCTTCCATCGTCAAGATGTCTTCGAACCCCGGTTGCATCGCACCAGTGATTTGCATACCTTCAGGTAATGTCATTTGTGTCATTGCTGCCTCACTATGTAAAATTGTCAAAAAATAAGTAAAAAACCGGTTCAATCATTGCACTGCACAATTTATTCTTTCTTGTTGATATTTGGCAGTAGAAGTGACTGTTTCATTCATAAATTTAAAATTTTTTTAAAAAAATCAAAAAAAACACATCAATATAGAAGTAACTGATTACTAGTTTCCCAGTATATTCAACATTCTTGCATACATAATGCTTCGTTTTATCACAGAATTTTTAACTTTTAGTCACAAATAAATCACAAACATCGCTTTATTGTTATTATTAGTAAAAAGACTTTGAAATTTTTATTACGAGTGGAGCCGTCAACATACGATCCGACATTGAATCGTAGCAAATTCAACAAAGCAGCAAGAACTTTGATTTTCCTAAAAAAAATAGCACTGGCGGAGACTAAACATGGATCAATTCAAACAAATTTCAACTTTTGCAGAAGTCGCGACTCGTGGTAGCCTTTCTGCCGCCGCCCGCGCAGAGGGGGTTGCACCCGCCATGATAGGCCGACGCTTGGATGCGTTAGAGGAAAGACTCGACGTTAAACTATTGCAACGCACCACCCGAAAAATCGCATTAACCATAGAAGGTGCTGCGTTCCTGGAGGATTGTCAGCGCATCTTGGCGGAATTAGAGGAAGCCGAAACATCGGTCTCAGAACGCAGTGCAAAAGCCAGCGGCCAACTGACGATCTCGGCTCCTGCGGGCTTTGGCCGGCAGCACGTGGCACCATTGATCCCGACTTTTTTGGCTGAGCATAAAGAAGTGAAACTCACCTTGAATCTCAATGACCGCGTTGTCGATTTGATTGGTGAAGGTGTTGACGTTGCCATTCGCATCGCCACCCTGTCAGACTCTAATCTCATCGGCGTCAAATTGGCAGACAACAAACGCGTCGTAGTCGCCTCACCTGATTATCTTAAACGACATGGCCGCCCGCAAACTCTAGATGACTTGCATCACCACAATTGCCTGACCTTTAGCAGCGACGGCAGTCAGCGCGGCTGGACATTTAAAGAAAATGGAAAAAATGTCCTGCGTAAAGTCGAGGGCAATATGGTTTGTAATGATGGTGCAGTTTTACACGATTGGGCCTTATCCGGAAAAGGCTTGGCTTGGCGCTCCATGTGGGAAGTTGGCAGTGAAATCGAGACTGGAAAGCTGGTCACGGTACTCGACGACTATAATGCGCCTGGCAATGATATCTACGCAATTTTTGCCCAGCGCCGCCACCTACCATTAAGAATTCGTGCGTTTGTTGATTTCTTGAGAACCGCTTACAGTCGACCAAACTATTGGCAACATAAAATCTAAGCGCAATTCATCTTTAGGTTCCGAGCAACAAAAAGGCGACCTCAAGATCGCCTTTTTTAGGACTACAGAATGGGCGCTTTAAAACTCTTCCCAATCTTGATCTGAAGCATTTTTCTTACTCGCACCTGATGACGCTGCGGGCTGATGCGCTAAGGATTTCATTGTGGATTTTTTCCCTGTTGGCTTAGAAGCTGGTTTTGCTTGCTTCGCTGCTTTTACCGCTGGCGAAGCACCTGAATGTTGTCCACGATCATTCGCATTCAGTTTAAAAATACTGACAGCTTGATTCAGATTATTTGCTTGGTCTTGCATGCTACCGGCTGCTGCAGCGGCCTCTTCAACCAAAGCCGCATTTTGTTGCACAGCTTCATCCATTTTGGAAATCGCAATATTCACCTGCGCAATACCATCGCTCTGTTCAACGCTAGCGGCAGTAATCTCAGCCATAATATCGGCAACACCTTTAATCGACACCACGATTTCATCCATGGTTTGTCCAGCATCGTCGACCAGCTTAGATCCAGCATCGACTTTGTTGACTGAATCATTAATTAATTCTTTGATTTCTTTTGCAGCACTCGCTGAGCGTTGTGCCAAACTACGAACTTCGGAAGCAACCACCGCAAAACCACGACCTTGCTCACCTGCTCGGGCCGCTTCTACCGCCGCATTTAAGGCCAAAATATTCGTCTGAAATGCAATACCATCAATCACGCCAATAATATCGACAATTTTCTTAGAACTGTCCTTAATCGAATTCATGGTGTGCACCACATCGCCCACCACTTGCCCACCCTTACTTGCCACGCCCGATGCTTTCAATGCCAAGGTATTCGCTTGACGTGCATTGTCTGCATTTTGTTGAACGGTAGAAGTGAGTTCTTCCATTGAGGATGCAGTTTCTTCCAAGCTGGCTGCTTGATTTTCGGTACGTGATGACAAATCCATATTGCCACTGGCGATTTCCTCTGATGACACCGCGATCGACGAACTACCTTGACGAACGACCGTGACAGTTTGCACAAGGTTTTGCCGCATGTTTTCTAAGCCAGTTAACAACTGTCCCATCTCATCATTGGATTTCGCTTTTATCTGTGTTGATAAATCACCGTTACCAATAGCCTCAAACTGCGTTAAGACAAACTGCAAAGGGTGTGAAATTGCTGCAAGCAAGAAATAAGCGGATATCGCGACTGCTAACAAACCAGCCAACACGCCAACAATATCGACCCACATAAACACTTTAAATGCTTGCTGACTAGCCTTCAGATGAGCCTCAGCTAACATAAACTGCATCGACTCTAACTTAATTATTTTTTGCGAATAGTTCTCATAGAGTTTGCCCATAGGCCCAGCATTAATTCTGTCGGCTTCTTCAACATTTCCAGCTTTGGTTGCCGCTAATGCTGGCAAGAATCCTTCTTTCAAAAACTTATCTAACAATTCTTTTGCTTCTGCGACCACTGGCTTCTCCCCCTCGGACATCGGGAGCTTCAGGAATTTATTCCAATCTTCAGAGGCATCGACCAAATAGCCATCAATGCGCTTAAGTGTCTCAGCGTTATTAGCCATGTCTGGATGCGCAATCGCCCGATCCAGTAAAACACGAGCGCGTAGGTAGGTTACTCGTGAGTCAGACAGACTTTGCATCGACGGCATTTGGACGGCAAATAATTCGCTGATAATTGCATTGCTGTTTTTAACGCCCCAGATTCCCATCAATCCACCGACGATCAACATGATGCCCATCACGGTCATCGTGGCAATCAATCTGAACTTAATTGTTACGTTAAACATATGTTTATCTCCAAATAAAGGAAGGCGGCCGGATGCCCACCGTAATTCTTGTCAGAATAATGCAGTTGCCAAAAATCAACTTTGATTTAGCATAAATTCAGTATAAATAGCTTTCGTTCAATTCGGAAGAGATATTGCCTAAATTCAATTGAAAAATAATGCAAAATAAAAGAAAGCAACAAAAAAAAACCCGACCATACGGTCGGGTTTTTTATGACTTTAACTAGCCAAACAAATTATCTAATTAGATAGCTTGAATGTTCGATGCTTGTTTGCCTTTAGGGCCTGTAGTCACGTCGAAAGAAACGCGTTGGTTTTCTTTCAAAGACTTGAAGCCTGCTGATACGATTGCTGAGAAATGTGCGAACAAATCTTCGCCGCCTTCGTCAGGAGTAATGAAGCCGAAACCTTTAGAATCATTAAACCATTTTACAATACCTGTTGCCATTACAATTTCCTATTTCAGTTAATGTGGGCATATGCCCGATAAATCGTTTCAACCAAGCAAGAAATGACAGACTGATACTGCACTGCTACCTAGAATCTCAACGATAGCCCTGATTATACGCATAATTTCTAAAGAAAGTAAATTTTAAATTGAAAGCAGGCTATTTCGTGGTGTTTTGATCCTGTTTGCTTTCTATGCGAAATTTAAGCTGACTTTACAAGGCTTTGTTTTTTCAATACGTTAGGCAAGATTTTCAATGCTAGTTTTTTTAGGAGCTGGCCACTACACTAGCGCCTTATTCCACTCCAGTGACGAACATGAAAATTCACCTAATGAATTGCCGCAGCAGAAATACCATGCTTCTATTGGCGACATTAATGACAGGGCTGACATCGCATACAGAAGCATCAACAAAGCTTGCGCAACCACTTTTGCGCTGCGAAGTGACTTATGCAGGTAGCACGCACACAATTGAGACGACAATTACCAGCAATCCCTATCTCGCTCCTTTACATGACATTGGCGGTCGCTTTTATTTCAAAGCGGTGATGGCAGGTAACGGTAGCAAGCTTGACTACATCAAACTCTATGCCTATTTACAAGGGAGCGACGTGGATATTCCAATTCATCAAGCGAGCTATAAGAATCCAATTCACGTCAGTAAAGCGATGAAGGCAATAACACCTATTAACTATCTGTATGCAGGAGAAGTTGAACGTGAGTTGCAATATCAATGCTTTTTAGGATGGAATCAGAAATGAACAAAATAATTCTCAAGCTGATGACCATACTTACATGCAGCCTCTTCTTTCCGGCCTCTGCGCAAACACTGGCCCCAATATCGCAAACCTCAAAGCAGGTCAGTATCTTGTTTGTCGGCGATATGGTTTTAGACGATCTTCCAGGCAAGGCAATCGAGCAAGGAATTGACCCGTTCTCTGCATTTGAAAAAATATTTCATAGCGCGGATATTCGTGTTGGCAATTTAGAGTGTGTAATTGCAACGACGGGCAAAGCAACGGAGAAGAATTTTACGTTTCGTGCACACCCTCGTGTCATTCCTTTATTGAAGAAACACTTCGACGCGATTTCGATAGCCAACAACCATTCAGGTGATTATGGACCCGCAGCTTTTAATGAAATGTTGACACTTCTTACCGAACAAAAAATGCCTTATTTTGGCGGCGGCAATAATCTCAATGAAGCCCATCGCCCACACATCATAGAGAAAAATGGTTTACGTATCGCATTGTTAGGCTACGATGAATTTATGCCACGCAGTTTTGAAGCGAACGTGAATAAAGCTGGCGTAGCCTGGAGCGAAGATGAACAGGTGGTTGCCGACATCAAACGAGCACGTCAACAATATCGCGCCGACATCGTGATTCCTTTCATGCATTGGGGTTGGGAAAATGAAATGACAGCAAATAAGCGCCAACGTGAATTGGCGCGCTTAATGATAGATGCTGGTGCAGATGCCGTTGTTGGTGGTCACCCCCATGTGATTCAAGATACAGAAACTTACCAAGGCAAACCGATTATTTACAGCATCGGCAACTTCATGATTGATGCGGTCGATAACGAAGCGCAAACACTAGGCTGGGCGATTCGCTTGCATATCGATCAGCATGGTGTAAAGGCATGGGACACAAGGATGGCAAAAATAAACACTGAAGGAATTCCCAGCCCAATACCGGAAGCTAATAGCGCATGTTGGAGCAAAAAAACTGGCGTACTTGGCACATGTAAAAATGCTGAACTGAAGTAAGTTTGATCGCAGTTGAAAACCGATAGTCACGTTGATTCGACAATATCTCAATGACTATCGGTACTCGATATTATTTCATTTGAATCTTTCTAGGCTGAACTTAACACGAGTTTGTCTATAATCAGCTCACTCAAAGGGGTGGCAACACAAGGCAAAATATAGCCGTCGGCTTTCTCATCAAAACTAAGCCCCGGCCACTCCACCTGATAATTTACTTGCCCACTTTGCAAATGACACATGCAAGTTCGGCAAGTTCCATTCCGACACGAAGCAGTAATCGCCACACCAGATCGTAATGCGGCATGCAAGACTGTTTCATTTGCCGCACATTGGAACTCAATATCATGCTGCTCGAATCGAATTCGATATTGCGGGCTTGGTGAACTATCGTCGGACACGAGATGCTCAAGAAAAAATTAAAGGACTTTTTGCAAACGCATCGCGATGCTCATGTCACCTGCGAGTTTGAGCTTGCCGCTCATAAACCCATTCACGGGATTTAACTCACCTGCCAATAGGGCAACTAAATCAACGAGCGAAAGGGTGACAGTGCAATCTGCCTCTCCGCTCTGATTATCTACCACATGCGGACGTGCGATCGCATCGACAAATATCACACCATCATCACCGCAATCAAATTTAAGACGTGCATTCAAACTACTATTTTCGCCTAATTTATTTCTGATTTTTTCTGTGCAAATTTCCAGCGTCATCTCTCAACTATCCTTATTTCAATACACACGTCAACATCCAGAAAAATTCATTACGACTAACACGAATATCACGCGCGATCGTGGCGAATTTCTTCTTCAAGTAACTGTCAGTCGGGAAATTCTTAATGACTTCCACTCGCGTACCATCAGGTAGTTCGCGAATTTGATAGGTGTTACCGTCGCTATCGGTGCGGGCTGTAGGCCGCGTAAAGTCCTCAACGACATTATCGTCAATCAACACAACCAAACCGCCAGATCCTGCAGCCTTACGTATATTTTTGAACGCGGAATCATATTCATCACGACGAACATGCGACCACATTCCAGCTGCGAAACAAGCATTAAATTTCTGATCAGCAGGCAACTGCAAATCATGCCAATCAGCAATCGCAAAATTCACTTTATCCTCTGGGTAATCATGATCTTGCGCCAGATCTAGCATCGCCTCATTGATATCAGTTGCCAATACCGATTTGGCTGATTCCGCAATGTGCTGAGTCCAAAAACCAGAACCACATCCAAGCTCTAATACATCACGATCGGCTAGAGCTTCTGCTATATGCTCCGCAGCTGCGTAAGCGTCTTCTTCCAAATCTGGTTCCTGGTACTTTTCATCAAAGCTCTCAGCGCATTGCGCATAATAATCGGCTAGTGCTTCACGCTTCATTTCATTCTTTCGGGTAAAAATTATTCAAAAATTTGATTGTGATCGATGTTTGTTAGAGGAGGACTAATGACGCATTAAAGATCGTAGCTATCTTTACCACCCTGCATGACTTGATCAATCAATTTGCGATTCATCGTCGGTGACAACATCTCAATAAATGTGTACATATACGTACGTAAATAGGCACCCTGCCGAACAGCAACGCGGGATACATTCATACCGAACAAGTGCCCTACTGGAATCGTTCGCAAATTTTGGTCGCGCTCGGCATCAAAGGCCATGCCGGCAATAATGCCCACGCCCATGCCAAGTTCAACATAAGTCTTAATTACGTCAGCATCGATGGCTTCTAATAGAACGTCAGGCTTTAAATGACGCACTTCGAATGCATGATCAATCTTGCTGCGACCAGCAAATGCCGCATCGTAAGTAATCAAAGGGTACTTAGCAATTTCCTCAAGCGTGATCGACTTTAGTTTCATTAATGGATGATCTGGGGGCACGACCACCACATGCTCCCATTGGTAGCAAGGCATGGAAACCAGGCCATCGACACTGGTAATCGCTTCGGTCGCAATTGCGATATCCGCTTGATCGCGCATCACCATTTCTGCAATTTGTTTTGGACTACCTTGCAGCAAGGATAAGCGCACTTTGGGGTACTTTTGCATGAAGGCCTGTACTAACTTTGGCAAGGCATAGCGAGCTTGTGTGTGTGTCGTCGCTATCGTAAAACTACCGCTGTCTTGCGCCGCAAATTCTTTCCCGATGCGCTTTAAGCCATCGATCTCCTGCATGATCATCTCAACTGACTTTAATACTGCACGACCTGGCTCTGTCAAGCCACGAATACGTTTACCGTGGCGGGCAAAAATATCAACACCTAGCTCTTCTTCTAACTCAATAATCGCCTTGGAAACGCCAGGCTGTGAAGTGAACAAGGCTTTTGCAGCCTCGGTTAGATTGAAATTTTGTCTGACGGCTTCGCGAACGAAACGTAATTGATGAAGATTCATGCAGGCATCCTTGAGTCAGAGTAGCGTTAACGATTTCTACTTATCGGACATAAAGACGCATTTCTTTATATGATAAATATTAACTTTACTCAGTTTATATAACTTTAACAGTATATAGACTCAAGGAATGAATTTCTAGGAAAAATCAACTATTCGACAAAAAAACGTGAATCTTCAGCTTTTTGCGTACTCCACCACGCTTTGTTCGATCGCACCAAAAATCGACTTGCCATTTTTATCCAACATTTCGATACGAATTTTGTCACCAAATTTCATAAACTCCGTGGTCGACGCACCATCAGCGATCATCTCTAAAGCACGCTTCTCGGCGATACAACTGTAACCTTTTTTGGGGTCTTTATTAGAAACGGTCCCAGACCCAATAATCGTACCCGCGCGCGCATTGCGCGTTTTACATAGATGGGTGATTAACTGCGGAAAGGAAAACACCATATCCACGCCGGCATTCGGCTGCCCGACCAATGTTTCGTTCCAGGTTGAACGCAAAGCCAAATGGACTTTGCCGTCTTTCCAAGCCTCACCCAATTCATCTGGTGTGACTGCAACTGGTGAAAAACTCGATGCAGGTTTCGATTGAAAAAAACCAAAGCCTTTTGCCAGTTCGGCAGGAATTAAATTACGCAAAGAGACATCATTTACCAACATCAGCAAACGTATGTGTTCACTGGCATGTTGCACTTTCACGCCCATAGGCACATCGCCAGTCACCACCGCGATTTCACTTTCAAAATCGATTCCCCACTCTTCAGACAGCAGCTCAATATCGTCCATTGGACCGATAAAATCATCACTTCCACCTTGATACATCAGAGGATCATGCCAAAAACTTTCGGGCATATCCGCATTGCGGGCCTTCCTCACCAGCTCGACATGATTGACATAAGAAGAACCATCCGCCCATTGAAATGCCCGTGGCAATGGCGCCATACAATTCTTTGCATCAAAGTCAAAACTATTGATGCCACGTCCAGCGTTCAAACGTTCGTAGACTTCGTTCAATTGCGGCGCGATGAAATTCCAATCATCCAGAGCGTGCTGCAGAGTGGCGGCAATCCCATCGGCAACTTGTGCAGTTTTCAAATCACGCGAAACAACTAACAACTGTCCATCACGAGTACCGTCTTTAAGTGTGGCTAATTTCATAGCGAAAGCAATTCAATAAATGTTAATCAAATAATTAGGAATGACGAGTTGGCAAATTACCGACTCTAATTGCAGTATTTTACCGCGTGGAGGATGTTGGTTTTCGGTAAGCATGCAATAAATCGATTTTGGAAACAAATAAGTCTGTGTATGATCTTTTCCAAATATGGAATACCGCAAATAGGAAAAACCAAAATAAATGACACAACACGAGATTCCGACCGAAACTATTTTTGAAACACAACGTTTGCGACTCAGAATGTTAAACGCCGAGGACGCACGTTTCTACTTGCGTTTGGTCAACGACCCCAGCTTTATCGACAATATTCGCGACAAAGGCATACGCACGATCGCTGAAGCAGAAATTGCCATCCAAACTGGTCATCGTGATGTTCAGTTGAGGATGGGCTTCAGTTTGTACCTAGTTGAGCGGAAAGTCGATCAGCGAGCGATTGGCCTGTGTGGATTAGTAAAACGTGACGACTTATCTGGCATTGATATTGGCTATGCCTATCTTCCTGAATTTGGCCGACAAGGCTTTGCATACGAAGCCAATCAGGGTCTGCTTCACTATGCAAAAAATACGCTACATTTGCAGGAACTACTGGCAATCGTCTCGCCACATAATTTGGCATCGTGCCAGCTTTTGGAAAAACTAGAATTTCAATTTCAGAAAAATATTGAATTGAAAGTCGGTGACGTCGTAAAGCTATTCCAGCGTAAGCTATAAAGTATGCACGCTGTCGAGATCAACAAAATCTGATGACGACAGCGACAAATCAACAACACGTAAACAAATCTCGACGAATCAAAGAAATCTGTCCAAAATTTTACGGCTATGTTTATCGATTTCAAACATATTGCGAATCAAAAAATGAATGCCGTGATTGTCTGAGATCAATAATGATTCTTTTCCGATGCGACGAATATCTTCATCGCCTTTCAATACAAAATTAGTATCACCACGATCTGTTTTTACTTGCCAGGTGCAGGGTGTGGAAAAACTTGTAACACTAAGAATTTTAGAAATTTCAGGCATGAATTCTCGCCCTTCCAATTCCTCATCAATTAGTTCACGTATTGCCGATGGCAAATCGGACAAATGATCGATCCATGCGACTTCTGCACCATTTTCTTTGACCAAAGAGATACCATCACTCGGCGACTGAATTGGGAAAGCGCGGACTGGACGCACATCTACATGCTCAATACCATCAACATCTGTCAGTACCAATTGTCGAAAATTGTTACGCTTTAATTGAAATGCAGTCGTCATATTTATTCACCTCCCACAGCCAGCGCGGCAGCATTGCGTGCCTGCGCTTCATACAATTTAAAATATGCGCCCTTTTTCGCCATCAAGTCATCGTGACTGCCAACTTCGACCACTTCACCACGATCCAACACAACCAAACGATCGGCCTTATGCAAAGTCGAAAGACGATGCGCAATCGCAATCGTTGTGCGGCCTTTTACCAAGTTGTCGAGTGCTTTTTGAATTTCTTTTTCGGTCTCGGAATCGACTGACGACGTGGCCTCATCCATGATCAAAATACGCGGATCAATCAACAAAGCTCGTGCAATCGAAATGCGTTGGCGTTCACCACCAGACAAACCTTGTCCGCGCTCACCGACCATAGAATCGTAACCCTGTGGCAAACGCAAAATAAATTCATGGGCATGGGCAGCGCGCGCCGCAGCGATAATTTCCTCACGCGTCGCGTCTGGCTTGCCGTAAGCAATATTGTCAGCGATCGTGCCGAAGAACAAGAAAGGTTCTTGCAAAACTAAGCCGATATTGCTGCGATAGTCGGCGACTGCAAATGAGCGAATATCCACACCATCCAACAAAATCGCACCTTCGGCCACGTCGTAAAAACGGCAAATCAAATTGACCAAAGTACTTTTACCAGAGCCGCTATGTCCAACGAGGCCGATCATCTCACCAGGTTGAATATTCAGATTCACATTACGATTAACAGCACGGTTACCGTAACGGAAGCCGACTTCTCGCAATTCGATCTGTCCTTTCACTTCGTTGATCTTCACCGGATTTTGCGGTTCTGGGACACTGGAAACATGATCAAGAATATCAAAGATACGTTTGGCGGCAGAAGCCGATTTTTGCGTCACGGAAACGATACGACTCATAGAGTCAATGCGCCCGTAAAAGTTGCTAATAAACGCAACGGCAGAAACCAAAGCACCGACAGTAATTTCACTATGCGACACTTGCCAGATACCAAATCCCCACACCACCAAAATACCAATATCAGTTAGAAAAGACACAATCGGTGAAAACAAAGACCAAACTTTGTTCAACTTATCATTGACCGCCAGATTATGTTTATTCGCCTCACGGAAACGCGAAGCCTCACGCTTTTCCTGGGCGAAGGCTTTGACAACCCGGATACCCGGAATGGTATCTGCCAGGACATTGGTCACCTCGCCCCAAACCCGGTCGATCTTTTCAAACCCTGTACGTAAACGATCGCGAACCAGATGGATCGCCCAAGCAATCAAAGGTAATGGCAGCAAGGTGACCAGAGCCAGTTTGGTATTGATTTGCAATAAGAAGATTGCCGTCATAATAAACATCAAGACGTCAGTGGCAAAATCTAATAGGTGTAAAGACAAATAAACACAGATTCGATCACTTTCACTACCAATACGCGACATCAAATCGCCCGTACGCTTGCTACCAAAATATTCTAAAGAAAGTTTCAGCAAATGTTCATAGGTGGCGGTACGCAAATCCGCACCGATGCGCTCAGATACTAAGGCCAAAATATAGGTTTTACCCCAGCTCAATAACCAGGCCAACACCGCAGCACCAAATAAACCACCAATATAAGTGGCGACCAGCGTGGGGTCGACATGTTGTCCATTCTGGTACGGAATTAATACTTCATCCGTTAGTGGCTTGGTTAAGTAGCGCGGAATCATATGTGCGGCTGTACCTAATAGCATCAGGGTAAACCCGATAGCCAATGGCACTTTATAGGGGCGAGCAAATCGCCACAGGCGAAACAAAGTCCAAGTTGACGGCGGTGTGTGAATCACCTTGGTGCAGACTGGGCACTCTTCCTGATCGGGTTCCAAAATCGCTTTACAACTAGGACAAACATTTTGTTCTATTTTTTCCGCAGATTTTCCAGTCAAATGCTCTTGCTGTTTTTCACGAAAAGCATCCATGAATCGAATGACCAATAGATTCTGACCCAGAGTGAAACGCCAATGCGCTAGAAGTTGAGCATCATCGAATAATTCGAGATGACCAACGCCAGCATGATCGTGATGCCGCATTTGCAGACCTGGTGCAAAGTTCCAACTTTGCCACCGAGTATCATCCGGCGCTTTAGACAATACGCGCTGACTAGTCACGACGATCAAGCCTTGCTCAAAACGCAGCTTGGCATTGAGATCTATTTCAACCACGTTGATTACAATTTCATCTTGCACTAATTGCAAAGTCAATTCATGGCGCCATGCCTCAGGCAAATTCGACAATGAATTCGCGATCGCTACTGGTGATGTTGTCATCGTAAACTGAACTCCAAAGGTG
Organism: Affinundibacterium seohonense; assembly: GCF_014284305.1. Lineage (GTDB taxonomy): Bacteria > Pseudomonadota > Gammaproteobacteria > Burkholderiales > Burkholderiaceae_D > Undibacterium > Undibacterium seohonense. Next base: position 78,716 of record NZ_JACOFW010000008.1, read on the forward strand.
AGTATTCTGAGTAAGACCAGAAACTCCACAAAAATTAAAAAAACCGCTTTTTTTCAATACCGACGGGTAAATTAGAAGCGTAATCGCCAATAAACTTTCACAAAACGCTAGGAGATTGCATCAAGCTATATCACTGTAACGATAATTTACGGTATTCTGTCGACAGGGAAACAAGATCATGGAGATTATCTGTTTTTGTCATTGGTAAGAAGTATACCAGCAAGACTATTTGAGATATTTTCAATTTTGCTGAATTTAACAATGCCTTTGTCAGCCTGCGGCGCGTTCTTGGCGTTAAACAGCAACAACGCATACTAGCGGATATAAGCAGATTTAATCCCAACAAAAATTGAAGCGAATAGATACTTCACTATTCAATAATAAATTGACATTCATGACTACAAAAAAGAAAGACATCACGCCGCTCCGTATCTCGCATCTTCGCGGACCGAATATTTGGACGTATCGTCCGGTGATTGAAGTTTGGCTAGACATCGGCGAATTCGAACAACTCCCTTCCAATAAACTACCTGGCTTATACGAACGTCTAACAGCACGTTTGCCTGGCTTATTACAACATCGTTGTGGTGTTGGTGAAATTGGCGGTTTTCTTGAACGTTTAAAAGAAGGCACGTGGGTTGGTCATGTCCTTGAACATGTTGTTCTCGAATTACAGAGTATGGCCGGTATGCGTACCGGTTTTGGCCAGACCAGATCAACCTGTGTCGAAGGCGTGTATAAGATGGCCTTTCGTACCCGTCAAGAGCAAGTTGGGCGTGCCGCACTGACAATGGGACGCGATTTGTTGATGGCTTTAATTGAAGATCAAGCTTACGATTTTGACGCTGAGCTCGAAAAATTATGTGATATGGTGGACTCATTATGCCTCGGCCCAAGTACCGCGCACATCGTTGATGCAGCCACCGATCGCAATATTCCATCCATTCGCTTAACCGAAGGCAATTTAGTTCAACTCGGTCATGGTGCAAGCCAGCGACGCATCTGGACCGCGGAAACTGATCGCACCAGCGCAATTGCGGAAAGCATTGCCAGCGACAAAGATATGACGAAATCTCTGCTGAAAGCTTGCGGCGTTCCAGTTCCTGAAGGCAGCTTAGTCCGCAGTGCAGAAGAAGCATGGGAAGAAGCACAAGATATCGGATTACCAGTTGTGATTAAGCCCTATGATGGCAACCACGGTCGTGGTGTCACCTTGAATTTGATGACTCAAGAAGATGTCATCGCTGCCTATGATATTGCAGCGCATCAAGGTGATAGCAAAAGCGTCATCGTCGAACGCTATATTGTCGGAGATGAACATCGCTTATTAGTCGTTGGTAATAAAATGGTCGCCGCAGCCAAAGGAGAATCTTTGTGGGTTGTTGGCGATGGCAAATCCACTGTCAAGGAATTGGTTGAACAACAAATCAATACCGATCCAAGACGCGGTGAGACAGAAGAATTTCCATTAGGATTGGTAAAGCCAGACCAAAGTGCTGAGATTATCTTAGATTTAAAACGCCAGGGCATGACTTCTGATTCAATCCCAGCTGCGGAACAAAAAGTCTTGATTCAGCCAAATGGCAACGTCGCAATTGACGTGACAGACGAGGTTCATCCTGAAAATGCCCGCCTAGTGGCGTTGGCGACTCGAATTATTGGTTTAGATATCGCTGGTATCGATTTAGTCTGTGAGGACATTTCGCGACCATTGCAAGAGCAAGGTGGCGCGATCATCGAAGTCAACGCTAGCCCTGGTTTGCTTTCTCATTTAAAACCAGCGGTTGGTACACCACGCGATATCGGTGGCGCGATTATTGAACACTTGTTTGGTACAGAAGATAACGGCCGTATGCCGATTATCGGTATTGCTGGTAGTAAAGGCACGAGCTTAATCGCCCGCTTGGTCGGAAGTATGCTTAGCATGGAAGGACACTATTCTGGTGTCGCCTGTGCAGATGGTCTCTACCTGGACTTACGTCAAGTTGTCAAAACCGACTGCACCGCCTGGAATGCTGGCCAACGACTGCTTTTGAATCGCAATGTGCAAGCCGCAGTTTTTGAGACCAATGCCAAACGCATTTTGAGTGATGGTCTAGCGTATGACAAATGCACTATCGGTGTCGTAACTGACCTAGAGGGTCACGGTGAACTGACCGACTTTTACATTACCGAAGCAGAACAGATGTTCAAAGTAATGCGGACGCAAATTGATGTTGTTCTACCGCACGGCTGCGCAGTCATTAATGCAGCCATTTCAGAAGCAGACTCCTTGGCAGAGCTATCTGATGGCGAAGTCATTTTCTATGGCACATCTACCCATAACGCGGCGATCTGCAAACATTTGCAATTAGGAAAACGTGCGGTCTTTCTGCGCGATGATGACATCATTCTCGCAACGGGCAACGACGAACAGAAATTACTCGCGTTGTCTGCACTAAAGGCGTCTAAAGCAGAACAGCCGGAAACGATTATGGCTGCCGTTGCTGCGGCGTGGGCATTGAATGTTTCACCAGACATCATTGCCGCGGCCTTAAGAAATTTTGATTCTAATCCACCAAAAAAACACTATTAAAACCCTGGCTCAGACCGCTGCTGACATGACTCACGTAGTTTTGTTCAACTGATCGTCACAGACATTTTGGGCGGAATCGCCACTAGATAGGATAAAGGTTTATGGAAGTTTCACGAATCAGGGCTTTACGCGGCCCTAACCTCTGGAGTCACCACACAGCGGTAGAGGCAATCGTACGTTGCACACCAGAAGAATTATCAATTAGCGAAATTTCTAATTTTGAATCGCGCTTACGCGCGCTATTTCCGGAAATTGGACCGTTACAAGCCACCGGACACGATGATGCTATTCCGCTAGCAAGAGTATTTGAATTAGCAACGCTTGCATTGCAAGCCCAAGCCGGTTGCCCTGTCACATTCAGTCGCACGACACCAACTTTAGAGGATGGAATTTTTCAAGTCGTGGTCGAATATTCGGAAGAAGACGTTGGTCGCTTAGCATTCGATTTCGCTGAAAAACTTTGTAATGCTGCGCTCACCGACACTAGCTTTGATTTAAGTTCAGCCTTGCATGATTTACGCGAACTCGACGAAGATTTACGTTTGGGACCATCGACAGGCTCCATCGTTTATGCCGCAGTTGCCCGTAACATTCCTTATCGCCGCTTGACCAGCGGTAGCCTAGTGACGTTTGGATGGGGCAGCAAGCAACGCAAAATTCAAGCGGCTGAAATGGATGGCACTAGCGCCATCGCCGAAGCCATCGCACAAGATAAAGAACTCACCAAAACTTTGCTCGACGCCGCAGGCGTGCCAGTCCCTCTGGGTCGTACTGCGATCGATGTGGAAGACGCTTGGAATATTGCTTTAGAAATTGGCTTACCAGTAGTCGTTAAGCCTAAAGATGGCAATCAGGGTAAAGGCGTCACCGTCAATGTCACGACGCGTGAACAATTAGAAGCTGGCTATGCTGCGGCTTGTGAGTTCCGCGATGACATTTTGGTCGAGCGCTACTTACCCGGCAATGATTTCCGTCTGCTGGTCGTTGGGAATAAATTGGTCGCTGCGGCACGCCGTGATCCGCCACAAGTCGTTGGCGATGGCACACATTCAGTGCGCGAATTGGTTGAACAAGTCAACAAAGATCCACGTCGCGGCAGCGGCCATGCAACGTCTTTGACCAAAATCAGATTTGATGATATTGCTTTGGCAAGCTTGGCTAAACAAGGTTACGACGCCGACTCAGTGCCAACTAAAGGCACACGCGTCGTCTTACGTAACAATGCCAACCTGTCGACCGGTGGCTCGGCCACCGATGTCACCGACGACGTCCATCCAGAAGTCGCCGCTAGGGCGGTCGCTGCGGCACAAATGGTGGGTCTTGACATTTGCGGCGTTGACGTCGTGTGCGATAGTGTCTTAAAACCGATCGAAGAGCAAAATGGCGGCGTGGTTGAAGTCAATGCCGCACCTGGTTTGCGTATGCATCTCTCGCCTTCATTCGGCAAAGGTCGTGCCGTCGGCGAAGCAATTGTCTCTGCCATGTTCGCTGATGGTGACGATGGCCGTATTCCTATCATTGCGGTAACGGGTACCAATGGCAAAACGACGACTGTCCGTCTAATCGCGCATTTATTGACCGCCAGTGGTTTGCGCACTGGCATGACCAACACCGATGGCGTGTATGTCGAAGGTCGTCAAATTGACAGTGGCGATTGTAGTGGCCCACGCAGTGCACGTAATGTTTTGTCGCATCCAGATGTCGATGCAGCCGTGTTTGAAACTGCCCGTGGCGGAGTCCTTCGCGAAGGTTTGGCTTATGATCGCTGCAAAGTGGCTGTGGTCACCAACATTGGCTCTGGCGATCATTTAGGTTTGAATTACATCACCACAGTAGAAGATCTAGCCGTATTAAAACGGGTAATCGTACAAAATGTCGCCGAGAATGGTGTTGCTGTCTTAAATGCCGCCGATCCTATCGTCGCTGGCATGGCTAGCAATTGCACTGGTTCTGTCACCTTCTTTGCAGTCGACAGCCACTTACCCATCATGGCAGCACACCGCGTCAAAGGTCATCGCGTCGTCTACATTGAAAACAATGAACTAGTTGCGGTAGAAGGTAAGCTGACACAGAGAATTCCACTGTCAGAGGTTCCAATTACTCGCAACGGAACAATCGGCTTCCAGGTCGAAAACGTTATGGCTTCAGTGGCTGCCGCTTGGGCCAATAATATTAGTTGGGATGCGATTCGTACTGGTTTAAAAACTTTTATGAATGATAGCGACAATGCGCCAGGACGCTTCAATGTCTTCAATTATCGCGGTGCGACTTTGATAGCCGACTACGGTCACAATCCAGATGCGATCACCGCTTTAGTTCAGGCCGTCGAAAGCATGCCTGGAAATCGTCGCTCAGTCGTTATCAGTGGCGCGGGTGACAGGCGTGATCAGGATATTCGTCAGCAAACGGAGATACTCGGCAATGCCTTCGATCAGGTCATTTTGTACCAAGATCAATGTCAGCGCGGTCGTGCTGATGGCGAAGTTGTAGCCTTGCTGCGCTCAGGATTAGCGAATGCTAAACGTACTACCGACATCCAAGAAATCAATGGCGAATTTATCGCAATTGATACAGCATTATCAACTTTGGGTGAAGGTGACCTGTGTTTGATCTTGATCGATCAAGTGGAAGAAGCTTTAGCGCATATTGCCAAGCGAATCGCTGAAGGCTAAATTTTTCACTCTATAAAAAAAGCCGGAGTTTTCCGGCTTTTTTTATTCGCAATGCGTTTCAACGCCCAAGAATAGAAGCCACATTATCATGGCCACCCGCACCAAATAATTGTTCCTTCAATACCGCTAATTGATCACGCACTTTTGCAGCCTGCTCAAACTCCAAATTCTTTGCATGATCGAGCATCAGTTTTTCTAAACGCTTAATTTCTTTACTGATCTGCTTCTCGCTCATCGCTTCGTACTTCGCCTGCTCTTGCGCTACCATCAAATCATCCCGTGCACCCTGTGGATTGTAGACGCCATCGATGATGTCCTTAATCTTCTTATTGATTCCTGTCGGTGTAATATTATTTGCCGTATTAAAAGCGATTTGCTTAGTGCGGCGACGCTCGGTTTCATCGATAGCACGCCGCATAGAATCCGTGACACGATCCGCATACAAAATTGCAGTGCCGTTTAAGTTACGCGCAGCACGACCGATCGTTTGAATCAAGCTACGTTCAGAGCGCAAAAAGCCTTCTTTGTCAGCATCTAAAATCGCCACCAAAGACACTTCAGGCAAATCCAGACCTTCACGCAGCAAGTTAATCCCCACAAGTACATCAAATGCACCGAGACGCAAATCGCGCAGAATTTCGACCCGCTCCACGGTATCAATATCGCTATGTAAATAACGAACCTTCACGCCGTTATCACTCAAAAATTCGGTTAATTGCTCAGACATACGCTTGGTTAAAGTCGTCACTAAAACCCGTTCATTCAATTTCACACGCAAGGTAATTTCATTCATCAAATCGTCAACTTGCGTCATGGCTGGACGCACTTCGATGCGTGGGTCCACTAGGCCTGTTGGGCGCACCACCTGCTCCACTACTTGATCCGCGTGCTGTTTTTCGTATTCCGCTGGGGTGGCGGAAACGAAGATAGTCTGGCGCATCTTGCTTTCAAATTCCTCGAACTTAAGTGGGCGATTATCCAAAGCAGAAGGCAGACGAAAACCGTAGTCAACCAAGTTCGTTTTGCGTGAGCGGTCACCGTTATACATGGCATTGAGCTGCCCTGTCAGCACATGCGATTCATCTAGGAACATCAGGGCATCAGAAGGCAAATAATCAACCAAAGTCGGTGGTGGATCGCCAGGTTTAGCGCCGCTCAAATGGCGTGAGTAATTTTCGATACCTTTGGTAAAGCCAATCTCCGCCATCATTTCTAAATCAAAGCGCGTGCGTTGTTCTATGCGCTGTTCTTCGATTAATTTATTTTCACGGCGATAGAATTCGAGACGCTCGCGTAGCTCAATCTTAATTGTCTCGATTGCGCGTAAAACAGTCTCGCGCGGCGTTACATAATGCGAACCCGGATACACGGTAAAGCGTGGAATTTTTTGTTTAACGCGTCCAGTCAAAGGATCAAATAAAGCAATACTTTCAACTTCATCATCGAACATTTCCAAACGTACTGCTAACTCCGCATGCTCGGCAGGAAAGATATCAATCGTATCGCCGCGCACGCGGAAAGTACCCCGTCCAAAATCGACTTCATTACGTGTATATTGCATTTGAATCAAACGGGCAATCACATCGCGCTGACTAAGTTTATCCTTGGCACGCAAGGTCAAGATCATTTTATGATATTCGTTAGGATTACCAATACCGTAAATCGCCGAGACGGTCGCGACGATAATCACATCGCGTCGTTCCATCAAGGATTTGGTGCAAGATAATCGCATTTGCTCTATGTGTTCATTGATCGCTGAATCTTTTTCAATAAACAAATCGCGCTGCGGCACATAAGCTTCGGGCTGATAGTAGTCGTAGTAGCTGACGAAATACTCTACCGCATTGCGCGGGAAAAATTCTTTGAACTCACTGTAAAGCTGTGCCGCTAAGGTTTTATTCGGCGCAAAAATAATCGCAGGTCGTCCAGTGCGTGCGATAACATTCGCCATCGTGTAAGTTTTACCAGAACCGGTGACGCCCAATAGGGTTTGAAAAAATAAACCATCATTGATTCCCTCAACCAATTGCGCGATCGCTGCCGGCTGATCACCCGCGGGTTCAAATATTTGACATAGCTGGAAAGGCGAATCGGGAAAAGTCACGAACTTCGCTTCAACTTCGTCGGGAACAACAGAGATTAAGTCACTCATGGAAAACCTTAGGGAATGTCGATGCAATCAAGATGCAATGTATAACTTATCTTAACACGACCAGAAAAGTCTAATCATTATCAGCACCAAATCACACCTTACCCCCCAAGTACGGCTCATGTATTTTTAACGACTGACAAATCTCAGTCAAAGTCGAACAGCTCGGACAAGAAACCTTCTTTTTTCTTCTTGTAATGCCCACTATGTGAGTGTTGAGGTTGACTATAGCCAGAATGCTGTCTTTGCTGCTGTGGATAATGCGTTTGCGTTTGATGTTGTGGCTGCGCCTGTGGTTGTGGATAAGCGGGCGCTTGAACCTGCACCGCACTCTGCGTCTCAGTTTTAGGCAGCGGTGCGACCACACCAGAACGTTCGATGATTTTATCTAGCTCACCTCTATCTAACCAGACACCGCGACATTGCGGACAATAATCAATCTCAATGCCTTGCCGTTCAGACATCAACAAGTTTGAATTTTCACATACAGGACATTTCATAATAGGCTCTCTCGCTGCGTAGTTAATCTCGAAAACCACAAGCCTCGACAAATCGACATTGATATCACGCCAAATTCATCGACTTAGGGGTGGCAGCATTTTATGCGTTTTAAGGTCTAACACATCACTGTTTGCGTGGTAAAAATTAAGCTGATTTACCGTGAGAAAAACAAAGTCTCAGGAAACATAGCTTAGGTTCAGCCAGCGTCAATCACCGTTTGGCCAAGTCGCCACCACTGAATAAACCAGACCCTGCGCCGGATCTTGTAGCCTGCGAGTGTGAATATTGACAAATCCAATATCACACAACAGAGGTTCGACTTCATCAGCATCGCACAAAGTAAAGCCGTGTACATGACCTAGCCATTGCTATTTTTTCTAACCATCGTGCAGTAAAAAAAACGCCCAAACCAACCGGATGGGCGTGCCAACTAATGTGATAAAATTTTTACAACAATTAGTTTTCTCTCAAATATTTTCTTAAATTGACGTTAAAAAATAGAAAACTTTAACTCTCTTCAAATGCGGTTAGGTCATATTGACAATCTAAGAGTACAAACTTACAAATTTCTGAAAATCACTGCCCCAACTTTTTAGGCATAGGCGGCGCGACTCGCAATTTACGATCCTGGTAAGTTTTTAGTCTTTCCGTCACATCCTTAATCGCTGCATCGAGTTGTGGATCTTTACCTTGATTGACTTCGAGTGGGTCGAGGTCAACATCGATATCTGGTGCGACGCCTTCATTTTCTATGCGCCATTCATTGTCTGGCGTAAAAAAGCGGAAGAACGGGACGACCAAATTACCGCCATCAATTAGATTGGGATTCGCAGAAATGCCGATTAATCCACCCCATGTACGTTTGCCGATCAGCGTACCTAGTTGTAGGCGTTTAAATGCATACGGTAAAAAATCACCTCCTGACCCCGCATCCTGATCGATTAACATCGCTTTCGGACCGTAGATCGCAGCACCTGGCGTTTCGTAAATCATGCCGTCACGATCTTTCCAGCCTGCCAGATAGGGACGACTGAGTACGTCGGTGATGTAGTTAGCGGCTTGCCCACCGCCGTTACGACGCTCGTCCACGATCAGCGCAGATTTCTCGGCTTGTGCGTAGAACATACGATTGAAGTATTGATAGCCTTCGCCACCGGTATTTGGCAAATACACGTAAGCGACTTTACCGTCAGTTTTCTTTTGCACATAGTCGCGGTTTTTTTCTACCCAATGCCACTGACGCAAATCAGCTTCACTGGCGATCGGTTGCACGATCACTTGATGGGTCGCTTTCGTATTCAGATCACGCATCACTGTCAGGCTCACTTGCTTGCCCACGGTATTTTCTAAGAGTGAATACAGATTCGTTTTCGCATCTAAGGTTTTGCCATCTATTGCGACAAGATAGTCGCCCTCTTTCACATCTAAGCCTGGCACTGCTAATGGTGCTGGTGAAAATGGACTCCATCGATCGCCTTTGAAAATCGTTTTGATTCGTATACGACCATTTTCAAAACTAAAATCTGCACCTAATAAACCGACAGCGACCGGCGTTTCTTGATGGACATCACCACCACCTACACGATTGTGACCGACTTGTAATTCACCAATCATTTCCACCATTAAATCATTCAAATCTTCCCGACGTTGCACATGTTTAAGCAAGGCGTGATAGCGTTGATAAATGCCGTCCCAATCAATGCCATGCAGATTGGCGTCATAGAAAAACTCTTTCTGCATCCACCAGGTTTCATTAAAAATTTGCTCCCATTCGGCGCGTGAATCAACCCGCATTTTAAGGCCGCCTAAGTTAATCGCTTTTGGTTCAATCTTTTCTGAAGCATCCGCGATTTCTAATTTGGCACCTGAAGATTGCAACAGCAGTTTTTTTCCGTCTGCACTTAAGTTGTAATTGTTAATCCCCGCCTTAACTAGCTTGGCCTTCTTTTCTTCCGCATTAAAACGCATCAAATTCGCGTTGTTAGGACTACGCTCTGCAGGTGGTTCATTGCTGATGCCTGGTTGTGGACGCTCTAAGAAAAATAAACCGCCGTCATTGGCTACGCTTAAGGAACCGTTATTCCGTTCTGCGATCGGCAGAGCGACGATACGTTGCTGTATGCCCGCCAGATCAATTTTGGTCGCCTTCACAGGCTTAGCTACTTCATCTTTTTTACTCTCATCTTTTTTGGCATCCGTAGTCGCCACATCGGGTTTTGCATCTGCCTTCGTCTCCTTTTTGATGTCTTCATCACCGTTTTTTGGCAAGAGCGGTGACTTGCCGTCAGCCGACAGCACGACCGCATAAATACCATTACGCAAAGGGCGTTCTTGGCTAGACATATCGAGGCCAACATGAGTCGGACCAGCATTGGTCGAGGCGGTGAAATACAGATAGTCGCTAGGCGCAAAGGCAGGATTGCCTGCATCGCTTAAGCCATCGGTGATCATCGTGGCTTTGCCTGAATTCATGTCGTAGAGCTTGATCTGCGAAAAGTGATTGGCACCGCTCACGGTATAAGCTAGCCAACGACTATCACTGGAGAAGGATGTATTGAATTCTGCGCGGCGCTGGCTTTCATCAATCTTAGTGATTTTTCCTTGCCCAATATGTAAAGAAAATAGTTGTAAATGATTGTCTTGAAACACAATGATCTGGCTATTGGGCGACCAATCTAACAACGTAAAGTAGCCCGTTTTACCTAAAGAAAAAATCTTCGGCGTCTCGTTTCCAAGCTGATCACGTATGACGATCTTGTGTTCCAGCCCGGCATCCGACACATAGGCAATGCTTTTCCCATCTGGACTCCAGATCGCATCTTTCTCACGCACACCCGAAGTTTCCGTCAAATTACGAATCGAGCCATCCTTAACCGGCACCGTAAACACCTCACCGCGCGCGGTAACAAGGACGCGCTTTCCGGTCGGTGACAGACTAGCCGATGTCATCTGCGGCGCCGTATCTTTCCACTGCGGGCGGACTTGATTAGCTTGACTAGTTTGACTGCTCAAATCAATAGACAAAGTCTTAGTTTTACCGCTGACGCTATCATATTCTTTCAACACACCACCAGCTTCGTAGACCACACTCTTATCGTGTGCACTCATGCTACGAATATCCCACAGATTTTCTTTGCTTATCTGCTTAAGGCCTTTGCTTTTACGATCGTAGCGAAACAGATTGGCAGCGCCATCATTACGATCAGAAATGAAGAACACATCATCGCCAACCCACACTGGTGATTTGTCACTGGCGTTCTCGTGCGGGATTTTTTCTAATTTCTTGCCTGCCAGATCGATGATCCAAATTGGTGGCGTCGTTCCGCCGCGATGTTGACGCCAACCACTGGTTCCCGCATACGCCTGCGGAAAAGGTCGATAGGCCAGCAGTTTGCCATCCGCCGACCAATTGCCTTCAAAGGCAATGGCGTCCATCACTTTTTGTTCATGCCCACCGTCGACACTCACCTCATACAAATGGGTACTGCGACTAACGCCAATTTCACGACCAGATGAGAACAATACACGCTTACTATCAGGACTCCACCCAACAACAACATCAGCGCCCGGATGCCAACTTAAGCGACGTGCCTCACCGCCCTTCGCTGGCATCACATACACATCGGTATTGCGATCATACGATGCAGAAAATGCCAGCCATTTTCCATCTGGTGAAAAGGTCGGAGCAAACTCTGCTGCTGGATGTTGGGTTAAGCGTGCAGGATTTTTGCCATCGCGATCCGCCAACCAGATGTCGCCGCCGTACACGAATGCTAGGTGATCACGCGAGACACTGGGTTGGCGTAGTAATTGAGTTTCGGCATAAGCCGCACTTGTGATAAAAAAACTACTTAATATCATGCTGATGCTTGTTTTTTGAAGCAGAGAAAAAATAGGCACAAAACTCTCCTTGGAGGATAGAAAGTAAATTAGGACATAGTATTAATCAATACTGCTATTCATCGACGAACGCACCATAACAGAACTACACAGATACGCGAGTCATACGGTCACTTCACCAGTTAGTTTTTGACTCTTATTTTTATTTTTGGTTCCGAAACTAGTCGTAGAAATTGGATCAGCATTTCCTACAAACCGCCACAATAAAAAAGCCCATCACTTGTCGAACCGATGATACAAAACTCCACCTTAAGCTTGGAACTATTGTTACACTCCGAGGTCTAATTCGCAAAAATATGACAAATAATTTCCATATTTTCATTTCAGCACATTTGCTCACTACTTACTAATCAAGTCATCAACAGGGAAAAGAATGAAACTACGTTTACAACTACTAGTCATCGCCAGCAGCATTGCCAGCATAGGCATGAGTACAAGCGCAATTGCACAAGAAAATCTGCCCTATCAAAAGCCACCACAATCAATTTTGGAATTGGCCGATGTAGTACGTGCGCCAGCGGTCAGCATGGATTCAAAAAAACAAATGATGTTGCTGACCTACCGCAGCACATTCAAGACCTTAGCTGAATTAAATCAAACTGAATTGCGTTTAGGTGGTCTGCGTATCAACCCAATTACGAATATCTCCAGCACCGTCAACTACATCAATAACCTGAAAATCCGTAAAGTTAGCGGCACTGAAGAACAACAAGTTAAAGGCTTACCAAAAGATCCTTTGATCGCCAATATCAGCTGGTCGCCGAATGAAAAGAAAATCGCCTTCACTCACACTACCGACAAGGGCGTGGAACTGTGGGTAATTGACGTCGCTAGCGCACAAGCAAAAAAAATCAGCGGCGCGAACTTGAATGCCAATCTGGATAGCCCTTTTATCTGGTTTAAAGACAGCGATAATCTCTTAGTGAAATTCCTACCAAAAAATCGTGCACCGCTGCTGGACGCAAGCAAAGACTTGCCGACTGGGGCGATCATTTCGAATGCAGATGGAAAAGCGGCACAAAACCGTACTTACCCAGATTTGCTGAAGAACCGCAACGACGAAATCAATTTTGAAAATATCGCCAGTTCCGAGTTATATAAGGTAAGTGTGAATGGCACAAGCAGCTTGTGGAAAAAGGCAGAGATGTTTGCTGGAGAGAGCTTTTCTCCTGACGGTAAGCTCATCATGATCACCAGCATACAAAAGCCTTTCTCTTACGTCGTTCCTGCCAGTCGTTTTCCGAGCAAAACCGTGGTCATGGATCTGACCGGTAAAGTGATTAAGACGGTCAACGAAGTGCCTTTAACTGAGATTGTTCCTAAAGGTTTTAGCGCGGTGCGTGAAGGTAAACGTAACATGAACTGGCGTGCAGATAAGCCTGCCAGTTTGTCCTATGTGGTCGCATTAGACGGCGGCGATCCTGCGAAAAAAGTCGATTTCCGAGATGAAGTATTTCAGTGGGATGCGCCCTTTGATCAAGCGCCAAAATCGCTGGTAAAAACCGCGCAACGTTTCGGCGGTATTGTATGGGGTAACGATAAGTTGGCGGTCATTAGCGATAGCTGGTATGACACGCGAAATGAAAAAACCTATTTCTTCAACCCATCCAATCCTGCAGAAACACCACGTTTGGTATTCGACCGGAACGCTCAGGATTTGTATGCCAATCCTGGTCGCTTCGAAACCAAGCGCAATCAGTATGACCGACGCGTATTGGCTATTGAAGATAACAAAGCCTACTTAATTGGTGCCGGACATACCAAGAAAGGTCAATTCCCATTTATTGATGCGATGAATGTGGATAGCTTAGAAAAAACTCGCGTTTACCAATCGACGTATACCGACAAGATTGAAAATATCCAATCCATTGAAGACTTTACCAAGGGCGACGTGTTGGTGCAAATACAGTCTAAAACGGATTTCCCAAATTTCTACTTCCGCAATATCAAAGATGCTAAGTTAACACCGATTACGCAATTTAAAAACCCGTATGAAGGTTTGAAAAACGTCTCCAAAGAAGTGATCAAATACCAGCGTAAAGACGGCGTGCAGTTATCAGGCACTTTATATTTGCCTGCAGGCTACGACAAAACCAAGAAAGAGAAATTACCGCTCTTGATCTGGGCTTATCCGGCAGAATTTAAAGATAAAGACTCTGCGGGCCAAAGCACGCACAACCCAAATGCGTTCACTGCGCCTAGCTATGGTTCTTTCATCTACTGGGCAACCCGTGGTTATGCGGTCTTGGATGATGCCGCCTTCCCTATCATTGGCGAAGGTAAAACAGAACCGAATGATAATTTTGTTCCACAGTTAGTCGACAATGCTGAAGCTGCCATTGATGCTGTCGATGCGCTTGGTTATATCGACCGGAAAAAAGTCGCGGTTGGTGGTCATTCCTACGGTGCATTTATGACGGCCAATTTATTGACCTACTCTAAATTATTTGCCTGCGGTATCGCACGTAGCGGCGCTTACAACCGTACCTTGACACCTTTTGGTTTCCAAAGTGAACAACGCAATTATTGGGAAACACCTGAGGTGTATACCAAAATGTCGCCGTTCATGAACGCAGACAAAATGAAAACGCCGATCTTGTTAGTACACGGTGAAGCGGACAATAATCCAGGCACCTTCACGCTGCAAACTGAGCGCTATTTCCAAGCATTAAAAGGCTTGGGCGCCCCAGCCCGCATGGTGATCTTGCCAAAAGAAAGTCATGGCTACGCAGCACGTGAAAACATTTTGCATCTGTTGTGGGAGCAAGATCAATTCTTGGAAAAATGTTTGAAGAAATAAGCACCGAACCATCTTAAGACGAAAACCGATGTGATGATCAAATCGATCCACATCGGTTTTTTATTGCGCCACATTGATTCCCAAACTCTGCGGAGTCAAGCCTGGTACAGCTTCACATTCACTGATTAATCGATGCGGTTTCCCATCACACACAAACACATGATGCTGGCCCTGTGGTGTCCTTTGCGGACTACGATAAACATAGATCTCACCATCCCCCGTTCCTTGTTTATCGTCGAACATGCGATTCAACAATTTCAGCGGAAACTTCCCCAAACTTTTACTCGAAATTTTTTTATTAATTGCTTCAGTCTTTCCGTAATTGACTTCACGAGTTTTATGATTACGTATCGTGTGCAACATCAAAAACGTGGGCGTGCCATCGGTAGTCGGTAATAAACTTCGAGTGGTTCCTAATAAAAAAGCGGCAGCACAAGCCGAAGCGCAGCGCCCGATGGCCTCCGTTCGCAACTGGTGGCGATTAATCAATATCTCAATTTTTTCCAAAATAATGGTGGCGGCGGCACCTGAACCTGGCGAGTCCTCAAACTGCAAGGTATTGAAAGCGGATTTGTGAGTGGACATTGCCAATTCAATTTGCGCAACACTGTCTAGACTTAATTCGCCCTGCAAAGAGATGCGACTATGGTCTGTCACCACCCGATAGGATTTGATTGCGATGGTCCCAAAAGTCAGCGTGATGATAAGTAATTCGGCGACCCAAACGCGCCAAGGATTTGTTTGTTTTTGCAATTCTGTTTCTCAATCCAATCTTCAATCTAATTTTCAATCTGATTCTAAATCTGATTCTAAATCTGATTCTCAATCTGACTTTTCTTATGAGGTAAATTTGCTTTTCGCCCTCTATACCCGCCGCGCTGGCACGCTGTCGGTCGCAAGGTCTTTTCATTTTAGCTAGTAAATTCACGTCATGGACAGCTATTTCATGATTCTGGCTTGAACTGTAAACAGATCGATCGCGGGCTAGTGCCAGATTCGGTGAGTTTGTTCCCAAAAACCCACAGAAGTCGAAAAAAACTCGAAAAATACACACGCACCAAAAGAGCTCGTCCCTCATTTATCCAATGCACAAATAAGCTAGTATTGCACCAGAGTTGGGAATTTGATCGACGAGAAAGTCATTCCCGCACCAATAAAATGCAATCGCAAAAAGTCTGACAGACTTATACGATTTAGAAATAATCCACATATGAAATCGCAATTTCGCGACTAGAAAATCAATCCGTATATTGTCTCCATCGGCTTCGCATTTTGAATCACAAGTTCCCGCGAAGCCGTCCTATTTCTCAACCTAAATGGAGCTGCTATGACAAACTCAAAATTCTACACTCGCGCTGTATTTGCTTTCATCTTAAGTACAACATCTTTCATGGCCAGCGCGACTGAATCCATCAATCCGTGGAATAACAACACCTGCAACATGCCTGAATACGACAGTAAAATGTTGCGCGGCGAAGAGAAAGGCGTCGTCAAATTGCGTTTTACAACGGACACCAATGGGAATGTCATCGACGCTGCCATCGAAGAGTCGAGTGGATTCAGCAATCTTGATCGCGCATCCATGTCGGCACTAAAGGGTTGCCGGTTCACGATGGCAAATCACAACAGCAAACCAGAAACAACTGGCACACCAGAGAAACGTGAGTCCCGACTAATCAGTTTTAATTGGGCGATCAAGTAATCAACTCGTCTAAGAGCGGATCATCGATATTTTCTCACTCACTACACTCAACAAAAAACGGGCAGTGCGGCAAGTCCGACTGCCTGTTTTTCAACGACAATGCAAATCAAAAATCTGAAATTTTAAAAGCCGGACGCCATTGTTGTATCCACTCTGGTATCAATGCCGCAGGCATCGGGCGTGCGATGCCATAACCTTGCGCATGATCACATCCGATCGACAGTAACTTCTCGCCGTGTTCTATTGTTTCGACACCTTCCGCAATCACACTGCGATGAAACGCCGCAGCCAAGCCTATCACCCCTTTGATAATAGCCAAGTCACCTTCGTCTTCTAACATATCACGTACGAAGCTTTGATCAATCTTTAAGATTTCTGCGGGGAGACGTTTTAAATACCGCAGTGAAGAATAGCCGGTACCAAAGTCATCGAGGGCAAAGCGAATACCTAATTCTTGGCAACACTGTATGACCTGCGAGACTTTCTCAATATCGTCAAGTGCACTGCTCTCTAAGATTTCTAGCTCTAGCATAGGATACAGTGACGGAGGATATGCCTCTAAAATTTTCCGCAGACGCTGCGTAAAATCGGCTTGCTGCAATTGCAAACCACCGACATTAACACTGATAGATAGTTGCAGTCCCTGCTCCCGCCATTGCATCATTTGCGCCAACGCCGTGCCAATTACCCATTCCCCTAATTCGATACTAAATAAATGATTTTCTACTGCTGGCAAAAAATTAGCGGGCGCCAATAAACCTTTGGTCGGATGCTGCCAACGAATTAATGCTTCAGTACCGAATACGACACCAGTGCGCATATTCACTTTAGGTTGGTAATACAAAACAAACTCACGATGCATCAATGCATGTTGTATACGCGTGAGGTCATCGCGCTGTATTTTTACCGCGGCGTCTTGTGCTACATCGAACAGATGGAAACAATTTTTTCCTGCCTGTTTAGACAAATACATGGCTTGATCAGCATGACGCAACAACTGCTCTGCATCAACGCCATCTTGCGGATAGATCGTGACGCCTATGCTGGCACTGACCTGTAACTCAACATGATGTAAGGTAATTGGCTCGGCAGCCGCACTCAACAAACGTCCCAATACAGGTTCACAGTCTTTACTGTCTTCGAGATCACTTAGGATGGCTACAAATTCATCACCACCAATTCGCGCCAAGGTATCACCTTCTCGCAAGGCCGAACGCAAGCGTGCCGCCACCGTAATGAGGAGCTCATCGCCCATACTATGCCCATACATATCATTGACGGTTTTGAACCCATCCAAATCTAAGAAGGCAACGGCTAGAGAATTACCACGGCGTTGACATTAATGCATCGCTTGTTGCATGCGATCAGCCAGTAGTACTCGATTAGGCAAATGCGTTAACGCATCATAGTGGGCAATATGCTCCAACATACTATTGGATCTCTCCAATTCGGCATAAGCATTTTTCAAAGCTACCTGGGCTATTTTCTGCTCCGAAATATCTTGAAAAATACCAGTCAGGCGAATTGCCTTGCCATTTTGCATCGTGACGTGACAAGTGGTTCTGACAGTGATCTTTCTACCCTTCACGGTCAATTTTTCCAGCTCCAAATCATATTCCTCACCAAACTCTGTGGCTCGTGCCAGTGCAGCTTGTAACTGAACTCTAGATTCTGGCAAAAAGTAGCCAATTCCAGCGTCAATCGAAGGATTAAATTCTTCACGAGTGGTATCGTGAATTCGGTATGTTTCATCGGTCCAGTTTAAGGTATTCGTACGTAAATCAATTTCCCAGCCACCAATTTGGGCAATTGCCTGACACTCGGTCAACAATTGCGTGGAACTGGCCAAAGCCTGTTCAGTTCGTTTGCGGTCAGTGATGTCCTGCGCAGTTCCAGTCAAAGCCACCGCTTTACCGGCATCATCGAAAAATGGTTCACTCTTGGCCTCGATCCATAAAAAATCACCGTTCGCCAATGGGTAGCGAAAATCCAATTGTTGACTGCCTTCGGCCTGTAAATATTGTGCATGTATGCGGATGAACTCTGCCTGATCCTCTGGATGAACTCGCGCAATAATTTTGTCTATTGAAGGCGGTGGTAACTGTGGATCGAAATCAAAAATTCGATACATTTCGTCGGACCAGACTGAAACATTGTTGATGAGATCTCGCTGCCAACTACCAATTTTTGCCCGAGCCTGTGCTGCCACCAAGTTTTTTTCACTGAGACGTAAAGCGGTCTCATTGTCTTTGCTAGCCGAAATATCTGTGCTCGAACCTATCCACTGCACAATATGACCCTGCTGATCACGTAGAGGCATCGCTAAACTCACATGCCATCGATAAACACCATCAGCTCTTCGCAGACGACATTCCGCCTCGTACTGCGTACCAGTGGTGATCGCTTGATACCAACGTTCACGTGCCCGTATCAAATCGTCTGGGTGTACTAATGTCTCCCAACCCGCGCCGTAAATACTCTCAACAGAAACACCAAAATAATCAAGGGTGTGTTGATTCACGAAACTTAAGCTGCCATCGGCGTTGGCTATCCAGACTTGCTGAGGAATCACCTCAATCAAAGAGCGAAAGCGCAATTCACTGTCGAACAAAGATTGCTCAATATTTTTTCTCGAACTGATATCGTGGGCGATACCGAAGATCGCAACAATGTCACCCGTTGGTTGGCGTAACGGACTGAGTCTTAACTCTAGCCATGGAGACCCACCTTTTAGTCCAAGTATCTTGACCTCAAGGCAAACTTGTTCGCCCGCGCTAACTCGACGAAGTAAGTTCTCAACATCCGCAAAAAATGCGGGATCAATAAACCTGGTTAAAGAAACACCATCAAGCTCTTGAAAACTGTCCGCTTCAAACAGCGCCAACCCTGCCGAATTAATTTGCGAGAAGCAACCGTCTAATGAAATTAACTGTAGACATCCTTGGAAAACAGGGTGCGCGCTGCGGTCATTAATAATCTGCGTGAGATTATGAAGTGGATTTGTCATCGTTACCGTTCTTCAAAATTAGTGTTACAGAATGACTCAGATTAATCTCGAAAAATTCTAACAACAGTTTCTCACAGGTAAGAGATTGATGCTACGTCTAAGAAGAAATTCGGACAATCTTGAGGTGTTGTGCGAAGAACACCTCAAGTTTTTCTATACAAACAAAAAAATTGACGTGCTTAAGGTTGCGTTTTCTGCAAATATTTCTGTTGATATTTTTCAGTCAGACGCGATTGTTTGGTACTAATATCGACTGCTCTGCCTTGAATATAAACTTGTTCAATTTGGCTGGTCGTTTCAAGTGGATCACCATTCGAGACAAAAAAATTCGCCATTTTGCCCAACTCCAAAGAGCCGAGTTTGTCTGCCACACCAAGAATCTGCGCTGGATACAAAGTAATCGCCTTAAGTGCTTCATTGGGCGGCAAGCCAAAAGTCGCTGCGACTGCGGCCTCATACGGTAAGTTACGTTCGTTCGGCGCATCATCATCAGTACCTGCACGGGCTATGCAAAACTGCACACCAGCTTGTGCCAACTTTGCGGCCACTGTGTAGTAGTCATCGTAATTTGCTCCGCGACGCATCGGTAATTTATGAATACCCGTGACGATCACTGCGACTTGTTGCTGCTTCAATACCTCAGCTAATAAGGGCGCATCAGCACCGCCGACGATCACCGCCTTCAAGTTATATCGCTTCGCAAAATTCAACGCAAATCGGATCTGGTTGATATCTTGCGCGTGGAAAAATACTGTGCGCTTGCCAGCTAAGGCAGGTAACATGGCTTCCCAACGGACATCAATTTTCGTAGCCTCTAGTTGTCCAACTTGGTTCTGAGCGCGGGCATCGCGATAAGAGATAGCGGACTCAAACGCCTCTTCCAGCATCTTTAAGCGCTGGGCACTCACTTTACGCATATCTTCCAAACGTGCATCAAACGGTGCTGGAAACAACTCAGGATTGAAGCGCAAGTTCGGCAAGGTAATGTGCAAACCCACCTCAGCCTGGATCGCCATATCCTCCCAAGTCCAACCATCCATTTGTATCAAAGCGGAAGTCCCATTAATTAAGCCCGCTGGCGAGTTAGGCACTGACAAGGTCGCCAGTACGCCGTTAGCACGCGCGGTCGTGATCAGCTCACTATCAGGATTGACGGCGACCAGAGCACGCGCATTTGGATTGATTGCACCAGCTTCAGCATAGTCCAGCGTCGCCCGCACTGATTGCACTTCCGCCAAACCCATCACGGTATTTGCTGCAATCATGCCAGGATAAATATGCTTACCACCGACATCAACAACTTTGGTATTTGGCGGAACATCGATCTGATTTCCAATAGCAACAATGCGTCCTTTATCGACCAGCATACTACCGTTAACGACATTCTCGCCACTCACAGTGTGGATAGTCGCGCCCTTGAAGAGCAGAGGTGTTTTTTGCGCGGCAGCGGGAACATTGTCAGTGGCGAATGCTATGCTACTCAAACTCAAAACGCTTACCATGCCGGCACCCAACATCAACTTGACGCTGCGAGTTAAAGAATTTGCTGTCATCATCAATCGTGCATTCAAAGTGGTGGTTGAAAAAATAATTTGTGGAGATGTCGTCATTATTCTTCCCCTGTACATTCGTGTTCTTCTGCGCCCATCCAATACCCTGTCCTATGTTTGCTAAGCATATGCATCCAATGTTGAAGTTCCAAATAGGCGCGATTCACTTCTAACATCTCTGCCGGGGTTTTGGGCGCGTTGACTTTCTCACTAACAGCATCTTTTGCTCTAACGATCGTGGCTGGTGCGCGATTCGCGATGACACTAGCGCTAATACGCTGACGTTCCGCTTGTGCCTCTTTACGCAGAGCTGCCTCGCTTGCCAGATCAAAGTAACGCCGTCCTTCGATCCAGGTCTGTTCAGCACGACTGAAAGTTGACAATGGACTGGTATTCCAGATCACGAAATCGGCATCTTTCCCCACCTCTAATGAACCTGTTCTGGCATCGATCTGCAATTGTTTCGCTGGATTTAAGGTCACGAATTTCAAAGCTTCGGTTTCAGACAAACCACCGTATTTCACCGCCTTCGCCGCCTCTGTATTCAAGTGACGCGCCAACTCATCGCTATCGGAATTAAAACTCGTGACGACGCCCGCCTTATGCATCAAGGCGCCATTAAACGGCACGGAATCACTGACTTCCATTTTGTATCCCCACCAATCTGAAAAGGTCGAGCCACCAGCACCAAGTGCGGCAATTTCATCAGCCACTTTGTAGCCCTCCATCACATGCTGAAAAGTCCCAACCAACAAATTGAATTCTTTCGCAACGCGTGTGAACATCAAAATCTCATCTTGACGATAAGAGTGAATGTGGATCATACGTTTGCGATCTAAAAGCTCGACCAGCGTGTCCATCTGCAAATCGCGGCGTGGTTCCACCATCGTACTTGGTGCTTTACGCCAAGCTTCGCGCTCTTCTTTGTAAGCTCGAGCGGCCAAAAATCCGCTGCGCAAAATCTGCTCAACGCCCATACGTGTTTGTGGATAACGACCGGTCGAGTCATTACCCCAATTTGACTGCTTCACATTTTCACCGAGTGCAAACTTAATCCCAGGAAAAGCACCGTCGAGTTTCAATCCTTCAGCATCTGAGCCCCAACGCATTTTAATAACTTGATTTTGCCCACCGATGGTATTCGCAGAACCGTGCAAAATATTCGCGGTCGTCACACCACCAGCCAACTGACGGTAAATATTGATGCTACTGGCATCGATCACATCGCCAACCCTAACTTCAGCAGTGATAGAGCTAGTACCTTCATTGATACCCTGCATCATCGCCGTATGGGAATGCGCGTCAATCATGCCTGGGCTTAAGTGTTTGCCAGTCGCGTCAATTGTTTCAGCACCAGCGGGAGCTTTCAAGTTGCTCCCAATCGCGCTGATTTTGCCATCGATCACCAACATATCCGCCTGCTCAAGCTTACCGGCTTTTGCACTGGTCCAAATGGTCGCATTCTTGATCAAAATTGAAGCTGGACGCATTGGATTTGAACTCGCAAAGGGACCAGCTGGATATTGATGGCTCCAAGCGACAACTGCCTTTTCGCTCTTTGTTGGCGCAAGGTCTGGCGCGATTGTTTTGCTTCGACTCGCAGTCCAAACTAGCGCGGCCTCTTGCGCTTGTTGTTGTGTCCCGATTAAAGTATCAGCACGTCCCTCTGCGACGATCACGATATCGCCATAACGCGCCAATAATTGATTATCACGCAGCGTCAACTCAACATTCACACCATCGATTGTCAAGCTCGGCTTAGCTGTCGTACCGGTGATGTTCCAAGTTTGACTCTTGCCGCCAACACTGACATTCCAGGTACCACGCAATTCAAAACGTCCAAAGTGTTCAGTAACAAATGGCTTGCCATCGACAAAACTCACTTCGATATTTGCCTTGTCATCGCTAAACAAATCACCGCTAGCAACGACAATATTGGCTAGATGTCCCGGTGCCAAGCTACCTAGCCGATTTTGCTCCCCCAAGAGTTTTGCGGGGGTAGTGGTGAGTCCGGCCAAAGCTTGTTCTACACTCAATCCACGTCGTACTGCTTGGCGTATGCGCATCCAAAAGTCCTTCTTCGCCTCCTTCAGACCAGCCGGGGTAATCGCAAATTCTACCCCTGCTTTCTCTAACATCGCTAAATTAGAGGGTGCTTGTTCCCAGTGCTGCAATGTCTCTAGAGAAGTGTCGAGAGCCATGTCAGGATTATCAACTTCAGGAGCATTCGGATAGAGCAAGGGAACAATCACGGGCATACCACCAGCTTTCAAATGGTTGATACGGCGATACTCAAAACCGTTGCCTTGTAAGATCACCTTTAATTTAAACTCATCGCGGATTTTCGCTATACGTTGGTAGGCCTGTTCATTATCTGTCGCATAAATAACGGACTGGCGTCCCGCCAATACTGGTTTTAGGGCTTCTAAAGACGCGTTCAATTGTGGGCGCTCTTGTTTGAATTTCGAATTCGTTGCACGCTGATACCATTGTGCATCGTAAAAAGTCTGACGAACTTGGGCAATTACCCCCATTAAAGAACTGGGATACCCTACACCTCGTCCAAACTCCAATTCATTGGCTAAATGCTGAGCAACGCGGGCGTTCAACACCAAAGATTTTGCGTTGTCACTGCCATTCAAATTCAATAAAGCACTTTGCCCGCGAAAGATTCCCGCCGCTGGTGTAGCCAAAATGCTGGTAAAACCTAATTCACGAACCGCTTTAACTTCGTCGGTACGAATTTCCAATTGATCAGAAACATCTTGTTCAGGACGTATGCGAGGATTTTCACTGGCCAATGCGCGTCCGTTAACTATACGTGGAGCCATAGGGCGTGCCGCGTTTGCCGGACCCGTTACCATTGGTGCCGGCATGAGTCCCGCAGGGATTGCAAGATGACTCGCCATATCAATGAAACCTGGATATACCGTGCGACCGTCCATTTTCCAAATCTTTGCTCCAGCAGGGACGGGAACATTTGTTCCTACCGCTACGATCACGCCATCTCGCATCACCAAAGTGCCATTTTCAAGAACTTTCCCTGGTGCCAGCACCAATCTCGCTCCCGTCAAGACATGCCAATTGGGACTACTTTCACGCAATCCTTCCACCCTCGCTGTTGCCGTCTGCGCCTGCGCGCAAAGAGACATTGAACAAGAAGCGCTAAAAACAATTAGGGAAAGGAAAAGTGACTTTGATCGCCAGCGAATTTGCATAGTATCTCCTGAATATGAAGCAACGACGTCTAGGATCGCTATCGACAATAGACGACCTGACCGCGTGCTTTTCTCTCTGTATTGATATAAATTTGGGTAAAACGGCTTGAAGCAAGATTTTCATAAGGCACACCAGCAGCGCTATGCATGGGCTGACGACGCATGTTCTTGATTGCAATAACATTGCATCAAATAGTGCATCGTGCCAGCTCTCAATAAAAAATCTGAGTTGAATGTCGAGTCGTCGTCTTTCTCGAAACACCATCTCGTGTGCTTGGACATGAAAACAGGGAATAAATTCCCTGCTTCAATAATTACTTTCAAGCAAAACCTGTAGATTGTATGCGACTACTCTAATGCCGAAGAACATCAGCATA
Organism: Affinundibacterium seohonense; assembly: GCF_014284305.1. Taxonomy (GTDB): domain Bacteria; phylum Pseudomonadota; class Gammaproteobacteria; order Burkholderiales; family Burkholderiaceae_D; genus Undibacterium; species Undibacterium seohonense. The sequence goes on from NZ_JACOFW010000008.1 coordinate 103,167, forward strand.
CTGGTGGGATAAAAAACAACAAGACTACAACGCTGGCTGCGTCAATAAGACGTCGCGGTATTCACTAGGTGTCATGCCAACCGTTGCTTTAAACATACGTGAAAATGCGCTGTGATCTTGATATCCACAAGTCGCCGCAATCTCCGTGATGCTGCGCTGCTTATCGGCAAGCATAGCGGTCGCAGCATCCAGCTTAACTTTGATCATAAACTGCCGTGGAGTAAGAGAAAATATCTTCTGAAAGTACCGCTCAATCTGTGCCACGGACAAATTTGTAATTTGCTCCAACTCAATCATTGGCACATTTTCGCCAAAGTGGGTATGGATATGACGTACCGCTGCAGCTATCCTATGATAAACAGGATGCCGCTGATCTGGCATTCCTAAGTCGCGCGACGTGCCGCACAGCCCAATGATGCGATGATTCTTATCCCGCAGAGCCATTTTATTAGTTAAACACCAACCTGGGTCACGATCTGGATATAGATGCAGTTCTAATTGATCTTTGACCTCATGCCCCTGCTGCAAAACCAAGTCATCTTGTGCTTGGTAACTGGCAGCCAAAGTAGCAGGAAATACTGCTTCGGCGATTTGCCCAATTAACTGATCCTTATTTTTAAAGCCACAGCGCAATGCTAAAGTTTGATTAACGACAACATATCGACCAGCCAAATCCTTCACAAAGAACACTAAGTCTGGCATCGCATCAAAAAGGGCTTCGGTAAAAAAAACATCCGCGATACTTTCGGCAAGTTGTTGTTTGCTATTATTGTCGATCAAACTAAGTTTGGTTCGCATAGAGTTTTGTGACATAAGAATGAGGTAACGAGAAAAAACGCATTATAAAATCAATTAGCCAGGCATTATGATTAAATAATTAATTATTTAAATTTTAACAAATATTATCCTAAATTCATTGCATTGAATATACTGTTTTGTCGATATTCAACCATAATATTCAGTAATTTTTGTAACAGATTGATGAAATAGGCCGTAAAGTTGAGATATCTTCCTAAAACAAGGTAAAAATACATCAAATATATTTGACTAGTATTGCACTAGCTTCTGTACTTTGTTCATACATATTTTCAAAAAAGGTTGCGACATAAATCTCCCTAAGTCGCACGGCATATTCCCTGCAGTAACAACTAAATGCAAAGAATACGAAAATCTCGCTCCAACGGCAATGGAGAAACACTTTGCATTTTAAATCGATGCAGGTGTGCACGTACGGCATGGTCACCGGCGGTTCCTTAGGTGAAGCAAGTACTCTCTCTTTCGATGAGAAATTGGAAGTCACTCGTATTGCCCTCAATGTGGCCAACAATCGTATTCCGGTTTTAGCAAATGTTTCGAAAACCCGCACAACGAATGCACTTCGCTTCGTAGAGCAAGTAGCCCAAATGGTTCAAAACTTAAAGTTAGTTGAACCCATGGTCGGTGTGGGGAATGAATTTGTCCGTCGCCCGAGTCAACCTTTAGTCGGTGCAGAACGCGAACGCGTCAGCGCCAATCTGATATCTGCATTTATCCCCTGCCTGGATTTCTGTAAAAATACTTATCAAATACCAACAATCCACGCCCATTTGACTATCTGATCCTACGTCCAATCGGTTCCAATTCACCTTGGAATTCTATATCAAGGTAAAAAAACTCCCTACCTCGCTTAAATTGCATGAATTTCCGACATTGGTAGCAAAACCACATGCAAACTACTTAAAAACCTTCACCAATCTGCAGCCAAAATCAACTTGGCCGCCTTTTTTGTATGAAAAAAGGGGCAAAAATCGAAAGAAAATTGAGTAAAATGGCCTGAATAACTTATAATCCAATGATAATTATCACAACAATCATTGTATGCAATCCACTAGAGTCTCAACACCGACCAAACTGCGAGCAGCTGACATCGCTTACGATGCGATAGAAAGTATGATCGTCACTCTACAGCTCAAACCCGGAGCGCCTATTGTCGAATCAGAACTCATAGACATCACGGGTCTGGGTCGAACACCATTAAGAGAAGCCTTGATGCGTATGTCTTCAAATGGTTTAATCGTGCAATTGCCCCGCCGTGGTTTGATCGTCAAAGACATCGAAGCAGCGGAACATGTCACTTTGATTGAGACCCGCAGAGTCATCGAGAAACTGATTGCTAGCAGCGCAGCGCGACGTGCAACGCCACAATTTCGCCAAGATATTTTTGCTTGCGGTGAAAAAATGGTTGTGGCTGCCAATAATGGCAAACTCGATGAGTTTATGGCGGCAGATCAAGCTTTAGATCATGTAGTCCACGAAGCCTGTCGCAATCCCTCTGCTGTTGCCGCAGTGATACCACTGATCATTAAATGTCGTCGTTTTTGGTACGCTTATCAGCACGAAGGCGACATGCACGAAGCGGCACGTTGCCATATGTTACTAGCCAAAGGAATCGCTGAAGGCAACGAAGAGGAAGCGGCAAGAGGCGCGGATAATTTGATGGATTATTTAGAGTCCTACACTCACAAAGTGATTAATGGTTAGTCAATCCGCTTTGGTCCAAAATACAAAAAGCTGCGCAATGACTTCGCAGCTTTTTTATTAGTTACCACAACTTTACCTAGCACTTTTACCGAACATTGTTGATAGCAGATTTAGGTAATCGTTTCACATTCTCCAAAGCACTCGTCAATAGCCACCGCTTAAATCGTATCATTTTATAGTTGGTATGACCGCCCTCAGTACGCGTTTTCAATAAACGCATAAGACCTTCCTCCGTCACTCCTTGCATAGAATGTTCCGGAATTTTGCCATACTGCTGAGCTAGCATCGTGAGCTCATGTTTCACAACTTTAGGTTCCACGATGCGCTCAATGTCAGCAAATGGAATCCAAACTATATTTTCAACTAAATAGAAACGAATCTGACGTCCATCAAAACTATAGTATTTACCATGCCAGCGAAATACTGCCGCATATTGTGCTTGATTTTTGATAAATGAAAATAGATTGAGAATATCTCGCGGAAACAGCCGTACCCATATCATGCTTGTTAACATCAAGCCTATAGGGCCGTAGCCAGAACCAATTTTTTCGAATAGTTTCCAGCCCAGATAAGAAATTCCTACGCTGAAAACATTCTTGGCAAAAAAACGTAAGGCGTGATTTTCTTCCATATTTCAATGGTCAAGTAAGACAACTATTCTTCGTCATCCAATGCATCTTCCATCATACCGGTATCGACACTCTTACCTTGCCCTAACAAAACGGGCGGAACATAGGTCGCTAATAAATGTTCACGGCTCTGTGGCGTCTCTAAACTGACCCGCCCCAAAGACCCACTTCGGTAATCAAGCAGCAGAGTATGAGCCGCTTTTTCAAAATCCCAGTCTCCACCTTTTAAACGATATGCGCGTTTTTTTGCCACCGCCTCGATCACGCTGACGGCATCAATACCTTCTGTGCTAAAACCATAGCGAGTCGATAAGAATTGTGGGTAACGTTCTAGTAAAATTTCGGCCAAAAACGTAGCAACTTCCTCTTCAATCAAGGCATTGACACCAATTGCATGACTCGCTGCCAACATCAAACCGTCGGTAGGATGCTGGATTTTTGGCCACAACATACCTGGCGTATCCGTCAAAATCATATTTTTGCCGAGGTATAAGCGCTGCTGTACTTTGGTCACGGCAGGTTCATCACCGACGTTGGCAACCCGCTTCTTCAGCAAAGCATTCATTAAAGTTGATTTGCCCACGTTAGGAATCCCCATGATCATCATACGTAAAGGCTTAGTTGGAACCCCGCGATGTGGCGCCATCTCTAAAGCGAATCCAGGCACTTTTGCAACATCTGCTGGCTTTTTACAGCTCATGGCAACAGCTTTGACGCCCTTTTGCGCATTATAGAAATCCAACCACGCTTTAGTCGCATGCGGATCGGCCAAATCACTTTTGTTCAATATCTTCAGGCATGGACGTTGTCGAAAGTTTCGCAACTGTTCGACCATAGGATTGCAACTCGCTTGTGGAATGCGGGCATCAAGAACTTCAATGACCAGATCTGTGTTTTCCATGGTTTCGGCCGCTTTTTTGCGCGCCGCATTCATGTGACCAGGGAACCATTGTATAGACATGCTTATTCTTCTTTGGTGAAAATGAGATAAAGCGCTATTTTACGGACTTGCAGCCGGGTCTATTCAAATAGTTTGCAAAATTCCGCACTTTTCCGCCCTTTTCGGGAAAATTCAGAGCAATTACATCGACTATTTAATAATCACTAAAGAAATTAACAAGAATAATCTGCAATTGACAACATTCCAGCAATGCCGCAATTCAACATCCTATTTTTGCAATTGCGCAATTCTTTGATCAATAAATGCATGTAATTCCGCACTTAAGCCTGATTGCAATTTGGCCTGTTGAAAAGCATCAATGGCTTCATTTAATTTGGCGTCAGCCTGTAATGAAATGGCTAAACCCATCCACCACACGCCATTTTGTGGCTGTTTTTTAACCGCTTGCCGATAAAGTTGTATCGCCTCTTGGTGGTGACCCGTCTTTTGCTGCAAAGCAGCCAAGAAGGCGAGATAGTCAGGTCGGTCTTGCGCCAGACTTAAATTTTTCTGCAATATCTCGATCGCTTCACTAAGCTTAGCTCGTTCAAGCAGTAATCTCGCCAACATCATGGAAAAATTCAAATGGGTAGGCTCAATATTCAAGCCTAATTTCAACTCACGGATCGCGTCTTCATGACGCTTACTTTCTAGCAGCAAAGAAATTAACAATTGACGAGCCGGTGCATGCAGTCCATCTAATTGCAAGGAACGTTCTAATGCAAGTATGGCTTCATTTAAACGTCCTTGTTGCTGATAGATGGTCGCTTGCCGAAATTCGGATTCCGCTCGCTGCTGCAGCGACACTTCTTTGATCATCAGCGTTGGCACGGCAACTGACTTATCATTCACTGCCGTTTGATTTTGTCTAAGTTCTACATCTGATACCGGTGCAATCGTGCGACTATCTTTTGCCGTAACGATAGGTGCGATTGGCTTTCCGGCGGTCTGCGCCAACGGTGAAATCTGTTTTGGAGGTTCAGTTTGTGCGATGCTCCCTTCCTTAGATTTGTGCTCTATTCCCTCGGTATCGACCTTGGTACTCAAACGCAATCGCAAACCCTGTTCATGCAAACTTAAATTCTGATCTTGCAGCATAGGCGCGGTCACAGGACTAACCGGAGTCGAGGTAAGTTGAACATCAGGGCTAGCTTTTTTCCAACGCCACAATGCAATGCTAGCGATGGCGGCAATGACAATAATCATTACCCACATAAGTTTATAGGGCGATGTTCTTGAAGCGCTTACGCCTGCTTGGATATAGCGAGTGCTTGCGTGACCATCATCAGTTTCACCACGCTTCTCAAGATCCTGCAGCATTTGATTGATTACACTCATCGTGCGCCTACACTCCACTCTGCCAACGGAACGCTAATATCAAGCTCGTACCAAGCAAGGTCAGCACGATCGACATTGTCAACATTCGCCGCATTATTTTTACCAATGGTGTGGCCTCAGTATCACGAATTGCCGCAATCACTTGCTTGATACCTATCTGGTGTCGCGCTTCGCCAAAGGCGAGCATCATGGCTTTATTTGCCAAAATATTTAACATCCTGGGCACGCCCGCACTGGCTAGCCATAAGACAAATATCGCATTCGATGAGAACAAACGGATCTCGCTATAACCCGCTACGCGTAAGCGATGTTGTATGTAAAAACGTGCTTCATCTAGGCTGAGGCTGCGTAAGCGATAATGAAAACTAATTCTCTGCGCCAATTGGCGAATATCATTGCGTGCTAAACGATGATCCAATTCCGGCTGTCCAAACAACACGATTTGCAATAGTTTTCTTTTCTCAGTTTCAAGATTACTTAACAGCCGAATTGCCTCCAGCGTTTCTATCGGTAAAGCTTGCGCTTCGTCTATGCATAGTAGAACACGTTTATCTGACTTAGCCAGTTCCAATAAATGCTGATTAATCGCCTTCAAGACCTCATGTTGTTCACTATTTTTTTCTTGTGGAATACCGAGATCGTCTGCCAATACCAACAATAAAGTGTGCGGATCGAGCAAAGGATTAGGAATATAGGCCGTAACAAAACTATCGTCCAACATCTTCAAAAACTGACGACATAAAAGCGTCTTCCCAGTCCCGACTTCTCCCGTAATTTTGATAAAGCCTTCGCCACTCTCAGCGGCAACTAATAATGTATTTAGCGCTTCCAAGTGACTACCACAGGAAAAGAAAAAACTCGTGTCAGGTGTAATACCAAATGGCGAGTCATGCAATCCAAAATGGGATTGGTATCGGCTGATTTTCACCATAATTCAAACTCTGTGCGGTTGACCAGCTCAAACGTGAATCGCAATTGCACATCGCTCACTGATTCTTCTTTTCTAAGCGGCTACGTGGGGTCATTTCCTCTATGCGCTTTTGACTTTCCAATAAATCCTGATCCCAGGCAGCGTCGCCCTCGACGATCGTTGGACGAATCAAAATGACTAACTCACGTTTTTGCGAAATTTGATTGGTATTTCTAAACAGACCACCAAGAAATGGAACTTCGCCAGCTCCCGGAACTTGTGAACGATCATCAGAATTTGATTGACGCATCAAACCACCAATCGCAACGATACGGCCATTCTGGCCACGCACTATGCTATCGGTTTCAGAAACCACACTAGAAGCCAACGGCAACACGACGGAGCCAGCGCTACCGGCATTCACCGTTTTTTCTATGGTACTGACCTTACTCACCGATGGATGAACATGCAAAATAATATTGCCACTATCATCAATCTGCGGTGTCACATCCAATGCCACACCAGAAAAAAATGGTTGCACTTCTACGCTCACAGTGGGTGCTGTATTGCCAGCCGAACTCACCACGCCAGGTGTGGTCTTGAGACTAGTCACGAAGAACTCGTCCTTGCCGACTTTCAAAACCGCTTTTTGATTGTTCAAAGTCGCAATGCGCGGACTAGATAAAACATGGACGCTACCTTGCGATTCCAGAAACGATAATAGAGCAGAGAAGTTAGCCGTTTGGAAGGCTAACCCAAACAAAGATCCCGCCGCACGCGACGCTGCACCGAGATTCAGTCCTGTTACGGCGTTAATCCCGGTGCCATCGGTCGTTAGACGAGTGGTACTCAATGTCGTTCCTGGCGTTACAAAACCCAATGAAGCCGCGCTATTAGGCGAAGATTTGAGCGAGGCAAACGAGGCCCAATTAATCCCAGTTTGATACTGATCGTTTAATTCAACTTCCAAGATTTTAGCTTCGAGGATCACCTGACGATCAACCGACAACTGAGTCGCTTTCAGATAGGCTGAGATGTTTCGTATTTCATCCGACATCGCCCTCACCACCACCACGCCAGACTGCGGATTAATCACCACCTGGCGTCCATCTTGACCGCTGCCTGCCAAAATATCTAAAGAGGCTTTTAACTCTGCCCAAAAATCATTATTCGAACTTGTATTAATTTTGCTGGAACTCACCGACTGTGTGCTATTCGCGGTGGGGGCGTTGCCTGAGTTATTCTGCTGCCCTGTCTGATTATTACCATTGGAATTACTCATGATGGCATCGGCAACGGAACCTGAAGTCACGCGAATATCCGAGCTGCCTTTGCGCACAGAAGACAGATAATTAATCTGGAAAACTCTGGTCTGCAAAGTCAAAGGTTTTACATAAATTCGACTTCCCTCTATTTTATATTCGTAACCATATAATTCGCGGATCGCATCGAGGGCTTCAAATAAAGTCACATCCTTGAGATTGGCTGAGATATTCCCGGAGACATCCGGATGTACTAGCATGTTATACGGCGTACCAGCCACGATCCCCATAAAAAATTGTGCCGCTGGCGCATTGCTAAAACTCAGATTAAATCTTTCTTCCAAAGGCTTACGAACAGGTGGCAACTCAGACTGCAAAGACGGCAGCAAAGACGCCGACACGACCTCTGGTTCGGCTGCTTTGACTTTACTGGCAGCTGCTTTATTCATTTCACTTTTGATCAAATCATAGGTTTCCTGACGTGAAGGTGGCATGGCGCATCCAACGACACTCAGCAGCAAAATTGATAGCCCGATTTTTTTCATTTTTTAGCCTTCTTGGTCCAACTCACTTACTCGATTATGTAGACTGCGGTTTGATTATTCTGCAGTCAGCATCAATTCATTTTCGCACTTGCCCGATTTTTCTTTTTTATCAAGTCGGGATGTAAGCTCAAAGTTTGCAATTGTTTTCCACTTTTCAACACGACCTCAGTTTCACTTATGTTTACCAAAGTTTGATTACCGACTTTGCCATTCAATTTAACGGTCTGCCCGTCGATGATGGCGATCTTACGTTGTGGCGATATCAAAATCGATTGCAATATTGGACCAGTTGGCACGACCACACCAGCATCGCTTTGTAGAAGACTCACCGGCGGTCGTGTTGGGTCTGGCAAATTTTGCGCAAACACTGACACTGGCAAAACAAATAGCAAACTCCAACACAACACAGGACGCCAATAGGTTTTTAAAGATTGAGCCATTTTTTCTCCAGACTCAATGTAAATAAATTCAAGCGTAAACTCGCTTTTGGATATTCCAAAACTTGCAAACTGCTACGGCTCCAATAAACTCGTTCTGGCAAGGCCTCCAGTTCTTGCATGTAGGCCAGCATATCGAGATAATTACCCTCTAGCGTCAATTCCACCTCGTGCTTGAAAATGCTCTGCTCATTTTGAATGCTGACCGCATTGCCCGACATTGTTGACAGTGGTGCTTCCGCTTGCGTGGTCGCGGTATCCTTCACGTTGGTTGTTGCAACCAAATTCACCACTGGCAAACTTTTTAAAGAAATAAGCTGTAGCGATTTGTTACGTTTAAGAATTCCCGCTAACAATAGGTCGATTTTTTCGGCTGGCACTAAATTTTTTTGTAGTGATAGCAAATCCTGATCCATCGCTAACAAGCGCACTTTGGCTTCTTCGATCTTTGCGCGTAATTCAATGTCTGGGTCTCTGTTCAAAACCGCGCTACGTTGCTGCATTTCTTCTTGCAAAAGTGTAATCTGTGTTTGATTTGCCTGATGCTGCGTCAACAAATTGTTACGCAACTTCATTTGTGGTTCTAGCCAAAAAGTAAAACCCAATAACAACACGCCGATACTACACAACACGAATAAAATCCCACGCTCACGTTCGCTGAGCGCATCGATTTTTTGCAGTAAACTGTGGAATTGCTTTTTCACGGTTGCATCACTCCATCTGCTTGCGCCTTTGACTTAAATTCTGAGGAATGAAGTTGAAACGCCAAATAGGGCGCTGGCTCTGGTTTTTTGCGTGGTTGACCAGCGCTGGTATCGATCTGCAATAGTGGACGTTCTAACTGCAGGGTTGAAAAGCTCTTCCCTTGCATAATTTTTTCCTGCTTTAATTGCGACACATACTGCGGTACCAACTCACCTCGTAGAGTCCGTCCAGACAGCACTAAGTCATAGCCAGCACCTTCGACGCTAAAGCCGGTCAACCAAAGATTCTCAGGTATTCGTCGAGCGAACGCTATGAGATAAGCGGAGTAACCATCAGTGTTACCGAATTCACTATTTTGTAAAATCTGTGCAATTTGATGCCGTCGCAACATTAAGGCGTCGATCGTACGCAATTCCTGCTCCAATACTGGACTCTTAAGTTTAGTCGAATGCGCCTTACGTGAAATTGCCGCTTGATCGCTTAGTTCTTTTAATTGCAAACTGGATTGTGCTGCGCTTTTTTGCATCTCCGCTGTTCGCATCCGTAACACCACTGACGCCGTCGCCAATGTAGCAATGCTCAGTCCAAACACGATCAACAAATTCGTCGCCGATAAAACACTTTTGCGTTTCAGTAAACTGCCGTTGTAGAGGTTAATTTGCTGACTCATACTGCACCCAACTTTTGACGCAGAGCTGCCCCAATGACAGGCAAAAATGCTTGCTGACGAGCCGCACTTTTTAAGTCCGGAATATGATCAATTTGTATCAAACTCGCGAGATTCAACACTTCTACTGGCAAATACATATTGGTTGATAAGTAGTGCCGCAATGACTCAGCATCTTCAGCTAATGGCGCCAACACTAATTTCGCAGTCGTTATGTAATTATGCTGTCGATCAAAATGATCTAAGGAACGCTGCAATTCGAGAGAAATACGTTCATAGCTGGCGTTCCGCTCTGGCAAATCAGGCTTAGAGAGATCTTGTGAACGCACATCAAAACGGCGCGACAAATATAATTCGCCAGCATAAGTCACGGTCAACAATCCACCATCACTATCAAATGACAACATCGCTAGGCCGCGTCCTTCCTGCTCCAATAAAGCCGAGATATTCCTCTGCGCCATTTCAGGCACATCAATGAAAGTCAAAGGTAATTTGGCGTTGGCAAACCAGGTTTGGTTTTGCAGTAGATGCGTATTTGTCGCAACGATAGCGATCAAAGATTGATTGCGTCCGCCATTGTTGATATCACCTGGTACACGCAAGATATCAAAGCTCGCTGATTCGATTGGATAATCGACTAGCTCCTTTAAACGCCAACGAATCGCGTTTTTTAATTCATCGTCTGGAACATTCATCGCATCAAGCGCAAACCATTGATATTCGGCGGGATTTAATTGCAGCAGGCATTGATTTTGTCTGGCAGGAGTCTCGCGTGCCAGACGCTCTAACAAGCTTGGCCAAGTTTGCTTCGCCATTGGATAGAAGGATAAAAATTCCAATTTTGGCAAATTATTTGCGACGTGACGAATTGATGCCGAATACAGACCATCGTATCCTAGGCGAATTGCCATGATATCGGCATTTTTCTTGTTATTTGAGAATAATCCCATGCAATCGATCCAGTTCAGCAATATTGCTTGACGTTAAGATAATAAGAGCTTGTTGTCAATCTTTGATCTTGTTTTGTTGTCGAAAAGCTGTGTCGCGCTTGACTTGAACTGTGCAGCCTCACTATGGATTGACAACCAAACGCCTAATGCACTTCGCGCAAATAAATAAATTGATTGGATTTCTTGTAGCTGCCAAATTTCAATTTAGCCGCCGGATTGATCGGAGTCAGTCCACCGCGCCAAGGAAACTTCAACCATGGGCTAACTGGGATATCTAAATCAAGATGTCCGTCATTTCCTAAGCCAGGTTTAGAGAACTTCAGCTTAGCATCACCAGCAACTAGCTTTCCGGTGGCGCTGACACTTGCCACGGTTTCTCCGGCAATTAAATGATTCGTCGCGCTATCGGGATAAAAAATAACACCACTGCCAACATTAGGCGCCACAATCGCGCTACAACTATCATCCGTATTTTTTAGCCACAAATTGTTGTTACGGTATTCAGCAAAGTAAGGCACTGGCAAGTCCAACATTTCTGATCCATAAGCGTTTTGCAGTCTCATTCGTCCATAGCGCTGAGTACTAGTAGCGATCGTGAAAGGTACCGATGCCATAACTTCACCATCACTAGGTGCGGCTAAGATGCCAATACTAGTTTGATTCTCCAAAGCTGTTGGACGAGAAATCTGATGCTTGACCGAGATTGTCGCCTCACCACCAAACCAGCTCCCTGTAGGTGTTGTGCTGCTAACGGCTAAGACACTTCCGACAGGCGCACCGGACATACTGAAATTATAGCTGGCATAGTTACTCACATTGAATTTAACAAAGCTCGCACTATAGTTTCGGGTTGGTAAATTCGAGATATTCTCAGCGGTCAATTTAAAGTTCGTCACAAAACCATCTTGCCCAAAATAGGAAAACGTCGTGTTGGGCAGTGGCGCAGGACAAGCCTCTTGCAAGGTGTTTGCGCTGATCGTGAAGTGATGGGGTATGAAACGACCAAAATGATTAGAGACTGCAGGATTGCCAATATTGCAGCCGAACCTGCCTTTCAATAGGGGATTGCTAGATGCGTCGGCTATATTCGCAAAACTAGAGGCGATACAATCACCATTGACAACATCTGCCGAATTCGAATTTGCAATAAAGGTATCATCGTAAATACCATTTTGCAGAAATCTAAAATAGCCGACTTCGCCATATTGAAATGCGGTTCCACTAGCACCGTTACCATTTGTGACATTGGCTGCGAGCGAAAATGAACCACTCAACACGCCAGTGCCGGGTGGTGCTTTGCCACCACTTAGCACTGGTGGAGCACTCAACCATTGCAACAAACCGGCATTGATTTTTGGCAAACCATCGTAACCTTTAGTCCCAGTATTTACCGTCAATGTGAAATTATTTCCTGCAGCGATCATCGGTGTCGCGCTCACACTAGTACCAGCATTATCGGCGTTCGCATTTGAAACAATGCTAGTGAACGATTGAGGTCGAACAGTAAAGGTATCCGAAGAACAAGCGGTCACTGGTGCCGTTGCGACATTTTCTTTCACACGACAGCGTAATTTTTTATAGGCATCAGGCAAATTAAAATCCGCTGTCAAAGTCTTTCTACCATTATCGCCAGCTGTAAAAGTCAAGTTTTGACTGGCGATTGCGACCGGCACATTGCAAACTGGTGAACCATTTTCTTCCATCAGCTCAACGGCAACACTTCCCGTATAACTATTGACCACCGTCCCAGAAGTTTGCAGCGCTAACACATCGAAGCGGAAACCGACATTCGCTAACTTAGAATACAAAGGATTGCGATTGGTCGCCGTGATAGGATTGTTGTAGCTCAATCCAGTTTCCATGCATTCAAATTTGGATGCACAAGGTGTGTTGGCGATCGTTATTTGACAACTTGCTTGCGCTACGCCGCCAACGACACAGCGCGTGCCATTCAATGGAAGCTTGCTCAAGCCACTGGCAAAGAGCGTGTACGTTCCTGCCGAAGCTGCAGCGGCTTGCAGCACGATATCTTGTTGCGTATTGGCTGATCCTAATGAAAAACTCGTTGGCGTGTAGCTCACACCCGTGGCTGTGGGTGCCAAAGAAATCGCTCCCGTCAAATTACCACTATTGACAATATTCAAGTCTGGACAAGGGACGGTGGACGAAGTACAAGCCAGTACTTTCAGCGTTTCTGGGCATAAAGTCGCACTACCATCATGCCGAATTTCGATATGATCATAATCGGGTACCACGGTTGAACCAATCACAAAGTCATAACTAAAGGTATACGTCCCAGGCGCAATAAAATCGTAGGCGATGCCAATTCCCGTATCTTGCAAAGTCTTGGTGATCGTATTGCTCATTGCACCAGTTGTCGAAAACTGTTGCGTCAATTGAGAAACCGAACAATCGGGTGCGCCATTCGTAAAAAAAGTGCGCCAACCTGCCGCACAGTAACTACTAAAAGTATTGCGCGCCACACCACCAGATGGCGAACTGGGCGCGGCGCGCTCACGGAAAGACTCGACGATGGTTCCAGCTGACGGCAAGGCATCACTATTTGGACATGGATTGGCACCACCAAGGCTAGAGTAAGTTCCCACGATACGATTGCTACCTGAAACAAGCACACCACAGCCGCTATCGCTTCCACCTAAATACGTATCAAAAACATGGTAGTAACGTACGGGGTTGCTAGCACTGACAGAATATCCTGCGGGGATCGTTAAGGTCACTTCAGCTGTGAGAAAATCCAGAGGCGTGGTGTATTTCCAAACGATGGTCGCTTGTGGCCCACCAGTAATGCCGAGCAAGTTATTTGCCGTTTGTTGAACCCCTGAAGAAGATGGATTCGCTGGTGTCGCCGCAGAAATACTATAACTGCTAAACATACCACCACTTGGATTAAAGGTCGAAACAGTATGAGATGGCCCATACAATAATCCATTAGCTCGGATAAAAACGCCATTATCCAAATTGTTAGGATTCGTTTGCGGCAAGGCTGTTGGACTATAAACCTGTCCCGTATTATTCAAACGCCTGACTTGAATTTTTGTCGAGCGATCAATGTAGAAATGGAGTCCATTGGTAGCACTGGTCCCACCATTGCTATTAAACTCAATCGTCGTCTGAGCGTGGCTTTGGTGAGACATAAGACTAAGCAGCATGCACAAGCAAAATATCGCTACTCGAACAATGACTTGCTTCTGACTTAGTCTGGACTCTTCATACATAGTCTTACCTATTATTTATTTAATTTCTCATTCATCGATAACGCAGGTCTAACATGGCGGATCTGTTGCCAGCTCAGTAGTTCCTTTTCTGCAGGTACTGATACTTGCAGAAATTTGCCGTTCTACATAGTCGCTCGAAGGCATTGTTCCTTTGCTGGCTGTTGCGGTGAGCTGATATACACGGATGATATTTCCGCCCTCGTCTTTTTTGGTCAATTGGCAATCAACTCTGACCGAAAATCCGCTCAAAGCGCCTGCCAATGCAGGCACCGCTGCCATGTTCGCGACACAACCTGGAAATAGACTATTCACGACCGCGGCATTCTCTGGCGTTAAGATCTGAAAGCTGGCCCACTCTATTCCCGCCTTCGCTGCTTGATAAGCTAACACCCCTCGGACATCTTGCGTAGCAGTACTACGTTGCATGGTATAGATCGACAACATAAACACACCCAATGCAGCAATTACCAACAAGAGAAATATCGCAGACACCAGAGAAAACCCAGCAGCACCGGGTAAACACGATTGACGATGCAATTGACGATTAAGGCACATTATTGATATTCACATCCTGATAAATAGTGACCGACTCATGCGCTGTTTTAGTCGTCAGACGTATTGACAAGACCCCACTACGTTCGACCACACCATTGGCATAATTAAAGCTACAACTCGCCACATTATCGACTAACACAGGCGCATTCGGATAAGTCACAAGATCTGCGCAGCTAGTTGGCGAAATCGGATAATTGGAAATTCTATACAACCGACCTGTGCCATTTCCTTGCGCATCCGTATTCGCACCATCACAGACGAAACTCACCGCCGGGGCTGTGCCGGACAGCACGAAGAATCGATTTGCTGGCGATTCCAAAGGGTTTTGTATTGCGGAGCCCAATTGAATAGATGTGGTACTAGCAGCAGCGACCACGCCGCGATAGCTCGCCTCATAAGCGTTGGCACCGGCGATACCTAAGTTATAGACGACAATAAAGTCCCCGGCTTGCGGAGCTGCTCGCAAAGGACCAATCACATCAAATTGCGTGCTCGATGCATTTTCAAATGTCAATACATCGCCCGGTGGCGCAGAACGATAACGACCGCCATCTTTGGTCATCAAAAATTCTACGCAATTCGCATCTGATTGCCGAACACTATTTGGCAACGCCAAATGTAAATCACGCGACATCCTGCGGATGGCAGAATGCGCGCCGTCTGACAATGCAGCTCGTCGCTCCACGTCCAAATATTGTTGTATCGGGCGATTGATAAAATTGGCAGCAACAACAGCCAAAATGCCGGTAATCAAAATCACGATGATGGCTTCAATTAAGCTAAAGCCCAATTGCTGCCGAGAGAATATTTTATTCATTTCATCATGCTTCCTACTATGGCAGCGCTCGCGGTGCATAACGATATCGATAGCCAGTCAACATCACACTGAGATCACCGCTACTGACAGTGACGTCGATTTGTATGCAACCAGCGCCACAACTCTCTTGCTCTGTCACTGTGACTGAATAATTCTCCAAGCCTAGGATAACTTGCCCCTGCATATCTACAATTTTATCCTGCCCCGCCCCCATGCCCTTTCCCATTTTGAAGCCAGCATAATCGCCAACATTATCAAAACGTGGCACCGCATAGCGCGTTTCATTTCCGCTTGGTGCTAGCCCCTGTACTTCACTGGCACAATCGGCAGCACTATTGGCCGTCATTGCATTGGCATCATCAGGGTCGCAAAATGTGAACGCCTGCAGTTGTATCTCTTCGAGCAAAGATTCTCCAATCGCTAAAGCCTGTTTTTCACGTAAAGGATCGGTACTGGCGATACTACTCAAATTCATGATTCGAGTTACCCCAATCACAGCAATACTGACAATCAGCATAAATAAGATCAGTTCCACCAAGGTCACACCGACTTGCATCAGTCGTCGCTTGCTAACAGGAGACATAGAGACAGGCTTAATGCACATAGCCTGTCTCCGCTTCAATCCGAATTTGTCCAATTGTGGTCGCACCATCTTGATACAGCACGATAGCAATAGCCGCACCAGCTTGCCCCAAAGCGTCAAATGAAAACTGCCGAGAAACATCAAAACTCACACCCGTAGGCGCGGCTCTTTTAAACCAACTTTGATCTTCCGGTGATAACACCGGGACGCCACCATCGCTACTGCAATCAAGATTCACTGGTGCATAAGTCAAGCAGACCAAGCCATTCACCTGATTGATTTGCACCCAGACTGGACGACGTTGAGCAATCGCCGTCTTTTGCGCATAACGAATCATACTTTGCGTTTGGTCAAAGAAACCACGTGAATCAAACTCTGTCCGGCTCATAAACCTGGGAAGCGCAATGGCTGAGAGAATGCCGACAATCAGCATGACCATGATCAGTTCCACCATGGTAAAGCCCTGAATCGAAAGCAAGAAGCGGCGATGAAAAGGAGTTCGCATCAGGAATACCAATAATCCAAGCGAAGGAATAAAACAGCAAGACCCGTAGGCTTTGTTCAAAATAATTCGGGTCTTACTATCAATCCTAGGCCGACGCTATCAACACAGATTTACAAGTAAAACCCGCACCAGCACCAGCAATCACGCAACGGTCAAGCCGTTACGCGCAATTTGCTGCTGTCAGTCCAGCGCTGCTATAAGTTGGAGGCGATCCCGCGGCCACTGGCACAGTATAGGTGACCGCGCAAGCCGCATGATCGATATCAGATGACACGGTAAACACCGTCGCCGACGTCGTCGTCAAAACAAAATCAGGCGCCGCCAATCCAGCCGCAACGGGAATACCAGTTAAGTCAGTCGTCGGATAGCCGTTAGCCATCGGCAATAACGCTCCCTCCATAGTAATGGCGCTATTCAAAGCTAACTGCTGAGTCAATTGAATCGAACGGGCTAAAGCTGCGCCAGATTTCAAGGATGCCAGTGCACCATTCATTTTCGCAATGCGAGCTTCTGTTTGTAAAGCGGCAA
This sequence comes from Affinundibacterium seohonense, assembly GCF_014284305.1. Lineage (GTDB taxonomy): Bacteria > Pseudomonadota > Gammaproteobacteria > Burkholderiales > Burkholderiaceae_D > Undibacterium > Undibacterium seohonense. Next base: position 120,294 of record NZ_JACOFW010000008.1, read on the forward strand.
ATCGCGGTAGTGCATATGCCGACAACACCCCTAAAATAATAATCACGACGATCAACTCGATCAAAGTAAAACCAGCTTGTTGCTTGCGCATAGCGACTCCTAAAAAGTTGAACTACCTCGGATAAATATCAAGCTTAAATGAAAGCCACGTTAAGCCTAAAATGCTTTGAGTACATCATATCAAACAATGTAAACAAGCTTAGTACTGATCCTGTACTTAGCCATGAAATACAACAAGCACTTATCTTTTCAATGCTACTTTACCAAGATCCCAAATCGGTAAGAAAATACCCAAAGCCAGCACTAAGACCATGATGCCGAGCGATACGATCAATATGGGTTCAATGTTCGCAGATAAGGATTTCAATTCGTACTCCACCTCCCCCTCGTACATCAAGCCAATTTCATCCATCAATTCATCCAGGGCGCCGCTCTCTTCACCGACCGCGATCATTTGCAGCACCACTGGTGTAAACACATTCGCAGCCGCAGCGGTACGCAATATGCTTTCACCGCGTTCAACGCCATCACGCATTTGTTCGACACGACTAGCAATAAAAGTATTATCCACGGTACTAGCCACCACCGTTAAGGCCTGCACAATTGGCACCCCACTCCGACTCGATAACGCAAAGCTGCGGGCAAATCGTGCCAAGGTCGCTTTCAACACAATACGACCAAAAATCGGCGCCTGTAAAATCTGCCTATCCCACCAAAAACGTCCACCGCGGGTCGCTAAAAAACGGCGAAACGCAATCACAGCGAGACTACTCACACCCAGTAATAGCGGCCAATAATCAACAAAGAATTGTGACATCCCGAGTAAAAAACGGGTCATCAAGGGCAGCTGGGCATTGAAAGTGGCAAAGACTTTGGCAAACGCTGGAATCACCGCCACGTTCACAATAATGATCGCCAGCAGCATGACGATGATCACAAACATCGGATACCGCAATGCCGTTTTCACCCGATTGCGCATATCACGTTCGAACTCCATATGCTCAGACAAACGCAAAAAGATCATATCCAGGCGTCCGGTCATTTCACCGACTTTGACCATGCTAATAAAAAACATCGAAAACACATGTGGATGACGCCGCATTGCAGCAGACAATTCCCGTCCCGAATCAAGTGATTCACGCAGATCGCGTATGACTTCACGAAAAGCACGGCTCACGGCGGATTCCTGCAAACCTGTCAAACCCCGCATGATAGGGACACCGGCACGAATTAAGGTGTGTAATTGGTGGCTAAATAATTGCACGTCCAATGCTTGCACTTTTTTATCCCACAAGCGCTGCCACCAAGTTAATTCCTGATTCCCAGAAGTCTGTTTGGTCAGCACAATCTGCACTGGAGAAATACCGATAGCAAATAATTGTTTAGCGACCCAATCACTATCCGCACCTTCCATCACGCCTTCAACCAATTCACCATGCGAATTTCTGGCTTTATATGCAAAGAACGGCATGCTTTACCCTATTCATCAATTTGATTACTGATCCGCATTGCTTCACTGACTGTTGTCACGCCGCTCAACACCAGATCGATGGCGTACTTACGCAAAGTCTTGCCACCCATCTGACGTTTTGCCACATCCATAAAGTAAGCATTGTCATCTGAATGAGCAGCGTCGACGACTGCTTTAGTCATTTCCAATAATTCATAAACACCAATACGACCACGATAACCAGTACCATTACAGTGTCCACATCCGCGCCCGCTATAGTATTGATGCTGAGCTACCGTCTCCTGCATATCAATGCTAAGCCATTCATGCTCAGACGTTGACAGACTATGGGGACTACGACAACTCTCGCAAACGACCCGCACCAGACGTTGCGCCAATACAGCTTGCAGAGAGCTACCCATCATATAGCGTGGCACACCCATATCTAACAAACGAAGTGGTGTACTGATCGCATCGTTCGTATGCAAAGTCGACAGAACCAAGTGTCCGGTCATCGCTGCACGCATACCAATTTGCGCAGTTTCTTGATCCCGCATTTCACCTAACAAAAGGATATCGGGATCTTGCCGCAAAGCGCCTCGCAAGACACGGGCAAAACTCAGGTCAATTTTTTCATTCACTTGCACTTGATTGACGCGGGGAAGACGATACTCGACTGGATCTTCCACGGTAATCAATTTACGGTCTTCCCGATTTAGTTCTGCCAGCGCACCATATAGTGTGGTGGTTTTACCGCTACCTGTCGGTCCTGTCACCAGCACTAAGCCATTCGGACGTTGAATAATGGCGCGAAAGCGCGCCAACATATCAGCAGGCATACCGATTTTGTCTAAATTTAAAATCCCACCACTCTGATTCAAAAGACGCATAACGACCGATTCACCATACTGCGTTGGCATGGTAGAGATACGTACATCGATCTGCTGTTGACGAACTTTGATGACAAAGCGACCATCTTGCGGTAAGCGTTTTTCGGAAATATCCATTTCCGAGATCAATTTCAAACGCAGCGCTAAAGCGCCTGCAATTTTCATATCCGCCTCGGTTTGCAGATGCAACATGCCATCAATGCGAAATCGGATTTGCAAACGTTTTTCTTGCGGCTCGATATGGATATCGGACGCTCTGACTTGAGTCGCGTCATCAAAAACAGACTGGAGCAATTTCACCACCGGGGCATCTTCTGCACCTGCGGTACTAACCAGCATGCCAAAATCAACATTGGCGTCGCTTAATTCTTGTTCAAGCTCGCGTGCCAGATCAGTAATGGTCTCAGTATGTCGGTACAAATTATCAATGGCAGCAAGCAGATCATTTTCATTCACCACCGCCAAATAAATCACGCTTTTCAAAATGCGACTGATTTCATCATAGGCGAACAGATCTGTAGGGTCGACCATCGCCACTAGATAGGCACTATCACGCTGTTCCAACACGATGGCACGAAATCGTCGAGCTTGCAGTTCCGGTAATTTTTTAACGATATCCGCTTTGATGTTGTACTGCTTTAAATTGACAAAGCTAATGTTTAATTGCCGAGCCATTGCTTCGGAAATCTGATCTTCGGTGACAAATTTATTTTCAATAAACAAACGTCCCAATTTACGTCCAGTACGCTTTTGCTCGGACAAAGCAAATTGCAACTGATCTTCTGTTATCAGCTTTTGCTGCAACAAAATCTCACCCAATCGTATTTTTTCTGGTCGCCCCATGCCTGTCCTCAATTCTATTTTTCTTCACTGAACTTCATTTGTCAGCATATTTGTCCGATTCGATTTTTACATTGCCTTCAATGGCTCAAGCTTGCAATTAACTCGACGGTTTACAATACCAATCACAGTGTCATCTTATTTGTGTGAATATGCAATTTTATGAACGCGATAGTCGAACCTTTTCGTACCATTAAATATGTGCAGAGAGGGTTTTGAGAAGACGCCGTCTGTGCTAGTCTTTCACACTAAGTTTAATCGATCTTGCGAGCCATTCGCTCAGCAATCGCCAGCACACTGATTCTATGGGAAAAACACATGTTTTCAAAAGTCCATGAGGTAGCAAAACAACTGAACCAAGTGATTATCGGTAAAGAACGACAGATTCAACAAGCATTGGTGTGTTTATTGGGCGGTGGGCATTTGCTTATCGAAGATGTACCAGGGGTAGGTAAAACAACGCTTGCACACGCTCTGGCAATTTCTTTGGGTTTACAGTTCAATCGATTGCAATTCACTTCTGACTTATTACCGACTGACGTCACTGGCGTATCCATTTTTGAACGCGAGAAGAATCAATTCGTATTTCATCCTGGTCCCATCTTCACTCAGGTTTTATTGGCAGATGAAATTAATCGTGCTACGCCAAAGACACAATCCGCTTTGCTCGAAGCGATGGAAGAGCAACAAGTGAGTACAGAAGGACAAACACGCCAGTTACCGCAACCTTTCTTTGTCATCGCTACGCAAAATCCTACACATCAAGTTGGGACTTTTTCACTACCAGAATCGCAACTTGACCGCTTTCTTATGTGCGTTTCGCTCGGCTATCCCGACGCCGCTGCAGAACGCGCACTTTTGATGGGAGAAGACCGTCGTACGCTGTTAAAAACCCTGAGTGCGATTATGCGCCCCGAAGAATTAGTGACTGCGCAAGCCGCAGTCAGAAAAATTCATGCATCGCCGTCCCTAATTGACTACCTGCAAAAAATAGCGCAAAACACCCGTGAAGCAGGTATTTTTGCTGAGGGCATGAGTCCACGTGCCGCGATTGCACTTTTACAAGCCGCACGTGCCTGGTCCGCGCTAGAGGGGCGTGATCATGTTTTACCTGAAGACATACAAGCGGTGCTGGTTCCAGTCATTGCCCACCGCCTGAGACCACTCAAAGCAGTCAGCAGTAAAGCCAATGCCAGTGCAGATTTATTGACACAATTGATGTTGAAGATCGCGGTTTAGTTCATGATGCAAATTGCGCTGATGGAATCGACCAAGTAGCCAGACCATGCTGTATTTAAAAAAATTGAGAACCCAATTCAAACGTATCGTTCTGCTGGAAAAATCAGCGGAATCGGGCGAGGTCATCTTAAAGCAAAGGCGAGTATTTACCTTACCAAGTCGCGCGGGCTTGGCTTTTGTGCTATTGCTTGTCATGCTTTTTTTAACCTCGACCAACTACAATCTCAATCTGGGCTTTGGTATGACTTACCTGCTGGCAGGCTTAGCTGCAGTAAATGCTCTATACACATTTAGGAATCTGGCATATTTACGTTTACAGGCGGGACAAGGCGAAAGCATCTTCGCGGGTGACGTTGCCGAATTTCCGATTCATATTAAGAATCCACAAAATTTGGATCGTTACGCCATCCACATCAATTTTTTACACGAACAAAGTCCAGAGCAAATTTTTGATGTCGGCGCAAACGACAGTCTAAGTATTAAATTACGTACGTTAAGTTCGCGGCGTGGCTACTTATCGTGCCCTAGAATCCGCTTACAAACTTGGTTCCCGTTAGGACTGCTACGAGCATGGAGCACATGGTTGCCAGCGACTACAATCTTAGTTTTTCCATCCCCAGAGGCGACACCACCACCTCTGCCGGTTGGTATTGATAATGCTAGCGACAACAATAGTTCACAGAGCACAGGCCATGAAGACTTTGCCGGCGTGCGCAGCTATCAATCTGGAGATCCGTTCAAACACTTATCTTGGAAACATATAGCCCGCGTTGACCTCGATGCAGGTGGCGCACTAATTTCCAAACAGTTCGCAGGGGCAAGCGGCGGTGAAGTCTGTCTGGATTTCGCCCTAATATCTTCGCAAATCGATCTAGAATTGCGCTTATCGCGTATGACAAGCTGGATTTTAGAAGCCGAACGCCAACAACTGGATTACGGTTTTAAACTGGGCAACCTCAATTTTTCACCAGCTCAGGGTGAAATCCATCGCAACACTTGCCTGACCGCTCTCGCCACCTATGGCCTGGATCAACACCATGCTTAATCGACTCAAGACCAAATTGCGTGATGAGCTGGGAAGTCGATCACAACTAGCTTTTGCCAACGATAAACGCAATACTTTAATCCTAGTCTTTGCTTGCATTTTGGTAATACTTAACCATATCAACAATTTATTCGCATGGATTAGCATCAGCACCCTCAGTGTCATGCTGTGGCGAGTCTGGCTGACAGTGCGCGGCAGACAACTTCCTTCTCGATGGGTATTATTACCAATTGCTGTAGCACTGATGGCTGGTATCTTCTGGCAATTTCGCAGCTTCTTTGGACGCGAAACCGGAGTCGCCATGTTGGTATTACTGTTGTCTTGCAAAATGCTGGAGATGCATGCCAAACGTGACCTGTTTGTGGTTCTATTTTTGGGCTTTTTTTTACTATTGGCCAGCTTCTTCGAATCGCAAAGCATCGCAACTGCGATGCAAGTGGCGGTCGCGGCTTTCGCTCTATTGCTTGCACAAGTCAGCTTTCAATACCATGAAAAAATCCCTAGCCTTTGGCAACGCGCAAAGCTAGTCATCGTTATGCTTGCTATCGCAACCCCGATCACCGTACTGAGCTTCTTTCTATTCCCAAGGATTCAAGGGCCACTCTGGGGCTTACCTGGCGATGCCAATACCGCCAGATCTGGGCTATCGACATCGATGTCACCTGGCAATATCAGCAAATTGGCGATGTCGGAAGAATTGGTTTTCCGGGTCAACTTCTTAAACAAAGTTCCTGAAAAATCACAACTCTATTGGCGCGCCGTAGTCTTGAGTAATTTCGATGGCCGCCAGTGGCGGCAAGGTCGTGATTACAGTACAAAAGAAGGACGTGACTTAGAAGTATCAGGAGATCCCATTTCCCAAGAAATCACGCTGGAACCGAGCGGTACCCACTACCTATTTGGTCTAGACAGTGTGCTCAAACGCCCGTTCTTGGAAGGTAAGCTAGCGGGCATTAATTCGAATGGCGAGCTATTTAGTGACGAGGGTATTAATAATCGGGTGCGTTACCGGGTTCAATCCTATCTCAACTACAAGCTCAACTCCCATGCTGATCCACAATATTTACAGACGTATTTAAGCTTGCCATACAACTTTAATCCACTTACAAGAAATTTTGCACAAGACATTCGACAACGCTATTCAGACCAAAAGTCTCAGATCGATGCAGTTTTAAGTTTCTTCCGAAATGAACAATTTTTTTATACGCTTGAGCCTCCACTTTTGGGGCGCAATAGCGTCGATGACTTTCTGTTCAATACGCGAGCTGGCTTTTGCGAGCATTACTCCAGTGCTTTTGTCGTAGTAATGCGGGCACTTGGTATTCCTGCCAGAGTCGTAACGGGCTACCAAGGCGGTACGCTCAATACCCAAGATCAGTTTTACGAAGTTCGCCAATCCGATGCCCATGCTTGGGCCGAGGTTTGGCTTGCTGAAAAAGGCTGGGTGAGAGTCGATCCCACGGCTTCGGTTGCACCTGAACGTATTTCACAAAATCTCAAAGCGACTCAATCCAACACTGGATTTGCAAGTATGGTCGGTGATTTAATCAATGAAAATGCATTTAGCCGAGAAATGCGGATGCGCTGGAGCGCAATTAATAACTCTTGGAATCAATGGATCTTAAATTACAACCAAACACGCCAATCTCAACTGCTAGATAATTTAGGTTTCAACGGCATAGACTGGGAAAAAACTCTATTAACTATCTTTGCAATCGGTCTCATTACGATCGCGAGTTTGGCACTCCCTCTACTACGCCGATCAAAGAAATTGCCCTTGTATGAAAGACTGTACGTAAATCTTTGCGACAAGCTCGCAAAGAAAGGCATGCCACGTGCCCCTCATGAAGGGCCGAGTGACTATCTACAGAGACTACAATCAAAGATAGATGCTCAAGAATTTACTTCGTTGCGAGATTTTTTTGAACTCTACATTGCGATAAAATACGGCAAACTCAGCCAGAGCCATGCCGCAAAGCCGTTTGCACAGACCACAGACATTCAAACTCTGCGCAGCCATCTAAAAAATATCCAAATTTCCAGAAGATTATCTTGAACATTTCTCCGTCTTTTTTGTCCACAACTTTTACCGCAGGTCTCGTCCTCGGCTTAAGTGTTTCAAGTACGTTATTTGTCAGCGAAACAGCGCTGGCCGCTCCAAGTAAGAAAAAAAACCTCGTCCATACCAAGAAAAATACCGCGATCAAAACTGATGATGTTCACTATTTGGAGTGGCAAGAGGTCAAAGCCTTCATCACTCAAATGCAAACTCAGCACCAATTTGACCTCACACAATTACAGCAAATTCTTGGCAGCGCCCGCTTTGTCGAAAGCGCTGTACAGTTGGTCAAGCCTGCACCACCAGGCAAGCCCAAAAATTGGAAAGCCTACCGCGCCCGTTTTGTAGAAAATGGCAGAATAACAGCAGGAATTGCATTTTGGGAGCGTAACCAAGAATCCTTAAATCGCGCTGAGAATCTGTATGGCGTTCCAGCAGAAATCATCGTTGGTCTAATTGGCGTCGAAACCATCTATGGAAAAAATACTGGTAGTTTCCGCGCACTCGATGCACTAACTACACTCGCTTTCTCCTATCCAGAAACACCGAATCGTGAAGCGCGCATGAACTTTTTTAGGAACGAGCTAGCACAACTTTTGTTATGGACTAGAGATACCGGGATTGATATTCATTCGATCAAATCCTCATACGCAGGTGCCATCGGATTAGCGCAGTTCATGCCTAGCAGTCTCCGACAATTCGCCATTGATTTTGATGCTGATACGAAGGTCGATCTAAAAGAATCAGAAGCAGATGCCATCGGTAGCGTCGCAAATTATTTAGCTAAACATGGCTGGCAAAAAAATCTGCCGTATGCCTTCCCCGCCACGTTAATTGGGCAAGAACCAAGCTCAAGCAAATTCAATGAGGTGCTTGGAAGCGGATTAAAGGCGAATTATGCGATTGAGGATTTGAAATCGATTGTCAGCACTGCTGATGAGCAAGCACCAAGGCATATCAAATACGGTTTAATTGACCTACAAAATGGAGACGATCCCACCGAGTATTGGCTAGCCACTGAGAATTTTTTCGCCATCACCAAGTACAATCGGAGTTACTTTTATGCGATGTCCGTAATCGATTTAGGAAAAGTAGTCGCTCTTGCGAGAAAAAATGAGTAAATTCTAAAAAATGTCTCTAGCGGTATCTCCAAATAAGTCACCTAAATGCGTTCCTTTTGGCATTCCAGAAAGAATAAAAATGAGTTTCTTAGCCAAATGTTATGCTGCAAAATAAGCACTTTTCAATAAAAAATATTGCAAATAAGAATTTTTTGGTCTAAAGTAATGTTATCTAATGATACATTTATGATGTTTTAGAGGAAAGTGTCAATAGATTTAACAATTTTCTTACTTAATTTCTTCCGTAATAAGTAGATAAATTTGTTTTAAAGATATAGTATTACTGATTAAATAATTTATTACAGCACCCTCCTGCAACATCTATAATCATCAATAACGAGGTAATGATGCCAAACTTGACACAACTAGAATCAGATGAAATCGACTACGATCCAAATAATCTTTTGGATACTTTAATCAAACAATTGCATTTGAAAAATGATGCTGCATTGTCCCGCGCACTCGAAGTTGCACCGCCGGTCATCAGTAAAATTCGTCATCGTCGTTTACCAGTTGGCGCATCATTGCTGATCCGTATGCATGAAATCAGTGATGTGAGTATTAAAGATCTGCGCGCATTAATGGGCGACCGTCGTGCCAAATTCCGCATCAGTGATAAGCAATTTAAACCGAAAGATGCCGATAACAAAGGCTAATTTTTGTTGCATTGAACAAAAAAAATCGAAGCTTAGTTAGAAACTAGCTTCGATTTTTTATTGCTCGTTGTATTTCAACAACATGTTAGCTGTTGTTTCTTAACAGCATTAAGCAGGAAAAACACCTGTAGATAAGTATCGGTCACCTCGATCGCAGACGATAAACACTATGGTGGCATTTTCTACCGTTTGAGCAATTCTCAATGCGACTTCACAGGCACCTGCTGCTGAGATACCACAAAAAATTCCCTCTTCGACCGCCAGTCTTCTCGCCATGGCCTCTGCACTTGACTGACTAACTGACTCCAAGCCATCTATCTGATCGGGTTTAAAAATTTTGGGCAAATAAGCCTCGGGCCATTTTCGGATTCCGGGAATTTGCGAACCATCTTCCGGCTGTACGCCGACAATCTGCACATCAGCGCTTTGTTCTTTTAAGAACTTAGAAACCCCCATAATCGTCCCGGTTGTTCCCATAGCGCTAACAAAATGAGTGATTTGACCCCGAGTGTCTCGCCAGATTTCTGGCCCAGTGCTTTCATAGTGAGCCAATGGATTATCTGCATTGGCAAATTGATCAAGAATCAATCCCTTGCCTTCTTTCTGCATTTGCTCAGCCAAATCACGTGCCGTCTCCATACCTCCAGACTGTGGAGTCAAGACAATCTGTGCTCCATAAGCGGCCATACTTTGACGACGCTCAACACTCAAATGTTCTGGCATTAACAAAACCATTTTATAGCCACGCATAGCAGCAGCCATCGCCAAAGCGATCCCTGTATTTCCACTTGTCGCTTCAATTAAGGTATCGCCTGGCTTAATCTGACCTCGTTCTTCAGCTCGTTTAATCATAGACAAAGCTGGTCTGTCCTTTACGGAGCCTGCAGGATTATTTCCTTCCAATTTACCAAGAATAATATTATTACGACGCTTGGCCTCTTCGCCGGGTAAGCGCTGCAAACGAACCAGAGGTGTGTTACCTATTGTGTCTTCAATCGTGAAATAGCTCATAATGGTCGGGGCGTAATAGAAATGCAAACCCATATTTTAATCCTTGTGTATGCTTTCTGCTTAGTTCAACTCACAAGCGTCCACTTATATCAAATTTAAGTATTCATCTTCAAAAAAAAATCCTCAAATGCTGGCACTTGAGGATTCCTATTTTTCATCAAACAACACATCGGAATTTATTTAGTCGTTGCTTTCACCGAGGTGTTTGTTTTGGCGTTGGCCGTATTATCTGATTTCACGTCAGCTTTTGTATTTGCTACTGGCTTCGCTTGTCCATTCACAGTCAGTCCCGCATCTGACAGCTTAATCGCATTCTTTTCGCCTATGCCTTTTACGCGGCTCTCAAAGTCTGCCCAGTCTTTAAAATTTCCACCCTTAGTTCGTTCCGCCAAAATAGCTTTCGACTTCGCCGGACCTATACCTTTTACGCCATCTAAAGCTGCTTGATCAGCTTTGTTCACATCCACATCGGCAAAGGCAAAACTGATACTTGCGACTAAAGCAGCAACAGCAAATATGATCTTTTTTAACATCGTAAGCTCCCAATAAATGAAATTAATAAAATATGATCTGCTTGCAATGATAAATATAAATTTATCATTGCAAATACATATTACATTAAATTTATTAAAAGGTTACACTTTTTGAAATAATTCTTCTCTCGTAACGGTTGCTGTTCCCAATTTACCAACAACAATGCCGCCAGCTTGATTTGCAATTAACACAGCATCGTGCAAATTTTTGCCCTCTGCCAACATCGCGGCGACCGTTGCGATCACAGTATCACCGGCGCCGGACACATCAAATACCTCACGCGCCATTGCCGGCACATGCAGAATTTCTTCATCACTAAATAAAGTCATACCCTCTTCTGACCGGGTGAGTAATAAGGCCGCGATATCCAGCTCTTTACGCAGTGCCTGCGCCTTATTTGTTAAGTCAGCTTCGTCTTTCCAACTGCCAATCACTTGACGCAATTCTGACTTGTTTGGTGTTAATAGGCTGGCACCTTGATAAATCGAATAATCACTGCCCTTGGGATCAACCAACACATATTTACCGAGCTGTTTTGCGAGCGCGATCATAGTCGCGACGTTCACCAGACTACCTTTGGCGTAATCGGATAATACAATCACATCATGATCGGCAATCAGGCTATTAAAGCGTGACAATTTATCCTGCAGAATCTGCTCTGTTGGCTTCTCTTCGAAATCGATGCGAATCAATTGTTGTTGGCGACCAATGACACGTAATTTAATAATTGTCGAGATACTAGGGTCGTGGTTCAAATAACTACGAATTCCAACTTCACTCAACAAAGTCTCGACATTGCGACCCGCCTCATCTTCACCAATCACGCCTAGCAAGCTGGTTTCGATGCCTAATGCCACGACATTACGCGCTACGTTCGCAGCACCGCCCAGGCGTTCCTCACGTCGCTCCACGCGCACGATCGGCACTGGTGCTTCGGGGGAAATGCGATTGACTTCACCAAACCAATAGCGGTCCAGCATCACATCGCCCGCCACCAAAATACGCTTTTGTGTACTCGTCATAGTTTTATATTGGTTTTATATTAGCTTAGATTTGACTTAATCTTTAGTCAGTACCGCGCGACCAATCGCGTGATATTCAATGTCCAAAGACTTTACCGAACGTGGATCGTATAAATTACGCCCATCAAAAATGACTGCATGCTTTAAGCTAGCCTTAACTTGATTCAGATCTGCAGTGCGGAAAATTTTCCATTCGGTGACGATCACCAAGGCATCTGCCGCTAGCAACGCCGCTTGCGGATCTGCCGCAAATTTAATCTGCTTTAACAATTCAGGCGCATGTGCAAAATCCAGCGCCAACACACGTCGCGCTTCGTCAATCGCTACCGGATCAAAAGCAACAATGTGTGCACCTGCACGCAATAGCTCTTGTACCAGCACCCGTGAAGAGGCTGCACGCATGTCGTCGGTATCCGGTTTGAACGCCAAACCCCAAAGAGCGAATTTCAAACCTTGCAAATTTTTACCGTACTTCGCAAAAATTTTTGCGCCCAACACATGCTTCTGAGTTTCGTTCACATCTTCAACAGCTTGCAAGATTTTCAGCTCATGACCGTACTCTTGTGATGTGCGCACCAATGCTTGTACGTCTTTCGGAAAACACGAGCCGCCATAGCCACAGCCTGCCATCAAAAAACCTGGCCCTATGCGTGGATCAGAACCTATGCCCTTACGTACTGCCTCGATATCCACACCGACTTTGTCCGCCAAGTTCGCTAATTCATTCATAAATGAAATACGTGTCGCTAACATCGCATTGGCAGCGTATTTCGTAAACTCAGCGGAACGTACATCCATCCAATAAATTTGATGACCAGCCGCTTCAAAACTTGCATACACCTCACGCATCACTTGTTGTGCACGTAGACCTTGTTCGTCATTGCCATGACCAATCACGAGGCGATCCGGCTTCATGAAATCGGCAACAGCAGCGCCTTCTTTCAAAAATTCAGGATTTGAAGTGACTGCAAAATCCAAATCAGATTGACGTGCATTCAACTCTTCAGCTATCGCCGCAGAAACACGGTCCGCTGTACCGACTGGAACAGTTGATTTATCGACGACCACTTTAAAACGCGTCATGTATTTACCGATATTTCGTGCGGCAGCTACCACATATTGTAGATCCGCAGAACCATCTTCATCCGGCGGCGTACCAACCGCGATAAACTGCACGTCACCATGCGCCACACTAGCGGCGGCATCAGTAGAGAAGCGCAAACGCCCAGCAGCGACATTACGCGCAACAACTTCATCCAGACCTGGTTCGTGAATTGGGATGCCGCCACCATTCAAAATATCGATCTTGCGCTGATCCACATCCAAACAAAAGACGTCATGACCGACTTCAGCCAAGCACGCACCAGTTACTAAACCTACGTAACCTGTACCAACAATCGTTATTTTCATTTCTAGAATATTTCCTTAAAAAAGAGCGTGAGCCTAGCTTGCAAAAAAACAGAGGCGCAGAGTACGCGGGGAAAAACGGCAAAATAAAAATCTCTCTGCGTCGTCTGCGCCTCTGCGGCTAAGTCTTTATATTATCGCGCTACATAAACTCAATTCATTACATTCAATTCTTCCGTGCGGCGCGGTGGGTAAGTTTCCCACTTACTGCAACCAGGGCATTGCCAATAGAATTGACGTGCTTTAAAACCGCAGTGGGTACATTGATAACGTGTAAATTTTTGTGCATAGCCACTGACTAGATTCTTAACAATAGAAAGCTCTGGCAACACTTCCGGCGGCGCGACCATCATGCGTGCATCAAGCAATTTATCTAAGCCCAATAGGGTCGGCGTGCGACGCAATTCATTGCTGACTAATTGATTTGCTTCTGCGACCGTTTCTAACTCTAAAGTCGCTTTAAAAACGACTTCCAATAAATCGATAGAGGGCGTTTCTGCCATATACAACTTCAACAAGTTCAAACCTTCGTGTGGTCGCTCTAATTTGCGGTAGCCATCCATCAAGCGTTGCGCGACCAAAGCGACATGTGGCACGCTTTGCTGTTCGACTCTGCGCCAAGCTAATACCGCCTGTTCGACATCACCTTTTGCCAAATGAATGTCACCAGTCAAAATCGCCGCACGCACATTGTGGCGGTCTGTAGCGATCGCTTTATCCAGCATCACCATCGCTGCTTCGGGATGTGTATGAACGAGCTCATCTTGCGCGATTTCACAGTAAAATTGGGCAATTTCTTTTTGTCTGCCACCCGCACCTGATTCTTGCAATGCATGGGCGGCATCTATCGCGCGCAACCATTCTTTTTCACGTTGGTAAATTTCTAGCAAAGCCTTTCGTGCTGGGATGGCATATTGGCCTGCAACCAATTGATTGAAAGTTTCTTCAGCGCGATCTAACAGCCCCGCCTTCAGGTAATCTTGCCCCAATTCGAACATTGCTTGCGTCTGCTGTTCTATCGGTAAATCAGGACGAGATAATAAATTCTGATGGACACGAATTGCACGTTCGGTTTCACCACGTCGACGGAATAAATTGCCGAGCGCAAAATGCAACTCAACTGTCTCCGGATTCAGTTTCAAGATTTCGATAAAAGCATCAATCGCCTTATCGGGTTGGTCATTGAGAAGAAAATTTAGACCCTTAAAATAACCTTTAGGCAGACTGCTGGACTCAGAGATCAATTGACGGATATCGACCCGCGCAGCAATCCAACCAAGGCTAAAAAATAGAGGAATACCTAGTAACCACCAGATTTCAAATTCCATAGTAACGGGTCTCAGTACGAGGATTAAATATTAAGATTTAAGAATTGCGGATTACGTTAGGAATCGCGTCCGGTGTTGGTGCTTGATTTGCAGCCACCTGCTCAAGTTGACGCTCTTTCTCGATTTCCGCTATGGTCTTTTTATGACGCGAAATATCACGACGATGACGGAACACCATCGGTGCCATCGCCAACAAACAAAACACAGCACCAGCCACAAAAAAACATAACAACAAGATCACCAAAGGTGCCGATTGCTGGTAGCCCCAGAAATACTCAAGTGTCACGATTTTGTCGTTCTTCAGGGCAAAGCCCAAAAAGGCAATAAAGACCAGCAGCCAAATAAATTTTGAAATAATTTTCATAGTTAACCTAAGTTGCCTAAATTACGAATAGCAATCAAAGTGGTACATGCTCAAGAATCAGCTTAATTACGAATACCGATTCATCGACATACACAAGACATTGACTCAACAAATGAAATTGTACGTGAAAAAAAACGGCATATCGGGAAATCCCTTATGCCGTTTTGTTTTCTTAGTGCAAATTACTCACTTTTTTCCACACTTGATCACACTTTAATCATGCAGTATGGGCTGGCCGACTGTCGCATCCACCCTTTCGCGCAATTCTTTACCTGGTTTGAAATGTGGTACCCGTTTTTCAGGCACCATCACTTTGTCACCAGATTTAGGATTACGTCCAATTCGGGGTGGACGGCTATTTAAAGCGAAACTACCAAAGCCGCGAATTTCTATACGCTGGCCAGTAGCCAATGCATCGGACATCGCGTCCAAAATAGTTTTGACGGCGATATCCACATCTTTTGCAACCAGTTGTGGATACCGCTCAGCCAGACGAGCAATTAGCTCTGACTTGGTCATAAATAAGGCCTAGTCGTTGCTTAGTTTTTGTTGTCGAGCTTAGCTTTCAACAAAGCACCGAGGCTTGTTGTGCCAGAAGCCGCATTGGCGTCAACCGCTGTTGCCATCTTTTGCATAGCTTCTTGTGTATCAGCGCTATCTTTTGCTTTGATAGACAATTGGATACCACGTGCTTTACGGTCGATGTTCAATACCAACGCTTCAACTGTGTCGCCAACTTTCAAGTGTGTACCAGCATCTTCCACGCGGTCACGGGAGATTTCTGATGCACGCAAGTAGCCTTCAACTTCGTCAGCCAATTGGATTACAGCGCCTTTAGCTTCAACAGATTTCACTGTACCAGTGACCAATGCGCCCTTGTCGTTCATTGCGCAGTAGTTGTTGAATGGGTCGCCTTCCAATTGCTTAACGCCTAAGGAAACGCGCTCACGCTCAACGTCGATCGCCAATACGATGGCTTCCAACTCGTCACCTTTCTTGAAGCGACGAACTGCTTCTTCACCTGTTTCGTTCCAAGACAAATCAGACAAATGCACCAAACCATCGATATTGCCTGTCAAGCCAATGAACACGCCGAAGTCAGTGATAGACTTGATCGCGCCTTTAACTTTGTCGCCTTTTTTGAAGTTCAAGGAGAAGTCATCCCATGGATTTGCTTTGCACTGTTTCATGCCCAAGCTGATACGACGACGTTCTTCGTCGATTTCCAGAACCATAACTTCAACTTCGTCGCCCAATTGAACAACTTTGTTTGGTGCAACGTTTTTGTTTGTCCAATCCATTTCTGAAACGTGGACCAAACCTTCGATACCTTGCTCGACTTCAACGAACGCACCGTAGTCAGTGAGGTTCGTTACTTTACCGAACAAACGTGTGTTTGCTGGGTAACGACGTGCCAAACCTGTCCAAGGATCGTCGCCCAATTGCTTAACGCCCAGGGACACACGGTTTTTCTCTTGATCAAATTTGAGGATCTTAGCAGTGATTTCTTGACCAACTGTAAGCACTTCAGATGGGTGACGCACACGACGCCATGCCAAATCAGTGATGTGCAACAAGCCATCGATGCCGCCCAAATCAACGAACGCACCGTAGTCAGTGATGTTTTTAACCAAGCCAGTAACCACTGTGCCTTCTTTCAGGTTTTCCATCAATTTCTGACGTTCTTCACCCATAGACGCTTCAACAACGGCACGACGTGACAACACTACGTTGTTACGTTTACGGTCGAGCTTGATAACTTTGAATTCCATAGTCTTGCCTTCGTAAGGAGTTGTATCCTTAACTGGGCGTGTATCAACCAAAGAACCTGGCAAGAAAGCGCGGATGCCGTTCGTGAGAACAGTCAAACCACCTTTAACTTTACCATTAACTGTACCTACTACCATTTCGCCAGACTCAAGCGCTTTTTCGAGAGCGAGCCATGATGCCAAACGTTTTGCTTTGTCACGGGACAAGATTGTGTCGCCGAAACCATTTTCCAATGATTCGATCGCTACGGATACGAAATCACCGATGTTAACTTCCAATTCACCTTGGTCGTTTTTGAATTCTTCAACAGGGATGAATGCTTCTGATTTGAGGCCAGCATTAACGATCACGAAGTTGTGGTCGATGCGAACGACTTCAGCAGAAATCACTTCGCCAGAGCGCATATCTTGGCGGGATAAAGATTCTTCGAACAATGCTGCAAAGCTGTCAGCACCAGTTGCGAAATCTTGAGTCATGAATACAGTAGACATAATATTTACGGGTTAGCCGGAATAGGACGAAAGGTCTATTTACCGGGATGGGTTAAACAACCCCATTTTGATTTTGCATCGAAGTAAAAACAAAGTGGGAACTAAACACGCGTTAAGAATTGTTCGAGCAATTCAGCAGACGAACTAAATTGTTTTTTGATTTCTTAGCGCGATTGCGTAGAGACTGAGTATCTGATGCACTGCTTCATTCGCAGTAATATGAGACGTATCGAGTATGAACGCATCTGGTGCGGGTTTGAGAGGCGCTTCTGTGCGAGCCATGTCGCGAGCATCACGTTCTGTCAAATCTTTTACCAAGTCTTCCATATTAGCAGGAAAACCCTTTTCAATCAATTGCTTATAGCGACGATTTGCACGCGCTTCCACACTTGCAGTTAAAAAGACTTTTTGTATCGCATCTGGAAAGATGACTGTACCCATATCGCGCCCATCTGCGACCAAACCTGGCGTTTGTCGAAATGATACTTGCAACTCGACTAAAGCCTTGCGAACCAGTGGCAGAACGGCAATTTTTGAGGCGGCGACGCCAATTGCCTCTTCTCTCACGGCGTCCGTGACATCATCACCCGCGAGATAGACATGGCCTTTTTCAAAACGACAAGGCAACACACGTGCCAAATCAGCAATTTGTTGCTCTTCCCACAAATCAATCCCCTGACGTATTGCAGACAAGGCAGTCAAGCGATACAGTGCGCCAGAATCGAGGTAGTGAAAACCCAATTGCTTGGCGACACGATGTGCTACCGTACCTTTACCTGATGCGGTAGGACCATCAATACTAATAACAGGAATATTGACTGAAGCGTTCAAAATAAATCCTCGTGTTTGATTTTAACAAAGGCTTCAAAGAATTCTGGAAACGTTTTAGCGACACATTTAGGATCATTAATCCGCATTGCGGCTCCTCGTCGCGCGACGCCATCCAATGTCGCCAATGAAAAGCACATCGCCATTCTATGATCATCATATGTATCTATCGTCGCTGGCGCAAGTTCTGCTGGTGGAGTAACGGTCATAAAATCTTGACCTTCCTCAACGATCGCACCGAGTTTGCGCAACTCTGTTGCCATTGCCACAATTCGATCCGTTTCTTTGACGCGCCAACTTTCAATATTTCGCAAAGTGGTCGTGCCATTTGCATACAAAGCAGCGATCGCGATAGTCATTGCGGCATCTGGAATGTGGTTGAAATCCATATCAATCGCTTGCAAGGCCCCCTGTGTTTCCGCCTCTATCCAATTGTCACCCATGGTGATTTTGGCACCCATCTTTTCTAAAGCCTCGGCGAAGCGCGCATCGCCTTGTATGCTGATTTTACCCACACCTTCAACCCGAATTGGACCGCCTGCAATGGCACCTGCAGCCAAGAAGTACGATGCCGATGAGGCATCTCCTTCCACATAGATTACCCCTGGTGACACATAATGTTGACCGGTCTTGATCGTAAATCGTTGCCAGCCATCGCGCACAACTTCCACTCCAAAACGCGCCATCAAGTTCAAAGTAATTTCGATATAAGGTTTAGAAATCAAATCACCAACAACCTCAATCACTACATCGCTATGATGCGCTGCTAACGGTGACGCCATCAACAGGGCAGTTAAAAATTGGCTAGAAACATTACCTTTCACTTGCATCTTCTGCGCATGGATATGACCGCGTTTAATATGCAATGGCGGATAGCCAGAATTACCTGTGTAATCAATCTGCGCTCCCACTGCATTCAAGGCATCAACTAAATCGCCAATAGGACGCTCATGCATACGCGCCACGCCGTGCACGGTGTAATCACCACCCAAGACCGCCAGTGCGGCGACCAAAGGACGAATTGCGGTACCAGCATTTCCCATAAACAAATCAGCATGATGATTTGGAAAAGCGCCATTCGCGCCGACGACGGTGTAATTATTGGTTTGACCTTCTTGCACCCAATGGACACCGAGCTTTTGTAAGGCATTGAGCATCACCATAGTATCGTCTGATGCAAGCAGATCATGGATCTGCGTTGTCCCTTTAGACAATGCTGCCAACAACAAAATTCGATTTGAAATACTCTTGGATCCCGGCAAGCGAACCGTACCCTGTACTTTCATCACTGGATGCAAATCAAGATAGGGTGGGTAATGTTTAGTTTGATCTTTCATGCTTTTCTCAAATGTCTGACCGTTTTAATTTCTTTGTTCAATTTCGATAGCGATTTTGTCGAATGACTAGGCAGTGCAAGCTAAGCAACTAGAGACTTAATCACCACCATCTTTATTCTGTGATTCAGCCGCTTCAATTGCAGTAATCCAATTCACACGCGCGGTCTGCGCTCGACTATAAATCGCCTCTAAAGCGACGCTATCACTAGCCTCTAAACTCGCTCGCAATTGTTGCAACTTGGCGCTGTAAGAATCAAGCTCTTCCAAAATCGCTGTGCGATTCGCCAGGCTAATATCTCTCCACATTTCCGGAGATGATCCTGCGATACGCGTAAAATCCCGAAAGCCGCTAGCAGCGTATTGGAATAAGCGATCCGCGTGCGGTTTTGCGGCGATATCATCAACCAAAGCATAAGCCAACAAATGCGGCAAATGACTCACAGAGGCAAAGACCTGATCATGTTCTTTCGGGCTCAAATGATGAATAATCGCGCCGCATAAACGCCAAGCTTGTGCAACCAATTCAATTGATTGATCGGCATTTTCTGCTAATAGCGTGATCACCACTTTTTTACCTACATACAAATCGTCAATCGCCGCTTCAGGACCATTTTTTTCACGCCCAGCTATCGGGTGCGCTGGGATAAATTGTGAGACTTTTTCTTGCAAAGAAGTTCGCGCCGCAAGCACCACGTCCGCCTTAGTACTTCCCACATCTGTGACGATGGTATTGGATTGCAAATAGGGATAGATCGAGCTAAGTATCTTAGTCGTTTGCGCAACAGGCGTGGCGATCACAATCAAGTCTGCGTCGGCGATAGCAGATGCCATGTCATCGGTAAAACTATCGATGATACCGAGCTGAAGCGCTGCTTTTAGAGAAGTTGAATGCCGATCTAATCCCACAACATGCTCGACCGCTCGTGCTTTTTTTAAAGACAAAGCAAAAGAACCACCAATCAGACCAACACCGATTAAGGCTATCTTATTAAAAAGTGGACGCGTTTGCGCATCATCATTAATCATCGGGAAACCAGTGGTTTAATTTTTACAACATTGACCATATTCAAACCGTCATAACTGCATGCACAGCAATGTCGAGAAGGAAAAATCCGCTCGACGAGACCTCAACTATGCTCAGATCAGACCGTACAAGGATACGATCCTAGAATTTTGAAAAACGCGGCGTCCTGATTCAACTCATCCATCGCTGCCTTCACCTTGGCATCCATCGCATGCCCCTCTACATCAACGTAGAAGTAATATTCCCAGTTACCAGTGCGCGCCGGACGGGACTCAAAACGCGTCATGGACACACCATGCTTAGACAAGGGTGCCAGTAAGTTGTAAACAGCACCCGCTTTATTCGGCGTCGCCAAAACGATAGAAGTTTGATCCTTACCGCTTGGCGTCGTGTTCAAACGCCCGACCACGGCAAAGCGCGTGCGATTATGCGGATCATCTTGAATATGTGCGCTGACGATACCAAGGTTATATTGATGTCCAGCGATTTCACTGGCAATCGCGGCGACACTGAAATCCGCACTCGCCATGCGCGCCGCTTCGGCATTCGATGCCACTGCTTGTCGCTCCACATGCGGATAGTGTTGATTGAGCCAAGCCTGACATTGCGCCAAAGCTTGTGAGTGGGCGCAGATGCGTGTCACACCTTCCATCGTGCCCGATTTACTCATCAAACTATGTTGCACAGCAATTGCAACTTCGCCGCTGATCGCCAAGCTTGTTTGCAAGAGCAAATCTAAAGTGCGGTTAATCGCACCTTCAGAAGAATTCTCAATCGGCACTACACCGAAATCAGCAGTACCCGCTTCAGTCGCACGAAAAACTTCATCAATAGAAATACAAGGTAAAGCTTCGATAGCACGACCAAACTGTTTGTACACAGCTTGTTCACTAAAGGTACCCACCGGACCGAGAAATGCCACCACAACACGGCGCTCTAATGCGCGACATGCTGACATCACTTCGCGAAAAATCAGTTGAATATCCTCATTGAGCAAAGGGCCAGTATTTTTTGCAGCCATATTGCGTAACACTTGGGCCTCGCGCTCAGGACGAAATACTGGCGCATTAGTCTCGGCTTTAACGTGACCGACCTCTTGCGCAACACTGGCGCGTTGATTCAGCAATTCCAAAATCGCCGCATCAATGGCGTCGATTTTCTCTCTAAGTGGGAGTAATTTGTTGTCGTTCATTTGAAAACCTAAAAACCGTTTTTAGATCAACCGCACACCAAGTGCGGTTGAAGATTTTAAATAATATATTCAATCTTATTCAAGCTTATGACTTGACTCATCAGCGCCACGGTTTCTAGGTGATGGTGGGTACCATGCGAAGAAAGGGCTGATGATTTCGACTAGTTTATTGAGCGGATTTCACTAAGTATTTGCACCCGCAAAATCCCGCATAAATTCAACCAATGCCTGCACACCCTCAATCGGCATTGCGTTATAAATCGAAGCACGCATACCGCCGACCGACTTATGTCCTTTCAACTGCAACAAACCCCGCTCTTTTGCGGCAGCCAAAAAAGCTGCATTCAAGGATTCATCTTTCAAGTAGAAAGGCACATTCATGCGTGACCGAAATTCCTTATCAACGCGCGTAACGTAAAAATCTGTACTATCTAAATAGTCGTATAACAAATTCGCTTTGGCGATATTCTTTTGCTCCATCACCGCAACGCCACCTTGACGTTTCAGCCATTGGAATACCAAACCTGCAATATAGATGGAATACGTCGGTGGCGTGTTATACATGGAGTCGTTATCTGCAACGATTTTCCAGTCAAATGCCGAAGGGCAAATTGGCAAAGCCGAACCGAGTAAATCTTCGCGCACTATGACCAAGGTCAAACCAGCAGGGCCGATATTTTTTTGCGCACCACCAAAAATCACGCCGTATTTCGACACATCGATG
Source organism: Affinundibacterium seohonense (assembly GCF_014284305.1). Taxonomy (GTDB): domain Bacteria; phylum Pseudomonadota; class Gammaproteobacteria; order Burkholderiales; family Burkholderiaceae_D; genus Undibacterium; species Undibacterium seohonense. The sequence continues at coordinate 142,626 of NZ_JACOFW010000008.1, forward strand.
ACACGCGACAAAATATGAGAAGACATATCCGCCACCAATGGCGCGCCATTCGTTTGCTGCGCTACATCTGGAACAAAATGATATTCAACACCATCGATGGTTTCGTTGGTGCAGAGGTGCACGTAGGCTGCGTCTTTCGTTAAATTCCACGAAGAAGGATCTGGCACACCGTTAAAGCCAGCATTCTCGCTGGATGCGGCGATATTCACGTTCGCGTATTTCTTCGCTTCTTTAATCGACTTGCCGCTCCACGAACCAGTATGGATAAAGTCAACAGTAGCAGGCTGTGCTTTGCGTCCTACCAAATTCATAGGAACAATGGCGTTTTCGCCTAAACCACCGCCTTGTAAAAACAGAATTTTATAGTTGGCAGGTACGTTCAATAATTCACGCAAATCAGCCTGCGCTTGCGCTAGGATAGACATGAACTCTGGCCCACGATGACTCATTTCCATCACCGACATACCGCTACCATGCCAATCCAACATCTCACTTGCTGCTTGTTGCAAGACTTCTTTGGGTAAGACGGCTGGGCCGGCTGAGAAATTGTAGATCGTATTCATGGTCTTTGAACCGTTGCATTAAAACGTAGGGTGGGCACGATCTTTGTGCCCACGCGTCCGACCGATGTCAGACTTTTTAGATAAATATTTTCCGAAGTATTTAACCGTAACGTGTGGGCACAAAAGCGTGCCCACCCTACGATTATTCTTCTACAGCCGCATCACCGCTAGCATCAGCAATTACTTCGACACCTTCAACAGCTTCTGGATCAGCATCGGTTTCAACAATACGTTGCAAGCCGGAGAGCTTAGTACCATCTTCGACCGCAATCAAAGTCACGCCTTGCGTTGCACGACCCATTTCACGGATTTCAGACACACGAGTACGGATCAACACGCCACCAGTCGTAATCAACATAATTTCGTCTGTTGGTTCGACCAGTGTCGCAGCAACGACTTTACCGTTACGTTCAGAAGTTTGAATTGCGATCATGCCCTTAGTGCCACGACCATGACGTGTGTACTCCGTAATTGGGGTACGTTTACCGAAGCCATTCTCAGTCGCAGTTAACACTGATTGCTGTTCATTTTCGGCGACCAACAAGGCGATAACTTGCTGACCTTCTTCCAGATTCATACCACGCACACCACGAGCTGTACGCCCCATAGGACGGACATCATTTTCGTCAAAGCGCACGGCCTTGCCGGAATCGGAGAACAACATGACATCATGCTTACCATCAGTCAATGCGGCACCGATCAGGAAGTCGCCGTCATCCAAATCAACCGCAATAATGCCGGCCTTACGTGGATTACTGAAATCATTCAATGCAGTTTTCTTCACGGTACCCAAACTAGTCGCCATGAAAATGTAATGATCTTCAGGGAAAGTACGGTTATCGCCAGACAATGGCAGAATCACGGTAATTTTTTCACCGTCTTGCAATGGGAACATATTCACAATCGGCTTACCGCGTGAATTGCGCGAACCTTGTGGCACTTCCCACACTTTCAACCAATACAAACGACCACGGTTTGAGAAGCATAAGATGTAATCATGCGTATTCGCAACGAACAATTGTTCGATCCAGTCGTCATCCTTCGTTGCAGTCGCTTGCTTGCCACGACCACCACGTTTTTGTGCGCGGTATTCTGAGAGTGGTTGCGACTTCATATAACCAGTATGCGACAAAGTCACGACCATATCGACCGGTGTAATCAAATCTTCGGTTTCGAGATCGGTCGCATTCAAAACGATTTCTGAACGACGTGCATCTTTATTGCCGATACCATATTCGTTCATGCAAGCTGTCATTTCATCAGTAATGATGACGGTAACACGTTCTGGCTTGGACAAAATATCCAAAAGATCTGCAATTTCAGCCATCACGTCTTTATATTCATTAACGATCTTGTCTTGTTCCAAACCTGTCAAACGTTGCAAACGCATTTGCAAAATTTCTTGGGCTTGATCGTCGGACAATTTGTACAAACCATCTGTTTGAATACCGTAATGCTTAGGCAAACTCTCCGGACGGAAAGCTTCGATGCCGCCTGGATTATCCGCAGCGGTACGCGTCAACATTTCACGCACCATGGAACTATCCCATGCGCGGTTCATCAATTCAACTTTAGCCAACGGCGGTGTTGGAGCGGCTTTAATAATCGCGATGAAATCGTCGATATTCGCCAAGGCAACAGCCAAGCCTTCCAATACATGACCACGGTCACGTGCTTTACGCAATTCAAAAACAGTACGACGTGTGACCACTTCACGGCGATGCGACAAGAAGCATTCGAGCATTTGCTTCAAGTTCAATAACTTCGGTTGACCATTTACCAGTGCAACCATGTTCATACCGAAGGTGTCTTGCAATTGCGTTTGTTTGTACAAATTATTCAACACAACTTCAGGAACTTCGCCACGCTTCAATTCGATCACTACGCGCATACCCGACTTATCGGATTCATCACGAATATCGGAAATACCTTCGAGCTTCTTATCGCGCACGTTTTCCGCGATACGTTCTAACAAGGATTTTTTATTAACTTGGTACGGCAACTCATCGACGATAATCGCTGTGCGACCTTCTTTGCCATATTCTTCAAAGTGGGTCTTAGCACGCATTACCACGCGACCACGACCTGTACGATAACCATCACGAACACCAGAAACGCCGTAGATCAAACCAGCCGTTGGGAAATCTGGCGCTGGAATAATTTCGATCAATTCATCAATCGTGCATTCTGGATTTCGCAAGACATGCAAAGCGCCATTGATGATTTCTGTAATATTATGTGGCGGAATGTTCGTCGCCATACCAACCGCAATACCTGACGAACCATTGATCAACAAATTTGGAATGCGGGTTGGCAGAACGGAAGGCTCTTTTTCTTTACCATCATAGTTAGGAACGAAATCAACGGTTTCTTTGTCGATATCAGCCAAAATTTCATTGGCGATTTTATCTAAGCGGCACTCGGTATAACGCATCGCCGCTGCATTATCACCGTCGACAGAACCGAAGTTACCCTGTCCGTCAACCAAGGTGTAACGCAAAGAGAAATCCTGCGCCATACGCACCAAAGTATCGTAAATTGAAGCATCACCATGCGGGTGATACTTACCCATAACTTCACCGACCACACGCGCACATTTAACGAATGGGCGGTTGTAGACGTTATTCATTTCATGCATCGCGAACAAAACGCGTCTATGCACAGGTTTTAAACCATCACGCACGTCCGGCAAAGCACGGCCTACGATAACGCTCATCGCGTAATCGAGGTAGCTCTTGCGCATTTCTTCTTCAAGGGAAATCGGGAGTGTTTCTTTTGCGAATTGATCCATTGGCGGTCAGACTTGTCTAAGTGCTTAAAAAAACAGCAGTAAGCTTGGTTAAAATAACAAGCCAGCACGAGGCTGGCGGAAGACCTGCATCTCTTCACTAAATAATTGCACGACTCTTATTTAAATTAACGCGACCAACATTTAGTGTTCAACTGCTCATTTTAACACGGCTCTCTTGCGCAATCAGCGTTTTTCTAGTTCTTCAAAGTTCACTCATACACCCATCCAAATCGCCAAAGGCAAATCCCTCAAAATCAATCACAATTCTTTATCAGATCGCAACAAATTCGAAGTCACGAGTCGTGATTTTTCCTGTTGCCAAAAAAAGACAATAATTTTCACCATATAGCGAGGCGTTGATACATTTCAAGGAAGCTGGAAAGACTTATGGCAAACTCTACTTGCCGAAAAACACCAGCTTGCACTACAAATTAGAACAGTTCTGCTATGAGAGTCACACTGTTGTCATTGAGCACGTGTTAAAATTCTACTTTTACAGAATTTGTATCTTGCACTTTTGCATTTTTTAACGCAGTTTTCTGCGCTTATTCTCAACCGAGGGAAAATATATGAAACTTTTAGTCAAGCTCGCGATTGCAGCAACAGCGGTTGCTTCTTTTTCTGCATCTGCTCAAACCACCATCACTGACATTAAAGCAAATACGCCGTATAGCGCTTATGTTCAAGACGCACGTGGCATCATCGTTCGCGATCCATTCGGTTTGTGCTGGCGCACTGGCTATTACACACCTGCCGATGCTGTTGCAGGCTGTGATTTGCCATTAGTTCCACCAGCACCGCCAGCACCAGTTGCTCCACCAGCACCGGTTGCTCCGCCACCACCGCCACCAGCACCAGCTCCTGCTCCAGCGCCAGTTCCTACATCTGAAAAAGTGACTTTTGCAGCTGATGCGTTTTTTGATTTCGACAAAGCAATTTTGAAACCTGAAGCGAAAGTAAAATTGGATGACATGGCTTCTAAATTGAAAGATGTCAACCTAGAAGTGATCGTCGCAGTTGGTCACACGGATTCTGTTGGTACAGATGAATACAATCAAAAATTGTCTATCCGTCGCTCTGACGCAGTAAAGGCTTACATCATCAGCCGCGGTATCGATGCAAAACGTGTTTTCTCCGAAGGTAAAGGCGAAAAACAACCTGTTGCTGATAACAAAACTAAAGAAGGCCGCGCTAAAAACCGCCGCGTTGAAATCGAAGTGGTTGGTACACGCACGATCACTAAGTAATCTTAAATTTGCTTAGACAAAAACCCGCTTCGGCGGGTTTTTTTATGGCCAATCAAAAAAGTTTCAGTTTCTCTCACAAGCAATATTGGTGAAAAAAACTTTCGCCCTTATTTGCTTTAGAATGACGCCACTTTCTTCACAATTAATGAGTGAGTTGATACGCACACACTTATCGCTCACTCGTGTTTATTTTCACTACTGCCAAGAATCCTCATGCCTACAATCGCCCCCGATAATGCAAACACCAACGTCGATCCGTCTGAAATTCAAAAATTTAGCGATTTGGCGCATCGCTGGTGGGATCCCAGCTCAGAATTTAAACCTTTACACGAAATCAACCCGTTGAGACTAGAGTGGATCAATAATATCGCGCCTTTAGCTGGCAGGAAAGTTATCGATATTGGCTGTGGCGGCGGCATCTTGGCAGAATCGATGGCAAAGAAAAAAGCCGATGTAACTGGTATTGACTTGTCGGACAAAGCGTTAAAGGTAGCGGACTTACACAGCTTGGAGTCCGGCGTCCAAGTTCGCTACGAAAAAATCGCGGCCGAAGACTTGGCAGAGCGTGAGGCAGGACAATACGATGTTGTGACCTGCATGGAAATGCTGGAACATGTACCCAACCCAGCTTCCGTGATCCGCGCTTGTACCAAACTAGTCAAACCCGGCGGCAAAGTGTTTTTCTCTACGATCAACCGCAATCCAAAAGCCTATTTATTCGCCATCATTGGCGCCGAATATTTATTACAGATGCTCCCTAAGGGAACGCATGATTACGAAAAGTTCATTACACCAGCTGAATTAACCCAAGATATCCGCAATGCCGGACTTATCGTCGATGCCATGAAAGGCATGAGCTACAACCCTTTAACCAAAATTTACTCGTTAAATCAAGACACTAGCGTAAATTATTTAGTCGCCTGCACTCGCCCCCTATGATTACACCAAAAGCAGTTCTATTTGACTTAGATGGCACGCTTGCTGACACCGCGCCTGATTTGGCGGCAGCGGTCAATCTAATGCGCGTCAACCGCGGCTTAATTGCAGCCCCTTATCTTAGCTTGCGCCCTTTTGCCTCAGCAGGTGCACGCGGCTTAATCGGTGCCGGGTTTCAAATCGCACCCGAGCATCCAGAGTACGAAGCTATGCGCCTGGAATTTCTCGCGAACTATGAAGCGTCGATTGCCGTGCATAGTCAACTGTTTTCGGGCATCAAAGAGTTACTCAGCGGACTAGAGCAATTAAATGTCACATGGGGCATTATTACCAATAAGGCAGAAAGATTTACCACCCCTCTGATTCCACAAATCGAGTTAACCGATGCTGCCTGCGTCATATCTGGAGATACCACTGCCCATGCAAAACCGCATCCCGAACCACTTTTCGAAGCGGCTCGCAGAATTAAAGTTCCGCCCTCTGAATGTTGGTATGTTGGCGATGATTTGCGTGATATCCAAGCAGCACAAGCCGCTGGCATGACGAGTGTCGCAGCAGCTTGGGGTTATTGTGGCGCGACAGAACCAACGCACTGGAGGGCCGATGCCATACTCGATTCCCCCCTAGAATTATTAGAATTAGTTCGTGGCAAAATATTGCAAACCCAAACAGCGTAAATAAATAGTTGAAACTTGGAGCACTCGCCCCATATAGAGTATACTTAGTACCGCTTTGGGGTCGACCTGGTTTCGACAGGGGTTGCAAAGCAGCGCAGGGCATACCGAGGCCAGACTACCTCGTAAATACAATCTGAAATATATAACTGCAAACGATAACTCGTACGCATTAGCAGCTTAATTGCTCGCTAGCTCTTAACCGCTTCTTCCCTAGGGCGGGCTGGTAACAGCTTAGAGTCATTTATAGGGAATCGTTTCAAGTTGGGTTACTTAGCTTGGAACTAAATAATAGGTAACTCGTCTTGCCGCAGCGTGTGCGTTCGCGTCGTCAGGGTTAAATTAAATAACAGCACTAAGTATGTAGAACTGTCTGTAGAGTGCTCTTGGACGCGGGTTCGATTCCCGCCGACTCCACCAAGATTAAAAAAAGCTATCCAATTCCTATTGGATGGCTTTTTTTATTGAGTCGGCGGGAATCGAACCAGCGCCCGCTGAGAGAAAAAAAGGGGATCAAGATGCTCCAAGCCACAGTCATCGTGAAGGTATCACGTGAATTTACAACCTCTGCCGAAGCGGTTTTTGATGCTTGGCTAGATCCGCAAAAAGCAGGAAATTTTTTATTTGCAACGCCGACTGGCGTTATGAAGACCGTAGAAATCGATGCACGCATTGGCGGCAGATTTTGTATTATCGAGACCAGAGACGGTGTCGATGTAGAACATGTTGGCGAGTATTTAGAGATCGATAGACCGCAGCACCTGCGCTTTAGTTTTGGTGGCAATCCTTTTCCTGCCACCTACGTCACACTCAACATTAGCAGATCCGAGTCTGGCTGTGTTTTACAGCTTGTGCACGAAGGCGTCTGGACAGATTATGAAGCCAGTGTGGTCCAAGGCTGGACGGACATTTTAGAAAATCTCGCCCAGCTTGTTTAAATTGATGCCGCTCTGATCTTAGTTAGCCCAAGCCACAAGCGAGTGCGATTCGGTAGGTAATGAACGATGCCAGATAAGCGAGTGCAAATAGATAGCCCAGCATGATCATAGGCATTTTCCAACCGCCAGTCTCGCGCTTGACGGTCGCTATCGTCGACAAACATTGTGGCGCAAAAACATACCACGCCAATAGTGACAAAGCGGTTGCGATACTCCACTGTTGTGCAATTAAAGGCGCCAGTGCCTCAGCCGTATCGCTGCCCGCCGCTGCCAAAGCATACACGGTTCCTAGCGAGCTAACTGCCACTTCACGTGCTGCCATACCCGGCACTAAAGCAATACTGATTTGCCAGTTAAAACCAATAGGCTCAAACACCACTGCCAATGCTTTACCGATGTAGCCAGCAAAACTATATTCAATCGGCATTCCTGTTGCACCAGCGGGTGCGCCAGGATAACTGGCAAGAAACCATAAGGCGATCGTCAACACCAAAATGATGCCACCAACGCGACTCATAAAAATCACCACACGTTGTTTCAAACCGATCAATACATTACGAATCGTGGGTAAGTGATAGCTCGGCAATTCCATCATTAAGGTACGAATCTGGCTTTGCGCCGTAAATCGTTTCAAGACCCAAGCAACCCCCAATGCACCGAGAATGCCAGCGCCATACAGAGCGAACAAAACCAATCCTTGCAATTCAAAAACGCCCCAAACATCGCGCTGCGGAATGAAGGCACCAATCAACAAGGCGTACACCGGCAAACGAGCTGAACAAGTCATCAAAGGCGCGATCATAATTGTCACCATGCGATCACGTGGATTGGCAATTGTGCGTGCAGCCATAATACCTGGAATCGCACAAGCGAAACTAGATAACAAAGGAATAAAAGAACGTCCCGACAAACCAACACCACCCATCAGACGATCCAACAAGAAGGCGGCTCGTGGCAAGTAGCCAGACTCTTCTAATATCAAGATGAAGAAGAACAAAATCAGAATTTGTGGCAAGAATACGATCACGCCACCCGCCCCCGCAATAATGCCGTTGACGATCAAACTTTGTACCCAACCTTCGGGCAGCAAATTAGAAACGCTTGCGCCCAGCCATTCCGTACCCTCTTTGATCAAATCCATAGGTACCGTCGCCCAAGCGAACACGGCTTGAAAAACTAAAAATAAAATAATGGCTAAAAGTGTTGGCCCAAGCACGGGATGCAGCACGACACGATCAATCTTGTCACTGACGTTGTGCGGGACGATTTCATCCAAGCCCAGTTTCGCCAAAATCTGACGTATACGCTCGTGATCGAGATCGGTATGTGATTGGATGGCAGGATCACTGTCATCCAGATGTGCATGACTATTCGATGTTTGATTTAAAATTTCAATATCATCCAGCATGGCTTTCAAAGCGCTATCGCCACCTTGCTTGACGCCTACCGTGCGCACCACCGGAATTCCCAGCTCACGCGCCAATGCCTGCTCATCAATATGCAAACCGCGCTGTTCCGCCATATCCGTCATATTTAGCGCAACCATGCACGGGATACCAAGACGCTGCACCGCGATGACTAAGCGCAAGCCGCGCCGTAAATTGGTGGCATCCACCACACACACCACGTAATCAGGACGCTTTTCGCCCACAGCATTACCGTACAAGACATCATGCGTGACTCGTTCGTCAGGAGAGCGTGGATGCAAACTGTATGTGCCGGGCAAATCCAGCACGCGCAAGCTTTTACCCGCAGCAGTGTGAAAACGCCCTTCTTTGCGCTCTACCGTGACGCCAGCGTAGTTGGCGACTTTTTGTTTGCTATCGGTAAGTAGATTGAATAAGGCTGTTTTACCGCAATTCGGATTACCAACTAAGGCGACTAAGGGACCACTAGCATGAAAGTGTACGACTGCGGGTTTCACTTGTTTCATGCAGCAACCTTGTTCATGGAAGAATCCTCCAGCACATCGACCAACACGCAAGCCGCTTCGGCTTTGCGTAAAGCAAAAGTAGAAAGACCGATTCGAACCACCAAAGGATCACCGCCAAACGCGCCTCGGGCCATCAGGGTGACTGGCTCCCCTGCAATAAAGCCGATATCTTCCAATTGTGTCAGCCACTCTGGCATTCCAGACGGCGCGACCAATTGACGCACCACACATTTTTCTCCGATCGCAATATCCGCTAGCTTTTTCACCTCAGCGGAAATACTCAGCGATGGCGAATACTGCGAAGCTGCTGGTGCAGGCTGAGTGAAATTCGCTGGCGTTGCCATATCAATATTTATGGAGTTCATAGCGCTAATCTGGGTCGCGATCAATTAGGAAACTTGTTTCAAGACAAAACTATAAACGAGAATCATTCTTATGTAAATCAAAGTCGACTTACTCATAGGGTCGAAACCCTTAACTTAAATCAATAAACCCTACATTTTTCAAAGTGTCTCGAAAAATACCGATAAACCCAGCGCCTTTTTCGACATAAATGCGCAATAGGAGTAGCCTCAATAGTAAAAAAAGTTACTTAAAAACCATTTATTTCTAATTGAGAAGAGTCAAGGAAAAAGCTGCACAGAGGTCTATAATGGGGCGTTAATTTCTGCTGCAAAGCATCACTCTCTGATCTCCTTCCACGAAAAATAAAGCATGAATGCCAACGACAAAATCCTAGGATTGACTGATATGTCACCACAAGAAATTTCCCTCGATGTCCTTTTGGAAAAATACGCCAAAGGCGAAGAAGCAACCATCCACGACGTGCAAGGGCGTGTCGCCAAAGCCCTATCCAGCGTAGAAGCGCCAGACTTCCAAGCCTACTATGAAGAAAAATTCCTGTGGGCGCAGAAAAACGGCTTCGTACCAGCAGGCAGGATTAATTCCGCCGCTGGTATGGATTTACACGCGACCTTGATCAACTGTTTTGTACAACCTGTCGGCGACTCAGTCTCCAGCACCACCGATGGTAAGCCGGGTATCTACACCGCCTTGTCAGATGCAGCGGAAACGATGCGTCGCGGTGGCGGTGTCGGTTACGATTTTTCCACGATACGTCCCAAAGATGCTTTGGTGAGAGGCACACGATCTCGCGCTTCTGGCCCAGTCTCGTTTATGCAGGTGTTTAATGCCTCATGCTCGACTGTTGAATCGGCTGGAGCACGTCGCGGTGCGCAGATGGGCGTATTACGCTGTGATCACCCTGACATTTTGGAATTTATCCACGCTAAGGACCAAGGTGGCCTCACTAATTTTAATATTTCTATAGGTGTGACTGACGCGTTTATGAACGCAGTTGCCAGTGATGGTGATTTTCTATTGGCTCACAAAGCGGAACCTAGCGACGACAAAAAACAAAACGGCGCGTATCAAAATGAACATGGCCTATGGGTATACCAGACCGTGAAAGCGCGCGATCTGTGGGATGAGGTCATGAAATCGACCTACGACCACGCTGAGCCTGGCATCCTGTTTTTATCCCGCATCAACGCGGAAAACAATTTGCACTATTGCGAAACGATCGAAGCCACCAATCCTTGCGGCGAACAGCCCTTACCTGACTACGGTTGCTGCTGTCTCGGCTCTATCAATTTAACGCGCTTTGCTAAGTCTGCATTTACTGAACAAGCCAGTTTCGACTTCGAAGCATTTCAAGCTGTGGTTAGTGTCGCTACTCGCATGTTGGACAATGTGCTCGATGCCACCGCTTGGCCGCTGCAGCAGCAACAAGATGAAGCTATGTCGAAGCGCCGTGTCGGCTTGGGCTTCTTAGGTTTAGGCAGCGTATTAGTCATGCTGGGCTTACGTTACGATTCTGCTGAAGGACGCGCATTTGCAACTCAGGTTGCCGAAGCGATGCGTAATACCTCGTATCAAACCTCAGTCGAACTCGCAAAAGAAAAAGGCGCATTTCCTCTATTCGATCATGAACAATATTTGCAAGGCGCATTTGCAAAACGTCTGCCGGATAATTTACGTCAACAAATCGCCCAACATGGTTTGCGTAACTCGCATTTACTCTCAATTGCCCCGACTGGCACGATCACTTTAGCTTTTGCCGACAATGCCTCGAATGGTATCGAACCTGCGTTTTCCTGGGTCTACAACCGTAAAAAACGCATGGCAGTAGGCGATAGTAAAATATATGAAGTCGCAGATCACGCCTGGCGCCTGTATCGCCATTTGGGTAATGACGTATCAGACGATAGCAAATTACCGCCCGCCTTTGTCACGGCCCTAAATATGTCCGCGAATGACCATATGTTGATGCTGCAAGCGGTACAACCTTATGTCGATTCTGCCATTTCCAAGACCGTCAACGTACCGGCAGATTATCCGTATGCGGATTTCCAAAATTTATATATGGATGCCTGGCGCGCAGGACTAAAAGGACTGGCTACCTATCGTCCTAACAATATTCTTGGCAGCGTATTGTCTGTCAGCACTGAAACCGCAGCGCCCGCTGTGAAAGCTGTGCCAGATGACGATTTACTGCGCAAACAATTTGATGGTCGCCCATTTGGAGATCTCGAATCAGTGACATCCAAAGTTCAGTACATGACCTATGAAGGTAAAAAAACTGTGTATCTGACAGTCAGTTTCATTCACATCCAAGGCATAGTTGGCGGCGAGTTAGCAACCATAGAACGTCCGTTTGAATTCTTTATGCCGGCCGGTCAAAAGAACGACGGCCAGCAATGGATATCCGCCAGTATGCGCTTGCTTTCGATGGCAGCACGCTCAGGCGGATCCATCGCCAAAGCACTCGCTGATATGCGTGAAGTTGTCTGGGATAAAGGCACAGTACGTTGTGGCATGATCACCAAAGACGATGGCTCACAAGCTCCTCTGTTTCATGAATCAGAAGTGGCGGCGATTGGCTATTCTCTACAGCGGATACTCATGAAACGTGGCTTCTTAGACGCAGGGGGCAATCAGGTACCAATCGTCGTGCTCGCTGAAAAATTCAAAAATAAGCAGCTCGCCTATGGCATGGATGATTTGGCTTATGATCCCGAATCAGCGCCGATGACCTATACCGCAACAGGTAAAAAATGCCCTGATTGCGGCGCTTATGCGTTACAGAAAATCGACGGCTGTTCGCGCTGTGTTTCTTGCGGATATGTTGGGGCTTGCGGTTAAGCAGGCAGATAGACAATAAAAAAACCCGCATTTGGCGGGTCAGACTGCTGACAAACCCCAAAAGGCCTCGCCAAGTGCGAGGCCTTTTGGTTTAATAGCGGCATGCTAAAAACACCCACACCTTTCCAACACGAATTAGAAATGGTCACCTTGGAACAACTGGTTCCGAAAGACCACCTGCTTCGTTTAATTGATCGTCACATCTCCTTCGACTTCATCCGTGAACGTACTCAAGCGCTTTACT
>NZ_JACOFW010000080.1 GCF_014284305.1 Affinundibacterium seohonense
GTACTGTAGTAGGACATAGCTGCACTGTCATTCCTGACATGTTTTGATATTGGTAGAGCGGCAAATTTTCAACTAGCCCACCATCTTCAATGCCATGTATCGCTGCCGTCCAGTGATAGATTGAGAATGCGGACATGATGCGTTGTGCAAGAAGGTACGCCGCATTCCCCCAAAGAAAATGATCGAAATTGGGTTCGCTGGCAGAGTCGCCGGCGAGTTCTTCGAACTCAAATTCTTCTACCGGGAAGCCACTTTTTCGATACGGCAGACGCAACAGTACATGCGGCAAAACAAGGCTTACGTATAGAGCATTGTCGCTTTCGCAGAAATCTCTCCATCCTATGAGATCGGGGCTTTCAAAAATCTTAGAAAGATCACGCGGCTTTGGAAGATGGTGAAAACTGTCTAACCCAAACAGGGAAGCCGACGCAGCAGAAATGAATGGTACATGTGCAGCCGCTGAAATTGCGGCGATGTTATTTAAAAAAGAGATATCCCTTGAACTACTACCGATTTCAAATCCCCCCAACAGCAAGCCATAAGGACAACCGCCATACGTGTCATATTCGGATCCATAAATTAATTTGAACAATGTACTTTGATCAAATTGAACC
>NZ_JACOFW010000081.1 GCF_014284305.1 Affinundibacterium seohonense
CGTTAGCAGGTCATTATGGTAGCTCGCCAAAGAAGAACCATTGGTTCCATCGTAATCATCCCAATCGATGATTTTTTTATTCATGCGCAAGTTTTGCCTGAAGTTGACATGGTTTTTTTTAATACAAAAGGAAAAACCAATTTAACACCCGATGAAATAGTTAACACTCAAGTACTATTCAGAGAAGCTGTAAATGACGACGCGATCCGAGATGGTCGTTGGCTAAAAGCGGGCAAGGCTTCTATCAGCAAAGAAAATTCACAGCCATTACCAAAATTTATTCAAGACGCATTAAATCCAACAAAATTTGAAATATATGTTGGAGGTGTCATACGCTCCGCAAAAAGAGAGGAGTGTTTAAATCTACAAAGGTGCGCAGTCTGGGCTGTAAATCACATCGAAGACCGTATTAGAGACTATTACAACGGTATGCCTAATAAATGGGTAGAACAAATGAGGATAAAATGACTGCTAACAGGTCGCTCAAGGCCGCTCACATACGTTCGCTGGACAGCTTCAGTCTGGGCATGCTTCGCATTTTATGCCCAGCCTTACGCTGCCCCTTAGCTCTGCGTTA
>NZ_JACOFW010000082.1 GCF_014284305.1 Affinundibacterium seohonense
AGGCAAAGCTTGCCGAACCTGCGATACCCCTAGCGCAATCACAATACCAAACTCACCTAACAGGCCGCGTATTTCATTGCATAAAGCTGTTCTGGCGCGAATCAGGCGACTACGAATTCTATGCTCAGCCTGAACGACTTGCTGATCCACCTCTTTGATCGAAACGAAACGCATTGACGGACGACCGACGGCTTCACAAATCGCTTCTGCATCATTGGCATCATTCTTCCCGCTCTTTACATACGGTTTGACGAATTGCGCAGCAATCAATTTAACCTGATGTCCATACTTGCGCAGTTCTCTTGCCCAGTAGTGTGAAGATCCACAGGCTTCCATACCGATCAAACAGGGTGGTAAATTCCTGAAAAAATCATACATTTGGGCACGCCGTAATTGCTTGCGCAGCACCACTTTCTCAAATCGATCTACACCATGTAATTGAAATACTTGCTTTGCCAGATCGATACCAATTCGAGTAATATTCATTTGGACTTCTCCTCTGTGAACTAATCAGTTTTACCTCTAATTAGTTTGGCACATTTGATGCCGTAGGGGGAGGAGTCCATTCCATTGCC
>NZ_JACOFW010000083.1 GCF_014284305.1 Affinundibacterium seohonense
ACAGTGTCGTCGATTCCGCCTCACCAGAATCCTTACCATTGGTGATCGGTGGGGTAACAGGCAACGGCGGTATCTTGGATGATGACCAACCAAGCATCACGACAGTGGAACCAGGCGCACCAGGCGTCGCTGGTGACAATGTGGTCGAAGGCAATGACTTGGTCTACACAGTCAGCTTAAGCGCTGCCACAACGGTCGCTTCGACTTATGCTTACAACTTAGGCGGTGGTACAGCGACAGCCGGTGCCGATTACAACAGCACAGCCACGTTCAGCAATGGTGTGACCTTAGTCGGTGGCAGCCTGATCGTTCCAGCCGGTGTTTCCAGCTTCACGGTCACCGTTGCGACGATCAACGACAGTGTCGTCGATTCCGCCTCACCAGAATCCTTACCATTGGTCATTGGTGGTGTGACAGGCAATGGCGGTATTATTGATGATGACCAACCAAGCATCACCACCGTCGAACCAGGCGCACCAGGCGTCGCTGGTGACAATGTGGTCGAAGGCAATGATCTCGTCTACACCGTGTCTCTGTCAGCAACCACAACAGTAG
>NZ_JACOFW010000084.1 GCF_014284305.1 Affinundibacterium seohonense
AATCACGGATAGACGTGCGAACGAACTGACGAATCTCGGCTTCATACCGCTTTGCCACTGTAAAGGGTCAACACACGCTGCTTTTATCAGTGCAAATACCTGCTTCATACCAAAGAAGTACTTCGACAATAGCACAAATGAACATGCCAGAATCTGCGCAAAATTACCCTACGTCCTAGCGGCATCTCGCTTCATGCACTACATCAAAATCATCATGCGTAACAAGTTAGGCGGATTCCTCTCGCGTGACAAAGTAGAGGATTCTTTAAATGATTGGATCTCCGACTACGTTTTCGACGATACGTCAATTAGCATCAATGCAAACAAGCCATTGCGAAATGCCAAAGTAATTGTAACCGATGAGCCAGGATCGCCAGGCGCCTATACCACCACTGTTTTTCTGCAGCCACATTTCCAACTCCCCTTGTTGACGATCCCGATGAAATTTGAAATTCATTACAATTCGAATTTCGAATTTCTCATGTCGAATGGGGTGCCGGCAATGTTGACGCCCATCCAAAATTGACCAGGT
>NZ_JACOFW010000085.1 GCF_014284305.1 Affinundibacterium seohonense
GCGCTACCAGAAAAAGCAGCAATTTGAGCAGGATTTACGACGGAGACTTTGTACTTCTCATCCACTAAATAGTTGGCTAATGCTTCGTAATAAACACCTGTAGCCTCCATACAAAAATGAGGCTCTTTTACATGCAGTGATTGGCACCATAAAAGAAGTTCAGCAAAACCAGTGACTGTATTATTGAAAGATTTGTGCTTATATCTACCATCTTCAGTGAGAAGAGCTGCATCAAATTTTAGTTTTGCAATGTCAATACCAATGTACATAATTAGCTGAAGAGTAAAGTAAGTTGACGATCATTTGGGGCTCTGTTTTATCTAACCTTGTGGATACAAGCTCTATGCAATGAAATGCCATCGGCCTAGGATACTGTTCAGATTTAACAGAATTAGCTATGGGCAACTATCTACATGTCGGGTTGAAACCCAAGGGTGGGCTCGTCGTCCCATAGCAATTCCAAATAACTTTTACGCGGCAAACAATAGCAACGTAATCATTCAATTTTAACGGATTGGATGAACT
>NZ_JACOFW010000086.1 GCF_014284305.1 Affinundibacterium seohonense
CTGTTCCACCACCCAACGCATACGCATAAGTCGAGGCGATGGTTGTTGGGCTCGACAAGGAGACGGTGTAGACCAAGTTCGTGCCTTCGACGACATTGTTGTCGCCTGTTCCTGGTGCGCCTGGTTCGACAGTGGTGATCGTTGGTTGATCATTGTCGATGATGCCGCCGTTACCTGTCACGCCACCAACAACCAATGGCAGTGTTTCTGGGGATGCGGAATCGACGACGACATCATTGATCGTGGCGACGGTGACCGTGAAGCTGGTCACGCCACTTGGCACGATCAAATTGCCGCCAACTAAGGTGACGCCATTACTGAACGTTGGTGTGGTGTTGTAATCAGCACCGGCAGTGGCTGTACCACCACCTAAGCTATAAGCGTAGGTGGAAACATTCGATGTCGCCGCTGACAAACTGACCGTGTAAATCAGGTTGTTACCTTCGACCACATTGTCATCGCCGATGCCTGGGGTACCTGGCTCGACTGTGGTGATCGTTGGCTTGTCATTGTCGATGA
>NZ_JACOFW010000087.1 GCF_014284305.1 Affinundibacterium seohonense
CACAACTCAAGCATTATAGCAGGAAGAAAAGAACTAGTGTCCTGTAACAATGAAGATCATTTTCGTCTTTGCTCTCCTTGCTATTGCTGCATGCAGCGCCTCTGCGCAGCTTGATGTTTTCAGTCAGAGTTATAGGCAATATCAGCTGCAGCCGCATGTCCTGCTGCAGCAACAGGTGCTTAGCCCTTGCAATGAGTTCGTAAGGCAGCAGTATAACATAGCGGCATCCCCCCTCTGGCAATCAGCTACGTTTCCACTGAGAAACAACCAAGTCTTGCAGCAGCAGTGCTGCCAACAGCTCAGGCTGATGGCGCAACAATCTCAGTACCAGGCCATTAACAGTGTTTGGGCGACTGTCCAACAGCAACACCTCCAGCAGTTTGGTGGTCTCTACTTTGATCAGACTCTAGCTCAAGCCCAAGCTCTGTTGGCTTTTAACTTGCCATCTATATGCGGTATCTACCCTAGCTACTATAGTGCCCCTAGTAGCGTTGCCAACC
>NZ_JACOFW010000088.1 GCF_014284305.1 Affinundibacterium seohonense
AATCACTACCGGCTGTCGCTGTACCACCGCCTAAGCTGTAAGCGTAGGTGGAGACATTCGATGTCGCCGCTGACAAACTGACCGTGTAAATCAGGTTGTTACCTTCGACCACATTGTCATCGCCGATACCTGGAGTACCTGGCTCGACTGTGGTGATCGTTGGCTTGTCATTGTCGATGATGCCACCAGCGCCCGTCACGCCAGCGATGACCAATGGTAAGGTCTCTGGTGTCACTGCCTCTAAGCTGGCATCGTCGATTGTTGCCACCGTTACCGTAAAGTTGGTAACACCTGCTGGAACGATCAAATTACCACCAACCAAAGTCACACCATTACTGAACGTCGGTGTGGCGTTGTAATCACTGCCCGATGTCGCTGTTCCACCACCCAACGCATACGCATAAGTCGAGGCGATGGTTGTTGGGCTCGACAAGGAGACGGTGTAGACCAAGTTCGTGCCTTCGACGACATTGT
>NZ_JACOFW010000089.1 GCF_014284305.1 Affinundibacterium seohonense
CCACACCTAAGGTACGATCCCAGTCGACTCGATTTTGAAACGCGGCAATACGTTCTTGTCGCGGTAGGTTGATGTCGATCACTTTTTGGTAGTCTTCATTGCTTAATACTTGATTTGGCACTCGAGCTGGCCAGAACGTCGGCAGGAATGGATCGTATTGGCGGTCATAGCCAGAACGACAGCTGGCAGTGTCTGTCTGCCACGGAATTGCCATCCATCGCGTAATTGAGCCTGGAAATTGACTGAACAACGGCCCGTTATAGGACAGTGCCTCCGCTGGGGTGAGCGTGCTGCCATAATTGGGTTCTGGATTGTCTTGGCTACGATGGCGCCAACGATAAGGTTCGCTATACATCGTCGCATGTCGCACCGGCCAAGTCATTTCACAGCCAGGGTGGAAAGCATCAGCTAAGCAGAACTCTAGCGCCGAACGGTCAAGCATCGCCGGTTGTTCAGCCAAAGGCACTTCTT
>NZ_JACOFW010000009.1 GCF_014284305.1 Affinundibacterium seohonense
TCAACGACTACTCGTCGCTGGAAAACCAAAGATGATCGCTATCATTGCCTGCATGAGGAAACTTCTTTCTTTGGCCTTCGCTATTTTAAAATCCAAGATCCCATTTAATCCAGAATTCGCTTGACGGACGAGACAGTATCTACAAAATCAGTTCAGCACCTAGGAGATATCGTAAATCTATGCGATACCCAACTCCTCCAATCGCAGCAAAATCTCTAAACGTCGCTCTCGCTTGATCTCTTGCCAGTGACGATTTTCTTGCGCGCCCATGATGGCGTAGAGCATGTTCAAACTGGTCGAGGGGAGAGTTTGCTTTAGCTGCAGATACAAATGATATGGATCTGCAGCTAATAACTCAGCGGCGGTGTGGATGCCGATTTGACGCAGCATGGCACTGGATTTGGGACCTAGTCCGGCCATTTTTTCCAATTCCGTTTGCTGCGCTTTCGCCATACCACCGCCTTTGTGTTCGGTCAGACTAATTACCCAATCCCTTTTTCAAATTATCTACGCCACCTACCACTGGCAAAACGATGGACGTCTGCGATAGATCGACGCTTAATTCTGTCCCCGCCTTCGGCCACAGCGTAAAGTCATGATCGCTGGACATGATCATTAATGCTAGGCGTTTACCTGCTGGGATGACGCGGTCCATCGCTTGTAGATCGAAGGTCAGATCAACGAATTTTCCTGGTACTAAGGGTGTGCCTGCGAGTTTGGAATCGTAGTTGCCGGTCTTGGTCAATGCCCTATGATTTTGTGGATCTGCCCAGCCTCGGGTGACGACGCCGAGCTGCCCGTTGGAGCCGACTTCTTTGCCATCAAACGGTAAGGTGACTAACCAGACTGACAAATTGGCGGCGGCTTTGTTGGCGGCAAGACGAATCTTGATACTTGGTGTGCCGGACAAATGGACAGACTCGGTCAACTCTGGCGTGGCGTAAATCAAGCGATGTGGCGATTGCTCTGCGCTGGCGAGCACGCCACCTTTGTATTGCACGTCATCGACGAGTTTTTCAATGATGGCTTTGCTGGCGGTTTTGCTTTGTGCTTGGAGCTGTAAGCTACCGGCTTTGTTACCACCTGCACCCAAACTCAAAGTGACATTGGTCGCCTCAGGATTTGGGAAGTCCAAATATGGCGTTGGTGGTGCGCCGCGTTCAGTGCTTTCACGAACGATCATGGCGCGGGCATCGCGTTCTACCCCATTATCGATACCGTACAAATAATGCGAGAACCAGCGATTACGCATTTCTAATGGTGGAGTGCCACCACCGTGTCCGCCTTGATGCAAATACAGTTGGGTTGGTACGCCTTGTTTTTTCAAGGCATCGTAAATGCGAATTGAATGCTCAGGCATGACGTTCCAATCTTGCTGACCATGCGCTAACAAGGTCGCGGCTTTGACACCTTTGATCTTGGTAAGCAAATCACGCTCTGCCCAAAAATCATTGTAGTCGCCATTTTTGCGATCATATTTGGCAGGGTACAAACCATCACGGATGGTCTTGTTGCAGTAGTCGCGTTTTTCTGGCGCGCCGCTGTAGATGAAGTCATACAGTTGATCAATGTCTTCGCCCAGATAGCCGCCTGGGTGACGCACCAAACCATTGCTGCGGTAGTAGTGATAGTAAGAGGTGTTTGGTGCGATTGGGATAATCGCTTCTAAGCCAGCCACGCCTGTTGTTGCGGCGGCTAAAGGAATGGTGCCGTTGTAAGAGGTGCCTGTCATACCGACTTTACCTGTGGCCCAGCTTGCTTTGACTTCTTGATTGCCATCGATGCTGGTGTAGCCTTTGGCGCGACCATTGAGCCAATCGATGACGGCTTTTGGTGCGAGTTCTTCTGTTGCACCACCGACCGTTGGACAGCCTTGCGATAAACCAGTGCCTGGCGCTTCAGAATGGACAACCGCAAAGCCACGTGGCAACCAAGTATCGATTTCTGTACGTGAAATTTCTGGGCGTACTGGGATAAATTTGGCTTGCTCATTGACTGGACGCGGTGGTGGCTCACTGCCTAACTCGTGCTTCACATCCCACATTTTTTGATTCTTCATGGTGCCAGCGAAATAGGGTGAAGATTCGTACACCACTGCAACCTTTAAGCCCTCAGTCTCGGTTTGTTTAGGACGCGTGACGGCAACGTGCACACGATCTGGCTTGCCATCAGCATCGCTATCGAACTCGGTTTCCACCCATAATTCTTGTTTAATCCACTGCGACTTGTCTTGAAAACCCGGCACGACTTGGGCTTGTCCGTTATAGAAAACTGGGACGGTTTTGGTACCGGCTGCCGCATCTTGCGCCATGCTATTCGTCGAAAAAGCGGCGATGAGGGCGAGGCTCAAGAGGGATCGTTGGCACAGTTTTTTGGAATACGCTTGGCTGGTTTTCATATTGAGTTGGCAGTGAGAGTAGTCAATTAAGGAGTCGAAACTGGGTGAGTAGACCGCAATTATGCACAGAAGTTTCAGCTAAATATATTAAGGTGTTCAAATTTACTTGGCTTGTGTGGTTTAAACCCACCCCTAGGTTTTCCTTGAAGACGTAGTTATACACAAGTCGAACAAACAGAACCGATATTAGTGTCGCTCCTGCGCAGGCAGGAGCCCAGCGTCTTTGGTTGGGCAACGAACGACACTGGATTCCTGCCTACGCAGGAATGACAAACTGTGCCCTCGTTTCGCTTTTTCCTTCTCACTTAACGCCGAAAGATTCATCTTCAACTATCCATAAGTATCTACACAAGTCGAACAAACAATAACGGTATTAGTGTCGCTCCTGCGCAGGCAGGAGCCCAGCGTCTTTGGTTGGGCGACGAACGACACTGGGTTCCTGCCTACGCAGGAATGACAAACTGTGTCCTCGTTTCGCTTTTTCCTTCTCACTTAGCGTCAAAAATTTCTTCTTCAACTATTCATAAGTATCTATACAAGTCGAACAAACAGTACCGATATTAGCGTCGCTCCTGCGCAGGCAGGAGCCCAGCGTCTTTGGTTGGGCGACGAACGACACTGGTTTCCTGCCTACGCAGGAATGACAAACTGTGCCCTCATCTCGCTTTTTCCTTCTTTCACAATGTCAGAATTTTCAGCGCAATCCACCAAAAACTCTACAAAACCCAGCCCATGCTTGTTATGCTGCGCATCCCGATGAATGTTTGAGGTCTTTTTATTCATGCAACGCCGTTCCTTGTTTCTTGCCTCCGCCGCTTTGTTAATTTCCGGATTGGCTGTTTCTGGCTACTATTTGTTCCGTTCCGAATCGCCGCTACCAACCCCGCTCAAAGCTGTCTTCGCAAAAAAACCCATTGTCACTGATATGTTGTGGGAGGCGCAGATCACGCCGTTTGCTGTTCAGTATTCGCTCAACCAAGATCCAAACAGTGCGGAAACCTTTAGCGATCCCAACGGGATCGTTTTTGATGCGCAGGGCAATATTTATATTGCCGATGCGGGCGAGCATAATCGGATTTTGAAAATCAATAAGAAGGGCGAGACGGTCATCTATGCAGGCAGCACTGAAGGTTTTGCTGATGCGGTCGAGGGTGGTGCGCAAGCAGCCAAGTTTCACACACCATCTGCGCTCGCGATCGACAAACAAGGCAATCTGTATGTGGCCGATACGGGCAATCACGTGATACGCAAAATCACGCCAAAAGGGCAGGTTTCTACTTTGGCGGGGAATGGTATCGCTGGCTATCGCGATGGCGCAGCACAGCAGGCGCAATTTAATGGCCCTATCGGCGTTGCGGTTGCCAAGGATGGCAAGGTCTATGTGGCAGATACTTACAACGACAAAATCCGTGTGATTCTGCCAGATGGCACGGTACAAGCCGTCGCTGGTGGCGCAGCGCCAGGTTATCAAGATGGCGTGGGTACAGCCGCCTTATTTGATACGCCTAGCAACATCGCTATCAACAGCAAAGGCGAACTCATCATCGCCGACACGCGCAACAATGCCGTTCGTAAGATCAATGCATTGGGCGAAGTTTCCACTTTGATCTACAGCGATCCTAAAGATAGAGAAGCCTTACTGCGACGTCCTGCTGGTTTAGCAATCACGCATGATGATCACATTTATGTCAGCGAACTCTCACATGGTCGCATCATGCAAATTGCCCCCAGTGGCGAAACCCGTGGCCTCACTGGCGTTGATATCGACATTATTCCCGGTGACGATACTAGTCCGCGTATGCGCAGCCCAATGGCTCTCGCCGTCAACTCAGATGGTAATCTTTTGGTCAGCGACAGTGGCATGAATATGCTTCATCAAGTGCATCGCAAAGATTCTTACGAGGGTCGCAGCATCGGTCCGCAGATTCTAAAGATTGTCGAACCTGTCGCACCATTAGTCCAACTTTCGCTGTGGCCATTACTACCGCAAGATCAGCCCCATGAAGTAGTTGGCACCATCGGTGAAGTGCGTGGCGAATATGGTGGCGACAGTCGTCATCACTTTCATCGTGGCGTCGACATGCAAGCCAACATGGGCGAAGCTGTGGTCGCGATCAAAAATGAAAAGGTCAGCTCACCAGTGCCCGCTTGGGCAGCCGGCACCATCAACGAAGGTATGCGAGTCAGCAAGCTGTCGTATATCCACATGAAAGTTGGTCGTAAGCTGAATGAAGCTGTACTTGATCCGCAAAAATTTAGCGTGATTAAAGA
Organism: Affinundibacterium seohonense; assembly: GCF_014284305.1. Taxonomy (GTDB): domain Bacteria; phylum Pseudomonadota; class Gammaproteobacteria; order Burkholderiales; family Burkholderiaceae_D; genus Undibacterium; species Undibacterium seohonense. Next base: position 4,670 of record NZ_JACOFW010000009.1, read on the forward strand.
CGCCGGTGGCAAACTCCAGCAAGTCAGAGTCAAGCGCGGTACTCGCTTTGAAGTTGGCGAAGCGGTTGGCACAATCAATAGCATGTACCACGTCCATTTGAATTACGCGCCCGAAGGCGATGTGGTTAATCCGCTGTCACTACAATTTATCGGCTTCAAAGACAGTGTCATTCCACAAATCAATCGTATCGACATCGCAGATCAAGACGGCAAAATCTTGGGCAGACCGGTCACGGTAGCGACTAAAGCCAAGGGCAAGAAGAAAGACAAAACGCCAGCAGCCGTTCCACAAAGCAGTGGTCCATTAACGCTGTCACGCAGCTTGGAGCAAGTCAGCATCATCGTCGACGCCTTTGATCAAGCCGATGGCAATATTGCGCGCCGTCGTTTGGGCTTATACGAACTCGGTTATCAAATCCTGAATGCCGATGGCACTCCGCTACCAGGTTTCGAAAAACCGAAAATGACGATACGCTTCAACCACCTACCAGCCGACGAAGAAGCCGTCAAAGTCGCCTATGCCGAGAACAGTGGCATCACCGTACACGGCAGCGCAGCGACCAAATTTTTATACAACATCACCAACGAAATTCACGACGGTCATGCGATCATCAAGTTTTGGCAGATCAAAGATTTGCCAGCGGGGGACTATCTAATTCACGTACATGCTGCTGACTATGCGGGCAATGTGGCGAATCGAAATCATGTATTGCGGGTGCGTTTGGAATAATTTTTGGAAGAACGATTTTGTGCCGGGTAAATTTGGCTCAAAATTTTGGTTCACATCCCCTTTATTTCACATTGAGCTAACGAGTGAGCCATAAATAAGCAAAAAAACTAGCCTACTAACTTACGCCAAACATATGCACCAAGAGATAAAAATACGCCGCGCGACTCCCGATGATGCAAGTGCAATCGAAGCGCTTTACCGCGAGTTAGTGAAAAATCCCGCCATTCGCGTTAGCCCGCAACGCCTTGAGCAAGTGGCTCGAGGTGAGCATACGTTTTTACTAGTTGCAGTGTGCGACGGAGCAGTAGCAGGAACGGCGTTGCTCTCACTATGCTTAGACGTCATGTTTGGCAACCAGACTTTCGGCGTCATTGAAAACGTCGTGGTAAGCGGTGATGCTCGTTCGGCTGGAATTGGCGCGATGCTGATGCTCGAAATTGAACGCATCGCTACCACGAATCAATGCTCCAAACTCATGCTACTGAGTACCGCAAGCCGAACAGATGCCCATCGATTCTTTGCACGTCATGGTTTCCAAGATAGCAGTAAACGAGGTTTTGTTAAGTATCGTCGTGACTTTAATTTGGCTACGTAATTGTGGTTACTCGCCCATCAGCTGAAAGTGCTCGGTACGATCAACATATACGTAGTTGCACCCAGATGAAAACCGAATTCACTTGGAATTCCATCACTGACTTAAACATTTAATTTTTGATTATACTAACTGTCTATTTTCATTCGTACGATTGCACACTCGCCAATCGGAAAAACCACTAGAGAACAAGAATTATGAAGACTTTATTCATCGTTTTGACCTGTATATTCTTTAGCGTCGAGACGGCTCAAGCGCAGTCATCGACGAAGGAATTGAAGGTCGCAACGCAAAAAGACCCGAATGAAAGTGAAGTAAAAAAAGAAACCTTAGAGATGCTTATGCCCGCCGTCGTGGAGGTGAGTGGCACTAAAGATCCAGAACTGAAGCCATATCGAACTATGATCAAAGGACTGGACGCATTTGAAAAAAATAGTCACTTGGCTCCCAATGCTAAATTTAGATTTATATTAAAGACGCAACGTCGTGACACACCAATTCAGGGAACTACGTTACGCATTACTGGTGACACGGTATCAATACCTGTAGAAATTGCTGGCGATGGGACTTTTACCTTAACTAGAAATGCTTTAGCGGAAGAGGAGAATGCTGATTTAATGTTAAATCGGAAAAAAGCAAGTATGCGTTGGCGTCCATATATTCGAAGTTCATCGGTATTGCCAAATCAATTGCGCCTTGGTGATTTGAGATTGGAATGCGAAATATTGTGGGCGATTGAATATGATGAGACATCATTTTTTGTGCGTAACCTTTTTCGCCTAGCTGGTGGTGCGTGCAATTCTTCTCGAATTTCAAATGGAATGATTATTCCAAATTTACTATCTGCTACTTTGGTTTCTGGTGCGCGGCGATTGAAGATTGCTGACTCAACGAAGGATAAATTTCGTGATTGGCTTGAGCCACCACTTTATGACAAAAGTTGGGATGACGATACTATCATCGAGTTAGAATTTGAGGATAAAACACTGAATTGAAAAGTTATTCTTATTCAGCGTATTTGGTGCAATCACGCCGTCGCTAATCACACTACACAAAAACCATGATGAAAATCCTAGAAAATTCCAAAGAGTACCTAAGCGATTTCATCCGTCTCAACGAAGAATGGATCAGCCATTATTTTCAGCTTGAGGAAACCGATAAAAAACTAGCCGCCGATCCCTATCAAGTCATAGACAAGGGAGGCTACATATTCTCCTTAGTCAGCGACGAGGAAGTTGTCGGTGTCTGCGCCTTGTTTAATAACGGTGATGGCGTCTACGAACTAGCGCGCATGGCGGTATCGCCCGCCCATCATGGCAAGGCTTACAGCAATTTATTGATGGAGCACTGCCTAGCTAAACTTACATCCATACAAGCGAAGAAAGTCTATCTGGTGTCCAACACTAAACTCGCAGCGGCGATTCATTTGTATAAAAAATTTGGTTTTCAAACCGTGTTCGAAGGGCCGCATCCGGTTTATTCTCGAGCGAATATCGTGATGGAACGCAGTGTAGAGATCTAGCAACAAACAATGACTAGGACTTCACAGTCTTATTTAGATGAAAATTTATTCAGCGAGTAGCCATCATGTCAGACAACACAAAACCCACAGGCCCAGCCTCCTATTTTCCATCTATCGAAAAGAAGTACGGATTTCCCATCCAGCACTGGTTTGATCTGCTGCAGAATCAAAAGACGCTGAAGCATATGGAGATGGTCGCCTGGCTTAAAAGCGAGCATCAAATGGGGCATGGTCATGCCAATGCGCTCGTGGCGGTTTTTCGCAGTCAAGAGGGTTTATAGGGCACCGTTACGCTGCAATCTATCTGACGCCATGAAAACTATGCGTTGCCAGTTGTTCCAACTTCACATCGCCAGAACATGGCTGATCACATCTGCATTAGGTAATTAGAAAATATGGCTCGCGTTGAATTTCAAGTCAATATCCAAGCACCAATTGAGTTGGTGTATCAAGTTTCTCAGGACTATTCAGTGCGTTATGAGTGGGATGCGTTTCCTGAGAAAATCGCCTTGCTATATGGTGCGGAACGCATTGAAAAAGGGGTTTGCGTGTCGGTCGCTGCCAAAAATGGACTTAAGATGGAAGTCGAATTTGTTCAAGTCATGCCACCAACAACCGCAGCTATCACGATGAAAAAAGGCCCTATCGTGCTGCAAGGGTTTTCTGGCAGTTGGGTGTTTAGATCGATTACAGCCAACGAAACCAATGCCAAGTTTATTTATGCGATCAAAACAAAATGGTGGACCATACCCTTGGTATCTGAGCGTATTGCGAGTTGGTATTTTTCACGCGTCATTCGATCCAGGTTAACCGGTTTAAAAATGTACTGCGAGACTAAGGCCTAAGCATTTAAGAATGGACTCTGTTGGTCTTGATGACTCTCAAGTGCTTAGGCTTAAAAAGAGCAAGCAAAAACCTAGTTGCCTCTTCCGATGAATTTTCTCGTCGAAGCATTCCCAGTGGTATTGTATTTATGCTGATCTGCCGTACGAAATTGGGTAACTAAAGACGACAATCGATCCGATTGTTCACGCATGCTTTCGGCCGCCGCCGCGGCCTGCTCGACTAGCGCCGAGTTTTGTTGCGTCATCTCGTCCAAGTTGTTGATGGCATCATTCACTTGATTGATACCTGCGCTCTGCTCCACGCTAGCATGACTAATTTGATTAACGAGCGTGGCGATTTTTCGAATGTCTTCGACCACTTTACCCATCGTCACACCAGCTTCATCCGCCATGACGCTTCCAAGATCAACCTTATCAACAGAATCATTGATCAAACTCTGAATATCTTTCGCCGCCGCAGCAGCACGCTGAGCCAAACTGCGAACTTCGCTTGCGACAACGGCAAATCCTCGGCCTTGTTCACCAGCGCGCGCGGCTTCTACCGCGGCGTTCAGGGCTAGAATATTCGTTTGAAAAGCAATGTCGTTAATCACATTAATAATTTCACTGACTTTTCGCGAACTACCTTTGATGTCAGCCATCGTCTGAACCATGCGATTGACAACACTTCCTGCAGTCGAAGCAACATCGCTAGCAGAGCTGACAAATCTGTCTGCTTCGCGCGCATTGTCAGCATTTTGATGCACGGTAGAAGTTAGTTCCTCCATCGAACTCGCGGTTTCTTCGAGCGTACCTGCCTGGACTTCGGTACGTGACGACAGGTCAGCATTACCACTTGCGATTTCTTGCGCGGCCGTTTGTATATTGATCGCGCCCACCCTAACCTCAGTGACAACTTTGCCTAAGCCTTCAGCAATCCCATTCATTGCTTGCAGCATTTTACCGATTTCATTATTACTATTGCTTTCAATTCGACGGCTCAAGTCACCCATCGCTAAGGACTCGGCTAAGGAGGTTGCTTGTTCCAATGGCCGCGTTACGACTCTGCGAACAAGCAATATAAATAAACCACCGCCAACGATTAAAAGTATCGTCGCTAAGCCGCCTAGCCACATGATTTGGTTTAAACTTTCTTCGGCTAACTCACCTGAATAAACGCCGCCAACCAACATCCAGTTCACCGATGGCATAGGTCTAAACACCACTAATTTCTCTCTCGCTTTGGTCTCGCCTTGCTCAGGATTAATCCAGTCATAGCGTAAGATGCCTGTCTTATTCTGAATCATTGTTTGCACGAAGAGCTGTCCATCCGCAGTCTTTGAGTCAAGAATATTTTGACCTTCTTTGACCGGATGAATCATTAAGGTTCCTTGTTGTTTTCCCTCTTTTTGATCAAATGCATAAAAATAGCCAGTTTTTGCAATCGTCATTGCTTTGATCTTTTCCTTTAGCAAACCCAAGGTCGGATCGATGTTGATCCCGATAAAAATGACACCGATCACTTTGCCATCCGCATCCATGAACGGATTGTAATAAGTCATGTAGTTGGTACCGAACAGTTTTGCTGCTCCAGTGAACTTTTTACCTTCAAGCAAAAGCGGATAGGCAGGATGAGCGCGGTCCAAAGCAGTGCCGATAGCACGTTCGCCGTTTTCCTTCTTTAGGGAGGTGGATACGCGAATAAAATCAAGATCGTCTTTGACAAAAAAAGTGGCGATAGCACCTGTTCTTGCGGTGAACGCATCAACGATGTCAAAATTATTGTTCAGTGTCTTATCATCGAGACTCAGGGCTAAGGTTTCTTTCGCGCCGACTTTACTCTTTTCACCGGCAACGATAGCAAACTTATCGCCAAGTTCCGCACGCAAATTGTTTCCCGTGCGCTCGGCATCTGCTTTGACAGCGCTATTAAAAACCTCAAAACTGTCATTCACTGAATTGAGTAAGTTCGAGATATCGTGCGTCGCGCTCTTCTCCAAGGATCGGTGAATACTAAACGCCACTGCCACGATAAAGATAAGAAAAATCAGAAATACACCGGCAAATACACTAGTACCAAGCAAGCGACCGACATTTTGATTGAGATTCGAAGCCATTTGGTTCACCTCTTATAAAATTGCAACTTCTTTTGTACCAGAGCGAAAAACACCGTATTTGAATTAATATTGATCTATATCAACATATTAGTTCCAAAACTAGGGCCGAGAATATTTTTTCGCGATGATGCAACAATGTTTTACAAGTAAATATCGGGTCTAAATTCATAATTCAAATTAACAATCATCAAGAGCTCGACGTTGTTCTCGATCATTGTCAGGCTAACAATAAGGGATACATAGGAAAGCATCGTTGTTTGCTTTACACTTCCAGCTCTCAAGATTTTTTGCCATGTCACTCATGCTTACAGCTGAACTCACGATCATCCTGCTCAATGTCGTCATCGCCCTACTCGCCTACCTCTCGGTATATCCAACACTAGCGGGGAATGATTTCAACAAAATCGCGTTGTACGATATTGGGACATCAAGTATCGCCTTAGCGATTGTTGGCTATCACTATTGGGGTAGTGATTACGTATTTGACCTACTGGTCACGGAGGTGAATTGGTTTTGGTTCACGCTGGCCACCTATAGTGCAATCGAGATTCCTTTGATGTTGTGGTACTTTAAAAAGCATGAGGTTATTGTCAGCAAATGAGTGCCTAACACCGCACAAAATCCTCAAGAAAAGCGCCTGATCGATAAACCACGCAAACATAAAGGAAATGCACTATGAGTATGGCGGCATGGTTTGTACCGGTGAACGAAAAAACCATCGCGAATCTCAGTGAAACACCCGACGCAATGGATGATTTTCTGTCCCATCATCATGGTGATCATGATGGTCATGGTTCAGCCGACGATGGCGAGATCGGACAGTCCTGGCACTATTTCCACTTCGCACTATCTGATGAGGTCGATCCAGAAGCATCCGTTCTATCCAAAGCGGTACTCGGCGGTGTTGAGGTCGGCAAAGACATGGGCTATGGCCGCGCTCGTATCCTCATGCCGGAGGACGTTAGCACGATTGCTGCCGCACTGTCTAAAATGGATAATGTTGAGATGTCCGTGCGTGACGGCAATGACGCCTCAGACAATGTGCTGGAAAATTTTCTGGCATTTGTCGCGTTTTACCAAGATACAGCGACACGTGGGGACGGTGTCATCACTTGGATAGTCAAGCCCGACTTTCCGGTGAGCCAAGCCATGCTACTCGTACCCGAGAAAACTAGTCCTGCTGATCTTAAAAGCAAAACGGCGAGTGCTGGCTTTTGCTATTTATTAAGCGCTTTGTGGGTAGGCATGGGCGTCTACATCTACACGCTACATGAAAATAAATCAGCGCCACTCAGGCTGGCTGAGCCCACCACGATCGAAGTTACATTCGAACGTGCGCGCTGTTATCCCGATCCCTATCGCAAAAAGCGTGCGCTGATGGAGCAGACCTACTCCTATGCACCGGATACCGCTAACGACCTAGGTAAACGGTACGAAGTCCTGGATCTGGTACGTCAGCCATCATTAGAAACTTGTGAACTTGCCTTACCACAAGCGACGCGCAATCCACCGCGCTCCCATGTTTGGTATGACAAAGCCGTTCCAACAAAAGCCCGATGGGATATCGATAATGATTCGCCCAGCTTTATCATTTGGTTTACCTTAATCGGTGCTGGCATTTTATTCGCGATAGGACGTTCTAAACACGGCAAGGCTTAGCCTAAGGTGCTGCAGTTTACGCTGCACAGATACACTCAATATGAGCACTACAGGTGCGCCGACGGAAAATCCAAGTTAACAAAAGTAGTCGCTTGCCAGCTCAAATTACATGACCGAATGTGGCGAGAACGCATCAATTCCCCAAGTTAAGCTACCTGCTCCTGATTTCAACCACAAGTAAGGAGCAAATTCATGAATATCATCCTCATCCACGGCAGCTGGCATGGCGCCTGGTGTTGGCATAAAGTCGTCCCCCTTCTACGCGCAGCGGGACATACTGTTTTAATTCCAGATTTGCCGGCACATGGTCGTGACTGGCGCATGATGCGGGGTCGCATCACCCTAGCGGCGATGACGACATCGGTGAGTAAATTGCTAGATCGACTGACCGAGCCTGCGATGATCGTCGCGCATAGTCGCGGCGGCATTATTGCTGCCAATCTGGCAGAGCGCCATCCTGACAAAATTCAGTCTTGCGTCTACCTAGCGGCATACATGTTGCGTGATCGAGAGCGCGTTGCCGATTATTTTCGTCAAGATAAAACCTCGCTGGTCAGGAAGCACCTGCAGATTCAACGCAGCAGCCTGACCGATAGTTTGCCAGAAGAGGTACAACGCGCGACCCTGTATGCTGACTGTGATGAGGCCGATGTCGAACTAGCGCGAAGTTTACTGACAGCCGAACCCTCACTACCAGCATTAACACGATTACGTTTAAGCCCCGCCAATTATGGCCGCGTGCCGCGACACTATATCCAACTGGCCCAAGATCATGCCGTCACACCAGAATTACAAAGCCTCATGATCGCTAACTCTCCCTGTGCCTCTGTGACTACGATCGATGCCAGTCATTCGGCTTACTTTTCACGGCCTGTAGAATTGGCAGATGCGATTGATGGTATTGCGAATCCTCAAAAACGCTTACAATAAAATGTGACATCGAATCAATTATCACAAGTCCCTCAACAGCACATCATCACGTTCGATCACGCTGATTTAACAAGATAGCCTATGTATGCATGTCCACACTGTCATCTTCTGGGTGTTTCGTATCTACACAAGTGGCGCGCGCATCCGGCACAACCAGCGACATGTACACATTGCGCTCAACTTAGCGATGTGAGTAGTGCGACTTCCAATGCTATTTTTAGTGTGGGATGTCTGTTGATATTGCTCAGCTGCACCTTAGCGTTCAGCTATCAATCGTGGTTAGTCGGAATAATAGGCGCGTTAGGATCGATCTGCTGTTACGGCTATGGCTGGCATGTCGTACCGCTACGCATCACTTCCCATGCTGATGCCGAACACGCGAAGAAAATAAGTTGGACAGCAGGGCTACTAGCGGCCTTGGCTAGCTTATTTCACTAATTGCCTGCGTTGTCGTCATTACGCGCTGCACCGGAATACCTCTGTCGATAGGTGTGTTCATCCGAGTCGACTGACTGTATTCAGGCGAGCGATATGGTCATACAATCCGCCTTCAGTTTAGGCTGCGAATGATAAATACTGGATCAGTGTGGGCTCACAAACCTGGTTACCAACTCTTTAGTGAAAGAGGTTCATGCGGTGGCGTTGGAATTGAGGGGCGGTGCGACGGCGCGTCCGATTGAAGGAAGGATTAGCCATCACTAGCGCCGCTTGGGCGTTCGCCTATGGAAATGCCCTTCCCGCGGGCAAACTCTACCGCCGAGTTAGCGAGCTCGACAGCCGCTTCGTCGGCGAAGGCGCAGATCTCGGCAAGTTGGAGAGGCGAAAGCTCAACAAGTTGACCCTTATCAAAGAAGCAGGATCGATCGACGTACTTTGATTCCAGTGCGCCACCTTGCATTGGCAGTCCATCGAGAGGGATGTCGTGATTTAGAACCGGTGTGCCTCCGGCCGGAATAAAGTAAATCTCAAGAGCACGCCACCGAAGTTGAAGATGGTTGCCTTCATTGAAGTCTTCGCGCCCAACGACGCCACGTCGATGGGTGAAGCAGTTTCGCGCGGCGTTTACAGACAACCAGCCGTGCTCATGCTGGGTTGTGACGGTGAACTGGCGACGCAAGATGTCAAACTTGTCCGGGAAGCCAGCTTTGTGGAACTTCTTCTGGAGTCGATCGCACTCTTCTGGTGTCTTTTCGCCAACGACCCAATCGAATGTGAGGCAGGCTTGATTCACTTTCTCCATGTACTCGACGAACGATTCGTGTAGCTCTCGCAGCGCGTTCACGATGACCCAAGTACGAAATTCGTGCTTGTACTCTGCAAGCATATTCTCATCGTTTGTTTCCGGAAGGACCCGGTATTTGGTCTGGTGAGAAAGGTCATATTCGCAAACGTTCGGATTGTTCGCCATGTTTACGGCGAAACCCATAAACAGAGACGCTCTGCGAATACCGAGCCTCGCGATCTCAAGAACCTTTTCAAAGTCGATGCCTTGCATTCTGTTATGGCTAACGCAACGCTGAGCGGCTGGCAGCCCACAAATTAATAAATTCTGTACCGATTTTATGGCCCGTCCGATCGAGCACTCTTTTAGGGCTTTCTCCTACCATACCTTCCACCATGGCTTACTTTTTTGCGGAACTTTGGGTGGTTCCATCTCCGTAAACGAGGAAAGATTTTCCATTAGTTCCTGATAATTAAAATCGTTTTCAACTAGCTGTTGAACGAAATTACAAAACGAAGTTGATGCGACACCAAATCCAAAAGGATCGTGGCAGCAATAATAGACAGCTACCTCGCCCTCGACAGCTATTTCAGAAGGATTGAATGCTAGGTAGTTCCCTAAACCATCAGTGGAAATCGCAACGAATCCGTCGAACTCTACTCCAGGCATATCAAATGTGTAAAGTTCGGATGGGTCAAACATACGAAGGTCATCGTTAAAATCTCCGACTCCTAATACAGCGCAGAATTGCGCATAGCTTTCCGGAACACGAATGCCTAACTTGTCCATCGCATCTTGTAGATCAAATTCACTTGCCTTTTCCCGAGGAACAAATACCGGATTGTGGCGTTTGTTTCGCGCCGAAACAATCTTATTAAGGACGCTTTCTTCGATTAGCATTTAAAGCCCTAACGCTGAGTTGTGCGGCGCGCGCACGAATTTGTGCAATGAAAAAAAGCTCTAATTTGCGCGTCCGTTACGAATGCCATGTTAGCCATATAGTTAAGCATTCTCATCAAAGATGCGAGTGTAATTAGAAAATTCTGTGCCAATCAATTCCTTTTCGATCACCGCTTTGGCAACTTCGAAATCGACTACAAAATTACAGACTTCCATAGATCCACTTCCAATACTTCCTCCATCGCATGCGCCTAGTCCCGTCCATCCAAGCGTTTCATTCATTAGCGCTTCGAGACGGTGCCTTTTCTCAATGTCTTCTTGAGTACCCATACCGTCAACCAAGTATTCAATTAGAAGCGTTGCATGTTCTTCCTGTTCTATCGGACGAAATCCATTTGCGACAAGGCCATCAACTTCTTTTTGAATAATCGTCTCAGCCTTCTTGAAGAAAGAGGACTTGATCGTTTTTGATTCACCTCGCGTGCCGAGTTCTCCCCAATGGACCGCGTGAAATCCATTTCCAGTGCTCCAAGTTTCCCAGTATTCTTTTCTGGCATCGGAAAATTTATATAGTTTCAGCATATCTATTTTGATGGCTAACGCTGAGCTGATCGGAACTGCGCATGTCGCGAATTATCCGATGAACAGATGATTGATAGAATGCTGACCGCCGAAACACCAATATGCGCAGTTTCCGTGTCGAGCGCCAAGTTATGGGTTACCCCAGTTACTAATTATTTGATCGAGCGACTTCAATACTTTTACCCGCTTCGCTCCGCTATTTATACCTTTAGGCAGTTTTGAATACCAAGGATGCCAATAATGCTCATATTCATGTCCACTCTCTTTAGATGATGGATGAATTGATTTTAGAAAGTAACTTTTACACTCAAGTACCTGTTCCATGCTCGCAAACTGGAAAACAAAATTACAAACGTCAGCAAAATAGACCCACTTTTCGATCAGATTGTCGCGCGATGCTTCAACCGGAATACCGCCCTCATTTCGAGAACCCATGTAATCAGTGTGTTTTCTAGGGTCTGCAATCTCCCTCCAAACTTTGCTCATCTATGACCCATAACGTGTTTTCCGCGACCGTTCGTCCAATAATCCCGACACAGTTCGCATAGAAAGTTTTAAAAAATTCTTAAGACCCTTTTGCAGCAAGGCTCTTCATAGATCCACTAGATATTTAATTAGTATTAAATTTTCTATGAAAACCGTCACAACAATTCCTTCGCATTCTACGCAGCTTCTAGGTCATGTCAAGGAAGCAAATTGGCGAGCGTGGATACTGATGGCCTTGGCTAACTTACTTCATTCGCTTGACTGAGGTTCGTCATCACCTGCTGCACTCGAATGTCGCTGTCGAACAACGCGCTTGCCTAAAAATTCACCGATGGCGGTAAACCCTAACCCCACCAGAGTCAACATGATCAATGCGCCGAACAAATAAGTCAGGGCTTCTTGTCGCGTCTGTGTCGCATACAGTAGCGCGGCGATGAGGACTAGTATGACGATCAGACCTATCCATCCCAATCGACTCGCCTGATTGGTACGGGCGATGTAACGGCCATAAGCCGAACCTGCCAAAGTCAAGCCTGCGGCGATTAAGATCAATAACAAAATCGTCATGAGAGCACCGAAGATGAATTTAGTTTTTTGAACTATTCCGGCAACGCCACAGTTTGCGCGCGGCCCAGAACAAGCGACTTCCCTATAATAGCTCAATCCCAAACCGCCGAACCAGCAGAGCGAAAGCGACAGTGCAGACCGCCGTAATCACACAGCATGCAACGAGGCTGAGCCAAAAACCCAAGCGCGGCAAAAGATAATGTTGAGGTGGGTGTTTTTGGTTTTTTGGTTTTAATCGTCGACTGGCCTAAACAATCGACGAGCCGCACTGTTCAATTCCAACGTAGATGCGAGTAGGCTGCGCGGTTTTGTGCGCAGCTCCGCTCGACTGCCGGGTTGAGCCTAGTCTCGGTGACTTTTAAGGGCAATATGCCACACCAAAATACCAAACTAACTGCCTCCGTGAGATTTGTACCAAGTCTGTAATGGCAAAGGGAGATCAGATACGACAGTGGTGCCGAACCAGTTGAGGTTTTTCCCTTCGGTAAGCATGATGGCAAATATTTCGCCGGTTCTTGAATTTATAGCAAATGCCGCCTCTTCCATAGAAAAAAGATGTGGCATGCCGCCTTCGCCAACCAACCACTCCCCTTCCTGCGTAATATCTCCTGACACATTCAGACGCTCTCTAAATCCAGTCAAATTATCGCCAAGTAACAACTTGAATCTTCCCTTGAGCGCTTCATTGTCAAGTGCACTTGCGGAGTTTTTCCCTAAAAGATCGGCAGTATTGAACGGTGCGGGTTGTACCTTTGCAGGTTTCGGGGTGGGCGGTTGACTCATTGCTCTGCTTTCTTTGATGGCCTCTTCCAGGGAATAGTGGAGCACATAAAGATCACCTTTAGCGATACCATCAACCGCGACTACGTGTTGATTATTGTCATCAAGTTGTGACTCGTAAGTGATTGGGAGTTGAATTTTTCCTCCGACGATTAGTTTTGCTTCACAGCTAAATTTTTTAATCTTTTCGTCAAACGCACTAGCCCTTGGCACATCAATTCTCATGTTCTGAAGGATTTCCGTTTCACTCAATCCTTCGCTATCGCCAATTTGATCTAGGACGATTTTTCTGACCAGTGAAAAAGTGTCTTCATCTGAACACTTTGGCGGGGCTTTCGAACACCCTGTAAGTGCAGCTGCGAGCGTCAATGACACAAGAATCGCAGTAGAAATTTTCATTTTGTATTCTCCAAAGAATGATAGTACGGGCAACTAAATGGCTCAACATGTTTTCCACGATCGTTCGCCGAATAAACGCGACACCATTCGCATAAAATTTTTAAAAAATATTCTCAAGGCCCTTTTGCAGCAAGGCTCTTCAGAGATGCAGTGCATATTCAATCAGTATTAAATTGCATATGAAAACCGTCACCAAAATTCATTCGCATTCTGCCCAGCTCCTAGGTCAAGTCAAGGAAGCCGTTCGAATGTTGAAGAAATTCGTGACATATCTATGCGAGTATTTAGGTCTTCGAGATATTCCGACGGCGCCACAATTTGCGCGCCACCCAGAATAAAAACACGAATAAGGCTAACCATGGAATCATATATGCGCTGGCGGTAATCACTGACGCAATACCCTGTGAGAAGTCGGCTTTAAAGCCGCTCAGTGCGTAACCCACTGGGGTCCAAAAACTGCGTTTCTCCTTTGAGCTAATTCGCACGTTTAAGATCTCCGTTTCTACTCTTTGGAGTAAATGCGCCTTATTGCCTTCCGCTGCTTCGATCTCCGATTGCACTTGAGCGAGCTCGCGATTGACCTTAATCAAGGCGTCGACATCGTTGGCAGCGCGGGTACGCAGGGTTTCTAATTTGCTCCTGTAGTCCTGCATCATGGCTAACTTTTTGCTGCTATCTTCAATCGGCGCGGCTAAATCTTCTGCTGTCGTAGATTGATCTGTCACCTGTCCCTGCTGGCGCAAACTACCAATCAATTTTTGTATGCCCTGCGGTTTGGCACGAAACTTAAGCGAAGCATGAGCAGAACGACCACTATTAAAATTCGATTGCAAAACCGTGCACAGAGATTCGCTGGCCTCATGACAATTGGCTATCGCTTTGTTGAAAAGTTCGAAAACTTTTTCCTCGTCAGTGTCGAGCTCGATGCTATGTTCATACGCTAAATAACGAGAGGCCGCATTCTGACCTTTCGAGAAAACATCCGCTTTTAATTCCGCTGGTGCTTGCACTTTAGAACATGCCACCATCGTCAATAAAACCAGATACAAAGCTAAGCATTTTTTCATGTCAATTCCTATCAAAGAAACTCCTCGAACCAAACATTTTTCTAAAATGATCTAGCCATGAGGAATCAAATTTGAAGAATGAACCACACGGTTATTTCCCGATTATTTGGCTGAAATAGAGCCCCATACACAAATCAAGTTTTCACTCATAAGCTCTTCAACAGCACATAGTCACGTTCAATCACGCCGCCAAACTCATAATCCATCCAACCGACGTGTTGAAAACCCACCTTTTGATAGTAAGCCAAAGCGCGGGCGTTATGCTCCCACATACCTAGCCATAATTGTTCCGCGCCAAAATCTTTAGCAGCTTGCTCGGCTTCGACTAATAGCGGTGTGGCGATGCCCTTGCCGTGCCATTCTTTTTTGACGTAATAGCGATATAGCGCAACGGCTTGATCGGCGACGATCGAGTCCGGCGGTGGATTTTGGACGACTTGCGCAAAGCCGACTAGCTCTTGCTCTTGGTAAGCGAGAATGACCGCGTAGCTAGGGTCATTAATTTCTTTTAGTTGCTGGGGGATGCCAAAATTTTTGCGGCAATGTTCTCGTATCTGTTGCGCATCGTTTTGCTCAGAGTAGGTGTCAATAAAGGTCTGCTCCGCCAAGGCGGCCAACGCGGCGGCGTCTTCGGAAAGTGCTCGACGAAAACTGAGGGTATGAGAAGTAACAGAAGACATAGCGTATTGGGAATCAGAGAAAGCGTAAGTATCCTCGCTATGGTAAAGGATTACGCCGTGTTGATCTATGGCGCGAGGCAATCGCTGGGAAAAACCGTGGCTTATTTACTTGGATCCTGATTTTGCTGAATTTTGTGGGCAATGTTTAGCGGGATCGAGCGGGCCAAAATATTTGGTCGTACCGGCAATGCCGCCGATTTGCTGAATATAAATGGTCTTACCATCACGACTGACATAAAGAAAATGACGATAGCCGTCGCGTATGCGACCGACTTCATTTAATTGGTACAAATGTCCCTTGCTGTCGAATTTTGGCAGGACATTGGGAGTCGGTAAGTCGTGTTCCAAACCGGTCGCACTCACGCAAGCTTGAAAAGCTTTCACTAAGGGATGCCGATTGGCGATCTCGATCGCGGGAAGCTGTTGGGCGTTGGCTGACATGGTAACAAGTCCTAAGGTAGTAACAACAGTCAACATGCGTGTGCACTTGCGAACGACTTGCAACAAATTACCCATTTTTATTCTCACGATGGAATTGTCCAAACATGGCAAACCTTAACTAAGCTTGGCACGTCTATGTCGCATACGGACAAAACATAACAGTAAGTCGTTTATACAGCAAGGAAAGTTCAAGCTATCGAAACAAACTTCGGGTGTTTACCGCCGATCTTTCGTTTTACAGCAAACCCAAATCCATCGCCGGTACACCTGAGAATACTTGGCCGACTTGTTTGGCATTCAAATCATAAGCCCGAGCAAACAAGCCACCTAATACGCTGCGGTATTCGTTCAAGACTGGGTAATCACGATTTTGAAACAAGCTGGTCGGCGTTAAGGCAATTTGTTCGCCGACGATACGTCCGCCTTTGACGCCACCGCCTAATACCCAATACACACTGCCATGGCCATGGTCAGTGCCACGTTTGCCGTTTTCACGGAAAGTGCGACCAAACTCGCTGATCACGATCACGGTGGTGTTTTTCCACATGCTGCCCATTTCGGCTTTATACGCGGCTAGGCCACGCCCTAATTCTTCCAATTTGTTCGCCAATAAGCCAGTCGCGCCGCCTTGATTGACGTGCGTATCCCAACCACCAACGTCGATGAAACCTAGCGCATATTTGTCGCGCATCATTTTGCCTATGCGTTTTGCTTCCAATTCAAAACCTTTGCTAGTGATCGCATCACGATTGCCATCATTATTCGCTTGCATACTTCCCGCCATCATGGATTTGGCGGCTTCTTCTGCTTTACTGTTTTGGACTATTTCACCGCGCACTGCGAAGCCGTCTTCGACTTGTTTATCGAGTTTGGTATTGCCATACATTTGCGCGATGATCTTGCTTTGTCGTTCATCGACATTATTTTTCGCAGCTTTTTGCAATCCTGCATTGGCGACTTTGGCATCACCGCGCATGATCAAAGGCAATTGATCAGTGAACGACATCGCACTGCCTGTATTGAGCTGTCCTGCTAAGCGATTCAAAAATCCCGATTGAAAGTTACGACTGCCGCTTAAATCCTGCCCCATTTCTATACTGTCTTGCGTTTCAAAATGACTACGCGACAAATCGTGCGTGCCTGCAAAGGGAATAAAGGCAGCTTCACCGGCTTGGAACAAAGGATAAATCGTGTCTTTTAAGGCTGGGTGCAAACCCCAATCAGCGTTGAGTGCCAGCGCGGCATTGCTATCTGTACCTGGTCTGGCAATCGCAATATTGGGCCGTGCTTCGTAATAAAACGAACTACTGGTCGGCACCAGTAAATTGCTGGCATCATAGGCACCGCGTAAGAACACCACTAAAAAACGATGTTGACTAGCTGGTGCGGCAAACAATTGCGTACTCATGGGCGCGAGTGACATGGCGGCGATAGTTTTGAGAAGCTCACGACGATTCATAATAAGTTTCCTGATGATGGTTAGATTTGGATCGTACTAACGGCGCATCATTTCCGGTGTCGCCAGAAAAAAAGCATTCCATTCTTGGGCATTGCTGGATTGACTTAGCGCCTCGCGCGAAGCTGGGCTAAAACCTTGGCTCATGGTTTGCACATAAGGGTTTTGCGCCAATGCCGGTCGTGCTAGTTCTCGATGTTGTTGGGTGGTTTCGACGTCGTCGTCTTTAAACAAGTTAGGCGCACCTCGCGCAATCAACTTGGCAACGTCAAAGCGTTGCGTCATTTGCGCGGGACTCGCCCACGCCATTTCTAGCAAAGAGTAGCCATCTGGGGTTTGATGTCCATTCGGCTGCTGACCTAGGGTGTTGATCCAACTTAATATCGGTCCCGTATTGCTGATCATTTTGTCTTCGTACGCGAGTCGTGCCGCAGAGATCACATAGTGCATAGGATCTTTAAACTTCTTATCTAACGAGGCGACGAACTCCTGCGTTTCAAACATGGTTTTGAGAACACTTGGAATATCGCCCTTAGTTTTGAGAAATTGGGCTGCCATACTTTGTATCAAGGCATCGGAAACTTGATCCGCGACAAAATACTGCGCTAATTTTTGGCTAACAAACTTCGCCGTTGCCGGTTGGCGGATCAAGAGATCAAGCACTTGATCAATTTCGGCCAAACCACGACCTTGAATAGTGGTGCCGAGTAAGGTCTTGTCGCCGAAGTCGTGGCGTTTAGGATTAAATTCCATCAAACCGATGCGGATATACTCAGCTTGCTGTGTTTGCCGTGGACGCGCCCGATCGGCTCTTACATTGATACCGATGCCGGTCAATACTCTGGCGAGTTCTTGAATATCCGTTTGGGTGTAGCCACTGCCAACGCCCATGGTATGCAACTCTAATAATTCACGTGCGTAATTCTCATTAATCTTATCGACCGCATTGTGCTCATTGTCGAGATAACGCAACATCGCCGGATGCAACAGCGTGGCTTTGACCAGCTCGCGGAAATTGCCCAAGGCATGTGGACGAATCGCCGTCTCTTCAAAATCACCGAGCATGGCGCGCAAATTTTCTTTGCGGTTGGAGATATTGAAATGATTCATCCAAAACCAATCCATTTGCTCCAATAATTGATTGGATGAATACACAGAACGTAACAGTGAGCGAGAGGCAGCTTCGCGGGCGATGCGAGTCAGCTCTTGTTGATAGGCCTTACGCAAGGTATCGTCGGTGCCCTTCATTTTGGCAGCAGCCTCACGTTGCTGATCGAGCTCTTGCATCATCGTGACAAAGGGCTTTTGCGAAATGCTCATCACCTCTATTTGCGTCTGAATTGGAGACGGTAGCTGAGCTTGCTTGGCTTCTAATTGTTGTTTCAGATACGCGTCCGCACCAAGACTTTGCAACTGCGCCAAACTTTTCTGGTTGCTGCCCCAAGTCCATCGATTTAGTAGACTGTGCGGCGCAATTTGCGCTTGCTGGAAAAATGTCGATTTGGCTAAAGCCACCGGCTTTGCCGCCGTTGTCGATGTGCTTATCGTTCGTTCGGCAAGAGGCGCTGCGACATTCGCTTGATGCTGACAGGCCGATAAACTCAATACGATACAAAGGCTAGTCAATGGCGGTAGTTTGTTCAACATACATGTGATCCTTTTCAGAACATCTCGATTTTCATTGCGTTCAGCATAAAACGACTGCAGTCAAATTGCACGGGGTATTTGGTAACGATTATTCGCAATAAGTAAGCAAGTGTAAGTACGGTCAAACAACAAGCACCACAGTAAGATAGGAAATGGCATAAGTATCTATTACAATCTCCAACTTCAGAGCCCTGCCCTTTTTGACTCAAATTCGGAATCGCTATGCCACCCGCAGCACCGTCTCAGGAAATTTCTGCCAATTTGTCTACCGATGCTGACTCGCCATCCGCGGCTGACATGACGCTGTGGCTGACGCAGGCTGGGGTATCAGAAGAACTCGCGACTTCTTTGTTGTTCACTAATCTATATCAAGAGTTACGCCGTCTGGCGCGTGGGCGGTTGCGACATGAGGCTGCAGATCATACTTTATCCGCGACTGCCCTCACCCACGAAGCGTATTTCCGGCTCGCCGCCCAACACCAAACCCACTGGAAAAATCGCAGTCATTTTATGGCGATGGCGGCAACCATGATGCGGCGTATCTTGATCGATGCCGCATTGGCCAAGCAGACTGATAAACGTGCTGCAGAAATGTTGACACTATCTGCGGCCGAGCTGGTGCCAAGCTCCCAGACCGATGTTTTGGATGTACTGGATGTTCATAAGGCGCTTAGCGATTTTGAACAACAAGATCCACGCGCGGCACGCATTGTCGAATTACGCTATTTCGGCGGCCTCGAACTAGAGGAAATCGCGGAAGTGATGGAGCTATCACTCGCAACCGTCAAACGCGACTGGACCTTGGCAAAGACTTGGCTGAAGTCGCGTTTGTAGGCAAATCTTGAACGGGGTTTTCTAGCGCAAACACTGCGCACCGACCCCGTCTGTCGATTAGGGTTTCACCATCGCCTGCAAGGCCAGTAATTGCGCTTCATGATCACCCGCCAAGGCCAAAATGGCGTGAGCTCTTTCGTACGAGACAATCGCTTTCTCTCGCCACGTGACTTGTTTTGCAGGCTCCCACCGCATCATCAATACTTGCGCCTCACCTAAATTGAGTAAGGCATCACGCGCTTTGGCTTGTTCTGACATCGGCGTCAACACGTTCATCGATTGCTGCACAATCGCCAGCGCCTGGGTTTTATCGCCATTGCCATACAAAGCTTGGGCACGATAAAGTTGTTGCCAAGCCTGCATACGATCTA
The DNA here is from genome assembly GCF_014284305.1 of Affinundibacterium seohonense. Taxonomy (GTDB): domain Bacteria; phylum Pseudomonadota; class Gammaproteobacteria; order Burkholderiales; family Burkholderiaceae_D; genus Undibacterium; species Undibacterium seohonense. The sequence goes on from NZ_JACOFW010000009.1 coordinate 24,476, forward strand.
AGTTAGGATTGGGTTGCGCTTTTGCCCGCGCTGCCAAGCCTTCTAGCGCCAAACTCACCACTGGCAAGGCTTCGGCAAAGTGTCCGGTCGCAACCAAGGCGCGGCCATGATGCAAAGCCACGCGTGGCTTGTCGGATTCCCATTTATTACCAGCGCCATTTTCACGCGCGAGTTTATCGACATATTCCCAAGCAATGCTGGTGGCTTTTAAGGCGGCTGCGGGATCGGGTTGACGCATCAAAATCACCCCAAGATTCGCAGCTTCACTGATCAAACCATCGAGTACCGCAGTATTATTCGGTGCTAACTGCGCCGCTAAGCGACGCTCTTGTACTGCTTTTTCTGCATCGCCACGCGCATCGCGAATGCCGTTCAAACGTGCTTTGGTCAAAGCCCGAGCACCAAATAGAGAAGCGCGGATTTGATGCCATTGCAGGGTATTCGCGTGCGCATCGGTGGCAGCACCGGGACCAAGTTGATCCAGCAACGCTTCACTTTTGGTGAACCATTCCAAGGCGACTTCAGGTTTATTCAAACTGGGCACAGATTGCGTGTCATGAAATTGCCCCATGCGAAATAAGGTGGCGGCTTGATTCAAGCGCACCGCGCGTTGCTGATTGGCGGGTACCGCAATGGCGGCTTGTTCCAGCAAATCCAAAGCTTGCTGCATGACCTTAACCGATTCTTCTGGTTTTTTGTCTGCCCGCAACCCCAAAGCTTGCACCTGCAATGCTTGCATATACCAACCGACAAAACTGGCATCCTGCTTTTGTTGCGGCCACACTTTTGCGGCGAGGCTTATCGCGCGTTCCGCAAAGGCACGTCCTTCCGCGCTCTTATTCAAGGAAGCGCCTGTATCATCACCATCGATTTCCGCCAAACGCGCGTACACGCTGGCAAGCTGTGCCAACCACGCTGGATCGCTGCCCGCTTCTGCGGATAATTCTTCCAAGTGTTTGATCAAATCCTTGAGTAAATCCTCTTTAATCTGCAAGCCACCCGGCACATTGGTGATCGCATCACCGTAACGCAAGACCAAATCGCGGGTGATGGTACGTATTCTTTGCAGATGCGCTTGCGCATTATCACGTGCGAGTGCAGCCTGATGTCCCTGCCACAATGCCGCACTAACCCCCGCAATCAACGCCGCTGCAGCGAGGCCGCTCAAGGCAACAGGAAGACGATTGCGCGCTAAGAATTTTTTGGCCAGATAGCTAAATTTGGGTGCATGTGCAGAGACCGGATGCCCAGACTGATGGGCACGAATATCCGCGATTAAGGCATCGACACTGGTGTAACGCTGTGCCGGATCTTTCTCTAAAGATTTGAGCAAAATATTGTCGAGATCCCCCTTGAGCTTTTTGCGTGTACTCAACCAATCGGGATCACTCACTTGCTCAGGCGACAAACTACTAGGCTTAGTCGGCGTTTCTTCCAATACGCTACGCGCTGCTTCGATTGGCGTATTAGCCTGCCGCCCGTACGGACGGGCACCAGTTAATAACACGTACAAGAGCACGCCCAGGCTATAAATATCCGTCGCGGTGCCGACTGGTTCGCCACGAATTTGCTCAGGGCTGGCAAAGTTAGGGGTATAAGGCCGTTGTCCGACCTGCGTTTGATCCAGCTCGCCAGCCTCAACCGGATCGAGCGCTTTGGCGATGCCAAAGTCCAATAATTTCACCTGCCCATCTTGATCCACTAAGACATTGCTAGGTTTCAGATCTCTATGCACCAGCAATTGTCGATGAGCGTGTGCGACGGCATCGCACAATTGCAAGAAAATTTCCAATCGCTGTGGCACGCTCAGACCGCGACAAGCTTGATCAATTGCTCGGCCCTTCACTAACTCCATCACAAAATACGGATGCGCATCGGCACTTTGCCCAGCATCAAGTAGACGAGCGATATGAGGATGATTCAGCCGAGCCAAGGCTTGCTGCTCGGAAGCAAAACGCTGCAGGATATCCTCGCTACCACGCCCGACTTTGAGTAGTTTTACTGCTGCCAAACCTTGATACCGGCCATCCGCACGACGCGCTTGAAATACGTCACCCATGCCGCCAGTACCGATGCGTTGTTGCAGCTCCCACGCGCCCAGCCTTTCACCTTCACGTAAGTTGTCTGCCCTGCCTTGCTGATGATTATTCACTTGGGTTAACAAGGCGGCGGACCAATCTGGCGCTTGTGTCAGCACATTTCTCAATTCCCCATTCGCATCTTCAGCCAGGCTGGCGAGTAATTTGCGAACCTCTTCAACCACGCTGAGGTCGCTCTCTGCTGCTAATAATTGTGTTTGCGCGTCGCTTTCCGACAACTCGACACACTGTTCAAACAAAGCTTTAACGCGTGCCCATCGGGCGGGATCCAAGGGTTGCCAAGAGGTGCTCATAAGCGTCAGTCCGAGGTGAATGAGATGACCGCTATCTTACTCGAACTCTCTGGCAATATTTTCTTATGTTGTAGTCAACAAACAAAAATGGCGACAGAAAAGTCTGTCGCCATTCATGCCTAAAAATCGATCTACTCAGTGCATTAGTTAATAAAATTCACCCGACGACCATTCACGTTACGCTGCGCCGGATTGCCATACACCGTCACGCTACCTGAGCCATTGCTTTGCGCATTGACGTTTTGTGAGACTGCCGCATACACCGATCCAGAACCGAAGCTATTCAAATCTGCACTCAAACTCTTGACCGATGACAATTGCGCTGAACCTGAGCCATGTGTATTGGCCACTAGATTACGTACATTACCACTCGCATTCACCGAGCCGGAACCATTCACAGAAACTTGTAACTCATTGCCATTGACCGCACCAAGGCTTAAAGAACCAGAGCCTTGCACATGCACTTTGGCATCGCTACTCATCAAAGCCAAGGCATTAATGCTGCCTGAACCGCTATTGGTAATGTCAAGTCGCGTAACACGGCCATCTAAGTTGATACTGCGTGAGCCATAATTTTTTACGGCGAGATTGCCGCCACTCAGACCGCTAATCATCATACGTCCAGAGCCGTTCGACGTCACTTCCGTCAATGCTGGCACCGTGTACACAACACGAATTGGGTTTTCGCTATTGAATTTTTCATCAATCCAGATCTTTTGCGTATCGCCATTCAATTGCGTTTGCACCAATTTGAGCAAATTGCTATCGCCGCTGATTTCCAAGCCTGCCGCGCTACCGACGCGGACTTCGACTTGCATAGGACCGCTGACATTTAAAGCGCTCACACCATTGACTTGACGTTTATCTAATTGCAAATCGCCATTCCCTTTAATGGCATTACTACTCCAGGCAGATTCAAAGCGCGCATCATTACCATCTGGCGCGATGATGATGGCACAACCAGAAAAGGCGAGAATAGAACAGAGAGCAAAAATAGTACGCATGGAGATTCTTTCTAAAAGAAGGTTGATCGTGCGCTGATCAATCAGCACGGAAGACTACTAAAACAGCACTGTATCGAAGCCACTCGCGGATCACGATGACAAAGCGACGAGCTGCAGAGAGCAGGGAGTGAACTGCGGAAATCGTGAGCCTAAGTGAAAACCGCAATGCGGTTATCCACAATAGACGTTTGCAATGCTGCTCTTGATAATGGGCGCAAGGATCGTTCGACATTACATCAAATCATGTCACTGAGCATCCTGCCTCACCATTATGTCAATGGTCAAAATTATCAGGAGACAAACATGAAACGCATGACCGGGCACCTCTATTTTTGGGTTTTACTCGCCATCTTTTGTGGCGGACTATTTGGATTTCTCGACGCCGCCAATGCGGTCAAATTAAAACCACTCGGCGACGGCTTTATCGCCCTAGTCAAAATGTTGATTAGCCCCGTGATCTTCTGCACAGTTGTGCTCGGCATCGCTGGCGCAGGTGATATGAAAAAAGTGGGACGAGTCGGTGGCAAGGCTTTGATCTATTTTGAAGTGGTGTCCACCCTCGCATTAGCCATCGGCTTACTCGTCGTCAACATTCTCAAACCAGGTGCGGGCTTCAATGTCGATCCCGCCACGCTCGACGGCAAAGCAGTCGCCACCTACGCCAAAGCAGCGCATGACCAAAGCACGGTGGACTTCCTGCTTCACATTATCCCGAAAACATTCACCGATGCCTTCACTGGCTCTGGCGATTTGTTGCAAGTCTTATTGGTCGCCATTTTGTTCGGCTATGCCATGATGCGTATGGGTAAAACTGGGCAAGCGGTACATCTGTTCATCGAAGAAGCCTCGCATATTTTCTTTGGCATGATGAATGTGATTATGAAGCTCGCTCCTATCGGTGCTGGTGCAGCCATGGCATTTACTATTGGCAAATACGGCCTAGCGTCTTTAAAGCCATTGGCGGCATTGATGGGCAGTTTCTATCTGACCTGCGCTTTATTTATCGTGATCATATTAGGTACGATCTCGAAGTTTGTCGGTTTCAATATCTTCCGCTTTATCGCCTACATCAAGGAAGAATTACTCACGGTACTCGGCACGTCCTCTTCCGAATCGGCGCTCGTTCCTTTGATGAGCAAGTTAGAAAAGATGGGTTGTTCGAAGTCAGTCGTTGGCTTGGTCGTGCCATCAGGCTATTCCTTCAATTTAGATGGCACCAATATTTACATGACGATGGCAGCAATCTTTGTGGCACAAGCCTTAAATATCGAACTCACATTGACTCAGGAATTGACCATGTTAGGTGTCGCCATGCTGACATCTAAAGGCGCATCAGGTGTTACCGGCGCGGGCTTCATCACCCTAGCAGCAACACTAGCGGTAATCCCCACCATTCCGGTTGCAGGTCTAGCTTTGATTCTCGGCATCGACCGCTTCATGTCCGAAGCCCGCGCTTTGACCAATTTCATCGGCAACGGCGTCGCGACAGTGGTGGTGTCACATTGGGAAGGCGAATTGAATCACGATGTTATGCATCAGGAATTGGGTAAGTCAGTTAAAGCGCCTGGAGTGGCCGATGATGTCGTTGCAGTGAGATTGCCAGCTTAAATTGTATGCCAAGTATGCTAGGCAAAATTGATGTTTTTGCCTAGTGTATGTGTCTGACTAAGTTAAGAATTGCACAAAATTAGAGAAGTGTTTTTTTATCGGTGTTTGAAATATTGTGGCGATAGCCTACTTCGATTTTGGTTTTGCTAAGCAGAGCTTTTTTGGATCGCCACTTTTGATTTGATAGCAGTTGGTGGATGAGCTTGAATGGGCAGAATTGAGCATCGCAACGAGCAACGAACATGTAGTAAACAATCAAACTCAGTAAGGGCAACGATCACCTTCCATTTCCTATTTCAAGCATTCTCACGAAGATCAAGAATGCATGAAGGATAGGCTCACACGCTACCCGTCAATACCTCGCAACATTTAAATACAGACAGACTTTTCACTCAAACCTTGAATATCTTTGCAACATCCTCTTTGTAAACTCGCCCTACCGGAACAATCGTACTGCCCAACGCAACTTCATTCGCTCTCATTAATGTGATGGCGCGATGTGCAACGATGTAAGAACGATGTACGCGGCTGAATTCCTCCCTAGGTAGGAGTTTTTCAAAATCAGAAATTTTCATCTGACTGAGAATGTGTCCGCCTGAATGGTAGACCGAAGTGAAATTGCCATTCGCTTTAATATATAGCAGCGTATCTAATGCAATTTGATGCTGCTTCTTATCGTCTTTTATAAAAATATTTTTAGCTTTCGCGGACTCTGATACAGGCAGTGTGTTTTGCAAGGCTTTCAATCGCGCCATATCTTGCAACACCTTTTCGACGGCGATTGAGAAACGGGCAAAATTGAAAGGTTTTAGCAGATAATCAGTAATCGCATACTCATAGCTTTCTAATGCGTAGTCCTTATGAGCGGAAACAATGATGACATAGGGGCGCTGACTGAGACTACGCAAAAACTCAAAGCCCGTGAGCCCGGGCATTTGAATATCCAAAAAAATCAGATCGACAGGATTACTTTCTAAAAGGCACTGCGCATCGGTCGCCCGAAAAACGCCATCGACAAAATGTAGTGCACCAAAGTCTTCTGCAAACTTTCGGACGATAGTATGGACAATAGGTTCGTCATCAACAATTACATAATTCAATGCCATAAGGGTGTCTCTACTAAGTCAAATCAATATTCACCTGCGCACGATACCGATCGCCGTCTTGGTGGCTTTGGTACTGGTGTTTGTTAGGAAAAAGCAAAGCCAAGCGACGCTGAACATTCTCTGTTCCCAAGCCTCCTTTGCCACGTTGTCGTTTATTTTTTTCTAGCACTTGGATATCAAAATTATTCTCTATCGTAAAAGTAATCGATTCTGAATCCGTACTTAATGTGAAATCAATGAACGCTTGGGAGGACAGCGTCTCCACGCCATGTTTAAACGCATTTTCCAGCAAATTAATAAACAGCAAGGGGGGAATGCGCTGCAGTGGATCGGCAATGTTTTTGTTAAAACGGATATCAATCTGGTGCTGCTGACGAATCTGATTAAGTTCAATAAAATTCTCTAAATAGGCAATTTCCTCGGCCACACTAACACTATCTTTACGTCCATCATAAATCGTAAATCGCATCATTTGCGCAAGTTTATGAATGACCTCTGGCGCGAGATCAGACTTGGCGACGGCGAGTCCATACAAATTATTTAGTGTGTTAAAGAAAAAATGCGGATTGATTTGGCTCTTCAATAAATTCAACTCTGCCTTCAAGGTTTCTTGATGTAAATGGTCGATCACTTGCGCTTGTTTGAATTTATCGAAAATCAAAAACACGATAGGGATCATTAGCGACAGCGTAATGAAGACCATCATCAGATCAGAGTTATTCAAGCGATAAACGGCGTAAAGCAAACCGGCATACAGTCCGCTCACCAAAAATATTTTTAAGAAGGTTTTCAAGCTCGTACTCAGAATGAATTGTCGTTTGACATGGTTTATGCGTCGTTCGTCATTGTCGTATTTATTTTGATTTTACAACCAGTATGATGAAAGCAATCAAAACTTTTGTGCTTTCAGCAGAGGCAATTATGCTAACCATACGCAATCTTTCTAAAACCTATGACAACGGCGTGCATGCGCTTAAATCCATTTCCTTAGATATCGAACCGGGATTATTCGGTCTGCTTGGCCCCAATGGTGCGGGTAAATCATCCTTGATGCGCACCATCGCGACTTTGCAAAAAGCCTCGCATGGTCAAATTAGTTTTGATAACAAAGATGTGATTCAAAATCCCAACATCTTACGCAGTTGCTTAGGTTATTTACCGCAAGAGTTTGGGGTCTATCCTAAAGTATCTTGTTATGACTTGCTCGATCACATCGCTCTATTGAAAGGTGTGGTCGATCATAAAGCGCGCAAAGCGCAAATTGAGCAGTTGCTACATCAAACCAATTTGTATGATGTGCGGAAAAAAGATGTGAGTTCGTATTCAGGCGGTATGCGTCAACGCTTTGGAATTGCGCAGGCATTACTTGGTTCGCCGCGCTTGATTATTGTGGACGAACCAACTGCCGGACTTGATCCACAAGAACGTAATCGCTTCCATAATTTATTGTGTGAAATCAGCGAAAATGTCATCGTCATCCTATCAACCCACATCGTTGAAGATGTCAGTCAGTTATGTCCCAACATGGCGATTTTGATTGATGGCGCAGTGTGTTTGCAAGGAAAACCAACACATCTCATTCAAGAAATGGATGGCAGCATCTGGAGCAAAATGGTACCGCGCAATCAAACCGCGCAATATAAAGAAAAATTTAATGTCATTTCTGAGCGTCTGGTCACGGGGCAAACACAGATCGTGATACAAAGTGAATTTCAACCAGAGATCGGTTTCGAACTGATCTCTGCCAGTTTAGAAGATGTGTATTTTGCGACCTTGAAAAAATTTGAAAAGGGAGCGCAACATGCTTAATCGCTTAGTCCTATTCGAATTAAAACTGTATCTTAAACAGGCGGGATTCTGGCTCGGTATTTTATTGTTTTGCGCATTGGCTTCGCTCATCACGACCCAGCGCGGCTCGGCTTTTTTATACGCAAACTCCTCCTACGCGATTACCCAGACGCTACTTTTTATCTCGCCGAATATTATTTTTCTGGTGTGTGCCTTAGCAACACCCGTATTGCTGCGTGACAGTCAATATAAAACCGAGTCCATGATATTCACCACGCCGCTCGACAAGTTTCACTACATGATGAGCCGCTTTTTGGGACTATTCTTAGCAGCGCTGTTGGTAATGTTTGCGATGTTGCTCGCCATGATCGTAACAAGCTTCTTTTTAGACGCCAAGCAAATAGGCCCATTCAGGCCGCATTACTATTTATCCAGCTTTGCCATCTTTATCATGCCCAGCGTTTTGCTTTGCACATCTATCATTTTTGCCACCGCAATCTTTACCAAGAATATGTTAGCGATCTATGTGGCTGCGATTATCGTGTATGTGTTGTATGTGATTGCTTCCGTGTTAGGCAACTCACCTTTGTTAGCCAGGTCATCGCCACTCACTAGTGGTAATTATGGATTTTCTGCTTTGTTGGAACCGTACGGCTTGATCGCCTACTTTGAGCAATCGGCGTATTGGGTAAACGCACAAAGAAATCAGATGGAACCGCAACTCTCTGGAAGTTTATTGAGCAATCGCTTGCTGTGGATCGCGATCAGCTTATCGATGTTCGCTTATACCTATCAACGATTCTCATTCAAATTGCAAGAAGAGCGCTCAAAGAAAGTTGAATTGGAAACGACAAGCTCTGGATTAAAGATTCAGCCTTATCAAGCGGTCGTCCCCAACCATCAGTTTGAGGATTTCCATATCGATATTTGGTTCTCAAAACTCAAAATAGAATATGCAAGCTTGGCCAGGGCGAAAGTCTTTTGGGTATTAATGATACTGACAATAGTTTTTGTGGCGGTACATCTGACAGTGGAAATGTTGACCGGGCCAATCAATGGCGCCCAGCCTTATTATGCGTCGAGTGAATTAGTCTTAGAATCGCTATTGGACCCCTTCATCATCTTCGGCAAATTAGTCGCTGTCATCTATGCCGTTGAATTATATTGGAATGACCGGGCGATCAATGCATATGCGATTATTGATGCCACGCCGACCAGCAACTTTACTTTTTTTCTCGCCAAACTCAGCAATGTCCTAGCGATTCTCTTTAGTCTGATCACCGCAGGCATGTTGACCGCGATTGTCTTTCAATTGCTGCGCGGCATAACAGATTTGAATTTCTCTGCCTATGCCCTGCTTTACTATTACGCAGGTGTACCTATTCTATCGGTGGCTTTATTGAGCTTGCTTTTGCAGTGTTTTGCAAAACACAAAGCAGTCGGATTTTTGCTTGCCATCGGTGTCTTCAGCCTCGATATCTTATGGAAGACGCTGAACGTCAAGCATCCTTTGCTGGTATTTGCTTACAGTCCGAAGTTTTATTTCTCTGAAATGGCAAACACGATTTATCACCATGAGGCTTTCCATTGGTACGGTTTCTACTGGCTATCATTAGGCGCCATCTTTGGCCTGCTCGCTGTGCAATATTGGCGCCGGGGTGAGCACTTGATTTCCACATCATGGACACGTAGTAGTAAAGCCTGGTTAGCTGGTTTTATGTTGTGTTTTGTTGGTTCTGGCAGCTACGTTTTTTATCAAACAAACATATTCAACACCTACATCAGCGCGAAAGATAAGTTGGCGTGGATGGAGCAATATGAGAAGCAGTACAGTCAATATAAGGACTTGCCGCAACCGACCATCACCAGCGTTAACTTCCAGGTAGATGTGGAACCGGAACAACGGTCTTATCAAGCCAAGGCACAGCTACAAATTAGCAATCAAAGCGCGCAGCCTATCAGTAAGATTTTAGTCAATGTACTCAAGCAACCGCACATACAACAAAGCATGCAGATCAAAGGCGCAAAACTGATTTCATACGATGCTGCGTATCAAAGCTATTGGTTTGCGCTGGAACCTGCGATGCAAGCAAACGAAACGCGAGATGTGACGTTATCCTTGGCCGTCACACATAATGCTTTTGCTAAATTAGATGGTGAACATTGGGTTACCAAAGGTGGCAGTTATATTGAATTGGAAGATGTGTTACCACAGTTTGGCTTCGATTCACGTTATGTGATCAGCGATGAACAAGAACGTAAGAGCCGTGGCTTAGCGCCTTCTAAATTGGCGATTCCAAGTGATCGCGATCAACTTGCAAAAGAAGATCATGCGCATTTTGAAGCCACACTATCGACACCGCTTGCCAGCCGCCAAACAATGGTGACTGTCGGTCAATTACAGCGCCAATGGCAGCAAGAGGGGCGTCAATTTTTTCACTACAAGACATCAAATAAAGTAGCGCTGCAACTGGCTATGATCTCGGCGCAATTTGCCATAAAAGAAGCGCGGCATAATGGTGTGGATATTCGCCTTTATCGCAGTCCTAAACATGATAAAGATGATGCCTTGGTTTTGGATGCTTTGACCAAAACGATGGATTATTTTGCGACGCATTTACAAGCGTATCCTGATAAACAGTTCACCGTGGTGGAACTACCGTACTTCGCCAAGGCGCAATCATTTGGTAGCGCGCAACCTGGCATGTATTTGGGTGTGGAAAATCGCTTCTTTAACTTAGATAATCGAGGCGCTGAAAAGAATCCTTTATTAAATGGCGTCTCGCACGAATTTGCACATCAATTTTGGGGATTTGCCATTGATCCGAATCACATTGGCGGCTATTCGATGTTGACGGAAGTGTTGTGCAAATACATAGAACTCGTCATGATGAATAAGCTCTATGGCGAGACCGCCAACTTGGAGGCGATACATCAGGCAATCGACCGTTACTTACGCTTGCGCCCTTACAGCCACAACACCGAACGTCCTTTGTTCAGTGTCGGCATGGAGCCACATATCTATTACAACAAAGGCCAGCATAGTATGCATGCCCTGATGGGTTTGATTGGCGAGGAGAAGATCAATATCGCGTTGCGTAATTTACTCAAGGATTTCGCGTATCCACGCAAGCCAACTTCTTTGGACTTATTGAATCTGTTTTATCAGCAAGCGGATAATGCGCAGAAGAAGGTGATTGATGATTTGTTCAAACGTGTCGTATTTCACGATTTCACGATACACAATGCAAAATCGGTGCAATTAGCGAATGGTGAATACGAGACGACTATTGATCTCAGTACGCTCAAATTTGTCGTGAACCAAGCCAATAATCTTGAGGAGAAAGAGCGCATTGATGAAGAAATCGAAGTCGCTTTATTTACCAACTTCCCAATCGAGAAACAAGCGGACAGAATTTTGCTGACGAAACACCTATTCACACAAGATCGCAGCGTTCTCAAACTTCGTAGCCGTGAACAGCCTCAGTATGTGCAAATTGATCCACGACGCCTGCGAATCGACCGGACACCAGGGGATAATTTGTTCAAAATTGAAAAGTAGCTGAAGAAAAAGTCACGCTGGTTTATCGACTTTCACAAATGTTGATCAAGCTAAATCAACGCGAAAAGCTCATACCAAAAGACTTGGCTGAAGAATTTCGCGTCAACCTTCGCACTATTCAACGTGACTTGAATATTCGGTTTGCTTATTTGCCTTTGGAGAAAAAATATGGTTGGTACCGTCTCAGTGCGCATTACTTGGGAAAGCTCAGCACGAAAGATATTGATCGGTTTGCTGGGCTAGCTGGCGTGAAAGGCTTGTTTCCATCGCTGTCCGATGAATTTTTGGGTGAACTATTTGACGCTCGCATCGAATCCAATATGCTGGTGCAAGGGCATAACTATGAGGATTTGACGCAGTTACAAAAAGAATTTTCGCAGCTAGAAAAAGCGATTAAGGAACGAAAGAAAATTTCCTTCAGCTATTTGAAAAATGATGCGACGAAATCCTATGAGAAGATCGCTCCGTACAAACTGATCAACAATAAAGGCATCTGGTATTTGGCAGCCCAAGACAAAGATAAGCTGAAAACTTTTTCCTTTACAAAAATTCGTGATCTGTTTATGTCATCGGAAGTTTTTGTGTGGGATGAAGCGGTAAATCAACAATTGCTCAATGAAGACGGTATCTGGCTCTCAACGTCAAAGCAAACAATTACCATGTCTGTGAGTAAAGAAATCGCACATTACTTTAAGCGTCGAAAGTTGATTCCACTTCAGGTGATCGAAGAGGAAAAATCTGACGGGAGTTTGCTAGTCACATCGACGGTCGCGCATTTGAATCAGATTTTTCCCATTATTCGGTATTGGATTCCGCATATTCAGATTGTGTCGCCACCGGAACTACAGGATCAAATGCTTGATGAGCTAGCGTCTTATCAAAGCCGATTCTGACGCTCAATCGCGTCCCAAGTTGCGCTCGATCCGGATGGCAATCGCTTGCGTGCCTTTGTCGCTAGCCAATTGAAATTGTGAACAAGAAATCGATTTGTTGTTAGATATCGCTAAAAATAGGAGATCCTTTGCAACTTAGTTTGCAACTTAGTTTGCAAGAACGATGATTTACATCAGAATGCATGCACACACCTTTTTTAGGAGTTCGCATGCATTTCTTTTTTCCTGCTACCGCGAAACATCGTTTCTCGATGTTTGCCATACTCATTACGATTGTCACCTTAGTTTATTTCGGATTAGAGTCAGTGCAGCCGCCTGCACCACTGACCGAAACGCCCAAAGCGGATCAGTTTTCTCTCTCAGCAGCCCAAGCGCAGTTACAGAAAATCACCCAAGATAAGCATCCTATTGCCAGTGCGGGTCATACGAAAGTGCGCGAGTACTTGTTGGCTGAGCTCACGGCGATGGGACTCACTCCCGAGGTGCATAGAACCTTCGCCAGCTTCGAAAAAGGCACCGCCAACGGCCAGGTACAAAACATCGTGGTACGTTTGGCTGGTCGCAATCATAGCCAAGATCAAACCAAGAGAGCAGTACTTTTGCTGGCGCACTACGATGCCGTTCCCACTAGTTTTGGTGCTGGTGATGACGGGGTTTCGGTGATTGCCATCTTGCAGACTTTACGCGCCTTAAAAGCCCAAGCACCTTTGGCCAACGATATTATTGCCTTACTTAGTGACGGTGAAGAAGTCGGCTTATTAGGGGCGTCTGGTTTTGCGCAATCGCATCCGTGGATGAAAGATGTAGGCATCGTGCTCAACTTTGACAACCGTGGCAACGCCGGACCCGTCATGATGTTTGAACCATCAGCTGGTAACGGTAAACTGATCGCGAGTCTGGCGCAGGCGGTGCCTGGTGTGATCAGCAATTCGATGATGTATGAAGTGTATAAAGCTTTGCCGAATGACACGGACTTTACGGTGTTTCGTAAGCAAGGCGTGCCCGGCTTAAATTTCGCGATGATACAAAATATATCGAGTTACCACACGCGTTATGACCGAGCCGACTTGATCAGTCCCGCTTCACAACAGCAACAAGGTCAAATGATGTTGCAACTGGCACGGCATTTTGGCAATCAAGATTTAAGCGCATATCAATCATCTGCCAACGCTGAAGACCACGTCTATTTCAGTTTTCCATTACTCGGCTTGGTGCATTATCCAGCAAACTTTGCCTTAACTCTTGCGCTCATCATTGCCGCTTTGAGTGTCGCCGTGTTTTGGATGTCCAGGAAAAGATCTCAGGTTCGCATCGTTGCTAGCTTGGGTGGTGCGGTCAGTTTCATACTTATCATCGTGGGGATCGGCTTCTTGACACAGCAGGCATGGAACCTGGTCTTCAAATTAAGCCCTGCTTATCTTGAGATGCATGATCAAGATACCGGGCATTATTATTTATTGGGCGTACTCGTGATGAGTGCGGTGATATTCGGCTTGTGGCAGCGTTGGCTAACGCGCTGGATACGCGCAAAAGAATTGGCTTTTGGCGCCGCAATGGTTTGGATTATTCTACTTTTTGTCACCAGCTACCGGTTTCCCGGCGCGAGCTTCCTCTTTGCGTGGCCTTTAGCCGCCGTCATGCTGTCATGGCTAGGCTTAGAATTGATGAAATGCAAGGACGACTCTGCCTCTTCCGCTTGGATCTACCTCGCTGGCGGTGCGTTCGCCATCATCCTGTCTTCGCCACTAGTTTTGCTATTTAACATTGCATTGGGCTTTCATTCTTTGGGCGTGCCTGTCATTCTGTTCATTCTCTTTTTGGGATTGGTCACGCCTTTGTTAGTGTGGATTTTGCAGGAATTGCGTGCCCGAATTTTCCTTATTGCCGGCGCGTTTGCATTTGCTTTTGGCGCGATCGCCACAGAGAATTTTCATCAAGCACACCCTATTCCCAAGCAGCTAGTGTATATCGCCATGCCGCAACAACAGCACAGCTTTTGGCTGGCACCGCAACGCCTCTTAGATCGAAAAACATTGACCATGTTTAATACCGATGCCATACAAAGAACGGTACCAGAAGTTCTCGGCAAAGAAAGTGCGCGCAGTGAATGGAAGTATTGGGTAACGAAGGCACCCGATGTCGGTATCGCCGCTCCTTCCGTGCGTATCGTGTCGGATCAAATTCTTGGTGATCAACGTGAAATCGTCGCTCATATCAGTAGTCCCGATCAAGCTAGCAACGTCAGGATACAAATTGAAGGGGGCAAAGTTTTATCAGCCAAGCTCCAGGATCAAATTTTAAGCACTGCAGCCAAGGACAAATGGGTGACGAGCGTCCATGCGATGGCGAAGGAAGGTGTCACTTTGCGCTTCCAGATCGCTAAAGATCAAGCGCCAAACAGTATGAAGATACGAGCGACGGATACCTTTTATGTGATGCCAGCGAGTGCCAAAAATTTGCTGGTGCCTACGGGCGTCGATTTGGTAATGCAGACGGTAACTTTGGTGGATATTCCTTAAGGCTTGTTGGGCTTCGCTGCACTCAGCACCAACCTACGTCAAGAAACTGGTAGGTTGGTGCTGAGCGCAGCGAAGCCCAACACCGTTGGCAGCAATTACCCTGTGCGTATCGCCACCAACAAACCATCAGCCGCATCTTCAATATAATCCAACACCGTATCAAAACCCCGTCCTCCTCCGTAATAAGGATCGGGAACAACATCAGACGGACTATGCGTAGCATAGGACATCATCAGCTTTAATTTATGTTGGTACTGCGTAGGACATTGATCTTGCAGAAGATGTAAATTGTCTTTATCCATCGCTAAAACTAGATCAAACTTTTCGAAATCGCTGGCATTGACCTGACGCGCTCTTTGCTTCGACAAATCATAGCCACGCTTTCGTGCAAATTCTTGTGAACGCAAATCAGGCGGTTCGCCCACGTGATAGGCATGCGTGCCAGCTGAATCAATCAATAATTGATCGAGCAAACCCGCCTCTTGGGCTTTGCCGCGAAACACACCTTCGGCCGTCGGCGAGCGACAAATATTCCCCATACAAACGAATAATATGGCATTCAATTTCAGTGCAGTCATCATGTATCCTCGGTCATTGATGTCGTAAATTATACTGAGATTGCATCACTCTCGTTAATGACTTTAGCGCGCCCCCTATGGTCTAATATGTGAATTAGCCCGGCCCTAGCAATTTACTTTCATCTATGTCAGATCCTATTCAAAATTTATTACAGCAAGCTATCACCCACCATCAGCAAGGCCGTTTGCAACTGGCGGAAGATACTTACGCACAGGTTTTACAAATCAATCCGCGCCAGTTTGACGCCTTACATTTGATTGGCGTGATTGCCAAGCAACGTGGTGACCACGAAACTGCACTGAACTTTTTTGCCAAAGCGATTCAGGTCGATGCACGACAAGCAAAAGTTCATTGCAATCTCGGTGCAACCTTACAAGAACTGGGTAAATCCGAAGAAGCTTTAGCGTGCTACGAGCTAGCAATATCACTGCAAGCCGATTATGCAATGGCCTGGAATAATCGTGGCAATTGTCTACGGCATCTAGGTCGCTTTGAAGAGGCATTGGAGAGCTTCACCAAAGCAATGGAATTACAAATTGCCTACCCTGAAGCCTATTTGAACCGCGCAGTTTGTTTGCAAGACATGAACCAACACGAGCACGCCTTGCTCGATGTAGAAGACGCCTTACGGTCGCGGCGGCACTACCCTGCAGCCCAATTTGCGCGGGGTTTTAGCTTGCAACAATTGCGACGTTACGAACTCGCCTTGGTGGCGTACGAGCTCGCATTCGATACATCGTCATCACCACAACAACAGGCCGCGGTGATTTGCAATCAAGGGATGATATTGGCCAAACTGAAACGCGATCAAGAAGCACTTGCCACTTTTCAGCGGGCGATAGAAATACGACCGGACTTTGGCAACGCCTATCTGCAACTAGGCCACCTATATCGAAGCACCAATAAGCAAGCCGAGGCAGTACAAGCTTATCAAAACGCCTCCCATTACCTGACCGATACAGCCCTACAAGAACAACTGCGCTATTTGTTAGCCAGTTTAGGGCAAGAAGCGATGCCGTCGGCTGCACCGATCACATATGTGAAAGAATTATTTGATCAATACGCCGAACATTTCGACACTCACTTGCAAGAACACCTCGCTTATCGTATCCCTGAGCTCTTACAAGATGCTGTACAAGGATTGATCGTCAATAAAACACTATCAAGTCTCGATTTAGGCTGCGGTACGGGTTTGTGCGCCGATTATTTACGATCGATATCAACGAGCTTGATTGGTGTCGATGTTTCGGAAAACATGTTAGCAAAAGCCGCGCAACGAGGCGACTACAGCGAACTGGTTTGCGATGATATCGTCCATTATCTTCAACGAGAGCAGCGCACGTTCGACCTGATATTGGCAGCTGACGTGTTGGTGTATTTTGGCGATTTAGGGACAGTCTTTGATCTGGTCAAGCGCAGGCTAGTACAGGGAGGTTTCTTCACATTTTCTGTCGAATTATCAGACACTGCCGACATTCATTTGCACAGCACTCAACGCTACCAACATTCACGAGCGTACATCGACAAGATGGCGCAACAATTTGGATTTCACGTCGCACATGGCGAGCAACATATCGGACGCCATGAAGCGCAAATCGAGGTCAAGAGCCTGATCATGGTTTTGCGAGCGATTTAAGATCGACATTTACGATCGACGCCAGAAATAGAGTAAGGCACACAAAGCAGAACCGACGATGACTAAAAGGCGTGTGTCATTACCAATCAGATACGGGTAAAACATCAGTGCCAAGCCGCCCCATTTCAGTCGTGGATTCGTGGTTTTTCTCCCGATTTGAAAGCAATATAGCCCGATCACGCCAAAGAGAATAGAAATGACGATGTAAGTCGGGCTAGGCAACATCCCGATTAATTCGGTCAACAAGAGTTCTTCATTCATCGGGGATAGGGATAATGTTGAGGAGCTCACATAGTAAGGCCAAAACCTCCGCCTTTGTACTTTATGGAAATAAACGTCCTACGATCTTACGCGTCAAGGGCGCGAACACCATCACCAGCGGAAAAGCGCATGCCCACGCCACCAAAAATGCGCGGGTCCATCGTAGAAAAAATCCGTCGCTCAATCCAGTATTCAAGGCTGTCAATATGCCTGACATGCAAAGCGCCATGAACATCGACATGATGAGCGCAAAGCTAAGTTGTAGTTTCTTTTCTTTAGTCATAATTTAAGGGGAATTGTGATTACTTATTGGAAAAACAGCGCGACACTCACGCCGACGCCGCCAAACCAGATCAAAGAGCGAATCGTGCCGCGATTCATCAAATAGGCTGCGACATACAAGCAACGTAAGATCACGAAGGCGATCGCCAAGCCATCGATGGTCGTTTGCTGGCCTTGTGCCTGCTGCGCTAACAAGACGCCTGCGATAAACAAGGGCAAGGCCTCAAAACCGTTATTTTGTGCGGCAATGGCACGTTGTGGCCAGCCACTCAGCTTTGCCGCCCACTCTCGCGGGTGGTTGTTATCGTAACCACCGTGTTTGCGTGAGAGTTTTGCGCTACTGCCTTTGGCAAATCCGACAGTCACAATCGGAATAAAACATGCTGCCAATACACACCAATTTGCTATCGTCATGATTTGTTTTCCCAGTTGTCAATAATGTTCGAGGTGAAAGTTCGACTACCTCTGCCGCGCCATGATAATGGAATTTACATTTTGCCGTTGGGAACACGCATCTAGAATCGTGTCCATTATCGATTCGCATTTTCTAAAAGTTCAGTCTTTGATGTTGATCGCCCTTTTTCAATAGCTCGACTTTTTCGATTGATTAGTAATTTATATTCGATTTGAATGAGCAATGGGTGATCCATATACTAGAACTCATCAGCTTACACCGCATCACATACCGTGACGCGACCCGTAGTGATAACTGATTCATAGACAAGGAGATTGACCATGCATATTGACATCCAAGCGCGCGGTTTCGAACTGACAGACGGCTTGCGCGAACACACCATGCGACGCTTAAGCTTTGCCACGGATTGGGCGCGCGATGAAGTACGACGAGTCACTGTTCGTTTATCCGATATCAATGGCCCACGTGGCGGCGAAGACAAGCGTTGTCTGATTCAAATCCCGCTGGCAGGCAGAACAGATATTGTGATCGATGAATTGGATTCCGATCTCTACGTCGCCATCGATAAAGCGATAGGCAGAATAGAGCGAGTGCTGGCAAAACAAATTGAACGTGCACGTGAACACCACCACGCCACCTTGAAAAAGACACCTGCTGCGGATCCGCAAGAAAGCGAACAAGCAGAATATGTTGAGCACTAAACGAATCTTGGAGAACACGAAATCATGAGACAGTATGCAACCGATAGTCCCGAAGCCATGGCGCGCATCATTGCGCTCTCGATGTTGGTTGATGGGGGCCTTGATAAATCCGAGCTTGATGTGATGGTGCGTTACGGTGTCTTAGCGCGTTTAGGCATGTCAGATGCCGATTTTGAAAAAATCGTTCATCTGCTGTGCGAAGATATGCTGCAATGCGTGCCAGGAATACATCATGGACAAATTGAACTCGACGACGATAGCATCGACGGCATTTTGCAGGAAGTTCAAGACTCACGGCTACGCAAAACGCTGTTAAAGATCATGCTAGCGGTGGTCGATGCAGATCAGCGTTTGAGTGATGGTGAGGCGATCTTGATCTCTAGGGCAATGGAGCAATGGGAACTCGATCTGATCGAAGTCAGCAACTTAGTTTGTGCTTCTGCCTCGCAGAGCTATGACACGGAACAACAAGCTTATGTACTACGTCATCCTAAGAATGTCTCGTCACAGTCCAGCGTGTCTACGCCTTCCATTTTGGAAACGCATTTCTAAACTGATCCACCAACACCATGCCAAAAAAATTTCTGCGACGTATCTTACCGAATCAGGACAGTATCCAAAAATTCGAGGTCAGCCGACGCTTCACCAGTCGGCTCGACCTGCCTGAAATTTGGTTAGTACAACGTGAAAAAATTGCTGTCGGTCTCGCAATTGGGGTCTTTTGTGGGATGATCCCCGGCCCCTTGCAAATGATTTCAGCAATCGCACTGACCTTGTATTTACGGGTCAACTTGCCGATGGCCTTAATCGGTACCTTTCTGACGAATCCCTTGACCATCGTTCCCATCTACATGCTGGCCTATGCAATCGGGCAAAGCGCGCTGGGCAGCACTGACTGGCGACAATTGCCAGAAATGCCGGTAACGGATTGGGCCTCACCCGCGGCAGCGATGGAAACTTGGATCAGCTGGATTGGCGGCTTAGGCACGCCATGGTTAGTTGGTATGATCTTGTTAGCAGCGGCACTGTCTGCTTTAGCCTATTGCGCCGTCCAGTTGATCTGGCGCGTCCATCAACATCTGACCATGAAGCGTAGGCGCTCGCAACGACAACAACGGAGCACATCGTTGCGACAAAATTTGCGCGATAATTCTGCCGTTCATCGCCATTTCAACTGAAGAAAGCAAACCCATGGCAGCACTCAATTTCAAACATTTACGCTACTACTGGATGGTCGCCAAGACAGGCAGTATCGCCAAAGCAGCAGAGCAATTACATCTAACGGCGCATGCGATCAGTGGCCAGATCAACGAGTTTGAAGAGACCTTGGGAGTGGAATTGTTTCGTAAAGCCGGACGGAATATTGAACTCACCGAGGCGGGACGGCGGATTTTGAATTATGCCGACACCATCTTCAACACCAGTGATCAATTACTCGATGAATTACGCGATCAGATGGCCACGCGCCGACGCACGCTGCGCATCGGCATCGCCGACGCCGTCCCCAAAATTATCGCGTATCGACTCATCCAGCCAGCACTGACAATTGAAGAGCCGATCCGGATTAATTGCCGTGAAGGTCGTTTAGATTTGCTGTTGGGCGAATTGGCTTTGCATAAGCTCGACCTCATTATTGCCGATCGACCGTTAACGCCGGGCTCTAACGTGCGCGCCTACAACCATTTACTCGGTGAATGCGGCTTGACTGTATTTGCCACGTCGACTTTAGCGAGACAGTTCAAAGGAAAGTTTCCTCAAAAATTAAACCAAGCGCCATTTCTGATTCCAGGTGAAGACGTTGCGATTCAGGGAAAATTATTGCGTTGGTTTGATGAGAATCAAATACGCCCGACCATCGTAGGCGAATTTGACGACGGGGCATTGATGAAAGCGTTTGGTAGTGGGGGCGCGGGGTTCTTTGTCGCACCTAGCGCCATGCAACGCGACATCTGCTTGCAATACAATGTGGTGGCAGTTGGCGACATTCCCAACGTGGTTGAACAAATTTATGTGATCACCACCGAACGACGTCTATCCGATCCTGCCATCGTCACCATTAATCAAACGGCTAAGAACGATATCTTTGGGCAGCGCGCATATAGCTAAGTGGTTCAATATCTAGCTTGGGGAAATCAGCCTTGGCGGCTTAAGACTGATCGATGGGCACCGTCAAACCAGTGCTTTTTTACGACATCCAATGAGTTCACTGCGCCAGGCTTTATAGGCGACAACTACGCTGCCCAAGACCCAAACCGCACTCAATACGACATCGACAACGCGATCCTTGTTACTGCACTTGCCATCAATTTGGCAATCTGCACTAACACTCAAGACGCCAAGCACTGAAATGCTAGCAAAGATTCCTAAGGAGTAAACCAAGGCACACAGGAGCCGACGGATCACAGGGCTTGATTGAAACTCTTGTTCAATTTTGACATTCGCGCTTTGCATGTGAGATCAAATTTAGATGAAAAGATTTTATTAACTTTAGTGTCGCTTTATTATGATTATGCCGCAAAATCGGCAAAAAATACGTCATTACGCGATACTCTCATATCAATTTGTGAATGACTTCACACCCAGCACACAAATCTGAAGACAAACTTCACGGTCAACACATCAGCATTATCTACAGTAGTGACTCCTCAACCTGGAGTCAACTATGCAAAAAACTTTATTTATCAAAATGCTGATGGTCGGCGTGTTAATGCTAATTATAGGCATTCCTTTGTCGATGATAGAAAATACTATCAGTACACGCTTACAATTTCGAAATGAAGCCGTGCGCAGTATTGCTGCAGATTCGGTCGGCCAACAGAGCCTGCTCGGTCCCGTGTTAGTCATTCCTTACAGTGAACAGTATGAGGAAGAGGAAGTGATTGATGCCGCCAGCAAGCGCAGTGTAATGCGTCAGCGTGTCCTGCAGAAGCGACTGTTTGTATTCCCCAACGAATTGACAATGCAGTCGACGATCGATACCGATCAACGTTATCGCGGGATTCATAAAGTCTTGGTATATAGCGGCGCTAATGAACTCAACGGCAGTTTTACGCTACCAGAGCAAAACGCGTTTCGACGGGAAAAAAGCGATTCGATCATCGTCGTCGCTCCCGCTTATGTGAGTATCGGCTTGGGTGACACGCGTGGTTTGAAGAACGTACCCAGCATCAATTGGGACGGAAAGGCCGTCGAGTTCCAACAAAACAGCCAACTTCACAGCTTCAAACAAGGCTTACACGCCCCTTTAGGCAAACTCGATTTCACTACAGCCAAGACGAGCAAATTTCAGCTGAGCCTACATATCGACGGGATTGAACAATTTGCTATGATCCCTATCGCTAAAAACAATCAGGTCACGATCCGTTCGAAGTGGCAGCATCCGCAATTTTATGGACGATTTCTGCCTTCAACCAAAGAGCGTAAGATCGATGCCAATGGTTTTAGTGCGACGTGGAAAATCTCGTCCTTATCAAGCAATGCGCAGCAACAATTCTTAAATAGTGAGAACGGCCAATTCGATGATACGCCGCCAGTCAATGTGCCGCCAGGTATGGTTATCCCTGCCAAAAATGCGGAGCAAATCGATAGCTTCGGCGTAGCCTTTATTGAACCTATCAATATCTATTCTCAAGCGGATCGTGCCATCAAATATGGTCTGTTATTTATTGCCCTGAGTTTTGCCGCGTTCTTCCTGTTTGAAATTTTGAAACAATTACCCATACATCCGGTGCAGTATGCTTTGGTCGGCTTGGCGCTGGTGCTGTTCTTCTTGCTACTCGTCAGTTTGTCCGAGCATATCCAATTCGCCTTGGCGTATTTAATCGCTAGTACGGCGTGCTTGAGTTTGATTAGTTTTTATCTCAGTTATGCCTTGCATAGCTGGCGCCGCGGTGTCGGTTTTGGTGCCGCGTTGACGCTCTTATACTCGGTTCTATTTGGCCTGTTACAGTCCGAAAATAATGCCCTGATTATGGGAAGTATCCTGTTGTTCAGTGTATTGGCCGCCATCATGTTGATCACGCGCAAAGTCGATTGGTATCAGATCGGTAAGAGCAGCGTTTCCAGCCCTGTCAGCAATCCTTAATCATCATCTCTCAATATCGGCTTTGGGTATGAATTTCCTCATGGGGATTCATACCCTTTTTTTGCAAGAGAAATCACTGCATCTCCGTACAAGTATCATAAAGACTTCCTATTTCATTAAATAAAGGCATCAAAAAAAAAGCTCTTGCCGACTTCAATTCGAAAAAACCACGATTAAAAAAGTTGCAGATGCACGGCATTTAAATGTGGACTAAGATACCTGTAGACAACTTTAGGTGTAATTCATTCTACCTCTCAATTCGCTGTGCACTTTCACAAGGCTAGCTTCACATGCTGATCGGTAATGTGGTGACGCAATCTCAGCGCCCGTGGCAAATCTTGCTATGCCTGCTGCTGTCAGTTTGGGGAATGCTCACTGCCCATGCTGCCGTTGTAGGCTCCTTACGATTTGAGCATATTGGTCAAGAACAGGGCTTTGTCCAACAATCGATTTCGTCTATTGCACAAGATCAGCAGGGCTTTATGTGGTTTGGAACCCAAGCCGGCTTGGTCAAATTTGATGGCTATCGGACGACTGTTTTTCAAAGTGACCCTCGCAACCCTAAAACCATCAGCGACAACTTTGCCTCCGCTTTGTATATGCACCGTGATGGCAGTCTGTGGATAGGAACCCAGTCTGGTCTGAGCTTATTTGACCGAAACACCAATACGTTTACAAACTTCATCCGACGCGACAAAAATTCTGGGTTATCAGGCAATTACAAAATCTATGCGATCGTCAACGATGGGGCTGACGGCTTATGGTTGGCGACGGACTATGGCCTGATGCACTTCAATATGCTGACCAAAACATTTGAGGATTATCGCCACGATAAAGATGTACCAGACAGCTTACGCGACGACTTAATCAACGATCTGGTGCGTGACGATCAAAACAATCTTTGGATTGCGACCCCGATTGGACTAGATAAATTCGATCCAAAGACTAAACGCTTCGAACACATCGACATCAATCTCAGTAATCGCTCGAATCTACGACAAAACAATGTCATCGCGCTTTCCATTGATAAAGACCACGTTCTGTGGATAGGTAGTGACGCTGGCTTATCCAAATTTGCATTACATCAGAACAAGCCTATCGTACAGCCCTTTGCGGATCGCGAAAACTTTGATTTATCGCACATACAGGCGCTCTATCACGATCATAACAACACACTTTGGGTGGGTACCGTGAGCCAAGGATTGTTGCGATACACAAAAGCCTCTGGCGTGTTTGAACAGTTCCGACATCGACCACTCGACCCGAACAGCCTGCTGCACAACCATGTGAGTAAGATTTTTCAGGATCAAAGCGGTGCCTTATGGGTTGGCGCGAAATCAGCGGGTCTAAGTCGAGTTGATCTAGCTAGTGGTGGTTTTAGTCGCTTTGTGCAGTTTCAAGACGATGCTACTGGTATGAGTGACAATCGCATTCGCGCGATTGCACCTGCCGATAAAGATCATCTTTGGCTCGGCACCTATGCCGGTGGCATGTTAAAGCTCAATTTGCATAATCAACACGTGGAAGTCTGGCAAAAAGATCCTCAAAAAAAACATAGTCTCCAAGATAACCAAATCGCGAGCTTTTTACCGGAGAAAGACGGGCGTATGTGGATTGGTACGCGCTCAGGATTGACATTATTTGATCCTAAACAAGATCGCTTCACACCTGTCTTCATCAGCCACGATACCAATGATAATTACATCGAACGGATGATACTTGATCACACCGGTGCCATGTGGATCTCTAGTCGCGGTGGACTTCATCGACGTCAGCCGGGTGAAAAGCACTTTACGACGTTTCGCCATGATGCCGATGATCCTGACAGCATCGCGAATAATTGGGCCTTATCGATCATGGAAGATAAGCGTGGCGTCATTTGGATAGGCACAATGAATGGTCTAGATTATTTTGACCGCACCACAGAAAAATTCATCCACCTGAAGCATGACGACGCTATCAAAGACAGTATCAGCCATAATCGCGTGCATGCCTTATTTGAGGACAGTAGCGGCAAACTGTGGGTCGGGACTTCTGGCGGTTTAAACAAGATGGAAAAAACCGCGGATGGTAAATTCCAATTTACTTTTTTTCCGACCAAAGCGGATGGTTCTGCCGAATCCGTGGGAGGAATTCTGGAAGACAAATCTGGCAATATCTGGTTCAGTAACACCGCCGGTATTTCGCGTATTGATCGGCAATCTGGTCGAGTTAAAAATTACACTGCCAAAGACGGCATGATCGAAGGCTCCTTCCTAATAGGCGCAGTTTTGATGTCGGAAGATGGCACCATGAATTTTGGTGGATGGACTGGCCTAACCCGTTTTAAGCCAGAAGATATTTCGGATAACACGATCCCGCCAAAAGTAGTCATCACGGATTTTTTAATCTCCAATCAATCAATCGGGAGTTTAAAGAACAGTCATAGTCCTCGCTTGCAAGGTGCCATCAGCGATGCCAAAGAAATCAAACTAAGCTATCTCGATTCGATTTTTTCAATAGAATTTTCTGCTCTGCATTTTGCCAACCCGATGGGCAATGAATATGCTTATCAGCTGGTCGGTTTTGATCCCGGCTGGGTCGACACTGACGCAAAAAAACGTTTCGCAACCTATACCAATTTAGATCCTGGCCAATATACCTTTCGGGTCAAAGCCAGCAATAAGAATGGTATTTGGAACGAGGAGGGAATCTCTTTATCCATCAATATTTCACCACCGTTCTGGAAAACCTGGTGGTTTAGATTATTGTTCGTGGTGTTTCTCATCGGCTTAACCTATGCCTTCTTTGTGTTCCGCGTGCGTCAATTGATGCAACAAAAATTATTGTTGGAAGACCAGGTTGCTCTTCGAACCCAAGAATTACAAAATCAAAAGCTTGCGGTCGAAAAGCAAAAAGAGACGCTCGAACATGCCCATAGAAATATCTCCTTATTGAGTGAAATCGGCAAAGAGATTACGGCGACCTTAGACACTGACGCGATCATCAAGCTACTCTATCGAAATGTAAATAACTTGATGGACGCGACCGTATTTGGTATTGGCTTTTATGATCCAGGGCGCAATCAAATTGACTTTCCATTCGTGATCGAGGCTGGCGAACGCTATGCCCCATACACCCGTGATTGCGCGAATAAAAATCAATTCACAGTTTGGTGCATCGATCACAGAAAAGAACTTTTCATCAATGATTTATACCAAGAGTATCACCACTATATTCAAGATTTAACGCTCACAGAAAACCCTAAGAGCTGGGGAGCGGTTCTCGACAATGGCGCTGTATCGGTTACACCTTTATCGATACTGTACGTGCCCTTCTTCGTGAAAAGCGAAATTCGTGGTGTGATCGGTGTGCAAAGTTTCATCAAGGACGCCTACCAATCAACCGATCTAGATATTTTGCGTACGCTAGCGTCTTACGTCGGTATCGCTCTGGACAATGCTGAAGCGTATCGACAATTGCAAGAAACGCAGGCGCAATTAGTCGAGCGTGAAAAATTAGCCGCCCTAGGCTCTTTGGTTGCGGGTGTGGCACATGAACTCAATACGCCGTTGGGCAATAGTCTATTGATCGCCAGCGCGATTGAAGATAGCGTGCACAGCATTTCCGACACAATTGCGCGTGGCTCGATTAAACGATCTGACTTCAAAAACTTTGCTGAACGTTGCATAGAGGCTTGTACTTTGCTGATCCGAAGTTTACACACTAGCGCGAATCTGGTGAGCAGTTTCAAACAAGTCGCGGTTGACCAAGCCAGTGCGCAGTCACGCCTCTTTGATTTAAAAAAGACCACCATTGAAATTGTCGCCACCATGATGAATCAAGTGCGTCAATTAGAGCACGAGCTATCGATTGACATCCCCGAGAATATTGCCATGCATAGTTATCCTGGCTCCTATGGACAAGTCCTAATTAACCTCTTACAAAACGCTATGTTGCATGGCTTTGAAGGACGCCAACACGGCGTCATGACAATCAGTGCGTGTTTGCTCACGGCAGAACGTGTACAAATTAAATTTGAAGACAACGGTGTGGGTATCAAAGAGGAATATTTACACCGTATTTTTGAGCCTTTCTTCACCACGAAGCTAGGACACGGTGGCTCAGGCTTGGGGCTCAATGTCACCTACAACATCGTCAATTCTTTATTGGGCGGACAAATTCGCGTCGAGAGTGTGATCGATAAAGGCACGGTATTCATCCTAGAATTACCTGTGAATGTGATCGACGGCCAGTCCGAGCAAGACTGAATGAGACATCCTAATCTGAATCGTTACGCTTAGTTGACATAGCCCCCAAGCCTCGCCCAGATAGCAATCTCTGGCAATCATCATTCCCATCGTCATGCGCTCTCTCAATGCTTGTAAGCTTCCCGCTTTTGACGTCGGCATACCCGATTTTTCATACGGAATCAAAAAATATTTCCCCAGAAAAATAGTTGATAAGCATCATCTAAATACAATAAAAAACAACAGTTCAAATACCCTTTATGACATTTTTTTAAGAATCTGTTTGTCTATTTAAATTGTTGAATACATACTCCTGCTTGGCGCTGAAATTGATATAAATCAAATTCCAGCGACCAAATAAGTGCTTAAAAATAAACTGTAAGTTTTTTTCTTCAATGAAACTTAATAGCAGTTAAAGCACTTTGACGATAAAAATAGCCTGTATTTCAACAAGTTAGCAATTTATAGTTAAAACCAAATCTGGGAGACAAAACTCAAATGAAAAAATTAATCAAATATACGCTGGTGGCATCTGCTGTGATGTCATGCTTTGCAGCCAACGCGGGCGAAATCAAAGGAATCAACGCACAAAACGTGATCGCTAATCGCTACATCGTTGTATTCAAAGACAATGCGATGATGAGTGCACGCGGTGAACGCCAAACATCCGCCAATGTTGCGAGAGCCGTTGGTATGCGTTTTGGCGCTAAAGTTGAACGTTCATTCAACCATGTATTGAATGGCGCAGTCATTACTACCGACGTGGAAAACGCAAAAAGTCTGGCCGATGATCCGGCCGTTGACTATGTGGAAGCGGACCAAGTGATGAGAATTAGCGGCACCCAAACTGGCGCAACTTGGGGTCTCGATCGCATTGATCAAACCAATTTGCCATTGAATGGCTCTTTCACTTACCCAAGCAGCAGCGGTGTCCACGCCTATATCTTGGATACAGGTATTCGCGGTACCCACAATGACTTCTCTGGTCGCATGGGCAATGGCTATACGGCTGTCAATGACGGTCAAGGTACCAATGACTGCCAAGGTCATGGCACGCACGTTGCTGGTACGGTCGGTGGCACCACTTGGGGTGTAGCAAAAAACGTGACATTGCATCCAGTACGTGTATTGGGTTGCGACGGTAGCGGTTCAAACTCTGGTGTGATTGCGGGGATGGATTGGGTAGCAGCCAATGCAGTAAAACCAGCAGTAGCAAACATGTCTTTGGGCGGTGGTGCATCACAAGCGACTGACGACGCGATTGCTCGTATGACCAACGCTGGCATCGCCACCGTGGTAGCTGCTGGCAATGACTCTAGCAACGCCTGTAACTACTCACCAGCACGTGCACCGAGTGCCATCACAGTCGGCTCCACAACTAGCAGTGATGCCATGTCTAGCTTCTCCAACTACGGTTCTTGCGTTGATGTGTATGGTCCAGGTTCTAACATCACTTCAGCATCCTACAGTTCCAACACTGGCTCGACTTCGATGTCAGGAACATCGATGGCGTCACCACATTTGGCTGGTGTCGCTGCCTTGTATTTAGCTGCCAATCCAAACGCCACACCATCACAAGTCACAGCAGCGATTGTCAATAATTCTACGACAGGCAAAATTTCTGGCATTCCATCTGGCGTGAATAAATTTGTTAACATCCAATTCTTAAATGGTGATGTTGTGACGCCGCCAACTGGTGGCGTATTGACGAAAGACGTTGCAAAATCCTTCTCTGCAGCGACAGGCCAAAGTGCAGCTTACACGTTCGTTGTTCCGACTGGCGCAACGAATTTGACATTCAAAATGACAGGTGGCACTGGTGATGGTGACTTGTATACAAAACTGGGCTCAGCACCAACAACCACCGATTTCTTAGCGAAATCTGACGGCACGACCAATACAGAAACCATCACCATCGCAACACCAACAGCGGGTACTTACCATTTGTTAGCACGTGCTGATGCAGCGGTGAGTGGTGCATCGATTGTTGCTAGCTATCAAACTGGTACAACGCCACCAAGCGGCACAGCATTAGTCAGTGGCACTGCGCAGGGCGTCAGCTTAGCGACCAATGCCTCTAAGCTCTACTACATCACGGTTCCAGCGGGTAAGACGAGTTTGACCTTTACACTGACAGGCGGCACTGGTGATGGTGATTTGTATGCGCGCATGACAACCGCACCAACCACAACTAGTTTCACCAAAAAATCTGATGGCTCGACTAACACCGAAACAATCAGCTTCAGCGCTCCAGCAGCTGGCACTTACTACTTGTTAGTCAATGCCTATGCAACTGTCAGTGGTGCAAGTGTGAAAGCCGTAGTGCAATAAGTTTTTGAAAACCTAGTGAACGTGTTTAACTAGTCCTTTTCACGTTCACTATTATTCATTATTAAAAACTCGTAGTAAAAAAGCCGTCGATTTCACAGTCGACGGCTTTTTAACTTTAAAGCGAGACAAGAACTTTAATGTCA
Organism: Affinundibacterium seohonense; assembly: GCF_014284305.1. Lineage (GTDB taxonomy): Bacteria > Pseudomonadota > Gammaproteobacteria > Burkholderiales > Burkholderiaceae_D > Undibacterium > Undibacterium seohonense. Next base: position 54,009 of record NZ_JACOFW010000009.1, read on the forward strand.
AACAGCAGCATAAAGCTGCTCCGCCCTCTGCATCAAAACCCAGCTAGTCAAAATGTATTTGTCGCCAGAAATCGGCACACAACCTCGGTGGGTATGGGTGAAATAAGCGGGGGCAATGACCATTCTGCCTGTCCTTGGAGCGATCGCTTTTTTCTGATAATAGAACTCGGTTTGGCCGCCCTCCTCCACATCGTTCAGGTAATACATAAACAGCAGACTACGATGCAATTGCTCATTATGTGGTGCCATCGGAAACACCTCGCAGTGCCAATAACGATAATTGCCACTACCCTGAGGATATTTTTGCGCTTGTATGGTACCGAGTCGATACAGGTATTGCATCAAGTCAGAAGTTTTGCCAGCAGCGAGTTCGTCATAATTTTCATCCGTCAACCCTGTGGGTACACCAGTGACTGGATGCGGCAAGGTCAACGCGAGCGGAGCGATTAGGGCGAAGCGATACTTCTCCATATAAGCAGCGACATACTGCGCCGTGACCGTAGAAATATGCTGCAACAAATCCGCATACTCAGCATGGGAGTTCAACAAAAGATCGCTACTGATTTTCTTACTGGTATCCACCAGACCACCGGCCTTGCCTTGTATCAAATGCGGGCTCTGATCAAACGCCGCGATCATTTTTTGGCAAAACTCTGGGCTCAAAGCCCCATCATAAATTTCAATAAAATCGTCCATCTGCTCTCCATCAATACGAGCGAATTGAGTACCACACGTCGACAATGATTCTAACAATCAAACAACAGCTGACTTAGCACTTCGTGGTCTTACGTTTTTTCCCCAAGCTACCACGCTGCGCAACTTTAGCTATGTAATCTGGCGCAAACGGCACTTGACATGAAGTCTCACCCACATCCACGTTCACCTTACCTATCGTTTGGCCCACAGCGATCGCAGCATCACTCAAAGAGGTAACATAAGTCCCCAGTGCAATCACAAATCCATTCATGCAATACCGTACACGATTTGGTGCTTGATGGATTTGACTTTCCACGCGCTTGAGGAGTTTCTGCAACAACTTCACATCCAACTCAGTGTCCTCGGTCACAGCAATATAGCTACTCAAAACACACCAACCTGCAGCAGCGATGTCAGCGTTATCAGAATCGATCCACGCCATTGCCAATGGCATCGCATGCGGGCTTTCAGCAGTCACCCAAGCCACACTATATTCACGTATGCCATGCGAATTCGCAGCTTCGACCCAATGCTGCAATTGCGCCTCAGTCATTTTGCCACCATCAGCTAGCAAACCCGCCATGTACTGCGCGTCATAAATACCCGTATCGAATAGGGCGCAAGCAAAAGCCAAATCGTTTTTGTATGGCTTCATCAGCTTTTTCATCTCTTCGATTTTGACGCCAAAAATCGGCTCCTGCGCGCCATGTTTTAGCATGGTGTTGCGATACGAATCTAGCCCCAAGGACTTGAGTTGCGCGACAACGAGTTGCACTGCATCCGATGTACTCATGGTGTCGATCCTTTCGAAATCATTCAATTCAAAACCGATGCCTAGCTTATCAGAATCCTGTCTGACAACAAGCGGACACACCAGAACTTTCACAAAGGCTATACTCTGTTCGCGTTGTTTCTATCCAACGCGTAAATTAAATAGAAACCTGTGAATCTGAATATGAATACCAAAGCCAATCAGCAGCCAATCATCAATCTCGCATTGCAAGGCGGTGGTTCGCACGGCGCGTTCACCTGGGGCGTATTAGATACCCTGCTAGAAGACGGACAAATCCGCTTCGAAGGCATCAGTGGTACAAGCGCTGGCGCGATGAATGCGGTTGCGATGGCACATGGCTTTGCCCTCGCAGATAAAAAATCCGATCTAGAAAAGCGCGAAGCGGCACGGCAATCACTCAAAGATTTTTGGGATGGCGTGATCCACATGGGCGCTTTGCAAAATAGTCTGGCGCAGGCGCAGCGCGTCCCATTTGATATGCTATTTGGCGGGATGGCGGCATTCGTCGGTGCGCGATCGCCCTCACAACTATTCGCTGAGTCCATCGGTAGCATGTGGAGCAATGCGATTTCACCGTATCAAAGCAATCCCCTAGATATCAATCCCCTCAAAGATTTTCTTCAAGGTCACATCGATTTCGAACGACTGGCAGCGTGCAAATCGATGAAGGTATTTGTGGTCGCGACCAAAGTCAGCGATGGCAAAGCTGAAGTCTTTAGCGGCAAACGTCTGACTGCCGACGCGCTGATGGCATCGGCCTGCCTACCCACCGTATTTCGCGCAGTCGAGATTGAGGGCGAACATTATTGGGACGGCGGCTACTCAGGAAATCCGGCCATTCATCCCTTAATTTATGAATGCAAAAGCCGCGATGTGGTACTGGTTCAAATCAATCCCATCCGACGCGACAATGTCCCAAAAACCGCAGCCGACATTCTAGACCGCCTCAACGAAATGACCTTTAATGCCGCCCTCATTGCGGAGATGCGCGCGATTGATTTCGTAAAACGTCTGCTAGCCGAAGGCAAGCTCGACCCCAAGCGCTACAAAGACGTCCTCATGCACCGCATCGATGGCGGCGAAGAGTTAGAAGCCTATCCCGCCGCTAGCAAATCACAAACCGATTCTCAATTGATTTACCAATTGCGTGATTTAGGAAAAAGCAGCGCGCAGCAATGGTTGCAAACCCAACGACAGCATCTAGGCGTGTCTTGTAGCGTGAACATTGCGCGTGATTATTTGGATGATTTGCGGGTGCCGGTTGGTGGGCGTGGTGGCTAAGCGCAGTTGTTGCGGATAGTGTGGTGAATCGTAGGCGCCCATGATTACTTTGTTATAGCTTTTAACAGGCCAGTACCCGATCTATCTGCTTAACGATATTTTCCCGTGCATTTTGTTTTTTAAATAGGGTGGGAATGTGTAGTAGAAACCTAGACCATTTAAATTTCTCTATTTGTCTTTCACTTGAAGCGATATAGTCACGTAATTCTACTGCTGACTCACGGTTAAACGCCCACAGAAGCTCGCCCTTGTAAGCTATAGAGTAAAAAGCATCTAATGGCCATTGCAATATATAGGGCTTTCTCGTTTGGCAGTGGCCACAACTAAATGCACCTAGATCTAATCCGTGACTTCTCATTAGATACCGCGAATGATTCCAATTTTCCGGAGAATAACCCTCGGGTAAATCTCCAATTGCACCAGTCGAACCACCATGTAAATTCGCGTAATAAACTGCCCCATGCCATTTGTGCCCGCACGAATCTTCAAATAGATAATACTCAAATAAGTCGCTTTGATCGAAGAAGGGTACATCTTTCTTTAATGCGATTTTCACGACTTCAGCAAATTCAAATTCCGAATGCTCGCCACACACTGGACACTTTATGTCAACTTTGTGAGGCATTGGATTCCAATCATATGTACCAGTCATGGCAGTTCCTTAGTTCTAAGGCCGAATTGAAACGCGCGCAAGCCTATCGGCAAATATAAGGGATGCGCATATTCGTGCGTCATTTTCAAATGCACGGAATGCCTATTTGAGGTTGCGCATCTCGTTATCGTAATAATCCCACGATGATGTTTCATTCGCGTGAATTTCGATTGGGTATCTGGCAATTTCCTGTGGCATATTGGAAAGTCGTTTCAAAAATTCTTGTTTAGAGTGAACGAAGAATACGAATTCCCGTTCGCCCCTGCCTGTAAGCACTAAAGTTAGTATTGCTACACCGTCTGACTCAGTTGTAGCAACCAGTCGATCTTCAAACGAATGCATCAGACTTATATCCGCTGGCGAAGCAAGTCCATTCTTTTGTGGCATGTTCATTTTCCAGAAAATGTTTATACGAATGGGGTAATGAGCACGTGGAAAGCTTGCGGGTATTTTTCGAAATCGTAGCTGAAATGGATAAGTCTCAGTTTTTCCCTCAGCAATTGCCCAACTATGCTCACTTGAAGTTCTCAATTTCTGCCCCTGCGCATAGGTTTGTGTGACAGCAAATGAAAACATTGCAGCAATGAGCATGAGACGTAAAAATTGAACATTTGGTTTAGACATAACGTTGAGCTGTGCGGCTGGCCGCCAGCGGATTATGCAAAAAAAAGACAGCGTGTCCGGCCAGTCCGAACGAGCGCTATGTTAGAGCTTAGGAACGATGCCATCATGTGAATAAGGTTTAAACCAGCGACCACTAGGCTCCAATGGAAAACGGCCCATACGCTGGAGCGATGCTACGTGATGGGGGAGACAAGTGACGAGTCCTTGCATCGAATTCCGTGTGCAGCCTTCCAAACGACAGGTTTGATCGCCCGAGACGAAGTTTCCCTTCTCTAGTAAATCATGCATAACCGCAGCGTAAATCAATAAGTCGTCCGGCTGCACATAAACATTCTTCAGCCATTCCGCAACCTCGATTTCGGGAACCCGAAAAAGGTACGGATCATTACCCCAGTTCCAAGCCCGGCTACCTTGCCAAAATTGACCACACGCGCGGCAAACATAAAGTTTATGTTCTCCGTCTGAGTGCGTCGCAATTTCATCAAGGGATTTCTTGAGTTGGCGAGACGCTTTAATTCGGCCACTAATAGAGTCACGAGTCAGTTCGATAGGATCGTAATTGCTGCAGGTACACATGCGATGGGCTCTAACGCGATTTAATTTAACAAGTTGCAAAGATAACCTACCATCAAAACTTTGGCAATTTGTTTCGCCCCTCTGGAAACCCGCATCAAGCTTGGCTGAAATTAGTTATACCTTACAGAAACTTGGTTTAAACAAACCGACAAAAAGTGCAAATGGTTTCAAGAAAGCTGAATACGCGAACGACACATTTGAGCAGACACTTGGATGCTCCATACCGCGAAGCAAACAAGGTATTACAAAAACTTGTCCGCAGCCAGACAAGCATTTGCCAAAATGGACCGCATTAGACACCCATCTTAAAATTCGGGGAAGATAATTGAAATGACAGGCTTTGGCTTATTTTTGTTATTTTTTGAAATGAGTGTCTTTGTAATCCTGTTATGCGGCATGGGGGCGCTCAACTGAAGTCTGTGATTTTGGAGATCGCGCCGTCTTGGAACTCGAATTCGGAGCGGCCGGAGAAGTTTAAAACCTGCCCTTTCTTCAGACCGTTTGGCAGATCGGCGGCAACGACTGCGCGAAAATCGATCGTGGCAATCGCCACAGAGCCTTGAAGCTCGAAGGACTCAATTTTTTGATGCCGTTCCGAGAATAGCGATAAAGACTGCTGAGCAAGGGTTCTGAGATCCGCGACCCCATTTGTGCTTGCGTTCACGACACCAGCACAAATGTTCTTGAACTCAACCTGTGAATGAACACTCATGAGCATGTCGTCAATATTCTTGCGATTGTACGCGTCGATATAGTTGTCGACGAGTGCGCGGATATCAGTGGGACTCAATTAATACCTCCGTGAAATGTTACATAACGCAACGGTGAGCGGATGGCCGCCCATAAATTTATAAAATACTGAGCCGTATCGCAGCCAGTCCGATCGACCAACCAGTTAAGCATCAGTTGATTCAGCCACTGCATTTGCAAGTTCATCATCATACAATTCTGTGTCATCAACGAACCCCGCAGCAAGGCGTCGCTTAGCCTCGGGAATAACAAGTGCAAGTGCAATTCGTTGGCGAATAAAGGTGGAAAGCACATAGTTTGAGATTTCTCCAACCGGCACGTTCCAGTTCTTTCTACATCGTTCTATAAGGCTTGATTCAAAATCTGGATCAACCCATGCTCCGGCAACGTCTGCGACACTTCTAGTTTCCATATCTGATGCTTAACGCGATTTAATTTGACAAGTTGCAAAGATAACCGACCATCAAAAATTTGGCAATTTGTTTCAACCGTCCGGAAACCCGCATCAGGCTTAGCTTAATTTGTTTATACCCTACAACAACTTGGTTTAAACAATCCGACAAAAAGTGCAGGTGGTATTAACAAGCTGAGTACGCGAATACCACATTTCAAACACTCACCGCTTCTCTTCCATCAAGCCCACCAAATTACCATCAGGATCACGCACAAATCCTATCCATAGCGCGTGATCGGGCATTTGTGCTGCCATTTGCGGTGCGCGTTCTAGCTGCGCTCCACGGGCGAGGATGCTGGTGAATACGCTTTCTATGTCTTCGACTTTGAAATACAAAACAGAATTCGCACCAACTGCACCCGCACCTTGTGGCGTGCTCAACATGATACGAACCGAGCCAGCACTGAGAAAAGCTAGACTCGGTGCGGGGCTGAATAAAAATTCTAAACCAAGCACATCACGATAAAACTCTAAGGCCTGTGAAACATCACTAACCGTGATGGCGATTTGTCCTATTTCAGATAATTTATGTTCCATCGCTGTCTCCTCAAATTTGAATTTGTCATCATGCACTCGTGCGCAATCTCTTATACAAAGTTCGCCACATCACAATAGGCATGAGGACGCTCAGACACGACCAGATTGCCGCTATGGCTAAGAAAATGGGATCGATATTCGGACTGGCTGGTGTCTTGCAATGATGGGATTGACCCAGACTACAACGCAATACCACCGTTTGATTGGTGGGCGGAATTTCATCGGCGACCATGGCATTGTCGAGCGTCAAAAGCTGTCCATCAGATAAGCGAAATGTGGGAAAGAAGCGTGGTCTACCGCGTGATGCACGTGGTGGACCAGCATCGACCAAAACAGCGTCCACCACCCGAACCCGACCAAATACATAATCTGCATCATTCTGCCAAAAGGCCGCGAATATCATCGATGTGAAGAACAAAAACGGTAGCGGTGCGAGTAACAAGATGGCGGAATTGACATGCTGTGAACTAGCCTGAAGGTGCCTGCCTATCCTTGAAAAAAAAGCGTAGGCCATTTACATCTCACACAAAATCCAAAACCAAATGACCACCAACTGCAACCGACTGCCATTGCGCACTCAATTCCAGTAGTTTGCTCCGCACCGCCTCGATGTCCTCGGCATGCAATTCCAAAGGTGCGCATTGTCGCGCATTGCAGGTGACTTGATACAGGTCTAGCATATCTGCCGGGGCGCTCGTCCAACCTGACCAACCGTCTGCCTGAAACACTTCGACCAAGCGCTCAACGCCATCGCTCTCTTCTTCTGCGGCCATTTGAAATGAGGCCGCTTCGCCATGCAAGATGCGATCAACAAAACCGCGTTTGTGCAAAGTGCTCTCGACACCGTAATGCACCATGTCATGCGGAATAATGCCTTGCTTGGGGCACTCAATACGCTCAACAGCAACGCCGTCACGCACGACAGCCATCTGATCGTGCTTGCCAGCACCTTTGGTAAAAACTAATTGCATCATTTCTCGTAGCCCGTTTCTTGTGTAGGAACATCGGTGGCGTTCGTGCTTTGCTTACGAATACGTGCCAATACCCAAAATGACGCGATCAAACCAAAAGTCATCGTGCCCCCAAAACCACCTCTGATGATGGGCTCACCGAGATAATGCGCGATCGCCGCACCAATCCCAAATCCAAGCAAACCGGCCCAAGCAATTTTGCGCTTCTCACCTTGTGCAAATTCAGCTCGGCTTTGGTCATTGAGTCGATCTTCCTGTGCTTGTAGTTCAGGGGAGCGAAACGTATCGGCTGCTTGTTCAGCTTGAAATTTATCCATCGATCACCACTCCTTCACTTTTTACCCGCGCAAAATGGGCGCGTGCCATTTCCTCACAATGCATCCACAAAGCAGGTGAACTGCGTTCAATTGTCGGTCCATAGCGTTGCAGCACCATCTCTAAGCTGACATTATTTTCAACCCAAGTACCGCCATTGGTGGCGACGTTGATTAATAAAGGTTGGACACGATCTAATGCTTTGGCGAACTTCGCGTCATCGCTGCTTGCTGCCTCAAACTCCTGCCACAGAGCGAGCAAGTCTGCGCCTTGTTGTTGTGGAAGCAGCCCAAATAGGCGCTCGGCTGCCATGCTTTCTTGTAGTGCCTGATCTTGTTGCGAAGCACCGCTATGAATCGGCGTATCACCAACATCCACCTCAACAATATCGTGAATCAACAACATCTTTATGACCCGCTCAATATTGACAGGACTATGCGCATGATCATGCAACAACATGGCGTACATTGCCAAATGCCAAGAATGTTCAGCGCTATTTTCTTTGCGGCTTTGGTCTAACAGCGGTGACTGTCGTATGACTGATTTAAGACGATCAATCTCGCGCAGAAAATCTAATTGTTGAAGCATGGCATTGGCTTGCATTGGCATCGGTACTTTCTCAAATTCAAGCGAGCTTATTCTTTATCTGCGGTGCTAACTTCGCTATGCTTCCCCGCTTGCCGTTGCCGACGCTGGGAGCGCAAACGCGCGGCTGTGCCTGCACGATACGGATCAACATGAAAAGGAAATCGTTGCTGCGCCATAAAACCTTCCGGCATGTAATCGCCAAACACACCGTAATTTTTTGGGAAGCCCGTTTGGCCTTTGATCGCAGTACCAAATACATAATCGAGGAATGAAAAATGCGCGGCATAATTTTTATCGATGGCGATTTCATCAGATGAATGATGCCAGTGGTGAAAATCCGGTGTGACGATCACATACTTTAATGGTCCCCAATTAAGATGGACGTTGGCATGATTAAACACAGCTTGGAAACCGACCACGATGATATACACATCCATCACGGTCTTTTCAAAACCCAGGACATACAAACTGCCCAAGACCAACACGCGGGTGGCGATCAGCTCTAACATGTGCATACGTGATCCCGCCAGCCAATCCATGGTTTTGGTACTGTGATGCACCGCGTGGAAACGCCATAAAAACGGTACTTCGTGATAAGCGCGATGCGTCCAATACTGCGCCAGATCTGCCACTAAAATACACAAAACTAACTGCAACACGAAAGGAATCGCCTGCACCAATTCTTGTAGTGCCGGAATCGCGATCCAACCAAAAATTTTGTGTATTAAAAAGTTGACCGTCAACAGTGCCAGTCCAATGATGAAATGATTGACGGCGAAATGCACCAGATCGGTCTGCCATTCTTTCCGAAAAATCGGCTGCCCGCGATACAGAGGAAAGAGCTTTTCCAAGCCGACAAAAATCAAGGTCGAGCCTAGCAAATCCAAGATAAACCAATCCAGTCCGATGTACGGCGTGTGATCAGGAAAATCCGCAACTGGCACATGCGATCCACCCAACATCACACTAATCAATACCAGCAAACCCGCCACCGCATTGACACTACGTGCGCGCTTCAAAATCAAATTGACCAAGCTAATGGAGCCAGACAACACCAAGGCAGCAAACATGACATGGCGAATCAAATCGGGGGAATATTGGCGTCGTAATTCCGGTGTCGTCAAATACTGCGGAAAGTGAAACGCCAACACGCCAAGCAAACACAAGATAGCCAATCCTAAGGCCCACACGCCGCTGACGATGCCATAACCTTTTATCAGCTCACCGTCTGCGGCCATTAATTTCGCGGTATCTTTAGCGACGCTGGCGATTGCAGCAACTGGTGCGGGTATTTTGTCTTGTTTGATATTTTCTGACATAGAAACTTAATGTATTTAGGAGATGGACTGCTCGGATTTCGATTGAGTTTGCAATAGTAAGTGATTTTTTAATAATTGCCTATGCGATCATCGTCGCTTAGATTGACTGGCTAGCCACACGCAAGTAAGCGAGCTGCTGATGCGACAAGCTAGAATCAAAATGGGGCGAATGTGGATTCATAAAGCCGTGACGTGTGCCAGCGATAACCTCACAATCTGTGCTTGAGTTCGTCAATTGATCGACAATACGATGTGGTTGAAACGCGCTCTCATGTTCCGCAAAGATCAAAGAACTTTTACAACGAGGCACTAGCGACAGGTGATCACGAATGCGAGAGCCATAATACATAACAGCACGACTGTCAGGATGACATTCCTCGCTACTGGCATAGTGCCATAGCGCCGATGCACCAACGCTAAAACCAATCAGCAAGGCGGGCATATCGCCCGCGATATGTGCAATTTTTTTCTGATATCGAAGCAAGCCTTGATCTGCATGAAACGCCTGTACTGCGTTTTGCTCCGTCGAATAGGGATGTTCATCGCTATCCCATGGTGATAAAAACCGCAGTTGATGCGGATCAAAACTCTCGAATAAGGCACGAACGCCATCGGTGACGCCGTGAATGTCAGTAGCAATGATTATCTGCATCAATCACATTTCTTTTATCTTCGTGAGGGTGGACGAAGTCTAAACTACATGGATGTTGCCATCAATCGCGCAGTACCTGAAACGCGAATTGAAGACCCTGGTTCGGAACCAATATCTGCCGCGATCCGGGAGCGCATTCCCATATCTTCGCCTTGAACAATATCAATATGTCCGCCATGCAGCCAAGCCAAATCACGTAAATAACCAGCAAACGCTGCACTCGCCGCCCCCGTCGCCGGATCTTCCAATACGCCACCAGAGGCAAATGCGTTTCGGGTATGGAAGAGCTGATTGTTTTCGATAAACACAAAAAGAATAGTGACGAGAGCTTCACGATTCATCCATACCCGACCAGCTGATAAATCGTAGCGCATCGCACTTAAAGCCTGTCGCGAGTTCAGCGCAAGCACTAAATGATCGGCACCACCATGAATACGCGCGGGTGGAATACGCGGATCAAGATCAGCCTCGCTATACCCAAACATCGCGAGCGCCTCCGCTATCAATTGTGGCGATGCTTCGGCACTGCGGGTCGGGGGCGATTGCAAGGCCGCAGAAATCGTACTGCCATCACGACGCCCTTCGACTGTGATCTTCGCTTGATTCAACAGTAGAGAAAATACGCCATCGCCTTGTTGCAGTGCCAGCGCAGCGCCTAGCGCTATCGTCGCATGACCACAAAATGGGACTTCGGATTCTGGTGAAAAGTAACGCACGCGCCAATCTTCGCCAAATTGAACAGCAAACGCCGTCTCAGAAAATCCTACATCAGCAGCGATTTTCTGCATCTCACTATCGGAGGGAAATTGATCTGCAATCAAAACACCAGCGGGATTGCCGCCAACTTCACCATCTGAAAAGGCTGCGATTTTTTGGACTTGCATTATGGTTCCTTGAAATAAGAGTGGATGCATCATAAACGATTCGTTCAATCAGCATAGACGGTCTCCTTTGAAGAGCGTTTTCCGTCTTCCAACCCTAGTGAATTTCGACATGAAGGGAAGATTGTTGGACAAGGTCAAAGATCGCAGCCAGTCAGTTCACACGCTGGACTAGATTCATAGAACTCGTTTTAACTGCACCAACTTGGTATTCCATTTTGGGATCGCTGATTTTCCATCGATGCCGGTGACCGTGATGTTGACCAAGACTCCTTTACGCTCATAACTGATCGAGGCAAATGAAGGTGCGTCGGCTTTCGGATTGATGTGTACAGCCTTATCAGGATCGTTGCTCACAGCGGTAAAAGTCGTTCCAGGTGGATTACTCATTTTTCTGTACATCTCGACCGAGGGTGCTGGATTAGGACCTGTATCAAGCCAAATCTTTGGTCCGTCAGAACTGTAGACACAGGCTTTGCCCAATAGCCCTTTCTCTGGAACGCCAGCTTTAAATGTATGACCAAAGTGCTTGGATAAATAATCAGGTTCAAATGGGCATTGCGCAGCGGGTGTTGTTTGAGCCGAAGCATAAGCGACACAATTCATCAGCGCAGTAAAAATCAAAATCTTCTTCATTACTTCGATCCTCCTTGTCTTTTAGCTGGTTTGATTGAGATAGTTTAAGAAAAATAAAATCCATACCGACGGCCTTACTTCTCTAAAACCAAGCAGAAAAATAGCACAAAATATTAGTAATTGTCTTACTTTCTGCATCTAATAAACCAGCATATTGTCGAGCAAACTTTGTACTAGCGATCGAATTAAGGCATCGATGTTTAAGCCCTTTTGCACTCACTCACAGCTTTTTAGCAAAAAACTTCTCGCCCAAATTCAAGCCTGTCACCTTGCCATCCTTCATTACATAAGTGAGGATTTGCCCGCGTCCCAATAATTCAGTTCTAAACGCGTGTTCTTCGGCCTTGAAAACTTCGGTATCCGCCTCAGCAATGCCCATTTTCAAAATCAGTTGATTGTCTTTGATCTGGCATTCGAGCGTACCTAGCTCGTTCTCAAATGTGCCTGCATAATTTGCCATCGGCAACGGTAATGGTTGCTGGCGTGCTGCGCGTTTTTGTTTTTCTGCGAGTTGCGCTTGGATCATTTTTGCGTAGTTTGCTTGTAACTTGTTTTCGGCTTCTATGCGTCGCGCATCGTGATCAGCTTCGCTCAACAAACTAGCATAGATGACGTCAACGATATGTTGGTTCATCATGCCTGAGAGCTGCCCGCCGTTGCTCAGTACGACAACACCAACACCACGTTCTGGCATCATGGATATATGCGCGCTATAGCCGGTGAAGCCACCCGGGCGCAGATAAATCTTTTGCCCTTTGTACTCAGCGATATCCCAGCCTAGCGACCAGCCTACACGCTTCATCCCACCCACCGTACGATTTTGTGACGCTGTTTGTTTCCAAGCATCCGCGATTAACTCTGAGGGGAAAATCGTTTTCCCCTGCCAACGACCTTGTTGCAGGTGCACGCCTAACCAAGCTGCCAAATCATTAGCACTGCTATAGGTGCCACCAGCGGCATGCATGTTTTTATCGATTTTCTTCGCCTTGCTAATGACAAAAGCATCTCCAGCGAATTCATGTCCTTGCGCTATTTTTTGCGGATCTAACTGCGTCAACCGATTCGCGCTGTTATGCATATTCAAAGGTTTGAAGACTTTTTCATCGACCAAGTCTTGCCAAGCTTTTCCGGTGAGATGTTCGAGAATATACCCTGCCAATACGGGGCCAAGATTTGAGTATTCAAAGCTATTTCCTGCGGCGGAAGCCAGATGATGCGGCAACAAAGCGAGGAGGTCTTGCGCCGATTGAAATTCGCCAGTGAATGCAGTCCGATAAGTGACGGGGCCATCACCACTAATACCGTGTGTGTGATTAAGCAGACTTTGCAAAGTCACTTGTTCGACATTCACATTAGGATGGAAGCGTAAGGTCGGCATCAGCTTTTGTACGGGTGTCGTCATTATTGGTGGTGTCATTGAGTGCGGCTTACTGCGGGCAATATCTGAACTGATATGCGCGGTGAATGCTTTGGTACTCGATGCGATATAGAAAGGCGTATCTGGTGTGACTGCGAGCAAACCACCGATTTGGGTTTTGCCAAACCCTTTGGACAAAATGATGTTGCCATCGGCGACCACGGCTACTGACAGGCCTGGTGAAAATTGTTCAATCAGTTTGGCGTTGAAGACGCGCTCAAGGTTTTCTGAGGTGAAGGGCTTTGAGGCCAATACTGGCGTTGCCGTTTCAGAAGGCGTGGCGGAAAGTGTCACACTCGGCGCTACGCTACTGACTATAATCACAGGCAACACAATCAACATCTTTTGTAGGCTATTCATCTCTTTTCCTTTCGTGTGAACATCACAAAACAGCAATGCTTCGTGTTTTGTTTAGCGTGCAAAAACGCGCCATTTTTGGCAAAGGGAAAATAATAGGAATTTTCGCAGATCGATTCTTGTTGAATCCGATGAACGACAAATTTTGGTGACTGAAATGTGATTAATGCGGAGTCGATGTCAGGGCCCGAGTGTCGTAATATCCATATTGCCGACTACGGTGATTTGTCAGATTTGTCAGAGCGGTTTGGTTCAGGCCGACTAATTAAGAAAGTGGCGATGGCCAAAAATAACAGTGCCACGCTTATTAACAACCAAACATGTTCAACGCGGAACAACATCACGGCGTAACTAAGCAGTAGCATCAGTACCGCAATGACTTTGCTTCTTCTCGAAATACTTTTGTTGGTCTCCCAATCGACTAACAATTTACCAAACACTGCGTGACGATGCAGCCACTGATGCAAGCGAGGAGAACTACGGGCAGAAAACCAAGCTGCCAATAACAAGAATGGCACGGTCGGCAGCCCGGGCAAAACGATCCCTATGTTCGCTAGAATCAAACATAGACAGGCCAAAAGTAGTGCCAGATATCGCGACATCAACAAATCTTTTATTTTGCAGTACTTAGTTGGCGATCACGAATCAATATAGCGAAATATCTTGATTGCGAATACCGATCAACTCAAGTGCTTGCTCGGTGGCCGTGGAGGTCACCAATGCCGCAATTGCCATACCCTTGGCAACAGATTCGGCATCACTGTTAAAGCTAATTCCCCAATCAATCGCCATTTTTTTTCCGACAGCGATCTTATTGTCGAGTAAATCCGCGACAAAGCCCCACTGCGCGTTCCCCTTGGAACTATGCGCTGAATCAAGAATCGCCACGACCAATGAGCCATGCGTAGCTCTGCCACTAGCTAATTCACCTTTCCAGTAATTAAGACCTTCAGCATCAGCACCGCCCGCCCTGCCTAAGGTGTTTTTGAATATGGTATTGACGAAATCCCCGTCGGTCATGGTTGCTGAATAACCAGTCAATAATGGATATTTAGTCCCAGCATCAAAGAAAGATTCTGCGATCTGCGCAATTTTTTGTCCGGCTTGCAATTCCCCCATCCAATAAGATAAACCATTGGCATCTGGTACACGATTAAAAAAGGCAATGTAAAGTTCGATCAGGGTCTGAATTTCTGCAACGCTACTCGCGGCAGCCTTGCTTTGTATCCCTAAATTGATATTGATATCTGAAAATTGTATCGTTTCGATATTCATCAGGGAGTCGGTACCATCGTAGCCCAATTTAGATACCACTTCAAAATGCGAACCTAGGTTTTTGATGGTGTAGTTGGACAAGTTGCTGCGATAGATCACCGTGTCATTCCCTACCCCGCCACTAAAAGATTCGTCTTCAATTTGACTGACGAACTGATCGTTCTTTTCTGTACCGATATAATTTCTACCGATGGATTTACTGGCAAGGCTACTGACCGCTTCGCGCGTGCCAAAGGCGTCGATATATTGTGCTGTGACCGAGATTATTTTTCCCACGTCTTTTTCGCTCAGGAGAAAACTCGAACTGTTTGCCCCATCAATCGCAATGCCGTTTGTTTTCCACTGATAGGTGATCGCCCCGAGTCCATCTGCATCCACAACATTATTGGATGCGCTGAGTGTATTTCCAACTGTGAATTTACCCGCGATAGAGACAGTCCCAATTGGCGCATCATTGACAGGCGTCAGATTAATATTGATGGTTGCAGAAGCAGAAGTATCGGCGCCGTCGCTTACTTTAACTCTGAAGCTGCTGTACTGATTGCCACTGGCATTCATGGCGCCTTGATAGAACAATTTTCCAGCAAGAATATCATTGACTTGTATCGTGTCGGCGATATCAACAGGCCGAATATCGGTGCCGTTGATTCCTTTGGTATACAGCTGACCGAGCGCTGGGATTCCTGTGATCACGATGGCTTGTAAGCTATCGGCGGCGTCGACGTCTTTGAAGACGAAGTCACTCAATTTGAAGGTATACGCTTCGTCCTCACGACCAATAATCGTGCTATCAGCCGAAGTGGGAGAATTTGGATTGGCAGCGGCTTGGATGTTGACGGTGCTAGTCGCTGTAGTGAAACTATTGGCCGCGCGACTGCCATCATCAAACTTCCAGCTCATCGAGATCGTTTTGGTGAGATGGTTATTCGTATTTTTATAGGCTATTTGCTGCAGACTTGCACTGACCAATTCCTGTGTGGCATTGCTGTTAAACGTCATTTGCAATTGACCATTGACAAGGCTGTAGTTGCCGATCTCAACATTGAGAACCACAACTTTGCCGTTTTCCAGTTTGAGGCTTCCGCTGCCGAGAAACACATCTTGTATATGGGCACCGCCAACACGCTCTAGAGTTAAGGTGCTGTTGGCATAGTTATTACTCTTTTCAAAGTCAACATCATAAATTCTTGCATTGTTATCGAGTACGACTGCTGTCCCTCCGCCTGTGAAAGTGACGGTAGCATCGACTGATTTTTGGACATCGAGTGCTTTATCTAAACTGCCATTCGAGTTGACCCGCACAAAAGCGAGATCTAGATTTTTTGTTGAAGAGAAAACGATTTTGCCGTCGGTTTGAATATCAATTCCTGTGGCACCACTCAGTCCCTCGTCGATGACCAAGATTCCTGTTGTATTGAACGTAGTGTCCATGCTGCCATTTGGATTCAACCTTGCTGCAATCAGCACCCCGTCGTGGGTAAATCCATTTATTCCAGCGACAATGATCTTTCCGTCAGACTGGATGTCCATCGCCAAAGGTTCAATTCTTGAATAACCAGTTGCGACAGTAAACTCGCGATAGCCAATGCCATTAAACGTGGTGTCGGGTGTCCCGTTGTCATTGAATCTCGCGACAAATGCCCCATTTGGAGAACTACCAGTAAGGAGTAACTTTCCATCGGTTTGAAGCTTCATCGCCTGAGGATCAGCAATTCCCCAACTGGCGCCATTAAAGATGAACTTACCATTCGTGCCATAGCTGGTGTCGATACTGCCATCGCTTCGCAATCTTGAAATAGTGGTAATTCCATCGACATAGGAAGCGATAATAATCTTGCCATCCGTTTGAATCACCGTGGACTCTGCGGAATCGGTTCTGCCGAGATTGAATTCCACATAGGCGTTCTGGTTGAAGCTACGATCGAGACTGCCATCCTGATTCAAACGTTCAACAACGGTGTTAAAGTCGTACTCAGGCGCATTAACTTGCTCATTGCTTTTAAATCCAGCAAGAATGATCTTACCATCCGCTTGCATATTGACATGGTAAATAACGTTAACGGCACTTGATTGACCATAAAAGCTGCTATCGAGTTGACCATCTGTGGTAACACGCAGAACATTGTAGCCGCCAAACAGGATTTTTCCGTCAGCTTGGATAATGACAGAAGTTCTATCTTGAGGTATCGCGGTCGTTGTCGTTAACAGCGTTCCCGTTTTGTTAAAACTCAAATCTAAACTGCCATCCGGGTTGTATCTTGTTAGGAAATAGTTATTGTACATTCCAACACCAGTCACGCCAGCGACCACGATCTTGCCGTCTGCTTGAATCGCAACTGCGTTGCCTAGTTCATTCGATCCAAGATTCGTCGTAATGATTCCTGATCCAACTGAAAAACTTGGGCGCTGATTAACGATAGCTGGCGCTGCTTGTTGATTTTCCGTGTTTACACTGCTCTTGGTCTGATGCATGGCGTAAAAATCTTTCGAGATGGGTAGGGTTACGAGGTATTTTTAGCATTATTCTTTATTTAAGTTTCGAATGCAACGCTCGATTCTCGAAACGAAGGTGGAACTTTACTAGGAGTATTGGATTGACAGTAGCAATCGGAAAGCACCCTAACCACCGTTTCCTACCGTCTTCCAATGTTCAAATATCCACAGGATCAATCTCCACGCCCCACTTCACCCGGCTCTTCATCGCCCTGAGGTCGGCGATCCAATCTTTGAGGAAAGCTTGCAATGCTGGTCGCGAGGTTGACTCGATAAGGAGTTGGGCGCGGTCGACGTTGTGCACGCGGGTCATCGTCATGGGGATGGGATCGTTGATCGTGATCCCATGATGCGGTGTGCAATTGGCGGCATCTTTGAGAAACAGGATCGCGGTTTCTAACTCTTTGGCTTCGGCACGTAGTAGTGCTTGGTAGATAAAAGGCGGCATCGCCGCTTGTTGGCGCTCTGCTAATAAATCGTCGGCAAAACCTTGGTAGTTGTGCGCCATCAAGGCGTGGTATAGCGGGTGATCTGGGTAACGCGTTTGTATCAAGACTTCGCTGGCATTGCCGCCATCTTTTTGCGCGGCACGACCGGCGCGGCCAGCGACTTGCATCAATTGCGCAAACAAGCGCTCACTTGCACGGAAATCTTGTGAAAATAAGGCACTGTCAGGATTGAGCGCCGCGACCAAGGTCAGATTTTTGAAATCATGGCCTTTTGCCACCATTTGCGTGCCGATCAAGATATCGACTTCGCCGCGATGGACGGTGTCGAATGCCGCTTCCGCACTGCCCTTGAGCCGTGTCGAGTCAGCATCAATTCGAAACACCCGCGCTTCGGGGAAAATAAGTTTCAAGCCTTCTTCCAATCTTTGCGTGCCGCGTCCCAAAGGTTGCAGATCAATATTGCCGCAAGTTGGGCAGGCACGAGGAATACGTTGCTCCAGTCCGCAATGATGGCAACGTAGCTTTTTGTCCAGTTTGTGCATGACCAAATGCGCGGTGCAACGGGTGCAATTGCTGATCCAACCGCAGGCATCGCAATGAATTACAGGCGCGTATCCTCGTCGATTCAAAAATAGTAGTGATTGCTCACCTTTCTCAAGACGTAGACGAATTGCCGATACGAGTCTCTGAGTCAGACCCTCGGATGGTTTTTCTCGTTCGGTGTTAATGATCTTGACGATAGGCAAGACCGCCGATTTCACCGCACGTTCTGTCAACTCAAGTTTTTGGTAACGCCCCGCCTTGGCGTGTTGCCAGGTTTCTAAAGACGGCGTGGCGGAACCCAACACGACTGGGATACCAAGTTGTCGCGCCCGCCAAACGGACAAATCACGCGCGGAATAACGCAAGCCTTCTTGTTGCTTATAAGACGGATCGTGCTCTTCATCAATCACGATCATTTTGAGGTTGGGAAGGGATGACAAAATTGCCAAACGCGTTCCTAAAATAATACGAGCTCTACCGGTGTGTGCGGCTAACCAATGTAGCAGGCGCTCGCCTTCAGCCATGCCACTATGTAAAGTGGCAATCTGCAAACCCGGAAAACGATTGCGAATATTGCCTTCTAATTGTGGGGTCAGATTAATTTCGGGCACCAAGATCAAGACTTGGGCTTGCTCACTTTGCGCCAAAACCTTGGCCGCTGCCTGCAAATACACCTCAGTTTTGCCGCTGCCTGTCACACCATGCAATAAATACGCCGCAAACCCTGTCGTTGTGGAAATTGTATCCACTGCAAGTAGTTGCTGAGAATTCAAAACGGGCTCTTGCGCGGGAAGAACACTTTGCTCGATTGGCAACTTTGCGAGTTTCTTCAAGTTCCGATCTAGGGATGTCGCCTTGGGCACGCGTAGGTTTTTTGGCAAAGCGGGAATGGCAACTTCACCCAATGGTCTTTGATAATAATCCGCAGCAAAGCGACATAAGTCTAGCCAAGCCGGCATCAGTGGCGGACATTGATGGCGCACGCTGAGGACGGATTTCATTTTATCCGCGGGCACATCGGTTTGACTAGAGATCGCGACGATCAGCCCAGCGATTTCCTGGCGACCAAATGGCACCAAGGTAATCTGCCCAATTTGAGGTAGTGGCTCCGCGTCAACTGGCTCCCAACGGTAGTCGAAGAGTCTGTCAAGGGGGGTGTCAAGTGCGATAGTGAGGTAAATAGGTTCCACGAACTTAATGTAAGGGGTGAGGTAATGCGCTAACTATCGGTTTCATAAGCTCTTTTTACGCTATCCACACAAACTGTGGATAACTTTGTGGACAAACCCATCTTGACAAGCCGCCAGCCTAGTCTCTATGCGGGTTTCAACAGATTGCCCAATTGGGACGCACAAAAAAACTCTATAAAAAACAATGACTTAGAAAAAAGCATTTGAGACGAAAAACAAATTTTAATATTATTTTTTTGTGCGCTTTTTTTGTGAATAACTACTAAAAAATCTAGTCCAAAGTCTGACTTATACACCGCTATTTGATTGACTTTATCCAGCATTCTGGCTGCTAAGCCGCACCAACACTATGTTTTGCGTAGCAACATGACGAATCGTCAAGCTTGATCATTCGATATGGGTATTTAGATCTAGTCCTCGCGCGCACATTCGCAAAAGACTAAGGCGACACTTAGCATCCAATCTCACACCACTTATCCAAAACCGCGCGAAAGCTAGGCGCAACTTGCCAAGCTTCCCTGATCCGACCAAAGAGCCGTTAAGCTTGACGCTGCTGGCGACTGACTTCGTGTACGGTTTCCACCAACACCGTGACCGCATCTGGCGAAGTGAATTGCGAAATACCGTGACCCAAGTTAAAGACATGACCGTGACCAGCGCCAGGTTTGCCATAAGCATGCAAAGCCGCCGTCACTTCTTTACGGATCTGATCTGGCTCAGCGAACAAAACTGCTGGATCAAGATTACCCTGCAATGCCACTTTGTCGCCAACTCGCGCACGCGCCTGCCCTAAATTAACCGTCCAATCCAAGCCCAACGCATCGGCACCGATATCCGCAATTTGCTCTAACCACAAGCCACCGCCTTTGGTGAAGACGATGCAAGGAATACGTTTGCCATCTTTTTCTTTTTGCAATTTGCTGACAACATCTTGCATGTATTTCAATGAAAAACGCTGATAAGCGCCATCCGCCAGCGCTCCACCCCAGCTATCAAAAATCATCACAGCTTGCGCACCCGCATCAATTTGCGCATTCAAGTACGTCGCCACCGCTTCGGCATTCAAACGCAAAATGCGATCCATCAAATCAGGACGCTTGTACATCAAAGTCTTGACGCCATGAAACTCACGCGAACCCTGACCTTCCACCATATAACAAGCCAAAGTCCAAGGACTGCCAGAAAAACCGATCAATGGCACACGACCATCCAAAGTACGACGGATCTGCGTCACGGCATCAAACACGTATTGCAGACTGCCCTCTTCAGGCACTTTCAAATCCATAATGGATTTTTCATCCTTCAGAGGACGTTCAAATTTAGGACCTTCGCCTTCTTCGAAATACAAACCCAAGCCCATCGCATCGGGCACAGTCAAAATATCCGAAAACAAAATCGCCGCATCGAGCTTAAAGCGATCCAAGGGCTGAATCGTCACCTCAGTCGCAAAATCCGGATTCTTGGCCAAGCTCATAAACGAACCAGCACCTTTACGCGTCGCACGGTATTCAGGCAAATAGCGCCCAGCCTGACGCATCAACCATAAAGGCGTGTAGTCAGTTTCCTGACGCAACAAGGCACGTAAAAAGGTATCGTTTTTGAGCGGAGCGAATTGGTTGGACATAGCGTGCTTTCGTAGAGCGAAATAGGTAATCCGCTATTATCCCCGATCTCTGGCTTAACCGCATACGTAAAATGTCAAAGAGGGTGCGCGTGGTGGACTGAGGACTTCAGGCGACTGGTAAGGAAATTACACTACGGCACCAGTTTCCACATGCTTGAAACTAAGTTTGAATTGCTTTCTTGACTCAAGATAGACACTTGATAGAATGCTGCTCTTTACAATTACTTTTTTTCATAGAATTCTTGGCACTGCAAGAATTACGTAATCGGTGGCGGTCACCAATCAAGGGCGCGGTCATGACTACTCGCTAGATTTAAGAATCATGAAACTACTCACAAAATTATTTCTCTTAGTATTAGTGTCAAGCATCGGTATATTCGGTTACAACAGACTTCCTGTTATTTATAAACATGAGATGGAGGATTGGTATGCGCGACTTGGCGAGCCAGCATTCGTCGAAGCTCCAGATAGTTTCACAACGCGTTTACAAGAAGACGTCATTAGAGAATATACAAAGAGAGGGCATAAATTGACATGCTATGGCAATCTTCAAAAAGAAGACCGTGTATCAGTCGAAAATGACTATCTTTGTTTTGCTCACATCAATACAGCATACGACGGAATACCTGCTCGAATGGTCACATTTTTCTTTTCCAAAAGCGAACTTAGCGACGTTCGAATCGAGTTTCCAAGCTCGTCATATGACAAATTGCAAAGCTATTTATCAAGAAAGCTTGCCAATAGTCAACGTCTAGATTTGCTCCCTTTTTTCGATTTTGGAACCGACAACATGGGTGGCAAGTTAATGGTATGGCGTGTTCCAGAGGGAATACTTGTTACCTCTGATTCTCGAGTTAAAGGCGACATCACTGTTCTGCTCTGGACAAACCAAATGCCATTCCAAAACGAGTCTAAAGTTTTCGCACCAGGAATTTAGACGGATCTACGTTCAAGTCTGCATTAAACTTCACTATTCAACATAGTCCAGATCGAAACTCGATAAACAATGGAGAGTGGGGTCTGGTCTTGACATGACATACTTCATCGACAATGCCGATTAACTGAATTGTCGGCCGCGTAGAACAAGTACATATCTAAAATGAGAGTGTCTCTCAACTAAGACTAGGCACTTAACTTTGATTGCCAAATTGAGACAATGTTTTCAAAAGTTGAAATGGCCGCAAGCCAAGATCGTGTTTCGCAAACCTATTCCGAAATTTCAACACCACACGAATAAAAAACGGCGGATATGTCCGCCGCTTACAAAGAACTAGTGAGATCTCAATTGCGCCATGAAGTGAGTATGCGCAAAATGTACCAGAACATCAACGCCACGGAAGCGAACAATTCCAGTGCTGCACCGACATAGCGCTCTTCGTCGTAATGATGAATGATGTTAGAGGCGTCGTACAAAATCGCACCACCTGCAAAGGCGACCATCGCGACGCTAAAAAACATACCCAGTTGAAATCCAAAAATCACACCAGACACTACCAAGACTAAAGCCAGCAATCCAGCCCATTTCAAGATCGTGCCAAGAAAACTAAAGTCCTTGCGTGAAGTGTAAGCAATCGCAATCAAGGCAACCGTGGCAATCAAGGTAATGACCGCAGCATTGGTGATCACGCCCGGTGCATAGCTATTGGCCACATACAATAAGGGGACAAAAATAATTGCTTCAGCCACAATGAAGGCGCCCAAAGCGGCATATTGCATGGCTTTACTCTCCACCGTATGTGCCGCCCGTGAAGCCAACCAACTGATCAACATAAACGCGCCCATGATGGCGAGCCAAGGCAATTGGAAAATTGCGAGTGCGATGGTTTCTGACAAACCCGTCGCGAAAAACAGCATTTCAATCACGGTGAAAGCAACAATAGAACCGCCTAGATGATTAAAAGTTTTGGCGATAAATTTTTCGCGAGAAGGACCATACGTATTTTGGCCACTAACTTGTGCTTCGAGTTCCATGTTTTTCCTTTGTGAAATTTTGGAGAGGTATTGATAAAAATGCCGGCAAGTGCGTGATGCTCTGTCGAGCAGCCCTGAGCTTTGCTACGGCTCGTTCAAACTCAATTGAACAAATATTTACATTAAAAACAATTTCAAATTAACCACCACGAGTCATACTAGAGGTTGTTTGTTATTTAAGCAATACATGTGTTGCCAATTTAACTTCTTAAGTCAACAAAAATGGATTTTCAGCTTATGTGAAAATTGATCAATCATGCAGATCAATCATCATGGTTTCTTGCATCAAAGCCCAAGCTGGATAGAATCGCCATCTTGATTTGTGACGCGAGTTATCCAAGTTTTGACAAAGTGAAGATCAGCAGCACACTGTTAGCAACAAATATTTGTTGCGGTTGAAGTGTATGCATCAACAGTGGCATGCCTCGTGTTACTGTATTTGGCGATTAATGAAATTTAAGAACACCGCCAACAAGACGTTTGATTCCGTTGTCGGCCTCCACTAGACTGCTTTGCCCTGCACTTTACAGATTAAAATTCCTCAACCACCATCACATAAAAAAACAAATGCCCCACTCACTAGTTTTACCAATGACTGCACATGTTCTACTCTCGGCACTACTCTATGTTCTACTGACGGTCGCGCGGGCTCCTAAGGTATGGGGAATTGGTAGGCGCGCGGATGGTTCTAATCCGTGGGCGGCGTTTGAACCTCGCATTAGTGCTAATTTGTCGAACCAATTTGAATGGCCACTATTCTTTCATGTGGCGTGCTTATTACTCATCTTTGGCGGGCCAAGTAATTTGCTTGTCCTCGCGTTGGCGTGGATCTTTGTGGCGGGACGAATTTTGCATAGTTTGATCCAAATTCTCACCAACAATATCCGTATGCGCGGAGTCGTATTTACCCTGAATTTTCTCGCGGTGATCGGGCTTTGGCTCGTGTTGCTGTATGCGAACACAAACTCATAACATCTGCCAAGGACTTCATGGGTTTATTTCGGCTGACTGTAGACGGGAGTGGCGTCGCCTGTGGATTGAAGGCTCTTCGAAACATGGTCGACTCGCTCGTTTTGACTTGCCTTCACCATGAAACTTGTATTACGGCCCAAGCGCTTTTTTGCTAATTTTTATTCATCGATGTTAAACGCTGTAACCGGTTTATTTCGCCCTACCAATGTAGTGACGGGCAAACAAGTCCGGTAGTCAAAAATCTCTGCAACTGACACATTGCCATGAATTGAATCTAACAGAAATCTAGGCCAAACAAATACACCTAGCACTGTGGATAACTTTGTGGGTAATTTTGGGATAATTTGATGTGGCTCGGTACGAAGACAGAGATCGATTTAATTTAGCTCTGCAAGTCCTTGAAAATAAACGATTTTAATTGAATTAATTTTTTGCAAATCAATTTCTCAGGATAAATACTTATTCTCATTTTGTGGATAAATATATTTTCCAGCAAAAATTGTTTGATTTTTCGTGGATTATGAGGAGTCTCAAGCAATTAACTTAAATTCCTAAATAGCTCGTTTCCGAACATACCTCGGTAGCCGGAGTGCTCGCATCTGTCATTGAAAATAACTGAGCAATTTGCCGATCAATGCCTGCTTGCTTGTTAAACCGATATCCCGCGTTCAAATGGAGGATTTGGGATTATTCAACTTTAATTTTTAAGTAGTCTGGATGTGGTGCTGGGTAACCCAAATTTAGGCTGGCGAGCTTTTCGACAACAATGCTGGCGATAATCAGGTTGCGTTGAGTTTTGGAGTTGGCCGGAATGATATGCCAAGGTGCATGCTCGGTATGCGTAGCACAAATCGTTGCCTGATAGGCATCTCGATACTTGTCCCACGATGCTCGTTCTATCAGATCTTTTGGGTCAAATTTCCAATGTTTATGCGGGTCATTTAGGCGTTCTTGCAAGCGCTCTTTCTGTTCATCTTTGGAAATATGCAAAAAGAATTTAAGAATGGTAGTACCAGTTTCGGCTAACATGCTTTCAAAAGCATTGATATGGGTATAGCGTCGCTTAACTTCGTCTGCACTGATCCAGTCGAGTACTTGAGTAATCAAGACATCTTCGTAATGACTGCGATTAAAAATGACCAGCTCCCCTGCTGCAGGAACTTGTTGGTGAATCCGCCATAAAAAGTCGTGTGCTAGTTCCTGTGCTGTTGGTGCTTTGAAGCTCACGCTGCGTATGCCTGCAGGATTTGATGCGCCAAATACTATTCTGACGGTGCCGTCTTTACCGGACGTATCCATGCCTTGCAGGATAATCAGGAGTTTGTGCTTTTGTTGTGCATACAAGACGTTTTGAAATTCGGCAATTTGCGCACTGAGCTCGAGTGTCTTTTCCTTCGTCAATGCTTTGCTGTCAACTGATGCGAGTGGCCGTAAATCGGCATCTTTTTCCAGTAAAACGACATTTGGCGACGCTAGAAATTGCGTTGAGACATTCATGGCTTACTCCGGTTTATTTTAGTCGTCGAGTTGATTCAGGCGCTTGTGCTCGATCTTAGTGCAACGATCCATAACGACTTCTAAACCAGCTTCTTGCGCGCTAGTCGCTGCCGACTCGTTGCTGATGCTTAATTGCATCCAAATGGCGCCCGCTCGAAGCGCGATGGCATCGGCTACGATAGCCGGAATATCCTCAGATTTACGAAAACAATCAACGATATCGATGTGCAATCCCGTTGCTTGTTGTGCTGCTGCAAGGCTAGGAAAACATGGCTCACCGAGTATAGTGGTGCCCGCTTGTAATGGATTCACCGCTAAAATTTTATAACCGTGTGCTTGCAGATAGTCTGCAACCTTATAGCTATCTCGCTCCGGTTTATTCGAAATACCAACAATGGCTATCGTCTTGGCTGTGTTTAACAAACGATCGATTAATACTTCAGACATATTTTTCCCCCTCAACGATGTAGATAAAGAAAAAGGCAGCCGAAGCTGCCTTTTTCCATTGTGAAACCAATATCGTAAAACTTTATTGCTTCTGCAAATTAAAACCTCTACAGAATTAACGCTTAGAACGTAACTTCTGAATCGCTGCCAACTGAGCGATCGCGGATTGCAATTCGGCTTGCGCTTGCGCGTAGTCGATGCCTGATTCGCGATTGACCAAAGCTTCTTCCGCCAATTTCTTGGCTTCAGCTGCTTTTGCTTCATCAAGATCATGACCACGAATCGCAGTATCAGCAAGAACAGTTACCGCATCCGGTTGAACTTCCAAAATCCCGCCAGCAACGAATACAAATTCGTCTTCAGCTTGACCTGCAACCTTGATACGCACCGCGCCTGGCTTGATACGTGTGATCAGTGGTGTGTGTTTTGGGTAGATACCCAATTCACCTGATTCACCCGGCAACGCGACGAATTCAGCTTCGCCAGAAAAGATCATCTCTTCTGCAGAAACCACGTCAACGTGAATAGTATGTGCCATGTGCTAACCTTTTCTTTCGTCTAAGTACGCTTGTGCGCACCACGAAAAGTCTGCCTTTTGCGTCGATTGCTTCGAGTCGTATCACCTACGCGTTACGACTCAAGCAAACGAGGTCGCAATATTAAGCAGCCATTTTCTTCGCTTTTTCGATCGCTTCGTCGATTGTACCTACCATGTAGAACGCTTGTTCTGGCAAGTGATCGAGTTCACCGGATGCAATCATCTTGAAGCCTTTGATTGTATCTTTGAGTGAAACGTATTTACCTGGAGAACCAGTAAATACCTCAGCAACGTGGAAAGGCTGAGACAAGAAACGTTGCATCTTACGTGCACGAGCAACGATCAACTTATCTTCAGGTGCCAATTCGTCCATACCCAAAATCGCGATAATGTCACGCAATTCTTTGTAGCGTTGCAAAGTACCTTGAACAGCGCGTGCTGTTTCGTAGTGATCTTGACCAACGACTTGTGGGTCCAACTGACGTGAAGTTGAATCGAGTGGATCAACCGCTGGGTAAATACCCAAAGAGGCGATGTCACGAGACAAAACAACGGTGGAATCCAAGTGAGCAAACGTTGTCGCTGGGGATGGATCTGTCAAGTCATCCGCTGGAACGTAAACCGCTTGAATCGACGTAATAGAACCAGTCTTAGTGGAAGTAATACGTTCTTGCAAACGGCCCATTTCTTCAGCCAATGTTGGTTGGTAACCTACCGCGGAAGGCATACGGCCCAACAACGCAGAAACTTCCGTACCAGCCAATGTGTAACGATAGATGTTATCGACGAAGAACAACACGTCTTTACCTTCGTCACGGAAACCTTCAGCGATCGTCAAACCAGTCAAAGCAACGCGCAAACGGTTACCTGGTGGTTCATTCATCTGACCGTACACCATCGCTACTTTGGAATCTTCTGGATTTTCCAAGTTAACAACGTTAGCGTCAGCCATTTCGTGGTAGAAGTCATTACCTTCACGAGTACGTTCACCAACACCAGCAAACACGGACAAACCGCTGTGTGCTTTAGCAATGTTGTTGATCAACTCCATCATGTTAACGGTCTTACCAACACCCGCACCACCGAACAAACCAACTTTACCACCCTTCGCAAATGGGCAAACCAGATCAATAACTTTGATACCGGTTTCCAACAATTCTTGCGATGGAGAGAGTTCGTCGTAAGCAGGTGCTTTACGGTGAATTGACGCTTGTGTTTCACGGCTAACCGGACCACATTCATCAATCGGGTTACCCAATACGTCCATAATACGGCCCAGTGTTGCTTTGCCGGTTGGAACCATAATTGGATTACCAGTGTTACTAACCATCAAGCCGCGACGCAGACCATCAGAGGTACCCAGCGCGATGCAACGGACAATGCCGTCACCCAATTGCTGTTGCACTTCTAACGTCAGGTCAGAGCCTTCCATTTTTAAGGCATCGTAAATTTTAGGCATCGCATTGCGTGGAAATTCAACGTCCACAACAGCGCCGATACACTGAACGATTTTGCCATTAGCCATGTTCGTTCCTTCAATAATTATAAATTCAGTTTAGACCGCTGCCGCGCCGGCGACGATCTCGGAAAGCTCTTTGGTAATAGCGGCTTGACGAGTTTTGTTGTAAATCAATTTCAACTCACCAATCACACTACCTGCGTTATCACTTGCTGACTTCATCGCCACCATACGTGCCGATTGTTCAGACGCCATGTTTTCTGCAACCGCTTGATAAATCAAAGCTTCAACATAACGAATCAACAATTCATCGATCACCGCAGCTGCATCTGGTTCGTAAATATAGTCCCAAGAATGTTGGGCTTTATTTGTTTCCAGCTTGTCCGCTGTCAGAGGCAATAATTGCTCTAACACTGGCTCTTGCTTCATGGTGTTAATGAATTTCGTGTAGCTTAAGTAAACCGCATCGATTTTGCCTTCCTGATACGCATCCAGCAACAACTTCACTGGGCCAATCAATTTATCGAGGTGGGGTGTATCACCCAATTGCGTCGCATGCGCCACAACTTTTGCACCTACTCGATTCAGGAAACCAAGACCTTTATTACCAATTGCGACCGCTTCAATTTTTGAACCTTGACCTTCAAGTTCACGCATTTTATTGGTGACCAAACGCAAAACGTTGGTATTCAAGCCACCGCACAAACCCTTATCTGTCGTTACAACAACCAATCCAACTTTCTTGGATTGGTCTTGTTGAACCATGAAAGGATGCGTGTACTCTGGGTTAGCCTGTGACAAGTTTGCTGTGATCGTACGAATCTTTTCACTGTACGGACGAGCCGCACGCATTCTTTCTTGCGCTTTACGCATTTTAGAAGCGGCGACCATTTCCATCGCCTTCGTGATCTTCTTCGTATTCTCTACGCTTTTGATCTTGCCACGTATCTCTTTACCTACAGCCATGAGTAAACTCCTTCAAGCTAAGGTAAATTAAAATGCGCCGGATTTTTTGAAATCAGCGATTGCGGCAGCCATGGCAGCTTCGCCATCTTTGTCCAATTGCTTAGTCTCTTCAATCTTTTGCAACAAGGCTGCATGGCTAGTTTTCATGAAGTTATGTACGCCAGCTTCGAAAGCCAAAACTTTCTTCACAGGTACATCATCCAAGAAACCTTTGTTCACTGCGAACAAAGTGACTGCCATCAGAGAAATCGACAATGGTGCGTACTGAGCTTGTTTCAACAATTCAGTAACGCGGGCACCACGATCCAATTGCTTACGGGTTGCTTCATCCAAGTCAGACGCGAACTGCGCAAACGCAGCCAATTCACGATACTGTGCCAAGTCAGTACGAATACCACCGGACAAGTTTTTGATAACTTTAGTTTGAGCAGCGCCACCAACGCGTGACACGGAAATACCCGCGTTAATCGCTGGACGAATACCTGCGTTAAACAAGGAAGTTTCCAAGAAGATCTGACCGTCAGTAATCGAAATTACGTTGGTTGGAACGAAAGCAGAAACGTCACCCGCTTGTGTTTCAATGATAGGCAATGCTGTCAATGAACCTGTCTTACCTTTAACTTCACCGTTAGTGAATGCTTCAACGTAGTCTGGGTTAACACGTGCTGCGCGCTCTAACAAACGTGAGTGCAAATAGAACACGTCACCTGGGTATGCTTCACGACCTGGTGGACGGCGCAACAACAGGGAAACTTGACGGTAAGCCACAGCTTGCTTAGACAAATCATCATAAACGATCAATGCATCTTCGCCGCGATCACGGAAGTATTCACCCATCGCGCAACCAGAGTATGCGGATACGTATTGCATCGCTGCAGATTCAGCTGCAGTTGCCGCAACAACGATGGTGTATTCCATTGCGCCGTGTGCTTCTAAAGCGCGCACAACGTTTTTAACAGAAGACGCTTTTTGACCAATCGCTACATAGATACATGTAACGTCTTGACCTTTTTGGTTAATGATCGCGTCAATCGCTACTGCTGTTTTACCAGTTTGACGATCGCCAATGATCAATTCACGCTGACCACGACCAACTGGAACCATGGAGTCGATAGACTTCAAACCAGTTTGCAATGGTTGAGAAACGGATTGACGTGCAATAACGCCTGGTGCAATCTTTTCGATTGGTGCAGACAATTTTGCATTGATAGGACCTTTGCCATCGATTGGTTGACCCAATGCGTTAACAACACGGCCGCGCAGTTCTGGACCGATAGGAACTTCCAAAATACGACCAGTACATTTCACTGTGTCGCCTTCAGAGATGTGCTCGTAGTCACCGAGAATAACGGCACCAACGGAATCACGTTCCAAGTTCAAAGCCAGACCAAATGTATTGCCTGGGAATTCCAACATCTCGCCTTGCATCGCGTCGGACAAACCGTGGATGCGGCAGATGCCGTCGGTAACGGAAATAACCGTACCTTGATTACGAATCTCAGCACCGTCGCCAAGGCCTTGAATACGGCTCTTGATCAACTCGCTGATTTCTGATGGGTTGAGTTGCATACAAACTCCTAAAATTATTTCATTCTTTCGGGAACCGCTAAAATCCAGTTCTAGAGCGCATCACTGCGTTGCTTTTCCTCGCAATACTTTCGTATTGCTCCGGGAAGCGCCTTGTGCTGCATCTCTATAATTGAATTTATAGAGGCTCCCTTTTGACTGCCAATTAGGCCGTCAGAGCGTTGTGCATCTGTTGCAGCTTGGCACGAACCGAAGTATCTAACACTTGATCACCAACCACGATACGCACACCACCGATCAGGGACGAATCCACTGTCACAGTTGGGTGCAGTTTGCGACCAAATTTCTTTTCCAGTGTTGCGGCCAAATCTTTAACCTGTGCGTCAGTCATTTCAAATGCGCTGGTGATTTCAGCATCTGCAGAGCCAGCGTCGGCATTTTGCAAAGCATGAAATTGCACAGCGATTTCTGGCAATGTGGTTAAACGGTCATATTCAGTCAATGTAAGCACGAAGTTTTTCGCTTCAGCAGTTACAGGTGACTTCAACACGGACAAGAAAGCCTCAGCAGTTTGCGCTGCGGAGACTTTGGGGTTGTGTGCAAGAGCTACTACATCTGAGTGCGCCGCGGCTTGCGCCATCTCGGCAACGAGTTCCGACCAAGCGGACAAGTTACCGGACTTAGCAACGCGATACAACGCTTCTGCGTATGGACGAGCGATCGTTGCGAGTTCTGCCATGATTACAGCTCAGTCTTTAACAAGTTCAACATATCAGCATGTGCTGATGCATTGACTTCACGTTTCAAGATTTGCTCTGCGCCTTTCACTGCCAAAGCAGCTACTTGGTCACGCAATTCTTCGCGTGCTTTTGTGACTTGGCTATCCGCTTCAGCTTTAGCAGCAGCGATAATACGCGCAGCTTCTGCGTTAGCAGCATTCTTAGCTTCTTCAACGATCAATTGACCACGCTTCTCAGCGTTTGCAACATGTTTCAAGCCTTCTTCACGAGCGCCCGCCAATTCAAGCTGAATCTTTTTCTCAGCTTCTTTCATGGCAGCTTGCCCTTGATCCGCAGCAGCTAAGCCGTCTGCGATTTTTTTCATACGTGCATCGATGGCACCAATCAATGGTGGCCAAACGAATTTCATGGTGAACAAAGCCAAGATGAAAAACACCCCTGCTTGATACCACATGGTTTGATTAAGATTCATCGTCGTTTCCTTGTGTGAATTATCGTTCCGCTAGCGCTGATCTTGTGACCAGCACCGCGGTAGAAAAAGGAAATTAAATTAACCTTGGAATGGATTAGCAGTTGCGAAGAACATCGCGATACCAACACCGATAATGAACGCAGCATCGATCAAACCAGCCAACAACAACATTTTACCTTGCAACTTGTCCATCAATTCTGGTTGACGAGCAGACGCTTCCAAATACTTACCACCCATCATAGCGATACCGATACATGCACCCAAAGCGCCCAAACCGATAATCAAACCACAAGCCAAAGCTACAAATGCGACGTTAGTCATGAGAGAACTCCCTAAAAGTTAAAAAATTAAAATACCAAAACCAAAAACTAAAACCAAAAAACCTAAATTCAAAACCGTTCTTACTGAATCCTGCTGAACTACTTAATTCCGATTACTCATTTCTAATAATTAATGCGCCTCATGAGCCTGACCCATGTACACCAGAGTCAACATCATGAAAATAAAGGCTTGCAAGAATACGATCAAAATATGGAAGATAGCCCAGATCGAACCAGCAATGATTTGTCCAACGCCACCGAAGTGACTGTAAGCACCAAGTAAAGCGATCAACAAGAACAACAATTCACCAGCAAACATGTTACCGAACAGTCGCATACCGAGTGAGAATGTCTTAGCGGCATATTCAACTAGATTCAAAGCAATATTGAATGGCAACATCATTGGGCCAAACGGTGCTGTGCATAATTCTTTGACAAAGCCGCCTGCACCTTTAATCTTGACAGAGTAAAACATCATCAATGCAAACACACCAACAGAGATACCCAGAGTACCATTCAAGTCAGCGGTAGGAACAACGCGGTGATAAGTATGGGTATCGATGCCCAAAGCTGGGAATAACCAGACTGAAAACAAATCGACTGGCAAGAAATCCATCGCGTTCATCAAAGAAACCCACATGAACACGGTTAAAGCCATCGGCGCGATAAAGGAGACATTGCCATGAACAATACTTTTCGCTTGATCATTGACCATCTCAACAATCATTTCAATCGCGCATTGGAAACGACCTGGAACGCCAGAGGTAGCTTTACGTGATGCCATGTACATCAAGATGATCGCGGTCAAACCGCAGAACACTGACCAAATAATTGTGTCGTAGTTGATGTAGGACATATCCACCAACGCGGTTTGTTGTTGATTGGCGTTGTTGAGGTGACCAAGGTGATGGGAAATATATTCCGACGGGGTTGGGGCGTGTTCAGATGCGCTCATAATCAATGCCTAAAGAGTAGTATTAAATAACTTTTCATTACCACGATGAATGCAGCGAGAAACGCCAGCCAGTTCAATCCGGGGTAAAACATAACCACCGCTCCCATGAGAGCCAAGGTCAGTGCAATTTTTATAAACTCGCCGACGAAAAAATTCATCGGGTTGGCACCACCGGGTTTTCGCACGCTACTGAGTAAGCGCAAAGCAAAAAACGCGTTTGGCAGCGCGCAACATAGTCCGCCGAGCAGAGCGGATATACCAGAAGAGAGACCAGACACTAACAACGCCACCAGCGCCGCGATGAAAGCTGCTGCAAATTGCAACAGGATGATGCGCGCCATGCCACTCCCCAGTTTTACAACAAGTGTTCATTTATCGTCAGCGCACGAAGCAATTTTCTTATTTTTCGATGCTTAATCTGCGCTGCATTGGTGCTCTGTTTGATCTATTGTAGTGCTGCCTTCGTGCTATTTTGGTGCGCATTAGGGCAGATTTTCCAAAGCCACGGAATTATACGTGCATGTATAAGCAAGGTCAAACGTTTGATGCAACGCAACAAATTTCGTTTTAGAATTCATTTACCCAATAGTCTTCGACTATTTAGCAAATTCGCCGAGGATTATAGGCAAACTTGCTATCCTGACTTGTTTTAGACGATGAATTACTGCCCGCGAATTTTCAAAATCACGCCATCCAAAGAATCCAGATCTTCAAAATCAATCACCATCTGACCACGACCTTTGCTACCCATCTTCAAAGTCACCTGTGTTGCGAGCAAATCTGACAACTCTTCTTCCAGACGCGTAATGTCACGGGATTTCTCTGCTTTGTCTTTTTGTTTGGCTGGCGTTGCCAATTCGGTAGTCGTCTTAGTGACCAGCTTTTCAGTGTCGCGAACCGACATACGTTTTGCGACCACCTGATTTGCCAGTTGAATCTGCGTTGCTGCATCGACCACCAACAAGGCACGCGCATGGCCCATGTCGATATCGCCTGCCATCAGCATAGTTTGTACCGGACGCGCCAAATTTAACAAACGCAATAGATTCGATACCGCGCTTCGTGATCGCCCGACCGCATTGGCGGCTTGTTCGTGCGTAAATGTAAAGTCGGAAATCAAACGATGAATACCCTGCGCTTCTTCAAGAGGATTTAAATCTTCGCGCTGAATATTCTCGATCAAAGCCATCGCTGCCGCGGCTTGATCATCAACATCCTTCACCAGCACAGCGACTTCAGTCAAACCTGCCATCTGCGAGGCACGGAAGCGACGCTCACCGGCGATGATTTCATATTTGGTTACGCCATTCGTCTGACCGATAGGACGCACCAGAATAGGCTGCATCAAGCCTTGCGCTTTGATCGATGCTGCGAGCTCAGCTAAGGCGCCCTCGTCCATACGAGTCCGTGGCTGGTATTTACCGGCTTGCATTTGCGTGACCGGCAAACTGGTTGGAGCGCCAACAACCGTTGGTACCGCTTCTGCGAAGTCGCCAGCGCCGTCTAATAAAGCGTCTAAGCCACGCCCCAGGCCTTTTTGTTTTTTAGTTGCCATAATAATTTAAAGGTTTATTTCTTATCCAATGCTTTAATTCTTTCCACCATCTCTGCGCCAAAGGCAATGTAGGCTTGCGCACCTTTCGAGGAGGGATCGAACACCACGCCCGGGATACCATAGGATGGCGCTTCGGCCAAACGCACATTACGCGGGATCACTGTCTTAAATACTTTGTCGCCAAAATGTTGTTCCAACTGGTCGGAAACTTGCTGTGACAAAGTCATGCGTGGGTCAAACATCACGCGTAACAAACCTACGATTTTCAGATCAGGATTCAAGTTGGCGGATACTTTTTTGATCGTATTCGCTAAATCTGACAAGCCTTCCAGTGCGTAGTATTCACATTGCATAGGAATAATCACACCATTTGCCGCACATAAACCATTCAAAGTCAGCATAGATAAAGCGGGTGGACAATCGATCAAAATAAAATCGTAGTCAGCACCCACTTGGTCTAAGGCTAAGCGTAGACGCTTGTCTCGGTTTTCTAGCTCGACCATTTCGACCTCGGCACCTGCCAGTTCGCGATTCGCTGGAAGGATATCAAATTTTCCAGATTCCGACCTAACTACGGCGGATTTCACATCCGCCATCCCTAATAAAACTTGATAAACAGACAACTCCAACTTGGCTTTATTAACGCCAGCGCCCATCGTGGCATTGCCTTGTGGATCCAAATCGACAAGTAGGACACGCTGATCAAGCTTCGCCAGACCTGCCGCCAAGTTGACAGTTGTAGTAGTTTTTCCTACACCACCTTTTTGATTGGCAACGCAAAAAATTTTAGCCATAGACACTTTTTAGAATAATTGCGGTTAAAAGAAAATCCCGGAACTGCTGTTTCACGAGTAACTCAATTTGCTGAAGCAAGCTTCTTCACATGCACCAGGTGTCTTTCCACATCAAGACTTGGTACTTGCAAAGCTTCGATACTCTCGACTTCCCATCCATCCGGCAGACGTTCGATTTCCTGCGTTGGCGACACACCCTTCATCGCAAGGAAACGTCCATCTTCGGCCAACAAATGATGCGACCAGTTGATGAAGTTATTAAGCTCGGAAAATGCGCGCGACGTAATGACATCAAATTGATGATCAACTTTCAGAAGCTCGACACGCCCAGTGTGGACTGTGACGTTTTTGAGTTTGAGCTCAGCTTTCACTTGTGTCAGGAACGCGGTCTTCTTATTCACGATATCAATCATCGTGACTGAGGCAGCCGGGAAAACAATCGCCAAAACGATACCGGGCAAACCACCGCCAGAACCAACATCAAGAATATTCTTCGCTTGGGTAAATGCATGCACCGCCGACAAAGAGTCGAGCAGATGTTGTTTGACCATGTCATGCGGATCACGAATGGAAGTCAGGTTGTAGACTGAATTCCACTTAATCAACAATGCTAGGTAGGCCAACATCTTTTCTACCTGTTCTTCATTCAGTGGCAAACCTAAGGAGGCAATACCTTCTCGCAGCTCTTGTCCCAGAGCTTCTTTATCGAATCGACTCATAGTTTATTCACCCACCACTTTGGCATTCAGTTCTTCGTCATTGGCAGGCGCTGCATTGGCAAAACCTTTGAAGCCGCGTTTTTTCAGATGCACCAGCAACAAGGATAAAGCCGCAGGTGTTACGCCCGAGATCCGGCCACACTGCCCTAAAGTTTCGGGTCTTTGTGCATTCAGTTTTTGCTTCACTTCGATAGAGAGGCCGTTCACTTCTAAGTAATCGAAGTCGGTTGGCATTTTCAGATTTTCGTAATGTGCCTGACGCTCCACTTCTTTGGCTTGGCGTCCGATATAGCCAGAATATTTGATTTGAATTTCTATCTGCTCTTTGACCGCTGGATCGGTGACATTTTCGCCAGCTAAGGATTGGCCTTCTTTACCCTTCAGCGTCATTAGCTGATCATAGGTAACTTCTGGACGACGTAACAAATCAGCCAAGGAATACTCACGTTCCAAAGCTTTGCCTACGACACGCTCGGCTTCTACATCGTCGACAATACGGGGATTAACCCAAGTTGATTTCAATCTTTCCATTTCACGTGAAACCGCTTCACGCTTTTCCTCGAACAGTTGCCACTGCTTATCGCTGACGCAACCAAGCTTACGGCCGATTTCTGTCAGACGCATGTCGGCATTATCTTCACGCAAACTCAGACGGAATTCAGCACGACTGGTGAACATGCGGTAAGGCTCTTGAACGCCTTTCGTCACTAGATCATCGACCAATACGCCGAGATAAGCCTCATCACGACGTGGCACCCAAGCCTCTTTACCTTGTGTTTGCAGGGCCGCATTGAGACCCGCCAACATACCTTGAGCGGCAGCTTCTTCGTATCCAGTCGTACCATTAATCTGGCCAGCGAAGAACAAACCTTGGATAGAACGGGTTTCTAAAGAGGTTTTTAATCCGCGTGGATCAAAGTAATCGTATTCAATCGCATAGCCGGGACGCAAAATATAGGCGTTTTCCATACCACGCATGGAACGTACCAACTCCAATTGAACATCAAATGGCAAGCTAGTCGAGATGCCGTTTGGATAAAACTCATTGGTGGTCAAGCCTTCTGGCTCCAAGAAAATCTGGTGTGAATCCTTGCCTGAGAAACGATGAATCTTGTCTTCGATTGATGGGCAATAACGCGGCCCAACCCCTTCGATCACCCCGGTGTACATAGGACTACGGTCTAAGCCCGCACGGATAATGTCATGTGTTTTTGCATTGGTATGCGTAATCCAGCATGGCACTTGACGCGGATGCATAGCAACATTGCCCATCACAGAAAACACAGGAAGTGAATCGAGATCGCCCGGTTGCTCTTCCATTTGCGAAAAATCGATACTGCGACCATCAATACGCGGTGGCGTACCGGTCTTCAAACGCCCTTGCGGCAGCGCTAATTCTTTCAAGCGACTAGATAAAGAGATCGCCGGTGGATCACCAGCACGACCTGCTGAATAGCTGTTTAAGCCGACATGAATCTTCCCATCGAGGAAAGTACCTGCTGTCAACACCACCGCACGAGACTTGAATTTCAGGCCGACTTGGGTCACCGCGCCAACTACTCTATCGCCTTCCACCATCAAATCATCGACAGCTTGCTGGAAAATCCACAGGTTTTCTTGATTTTCAAGACGACTGCGGATCGCTTGCTTGTATAAAAGTCTATCCGCTTGAGCCCGGGTTGCACGTACCGCTGGACCTTTAGATGAATTCAAAATGCGGAATTGAATTCCTGCCTCGTCGGTCGCAATCGCCATGGCACCACCCATGGCATCGACCTCTTTAACCAAATGCCCTTTGCCAATTCCACCTATCGATGGATTGCAAGACATCTGGCCTAAGGTCTCAATATTATGGGTCAACAATAACGTTTTTTGGCCCATGCGTGCGGAAGCTAAAGCGGCTTCTGTACCGGCATGACCGCCGCCGACGACGATGACATCGAATTCATTTGGATAGTACATGTGGATAGCTCAAGGAGGGATTGCTTATAGAGGCACGATTATAGTTGCTTTTCAAGGCAAAACTAATCTATTCCGAGCAACACCACCTAAAAATTCCAACAAATGTGTTTCACGTGAAACACACTTACATCCCTATTAGCAACGCGACCAACAACAAGGCAAAACCAATTACGGTCAAACCAACATAGACCCAAAACTGCCATCTACTCACAGATTGCTCCACAGGTCGCTTTGAGCGCCGACGCCGCTTGGGCTTCTCTGGATTCGGGAACACCTCCACCAACTTATTGCTTCGCTTAGACTTTTTCAATCGTAGACTCGTGTCCAGTTCGAGAGACAGTGGAATGTCCACATCATACGCACTCTCTTGCTTCCTTTTCTTCAAGTTCAAAGAGCGCATGGAATTGGAGCGTGTATCAACTACCAAGCCGGAACCACTATGCAATGGATCCATAGACGAAGAAAAGAATTCCTCAGAACTAAACTGCTCTACCTGCGCAGTCATTAGATCTGAATCGTTGAATAACGACACAGACGAGTCTCGAACGATAAAACCCTTCAGCAAAAGCGAGTCAACACTCTTCTGAAAGTCAAAGGAGTCGTCCTTCTCAAACTCACGTCGCAAAACGTCAAACGAAGCCTTGCCGTTAATGGATAACAAGACCATCTGTTCCGCTTTACTCAAAGACATCGCACGCTGCCGAATCTCCGCCTCCCCAGTTTCCGTACGTTGATAAACTTCACCCTTATGCTGACTCAAAATCTCCCCCAACTCACTAATATCGTCAATTTGTTTCACGTGGAACAAACTCACCTCACAAAAGCATCATACGATGTTTTTATCACCAATAAACTAACGACTATCAAAAACAGCGACCTTACAAATTCACTCCCATGTTTGATCGCCATGCGACTTCCAATGACTGCACCAAGCACACCGCACACGGCCATTCCCAAACCCAAAACCCACATCACATGTCCACTAAACCCAAACCACAACAACGCTGCAGCGTTGCAAGCCACATTCAACACCTTGGCAGAAGCAGATGCCTGTAGGAAATCATAACCAAACACACGAACAAATACAAAAATAAAAAAACTACCTGTACCTGGCCCAAAAAAGCCATCATAGAAACCAATTGCTGCACCAACAATCAGCGCCAACCACAACTCTTTTCGCCCAGAATACCGCAACACAGTCTGCGCTCCAAGATCTTTTCTCCAAAACGTATAGGCCGCAATGGCAACCAAAATAAACGGCAATGCCCTACGTAAATACGTAGAAGGAACGTACGTAACGGTAACAGCACCAGCGAACGCGCAGACAAAAGCAATCATCGCCGCAGGAACCATGATGGCCCACCGCAAGCGAACTGTCTTAACATAATTCACCGCAGCAACTGAAGTTCCCCAGATTCCTGCGAATTTACTTGTCCCCAAAAGACTGGCTGGAGGCGTCGCAGAAAATACAGAAAAGAGTGCCGGAAGTTGAATTAATCCCCCGCCACCAACAACTGCGTCGACAAAACCTGCGAAAAATGCAGCTAACCCCAAGATTAAATAATCTATCAAAAGAACTCCAAAAATGTCCACACCATTATTCCAATGGTACACCCTGCAAATATCGCTCAATCGGTCAATCAATACGAGACTGCTGGAAATCAACAAAACCTCGGCTCACAGGTGACTTTTCTCTGCATGTTTAAAGAAAATATTGGATCGTCCAACACTCAACGATTTTGTAAACAATCATTCACTAATCCCACTTCAACGACCATCCCAACTCGACACCAAATAACCGCCCGAAATGATTAGAGACAAACAAAATACATAGAAGTCACTCCATAGAACGGCACACCAATTAAACATCAACTTCCATATAAACAGAGAGGCGAAATCCTTCTATTTCCATACGCCATCAAAATTCAGCATTAAACAAAAAAAGAAAATCAACCAATAAAGAGCCAACTTACGATAGGACAACTAAGAAAACAATCCTATTTCGGTTTGATGTTTTGCTATCTTCAACAAATATCCAAGCCTATAACCTCAATTATATGTTTCTCCTCTACATCAAAATTGATGCATAAAAACCATAGCACTAGGTGTTGTTTTTCAGGTATATCAATGTCTCTTCACTTGTGATGTGAAGTGCCATGTGGAATAATCTTCACGGATAGAGTTAATTAGCTATCAACACCATAAAACCAACTAGCTCCAACATTCCCGAAGTGGGAAGCCCTAAATTTCAAACAATACTCCTTAAGGACAAAGAAATGATCGAGAAAATAATATCTAAGTCAGTTCGTCTGATGTTTACTGGCGGATTAGTATTGAGCGCGCCTTTTGTTAGCGCCCAAGAAACAACCCAAGTACAAAAAGTCGAAGTTACAGGATCACGTATCCCGTCAATCAGCATCGACGGACCAAGTCCAGTTACTCAAATTAGTGCAAAAGACATGAAGGTTGACGGCGTCAGAAACATCGAAGACGTCTTGAACAATCTTCCGCAAGTTTTCGCAGATCAAGGTGGATCAATTGTTAACGGTGCAACAGGAACAGCAACTGTATCCTTACGCGGATTAGGTCCAAATCGTACTCTGGTTTTGGTTAACGGCAAACGCATGCCAGGTGGTAGCACAAATAGTCCGGCAGCCGACTTAAATCAAATCCCAACAGGCTTGATCAAACGCGTCGATATTTTGACTGGTGGTGCTGGTGCGGTATACGGCGCGGGCGCTGTATCCGGTGTGGTTAACTTTCTTCTGAAAGATAATTTCCAAGGTTTGGAATTACAAGCCAACATTAGCGGCCACAATCACAAACAGCAACAAGATTACATCACTTCCGTGGTTAAGGCGAAAAAATATGCTGCCCCTGATAACGTCAATTTCGACGGTCAAACTAAAGATGTCAGCATCTTGTTTGGTAGCAATTTCGACAATAACAAAGGTAATGCAACGCTGTATTTTTCCTATAAGGAAACGGACGAGCTATTGCAATCACAACGTGATTTC
This sequence comes from Affinundibacterium seohonense, assembly GCF_014284305.1. GTDB lineage: Bacteria > Pseudomonadota > Gammaproteobacteria > Burkholderiales > Burkholderiaceae_D > Undibacterium > Undibacterium seohonense. The sequence continues at coordinate 94,993 of NZ_JACOFW010000009.1, forward strand.
TCCGCTTGCTCACTCTCGTCATTAGCCGCTGGTGGATTCGCTTGCGTTGGTTCAGGTACACCAGAACTTGGTCGCATAGGTCTCTTTGGTAATGCAGCTACTTTTGTCGCGGATGCAAACGGCGTGACACGTCCTTACACTAGCGATGATGCGTATAATTTTGGTCCGATTAACCATTTGCTACGCCCTACAGAACAATATTTGTTCAATGCTAAAGGTCACTACGATATTAATGACCAAGTTCGCGTCTATGAAGAGTTCAATTTTCACTCGAACAACACGAATGCACAAATTGCTGCTAGTGGTGCTTTCTTTGCGCGTAGAGCAACAATCAGCTTTGACAATCCACTCCTTTCACCACAGTGGAGAACGACACTGGGTTTAAGTAAACCTGGTGATAAGGTCGACATCCAATTTGGTAAACGAAACACAGAAGGTGGTGGTCGCGTCCAAAATTACGCAGACACCTCATTCCGTAATGTGTTGGGTGTTAAAGGCGAAATCAGCAATTGGACTTATGACGTGTTTGGTCAATTTGCACGCGTCAATCGCACGGGTACCAATTACAACTACTTCGATAACGCAAAAATTTCTAAAGCAATGGACGTCGTCGTTGGAGCGAACGGCCAAGCGGTATGCCGTAGTGCCGCCGATGGATCAGATCCAGCTTGCGTACCTTACAATATTTACAAACAAGGTGCTATCACTAAAGCACAAACAGACTACTTAGCGGTTACTGCTTTGGCGACAGGCTACACACAACAAACAGTTGTTGGTGCGAACGTTGGCACGGATTTGGGTAACTATGGCGTTAAAACGCCTTGGTCAAAAACTGGTGTAGGCGTAGCGTTTGGTGTAGAACGCCGTGTCGAATCCATGAACTACCAACCTGACGCAGCAACTGCAGCAGGTACATTGGCTGGATCGGGCGGACCAAGCAAAGCATTGAAAGGTAGTTTTGCTGTTAAGGAATTCTTTGGCGAAGTCAAAGTTCCCGTGTTTGAAAAGCAAGCGTATGCTGAACTTTTGGAAGTCAATGCGAGTTATCGCAATTCCGATTACAACACTGGAAACAAAACTGATACATGGGGTGTAGGCTTAGACTACGCACCAATGAAATCAGTTCGTATCCGTGCTAGTCATCAAGTCGCTGTTCGTGCACCAACTATTTTCGATTTGTTTACACCAAGCGGTGTTGGTTTAGGTGGTCCAGCAGTCGATCCATGTGAAGGTACATCACCAAAAGCAACACAAGCACAATGTGCTAATACAGGTGTTTCAGCAGCTCAATACGGCAAAGTTTTGCAAAATACCGCAAATCAACATCAAGCTTCCTTTGGTGGTAACACGAAAGTAAAACCAGAAGATGCAGTGACACAAACGTTTGGTTTTGTTGTCGAACCTATGAAAAATCTCGTATTCACAGTTGATGCATTTAAAATTGACATTGAAAACACAATCTCAGCGGTCGATTCGAACACAGTCTTACAACAATGCCTCACTAAAGGAACGCCACTCTTCTGTAACATGATCAAGCGCGATTCACTTGGTTCTTTATGGGTGATCGAAGGTGAAGGCTACATCGAAGGTAAAACAACCAATATCGGTAAAGTCAGCACATCTGGTGTCGATTTGGCGGCAAGTTACAATACTAAATTAGGTACTATGGGCAACTTGAACCTGATGATGAATGGTACTTTGTTGAAGAAGCTTGAAGTTGAAAACGTCGTTGGCTTAGGTTCATACAACTGCGTAGGTTATTTCGGTAACAGCTGCGGCACTTCCACACCAAAATGGCGTCATAAAGTGCGCGCTACTTGGGCTACACCATACAGTTTAGATGCTTCATTGACATGGCGTCATATTGGCGATGTTGACCACGAAACAAGCTCAAGCAATCCTCTGTTGAAGGGCACAGTCAACCCAATTGAAAAACAGATCAGCGCTCGTAACTATTTCGATGTCAACTTCGCTTATGCATTGACAAAGAATCTGGGCTTGAGCTTTGGTATTAACAACCTGTTAGACAAAGATCCTCCAGTCATTTCAACTAATGCAACTGGTACTGGTGGTTCCTCTAATGGTAATACCTACCCACAAGTGTATGAATCAATGGGTCGCAAGATCTATGCAAACGTAACTGCAAAATTCTAATTTTGTAAGTAACAAAACAAAAAGCAAGCTTCGGCTTGCTTTTTGTTTTTCAAATCAACACTCAAAGCTACTTGACCAAAAATGACACAGAAACAAAATCAAGAGATTGTGCAGTTATCCCAGCTGGCACAAAAAGCTATTCAAACAGGACAAGAGCAATTAGCACTCACCTATTGGACAAAAATTCTACAACAGCTGCCAAATCATATTCCCACACTTACAGAAATGGGAAAATACGCCCTATCAAAAGGGGAAATTAAAGCAGCCGTAAACGCCTTCCAAAGAGTCGTTACCATCGATGGTAAAGAACCACAACAATGGATCAATCTGGCAATCACATATCAACAAGTGCAAGATGAGCAAAATGAAGAATACGCAATCCAACAGGCATTAAAAGCCGATCCAGGTGATCTATTAGCGCTCATCATGCGGGCCGACCTATATAGACGCCAAGACAAAAAACATCTTGCAGCCAAAACTTTTGGTGCTGTTGCCAGCATTGCACCAAGCATGGAAAAATTACATCCTAGCCTGCATTCCTCTATCCAATTTGCCCGCCAATACAAAGAAGAATACGAAAGCGCACAAGGCAATTTCTTAGATGAATTCTTAGACTCGCACTATCAACAGATGGGCGGCGAAAATCTACAACGATTCCGAGATTCCGTTGACATTTTACTTGGTCGAAAAAAACGCTATGACTCACAATCGATGGTGTTTCACTATCCCAACCTATTACCAATAGAATTTTTTGAACGCGAAGAGTTTCCATGGCTGACAGAAATCGAAGCGGGAACAAATGACATCAGGGATGAATTTCTCCAGATTCTACAAGCAGAAAAAGGCTTTACACCTTACCTCGTCTATCCAGAAGGACAACCGCTCAATCAATTCGCCGAACTCAATAACTCACCAGATTGGTCCGCTTTTCATTTATGTAAAAACGGGATAATGCAAGAAGAAAACATCAAGCAATGCCCCAAAACAATGGCACTGATAGCACAAGCCCCTCAACCAATACAGCTGGGGCGCACACCAACGTCAATGTTCTCTCTACTAAAGCCAAAGACCAAGATTCCCGCGCATGTTGGTGTGTCCAATGTCCGCTTGGTAACGCATATACCACTAATCATTCCAGCCGACTGTGGATTTCGAGTAGGGAACCAAACCAGAGAATGGGAACTAGGCAAAGCATTCATCTTTGATGACACCATCGAACACGAAGCTTGGAATAACAGCGACAAACTACGCGTGGTACTTATCTTTGATATTTGGCATCCACATCTAAGCCTCTCCGAACGGGACATGATCAGTGCCTTATCTGAAGGACTAGCCCATTTTAGAACCCAAGTAAGCTAAATGGAAAAGGAGGTTTCTAAATCAAAAAAAGATCTACGAAACCTCCATCCTTCAACACAGTGTGGATTTCACCAGGAAGATCAAAAAAACATTCGTAAATCAATACCACTTCTTTGCATTCAAACTGAACTTTGATTAAGCTAAACTTTATTAAAGCCACTTTAGTATAAGAAAGAAGTCTATGAAACTGTTGACGATCCTACCCACGCTACTAGCACTTTCCCTAACAGCATGCAGCTCAGCGCCGCCGACACCCACGACGCAAACAGGCTTCATGATCAACGAAGCCCAATTCGAACAGCTATTCCCCAAACGCATCCCGTTTTACACCTTTGCAGGTTTGCAAGAAGCAATTAAGGCGTATCCAGAGTTTGGCAACTTCGGTAGCCAAGTCGAAAACAAACGCGAGATCGCCGCTTTTCTAGCCAACATCATGCATGAGTCGATAGAGCTACAAGCGATCAATGAGCTGGATAAAAGCGTACACGATCATTATTGCAACGATAAACAAGGTGTCCCTTGCGCGCCTGGTAAGCAATACTTTGGCCGTGGACCGATTCAATTAAGCTGGAATTTTAATTATGCGCTGGCTGGTAAAGCACTGGGCTTGGATCTCTTGAACGATCCTGACATGGTTTCACGTGATCCAGCCGTGGCATGGAAAACGGCGCTATGGTATTGGATGGAAATTAAAGGTTCCGGCCCACTCCCAAGTCACGTCGCGATGAAACAAAACTTGGGATTTGGTGAAACAGTACGCAGCATTAATGGCGCTCTCGAGTGCTCGAAACCTGTCGATAATATCGGCTACAAGCAGCAGCAGATGCGAATTAAAAACTATTTGAAAATTACCAAAATGTTAGAAGTTGATCCTGGTAATTACACGGCTTGCTAAAGTCAGTTAGTGCTTCAAACCAGAGCGATGAACATCACTCTCGTCGTTCTGGTTTTTTTCGCATGCAAATACAAATATAAATTACTTCGCCACAGGCATCGTAAACTCCGCCCCCTTCACAATACTATCTGGCCAACGCTGCATAATCGATTTATAGCGCGTATAGAAGCGAATTCCTTCTTCGCCATAGGCATGCATATCCCCAAACAAAGATCGCTTCCAGCCGCCAAATGAATGCCATGCCATCGGTACCGGAATCGGCACATTGATACCCACCATACCGACCTGCACTCGACGAGAAAATTCCCGCGCCGTATTGCCGTCAGCTGTATACAACGACACGCCATTTCCAAACTCATGGCGGTTAATCAGATCAAGCGCAGCACTAAAATCAGGCACTCGAACCACACACAAGACTGGGCCAAAAATCTCTTCACTATGAATCCGCATGCCCTCTTGCACATGATCAAATAATGATCCGCCGATGAAATACCCTTGCTCATGGCCAGCGACTTGCAAGCCACGTCCATCAACGATTAGATGCGCGCCTTGCTCAACCCCACTCGCAATCAAGCTCTCGATTTTTGCTTTATGTGCGGCACTGATCACAGGTCCCATCTCAACATTCGCAGTCATCCCATCACCGACTTTTAAAGCCTCTACGCGTGGCTTCAATTTAGCGACCAAAGCATCTGCTATTTCACCCACCGCCACTGCAACCGAGATCGCCATGCAACGTTCCCCTGCCGAGCCATAGGCAGCACCAATCAAGGCATCCACCGCTTGATCCAAATTCGCATCTGGCATTACCACTAAATGATTTTTAGCGCCGCCAAGCGCTTGTACGCGCTTGCCTAAGCGACTAGCTTCGGTATGGATATATTCTGCAATTGGTGTTGATCCAACAAAGGAAACCGCAGCGACATCAGGATGCGCCAACAAAGCATCAACCGCAACTTTATCTCCATGCACCACGTTAAAAACACCATCAGGCAAGCCCGCTTGTTGGAACAAATCTGCAATCAATAAGGACGCAGAAGGATCGCGTTCCGATGGTTTGAGGATAAAGCTATTGCCACAAGCAATGGCCAGCGGCGCCATCCACATCGGTACCATGAAAGGAAAATTAAATGGCGTGATGCCAACGGTGACTCCCAGCGATTGACGGATATTCCAATTATCAATGCCGCCACCGATATTGTCGGAAAATTGGGTTTTTAAAAGCTGCGGCAAACCACAAGAAAACTCCACCACTTCGATACCACGCGTCACCTCACCCATTGCATCAGAAAAAATCTTTCCATGCTCATGCGTAATCATCACGGCGAGTTTTTCTTGATTTTGTTCAAGCAGCTCTTTGAACTTAAACATCACTCGCGCCCGACGTAAGGGTGCGGTTTCTGACCAAGCTGGCCACGCTGCTTTGGCTGCCGCGACCGCTTGATCCACTAGCTGTTGATCTGCGAATTCGACTTGCGCGATCTCCACGCCACTAGCCGGATTAAACACCGCTTGCCGACGCGCATCTACCACTGTTACGACACGGCCATTGATGTAATGTGAAATGATAGACATGATTACCCTTCTGCTATTCTCTAAAGCAAGCGTCTAGATTATCATGTTGCAGCATCACGATACCAGTACTCATCGCAGATTCAGATTATTCAACCCTGTTTTCACTTGAAAGTTTTCATGGCACGTTCAACCAAAGCCAGTAATGCCGTACTGCGATTACAACAACGCAGCAACAACGCGCCGTACTCGATGGTGACGACAGCTAGCGGGCATTTTTTTCTGGTTCTAGGACATGATCCAGATACCCAAGAAAAACTCTGCGCGCCCCTAGAGATCGATGAATTTGTCCGCTTCGTCAATAGCGTCAACAAAGAAGCTCCGCGTAAAGCCAGCAAATTGGATATCGCTTTTGAAGCCAAACTAAAACGCTCTTAAACAAAATTTCACCGAATTACGATCAATCTACCAAGACCAAAAGGACATCAACAATATGAAATCTCCACTCTTGATTAGCCTCGCCCTCGCTGCAAATGTTTGCCTGATTCCTGCACATGCGCAGGAACAAAAGACAGAACAAAAAACCGAGCAAAAAGTCGAACAAAAAACACAGCAAGAGAGCGCAGCAAGTGCCATCGCAACCAGCGCAAGTAACCCTGCGGTAAGTCAAGAAGCTACAGCACCAACAGCCGCACCAGTAGCAGTTCCCGTTTTAGAAAAAATCGACACCGTAGTGGGCACTGGCGTTGAAGCAGTTATAGGTAAAACAGTCTCCGTTCACTACACAGGATGGCTACGTGATCCACAAGCAGAAAACCAACGCGGCAAAGCTTTCGATAGCTCAGTTGGTCGTGCGCCATTCAACTTTAATCTCGGCGAAGGTCGTGTCATTCGAGGTTGGGAACAAGGCGTGCCCGGTATGAAAGTCGGTGGCAAACGTACCTTGATGATTCCATCCACACTCGCTTATGGTTCCCGCGGTGCTGGTAAAGGTGTAATTCCACCGGATGCCGATTTGATTTTCGATATCGAATTACTCGATGTCATCAAAATGCCCGAGGTCGAGAAGATCGACAGTAAATTAGGCAAAGGCGATGAAGCCAAGAGCGGCAACACCGTCACTGTGCATTACACAGGCTGGTTGCGCGATCCAAAAGCCAAAGGACAAAAAGGTAAAGAATTTGATAGCTCAGTCAAACGTGAACCGTTTAGTTTTACCATCAATGGCGGCGAAGTGATTCGTGGTTGGGATCTCGGTGTACAAGGTATGAAAGTCGGTGGCAAGCGCACTTTGATTATTCCAGCAGCACTTGCTTACGGCGCCCGTGAAGTTGGCAATGGTTTGATTCCAGCAAATTCTGATTTGATATTTGAAGTACGTTTATTAAAAGTCAGCGCTGCAAAAAAATAACGTGAATTCAGAATCGAATAAACTGACTTATTTAACAGCCTATCCTGAGCATTTACAAGCCCAGGTTAGGCAGTTAATCGCCGGCGATCAATTGGCGTCACATCTGCGTAAAAAGTACCCACAAACACACGCCATCCACACCGATAAAGCGCTGTACCAATATGTACAAGATTTAAAGAATGCCTCGCTGCGCAATGGCGACCAGATCAGTAAAGTTGTCTACGACAATAAACTCCATGTGATCAAAAACGCTCTCGGCACACACACTTATGTCTCCCGAGTGCAAGGCAGTAAACTCAAAACCAAAAATGAAATTCGCATTGCCAGCCTATTCAAATCGGTACCCGAAGAATTTCTCAAAATGATTACGGTACACGAGCTTGCCCATCTAAAAGAAAAAGCGCACGACAAAGCTTTTTATCAGCTTTGCTCGTATATGGAACCGAACTATCATCAGTACGAACTTGATTGTCGTTTGTATTTGACCCAAATCGATATTTTTGGCGGTGAAGTCTGGAGCAGTTAGATACCGTGGAATAACTGAACACAAATCGAATGGAGCGCAAACATGGCTTACTTACTCGCACTTGATCAAGGTACTTCTAGCTCGCGTTCTATCCTCTTCGATCATCGTGGCAATCTGATCGCCTCCGCGCAACAAGAATTCACACAACATTTCCCATTACCGGGTTGGGTCGAACATGATGCGATGGAAATCTGGCAAAGCCAGCTCACCACGATTCATCAAGTGCTGAACAAATCTGGCATTCAGGCACCGGATATCGCTGCGATCGGCATCACCAATCAACGTGAAACGACTGTGGTTTGGCATCGTAAAACAGGGCAACCAATTTGCCGCGCGATTGTCTGGCAAGATCGTCGTACCGCGGATTGGTGCGACGATTTGCGGCAGCAAGGCTACGGCAAAACCATACAAGAAAAAACCGGTCTCCTGCTCGATCCCTATTTCTCCGCCACCAAAATCGCTTGGATACTGCGCCATATTCCAAATGCCAGAGAACTTGCGGAAAACGATGAGCTGGCATTTGGTACGATCGATAGCTGGCTAGCCTACCAACTCAGCGGACAAAAACTACACGTCACCGATGTCACTAATGCCTCGCGAACTATGTTGTGGAATATTCATACGCAACAATGGGATGCCGAACTACTCGATCTGTTTGACATCCCACACCAACTCTTACCTGAGGTTCATCCATCCTGCCATCATTTTGGTGATACCCAATTGTTCGGCCAGCCTATTCCCATTGCTGGTATCGCTGGTGATCAACAATCTGCGTTATTTGGTCAAGCTTGTTTTAACTCTGGGATGGCAAAAAATACCTACGGCACTGGTTGCTTTACACTCTTACAAACAGGCGGTTTTTGTAGTCAATCACAACATGGCTTAATCACCACCGCGGCTTGTCAGGTCAATCAACATCCACAATATGCTTTAGAAGGCAGCGTCTTCGTCGGTGGTGCGGTCGTGCAGTGGCTACGCGACCAATTGCATCTAGCACCGACCGCGACAGCTATAGGCGAATTGGCAGCGACGGTTGAAGATAGCGACGGTGTCGTCTTCGTGCCCGCCTTTACAGGACTAGGTGCCCCCTATTGGGATGCGAATGCACGTGGTGCGATTCTCGGTCTGCATCGCGGCAGTACCGCAGCCCATATCGCCAAAGCAGCGATTGAGGCAATTGCTTTTCAAACTGCTGAATTGTTATTCGCGATGCAAAAAGATAGTCCGACACCGATTATTGAATTACGCGTTGATGGTGGTGCTGCAAGCAATGACGCACTTCTACAATTTCAAGCAGACTTGCTCGGCATTCCCGTCATCCGACCCAAGATCATAGAAACAACCGCACTGGGTGTTGCCTACTTGGCTGGATTACAAACGGGTATCTATAGTGCACCTGAAGAATGTGCTGCTCTATGGCAAGAACAACAGCGTTTTTTACCACAGATTAGTCGAAGTCACGCCGCAAATCGCCTCGAAAATTGGAAGAATGCCGTGAGTCGCTTGCTTTCAAGGAGTTGACTCAAGCACAATCAAAGACTTCAATTATTAGAACCAACAATCCAAGGAGTTGCGATGAAAATCCTCAAACGCATACTGATCGCCTTCATTAGTTTGATTGCACTAATCATCGCTCTTGCTTATTTAATGCCGAATCACTATGGACTCATCCGCAGCATACAAATCGAAGCTAGTCCGGAAAAAATATACCCATTGATCGCTAGTCCAAAAGAATGGAAAAAATGGTCGGTCTGGAATCAACGTGATCCGAACATGGAAATTCTGTTCTCTGGTCCTGAGACAGGTGCTGGCGCAGGCTGGGATTGGAAAAGCAAAAGCGAAGGTAATGGCGGCATGAAGCTCACTAGAGTCGCAGCCAACCAAGTCATCAATTATGAATTGCACTTCGAAGGTATGGGCAAGCCATCCAATGGTGCGCTGACTTTAGAACCCGAAGGCACATCGACCAAAGTCACTTGGTCCATGATCGGTAGTAGCGAAGGAAATTTCATGATGAAATTATTTGCACCTTTTATGGATAAGATGGTGGGACCGGATTTTGAAGATGGTTTGAAGAACTTGAAGGCGGTAGCGGAGAAAACCGCTACAAACTAACAGCTGATACCGATACGTTCTTACAAAAAAACAGGGCAGATAGATTTACGCTATCTGCCCTATCTTTTTATCTGACTGGGTCAACACAAACCCAGAGAAATTGAAATGTAACTATAACTGATGAGATTTTCTCCAACGCCTTAGTCGTTTAGCTGCATTGCTGTACGGTGATGATGTATTCAACTGAATCATTTTTCCCATCGTGTATTGTTTGTACCATGCTTGTCCATAAAGCCTAAGATCGTCTTCATCCTCTACCAATTCAACAATCCTATTTTTCGCAGAACAAAGCCGAACAACTAGATCAGCTAATGGAATACCCTCGTAATCCTTATAAAACTTTTCTGCCAAGAGTCCTAATTGGTTCCAATTAAACCCAGTATCTGGAAAATCGACAGATTCCCCCACACCTTTTTTGGCGTGCCATTTCAGAACTAGCTCATTCCAGCCGACTAAATAAGAAATCAAATTATGCACATTCATCTTGCTGTCTTTGACATGTCCGTCTAAGGACTTGTCAAAGACATTTGTCGCAGGGATCAAGGCGATCTCTATACTTAAACGATCAAACTCATTCTGAATTGCAAACAGTAACTCTGCTTTGCATCCTGGCACCGACATAAAAAAATTAAGCTGTTTGCTGACGCATAGTAGAAAACGCCGCCTTCATTTTTTCCGATGCTGGCGCACCAAATTGACTGCCAATCCAAACTGCAGCGCAACCAAAGAAGAAGCCTGGTACCAATTCATACAAGCCAAACAATTTGAAATGTCCCCACACCAATACTGTCAAGGCACCGACGAACATGCCCGCTAAGGCACCGTTACGGTTCATCTTAGGCCAGATTAAGGATAACAAGACTACTGGGCCAAAGGCCGCGCCAAAACCTGCCCATGCGTTACTAACCAAGCTCAGTACGCTGCTAGTTGGATTAGCCGCAATCGAAATCGCAATCACGGCGACCACCAACACCATCATACGACCGAACCAAACCAATTCGGTTTGTGACGCATTTGGACGGAAGAAAGGTTTGTAGAAGTCTTCAGTCAAGGCAGAAGAACAAACCAGTAATTGGCAAGACAAAGTACTCATCACCGCTGCCAAAATCGCTGATAACAAAATACCGGCAATCCAAGGATTAAACAAAATCTGCGACAAGGAAATGAACACAGTTTCCTTATTTGCCGTCACCGCACCTGCTTGATCAGGGTGCATCGCGAAATAAGCGATACCAAAGAAACCCACAGAGATTGCGCCAAGCAAACACAAAATCATCCAAGTCATACCAATGCGACGTGCATTTTTAATTGTCGCGAAATTTTCTGCCGCCATGAAGCGCGCCAAAATATGTGGTTGACCCATATAGCCCAAGCCCCACGCGAGCAATGAAATAATACCGATCAGAGATGTACCACTAAACAAATCCGTATATTTTGGATTGATGTTTTGAATCACTGTAATCGCTTCACTAAAGCCACCAACATGCATGATCACCATCACAGGCGCCAATAACAAAGCGAAAATCATCAAAGTCGCTTGCACAGTATCAGTCCAACTCACCGCTAAGAAACCACCGATAAACACATAAATAATCGTTGCCGCTGCACCAGCCCACAAAGACACGTTATAGCTCATACCAAAAGTTTCTTGGAACAAACGTGCACCTGCCACCATGCCAGAAGCACAGTAAATCGTGAAAAACACTAAGATCACAATCGCAGAAATAATACGTAGCAATTTGCTGGTATCTTCAAATCGATGCGTAAAATAATCTGGCAAGGTCAAAGCATTATTCGTCAATTCGGTATACACACGCAGACGACCCGCCACCAAATGCCAGTTAAACCAAGCACCTAAAGTCAAACCAATCGCGATCCAACTTTCTGATACACCCGAAAAATACAAAGCACCGGGCAATCCCATCAATAACCAACCACTCATGTCGGATGCACCAGCACTCATGGCGGTGACGAAGGCGCCAAGACTGCGACCACCTAAGATATAGTCAGATAAATTATTGGTAAAACGCCAGGCGGCGAAACCGATGCCTAGCATCGCTAGAATATAAATAATGAAGGTGATGCTGGTAGGGTTGCTAAAATCCATCTCCGTATTGCCTTTCTTTTTAAGTGTAATTATTTTGCATACTTATCCATGCACAAGGATAAGCAAGCCCGCAGTATCGCTCATGCCCGCTAATCTCACAAGGATAGACAACGCTGAATTTACTGGTTTGATGAGACTAAAATTCAGCCTGGCAGTTCCTGATTCATTGACACAAAAAAGCAAGTAAATACAAACTTACATTGCCCACTAAATTTGGCAACTATTGTTCTTAAAAATTCCAAATAAGTAGCTGCTTATTCTGAAAAAGTGATTCAGGTAAATTATTCTCCAGAAATTTTTGGCTCAAAATAGACCTAAACAACGCTCAAATATGACTGATACTCGCTTACAATTCTCTGCGTAGCAAATTGGCAAATGCAATTTTTTAAGTCGATACGAATGATGGGATGGACTTGCTAAACAAATTCCCCTCAATGAAAGGCACAATGCAATTACATCGCTTTAGTCGATACCTGACTTTTTTCTCTATTTTATTGGTACATATCGGGATGATTTTGATCTGGCAGAGAACATCACCGTCACCAAATAGTATCTCCAATACCGATAAAGTATTACTACTGCTCGCCTTGCCACAGCAAAAACAAGCGATCGAAGTTACTCAACAAAAAAACCTAAAACAAGTTAGTCCAACATCGACCATTGCCCGCACCAACAACAAAAACATCAATACGCCCGAATTCAGTACAGCAAAAATTCAAACACCAAGCCCAGAATTTGAAGCCCTTTCAGCACCGCCATCGACACCTTCACCATCTTCTCCAACAATACAAAAAAACATTCGTGAATTAAGTTTGAGTTTGAAAGACGACTTTCTAAAACAAGAAAAAAACTATCGCCCTGACAGTAAAAGTAGCAGTGAAAACATGAAGAAATTTTCGAATACTTTAGCTGGCGTTGTACAAAGTCGAACAGAGGGCACCGTTATCGAGAAAAAATTTGCCTATGATGGCAGACCAGTGAGCAAGATTAAAACGCCGTTTGGTACCCATTGTGTTCGACATCCCAAGGCTGGCGAGAAATTAGAATTATCCCCACCACCGCTTCCCGTAGGCTGTGGAGAGCTATAAATAAATCAACAAAAAAAATACACTTTTATAAATATTCAAAAGCCGAGTATTTTTGTCATAAACCTGTCACCTGATCAGCCTAGAGTGATTCAATTTCTAGCAAACTCTCAGGTACAGATCATGAATACGAAAGCCTTCTTCCCCAATAAAACGACGATTCTTGATTCTTTCTCGACCAGCAAATTCTTCGCTGACCTAAAACCTCAACACAAGCTAATCCAATCACAAACTTGGGCCGATAGTCACATTGACCTATTGGCGCTCGACCTTAAACCTGCAGCCAATATCGTCACGATCGCTGCTGGTGCTTGTCATGCTTTGGCTTATCTCAGTGCAAAGCCAGCCGCCATTCACTGCGTCGATGACAATCCAGCGCAATTAGCGCTTTTAGAAATCAAAGCAAAAGCCCTAATTCATTTACCTGATTACGATGCTGTCCTCAAATTTTTAGCACTGCCACATCAAACCGATAATCTAAAACGCTATCAACGTCATTTGCGTGCCAACTTGTCTGATCAAGCCAGCCACTACTGGCAAAAGCGTAATCTGATTGGTCGTCCGCGCTACTTTGCTTTTAGTGAAAATTTGCAGGAACACGGCTACTACAACACGAGTTTGCGGGCATTACGATTTCTCTTAACGCAACTAGGTGCACGTTTTGACAAACTGCAACAAGCAAAAGATTTAACGCAACAAAATCAAATTTTTGAACAAACTATTTTGCCCGCACTACAAAATCACTACTTCCTATTCCTGATGCGACGCCGTTTCGTATTGAATCGACTAGGCTTTAATCAAAACCAAATCACTCGACTCAAGAACGCCAATCAAGATGAACTCTCCCAAATTTTGATACAACGATTACGTCGCTTATTGTGTGATTTCAGTATTCAAGACAATCATTTTGCCCAACAAGTCATAGGACAAACTTACCAAATTCAACAACAACAAAGCCTACCTTTATATTTACAAAAAGAGGTATTTCCACAATTGCGTCAATACGCCCACCGTGTACATCCCCAACAAAACCGCCTAATTAATTTCTTACAACAACAAAGCGAACAATCGATCGATGCCTTCGTCCTACAAGATCATCTCGATTATTTGCATCCAGATGATATTAAAGCCCTATGGCAAGAAATCAATCGTTGTGCTGCACCGGGCGCAAAAGTGCTTATTCGGAGCTTAGGAACGCAATTGCCGCTACCTCAGCTAGTTTTTCAAAACGCAGAAACCAGCTGGCAAACCAATGCCCTGAGAAACCAAGAATTACAAAACAAAGATCGTTGCGCCCTCTATGGCTCCTTATTTGTCTTCGAAAAAATAGCTAAAATTTAATAAAAACCTGTGGATAAGTCTTTGTATATCTTGAGGAGCTTATGTGCAAAACCACATAAGCTTTCCACAGTCCAAATCTTATGCAGAATCTATTCTTTTTCTGTACAAGCATTGTCCTAGTCTTTATCCTTAGCCTAAACCCTTGATTTCAATTCAGTAAACCGGCTTATCCACAAAATTCGTCTGCGTTAACTACTACTACTATGTATATATATACCTTATGTATACAAAACAAAGCTGCTTTCCTTATTTGCCCTTCTCTTAAAAATCCATGTCTATTTCAATCAAACCCAACACCACAGGCTTAATCTTTGCAATGCGCGAAGAACAAGAAGGATTAGAAGCTTTTATTCAACACAAAAAAGTCCATCGAATCGCTAAACGTGATTTCATCCAAGGTGAACTTTGGGGACATCCGGTAGTGATGGTTTTAGCTGGAATAGGAAAAGTAGCTGCTGCAAGTACGACAAATCAGTTGATTCATCATTTTCAAGTGAATCAACTGATTCTAAGCGGCGTTGCTGGAGCTGCTGATCCTTTCTTGAAGGTGGGAGATATCGTGATTGCTGATGCGCTACTACAGCACGATATGGATGCATCACCTCTATTTCCACGATTTGAAATTCCTCTAAGCGGTAAATCTCGTTTTTTTGCACACAAAAATTTACATAAAGAACTACAAAACGCTATCGCGCAGTTCATCCAAGTGATGCAAGAGCATTTTTCGGCAAGCCTAATCGCTGAATTTCAATTACAAAACGTGAAATTGCATACTGGACTCATCGCTAGTGGCGATCAATTTATCCATGACAGCAAAGTGTTAAAGGAATTAAAGCAAGCGTTGCCCGATTTGTTGGCAGTAGAGATGGAAGGCGCAGCAATAGCGCAAGTTTGTGAGGAACACGACTTAGCGTTTGCCATTTTGCGGACAATTTCAGATAGTGCAGATGAAACAGCGCATGTCGACTTTCTAAGTTTTGTAAAAAACGTCGCTGCGCCGTATACCTTGGGAATTTTGAAGAATTATTTTGAAAATCGAAAAATACCGGTCGACTAAGATATCGACAAAACAATAAACACAACAAAGTGAAAAATATTTTTTGTGGATAAAGCTGTGGATAAGCTTTGCAGATTTTGTGTAGAAGTGTCTTAGTTATTCAAGTCGAAAAACTTATACAAAAATTGTTGAGCTTCCATACAAAGTTTTTCCGCGTACTTATATTTTCTGTAGTGCTTTGATTTTACATCGTTAACATCACTTATCCACAAAATACCTCAACGTTAACAACTACTACTATTCATATATATAAACTTATTCAATTAAAAGAAAAAAGCAGTTTTTCTACACTCGAAAAAAACTGCTGAAATAATTCACATTTGTTGAAATAAATGGGTATGATTGCGGCTCACTTCGAGTTTGTCGGAACATCCTTTCAACCCTAACATTTGTCGACCACGAAAATCTCGCGTAACTTCTGCAATTGCATTGACTCTGACCAAGGTCGATCGATGTATGCGCCAAAACTCTTTAGGATCTAATTCATCTTCTAATTCTTTTAAGGTTTTACGAATTAAAAATTCTGCTTGTTCTGTTTGAACCAAGGTGTACTTTTCATCAGATTTGAAAAATAAAATTTCTTTGGTACTGATCATGCGCAAACTAGTACCGACACTGGCTTGTATCCAGCGTAAATAGTCTTTTTGTTGAGCTTGTTGTAGCATCAGTTGAGTCAATAGTTGTTCAACTTGTTGCGATTGATGATTTGGTTTCGTTGTGGATTTTTCTTCTTCTTCGATATTTTTTGTATTCGCAAGTTTTTCTAAAACTCTTTGTTTTAGACGTAAGCAAGTTTGCTGTAGACGTTCTACGTCAATAGGCTTCAAAAGGTAATCCATGGCACCACGCTCAAATGCCTGAATAGCATATTCATCGTAAGCCGTAACAAAAATAAGAATCGCGTTTTCCGCTAATTGTGCTGCCGCTTCGATGCCATTTTTTCCAGGCATACGAATGTCGAGAAAAATAATTTGTGGATGGCGCTTTTCAGCTTCTTCTATCGCAACAATACCATTTTGAGCTTCGGCAATAATCTCAAGTTCTGGCCAAATTTGTTTTAATTTGCTACGCAGATGTGCACGCATCGGTGCTTCATCATCGACGATCATGGCTGTAATTTTATTCATATTAACGACTTGTCTCTGGAATATGTAATGTCAATTTAGCGCCACCAGTTTCAGGAACTTCAACCACCAAACTAGCCTTTAAACCATATAACACTTTCAGACGTTCACGAATATTGCTTAAACCGATGCCATCATCTGCATGTAAATCAAAGCCAATACCGTTGTCACTGACTTCCACTTGTATTTCTGCTTCACCTTGGCGCGCAATAATATTGATATGGCCGCCATCCGTTTTTGGTTCTAAACCATGTTTAATCGCGTTTTCAACTAAAGTTTGTATCATCATCGAAGGAAAAGCGACGTGTTCTAAAGCAGCTGGACATTCAATTTGATAACTTAAACGCTCCTGCATACGTGCTTGCATGATATTGAGATAAGCGCGCGATAGTGCTAACTGTTGTCCTAACTTGCCACCACCTTGTTCACGAATTTGCGGTAAAGCAGCACGTAAATATTTGATTAAATGCGTATGCACAATTGATGCTTGATGTGGATCTGTTTCAATTAATTGGCCAATTAGCGCCAAAGTATTAAACAAAAAATGTGGTTCAATTTGGGCCTGCAAAGTCGCCATTTCAGCTTCTAAGACCCGACGTTCCAAAGCTTCAACATCAGCTCTGGTAGCGGCATCGCTAGCTGCTAATTCAGCTCGACGTTTTCCTCCTGCCAAACTCTTAATCATGAAGGAGCCAAAGGCCAAGAGTGGAATCAAAGCGCCTAAGCCTAATATGCCACCAATAATCATCGCCAAGAATGAGACAAATACTAAATAACTCCACGAGATGACAGCAAGCCAATCGAAAAATTTCCACCAAAATACTTTTGCAGTTTCTGATACATCCAACATGAACAAAAGTACTTTGTTCTTATCGCCCTCATTCATGTTAGCTCTCCTCTTCAGCTTGTTTCTCTGTTGTTTTCT
The DNA here is from genome assembly GCF_014284305.1 of Affinundibacterium seohonense. Classification (GTDB taxonomy): domain Bacteria; phylum Pseudomonadota; class Gammaproteobacteria; order Burkholderiales; family Burkholderiaceae_D; genus Undibacterium; species Undibacterium seohonense. The sequence goes on from NZ_JACOFW010000009.1 coordinate 112,604, forward strand.
CTACAGTCGGTTCTTGCTGAGCTTGATTATCTTTACCAATAAAACATTTCAACAGCAAAGAGCCAATCACCAACCAATTTGCTAAAGCATGTAAAGACAATAGACCACCGGCGATTAAGGTCAGTAAACAAGCCAGAAATAATTTTCCCCAAGACACATCAATAATCCATTCAGCATAACGTTGCCAAATGTATTTAGCTGTGTCAGCAACATTTAAAACGAATTCGAGGACTGGATTTTTAGTAGTAGTGTTCATGGTTTGACTCCCTGATGTAAATGCTTGTTTTGAAGAAGACACTGAAGTTGTTTCTAAAGCGATCGTATTGTTTGATGTTGATTGATTTTCTGAATGATCTGAATGCATTTCGTTCTCCTCTGATCTACGTTTGTGATTGGTTTGCCGCTCGTATGACTACACAGTAGCACCAGCAAAAAAACCACTCTAGGCTCTTGCGATTAAGCGTACAAATGCATAGCTCAACGGTAATTTCAGGGGATAAATGGAAGTGAAATGCACAAAGTATTCTTACTAAGAAGCATTTTTTTGCTTTAAGGGAGATAAATAGGCTAAGTATCGAATTTTGATGTCAGTTCTATCTGGGCTTGACCTACAATGTAGGCTAGCAATTTAGTCTGACAGTAAGAACATAGATCAAGGCAAAATTTGCACAAATCATGTGCAGAAAGACATATGGAATGAATAAAGTTTTTAGTTATCTTTTTTTAGTTATTGTTGTATTGAGCCATACTGGATGCAGTCCAAAGTTTGATTGGCGCGAAATCAGAAATAATGACTCACCATTCGTTGCGACGTTTCCTGGAAAGCCTGCAAGCCATAATCGAGACATTGATTTGGATGGCATGAAAGTGAAATTGAATATGACTGCGGTGGATGTAAACAAAATCAGCTTCGCGATTGCCTATGCAAAAATCGATAACAGCGATAAAAGTCTGCAAGCGCAACAGCAACAACATGCTTTAAGTGCGATGCAAATTGCCATGCTAAAAAATATACAGGGGCAAGTTATTCAACCCGCTCCGGCTGAGTCGCCAAAAAATACCATTACAGCGATGGGAAAAACACCAAGCGGACAGCCAGTAAAAATGCTTGCTCGTTTCACACAACATGGGCCTTGGATTTTTCAGGTTGTGATGATCGGTGAAGAAAAATCGTTTACGCCAGAAGTCGCGGATATGTTTTTTGGATCGATTAAATTCAATTAGTATCCATATTATTTTTTCAGCATTTCTAGAAAGATCACATGTTAATTATCTTTAAATCAAAAGCCGCCGCTGAAGTCATCATGTATAAAGAACACATCGCGTCGGTATTAGAAATGTTGAACAAAGACACAGATCGTGGCGTCATTACAGCAGCAGAGACGGCGCATGTAATTGACTTGATAGAAAAGTTAATTGAGGAAGATAAGCAAGCAAGAAAACAGGCTGAAGCATTAGATAGTGATAATGAAGATGAATTAGATGAGTTTGAAAAAAGAAAAAAACGCGATACGGTCACCTTATCAGCACGTTTGTTTCCTATCTTAGATATGTTAAAAAGCGCAAATAAAAAACAAGAAGACATACTCTGGGGGGTATAAATACATGACTGCCCATGTGGAACATACCGAAGAGTTTTTTATCAAGGCTTTGGATGGAACATCATTATTTATTCGCGACTGGCATGTGAACAATAGCGAAAATGCTCCTGGTATTGTGATCATGCATGGCTTAGGTGAACATTCTGGACGATATGTTCACATTGCTAGATTTTTTAATACGCTAGGTTTCAAAGTCCGACATTTTGATCAGCGCGGGCATGGACAATCGGGCGGCAATCGAGGTGATGTTCCTGATATTGATGCAATTTTGCGCGATACACGTTTAGTCATTAATGATTTTTCTAAACATCTAAAACGATCGCCGTTTATTTTGGCGCATAGCATGGGAGGCTTGTTTGCTACCCGTTTTGCTTTAGAAGGATTGACACCTTTAAGCGGATTGATTTTATCTTCACCAGCATTTTCTGTGCACACCAGCCGTTTAGAAAAATTGTTGTTTAAGATTAGTCGAGTGTTAATTCCCCATTTAGGAGTGGGTCATGGAACGAATGGCCGTTATTTATCTCATGATAGTGAAGTTGTAACAGCATATCAAAATGATCCCTTAGTGCATGCCAGAATTAGTGCTTGTTTATTTCAAAGCATGCTAGCAGCGATGCAGTATGTGAAAGATCATGCGACTGAACTAAAGATACCGACGTTACTGTTAATCGCTGATGGCGATGTCGTAGTGAATCCACAAGGGGCGAAAAATTTTGTGACGCAGCTTAGTACCAGTTCAAATGCACATTATTTAAAGACACAAATTTATCCAGGTTTTTATCATGAAGTTTTTAATGAATTAGAAGCCTTGCGAGTTTTTGATGATGTTAGGGTATGGTTAGATGAACACAATTTCATACCAGATAGACAAAGTAAAATCGACGTGTAAGTAATAATGAAATAATGATGCAGGCTGGTGCCTGATACGAATAAGTACCGAATTAGTAATGGAATCTTTATGGCTGAACCGAGTAGAAAAGTGTTAACACGACCTGCCTTGAATAAGGCAAAGCCACGCGTGAGCAAAGAGCAAATTAAACCGAAAGTTGCTGAACCAGAAACCTTGCAAATTAAAATTGACTCACTGGCGTTCAGCTTAGTGGGGGCGGCGCAAACAGTTGCTTATGTGTTAGAAGGTATTGCCTTGCCTCAAGCGCTTTCCAGAGTATTTACGCAAACCGATGCTAGCCCACAAGCACGCGGTGCAATTCAAGATATTTCGTATCGTACTATGCGTCAAGTTGGTCGCGTAGATGCGCTGATTGCGTTGATGACCAACAAAGCACCAGAGCCTCCTTTACTCTACGGATTGCTTTGCTGCGCGCTCACTTTACTAATTACTGAGAATGCTGATGAAGCGCCATATGATGATTTCGTCGTCGTCGACCAAGCAGTGAATGCCGCTGCTTCATCTCCTAATATGGTGTTTGCAAAAGGTATGGTCAACGCGGTTTTACGTCGTTTTTTGCGTGAAAAAGACGAGTTACTGACTATGGTCGTAAAACAAGCGGCGGCGCGTTGGAATTATCCGCAATGGTGGGTTGATCAATGTAAATCGGCTTATCCGCAAGAGTGGCAGACGATTTTAAGTGCAGCCGACACGCCTCCACCGATGACACTACGAGTCAATCAAAGATTAAGCTCGGTCGATAATTATTTGCATTTATTGAAGCAAGAACAAATAGAGGCAAGTCAGATTGGACCTTTTGCAATTCGTTTGCATAAACCGTTGCCAGTGCAGAATATTCCTGGCTTTAGCCAAGGGATGGTCTCGGTGCAAGATGCTGGTGCACAATTAGCGGCTGTTTTATTGGACGTCAAAGATGGGCACAAGGTATTAGACGCTTGCGCTGCGCCCGGTGGTAAAACAGGTCATATTCTTGAATTAGCTAAAGTCGAGTTGTTAGCTTTAGATGTCGACAAAAAGCGTTTGGATAAGATCCACGACAATTTAGCGCGTTTGCAATTGTTCGCAACGATTAAAGAAGGTGACGCAAGTTGGTCAAATTGGTGGGATGGTCAGCAGTTTGATCGTATTTTGGCCGATGTGCCTTGTACCGCTTCAGGTGTGGTACGCCGTCATCCAGATATTCGATGGTTACGACGTAAAACGGATGCCGCGCAGTTGGCGGTGACTTCCAGTCGAATCTTGGATAATTTATGGCGCATGTTAAAACCGGGTGGCAAACTACTTTTGGTGACTTGTTCGATCTGGCCGATAGAATCAGAAAATCAGGCAAAAAGTTTTGCTGAGAGACATTCTGCTATACGTCTAGATGCCCCTGGTCAATTACGACCAACGTCGGAAATCAACAACGAACACGATGGTTTGTTCTATGCCTTGTTTCAAAAACCAGAGGTTTGAAACTTGTTTCAAGTTATGATGTCAATAAGACTTACTAAGTCTTTTGACTTCATTATTCGTTAAATCTGGCATAGGACTTTCTGGTTTTTTCACATGATCACACGTTTGATCCACATTTCGAGATCAATACTTCTTGCATGGGCGCTGATGTGTTTCGCGCCCATGCTGTTTTCATCCGCCCCTGCACAAGCAGCCGGCGTGGAAGTGATGAATGCGAAATTGGAAAGTACAGATGAGGGTTATCGGGTATTTGTTTCCTTTTCCTTTGAACTTGGACCAGATCTGAAGAACGCGATCAACGAGGGGATTCCCGTATCTTTTACTGCCGAAGTGGAAATCAATCGACCGCGTTGGTATTGGTTTGATGAAAAAACTATACGCTCGTCGCAAACGGTAAAGGTGCAATATGATCTGTGGCGTCGTCAATATACGGCGGCTGTCAATGGCGGACTAAAACAAAATTTCAATAGTTTAGAAGAAGCGATGGCGCTGGTGTGGCGACCACGTCGTTGGTTGGTGGCTGATAAAAATACCTTAAATCCAGGCGCAACCTATAACGTCGGCGTCCGTTTAAAATTAGACAGCAATCAATTATCAAAACCCATGTTAATAACGTCGTTTAGCAATAGTGATTGGCGTTTGGCCTCCGAGTGGAAACGATTTACATTCAAGGCTGACGACAAGTGACAAGATTTTTGCGGCAAGGTTTAGTCATTGGTGGCGTTCTAATGAGCGTCCTATTGTTTATTCTGATGACAGCGACGGAAAACTCAAGTCGTTTTCGCGCTATCAATGAGAACCTTCCCTTATTGCTAATGGCAAATGCCGCCGTTGCATTGGGTTTATTGGCGATGGTGACCACTCTACTGTGGCAATTGATTCGTCGTTATCGCCAACGTGAATTTGGTTCACGCATCATGACCCGATTGGTGATCTTATTCGCCTTAACCGGGATTTTGCCTGGCTCCTTGATCTACTTAGTGTCGGTTCAGTTTGTCACGCGATCGATCGATTCGTGGTTTATCGTTAAACTTGATCCACTACTGAATTCAGGTGTCGATCTCGGACACACTGCGCTCGATTACACCTTAAAGGATTTAGAAGGGAAAGCGCGCAGCATGGCGAATCAATTGGCTGACGTGGCAGATAGTTCACTGTCTTCATCTTTGCCGATCAAGCTATCTCGCTTACGCGAGCAAATGCAAGTAAAAGAAGCGACGATAGTCAGTAGTCGTGGTCGTGTGGTGGCGACGACCAATGAATATCCGGGTGTGTTGGTTCCAGAATTACCGACCGCTGGCATGATGCAGACCGCACGAATTGATGGTAAATATTCGCAGTATAGTAGTCATGTCGATCATACCGGTGAAGATGCGACTCGCAATTTATTCACGGAGGCACATCAAAATACCAATGCTGAAAACGGCACCCAGGAATTTTTACGGGTGATTATTCCCCTGAATTCTAGCGGCGTTGATTCGCGTTTTCAGAAGGAAAGTAATTATCTGCAAGTGATACAACCAGTACCGGATTTATTAGATACCCAGGCGAAAGTCTTTACCAACGCGATTGCTGAGCATAGAGAGCGTTCATCAAGTCGTGATGGCTTAAAAAATATGTATCTGGTGACTTTAACTTTATTGTTATTGTTCGCCATTTTTGGTGCGATTACCGCAGCGTTTTTTATTTCCAGTGAATTGGCTCGGCCTTTATTGCTATTAGCCGAAGGAACTAAGGCGGTCGCCGAAGGTAATTTGTCACCTCGCCCTATCACTACGACGTCAGATGAATTAGGTAGTTTGACGCAGTCGTTTAACACCATGACACATCAGTTATTTGAGGCTCGTTCGGCGGTAGAAAAAAATCGCAATGAACTAGAAAATGCAAAAGCGTATTTAGAATCGGTATTGGGAAGTATGTCGGCCGGCGTGATGGTGCTGGATCAAAATGGCTGTCTCGTGAGCTGTAATCATTCGGTTGAGCGAATATTGCGACGTCAATTGGATAAAGAAATTAGTAAGCCGCTGTCTGAGATTCAAGGCTTACAAGTGTTTGCTGCCGCGATTGATAAAGCTTTTTCAGAACAGCACGCGCAATCGGCTGGAGGGACGGAACAAGAACACTGGCAACAACAGATTGAATTGCCGAGTTCCGTCTTTGAGAATAATCAGGAAGTGGGTTTGAGTATCACGAATAGTGAGGAAGAAAAAGGCGTCACTTTATTAGCGCGTGGTTCTCACCTACCCGTGAATTCAAACGTCGGCTATGTGATTGTTTTTGACGATATTACGAATATTATTTCAGCACAACGCTCCATTGCTTGGGGTGAAGTCGCACGTCGCTTGGCACATGAAATTAAAAACCCACTGACACCGATACAGTTATCGGCAGAGCGCTTGCAGATGAAATTGGTCGACAAATTAAATGAAGTTGATTCGCAGTTTTTGAATAAAAGTACGACGACAATCGTCAATCAAGTCACTTCTATGAAACGTATGGTGGATGATTTCCGTGATTATGCGAAAACTCCGCAAGCCGTTCTTTCAAAGATTAATTTGTCGGCATTGGTTGATGACGTTTTGCATTTATACTTATCAGGCGATGGTCGCGATATTATTCACGTGCAAATTCAATCTGAATTACCTCTGATCATGGGTGATGCAACGCAGTTACGTCAGGTGATACATAACTTGCTGCAGAACGCGCAAGATGCGGTCAGTGAAAATGTGAAATCCGGACAAACACCACGTATCGATTTAATTACAGAAAGTGTGCATTACATTAGTGCCGATAAATCAGAGCGAGTCGCTGTACGTCTTTCTGTCATTGATAACGGGCCAGGTTTTTCTAATAAAATTTTGGCGCGCGCTTTCGAGCCTTATGCGACTTCTAAGCCTAGAGGTACGGGCTTAGGGTTAGCGATGGTGAAGAAAATCGTCGACGAACACGGCGGTAAGATCGATATTCAGAATCGAAGCGATTCAAACGGTGCAAAAGTTTCGATTTTGCTGTTAAAGTTAGCACCAGATGTAAATACCACAGTATGATGCGAGGTTTTATCTCATCAAGGTCAAGAGCTTCCTAAGAGAAGAATGACGTCACTTAAATAGCGGAGTAGGGGTTAGGGTAGATTTATGGCAAACATATTAGTCGTTGATGATGAAATGGGAATTCGAGAGCTACTCTCGGAGATCCTGGGCGATGAGGGACACGTCGTTCAGCTAGCAGAAAATGCACAACAAGCACGTGAAGCCAGAGCGCAATCGCGGCCTGATTTAGTTTTATTGGATATCTGGATGCCAGATACGGATGGCGTGACTTTATTAAAAGAGTGGCAGCGCGATGGTTTGTTAACGATGCCAGTGATTATGATGTCGGGACATGCAACTATCGATACAGCAGTAGAAGCGACTCGCATTGGCGCCTTGAATTTTTTAGAAAAGCCAATCGCCTTACAAAAACTACTCAAAGCGGTACAGCAAGGTTTGTCCCGCAATATTGAAGTGACTCGACCAGTATTACCAGTCGCCAGAATTAATGTGTCAGAAGCGACTTCATCGGTGGTAGCCACTACCCAATTTTCAAGTACACCAGCAAATTATGAGACCCGTGATTTCTCCGCAGGGAACCATATGCTGCAAAATAATCAGCACTCGTTCAATAATTTATCCTTTGATTTGCCTTTGCGTGAAGCTCGTGATGCGTTTGAAAGAATTTATTTTGAATATCACTTGCATCGCGAAGGTGGCAGCATGACTAGAGTTGCGGAGAAGACGGGTTTAGAGCGTACCCATTTGTATCGTAAGCTCAAGCAACTCGGTGTTGAATCTGTCAAATATGGTAAACGCGGCGAATAAAATCACAGCCCTTACTTTAGTTGCTGGCGGTAGTTATGCAGAGCGCGAAGCCTGGATAACTACTGCCCTACAAAATCTCCCACCTCAAGAATATCAACAAAAGTCTGGCGTATTGTTGGAAGGCTTACCAGCCGGCATTATGCCCTTACAGCCATCCACTACATTGAGCGTAGAGCGCATTGCACCAGGTTGCTTTTGCTGCATAGGTCAGCTCGCTATGCGCGTCAGTCTGAACCGCCTGTTACGTCAGAAACTTGGACATTTTTTTATAGCCATTAATGACGCGCAACATGTGGCATCACTGCAGTCTTCTTTAAATCAGCCCCCTTACGCGGCGTTGGTCACTTGTCAAAACGTGATCACGTTATAAGCATACCTATTTCTATAAATCATTCGTCATTAATTGTCTATCAAGGTTCTGACCCGAGGAAAATTTTAGCTTTCCGCTAAAGTTCAAGCCTTTCCATGCCGTAACTATTAGTACGGATCTGGCTCGTAATTGCATCCGTAAAACTGATAAAACGCACCGTCTTTGTTCTCGACTATTGAAGAAAACCAGACTAAGGAAGAACAAAATGAACATTATTTATAACAGCGATCAATATAGTGTGGTCGAGTTTGGTGCCCAGACAGATCATGAAACTTTACGTTTTGGCGGTTATGAAATTACCGACAAGTCCGTGCGTCGTGAATGTTTTATCGGCGGTATTCAGGCAGAGACTTTCCGGCACGATGTGCAAGAATTGATATCGAATGAACCTAGTATTGAAGAAATTGATGAATTTTTAGCGAAATTCGATTCTTATATGGGACAGTCAGTGTTGCTACACTGATGAAGGTCTAATTTTCATCCTAAAAACAGCGCAATTGGCGCTGTTTTTTTTCGCCGTTGACATTCGCGAGTAGTGCTTTTCAAAAGCAATAGACGAAAAAAAACCCGCTAGCTTTAGCTGCGGGTTAAGTCCAAACCTTAGGAGGTGTTGGAGGAGACAGGTGCTACTTTATCGCAGTGCAGCAAATATGTCTTCTTGCATTTTCGTATACCAGATATAAATCAGATATATATCTTAGCTTGCATACTTCCTCTGACCTGAATACGCAAACGGAGACTTTGCCCGGAGAAATGATTTACACTCTAGGCCTATCATTTAGCGCCTGCAGTCTGGAGATCAACATGAAATTAATCGAACCCATCGTGGAAGCTCATCAAGAAATACTCGCCATACGGCGTGACATCCATGCGCATCCTGAATTATGTTTTGAAGAATTCAGAACCGCCGATGTTGTCGCTAAGAATTTGGCGGCTTGGGGCATACCTATGATTCGAGGCTTAGCCGGGACAGGTATCGTTGGCATTATCAAACGTGGATCTAGCAGCCGCGCCTTGGGTTTGCGCGCCGATATGGACGCCCTGCCTATGCAAGAGATAAATCAGTTCGCCCATGCCTCACAGCATGCCGGAAAAATGCATGCCTGTGGTCACGATGGTCATACCGCCATGCTGTTAGGCGCCGCAAGGTATTTGTCGCAAGCCCAAGACTTTGATGGCACCGTGTATTTGATTTTCCAACCTGCTGAGGAAGGCGGTGGTGGTGCGCGCCGCATGATAGAAGAAGGTCTATTTGAGCAATGTCCTATGGATGCCGTATTTGGCATGCACAATTGGCCTGGAATCGCGGTAGGTAATTTTGGGGTAAAAACTGGTGGCATGATGGCGTCTTCGAATGAGTTCGAGGTGACAGTGCGCGGTAAAGGTGCGCATGCTGCTCAGCCGCAAAAAGGTATCGATCCCGTCATGATCGCCGTACAGATTGCTCAGAGTTGGCAAACGATCGTAAGTCGGAATGTGAATCCTTTAGAGCCTGCGGTACTGTCTTTGACACAGATACATTCTGGTAGCGCTACTAATGTGATTCCCGACGACGCCAGCTTGATTGGTACAGTGCGTACCTTTAGTACTGACGTCTTAGATTTGATTGAAACCCGCATGGAAAAAATTGCCAAGGCGACCGCTGCGGCATTTGATGCGGAAGTCGACTTCAAATTTAAGCGTAATTATCCGCCTTTGATTAATCATGAAAAGGAAACCCAGTTTGCGATTCACGTCATGCGCGATTTGGTCGGTACCGAACAAGTCGACGCCCAAGTGGAAGCGACAATGGGCGCAGAAGACTTTGCCTATATGCTGCAACATAAACCCGGCTGTTATGTTTTTTTAGGAAATGGTGAGGGTAAGCACCGCAGTGCTGGTCACGGTTTGGGGCCCTGTAATTTGCATAATCCTAGCTATGATTTTAATGATGATTTACTGCCGATAGGTGCTAGTTATTGGGTTGGACTAGTGCGTGCGTTTTTAGCCCCACAGTAAGTAAAAAAACCGTATTTCCTGTGTGTGCAAGGAATACGGTTTTTTGGTGATCATCTGGGGTAAGACTCCAATCGAACTGACTTAAAACTCCTCCCAATCATCCGCTGATTTTTCCGCTTTGGCAGGACGGGCAGCGTTGGTTGCCGCAGCAATTCGGGCGGGCGCTGGTCTTGGACTTGGTTTGACGGCATTTGCACGATTTGCTGGTCTGGTACTTGTATGTATCGTGTTCAACTTAAATACGTCTAACGACTTGGTGAGTAAATCAGCTTGCTCTTCTAGCGATTCGGCAGCAGCGGCTGCCTCTTCCACCAGCGCTGCATTTTGCTGTGTCATCTCGTCCATTTGATTAATGGCTGAGCCGATTTCTTGTATGCCCGTGCTCTGTTCCTGACTAGCTGCGGTAATCTCCGCCATGATGTCACTAACACGACGCACCGAGGCGACAATTTCTTCCATCGTATGACCGGCTTGATCGACCAAGCTTGAACCTGTTCTGACTTTGTCAACAGAGTCACCGATCAGGGTTTTAATTTCTTTTGCAGCAGCGGCACTACGTTGTGCCAAATTACGTACTTCTGACGCGACTACAGCGAAACCACGACCTTGTTCACCCGCCCGTGCCGCCTCTACAGCAGCATTCAAGGCAAGAATATTAGTTTGAAATGCAATGCCATCGATCACACTAATGATATCGACAATTTTCTTCGATGATTGATTGATCTCATCCATCGTGATCACGACTTGGCTAACAACGGCGCCGCCTTTCACCGCCACTTCCGAAGCAGTTTCCACCATCTTATTTGCTTGGCGTGCATTGTCCGCATTTTGTCTCACGGTTTCGGTCATGGTTTCCATCGAGCTGGAGGTTTCTTCCAGACTACTTGCTTGAGATTCGGTACGTGAGGAAAGATCGGTGTTGCCGGAGGCGATCTCTGCACTGGCGACCTTGATTGTTTCAGCGGAAGTTTTGATCTCAGAGACCATATTTTGCAAGCGACTTTGCATTTCACTAAGTGCGGCTAACAAACTGCTAGTGTCACCCTGCTCCACTTCGATTTGCATGGTCAAATTTCCAGATGCGACTGCAGAGGCAATTTCCTGCGCATATTCAGGCTCACCACCGAGCTGCTCCCAAACCGTACGAATAATGAAAAATGACACCACACCCAACACCAATATCACAATTAAACCGGCTAGGATGACTGTCCATAAAACGCGATTGACATTATCGGCACTGTGATCTATGCCAGCGGTAAATTGGGCTTGCGCGGTATCGACGGTCTTTTTCAGATCATCTTCTAAAACTTTCAATGAACTCTGCATTTGGCCTATCGCCGCTTGCGGGTCACCTTGATCGACTCCTAGCATAATTTTGGCAACAGAAATCGCGGGCGTGTAGTAGGCATCAAACTCTTTAGCCAGCCGTTCGCCTAGAGTTTGTTGACCCGGCAGACTCGCTAGATTCTTGAATTTTTCTTTGACTTTTTTAGCGCGTTCCGCCACCGCATCAATGCCTTTTTTATCGTCTTCCCCAACCGCTTGTTTTAAGGCATCGACAATACCTTGTACATCCGCTTGAATATTTTTTGAACGATCTAAAACTGGATAATCAATGGTTTCTGTGGTCTTAATTGATTTCATTGCCGTTGTTGAAAAATATACACTAGCGGCAATGCCAACACCGAAAATAACGGTGGCAATAATGGGAAGGGCCCAAATTCTGCGTTTGATACTCATCTATTCACCTCGACATATGTTGTAAAAAACTAGTCGGCGTTCAGCACTTTCCGACGTTATGCAAATTGCTGGATCATCGTTCTTTGAAAAATAAAGAAATCGTCTGTAAATCGTCTAATTGATATAGAGATGTGTTGCGTTGAAGGCTGCGTGAAAAATCGAGTAATGACTTAATAAGGAGCGTGATGAAGCATGACTCAATGTACTTACCGCTAAGTAACAGTGTAAGCCAAACTTTTGAAAATTGCGAAACTCTTATTGCTGTAGATTAATGTTCCCGCATTGCGCGGCGATACTGTATCGCTTCTGCCACATGTGTTTGCAAGACCACAGGGCTATTTGCTAAATCTGCAATGCTACGTGCTACTTTTAATACGCGATGATAGGCACGGGCAGACCAGTTGAGTTTGAGCATGGCATTACGTAGTAACTGCTCGGTTGCCTGATCAGTCTGGCAGTGCAATTCGATTTCTTTGGTACTCAGTAAATTATTTGGTTTAGCTTGTCTGTCCAGTTGTCGTAAATAGGCCGCTTCGACACGTTCTTGGATAGCATGACTTGGCTCGGTTTGCGTGTGGGAAAATAAGTCTTCGTGCGGTAGGGCTTGCACCAGAATCTGCATATCAATACGGTCAAGTAAGGGGCCAGAAATTTTGCCTTGATAGCGCAGAATAGAATCGGGTGTGCAGCGGCATTTGCCATTGCTATGACCAAAATAACCGCAAGGGCAGGGATTCATCGCTGCTATTAACTGAAACCTGGCAGGAAAAGTGGCTTGTTTGGCCGCACGGGAAATGTGTATTTGCCCAGATTCTAACGGTTCGCGTAATACCTCTAAGACTTTGCGGTCAAATTCAGGTAATTCATCAAGGAATAAGACGCCATGGTGAGCTAATGAAATTTCTCCAGGTCTGGGGTTTCCCCCGCCACCAACTAGCGCGACGGCAGAAGACGTGTGGTGCGGGCTGCGAAATTGCCGTTGCTTCCATTTCGCTAAACTAAAGCCATTCGTCAAGGAGAGCACGGCTGCGGATTCTAATGCTTGCTGATCAGTCATACCAGGCAAGATGCCAGGGAAGCGGCTTGCCAGCATAGACTTGCCGGTACCAGGTGGTCCAACCAGCAAGACACTATGACTGCCTGCAGCAGCGACTTCGAGCGCACGTTTGGCTTGGTTTTGTGCTTTGACGTCGCTAAAGTCTAAATACGGTATCGTTTCACTCTGTGGCTTACTGCGATGCTGGCTGATCTTCGAATCAGCATCTAGCGCGGCAAAGTGGGCGCAAACTTGAAGCAGGGATTCCGCCGGGAATATGCGTGCTTCAGCCACCAAGGCGGCTTCCTCAGCATTGGCTTTAGGTAGCATGAAAGCGCGTGCAGGAGTCTGATCTCGTTGCGCGCTTTTGCAAATAGCGAAGGTCATTGCCAAGGCACCACGTATTGGTCGTAGTTCTCCTGATAAGGACAGTTCTCCGGCAAATTCGTACTGGTCTAAAGCGTCGTCGGGAATTTGTCCCGATGCAGCCAGAATACCAAGTGCGATGGGCAAATCAAAACGCCCAGATTCCTTTGGTAAATCAGCAGGTGCTAAGTTGACAGTAATGCGCTGCGCCGGGAAATCGAAGCGTGCATTTTGTAAAGCCGCTCGAACCCGGTCTTTGGATTCTTTCACTTCGGTTTCTGGCAAGCCGACGATGGTAAACGCCGGTAAGCCATTCGCCAGATGTACCTCGACCGTCACCTCTGGGGCATCCATCCCGCTTAAGGCGCGGCTTTTTAGAACGGCGAGTGACATCGTGCGCTTTTTGTGAGTGGTGAGTCAGTGCGGATTATTCGCTACGTAATTGCGCCTCGAGTGCGGCGACACGCGCCTCTAAGGCCTCCAGTTTGCTGCGAGTCTTTGCCAACACTTGGGCTTGGATATCAAATTCTTCGCGTGTTACCAAATCAAGTTTGGCAAAGCCCTGACTCATCATTGCCTTGACGTTCTTTTCGATATCTTTGGCCGGTGAGTTTTCCAAGACTTGTTGCACTTTGGCTTGCATGTCATTAAAAAATTGATTTGGTTCCATAAACTTTCCTATCGTTGATATTGAATTAGCGCTTTTTTGGTGCATTATAAAATTTCCCGTACGGAAAATTGCGCTATTTCGGTGCGAATTTCACATATTAGTATAAATAGATTCAAATAATGTATTTTATTTTTATCTGTCTGCCTTCTGACAACAAAGCCAAGTTCTCTTAAAAAAAATTGTTTTTCTATAGGGAAGGAGCGATCAGTTCACCATACCACTTATTCTATCCTAACGCCGACGTCGGTATTTTTTGCGCACTGCAATAAAGCTGGCACGAGTTCTGCTAATACCAAGTTAAACAGCAAGAATCTGTAGCAATGATCCAATTTTTATAAACCATCAATGAGGGAATTACCATGAAAAAGATCTTACTCTGCGCAGCATTAAGCAGTTGTTTTACAGGCGTCTTGTTGTCAAGTTCTGTGTCTGCCCAAGAAGCAAAACCAGAACATGAAGTCAGCTTTAACTTAGGTGCAGTGAGCGACTACCGCTACCGTGGTATTTCCCAATCGCGCCTAAAGCCTGCTTTGCAAGGCGGTGCTGACTACGTGAATAACGTGAATGGCCTATATGTTGGAACTTGGTTGTCGACTATCAAATGGACGAAAGATGCCGGCGGTAGTGGTGAAGTCGAAATGGATATCTATGCCGGAAAACGCGGCTCAATTACGGCAGATGTAAGTTATGACGTCGGTGTACTCACTTACGTTTATCCAAGTAATGGTTTGAAAAACGTCGCGGGCTTTGTCGATGCCAACACTACAGAAATTTACGGACAAATTGGTACAGGCCCTGTTTACGTTAAGTATTCCCATTCCGTGACTAATCTGTTCGGTTTTGTTGAGAGTACCAATAGTGGATACCTCGATCTAGGTGCCAATGTCGACATGGGCGAAGGTTACACATTGAATCTTCACTATGGTCGTCAGACTGTCAAAAACAATACTTCCTACTCGTATAACGATTGGAAACTCGGCGTCACCAAAGAATTGGTGGGCGTTAACTTCAGCTTAGCAGTCATCGGTACCAGCGCTGACGACAAGCTGTATAGAACACCGGCTGGCAAATTCACTGGTAAAACCAGTTTAGTTTTGTCTGCTGTGAAAGCATTTTAATTTTCTTAAGTTCGAATTAAAAACATCACCGAGACCATCATGAAACTGATTACGGCAATCATTAAACCATTTAAGTTAGACGAAGTGCGAGAAGCACTTTCTGAATTAGGCGTGCAAGGAATTACGGTCACTGAAGTCAAAGGCTTCGGTCGTCAAAAAGGCCACACTGAGCTTTACCGTGGTGCTGAATACGTGGTCGACTTTTTACCCAAGACAAAAATCGAAGCAGCAGTTGAAGACAATATCGTTGAGCGCGCGATTGAAGCAATTGAGACAGCCGCGCGTACTGGCAAGATTGGTGACGGTAAGATTTTCGTCTATTCCTTGGAACAGGTCGTCCGTATTCGTACGGGTGAAACTGGTAACGAAGCCCTTTAACGACGAGAGTACATCATGAATAAATTATTGAAATCGTTTGCTGCGCTAGTTTGCGTCGTTGCAATGACGCAAGCGAGTTGGGCAAGTCCACAAGAAGCGTCTGCTAGTGCATCCGCGAGCGTGGCTTCGACCACTACTGCAGCCGCCAGTATGGCGAGCGTTGAGGTCGCTGCATCCGCGCCAGCAGTCAGTGCACCAGCTGCGGCCGCTGCAGTAACTGAAGCAACGCCAGCGGCTGCAGCAGCGCCTGCACCGACGGCAAACAAAGGCGACACTGCTTGGATGTTAGTGGCTACCTTGTTGGTCACCATGATGGCAATTCCAGGTCTAGCCTTGTTCTATGGTGGTTTGGTACGCGCTAAAAATATGTTATCGGTCTTACTGCAAGTATTCATGATCTTCTCTGTGATCATCGTACTCTGGTGTATCTACGGCTATTCATTGGCATTTACTGAAGGCGGCCGCTTTATCGGGAAATTTGATCGCGTCATGTTGCAAGGCATTTGGGATCCTGTCCAAGCTACATTTACGACTGCGGCGACCTTTACAAAAGGCGTGGTGCTGCCAGAATTTGTCTTCGCGGCTTTCCAGGCAACTTTCGCAGCCATTACCTGTGGTCTGATTATTGGTGCGTTTGCAGAACGCGCGAAGTTCAAAGCAGTATTGGCCTTTGTTGTGATCTGGTTCACCTTCAGTTATTTACCTATCGCGCATATGGTTTGGTTCTGGACCGGGCCTGATGCGATCAAAGATGCCGCAACATTAGCGACAGAGACTGCAAAAGCAGGATTCTTATTCCAAATGGGTGCATTAGATTTCGCCGGTGGTACGGTCGTTCACATCAACGCCGCAGTAGCTGGTTTGGTCGGTGCATTCATGATCGGTAAGCGTGTTGGTTACGGTAAAGAAGCGATGGCTCCTCACTCGTTGACGATGACGATGATAGGTGCTTCCCTGTTGTGGGTGGGCTGGTTTGGTTTCAATGCAGGTTCTGCATACGAAGCTAACGATATCGCTGCCTTGGCTTTCATCAATACCCTGTTAGCGACAGCAGCGGCAACGGTTTCTTGGGTCTTTGGTGAATGGATGACAAAGGGCAAACCGTCGATGTTAGGTGCAGCCTCTGGTGCAGTTGCTGGCTTGGTTGCGATTACCCCTGCGTGTGGTTTCGTTGGACCTATGGGGGGCTTGGTCATTGGTTTGGCATCAGGTATCGTCTGTTTGTGGGGCGTGAACGGCTTGAAACGTTTGTTGGGTGCAGATGACTCTTTGGATGTGTTTGGCGTCCATGGTGTCGGTGGTATTTTGGGCGCCTTGTTGACAGGTGTCTTTGCATCACCAGCATTGGGTGGTCAAGGCATCTTCGATTACGTTGCCAATAAGATGTCTGCAGATCCCTATAACATCATCGGTCAAGTGACTACACAGGCAACCGCTGTTGGTGTGACGATCGCCTGGTCAGCGGTGGTGTCCATTGTGGCCTACAAACTGGTCGATATCGTGATCGGTTTGCGCGTTCCTGAAGATGAAGAACGTGAAGGCTTGGATATTACTAGCCACGGTGAATCTGCTTACCACTCCTAAGATAGTCGGGGTTTAGCAGTAAGAAGAACAATAATTTGGTATCGTTTCTTGGTGGGACTTTACGCCTCTCAGTAACTTGAGAGGCGTTTTTTTATTTGGCTTTAGGGTGCGAAAATCGGTAGTTGCAAGGTAACGATTGTGCCAACATCGACCTTGCTTTCCACGACGATGCTGCCACCCAATAAATCGGTCACGATGTTGTGCACAATATTCATGCCTAGTCCACTGCCACCATGGCCAAGTTTGGTAGTAAAAAAAGGATCAAACACGCGCCGCAAATGCTCGGGACGCATGCCATTACCATTATCGCTAAAGCGAATTTTGACATACTGCGCATCGCTGAGTTCGGCACGTAATTGCATCATCCCACCATTGCGGTCTTCAAAGCCGTGCAAGAGTGCGTTGTTGATAAAATTAGTGATCACTTGCCCGTAGGGACCAGGATATCCGTCAATTTCAATTGACTCAGGGATATCAATTTGCAATTCGTGTCCATTCTTATTGATACGACTCTGCATGGTGCGCACAATTTCTTGACTTGTCTTGAGCAAATTGAAAGGTCGACGTTGCTGACTCGTCTGGTCAACCGAAACTTGTTTGAAACTACTGATCAGCTCACTCGCGTTTGAAAGATTGCGTATGAGCATCTCGTTGGCCTCAGTTAATCCCGAGGTAAACTGGGTAAAACCGGATCGCTTGAGCGTGCCTGCTTCAAACTGCTGAATGAATCTCAGGGAATTTTCTCTTAAGGTCGTCGCTGTCAGTACGCAGTTCCCTAGCGGGGTATTGATTTCGTGAGCGATCCCTGCCACCAAAGCGCCAAGTGCTGCGAGTTTTTCTTTTGACATCAAGAGCTGCTGGGCGGTGGATAATTGTTGATAAGTATCGGCATTATCAAACGCCACGGCGGTGTATGCTGCCAAGGTGGTGAGCATATCAACATGCATACGCTCGAACGCATTTCTATGTTGGCTTTGCATCGATAGTAAGCCTAATAGTCGGTCTTTGACGATGAGTGGAACGTAGATTAACGATAATGGCGCAAAGCCTTCGTTGATCTCTGCAAATGACTCAGTCGCGACCAATTTATCCAAACCATCCATACCAACGTAATGCAAATAGTCCTCATGCACATCATTGATGTAGATGGGCTTTTTGTGTTGAACACACCAGACTGATAGGAGATCTGGTTCCTGTAGATTGCGGTGATAAGGCAATAGCGCTTGGCCTTGAAAAATATTGCAGGGAAAATCGATCATCCCTTGTTCCGCTTTATAAATACCGACCGACAAGAGCTCAGCGGGCATGAGTTTTTGAACGTATTGATACAGCGTCTGTATGATACTTTCCCGGTCTAGCTGCGAAGTAATTTCGCGACCGATCTCACTGAGCATAAAAATGTTCTGATGCGCTGTGCGCAATAGCTCGGTTCTCTCCTGCAACTCATGAGTGCGTTCAGCCACGCGATTTTCCAGACGGCTTTGAGCTTTCCTATACTCATCGAGACTAAGAATCTGCTGGATTAAATTGGCTAGGTGGCTGCCGAATAAAAGATCCTCTCGACTCCAGTTTTTTCGCTGTCCGGCTTTGCCGAAATTGATGACACCAATTTGGTTTCCATGCAGACGGACGGAAATTTCTAGTAAGGAACAAAGTTCAACGCCTTGATAAAGTTGGCTTAGTTCTGCTGCAGCGGGATGTATACGCAGGTCATGAATGGCGATTGGTGCGTGAAGATTTTGTATCACCTGAAAATACTTCAAGTAATCTTGTTGTCGTAAGCGTTTGCCGACACCAAAAGGAAAAGCTAGTTCTCCTGCAATCATTTCACAACGTAATTCTTCCTTGTTTTTGAGCCATAAACAAATACTGTCGACTTGCAAAATGTTGAGCGCCTCGTTACATACATACTGAAGCGCTTCCGGTAAATCCTTATCCTCTAGCTGACTGTTAGATGACAGATCAAGCAGCAATTCAATTGCCGGTTTTTTGGATAAGTCATATTCACGCAACTCTCTAAATTTGTCGATAACACTGGCATCGGTAATTTCTTTGCTCAATTGGTGATGGGCACGCGCATAGGACAAGGCTAATTCGGTTTGCCCAGTCGTTTCATACAGGCGCGATAAGGCATTACTGCATTGAGCCCGTTGTTGACGCGATTCGATTTTTTCCGCTTTGTGTAAAGCCTCCAAATACACCTCAATCGCTGCGGTCGGCTGTCGTTGCGCAACGAAAATTTCACCCAAGGTATTTGAGGCCGCACAGAGCAGCCATTGGTTATCGCAGGATAATGCTAACTGAATCGCTGTATTGACTTCATGCAAGGCATCTTCTAGTTGACCTTCTTGTAGCGACAAGGCGCCCAAATGCCAGTGCGCTTCCGCAACATATTCAGCGATGCCGCCACGTTTAGCCTCGCGAATAGCGATAGTAAACAATTGTTTGGCATCGGCACTTCTGCCGATATGCAGATTGTTAACGCCGAGATTGATCGCTTGCTTACTTTTTAGATAAGGACGATCAAAGGTTTCCAATAACAAACCAGCGTCTTGGTGAAAACGAGCACCTGTTTCCCAATCCCCCAAGGCATCGTAAATTTGCCCTAATCCAATCCGTGCTTCCACCAAAACTTCCGTATCTCGTGTGATCTTGCATAGATCGATACACCGAGTCCAGAAGCGGATTGCTTCTCGATAAATACCTTGTGTATAGCGGATGCGCCCAAGGCATAACATGATGCGCCCCGCTTGGTAAGTCAAACCGAAATGTTCTGCTTGTTGCAGGCCATCATAAAGCTCGTCGTTCAGTGCGACGGCAATACCAAGACGTTCGCAAATAAAGAAGCGACGCACCAACGCATTAAGCGCTAATGACAAGCGTTTTTCGCGATAAGCTTGTTGCTCTAATCGCTGGAATAGGCGGATCGCTAGGTGAGGATGCCGTCTGGCACAGCGTTCTACGCGCTGGATGAGTTCATTCATGGATAGTGTTGTTTAGAATATTCCCGTCTTAAAGTTATCTGTCCGAAAATGGCTAGAAATGTTCATGCTTTCCCGTTTAAGCTTCGTCAATCGTAACGGACTTCTTGATTCAATCCCCAGCATATGACAATAATTCAAGATCGCAATTCAGATATCTCACATGATTATTATCGTGCCCTCGCTGCCAAGGATGCCCGTTTCGATGGGGTATTTTTTGCTGGCATTAGGACAACAGGAATTTATTGTCGTCCAATTTGTCGGGTCAAGACACCACGTCAGAGTTCGTGTGTCTTTTTTAGTTCACAAGCGGCTGCGGAAGCTGCGGGTTTTCGACCATGCCTGCGGTGCCGACCAGAGTTAGCTCCGTACGACTTGCAACAAAATCTAGCGCATGCGATATGGCACAAAATTGCCGCCGGTGCTTTGAACGAGTCAG
Organism: Affinundibacterium seohonense; assembly: GCF_014284305.1. Lineage (GTDB taxonomy): Bacteria > Pseudomonadota > Gammaproteobacteria > Burkholderiales > Burkholderiaceae_D > Undibacterium > Undibacterium seohonense. The sequence goes on from NZ_JACOFW010000009.1 coordinate 133,110, forward strand.
GGGTAGAGATCTTTGCCAAGCAAGTGGGCCTGTCCTCGCGTCAGTTACGTCGGGTGATCTTACAAGAGTTTGGTGTAAGTCCGATTGAGTTGGCACAAACCCAGCGGCTTTTGTTTGCAAAAAAATTGATACAAGAAACGCAACTGAGTATGACGGAAATCGCATTTGCTGCTGGTTTTGGTAGTGTCAGACGGTTTAATGCCCTATTTGAGACCCGCTACAAAATGACGCCCGCCTCGATTCGTCGCTTGGCGTTGCCAAGCTCGCCAGATCAAGGCATTACGCTGCGCTTAGCCTATCGCCCGCCCTATGCATGGGATGCATTGCTCAACTATTTGCACGGGCGAGCGATGGCGGGTTTAGAGCAAGTTGATCTGCAACGCGGCCTCTATCGGCGCAGTGTGCAGATCGAAGGCAAACAAGGCTGGATACAGGTCAGTCATCTGCCCGAGCGTCAACAGTTACTGCTGGAAATTGCCCCAAGCTTAAGCAAAGTGTTGCTGCCCTTGTTGGCCAAGGTGCGTCAACAATTTGATGTGGAAGCTAACCCTGTGGCGATCGCCGCCCACCTGCAGAGTGATCCACGACTGGCTCAACAAATGATGCGGACTCCAGGCTTGCGGGTGCCGGGAAGCTTCGATGCTTTTGAATTGGCGATTAGAGCGATCTTGGGGCAGCAAGTTAGTGTTGCTGGCGCGACCACGGTGTCGGGACGACTGGTGCAAAAATTTGGTGCGCCAGTCACGACGCCGTGGAGTGAGCTTGCTTACCACTTTCCTAGTCCAGACTATTTGGCTCGACAAAGTATTGACGATATAGCTTCGATTGGTGTGCCTCGAACTAGAGCCGCCACTATTCATGCTTTCGCCGTATTTAGTGCAGCCGGTGGTTTGCAAATACCGCCAAACTGTTCACTTCATGACCTCGTCATGCGCCTAAAAGCCTTGCCCGGGATCGGTGAATGGACGGCGCAGTACATTGCGATGCGTGCCCTGCGTTTTTCCAATGCATTCCCCGCTGGTGATTTGGGTTTGCAGAAGGCTGTGAGTGTGGGTATGGATTCGCGCTGCACAGAAAAGCAACTATTGGCGCTCGCTGACGCTTGGTCACCATGGCGAGGTTATGCCGCGCTATTGCTATGGCAATCCCTGAGCGTTCCCCAAACTGAAATGAACTAAGCTTATGCACCAACAATATCTGATACATCCAACGATCTGTGGCCCATTGCGGCTAGTCGCCAGTCAACGCGGCCTGTGTGGTGTTTATTTCCCTGAACATAAACACATACAACTCGATTCCGCTTGGGAATTGAACTCACAAAATTCCTTATTACAAATGGCAGCCCAGCAACTGGATGCATATTTCGCAGGGACACGTCAACAATTTGACTTGCCTTTAGATTGTTCTCATGGCACGGCTTTTCAGCAAGAAGTGTGGCGAGCCCTGCAGACTATTCCGTATGGCGAGGTCTGTAGTTATTCCGCGCTTGCACAGCAAATTGCTAGACCGAAGGCAGTACGCGCCGTGGGGGCAGCGAATGGCCGTAATCCTCTTTCTATCATCATTCCCTGCCACCGGGTGATTGCCGCTAATGGACAACTGCAAGGCTATGCAGGCGGGCTCGCAAACAAGCACGCATTGTTGACTCTGGAAGGCTGGCACTGAATTTACATTTCCTGTTCTAAATCCTTGAAAAACAAGGAGAAAATTACCCTAATGAAAACAAAATAAGCCTCTCCATTAACTATTTTGATGCGATGCACAAAAAAAGCTTGACGCTTAAAAAATAGTCAGTAGAATACGAATTGTTGCGGTGCACCATGTTTAAAGATTTTTTGGGACTCACTGCCATTTTGATTCAAACCGAATCGTCAATCTGACTCGTCAACTTACCGGAGAATTCCATGTACACAACACCAGAACAATTTATCGCTGCTACTAAAACTAACTTAGAAGCACAATTTGCTGCCATCACAGCATTGAACCAAAAAGCATTCGAAGGCTTGGAACAGTTCGTATCTTTGAACGTGAACGCTGCTAAAGCAACTTTCGAAGAAGGTACTGCAGCAACTCAACAATTGTTGAATGCAAAAGACGCACAAGAATTGATCGCTTTGGCATCTGCTCAAGCTAAGCCAAACGCAGAAAAAGCGATGGCTTATGGTCGTCACTTGGCAACAATCACTTCTGCAACACAGCAAGAATTCACAAAGGCTGTTGAGTCTCATATCGCTGAAACAAACGCAAAAGTTGTTTCTTTGATCGACGAAGTGACAAAAAATGCACCAGCTGGTTCCGAACAAGCTGTAACTGCTTTGAAATCTGTTGTTGGTAACATCAACGCAGGCTACGAGCAATTGTCTAAAACAACCAAGCAAGCTGTTGCAACTTTGGAAGACAACTTGGCGAATGCAACTAAGCAATTCACACAAGCTGCAGAAAAAGCAACGACAACTGCTAAAAAGAAGTAATGTAGCCGAACAGCCTTTGGTTAAGCCAAACGCCAAACGACTACGGAGCCGCAAATTTCGTCCACAAGTGCAACTGAGCTTGTTCGAACAATAAGCGCGGCTTCACAAAGAAAAGCTTTCTGAAAAGAAGGCTTTTTTTTCGTCTCAACATTTTTCTTTAAACTAAGTATTTGTCTAAAAAATAAGCACTTCTAATGCGGTGCAATATTTTCAAGGGCAAATCAGCACTAAGCCGTACAGACTGGTGTAATCTTATGGATTCACCGCAACTTTGACTCAAACTATTTAGGGAGTTTCACATGCAAGAAGTCGTAATCGTCGCCGCTGGACGCACCGCGGTTGGTAAATTTGGTGGTTCATTGGCAAAAGTAGCAGCTTCCGATTTGGGCGCGCATGTGATCAAGGCTTTGCTGGCGAAAACAGGTTTAAGCGGAGAAGCGATTAGCGAAGTGATCCTCGGACAAGTATTAACTGCTGGCGTTGGACAAAACGCCGCACGTCAAGCGGTGATTCGCGCCGGTTTGCCAAATATGGTTCCTGCTATGACGATCAACAAAGTCTGCGGTAGCGGTTTGAAAGCGACGCACTTAGCCGCACAAGCCATCATGGCCGGCGATGCAGATATCGTGATCGCTGGTGGTCAGGAAAACATGAGTGCCTCACCGCACGTCTTGAACGGTTCACGTGACGGCTTCCGCATGGGTGACGCAAAATTGGTTGATACCATGATCGTCGATGGTTTGTGGGATGCGTATAACAACTACCACATGGGCATCACTGCGGAAAACGTCGCCAAGAAACACGGCATCACCCGCGAAGAACAAGATCAATTCGCTTTGGCTTCACAAAATAAAGCAGAAGCAGCGCAAAAAGCCGGTAAGTTCGTCGATGAAATTATTCCTTACGAAATCGTAACGAAAAAGGGTACAACGGTCTTCGATAGCGATGAATTCATCAAGCACGGCACAACTTTAGAATCCTTATCGTCATTGCGCCCCGCCTTTGATAAAGCAGGCACGGTAACAGCGGGTAACGCCTCTGGTTTGAATGATGGTGCGGCTGCCGTCATTATGATGTCAGCGAAAAAAGCAGCCGAGCTGGGTTTGCCAGTCTTAGCAAAAATTAAGGCATATTCTTCCGCCGGTATTGATCCAACGATCATGGGCTTGGGCCCAGTACCTGCCGCCCAATTGTGCTTGAAAAAAGCCGGCTGGACACATGAAGAAGTCGATTTAATGGAAATCAATGAAGCCTTCGCTGCACAAGCCATCGGCGTGAATCGTGAAATGGGCTGGGACACCAGCAAGATTAACGTGAACGGTGGCGCGATTGCGATTGGTCATCCTATCGGCGCATCAGGTTGCCGTATCTTGGTCAGTTTGATCCACGAAATGATCCGTCGTGATGCGAAGAAAGGCTTGGCGAGCTTGTGTATCGGTGGCGGTATGGGTGTGGCGTTGGCGATTGAGCGTTGATTAGCCCTTCATGCTGAAATGACATACTGATTGCGCAGGAAGTTATTGGTGCGACCAACTATCCAATCACTTTGCGTACATCATGGTAAGAACAAAATGGCCGCTATCAAGGCGGCCATTTTGTTTCCGGTTAAATTGAAGATCTAATTTTTGCCCGTTTTCATGCGCGTCAATATTTTTTCAAAACGTCCCTGCACACTAGGCAGATTTTCATAGCGATCAAAGTCTCTTCCCATGATGTTATCTAGCTGCCCAAGGCGATCCGATAGTTTGGGATGAGTTTGGAATAAGAGTTGCATGCCTTCGTCGTTACTGCTGATTCTTTGCAAGCTATGTAGCACCGCAGGTAGTCCGTAAGGGTCATAGCCAGCGCGTGCGGCCAATACGACACCCATGCGATCGGATTCAAATTCATCTTCCTTGTCCAATCCGCGTGCGTACAGAGCGGTGCCTACCGATAAGACTTTCAGTACATTCGGATTGCCATTTTTGGCAGTAATCGCGACATCTAATCCATCTCGAAGCGCACTCATGGCACTGGCTTTTTGCATGGCATTTAAGTGATGCTTACGTAGTACATGGGCGATTTCATGAGCGAGTACGCCCGCTAGTTCAGCCTCGCTGGTCATTCTTAATAGCATGCCTTTAGTCAGTACCACATAACCACCTGGCGCGGCAAAAGCGTTGACGTTGTCGCTATCAAGTACCGCAAAAGTCCAAGGCAAATCGGGGCGTTCGCTATGCATGCTAATCCAGCGTCCTATGCTGTTGACGTAACGCTGAACTTCGCGATCGGTGTGTAGCGGCGCCAAACCGAGCAAATTGCTGGCGATGCCTTCGCCTAGTTCGATTTCCTCCGCTTCGGTTAAGGGCACGATGGCGTTCTTGGCGCTGGTGGCTGCTTGCAGGCTTTTGCCAATATCAAAATTATTGATTTTTAGACCGCTGACATTGCCACAGCTAGTCAACATCAAGGTGCTGGCGAGTGCACAAGCGCCTAATGCAAATTTGCGAAATTTCATGATTTATCTCCTGGTGCTTTGAGATAAGTTTGGTTTTGTTCTTGCAGTTTTTCTTGTTTGGCGAAATTGCTGGCATCTGTCTTTGGTGCGCTAAATTGCTTCATCTTGGCCAGTGCATCTAGGTTTGGTGTGGGGTTTTCAAACTTCGATTTATCGAAGCCCATAGCACCCGTCGTCACCGTACTAGCCGTACCACCGGAGCGTGCAGCCTCGAACAAACCTTTCGTCGCGTTTGCCAGTCCGCCCGAAGATGGCGTACCGCTGTCAAAGCGCAAACTCAGCATCTTGACCCAACCCAAACTGCCCTGTGCTTTGACTTCCATCCAACTAGCTTTGCGCGAGAGCACGTCGATTTTGAGATTTTCTGGTAAGACCTTGATGGTAGCGGCATCGCTAAACGCTTGCGCCTTTAAATCGGTTGGACGCACCACACTGGCTTGTGTGCCTTGTGCTTGGCATACCTGAACACTCAAGCACAGCGGCAGAGCCACTAGCAAGAGTTGGCGTTTGATCGGGTGATTCATGGATGTTCTCCCTGATGAGATGAAACGGGGGCAAAAAGCTCAACTTCTTGTTCTCGACCCTTTACCTTATAGGAACCTAAAGCTTGGAAGTCAAGTTTGTCGCCGCACAACAACATGGTTTCACGTGATACCAAGATGCGCGAAACGCCTTTGGTTAAACCTTCGATACGACTAGCAAGATTGACGGTGTCCCCGATGACGGTAAATTCTTTTCGTTTTTCTGAGCCAATAAAGCCAACGACAGCCGGGCCAGAATGGATGCCGATACCGACATCGAAATCCGCCTCTAAGTCGCCTAGCTCGCGTTTGAAATCTTGTAAGACTTCCGCCATTTCCATCGCCGCGCGCACCGCATCGAGCGCATGATCTGGATTATCTAAAGGCGCGCCCCAAAACGCCATGATGCAATCGCCAATGAATTTATCGACGGCACCGTTATGCTTAAAAATGACTGCTACCTGAAGTGTGAAATAGCGATTGAGTAAATCGACGATTTCTTGTGGCGTGCGGTTTTCGCAAAGCGTGGTGAAGCCACGAATGTCAGAAAACAAAACGGTAATTTCACGACTTTGACCTTGTTGTCCCCAATCTTCGTTGTTGCCCAATTCTTTGACCACATGCGGATTCACGAAGCGACTAAATTGCTTTTCGGTTCGTTGGCGCTTAGTTAGTTCTATCCAGTATTCGTGTAAGGCTAAGGAGAAGTAATATAGCCACGCCAAGAGCAGCGGCGTGACGATGTGAACCAAGTAAAAGGATGACAGTGCGGCATAGCTAAGAAATAAGCTACCAGTAGTGATCGCCAATAAGACGATGCCAGGGTATAGGGCATTGACGCGCCGTAAAAAAGAAACAGACACGATGAGCATAATGCTGACGCAAGCCATCCAGTTAATCCAACTGGGAAGTAATTGCATACGATGTTGATTCTTTAAATTGTCGATAGCAGTCGCCAGAATATCCAATCCCGAATATAAACTGTCGATCGGCGTCACGCGTCTATCGTGGAGCGCGGAGGCGGCAGTGCCGATGACAACAATTTTTCCTTGTAGTTCGTTGGGTTTGCGCTGCGACTTTTCACGTTCGAAATCTTGATACAGGTCGACATAAGAAATACGTTGAAAAGGAATCTCACCGCCGCGCCATGACAATAGGAGATCTTTCTCTTGCGGCACACGATAGCCCAAGGCGCTAGCGACTTTCGTAGGTAATGATGGCACTAACCAGCCATACACGTCGGTGTATAAATCATAGCGACGACCGACTTTATCTTTGTCTTCTGAAAAATTGATGGTACCAAGTTGCCACAAATCGGCATCAATTGCTTGTGGTGGTTGAAAAGCGACCCGCGCGCCAGCTTGCGCCTGTGGTGTCGCTTGCAAACCTAAGCTAGTGCTGATATCGCTCATCAAATCGCCATGGATATCGTCTTCAGGCGGCCTGCGTATCATGGGGAAGAAGATCTTGTGACCTTGCTGTTTTAGTTCGCGCAAACTCGCATTAAAGCGTGCGTCACTTTCAGGTCGGTACACATCTTTTTGTTCAAAAGTGATGTCAAAAACCATGGCCAAGGGTTTTTGTTTAGCGATACCCTCAATCAGCTCTGCATGCACAGAACGTGGCCAGGGCCAATTGCCGACATCATCGCTCATGCGTGCTAAGCTGGAATCGTCGATATTCACAATGACGATGTCTGGATCGGCTTGTAGCGTTTTGGCTTGTTGCCGAACCAGAAAATCCGACAACAAATAATCAAAGGATTGCAGTGATTGTAGGGACGTGATCTCGATACTGGCGATCAGGAGAAATAAGAGGCTGCACAGATGGATGAAACGGCCTGGATTTTTCATGATCGCAATGTGCTGATGTCAAAGGCTTAGACCGTGTAACCGGGAATTTTGCTCTCATCGACGGCATCAATCTGCGCACTATCCATAAATTTCTCAGCGTATTGCAGATACACCTTTTCTTTGACAAACACTTGGAATAGGTCGGGATCGATATGCCCGTTTAAGGCAAATTTGCCGAGAATATCTAGGGACTCCGTTAAGGTCTTGCCGGTCTTGTAAGGACGATCTTTGGCAGACAAGGCTTCAAAAATATCGGCAATCGCCATGATGCGTGCCTGCACTGACATTTGATCGCCACGTAAGCCGCGTGGATAGCCTTTGCCGTCCATGCGCTCGTGATGACCGCCCGCATATTCAGGCACATTTTTCAAATGCTTAGGCCACGGTAAGGCTTCTAACATGCGTATCGTTACGGCGATATGATTGTTAATGATCTTGCGTTCATCCGCAGTAAGAGTGCCGCCTTTGATGGTCAGATTGTCGGTCTCTTCCGCGTTCAATAAATGATGCTGCATGCCATGACTATCGACCCAAGTTCTTTGGGCGATCTGTCGTACGCGGTCTTGATCGGCATCGCTCATGCGTTCGCCGCCGATGTTGGCATGTTTCAAAAAGGCGCGATCGCTATCAATCTGACGTAATTCCTCTTGCATGCTTTGTTGTGCGGCTTGCCGGTCAGTGTCATTGGCAGGCATGTTCTTGAGGTGGCGAATTTCAATATCGCGTCGTAAAATTTCAAAACGCGCATCGACCAAATGGATGCGATCAAAAATCGTTTCTAGCTTGGTTGATTTTTCGATCACATGTACGGGCGTGGTGATCTTGCCGCAGTCGTGTAACAAGCCCGCCATCCATAATTCACGACGGTCTCGCTCGCTCATCCGAAAATCTTTGAACGCCGCCGCATCGCTGCGATGCACGGCTTCGGCTAGCATCATGGTCAGCTCTGGTACGTGCTGGCAATGACGTCCGGTATTCGGTGATTTTTCGTCGATGCCGATGTTGATCAAGTTGACCAAAGACTCAAACAGATTTTCCAACTGGAAAATTAATTCTTGATTGCTCAGGGCGATCGCCGCTTGTGAAGCTAAGGCTTCGATAAAGCCTTGATCCGTTTCGCTGAAAGACGTGATGGCATGCGTCTCTGGATCGATGGCATTAATCAGTTGTAAAACACCGATCAACTCAGCCTCGTGGTTGAGCATGGGCACCGTCAATAAGGATTGGCAACGATAATTATTTTGCTCATCGAAGTGGCGCATTTCCGAGAAATTGAACAAATCGGCCTCATACACATTGCGGATGCGCACCGATTGTTTGATGTTGGCGGCATAGGCTACGACGGCAGCCAGATTTTGATGTCCGTAGTCGTCAAACAAGGCAATCGAGCGCATGTCCTTGGCGCGCGGCTGTGAGCCACCCACGTGCAGCTTGAGGGTGTCATTGATCGCCATGTCAAATTCGAGATGTGTTTTCTCTTTGTTCGGGCGATACAAAGTCCCACCGTCGGCTTTGGTCAACTGTTTGGCGGTCGTTAAGATCCGTTCCAGTAAAGCATCGGTATCTTCTAAGCCATTCAAGGCCACACTGAGCTCGGTCAGATGTTGCAGACGCTGGGCGATTTGTTCGTGGTTCAGTTCAGACATGGTTTAGCCATTTACAGAGAAGTCCTGAGAATTTGCGTTAGTCTACTTGTTCTGTCGTACGAAAGCATGCAATTGCGTCGTTTTGTGTCTTTAGATTTAAGCAAAACAACAGACACTTTGGTAATTCCTCGACCATGATCGCTGCTAATTCGCTTAATTTTTTATCTTGCCAGATTCCTTATGTTCATGAATCTGTCGGGGATACGCAGAGATCCCACCCACATTTGTCTTTATAATGCGAAAGTGCGAGCATTAATCTGCTAGCTTTTTTTATAGCCGAACTCATAAGGACGAAGTAATGTCGTCAAGGTTTACCCTCCCCCGCATAGTCGTTTCCACCTGCCTGGTTGCGCTGTGCTCCGTGATGAGCGCCTCTGCCAGTGATACGCGTTATCAAATTCCAGCGCCTGAATTGCAAGCCTTAGTCGATGCACCACGTGGACCTGAATTTCGATTGGGACCGAAAAACAAGACTGGCTTGTTGGTCAGTATTCCGAATTTGCCGACCATTGCTGAAGTCGCTCAACCCGAGTTAAAACTGGCAGGCTTACGGGTACATCCAAAACTGCGGGCGGCGATGCGCACTAATTTTAGTGATGGATTAAGCTTGCTCGACATTCCTACCGGCAAAACACGGGCAGTGAGCGGCTTGCCAGCCAAAGTCAAGATTGCCGATATGGTTTGGTCGGCAGATGAAAAGTGGTTGGCATTTAGCGTCTGGGGACGTAACGGCGTGGAGTTGTGGTTATTGGATGTGAAACAAGCCACTGCCCATAGACTGATTTCGGAAAGACTGAATGCCGTGATGGGAGCAGGATTTTCCTGGCTTAATGGTAGCGATCAATTGTTAGTGCGTTTGCTCCCGCGTTCACAAAAAGCTGCGCCGCGTGAGACAACGGTGCCATCCGGACCAAATAGCCAAGAAACGCGTGGTGGTAAATTGGCGCAAACCCGCACGTATCCCGACCTCTTAAAGAATCCGCACGATGCCGATATGCTGGACTGGCAATTACAAACGCAATTGGCAGTGGTCAATATTGACGGCAGTGTACGACGCTTCGGTGCGGTGACACCGTTATTGCGAGTATTGGCATCACCGGATGCGAAGTGGGTACTGACAACGCAATTGAAGCGGCCCTACTCTTATCAATTACCACTGGAGCGTTTTGGCCATGTGTTTGAGGTATGGGGCATCGATGGTAAGAAACTCAAAACCATCGCCGACGTGCCTATGCGCGAACGCTTACCTAGTGCTAGTGATGCGGTGCAAGCAGGCCCACGCAATTTCGCTTGGCGCAATGATCAGGCCGCCACTTTGTATTGGGTCGAAGCACAAGGTGGTGGTGATCCCGATGCCAATACCCGAATTTCGGATGTACTGTGGCAACACGGTGTTCCTTTTGGCGGCAGCCCGCAGAAATTGATGGATCTCCCTTGGCGCTTTAATCATGTCCTGTGGGCGAATGACCATATTGCTTTAGTCACTGAGACGTCGAGCAAAACACGCGAAACTCGCACCTGGCGTATTCAGCCCGGCGCACCCTATGCCAAACCAGAGCTCTTGTTTAGTCGCAAAACCGAAGACCAATACAGTAATCCTGGTACACCAGTGATGGAATTGAATCAATTTGGTCGCTCAGTGATACGCCTGACCTCGGATGAGCAATCGATGTTCTTAACTGGCGTGGGCGCAAGTCCTGAAGGCGACCGGCCGTTCTTAGATCGTTACTATGTGCCTGCCGAAAAAACCATACGGTTGTGGCGTTCTAAAGCACCTTACTATGAAGAAGTTTTAGGCGTGCTCGATGATCAGGGGCATCAGATTATTACTAGCCGCGAGGCGGCTGATGAGCGTCCCAATTTATTTCTACGCAATCTGGCTGGTAGTTCAGCACCCAGAGCGCTGACCAATTATCCTCACCCAAGTCCAAAGTTTCGCGGCATACAAAGGCGGCAGTTGCATTATGAGCGCGAAGATGGCGTGAGTTTGACCGCGACACTCTATTTGCCGCCCGGTTACGATGAAAAGCGTGATGGCCCGCGACCGATGTTGATGTGGGCTTATCCGCGCGAGTTTAGATCTGCTGAAAGTGCTGGTCAGGTGGCTGGCTCTCCCTACAAGTTTAATCGTATCAATGTCCAAGGCCCGCAAGTTATGCTGGCACGTGGCTATACGGTCTTAGACGGATTTTCTATGCCCATCATCGGAGAGGGACGTAAAGAACCTAACGATACTTTCATTCATCAAATTAAAATGAATGCCGAAGCGGCGGTCGATGAAGTGGTGAAATTAGGCGTGGCTGATCGTCATCGTATCGCCATCGGCGGTCATAGTTATGGTGCTTTTATGGCGGCGAATTTACTCGCCCACACCAGTTTGTTTAAAGCCGGGATCGCCCGTTCTGGTGCGTACAACCGTAGTCTGACACCCTTTGGTTTTCAATCCGAGGATAGAAACTACTGGCGCGCTTTTGATACCTATCAAGACATGTCGCCGTTCAACTATGCTGATGATATTGATGTGCCTTTATTGTTGATTCATGGCGAAGACGATAACAATCCCGGCACCTTCCCCATGCAAAGTGAGCGCATGTATCAGGCACTACAAGGCTTGGGAACGCCGGCGCGTTTGGTTATGCTGCCTTACGAAAGCCATATTTATCGCGCCCGTGAGTCTTTACTGCACATGTTGTGGGAGCAAGATCAATGGCTGAATCGTTTTGTCAAAAATGCGAAACCAACGACAAAGTGATTACTTGGCAATTGAGTGTGGCGTGAAACCCGTGTATCGCCATCTTTTCTTGAACCACAGCAATGCTTTTGAATTATGATGTATAGCGTTAACTCTATTGATCACACCCATGCTCAGAGCCTATATTCTTGATAACCAAGCCGTCGCCCGTAATCTATTGGGCACGGTGCTGACCAATGGTGGGCATGAAGTGGTCGGTGATGGCAATCACAGTTCTACAAATCTTGCAAAAATGGTTAAGTTGCAGCCACAAATTATCTGTGTGGATATTGGTGAAGCCGACAAAGATGGTTTGGCATTGCTCGATAATTTACGCACGCAATTGCCAAAAGCGTTGATATTTTTAGTCTCGGCAAAGATGGACGCTGGGACCATACAAGCAGCACAAACACGCGGCGTAGTCGGGTTTATCGTTAAACCATTCAATGCCGTCGCGGTCTTGATGGCAATCCGTAACACCATTTTACGAATCGCCACACAAAGCCGACAAAAGCCCAAAGAAGCGCCTGCCAGCGACAACACCCAGTCGGATCAGCCAGATCCATCCTAATTGATCCTCTGGTTTTTTGTTTTCATCGGCGCTGAGCCAATTTCATCGCAAACTTACCTTTTGTAACTCATCTGGCATACAGTCATCCTTAATTCGCCAGGAGCCTCTTATGAATACCACCAGCCCAAGTTCTCAATCCCTGATGTCCGAACAAGCCTTGCCATCGGAAGTCTCGATCCAAAGTGATACCTGGCTTAATCGCTATCGTAATTTTCCTGTGTTCTCGCGGACCTGGTTTCGCCATCGTGCAATTGCGTTTGGCGGCACGCTATTTGTTTTGTTCATATTAATGTTTGGTATCGTCTTATTGACAACCGAACGTATCAATCTTTTCTTCATTTGGACGCTCCCTTTCTTTATCGCTGGCGTTGGCCTGTTCCTAATTGGGCAAGCGATGGCAGTGTGGGTACGTCAGCAAAATTTTTCAGAACGCAAAGAAGCGATCGGGATTTTTCTGGCGCTGATCTTAGGTATGGTGTTGAGTTTTGCGATTGGCTACGGCAGCCATCTTGGCTTTAACTATTTGCTCAAAACACCGGGGAAAAGCACCGAAATTAGTGTGCAAGCCCAGGTCAAACCGGTGCCAAGTTCCGCATCGCAGCCAACGGCAACACCAAGCGAGACGGCACAGCCAGCGGAAAAAAAAGTCGACGCTAAGGAAAAAACTGAAAAGCAAAAAGAGTTGGAACGTGGTCCATTGGTCAATGTCATGATCACGATATTAAAATGGACTCCGATCGTCATCGCCTGTTTCTATTGGGGCAGCTTCTTTGATCTGCTAGTTTTTTTCCGTCAACGTAAACGCTTGGCAGAGGCTATGCGTCAACAAGAATTAAGACGTGCGCAAGATGCCCGCCGTGAAGCCGAGCTCCGTTTGTCCGTGTTGGTTGCCCAAGTCGAACCGCATTTTTTGTTCAACACTTTAGCGGGTGTTCGCTCTGCCATTTTGACCGAACCCTTGCGTGCTACGGCGATTGTTGATCACCTGGTGGATTACCTGCGCTCAACTATTCCGCAAATGCGGGGTGATGGCAGCTCAGAACAAGGTCGATTGGCAAAACAACTGGAAGCTGCGCGCGCCTATTTGGGCTTGATGCAAGCGCGGATTCCTCGATTGAGTTTTAGTGTTGAGTCAGAATTAAAAGACGCGGCGTTTCCCCCGCTGTTGTTGATTTCTTTGGTCGAAAATGCGATTAAACACGGCATCGAACCCAAAATTGGCCCGGCTCACGTTGCCGTGAATGCCCGCTACTTTGATCAAGGCGATGAAGAAATGTTGGAAGTTAGTGTTACCGATAATGGTGTTGGTTTTGGTGGCACCACTTCCGGTTCCGGCATCGGTTTGGCAAACATCCGCGAGCGTTTAGAATCGATGTTTGGTAGCCGCGCCAGCTTGACGCTAAAAGCAGGGCCAGATGGTGGCGTGGTTGCTAGTATTATCGTGCCTTTGATTTCTTAAATTTCTGTAGCAAGACATGACCGCAACGCAAAAAAATACAATGAGTAATTGAGGAAAACATGACTACTGCCATTATTGCTGACGACGAAGATTTACCCCGCAAAGACTTACGCCGCATGTTAAACGAATTGTGGCCAGAGCTTGAGATTGTTGCCGAATGCGAGCACGGCACCGAAGCGTTAGAAGCCATTCAAAACTATACGCCGGATATCGCGTTTTTAGATATTCGCATGCCAGGTATGACAGGATTGGACGTAGCGAATGCCACTAAAGGACGCTGCCATGCGGTCTTTACGACGGCTTACGACAATCATGCGCTGGAAGCTTTTTCTGCCGGTGCGATCGATTACCTGCTCAAACCAATTTCACGTGAACGCTTAGTCGATGCGATTGCCCGTCTCAAAGCCAGATTGGAAACCAAAGCCGCGCCGTCTGATTTGAGTCAATTGATGCAAGAGCTAGACAAGCGCCTGCGCCCGCAAAATGTAGAACGCATACGCTGGATCAGTGCCAGCGTGGGCGATACTATCAAGATGTTCCCTATCGATAAAATTTTGTTCTTCACCTCAGACGAAAAATACACCCGCGTCGTCTGTACCGATGATGAAGCCCATGTGCGCAAACCGCTCAAAGAAATCATCGACGGCCTCGATCCAGAAATATTCTGGCAAATCCATCGCAGCGTGGTGGTACGCGCTGACGCGATCGCTAAAGCGCACCGCGATGAGTTGGGCAAAGTGACGGTACAACTGCGTGGTTGCAAGGACTTGTTGAAGGTCAGTCAGGCGTATGCTTGGCGCTTTAAGCCTATGTAGTTTAATCGCAGCAAGGGGGGCGGATATCCAAGCATTTCACTCTGGATTAAATTTGTAAGCTAGCGCTTCGATCAAAAACCACCACAATAATGGTGGCTTGCGAAATTGCCTATGTGCTTATGTGCCTACGTGTACTGAAAATGTCACCGCAGAATTTCCATTAAGTTCAAATCGTTTGCCCTTGGCTGTGGTAGTCTTTCGTGCATAAAATCCACTACCCTGCCGAAGGTGCTCCATGAACGCGATCTCATCAAGCCACAGCCATCCAGCTGCATCCGTTTCTTTTTCATCGTCTAGAAAGCTCGCCGTGCTTGGCTTTTTATTCGCCAGTGCATTCACCACCGCTCTCGCGCACAGCGCACCCGCCACCAATCCCAAAGACCTCGCCCGCTGGCAAGCCAGCGCACAGCAAGTCACGATTTCTCGCGATCAATGGGGCATTCCTCACGTCGCTGGTAAGAGTGATGCCGATGCGGTATTTGGTCTCTTGTATGCGCAAGCGGAAGACGATTTCAAACGCATCGAACTCAACTACATCAACGCGCTAGGACGTCTGGCTGAAGTCGAGGGAGAGGTCGAATTTTGGCGTGATTTGCGCATGAAATTATTCATACAGCCAGCCCAATTAAAAGCGCAATATGCGAAGAGCCCTGCGTGGCTAAAACAATTGATGAACGCCTTTGCTGATGGTCTGAATTATTACCTACACACCCATCCCGAAGTCAAACCACGCTTGATCACGCATTTCGAACCATGGATGGCTTTGGCCTTTAGTGAAGGCAGTATCGGTGGTGACATCGAAAGCGTCAATCTCAACGATTTGAACGCTCTGTATGGCGATAAACCCGAATATCTGAGTCAAGCACAGTCGCCAATTTTGCCAGAGCCACGTGGTTCCAATGGCTTTGCGATTGCGCCTAAACTTAGCGCCAATGGTCAGGCGATGTTACTGATTAATCCTCACACGTCTTTCTATTTCCGTCCCGAAGTTCATGTGCGCAGTGAACAAGGTTTGAATGCCTATGGTGCCGTGACTTGGGGACAGTTTTTTGTGTATCAGGGCTTCAATCAATACAACGGCTGGATGCATACCTCCAACGCTGCTGATGTGATCGATGAATTTGCGCTCAATATTACCAAAAAAGGCGACAAGGTTTTCTACACCTACGAAGGCAAATTACGTCCCCTAAAAATGGTCGAACAAACGATTCCGTATAGCTCACCGATGGGCATGGTCTCGCGTAAAGTGAAAACCTATTTTAGTCATCATGGCCCCGTGGTACGCGAAGCCAACGGCAAATGGATCGCAGTGCAATTGATGAATGAACCGATGAAAGCCTTGATGCAATCGTATCTGCGCACCAAAACGCGTGATTACGCGGGCTTCGCCAAAGTGATGGACCTGCGCGCCAATTCCTCGAATAACACCGTGTATGCCGACAAGGATGGCAACATCGCCTATTTTCACGGCGACTTTGTGCCGCGCCGCAATCCTCAACTCGATTGGACCCAGCCTGTCGATGGCAGCAAGCGCAGCGCGGATTGGCAAGGACTGCACGAGGTCAAAGACATTATTCACCTGTTCAATCCAAAAAATGGTTGGATACAAAACACCAATAATTGGCCTTTCTCTGCGGCCGGTGTAGGTGCCGATGGCAGCAGCCCACGTCAACAAGATTACCCACGCTATATGTGGACCAATGGTGAAAACGCCCGTGGTCAGCATGCCGTCAAAGTCTTAAAAAACGCCAAGCAACTTAATTTAGAAAGTCTTATCAAGTTAGCTTATGACAGCGAATTGACGGCGTTTGAAACCCTCTTACCCGCCCTATTTAAAGCCTACGACGTCAAACCAGAATTCGCCTTGACCGAGCAAATCAAGAGTCTGCGAGCCTGGGATTTACGCGCCACGATCAATTCGACGGCGACTTCATTAGCCATCTATTGGGCACAGGACTTAGTCGCTCAACATAGCAACGAAGCGCGCCAAAAAAATATTCCGGTAGTTGACTATTTGCCGAACCTACCAGCCCCCGCATTACTAGCGGCCTTACAACGCGCCAGCAATCGCTTGCAAAACGACTTTGGTAATTGGCAAACCGCCTGGGGTGACATCAACCGCTTTCAACGCTTAAGCGGCGATATTCAAGCTACCTACGACGACAACAAACCAAGCTGGCCAGTCGCCTTCGCCTCTGGCAATTGGGGCTCATTAGCCGCCTTCGGGATGACCGCAACACAAACCACTAAACGCATCTACGGCGACCGCGGCAACAGCTTCGTCGCCGCAGTCTCCTTCGGCCCGCGCATACAAGCCAAAAGCATACTGGCTGGTGGTAATAGCGGCGATCCCAAGTCCCCGCATTTTAATGATCAAGGCGAGATGTATAGCAAAGGCGAGTTCAAAGACGTGCTGTTTTATCCGGAAGATATAGATAAACATACTAAGCGTAAATATCATCCGGGGCAGTAGTTGATTGAGTGTGTGGCTCCGATTAGAGCATGCTAATCGGAATGAATTTATCAAGGAAAGATGATTTGCAAATAGAAATGTTGAGTCTATTTTTTATAAATCTAAAACATGTTTTGAAAGCACTAAGCAGCTCCATTACAATATCAAAAATAACATAAGTGATGAGCCCAAGCCACTTATTTTGACCATACACTATCACCCTATTTATCATGTCACGAAACATAAAATCTGCACTCGCGAGCCTGTTATTTACTTGCACGTTTGGCGTATCTGCGCAGCAGCATCAAGTCCCTAAGATTTCTACTCGTGATGAGTATCGTGCGTGTTTAATCGAATCCGATAAACTTGCTTCTCAGCTAGTTGAGTTAAAAGAACTTAAGGGCATACATAATCAAAAATTGAAGCAATTACAGGACGAGATGAACGCGCTCGTCGCAACTCAGCCGAAACTCGATATCTATGATGAGGATGCAGTAACACGCTTTAATGAACAAATGGAAGACCTCAATAAGAGGGGCGCGGAACTTAACGAAAACAGTAAGAAATTCAATCAAGATCAAGAAGATTACAACGCCTTAGTTGCATCGACCAATAAGCGCTGCGCTGCAATGGTCGTCTCCTTGCAGGATATGAAAATTGTTGCTAAAGAACGTGCTAATAAGAAATGAGGAGCCTGTGTGACTTTGGTTGGGAGGAAACCAAACACACCCATCTTAAAAAATAACAAACTTGATTAAAGAACTTTTTAATTAGTTATTTGCAAAATAAACTATTCCCACCTCAACTTTAAACCTCAAAAACGGAGGGGAGATTATGTCGATGGTTTGTAGCAATATGTTCCCCTAGACGCGACACCGTATTATCACCGCCTTGGCCGCTGTGTGCGACGTGCGTTCTTGTGGGGCAAAGACGATTTTTCTGGACGAGATTTTTCCCATCGCGAAGCTTGGGTCGTTGAGCATTTGCGTGAATCGTCGTAAGTCTTTTTGATCTCGATTTGCGCCTACGCGATTATGTCAAATCACTACCATCTGCTGCTACACGGCTATCGTGAACCTACTGCTCCCATGTCAGGCAAGGAAGTTGTAGGACTTTTACATGGACATCTTTTGTCATTTTCATTTAGCCACCTCATGTCAGCTTCGGTTTACGCACAATGGCGCGGAGCATTGTGCGACAGCCGACAGAGAAATTTTTCCTCATGTACTATTGTCGGTATCGATCAAAAGAGTTGAGGTAGGAAAAATGAAAGCACTATTCGCAGGTCTTGTTTTATTTTTGGGAAGCATCATGAATGCATCAGCGATTGAAGAGCCGAGTTATGAAGTGGTAAAACGCTATCCGCAATTTGAAATCCGAAAATACCAAGCCTATTTAGTCGCCGAAGTGACAGTGCCCGGGCCCGCGGATAAGGCTGGAAATCTGGCTTTTGAATATTTGGGTGGCTATATTTTTGGAAAAAATAAAGGCAGCAAAAAAATTGAGATGACTGCACCTGTGGCGCAAACACCGACGCCTACCAAAATAGAAATGACGGCACCAGTGTCGCAGACAGCAACCGAAGCGGGATATCTTGTGCAATTTGCGATGCCTAGAGAATATACGATGGAGACCTTGCCGGAGCCGACGAACGCTAAAGTCAAGTTGCGTGAGATGCCCGCGCAAACTTATCTAGTGATAACGTATTCAGGTGGTTGGTCGCAATCATTGTATGAAGAAAAGCTCGCTTTATTAAAGAAACTGGCGAGTGAGAATAATCTAAAAATCGAGGGCGAAGCGATTTTCTCCAGATATAACGCGCCATTCTCTTTGCCGTTTTTACGTCGAAATGAGATTTGGATACGGCATGTCATGTAAGCCCACCACGCTCGTGCCAGCGAGAGCGCACAACAGAGTGCACAAAATACCCAACTAAAAGGCCAATAAAATAAATGATGCTGGTTTTGCACCAAGCGTTGTTGGCGTAGCTCGTGTTGTCATGCCGAATCTGTTGAGTCACAATAATCGCAAGTCGAGACTTGGGATACGCTTGTTGTTGCTTTTTAAAATGGATGTCTTTGTTTTTGTTTTTTTTCATTTGCGCTATCACAAAAAAACGCGCTTTGTGGCAGTTGGCTATGTTGGATCAGGCTATGATCTTGATACCCAGAACTCGCTGTGAAAGGAAAATCATGCAAACCCAAGACAATGGTGATTGGCTGTCAGCCCAGCAGGCCGTACGTCCCGATGGGACGGAGGTAAGTAATCTGCCTTTGATCAATAAAAAACTACCACCGCTAGTGCGGCCGCAAGGCGTGACCATACCAGATGTGAGTGAGGCACCGTCAACGTTGCCGAGTCACGACTAAATGTCTACATAGGTATTTCTTTAGGTCACCTCAACTAACTGCGCCAAGCCAAGCGGTGAGGTATGCAAAACCTTGCGTCTACTTCGCCAGCAAAAACTCCCAACTAAAAAGCCAACAAATTGAATGATTCTTGTTTTGCATAAAGCTTTGTTAGAAAAGATAGCTCTTGAAATTGCAAATTAGTGAAATAAAAATAGCATTAATTCGAGACTTCGTGCTCGCTTTTTGTTGCTTTTTGAAATGGATGTCTTTGTTCTATTCCAATCGGGTAGTCTATAATTCTTGTCCTGCATCGCTAAGCTTGCGATGTATTTTTCTATTGAGACTTGTGCTGGTGCGTGTTAGTTTTCGTGTTTTGTTTTGAAACTAGCTAAGCGCGAGTATGAGTAATTTCCGATCGATTCAAGTTCGTGACTGTGCAGGCATTCTTTGCGCGCTTTACCGCCAGTACGATGGTGCCGCGCACGCCTCCTTTGAGGGTGATCTTTCTGAATGGGATCTTGCGCAGCTGACCGCTTGTACTTCTGAAGAAACAAATTCATTACTACGTCAAACTTTAGATCCCGTAATGGACTTCCTTGTGGTTCCTATCAATTCGGAGAATATAAAAGCCCTCAAGCGCATCTTTGCCAGGCCAGACGTTCTTGGTACTAACGGCGCCATTATTCATACCCAAGTTGAAGTCGAAGGTGAGTTGCTTTTCATGGCGTGCGATAACTTTCATGACGATTGCACTGTCATATCGAATTCTGTGACTGAAGCAGTTCTCAAGCAATGGAAAGAACGTGGAATTTTGCGTGACTATAGTGGCGTCCTAATTTAGATCCTATGATAAAGAAAGAGTCGACAAGCAAATAACAATCCTTAAAATAAAAGCTCGACCAATTAAATCAAGGAGAACGACATGCTTGCGACTCTTAGGAATGATTTTACTGCAGAAAAAGTGGTTCTGGCAGTGGCGTTAGAACTTTCTAACGGCAGTTGGAAAATGGGTCTAAGTGACGGCAGAAGAGCCAGACCTACAGTTATCACTGTGTCAGATGAGCAACCGCATGCGCGACTAATGGCAGCGGTAAAAGTGATACAGGAAATACTGATGAAATGGCT
>NZ_JACOFW010000090.1 GCF_014284305.1 Affinundibacterium seohonense
CGCCAGCGCCCGTCACGCCAGCGATGACCAATGGTAAGGTCTCTGGTGTCACTGCCTCTAAGCTGGCATCGTCGATTGTTGCCACCGTTACCGTAAAGTTGGTAACACCTGCTGGGACGATCAAATTGCCACCGACCAAGGTCACACCATTACTGAACGTCGGGGTGGCGTTGTAATCAGCACCTGATGTCGCTGTACCACCACCCAACGCATACGCATAAGTCGAGGCGATGGTTGTTGGGCTCGACAAGGAGACGGTGTAGACCAAGTTCGTGCCTTCGACGACATTGTTGTCGCCTGTTCCTGGTGCACCTGGTTCAACTGTGGTGATCGTTGGTTGATCGTTGTCGATGATACCGCCGTTACCTGTCACGCCACCAACAACCAATGGCAGTGTTTCTGGTGACGCGGAATCGACGACACTGTCGTTGATTGTGGCGACGGTGACCGTGAAG
>NZ_JACOFW010000091.1 GCF_014284305.1 Affinundibacterium seohonense
TGGTTTGCGGAAAAGACCAACAGCCAAGCGCCCAACAAACGCGGTCGACGTGTGGCGATCGTCGCGGTGGCGAGAAGACTGGCGATTGCCTTGTGGCGCTACATCGAGCACGGCGTAGTACCTGAAGGCGCGCAGTTTAAAGAAGCGAAAAGCAGCAGCTAAGAAAAAGCGATCAATAGAGCCGAATTGATGAAGTACGTTGTGGCAGAACGAAAGCAAGAAAAGTAAAAAGGAATCAAACCCGTCACCCGCCCTGGTTGTTAAGAGCAACCGCCTATAGTAGATGGGGTTTGACTAAAGAAGGTCATCTTAGCGCGCAGCGCATGCAGAATTAGGCTGGTCGAAAACGCCAGCGGATAGAAGGTGGTGAAACTAAGTTTCACGAGCAAATGACCAGAGACTTATTACGAATTGTGAACGTACGACACAACGAAGCAGGAGAGAAAAATGAA
>NZ_JACOFW010000092.1 GCF_014284305.1 Affinundibacterium seohonense
TGAGCATAGAATTCGTAGTCGCCTGATTCGCGCCAGAACAGCTTTATGCAATGAAATACGCGGCCTGTTAGGTGAGTTTGGTATTGTGATTGCGCTAGGGGTATCGCAGGTTCGGCAAGCTTTGCCTATGTTGTTAGAGAATTCCGATGGCAAACTCAATGCGCGTTTTTTACAGTTATTGTGTGAGTTGGCAGAAGAACTCAGAGAAGTCGACGATCGCGTGAAGGCGCATGATCAACGTATCGCAGCAGCAGTGAAATCAGATGAACGTATTCAACGATTAATGGCAATCGAAGGATTTGGTCCGATTTCGGCCAGCGCCTTAGTCGCAGCAGTGGGTGATGCAACACAATTCTCTAGTGGTCGCGATATGGCGGCATGGTTAGGTCTGGTGCCGCGACAGAACTCAAGTGGAGGCAAAGAAAGACTCGGGCATATTAGTA
>NZ_JACOFW010000093.1 GCF_014284305.1 Affinundibacterium seohonense
TACTAATATGCCCGAGTCTTTCTTTGCCTCCACTTGAGTTCTGTCGCGGCACCAGACCTAACCATGCCGCCATATCGCGACCACTAGAGAATTGTGTTGCATCACCCACTGCTGCGACTAAGGCGCTAGCCGAAATCGGACCAAAACCTTCGATTGCCATTAATCGTTGAATACGTTCATCTGATTTCACTGCTGCTGCGATACGTTGATCATGCGCCTTCACGCGATCGTCGACTTCTCTGAGTTCTTCTGCCAACTCACGCAATAACTGTAAAAAACGCGCATTGAGTTTGCCATCGAAATTCTCTAACAACATAGGCAAAGCTTGCCGAACCTGCGATACCCCTAGCGCAATCACAATACCAAACTCACCTAACAGGCCGCGTATTTCATTGCATAAAGCTGTTCTGGCGCGAATCAGGCGACT
>NZ_JACOFW010000094.1 GCF_014284305.1 Affinundibacterium seohonense
GATCGTTGGTTGATCGTTGTCGATGATACCGCCGTTACCTGTCACGCCACCAACAACCAATGGCAGTGTTTCTGGTGACGCGGAATCGACGACACTGTCGTTGATTGTGGCGACGGTGACCGTGAAGGTACTCACGCCAGCGGGAACGATCAGGCTGCCACCGACTAAAGTGACACCATTGCTAAATGTGGCTGTGCTGTTGTAATCAGCACCGGCTGTCGCTGTACCACCGCCTAAGTTGTAAGCATAGGTCGCTGCTACTGTTGTTGTTGCGGACAAGGAGACGGTGTAGACCAAGTCATTGCCTTCGACCACATTGTCACCAGCGACGCCTGGTGCGCCTGGTTCCACTGTGGTGATGCTTGGTTGGTCATCATCCAAGATACCGCCATTGCCTGTCACACCACCAA
>NZ_JACOFW010000095.1 GCF_014284305.1 Affinundibacterium seohonense
AATCTCGTTTCTCTGCTGCTGACGAACACAACGCTTCGTAGCAAAAACAAAAACCTTTGGGTGAGTTTAAGTAGAAAAGAATAAGATCTTTAACAATTAACAGTCAATAAATGTGGGCACTTGATAAAGAGAGCGACTAGCTACTTCGGTAGTTAGGAAACTTAAAAAATATCAAATGTTCACAAGAAGTAAAGATAAGACGCGATAGTGAGTAATCATTATCGCAACTGTCAGTATTTTGAGTGAGCGACTCGTTCGAAAGAACGAATTCCGGAAATGGAAACAAGTAACAGAGATTAAACTGAAGAGTTTGATCCTGGCTCAGATTGAACGCTGGCGGCATGCCTTACACATGCAAGTCGAACGGCAGCACGGACTTCGGTCTGGTGGCGAGTGGCGA
>NZ_JACOFW010000096.1 GCF_014284305.1 Affinundibacterium seohonense
TGGCGTCCACTTATGCTTACAACTTAGGCGGTGGTACAGCAACAGCCGGTGCCGATTACAACAGCACAGCCACATTTAGCAATGGTGTCACCTTAGTCGGTGGCAGCCTGATTGTTCCAGCAGGTGTGAGTACCTTCACGGTCACCCTTGCCACAATCAACGACAGTGTCGTCGATAGTGCGTCCCCAGAATCCTTACCATTGGTGATCGGTGGGGTAACAGGCAACGGCGGTATCATTGATGATGACCAACCAAGCATCACGACAGTCGAACCAGGCGCGCCAGGCGTCGCTGGTGACAATGTGGTCGAAGGCAATGATCTCGTCTACACCGTCAGCTTAAGCGCAACAACAACTGTGGCGTCGACTTACGCTTACAACTTAGGCGGTG
>NZ_JACOFW010000097.1 GCF_014284305.1 Affinundibacterium seohonense
CACTTTTTCGACTTCAATACTTCCCTCAGCGACTACATCATTGCACCTCGATAGACTTCTTGCTTGCTCAAGATTGACCACGCAATTCTTGCGTTTTTGTTCGCTAAGGCCACTGTGGCGATATTTCTGTTTCGTCTTAACATTAAACCTTGTGCCCATCGGCTACGTCGATCTAGCTTGTTGGTACAAGTATTCAATGCCGCTCGCGCACCATGAATTAGCAGCGTTCTCAAATACGTATCACCACGCTTACTAATATGCCCGAGTCTTTCTTTGCCTCCACTTGAGTTCTGTCGCGGCACCAGACCTAACCATGCCGCCATATCGCGACCACTAGAGAATTGTGTTGCATCACCCACTGCTGCGACTAAGGCGCT
>NZ_JACOFW010000098.1 GCF_014284305.1 Affinundibacterium seohonense
GTGGCTGTGCTGTTGTAATCGGCACCGGCTGTTGCTGTACCACCGCCTAAGTTGTAAGCATAAGTGGACGCCACAGTTGTGGTTGCGCTTAAGCTGACGGTGTAGACCAGATCATTGCCTTCGACCACATTGTCACCAGCGACGCCTGGTGCGCCTGGTTCGACTGTGGTGATGCTTGGTTGGTCATCATCCAAGATACCGCCATTGCCTGTTACCCCACCGATCACCAATGGTAAGGATTCTGGGGACGCGGAATCGACGACACTGTCGTTGATTGTGGCGACGGTGACCGTGAAGCTGGAAACACCGGCTGGAACGATCAGGCTGCCACCAACTAAGGTCACGCCATTGCTAAATGTGGCTGTGCTGTTGTAAT
>NZ_JACOFW010000099.1 GCF_014284305.1 Affinundibacterium seohonense
GTTTCACCAAGCTCAAAGCGATAGGTGACATTGGTGCGATACGGATTACAACGGAATTATTTTGGCGACGGTTTGATAATCAAAAACAAGTTGGTTCCTGTGTTGGATTGGTGCCGCAACCGTACGACAGTGGTACAACGCGAATAGATCAAGGCATCAGCAAGCAAGGCAACCGACGAGTGCGCTCCTTGCTCATTGAAATGGCGTGGATGTGGTTGCGCTATCAGCCAGAGAGCAAGCTCGCCATCTGGTTTGCGGAAAAGACCAACAGCCAAGCGCCCAACAAACGCGGTCGACGTGTGGCGATCGTCGCGGTGGCGAGAAGACTGGCGATTGCCTTGTGGCGCTACATCGAGCACGGCGTAGTACCTGAAG